>NZ_JBWKVV010000001.1:0-1565007 GCF_059421875.1 Sphingomonas sp. GW821-FHT02B09
CAGCCGCCGCCCGACGACGGGCAGGAAAAGCCCGGCGGCAGCGTCGCGCCGCACCGCCTCTACAATATCGGCAACAATCGCTCGGAGCCGCTCGGCCGCGTGATCGGCTTGCTGGAGGCGGCGATCGGTCGCCCGGCGGTGCGCCGCGACCTGCCGATCCAGCCGGGCGACGTCGTGCGGACCTTCGCCGACATCACCGCCATCGCCGACGATCTAGGCTATCGGCCGACCACGACGATCGACGTCGGCGTGCCGCGCTTCGTCGACTGGTATCGCGCCTATCACCGGCTCTAGGACGCCACCGCCCAAGGCGCTTTCGCCAGCGCCCGGGCGAGATGATCGATCAGCACCGTGACGCGGCGCGGGCGCAGCGAGCTCGGCGGGGTGATGAGGTGGAGACCGAGCGGCGCGACGCTCCATTCGGGCATCGCCACCTCCAGCCGCCCCTCGCGAATCTCGCGCCAGACGAGGAATTCGGGCTGTAGCGCCAGGCCTTGCCCGGCGAGCAGCGCCGGGTTGAGCATGTCGGCATTGTCGGTCCAGACGCGAACCGGCGGCTCGACCGTCTCCTCGCCGAACTGCGGATGGCCGAAGCGCCAGACGCCGCGGCTCGACCCGCCGGTATAAGCGAGCGCGCAATGGTCCTTGAGCTGCGCGGGATGGCTCGGCCGCCCGTGTGCGTCGAGATAGGCGGGCGCAGCGACGAGCAGGATGCGCACCGTGCACAGCCGCCGCGCCAGCAGTGAGCTGTCCTCCAGTGCGGCGATGCGCAGTGCGAGGTCGAAGCCTTCCGCAACCAGATCGACGCGCCTGTCGCTCAGCGCGAAATCGAGGGTGATCTCGGGATAGGCGGCGAGGAAGTCGGGCAGCGTCGCACCGACATAAGCGGTACCGAACGACAGCGGCGCGCTGATCCGCACCAGTCCGCGCGCGACGTCGGATTGCTCCGCCGCCTCGTCCTCCAGCGCCTCGCCCTCCTGCAGAATGCGGCCGGCGCGGGTGAGCGCCGCGCGCCCCGCCTCGGTCAGCGACAGCCGCCGCGAGGTGCGCGACAGCAAGGCGACGCCGAGCCGCGCCTCCAGCCGCGCGATCGCCTTCGACACGGTCGGGTTGGCGAGGCCGAGCGCCTCCGCCGCGCCGGCGAAGGAGCCGCGCTCGGCGACCTTGGCGAAGATCGCCCAGGCTTCGAAATCGGGGAGGCGACGTGTCATTATCGGCAATGATGAGATGCCATCATTGCCGTTTCGTCAAGTCGCCCGCTCCCCCATCTTGGCCCCAACAGGAAGCGTCCCGGCTTCCACAGGAGACAGACCATGATCGACCGTCGCCCCTTCGCCAGCCTCGGTGGTGCCAACCACGGCTGGCTCGATGCCAAGCATCATTTCTCCTTCGCCAATTACTACGATCCCAAGCGGATGGGCTGGGGCCCGATCCGCGTCTGGAACGACGATACGATCGCTGCCGGCACCGGCTTTCCGCCGCATCCGCATGCCGACATGGAGATCATCACCTATGTCCGTGAGGGTGCGATCACGCATCAGGACAGTCTGGGCAACATCGGCCGTACCGAGGCGGGCGACGTGCAGGTGATGAGCGCCGGATCGGGCGTGCGCCATTCGGAATATAATCGCGAACCCGGCACGACGACGATCTTCCAGATCTGGATCGAGCCCAAGACGCGCGGCGCTGCGCCGTCATGGGGCGCCAAGCCCTTCCCCAAGGGCGAACGCGCCGGCACGTTCGTAACGCTCGCCAGCGGCTTCGGCGACGATGCCGACGCGCTGCTGATCCGCACCGACGCACGCATCGTCGGGGCGACGATCAAGGCGGGCGAAACGGCGGAATATGCCCTCGGCGCCGGCCACCATGCCTATCTGGTGCCGGCGACCGGCAAGGTCGAGATCAACGGCGTGGCGCTCGATGCGCGCGACGGCGCCGCGATCGTCGACGAGGCGGTGATCCGCATCACCGCGACCGAGGATGCCGAGATCGTCCTGGTCGACGCCGCCTGACCCCGACCGGGGAGCGCGCCTTGCGCTCCCCGGCACTTGCCGCGAAGGGGGTGCGATGAGCGATACCATCCTGATCTTCTACGGATCCTACCGGTCCGACCGGCAGGGCATCCGTCTGGCGCATTATCTGGTCGACGCATTCCGCGCCCGCGGGGCCAATGCTGAGCTGATCGACGCCAAGGCGCTCGACCTGCCGATGCTCGACCGCATGTACAAGGAATATCCCGCCGGCGAGGCACCGGCGGCGCTCGAGGCGCTGGCGGGCAAGATCAAGGCAGCGGACGCCTTCGTCTTCGTCGCCGGTGAGTATAATTGGAGCGTCCAGCCCGGTCTCAAGAACTTGACCGACCATTTCCTCGAGGAATGGTATTGGCGCCCCGCGGCGATCGCGAGCTATTCGGCCGGGCGCTTCGCCGGCGCGCGTGCCGGTCTGGCGTGGCACGGCATCCTGTCGGAGATGGGGATGGTCGTCGTGTCGAGCAGCCTCGCGGTCGGCGGCATCGGCCATGCGCTCACCGCCGAGGCCGAACCGGTCGGCGACGGCGGCGCGAGCCTCGACAAGGCGTTCCCGCCCTTCGCCGACGATCTCGCGTGGTGGACCGAGGCGGCGCGAGCGCAACGGGCGATCAAGACGCCGCCCTATTGAGCGTCCGCCGCCTTGCGCGCGGCGCGGAAGCGATGGAGCAGCGGCTCGGTATAGCCATTAGGCTGGTCCACCCCTTCGAACACGAGCGCGCGGGCGGCCTGCCAGGCGAGGCTGCTAGCCTCATTCCCGTGCATCGGCCGATAGAGCGGGTCGTCGGCATTCTGCACGTCGACCTTCGTCGCCATCCGCGCGAAGGCGGCATCGACGTCGGCGGGTGACGCCACGCCATGCAGCAGCCAATTGGCGATATGCTGCGACGAGATGCGCAGCGTCGCGCGATCCTCCATCAGGCCGATGTCGTGGATGTCGGGCACCTTGGAACAGCCGATCCCCTGATCCACCCAACGCACGACATAGCCGAGGATGCCCTGCGCATTGTTGTCGAGCTCGGCGCGCACTGCGTCCGCCTGCCAGTTGCGCCCGGCTTCGGCGACCGGGAGCGTGAGCAGGTCGGCGAGCGGCGCGGGGGTCTCGGCGCTGCGCGCGCGCTGGCGGGCGAAGACGTCGACGCGATGGTAATGCGTCGCGTGCAGCGTCGCAGCGGTGGGCGAGGGGACCCAGGCGGTGTTCGCACCGGTCTGCGGATGGCCGATCTTCTGGTCGAGCATATCGGCCATGCGATCGGGCGCCGCCCACATCCCCTTGCCGATCTGCGCCTTGCCCGACATGCCGCAGGCGAGCCCGATCTGCACGTTGCGGTTCTCATAGGCGGCGATCCATGTGCTCGTCTTCATCTCGGCCTTGGGGATCATCGCGCCGGCGTGCATCGACGTGTGCAGCTCGTCGCCGGTGCGGTCGAGGAAGCCGGTGTTGATGAAGACCAGCCGGTGGCGGACCGCGTGGATGCAGGCGGCGAGATTGGCGCTGGTGCGGCGCTCCTCGTCCATCAGGCCGAGCTTGATCGTATGACGGGGCAGCGCGAGCAGGTCCTCGACCGCGTCGAACAGGCGGTCGGCGAAAGCGGCCTCGGCGGGGCCGTGCATCTTGGGTTTGACGATATAGATCGAACCGGTGCGGCTGTTGCGACCGCGATCGTGGCGCGCGATCAGTGACGTGACGATGGCGTCGAGGATGCCCTCGAGCGCGTCGCTGCCGTCGGGCAGGCGGACCGCGGGCGTGGTCATCAGGTGGCCGACGTTGCGGACGAACAGCAGGCTGCGTCCGGGCAGCGTCAGCGTACCGCCGTCGGGGGCGGTGTAGATGCGGTTGGGGGCGAGCGTGCGGGTTTGTGTCGCGCCGCTTTTGGCGAAGTTGGCGGTGAGGTCGCCCTGCATCAGGCCGAGCCAATTGGCGTAGGCGGCGACCTTGTCCTCGGCGTCGACCGCGGCGATCGAGTCCTCGAGGTCGCAGATCGTGGTGAGCGCGCTTTCGAGGCGGATGTCGGCGATGCCGGCGGGGTCGGTGGCGCCGATCGGGTGGGCGCGGTCGATCACCAGCTCGATGTGCAGGCCGTGGTGGCGGAAGAGCAACGTGTCGCCGGCACGGCCGACGAGTTGGGCGGGGTCGGCGAGCACGGGATCACCGCCCGTCCAGTCGGCCCAGCGGCCGGTGGCGAGCGGCACGGCTTCGTCGAGGAAGGCCTTCGCCCAGGCGATCACCTGCGCCCCGCGTGCCGCGTCGTAGCCGCCGGTGGCGGGCGTGCCGGGGAGCGCATCGGTGCCGTAGAGCGCGTCGTAGAGGCTGCCCCAGCGCGCGTTGGCGGCGTTGAGGAGGAAGCGGGCGTTGAGGATCGGGACGACGAGCTGCGGCCCCGCCATCGTCGCGATCTCGGCGTCGACGCCCGCGGGGTCGATCGCGAAGGGGGCCGGCTCGGGAACGAGATAGCCGATGTCGGTCAGGAAGGCGTGATAGGCCGCCGGGTCGAAGGTGTGGGCGCGGTGCCAGCCGTCGATCGCCGCCTGGAGCCGGTCGCGCTCGGCGAGGAGGGCGCGGTTCTCGGGGGCGAAGCGGGCGAAGAGCGCGGCGACACCCGACCAGAAGGCGGCCGGGTCGAGGCCGGTGCCGGGGAGGGCCCGTTCCTCGATGAAGGTCGCCAGCGGGGGGGCGATGACGAGGCCGGCGCGGTCCATAACTTCTCTATCCTCTCGCATAGGCCGTGAGGCTAGACCCAAGGTCGGCCGTTCGCTAGCCATGAAGATGTTGAAGCAGTTTATCCTGTGGGGAACGAATGGCCTTCGATCCGGACTATGCGCTGTTCGTCGCGGTGGCGGCGGGCGGCAGCCTGTCGGCGGCGGCGCGCAGCCTGCACATCTCGCCGGCCATGGCCTCCAAGCGCTTGCAGCGGCTGGAGAACAGGCTGGGCGTCCGGCTCGTCCACCGGACCACGCGGCGGCTGGCGTTGACCGAGGCCGGGGCGCGGTTCCGCGACGATCTCGACGCGGTGCTCGCCGCGCTCGGCGAGGCGGAGGCGCGGGTGACCGGCGCCCGTGGCGAACCGGCGGGGCCGCTGCGCGTGTCGGCGCCGACGTCGTTCGGGCGGCTGCACGTCGCCCCGCATCTCGGCGCGTTTCTGGCCGCCTATCCCCGCATCGATCTCGCCTTAGACCTCAGCGACCATTTCGTTGATCTGCTCGGCGAGCGCGTCGATTGCGCGATCCGGATCGCGGGGGCGGTGCCGGGGACCGTCGTGGCGCACCGGCTCGGCGAGAGCCGGCGGGTGTTGTGCGCGGCGCCGGCCTATCTGGCCGAACACGGCGCGCCGGGGCGGATCGGCGATCTCGCCGGCCATCGCCTGCTCGCCGCCGACGGGCAGATGCCGTGGCGGCTGGTCGCCGCCGGCAAGACCGTCGCGATCGAACGCGCGAGCCATGTGCGGACCAATTCGAGCGAGATGATCCGCGAACTGGCGCTCGGTGGCGTCGGGATCGCATTGCGGTCTTTGTGGGATGTCGGCGACGCCTTGCGCGACGGGCGGCTGGTCCGCGTGCTCGACGCGTGGGAGGGATCGGCGGAGGTCGGCATCTATGCGGTGCACCTGCGCAGTCCGGCGGTACCGGCGGCGGTGAGCGCCTTCGTCGCCTTTCTGCGCGAGACGATCGATCCGCGGCGCTGGGAGGTGATGACGCCGGCATGACGCCGAATTCATGGAACATGACGGTTGCGTCACGGCTTTTCCCAGCAAGGTTTCGTTACAGGAGTTCGCCATGAAGAGTCTGATGTTCCTCGCCGCCGCCACCGCGCTCGTTGGCGCACAGCCGGCGCTCGCCAAAGGCTGTATCCGTGGCGCCGCCGCCGGCGGGGCCGCCGGCCATTTCGTCGGCAAGGGCCATGCGATGATGGGCGCGGCCGCCGGCTGCGTCGCGATGCACCACCATTATGCCAAGCAGGCGCGCGCGCAGAAGGCCGCGGCGAAGCAGCGCTGAGCTGGATCGGCTTCCAGACTTGGCGTAAGTTCCTCCCCCGCCAGGGGGAGGTGGCGCGGCGAAGCCGTGACGGAGGGGGAGGTAAGCTACCACGTCTGTTTCGTGTCCTCCCCCTCCGTCATGCCTTCGGCATGCCACCTCCCCCTGGCGGGGGAGGACTTGAGGAGTGTCAATCCTGCCTGAGCGTTTCACCCGGCGTATCGGGGTGAGGACGACCCGGGGCGGCGCAGGCCGTTCCGGGCCGTTTGTGTATTCGGGCTCGGGCGTCACCGTGCTTCGATACGGTCGGGACTGACGGTGGGGTCGTCGGCGTAAGAAGAAGGGTTGTTCGCGCAGAGGCGCGGAGGCGCAGAGGTGTTGCGCTCGCCGCGACAGCGGCGCTTTCCATCCGCCATGAGGGAAGGGACCGCGTTTGCCGCAAGCGGATCATCTCCGCGCCTCCGCGCCTCTGCGCGAACCACCCTTCCTCCCAAGGCATCCACCCGGCGCGGGGTTCCGCCTAGCTTTTCACCCGGCCGCTCAATTCGGTGCCGGCCTGCGGGTCGAACCTTGCATTGACGAAGATCACTGACGGTGGAGTGATCGGCGTAAGAAGAAGGGTGGTTCGCGCAGAGGCGCAGAGGTGTTGCGCTCGCCGCGTCAGCGGCCCTTTCCATCGGCCATGAGGGAAGGGACCGCGTTTGCCGCAAGCGGAACACCTCCGCGTCTCTGCGCCTCTGCGCGAACAGAACCTTCTCCAGAGGGCATCCACAGCGCGGAGCTTCCGCCTAGCTTTTCACCCGGCCGCTCAATTCGGCGCCGGCCTGCGGGTCGAACCGCGCATTGACGAAGATCGCGGTCAGCGAGATCGCCGTCACCGTCCAGAAGGCGAAGGTGAAGTCGGGGAAGGCCACCGCATCCGCCCCGCGCCACAGCATCGAGACGTGCAGCGCGGTCGCGCCGATGCAGATGCCGAGCGACAGCATCAGCTGCTGGAAGGTCGAATAGAAGCTCGTCGCCGCGCTCATCCGGTCCTTGGCGATCTCGTCATAGGCGATGGTGTTGTAGGCGGTGAACTGGAACGACATCAGGAAGCCCGAGAGCACCAGCACCGCGAACACTGCGGGCAGCGGCCAGGCGGGATCGAACAGCCCGCAGCAGGCATAAGCGGCGGTGCCGGCGACGCCCATCACGACGAGGCTGTTGCGGAAGCCGAAGCGTTTGAGGATGCGCCGCGCCACGCCCTTCATCCCGAACGAGCCGATCGCCGAGGCGACGGTCATCGCGCCGCTCTGCGCGGCGGTGAGGCCGAAGGCGAGCTGCATCATCAGCGGCAGCAGGAACGGCTGCGCGCCCTGCGTGATCCGCGCCAGCGAACCGCCGAGCACCGACAGGCGGAAGGTCGGGATGCGCATCAGCGACAGATCGAGGATCGGATGCTCCGTACGCCTAGCGTGGCGCCAATAGCCGAGACCGAAGACCGCGCCGGTGGCGATCAGCGTCGCCGCCAACCGGCCCTCGCCGGGGCGGCTCGCCATCTCGAACCCGAACAACAGGCAGCCGAGCGCCGCGCCCGACAGCAGGAAGCCGAGCGGATCGAATTTGTGCGGCGTGTCCTCGCGCACGTCGGCGATGAAGCGGCCGACGAGGACGATGCCGGCGATGCCGATCGGCAGGTTGAGCCAGAAGATCCAGCGCCAGTCGAGATAGGTGACGATCAAGCCGCCGACCGGCGGGCCGACGATCGGCCCGATCAGCGCCGGCATGATGAGCCACGACATCGCCGACACCATGTCGCGCTTGGCGACCGAGCGGAGCAGCACCAGCCGCCCGACCGGCATCATCATCGCGCCGCCGATCCCCTGCAGGAAGCGTGCGGCGACCATCATCTCGAGGCTGGGCGACAGGCCGCAGGCGAGGCTACCGACGACGAACAGGCCGATCGCGGCGCGGAACACGCGGCGCGCGCCGAACCGGTCCGCCATCGTCCCCGAGGCGGGGATGAACATCGCCAGCGCGAGCAGGTACGAGGTGAGCGCGATGCTCATCTCGGGCGCGCGCACGCCGAAGTCGCGCGCCATCGTCGGCAGCGCGGTGGCGAGCACGGTGGCGTCGAGATTCTCCATGAACATCGCCGTGGCGATGATCAGCGCGACGGTGCGATAGTTGCGCGTCGGTCGTTCGCCGCCGCTGTGGTCGGCGGTCTGCGCGATATCGTCGCCGGCGGGGACGATGCCGTCGCGCACCTCTGCATTGACCGAGGCGATCCCGCGCCGCCGCGGCCTGAGATAGAGGCGCGGATCAAAAGCGGCGGGAAGGTGCAGGTGCATGCGAAGGGTAAAGCTTTCTCGCTTGGTCGGCCTCTCCGGGAAGAGCGTGGCCGGGTCTCGCGGGCGGGGCCTTCGCTGTTTTCCATATAGGGACCGGTGGGTCGTATTGAAGTTTTCCAGCGCAGTTTTTGTCGTTTCCGGGGGTTGGGACCGGGTGCGCATCGCTGGTGGAGCAGCACTGTGCTGCTGCGAAAGCAGGAGCCTAGGGTCAAGCAGAGCGACGGGTGTCGGCGATCGGGACTCCTGGGCTCCTGCTTTCGCAGGAGCACTGGCATCGTTTCGTCGAGGTCTTGGTTAGCCAAGCGTCTTGGCCGCGGCAAGCGCGCGCTCGCGCCCTTCGCGGTGACCGATGATCTTGGCGGGATAGGCGTCGGGGCGGACGCCGTGTGCGTCGGGATCGTGGATCGTCTCGTCGGACAGGCTGGCCAGTTCCGGCACCCATTCGCGGATATAGTCGCCCGCCTCGAACTTCTCGGACTGGCCGAGCGGCGCCATGATCCGGCCGAACATGTTGGCGTCGACGCCGGTGCCGGCGATCCACTGCCAGTTGACGGAATTGTTGCCGTAGTCGGCGTCGATCAGGCAGTCCCAGAACCAGCGCTCGCCCTCGCGCCAGTCGATCAGCAGATGTTTGACGAGGAAGCTGGCGGTGATCATCCGCACGCGATTGTGCATCCAGCCCGACTGCCAGAGCTGGCGCATGCCGGCGTCGACGATCGGATAGCCGGTGCGGCCCTGTTGCCACGCCTTCAGATCGCGCTTCGCGACGGCATCGTCGCGCCACGGCAGCGCATCATATTTGTGGCGGCCGTTGACGCTGCCGTAATCGGGGAGCGCGAGCAGCACGCCTGCCGTGAAGTCACGCCACGCCAGTTCGCGCAGGAAGGCCGCCGCCTCGGCATCGTGGCCGAGCGCGTGATAGACGGTGTGCGGCGACACCTCGCCATGGTGGAGGTGCGGGGAAAGGCGCGACGTCCCCTCTTCGGACGGCAGATTGCGGCGGCGGTCGTAGGCGGCGACCTCGTCGGGGAAATCCTTTGCCTTGGCGAGCGCCTCCGCCTCGCCCGGCGTCCAGTCCTTGGCGAAGGCGGTCGACCAGTCGGGTTTGGTGGGCAGCAGGTCCCAGTCGGCAAGCGCGTCGCTCTCGGGCCAATGGTCGGGGGCCGGGATGGTCCGCGGGACGGGCAGCGGCTGCTCCGGCGGCAATTGCGCCTGCAACGCGCGCCAGAAGGAGGAGAAGACGCGGAACGGCGTGCCGGCGCCAGTGGTGACGTCCTCGACGCGCGACAGGCGGTTGCCGTCGTAGAGGTCGAGCACGTCGCCGAGCGCATCCTCCTGCTTGCGCCACCAGGGTTCGTAATGGCGGATCGCATGGATGCGGGTGGCGCCGGTGTCCGCGAGCAATTGCCTGAGGATCGCGACGGCGTCGCCGCGGCGCAGGATCAGGCGGCTGTGCTTGGCGGCGAGATCCTTGCCGAGCGCGTCGAGGCTGTGATGCAGCCACCAACGCTGCGCGCCGCCGATCCGCCATTGGCCGGGCGCGTCGTCGTCGAGGATGTAGACGGGGATCACCGGGCCGGCATGCGCGGCGGCGACGAGGGCGGGCTGGTCGTGGAGGCGCAGATCCTGGCGCAGCCACAGCAGGGTCGTTTCGGTCATCGCCGGGTGAAGCGTTCGGGTGCGGGCCGGGGTTCCCCTCCCGCGGATAGTAACCCCGCATGTATTCCCGCGTAGGCGGGAATCCAGGGTCACGCAGAGCAACAGCGGTGGTTATCGGGACCCTGGGCTCCCGCCTGCGCGGGAGCACTGGCTCTTGTCCGGCGGCATCCGATCCCGGACGTGCCGGATTTGGCGTGCTAGGACGGCGTATGACTGTCGGGACGAAACGATGAAGCGGATCATGATGGCGGCGACGATGCTCGGCGCCTGTTCGCCCTCCGCACCTGCGCCGAGCGCGCCGCGGCTGCCGGTGGCGATCCGCGGCGCGGAGCAGATGACGCTGGTGCGGGGCGCGGCGCTCGAACGGCTGGTGCGCGGCAGCGTGCAGACGCGGGACGGGGCGGTGCCGCCGGTCGAGCGCTTCGCCGCCGTCGGCGAGGACTATACGCTGCGCTACAACGACAAGCCCGATTCGGCGGGACGCTATCGGGTGACGCCGGACCGGGTGTGCCTGCGTTTCGCGGGGGATCGCAGCATCTATTGCCGCTTCTACCTCACCGATCGCGCGGGCAGGATCTGGATGGCGGAGGACGACCGCGACTATCCGCTGCACGTCGCCGCCGTGACGGTGGCGCGGGATTAGCAAGCACGCCGTGTCCCCTCTCCCCGCGGGGAGAGGGGATGATGGATCACGCCATCATCGACGGGCCGGCGATGACCTTGTCGAGCGTGACCGGATATTCGCGGATGCGCACGCCGCTGGCATTGTAGACCGCATTGGCGATCGCCGCGCCGACGCCGCACAGGCCGAGCTCGCCGACGCCCTTGGCCTTCATCGGCGACGACATCGGATCGACCTCGTCGAGGAAGATCACCTCCTGATGCGGGATGTCGGCGTGGACCGGCACCTCGTAGCTGGCGAGATCGTGGTTGACGAAGAAGCCGAAGCGCTTGTCGACCGCCAGTTCCTCCATCAGCGCGGCGCCGACGCCCATCGTCATCGCGCCGATCACCTGGCTGCGCGCCGATTTCGGGTTGAGGATGCGCCCTGCCGCGCAGACCGCGAGCATGCGCCGGATGCGGATCTCGCCGGTATAGGCGTCGACGCCGACCTCGACGAAATGGCCGGCGAAGGTCGATTGCTGTTCCTTCTTGGCGAGGTCGCCGAATTCGATGCTGTCCTCGGCGGACAGGCCGGCATCGCCCGCGGCCTGCGCCAGCGGCACGCTGCGGTTGCCCGAGCGGACCTTGCCGTCGGCGAATTCGACGTCGGCGGAGTTGAAGCCGAGCTTCTGCGCCACCGTCTCGCGCAGCTTCATGCAGGCGGCATAGACGCCCGCGGTCGAGCTGTTGGCGCCCCACTGGCCGCCCGAGCCGGCGGCGACGGGGAAGCTGCTGTCGCCGAGCAGCACGTTCACCTTGTCGAGGGTCACGCCCATCACCTCGGCGGCGGTCTGCGCGATGATCGTATAGCTGCCGGTGCCGATGTCGGTCATGTCGGTGGCGACGGTGACCATCCCCTTCTTGTCGATGCCGACGCGTGCGCCCGACTTCATCGTGATGTTGTTGCGGAAGCCCGAGGCGACGCCCATGCCGACCAGCCAGCGCCCGTCGCGGACCGAGCGCGGCTTGGCCTGACGCTGCGACCAGCCGAACTTGTCGGCGCCGAGACGCAAGCATTCGACGAGCTGACGCTGCGAGAATTTGCGGCCGGGCTTCTCGGGATCGAACTGCGTGTCGTTGACGATGCGGAACTGGACGGGGTCCATGTTCAGCTTCTCCGCCATCTCGTCCATCGCGACCTCGAGCGCCATCAGGCCGGGCGCCTCGCCGGGCGCGCGCATCGCATTGCCTTCGGGCAGGTCGAGCACCGCGAGCCGCATCGAGGTCAGGCGATTGGCGCCGGCGTAGAGCAATTTGGTCTGCGACACCGCGGTCTCGGGACCGCCGCCGGGCAGATCGCCCGACCCGCTCTCATGCGCGATCGCGGTGAGCTTGCCGTCTTTGCCGGCGCCGAGGCGGATGAGCTGGCGCGTCGCCGGGCGGTGCGTGGTGTTGTTGATCATCAGCGGGCGCTGCAGCGTCACCTTGACCGGGCGGCCGGCCTGTTTCGCGCCGAGCGCCGCCAGCACCGCATCGGCGCGGACGAACAGCTTTCCGCCGAACCCGCCGCCGATATAGGGCGAGATCAGGCGGACGTTGTCCTTGGGGATGCCGAGCGTCTTGGCGACGTCGCCCTTGCCCCAGGCGATCATCTGGTTCGACGTCCACAGCGTCAGCTTGTCGCCGTCCCAGCGTGCGATGCTGGCATGCGGCTCCATCATCGCGTGGCTCTGGTCGGGCGTCTCGTACACGGCATCGAGCTGCACCGGCGCGGCGGCGAAGGCCTTTTCGAAATTGCCGACGCGGTCGACCGGCGGGGCCGAGCTGCCCTCGCCGCTGCTGTCGCCCTTCAGCGGGGCGGTCTTGAGCGCGGTGTCGAGGTCGAAGCGACCCTTCTCGCGCGCGTAATCGACGCGGATCAGCGCCGCGGCGGACCGCGCCTGTTCGAACGTCTCGGCGACGACCAGCGCGATCGCCTGATGATAATGGTCGACCGCGGGGCCGCCGAGCAGCTTGGCGGTGTTCATGTCGCCCTTGCCGAGCGCGCCAGCGGTGTCGGCGGTGACGATCGTCAGCACGCCCGGTGCGGCCTTCGCCGCGGCGAGGTCCATGGACGCGATCCGTCCCTTGCCGATGCCGGCGCCGAGGACATAGCCATAGGCCGCGTCGGGGACGACATCGTGGCGCTCATAGGCGTAGGGCGCGGTGCCGGTGGTCTTGAACTTGCCGTCGATACGGTCGGTGGGCTTGCCGATGACCTTGAGCTGGTCGATCGGGTTCTGGCCCGCGGGCTGGTCGAATTTCATGCTGCGTCTTTCGCTTCGGCCAGCACTGCGGCGAGCGTGCGCTCGACGAGGGGCACCTTGAAGGCATTGTCGGCGGTCGGGCGGGCGCCGGCGAGCAGGCGACCGCTCACCGCCTTGGCACCCTGCGGCAAGGCGACTTCCGCCGCCTCGACGCGCCACGGCTTGGGGGCGATGCCGCCGATCGCGACATGGCCGCTGCCGTCGCGCTGGACGATCGCCGCCACCGAGACGAGCGCATAGGCGTAGGACGCCCGGTCGCGCACCTTGTGGTAGATGTGCGTGCCGCCGACCGGTTTGGGCAGCGTCACCGCGGTGATCAGCTCGCCCGGCTGCAGGTTGGTGTCGATATGCGGCGTATTGCCCCACAGGCGATGGAAGTCGGCGATCGGGATGCGCCGCGTCTGGCCGGACGGCTGGACCGTCTCCACCGTCGCATCGAGCACGCGCATCGCCACAGCCATGTCGCCGGGATAGGTGGCGATACAGGCATCGCTGGTGCCGATGATGCCGAGCTGACGGCTGTAGCCGCCGATCGCGGCGCAGCCGGTGCCGGGCTTGCGCTTGTTGCACGGCTGGTTGGTGTCGTAGAAATAGGGGCAGCGGGTGCGCTGGAGCAGATTGCCCGCGGTCGTCGCCTTGTTGCGCAACTGGCCGCTCGCCCCGGCGACGATCGCGCGGGTCAGCACGCCATAGTCGCGGCGGACGCGGGCGTCGGCGGCGAGATCGGTGTTGCGCACCAGCGCGCCGATGCGCAGGCCGCCGTCGGGCGTCGGCTCGATCTTGTCGAGCGCGAGGCGGTTGACGTCGACCAGATGCACCGGCTCCTCGATCTGGAGCTTCATCAGGTCGAGCAGATTGGTGCCACCGGCGATGAACTTGGCGCCGGGCTTGGCCGCGACCGCCGCGGCGGCCGCTGCGGGCGTCTCGGCCCGCTCATAGGTGAAGGCCTTCATGCTTTTGCCCCCGCGACGTCGGACATCGCTTCGATGATGTTGGAATAGGCGCCGCAGCGGCAGATGTTGCCGCTCATCCGCTCGCGCATCTCCGCCGCCGAGGCGATCGGCTGGCCGACGATATCGGCCTGGACGTGGCTGGGGACGCCGCGCTTGATCTCGTCGAGCACCGCGACCGCCGAGCAAATCTGGCCGGGCGTGCAATAGCCGCACTGATAGCCGTCATGCTTGATGAAGGCGGCCTGCATCGGATGCAGGTCGTCGGGCTTGCCGAGCCCCTCGATCGTGGTGATCTCGTCGCCGTCGTGCATCACCGCGAGGGTCAGGCACGAGTTGATCCGGCGGCCGTCGACCAGCACGGTGCAGGCGCCGCACTGGCCGTGATCGCAGCCCTTCTTGGTGCCGGTCAGCTTCCAATGCTCGCGCAGCGCGTCGAGCAGGGTGGTGCGGGTGTCGAGATCGAGCTTGCTGGTGCGGCCGTTGACCTTGAGCGTCACCGGCACCGTCGGCACCGGCGCGCGATCCTGCATCTGCGGCGTCGCCGCTTCGGCCGGCAGCGCGGTCGCGGCAACACCGACGGTCCCGACCGCGATTACCCCGCGGCGGGACATCTGAAATTCATTCTGGCGCATAGGGGCCCCCGTGATGCTGTCGAGCGCCGGGACCTCTATGATCCCGATCGTCCGTCGGCTCCGGTGGGGCTTATCCTGCCTTATCCAACCAAAGCAAACGCTTGGGGAGAGTACGCGGCAGGATAGGTCCGGGTTCCACCTAACGCAGGCGAAACCCGGACTTTCGCATCAGAAACCGATGTGCGCGCCGGCCGAGAGGACGACGGCATGCGCGTCCTGCAACGTGCCGTTGGTGCGCACAGTCGTCTCCGCCAGCGTGCCGGTATAGGCCTGCGTCGGTCGGTCGATCGTGGCGTTCTTGAAATCGACGTAGTTGGCGGCGAGATCGATGCCGAACTTGGGCGTGAGCTGGAAGGTGCCGCCCGCGCCATAGTTCCAGCGGTTGGCGTCCGGCACGCGCGCATCGCGCAGCCCGTTCTGCGTCGGCGTGGTCGCATGCTGCACACCCGCGCGGAGCGTCAGCCGCGGCGAAACCGCATAGTCGAGACCGCCGGCGAGGCTGTAGCTGTCACGGTAATTCTCGGGCAGCGCGGTGTTGAGCGGCGCGCCGAGGCGGATCGCGTCGAACTTGCTCCAATTGTAGCGGACTGCCTGGCCGTTCAGCGTCAGCTGCGGCGTGGCGCGGATGCGCGCGCCGACGATGACCTGCGCCGGCGTGTAGAAGCTCGCCTCGACATCGTTGACGGTGCGGTTCTGCGTGGCGAGCGGGCCGACGAGGCCTTCGACCAGCAAATCGCCCTTCAGCGTATGCTCGATGCGCGACTTGTAGCTGACGCCGACGGTCGCCCAATCGTTGTGCATCTGCATGCCGGCGGTCCAGCCGAGATCCCAGCCGTCACCTTCCAGCTTCTGGCGGCCGTCGGCGGCGGTGGTGAGGTTGGGCAGGTTGTTGCCGAGGCTGGCATAGACGTGCTCGACGTTGGCGGCACCGCCGACGCGCAGCCAGTCGGTCAGCGCGATGGCGATCGACGGCTGGATGTCGATCGTCTGCAGCTTGGTGCGGGTCGCACTGTACCGGGTCCAGCTCGTCGAATCGTAATCGGTGGTGAAGCTGTACGGCGAGGTCACCGCAAGGCCGATCGCGACCGGGCCGAACGGCATGGCGATCGCGCCCGACGGCAGCAGACCATTGTCGATCGGATTGCGGGCGACGCTGTTGGCGCCGGCCGTGCCGTTGACCGGGACGAATGCGCCGGCCGGCGTCCGCCGTATCGTGGTGCCGTTATCGACGACCTTGCCGCGCGGCAGGATGCCCGAGGCGTTGATCGCGGCTTCGCCATTCTCCATGCCGGCGATCGACGCCGGGTTCCACCACAGCGACTGCGGGCCGGTGTCGGCGACTTCGCCCGAAAAGGCACGGCCGGCGCCGCGCGCCGACTGTTCCTGCAGGTAGAAGGCCTGCGCGTGCGCAACGGTGGCGAAGCCGAACGAGCCGAGCACGGCGGTGGCGAGCAGGGAGGTCTTACGAAGGGTCATGGGGGTCTTCCTTAAGCGAACTGGGGGCAAACACGTCGGACGGACACGCTTTTAGCGGATGCGGGTCCAGGTCTGCGTCTTGCACAAGGGGACGAACACGCAGCCGCGGACCTTGAGCGTGTTGGCGTCGACCGGCGTCACCTTCGCCTTGTAGGTCTTGCCGTCGTCGGGATTGTAGATCTGGCCACCGGACCAGCCGTCGCGGTCGGCGGTGAAGCCGCTGATCAGCAGCAGGCCCTTGAGCGGACGGCTGCGCTGCGCGACGTTCTGGTTGTTGGCGTCCTTGAGGTCGGGCTGCTGGCGAAGCAGTTCGGAGGTCAGCAGACGGCCGCAGATCGACGCGCCGCAGCGCTGGATCTCGACGATGCCGTTCTTCGTCTCGGTCTTCCAGCGGCCGATCGCCGTATCGGCGGCGGGGGCAGGGGCCGCTGCGAGCAGGGCGCCGAGCAAAAGCAGGGACATGATGATTCTCCTCTCCGGGATGCACGCTAACAGCCGCATGCATCGAATAAGCCTTCCAAAAGCTTTCGCGCCGTATCCGTACGGTCGCGGTGTGTCGCCATCATTGCCGGTCGACGATGAACGATGACCTAATGGCTAACAGGATGCCGTATACGGCAACCTGCGGCCCGCCTAAACCGCTGGCGTCGGGTGTCAAGCGGGGTTGCGTGGTGGTGGCAGGTTTTGAGCGACGTGCGGCGTGGGGGCCACGGACCCGATCGCTTGCTTGCGAGCATTGCCGCTGTCGGAGGCTGACGAGATGATGCTCGATCGGCATCCTCATCAGGTTCGTCACCCCGGACTCGTTCCGGGGTCCACCGGGCAACGGGCGAACGGTGCTTATTCTAGCCGTTCTCCTCGCCGCGGAGTGGACCCCGGAACAAGTCCGGGGTGACGGGATGAATCCGGGTAGCCCGAACCTAGTCGAACACCTTCGTGTGACTGTCCCGAGCAACCGGTAACGGGATCGGGATCAGTTCCGCAGTGGCTTACCCGTCGTCAGCATCTGCTGAACGCGTGCCTGCGTCCGCGGGTCCTTCACCGCGGCCATGAAGCCTTCGCGTTCCAGCGTGAGGAGGTCGTCTTCCTGCACGATGTCGACCAGATCGGCGTCGCCGCCGGTCAGCACCGTCGCCAGCCGCGCCGAGACGATCTCGTCATATTCGGTCGCCATCCCCTTCTTGCGGAAGCCGTCGACGACGCCCGCAATGCCGACGCGGCCGCTCTCGCCGGGCAGGCGGAAGGTCGGCTTCTCCGGCGACGCATAGCCATCGACCAGCGACAGCGCCTTGGCCTTGGCGTCGGCGAGCAACCGGTCGCGGTTCATCGTGATGCCGTCGCCCGGCCGCAGGAACAGCATCTCCTTGGCGAGCGCCGCCGACTTGGAGACCTGCGCGGTCGAGATCGTCTCGAACGCCTTGGCGACCGCGGGCATCGGCCCGCGCGGCATCATCGGCGCCTTCGCCATACGGTCGAGCATCTCGCCGTTGCCGCCCCAGCCGGGCAGCAGGCCGACGCCGCATTCGACGAGGCCGACATAGGTCTCGGCATGCGCCTGCACCGCGTCCGAATGGAGCAGCACCTCGCAGCCGCCGCCCAGCGCCATGCCGGCGGGTGCCGACACGACGGGGAAGGGGGCGTATTTGAGTGCCTTGAGCGCCTGCTGGCCGCCGGCGATCAGCTTCTCGATCTCGCCCCACATGCCGGCGGCGACGGCGAACATCGCCATGCCGAGATTGGCGCCGGCCGAGAAGTTCGAGCCCTCGTTGTAGATCACCAGCGCCTTGAACCGCGCCTCGACGATCGGGATCGCCTGCTGGATCAACGCCATGATCTCGCCGTCGAGCGCGTTCATCTTGGTGGTGAACTCGAGCGCGGCGACGCCGTCGCCGATATCCCAGAGCGCCGCGGAGGCGTTCCTGACGATCGGCTCGGCACCGAGCTTGATGTCCTCGAGCAGCACGACGCCCTCGCCGCGCACGACGTCCTGATACTCGCCGGCGAGGGTGAGGAACTGGCGCTTGCCGTCGACGACGCGGTAGAAGGGACGGTCGCCTGCGGTGTCGAGGATCGCGGGGACGCTGCGGCCCTCGTCGCGCAGCCGCGCGGCGAAGGTAGCGGCACCGATCTTGTCGATCAGCTCGAACGGCCCGAACTTCCAATTGTAGCCGAGCTTCATCGCGTCATCGATGCCGACGATGTCGTCGGCGGCCTCGCCGACCAGCATCGCCGCATAGGACAGCGTCTTGCCGAGGATCTCCCAGGCGTAATCGCCGACCTTGCCGGGTACGGCGATCAGCGCGGCGAGGTCCTTCTCGGCCTTGGGCGGCAGCGCGGCGGGCTTCACCCCCTCGCGATAGTCGCCGGTGGCGAGATCGAGCGCGAGCTTGGTCCTGGTCGCCTTGTCGAAGCGGTAGAAGCCGCCCTTGCCCTTGCGGCCGGTGAAGCCGTCGGCGATCATCTTGTCGACGAGGGGCATCGGCCGCACCGTGTCGAAATAGGGATCGCCCTGCGGCAGCGTCGAGGACAGGCTCTTGGACAGCAGCGGCATCAGGTCGACGCCGACGAGATCGACGAGGCCGAAGATGCCGGTCTTGGGCACGCCCATCGGCCGGCCGCCGATCTGGTCGGCCTCCTCGACGGTGAGGCCCTGGTCCATCGCGGCGTTGATCGCGACCGCAAGCCAATAGGTGCCGATGCGGTTGGCGATGAAGCCCGGCGTATCCTTGGCGCGGACGATGCGCTTGCCCATGAACCGGTCGACGAACGCCTCGACCTTCTCCGCCACGGCGACGTCGGTCTGTTCGCCGCGGACGATCTCGATCAGCCGCATGTAGCGCGGCGGATTGAAGAAGTGGGTGATGAGGAAGTCGGCCTTGAACTGGTCCGAGCGACCCTCGACCAGATGGCCGAGCGGGATAGTCGAGGTGTTCGACGACACCGCGGTGCCGGGACGCTTCAATGCCTCGAGCCTGGCGTAGAGCGACTGCTTGATGTCGAGCCGCTCGACGATCGCCTCGACGATCCAGTCGCATTCCGCGACGCGATCCAGATGATCGTCGATATTGCCCGTCTCGACCAGCTTCGCCGCACCGGTCGACATGAACGGCGCGGGATCGGTCTTGAGCATCCTGGCGACCGCGCCCTTGGCGACCGCGTCGCGATCGTCACCTTCGCGCGCGGGGATGTCGAGCAGCAGCACCGGGATACCGGCATTGGCGACCTGCGCCGCGATGCCGGCGCCCATCACGCCGGCGCCGATCACGCACACCTTGCGAATAGCCTCGGCCATCATGCGCGCTCCAGCACCGTGGCGATGCCCTGACCGCCGCCGATACACTGGGTCGCCAGCGCATAGCGCCCACCCTCGCGCTCGAGCAGCGCCGCCGCCTTGCCGACGATGCGCGCACCGGTCGCGCCGAGCGGATGGCCGATCGCGATCGCGCCGCCGTCCTTGTTGATCGTCTCGTCCTTGAGGCCGAGGTCGCGGATGCAGGCGATCGCCTGGCTGGCGAAGGCCTCGTTGATCTCGACCACGTCGAGGTCGGCGACCGATACGCCGGCGCGGGCGAGCGCCTTTTGCGAGGCGCTGATCGGGCCGAGGCCCATCGTCTCGGGCTCGATCCCCGACACGCCGACCGCCTTGATCCGGGCGAGGATTTTCAGGCCGTGCTTTTTCGCGAATTCCTCCGAGGTGACGAGCACCGCCGACGCGCCGTCGGTCAGCGGCGACGAGGTGCCGGCGGTCACCGATCCGTCCTGGCTGAACGCGGGCTTGAGGTTGCCGAGCGCCTCGACGGTGGTGTCGGGGCGGATCGTGCCGTCCTCGCTGACCGTGCCGGCCTTGGTGGTGATCGGCACGATCTCGTCGGCGAGGCGGCCGTCGGCGCGCGCCGCGGCGGCCTTCTGCTGGCTCTTCACCGCGAACGCATCCTGCTCGCCGCGGGTGATCTGATATTTGGTCGCGACGTTCTCGGCGGTGTCGCCCATTCCCATGTAAGCGCCGGGGTTCGCCTTCGCGAGCACCGGGTTGGGGAGGGGGTTGTAGCCGCCCATCGGAATGCGGCTCATCGATTCGAGGCCGGCGCAGATGAACGCCTCGCCCGCACCGATCTGGATCTGGCCCATCGCGATGTGGATCGCGCTCATCGACGACCCGCAAAAACGGTTGACCGTCATGCCGCCGACCGACAGCGGCAAGTCGGCGAGCAGGCCGATCAGCCGCGCGACGTTGAGGCCCTGTTCGCCCTCCGGGAAGGCGCAGCCGAGGATGATGTCCTCGATCTCCGAGGCGTCGACGCCGGTCTTCTCGATGAGCCCGCGGATCGTCTGCGCGGCGAGGTCGTCGGGGCGGACGCGGGCGAGCGCGCCCTTGCCGGCGAGGTGGAAGGGCGAGCGTGCATAACCGGCGATGACGACGTTGGTCATGAAATCCTCTCTTTTGCGGGCAACCGAGGCTTGCGGGATGCCGTATAGGTGCGATACCTTCCCATTACGTCAAGTGGCACGAGCGGACAATATGCTCGATGGTGAAGATGAGAGGATGGACGGATGAGCGACGACGCGAGCCGAGACACGAGCACGACCCTTGCCGCGCCGCTGGCGGTCCGGAACGGCGTGCCGCTGGTCGCGCAGCCGCGGCTGCTCGGTGATCTGCTCGCCCGGTCGGCGACGCGCTTTCCCGATCGGCCGGCGGTCGATTTCATGGGGCGGATCACGACCTGGGGCGCGCTCGCCGCCGATGTCGATCGTGCCGCTGCGGCGTTGCAGGCGCTCGGCGTCGTCAAGGGCACGCGCGTCGCCCTGTGCCTGCCCAATACGCCTTATTATCCGGTGCTGTTCTACGCGACGCTGAAAGCGGGCGGCATCGTCGTCAACGTCAATCCGCTCTACGTCGAGCGTGAGCTGACCCATTTGATCGAGGATTCGGGCGCCGAGATCATCGCCACCTGCGACATCGCCGACATCCAGGCGCGCGTGCTCAAGGTCGCGGGGGAGACGGGCATCCGCCACGTCATCAGCTGCCCAATCGCCGACGTTTTGCCGGGGCTCAAGAAGCTCGGCTACAAATTGGTCAAGCGCAAGGAGATCGGCCGCGCGCCGGCGAGCGCCCGCCACCTCTATTACGCTGCCTTCATGGCGAAGGGCGGCACGCCCAGGCCCGTCGCGGTCGACCCGCACGAGGTCGCGGTGCTGCAATATACCGGCGGCACCACCGGCGTGCCCAAGGCGGCGATGCTGAGCCACGCCAATATCGTCGCCAATACCGATGCGATGCTGGTCCATTGCGGCGGCGAGGTGCCCGATCAGGATCGCGTGCTCGGCGTGCTGCCGCTGTTCCACGTCTTCGCGCTGACCAACGTGCTGACCTTCTCGACGCTCGTCGCCGCCGAGATGATCCTGCTGCCGCGCTTCGAATTGAAGCAGTTGCTGGCGACGCTCAAGCGCACCCGCCCGACCTATTTTCCGGCGGTGCCGACGATCTACAACGCGCTCGCCAATCTGCCGGCCGGGCAGCGTCCCGATCTGTCCGCGATCAAGGTCTGCATCTCGGGCGGCGCGCCGCTGCCGGTCGAGGTGCGCCACGCCTTCGAGGCCAATACCGGCGCCAAGCTGGTCGAGGGCTATGGCCTTTCCGAAGCCTCGCCGATCATCACCTGCAACCCGTTCGAGGGGGTGAACAAGGAAGGCTCGGCCGGCCTGCCGTTCCCCGGCACGACGATCGAGATTCGCGACCGCGAAGATCCGACGCGGATCGTGCCCGCCGGCGAGAAGGGCGAGATCTGCGCCCGCGGCCCGCAGATCATGGCGGGCTATTGGCACAAGCCGGCGGAGACCGCGGCGGCGTTCGCCGACGGCGCGTTGCGCACCGGCGACGTCGGCTATCTCGATGCCGACGGCTATCTGTTCATCGTCGACCGGATCAAGGACATGATCCTGTGCGGCGGCTACAACGTCTATCCGCGCGTCATCGAGGAGGCGCTGTACGAGCATCCCGCGGTGATCGAGGCGGTGGTGATCGGCGTCGCCGACGCGCATCGCGGCCAGGCGCCCAAGGCGTTCGTCGTGCTCAACCCGCCGGGCGCCGCGACGCCGACCGAATTGCGCGATTTCCTGCGCGACAAGATCAGCAAGATCGAGCTTCCCCGCGAGGTCGAAATCCGCGACACTCTACCCAAGACCTTGATCGGCAAGCTTTCCAAGAAGGAGCTTGTCGAGGAGGAACTCGCCAAGGCGGCGCGATAAGCCGTCGGGCAGGGGTAGGCGTCGGGGAGCGGATGATGGACGAAAGCGGAGACCTGCAGGGAATCCAGGAGGTGGCCGACATGCTCGGCATCACCGCGCGGACCCTGCGCTTCTACGAGGACAAGGGCCTGATCGAGCCGTCCCGGATCGGGACGACGCGCGTCTACCGCCGGCGCGAGATCGCGCGGATGCAGCTCATCCTGAGGGGCAAGCGGCTCGGCTTCTCGCTGACCGACATCGCCGAATTCCTCGACCTCTACGACGCCGATCCGCAGCATCTCGAACAGATGCGCGCGCTCGCCGAACGGGTGCGCCAGCGCATCACCGAACTGGAGCAGCAGCGCGACACGCTCGACCAGACGCTCGCCGACCTCGCCAAGCTGGAGGGCGAGGCGCTGGCCCGCGTCCATGCGCACGAACCCGAAGGGCGCCGCGTCGCGGGGTAGATATCGCGCGAAAGCAAGGCCGTGCGTGACGATGGCCGGGCTGCGCGGCGGAGCGGCGGACCAGCTTCTTGCCGGCGGGGAATTGATGTTCTGGCAGAAGGGGGACTATAGGCAGCGCCACATCCCCCAGGACCGTTGAGGTAATACGTGGCCAAATCGCCTGCTCCTCCCGCCGTACCGCTCACCAATCGCGAGCGTCCCGCCGATCCCAAGCCGTTCGAGGCGACCAAGGAGCAATTGCTCGACTTCTACAAGCACATGCTGCTGATCCGCCGGTTCGAGGAAAAGGCCGGCCAGCTCTACGGCCTGGGTTTCATCGGCGGTTTCTGCCATCTCTACATCGGTCAGGAAGCGGTCGCGGTCGGCCTGCAGTCGGCGCTGGACGGCGACAAGGACTCGGTCATTACCGGCTATCGCGACCATGGCCACATGCTCGCCTACGGCATCGACCCCAAGGTCATCATGGCGGAGCTTACCGGTCGCGCCGCCGGCATCAGCCGCGGCAAGGGCGGTTCGATGCACATGTTCTCGACCGAGCATAAATTCTACGGCGGCCACGGCATCGTCGGCGCGCAGGTGTCGCTCGGCACCGGCCTTGCCTTCGGCCACAAGTACAGCAACGACGGTGGCGTCTGCCTCGCCTATTTCGGCGACGGCGCGGCCAACCAGGGCCAGGTGTACGAGAGCTTCAACATGGCCGAGCTGTGGAAGCTGCCGATCATCTTCGTGATCGAGAACAACCAATATGCGATGGGCACCAGCGTCAATCGCGCCTCGGCCGAGGACCAGCTGTATCGCCGCGGCGAGAGCTTCCGCATCCCTGGCATCCAGGTCGACGGCATGGACGTGCTCGCCTGTCGCGGTGCTGCCGAGGAGGCGCTCGCCTGGGTGCGTGCCGGCAAGGGTCCGGTCATCCTCGAGATGAAGACCTATCGCTATCGCGGCCATTCCATGTCCGACCCCGCCAAATATCGCAGCCGCGAGGAAGTGCAGGGCGTGCGCGACAAGTCCGACCCGATCGAGCACGTCAAGAAGCTGCTCGAAGCGCAAGGGGTGGGCGAGGCCGACCTCAAGACCATCGAACAAGAGATCCGCAAGACCGTGAACGAAGCCGCCGATTTCGCCGAAAGCACGCCCGAGCCCGACGAGGCCGAGCTGTATACCGACGTGCTGGTGGAGACGTACTGAGATGGCAATCGAGATCAAGATGCCCGCGCTGTCCCCGACGATGGAGGAAGGCACGCTCGCCAAATGGCTCGTCAAGGAAGGCGACACCGTCAAGTCCGGCGACATCATGGCCGAGATCGAGACCGACAAGGCGACGATGGAATTCGAGGCGGTCGATGAAGGCACGATCGGCAAGATCGTCGTCGCCGAGGGCACCGACAATGTGAAGGTCGGCGACGTCATCGCCGTGCTGCTCGAGGACGGCGAGAGCGCCGATGCCGCGACCACCGCCGGCTCCACCGCGGGCGAGGGCGCCAATCCGGCGCCGAAGAACGAGGCGACCGACCGGGCCGCGCCGCCGATCCCCGAGGGCGCCGCGGCGGCCGAGCAGGAGAGCGGCACGCAGAAGCTCGTCGCCTCCGCCGAGAAGAAGGGTGTGCAGGACCCGGCGATCCCCGAGGGCACCGAGATGGTGAAGACCACCGTCCGCGAAGCGCTGCGCGACGCGATGGCGGAGGAAATGCGCAAGGACGACCGCGTCTTCGTGATGGGCGAGGAAGTCGCGCAATATCAGGGCGCCTATAAGGTCACGCAGGGGCTGCTCGACGAGTTCGGCGACCGCCGCGTCATCGACACGCCGATCACCGAATATGGCTTCGCCGGCGTCGGCACCGGTGCGGCGATGGGCGGCCTGAAGCCGATCATCGAATTCATGACGTTCAACTTCGCCATGCAGGCGATCGACCACATCATCAATTCGGCGGCCAAGACCAATTACATGTCCGGCGGCCAGATGCGCTGCCCGATCGTCTTCCGCGGCCCCAACGGCGCGGCGAGCCGCGTCGGCGCGCAGCACAGCCAGAATTACGCCCCCTGGTATGCCAGCGTCCCCGGCCTGATCGTCATCGCGCCCTATGACGCGGCCGACGCCAAGGGCCTGCTCAAGGCGGCGATCCGCTCGGAAGACCCGGTCGTCTTCCTCGAGAACGAGCTGATGTACGGCCGCTCGTTCGACGTCCCCAAGCTCGACGATTACGTCCTGCCGATCGGCAAGGCGCGGATCATGCGCGAGGGCAAGCACGTCACTCTGGTCAGCTATTCGATCGGCGTCGGCCTCGCGCTCGAAGCCGCCGAGACGCTGGCGGGCGAGGGCATCGAGGCGGAGGTCATCGACCTGCGCACGCTGCGCCCGCTCGACAAGGACACGGTGCTCAAGAGCCTCGCCAAGACCAACCGCCTCGTCGTGGTCGAGGAAGGCTGGCCGACCTGTTCGATCGCATCGGAGATCACCGCGATCGTGATGGAAGAGGGGTTCGACGACCTCGACGCGCCGGTGCTGCGCGTCACCAACGAGGACGTGCCGCTGCCCTATGCCGCCAATCTCGAGAAGAAGGCGCTGATCGACGCCAAGCGCGTCGTCGCCACGGTGAAGAAGATCGTGTGATCGCACCGCCGATCCCGGCATGGCCGGGGTCCGCACCGATCAAGGGAGGCCGGGCAATCGCCCGGCCTTTTTTTGTGAGAGCTTCGCCCCGCCGGGGGGCAGATCGTGCGCTCAGCTCGCCGTATAGAGATCGCAGAACGATTGCGTCGCGGCCGGTGACGGATTGTAGATCTGGCTGAAATCGCGGCGGTCGCGCACGATGTAGGAGGCGGTATAGCGGATCCGCGTCACCGCCGCGCCGCCGGGCACCCATGCCGAGCTGAACACCGGTCGATAGTCGTAGCTGACCTCGATATACATCACGCCCGATCCGACCGGGGCGTTCACCTTGGTCCCGCTGCTGTCGCCCATGCCATTGGGCATCGATACGCCGGCGCTGGCAGGGCTCGTGCCGATGCCGTCGCCGCGGTCCATCGTGCCGTTGGTGCGATCGTAGCTGGAATCGTAGCCGGTCCCGCTGCGCTTGCCGAGGCAGCGCTGCCAGTGGAGATACTGGCTGCCTGCGGTCTGCTGTTCGAGGCTGGAAATGGTGATCCGGCCGCGATTGGTGAGGTCGAGGGGCGCACCCTGCAGACGCGCCGAGGTGAGCACGTCGTTGATGTCGGCCTCGCGCAGCTGCGTGATCCCGCTGTTGCTCATCAGGCCGACGCGCGATGCCGTATCGGCGAGGTTGAGCGCGACCTGGCTGACGCGCAGATTGGTGATCGCGAGCCATGCCATCTCCGTGCCCCACGCGCCGACGCCGAGCACCAGCGGCAGCGTCAGCGCAAATTCGAGCAGGGCGAGGCCGCTCGTCTCGGCGGCGAGCCGGCGGGTCGCCCGGGCAATTCTTGTCGGCGTCATCACGGGCATACCAATTGCGCGGTCGGACCAGCCTGTGTGGCATAGGGCTGATTTTTGAGGATCGTCGTCGCGCTGATCGTCGCGCGTCGCGACCAGCCGATGATGGCGGCGAGCGGGAACAGCCGGTTGAACTGCACCGTCATCGTGTAGACGACGACGTCGTTGGCGCCGCCCTGACCCGCGATTCCGGGATCGAGGTCGCGCGTGCCGTTGCCGTTCACGTCCGTGAAGCATTCGGTGGCGGCGTCGTAGACGCCGTTGTTGTTATTGTCCTGGAACGGCTCGGCCGCGATATAGCCGAACTGGCCGAAGCTCTTGCGCGACGAGGTGCCGGTGGCGGTCTTGGCGAGGCTGTTGATCTGGCTCATCACGCGCTGATCGAGCGTCGTGCCGGCGGTGTTCGAGGCATTGTTCTGGATCGTGCCGTCGCGGCCCGCCTTCTGCACGGCGCCGGTGAGCACCGCCTGCATATACGCCTGATAGGCCAGATCGCTGAGCCCCATGATGAGCAGCAGCATGACCGGGACGACGATCGCGAATTCGATGATCGTCGCGCCGCGCGTGTCCTTCGCAAGGTGGCGGAGCCGCGGCCTCACTGGCTGATCCTCAGCATCGCGAGCCGTTGCGCGATCGTGCGGAAGGCGCCTTTCACCGCGTCGGTGCTGCTCGCCTGGAACGCCTGGCCGGGGGACGCGCAATAGGTCAGGTCCGGGGTGATGCTCGTGCCGAGCGCGACGACGAAGATGCTGATGCCGCGCTTCTTGGCCGCGTCGCACTCGATGCGGAAGCGTGCGGTGTGATTGGCATAATCCTGATTGTCGTTGTTGGCGCCGCCGGTGCGATTGTCCCAGTCCTCGATACCATATTGGCCGTAGATCTGACCGTTGGGCGACATGGTGCCGTCGGTCATGAAGACGATGTTGCGCGACGGCGCAGGCCGCCCCGGTCGCGCGGTGGTATCCGCGGCGAACACGCCGTTGGGCGACAGCATCCGCAGGCCCCAGATCATGCCGACGTCGTGATAGGTACCGCCCACCGCCTTGAAGTCGCTGTTGTAGACGTAATCGTTGACGTCCTGTGCGCTCATGACGGTCAGCCGCTGCGCCTGCATGCCGCAGGCGGTGTAGGCGCTGTTCGCCAGCGCATAGCCGGCGCGATAGCTGTTGCTGTAGTCGTTGGTGTTCTCGTCGTTGATATCCTGGAAATTGCTGTTGTTGCGCTGGTAGACGACGTCCGCCCACATTGGCCGCCACTTGTTCGTCGCCGCCGCGGGGATGATGTCCGGGTTGAGATCGTCGGGAAGCGCGTTGACGTCGAACGTGGTGCTCTTCGAGGTGTTCAGTTCCTCGATACAGCCCTTCCAGCTCGACGTAGAACCGTCGAACCGCGTCGGATCGGCGACGGTGCTGCCGTTGATGGTGCCGAGCAGCTGCGAGACGTCCCATTGCACCGGCTCGTAGCGCCAATAGGGGCGGAGCGGCTGTTGCCAGCCGGAACAGGTCCCGCCCGACGAGGACGTCCAGCTGACGTTGTAATATTTCATCGCCTGCGGATAACTGGTGTTCCAATTGGGGCCGCTGGTGATGAAGCCGGTCGCCGGGTAGCGCTGTGCAACGCACATCGCCTTGGGGATGTTGGACAGCGAGAAGGAGGTGGCAAACAGCTGATAGGGGGCGTAATCGCCAGGCAGCATCTTGTCGCTGCCGCCCCAGCCGACCGCGCCGATCAGCGGCGAGAGGTGGCGGCTTTGATAGGTCCAGCTCTGTTGCAGATATTGCGACGGGATCAGCCGGCCAACGTTGACCGCCGAGGCATAGGGTACGAAGCCATAACGGATGCGGGTCGACGGATCGGTGCTCGACCGCATCGTACTGTCGAAGAGCAACACCGACTGGCGAAGCGATTCGATCTTCGAATAGGTCATGTTGGTGCCCAGACCATAAGCCGGTTTCTCGGTGGCGTTGCCGCAGGTCGCGGGGTCGGAAGGGTAACAGTTCATCGACCCGGTGATGTCGAGCACGAACATGACGTCGGCATCGCCGACGTCGAACACCGCCTGGCAATTGACCGTCAGCGGCCGCGCGCTCACGCCGAAGAACTGCATCAGCGCCATCGGCACGGTCGCCGAGGCCGTGCCGCTGACCGCATTGGCCACCCCGACGGTGGTATTGACCGAAGCCTTGCTGGTCGAGAAGCTGACGTTGCGGTTCTGATACCAGCCGGGACGAAAGTTGTTGTTGAAGAAGGCGGTCGCCTGCTGCTTGGCGGCATCTTCCAATGGCGTCGACATCTGCGTGTCGGTCATCGCCTTGCGACCGGCGAGCACGCCCGCGTCGCACGCCTGCTGGAGGCGGACCTTGACGACGTATAAACGTGCCATGTCGACCGCCGAACCGGCGAAGCCGATCAGCGGAATCAATGCCGCCGCCATGATCGCCAGCGTGTTTCCGCGAATGTCGCGGCGGAGTCTGGTCAGCAGACCCATAGGGGAGGACGACCGCGACGTGTGCATGGCCAAAACCGGCTCTCGTTTGTTCTATTGGACAATCCCAGTTAACCCGCCGGTATGAAATCGCAGTCAAACGGCATGGTTAATCAAAGTTTGCAGACGAACGACGCAGCGGCTGCGCCGAACGGGGATCGATCGTTGGCGATCCTCGCAGTGCCGTCGCGCCACCGCCCGGCGATCGAGACGCTGTTCGCGCTCGACGCCCGTCTCGCCGGGATCGTCCGTGCGACGCGCGAGCCGATGGTCGGGCAGATGCGGCTGACCTGGTGGCATGAGGCGCTCACCAAGCTCGACGGCGCGCCGGCGCCGGCCGAGCCGCTGCTCCGCGACGTCCAGCAACATCTGCTGCCCGCGGGCGTCAGCGGCGCGCGGCTCGCCGGGATGATCGACGGATGGGAGGAGTTGATCGTCGCCGACGCGCTCGGCGCCGAGACGCTGGATCGCCACGCCGAGGCCCGCGGGGCCGGGCTGTTCGCCGCGGCGGGAATGGTGCTCGGCGCCGACTCGCCGTTGCTCGTGCCGGCGGGGCGGGGCTGGGCGCTCGCCGATCTCGCCGGGCATCTGTCCGCGCCGGCGGCGGCCGGGCTGGCCGCGGACGCCGCACGGCGCGAGTTGTCGCACGCTTTTTCAGCACCTTGGCCAGCAAAGCTGCGCCCGATCGGTGTATTGAGCCTGATCGCGCGGCTCGATGCCACCCCCGGATTGGCACTTGCCAAGGCTTTGAAGGTAGGGCGGTTTAGAATAACCGGACGATGAACATTTGCGACGATCGTTCGCCATGCTAGCCTCGACTTGCAACGAGGGACTCGGCAATGCGACGACGGGTGATGGCAGAGGTGGCGTTACTCGCCGGCTGTAGCGTCGCATTGGTCGCGGTGGTGCATGCGGACCGGCCGCCGACCGTGCTGCCGGCCGAAACCAGGCACGTGCCGGTTTGGTCGGCGGCATCGCCGGATGCCGCGGCAGTCGCCCATGCCGCGCTCGCGGCGCATGACCGCGATCACGACGGCGTGCTGTCGCGCGACGAATATCGCGCCGCCATGCGGGGCGGATTCGCCCGGCTGGACGGGGATGGCGACCGCCGGCTCGATCTCGGGGAATGGGCGGATCCGCAGTTCGACGCGGCGGATCACGATCGCTCGGGCACGCTCGACGCAGCCGAATTCTTCAGAGGGCTCGACCCGCACCGCGATGCGGTTCGGCGCGCGGACGACCGCCGGCTGGACCCGCCGCAGGGTTTGTCGCTGGGATGATCGATGGCGAAGGGGGACGCGTGATGTGGCGATATTGGGCGATCGGTGCGGCGGTGCTGGCGGCGGTGGCGGGCGGGGCGATGCTGTTCGGCGGATCCGGGCGGCCGGCGTTGCTGCCGGCGCAACCCTCGGCGCAGGCCGCTGCAGCGCCGGCGACGGGGGCCGCCGCAGCCGACCCGGTGCCGGAAGCCTCCGAGGCGACACGCGAGCAGAAACGCTTCGCGCGCTACGATCGAGATCAGGACGGCAAGGTCACGAGGGACGAATATCTCGCCAACCGGCGCAAGGGCTTCGCCAAGCTCGACGTCAATGGCGACGGCCGGCTCGACTTCGACGAATGGGCGGCCAAGGCGACCGCCAAGTTCGTCGCCGCCGACCATGACAAATCCGGTGCGATGGACGCCGCGGAATTCGCCACCACCGCGGTCAAGCGGAAGCCATCGTCCCGGCCGAAATGTCCGCCGACGGCTGCGGCGCCGGCGGAGGAGAGTTGAGCCAGCCGGCGAAGGCGGTGCGCGCGCGATCGGTGTACATCCGCTTGCGGTCGGCCTTCTTGGTGCGGCCGGGGATCGGCGGCATCAGCCCGAAATTGACGTTCATCGGCTGATAGGTCTCCGCCTCCGCGCCGCCGGTGATATGGCCGAGCAAGGCACCCAGCGCGGTCTCGACCGGCGGCGGCGCGAGCGTCTCGCCCGCCAGCTCCGCCGCGGCGAAGCGGCCGGCGAGCAGGCCGATCGCGGCGCTCTCGATATAGCCCTCGCAGCCGGTGATCTGGCCGGCGAAGCGCAGGTTCGGGCGGCTCTTCAGCCGCAGCGTCGGGTCGAGCAATTCAGGCGAGCGGATGAAGGTGTTGCGATGCAGCCCGCCGAGGCGTGCGAACTCCGCATTCTGCAGGCCGGGGATGGTGCGGAACAGCCGCACCTGTTCGGCATGCTTCAGTTTGGTCTGGAAGCCGACGATGTTCCAGAGCGTGCCCTGCGCATTGTCCTGGCGCAGCTGGACCACCGCATAGGGCCAGCGGCCGGTGCGGGGATTGTCGAGCCCGACCGGCTTCATCGGGCCGTAGCGCAACGTGTCGAGCCCACGCTCGGCCATCACCTCGATCGGCATGCAGCCCTCGAAATAGGGCGTGTCCTTCTCCCAATCCTTGAACTCGCTCTTCTCGCCGGCAAGCAAGGCGGCGTGGAAGGCGAGATATTGCTCCTTGTCCATCGGGCAGTTGATGTAATCGGCCTCGCCCTTGTCCCAGCGCGACGCCTTCCATGCGACGTCCATGTCGATCGTGTCGGCGTGGACGATGGGGGCGAGCGCATCGAAGAAGGCGAGCGCCTCCGCGCCGGTCGCGCCGCCGATCGCCTGCGCCAGCCCCGCCGCGGTGAGCGGCCCGGTGGCAAGGATCGCCGGCCCGTCCGGCAGCGTGTCGACGCGTTCGCGGACCAGCGTGACGTTGGAATGATCGGCGAGCGCCGCGGTGACGCCGGCGGAATAGCCGTCGCGGTCGACCGCCAGCGCCGACCCGGCGGGGACGCGATGCGCATCCGCCTGGCGCATGATCAGCGAGCCCATCGCGCGCATCTCCTGGTGGAGCAGGCCGACCGCATTGGCCTCCGCATCGTCGGAGCGGAAGCTGTTCGAGCAGACGAGTTCGGCGAGATGGTCGGTCTGATGCGCGGGCGTGCGCTCGCCCGAGCCGCGCATCTCCGACAGGCGGACGCGATAGCCCGCCTCGGCGAGCTGCCAGGCGGCTTCCGAACCGGCGAGGCCGCCGCCGACGATATGGATATCATGGGTCATATGGGTGCCTTAAACCGCACCGGGGCGGCGGGCAACGCGGCGGTCGGCTCGTGCGTTCGGCCGGCATGACCACGATCTACACCATCGGCTATGAAGCCACGACGATGGCCGACTTCCTGGCCGCTTTGGACCGTGCGGGAGTAAAAAGGGTGATCGACGTGCGTGCGCTGCCGCTGTCGCGGCGGCCCGGCTTCTCGAAATCCTCGCTCGCCGCCAGCCTCGCCGAGGCGGGGATCGGCTATGTCCACCTCAAGGCGCTCGGCACCCCCAAGCGCGGGCGTGACGCCGCCAAGAAGGGCGACGTGGCGACGCTGGAGGCGGTGTATGAGGAGCAACTCGAACTGCCCGAGGCGCAGGCGGCCGCCGCCATCATGCTGGGATTGGCGGCGGAGACGCCGAGCGCGCTGCTCTGCTTCGAGCGCGATCCGAAACATTGCCATCGTACGCTGCTGCTCGAGGCGGTCGGCGAGGGGGCGGAGGTTGTCGACCTGTATACATGAGCGGGGACTTTTGCCGCCGTTGGCACTGAGCTTGTCGAAGTGGCTTGAGCCTCACTTGCCCTTCGACAGGCTCAGGGCGAACGGATTGAGGGTGGGGCCGCTCACACCTTGCCCGGCACCGCTTCCCCCAGCCGCCGCACGCGCCGGATGCGGGGCTCGCGGTCGATCTCCGCCTCCGCGCGGATCGACTGGCGCAGTTCGTCGCGCTTCTCGTGGATCGAGGCGATCACCGGTCCCATCGCGACGCCGAGGTCGACCAGCACCGACTCGGACAATTGCAGCGAGCTTTCCAGCGTCTCGGGCACCGCGTCGGTCACGCCGGCGCGATAGAGTTCGGCGGCATGGTGCGGATCGCGGGCGCGGGCGATGATCGGCAGCGCCGGGGCGAGCGCGCGCATCCGCCGGGTGAGCTGTACGGTCAGCACCGGATCGTCCATCGTCAGGATCAGCGCGCGAGCGCGGGCGAGGTCGAGCCGCTCGACCCAGTCGCCACGCGCGATGTCGCCGAACAGCACCGGATGGCCGCTGCGCCGCGCCTCGGCGACGGTGTCGATGTCCGCCTCGACCGCGATATAGCGCTGGCCGTGGACCGCGAGCATGTCGGACACCATCCGCCCGACGCGGCCGAAGCCGATCACCACCGCGCCCGGCCCCTCGCCGAGCGTATCCTCGGGCAGGCCGTCGCCGGGGGTGAAGCGGTCGATGCCGCGCGACAGACGCTGGCCCGCCTTGGCGAGCAGCGGCGTGATGGTGAGGCCGATCGCGGTCACCGTCTGCCAGAAGGCGGCGGTCGACGGCAGGATGAGCTGCGCCTGTGCCGCGGTGGCGAGCACGATCAGCGTCGTCTCCGACGGGCTGCCCATCAGCAGCCCGGTCTCGGCGGCGATGCCGCGCCCGGTCTGCGCGACGCGGAGCAGCAGATAGGTGACGACCGCCTTGACCCCGACCACCGCGACCACCGCGCCGAGCAGCGACGGCCAATTGGCCAGCACCTCGCGCAGGTTGACGCTCATCCCGACGGTGATCAGGAAGACGCCGAGCGCGAGGCCCTTGAAGGGCGCGGTCATCACCTCGACCTCGGTGTGATATTCGGTCTCGGCGATCAGCAGCCCGGCGAGCAGCGCGCCGACGATCGGCGACAGGCCGGCGGCGGTGGTCGCGACGCTGGCGGTGATGACGACGAGCAGCGAGGCGGCGAGGAAAAGTTCGGGGCTCTTGGTGCGCGCCGCCTGGGCGAACAGCCGCGGCAGCACCAGCCGGCCGCCGAGGTACATCACCACCACCGTCGCCAGCCCGCGCAATGCGACGCCGGCGATGCCGACCCAGCCGTCGGGGCTGGCGGTCGGCGCCATCGCGCCGAGCGCGAAGATGATCGGCACCAGCGCGAGATCCTCGAACAGCAGCATCGCGAAGGCGGCGCGGCCGACCGGACTGGTCGTGCCGACGAGCGGCAGCACCAATGCGGTCGAGGACAAGGCCAGCGCGAGGCCGAGGCCGGCGGCGCCGCCCCAATCCTGGCCGAGCAGGTGGACCGCCACCGCGATCAGCGCCGCCGAGCCGATCAGCTCGGCCGGGCCGGTGCCGAACACCTGCGCGCGCATCGACCACAAGCGCTTGAACGAGAGTTCGAGCCCGATCGAGAACAGCAGCAGCACGATGCCGAATTCGGCGAAGGGCTCGATCGAATCGGGATCGGAGATGGTGAGGTAATAGAGCCACGGCGCCCGGTCGGTCAGCGCGCCGAGCCCGTCGGGGCCGACGAGCATGCCGACGAGGATGAAGCCGATGATCGGGCTGACCCGAAACCGCGCGAAGGCGGGGATCACCAGCCCCGCCGCCCCCAGGATCACCAGCGCGTCGCTGAAGCCCGCATTGTCCAGTCCGATCGCCATAAGGGGATTGTAGGCACAAGACGTGAAATGTCAGCCGATGATTGCAATTTCCTCGCGCGCGCGGCCGGGCAGGGGATCGGTCGTCTCACGCCGCGAACCGATAGTCGCGGAATTGCTCGCGCAGCGCCGTCTTGAGCAACTTGCCCGTCGCGGTGTGCGGCAGCGTATCGACGAACGCGATTCCGTCGGGCAGCCACCATTTCGCCACCACGCCGGCGAGATGGTCGAGGATCGCGCGCTCGTCGACGTCGCTGCCCGGCTTGCGGACGACGACGAGCAGCGGCCGTTCGTCCCATTTGGGGTGGGGGATGCCGATCGCCGCCGCCTCGGCGACGCCGGGGCAGCCGACCGCGGCATTCTCCAGCTCGACCGAGCTGATCCATTCGCCGCCCGATTTGATCACGTCCTTCGAGCGGTCGGTGATCTGCATCGTGCCGTCGGGGTGGATCACCGCGACGTCGCCGGTGTCGAACCAGCCATCGGCGTCGATCGCATCCGCCTCGGCGCGGAAATAGCGTTTGATCACCCACGGGCCGCGGATGTGCAGCCGTCCCGCGCTGGTGCCGTCGCGGGGCAGCGGCGTACCGTCGTCGTCGCGGACGACGAGTTCGACGCCATAAGGCACGCTGCCCTGCCGGGTGAGCAGGTCGAGCTGGCGCTCGCGCGGCCAGCTCTGCCAGTCCGGCGGCGGCGCGGCGGCGGTGGCGACCGGCGAGGTCTCGGTCATCCCCCACAAATGCTTGACCTCGACGCCCATGTCGATCAGCCGCGCGATCATCGCGCGCGGCGCCGCCGAGCCGCCGATCGTCGCCATCCTGAGCGCGCGCGGCGCCTCGCCGGTCGCATCGATATGCGCGAACATCGCCAGCCATACCGTCGGCACCCCCGACGAGATCGTGACGCCCTCGCGGTTCATCAGATCGCACAGCACCTTGGCGTCGTTGACCGCGGAGAAGACGAGCTTCGCGCCGGCGAGCGGCGCGGCGAACGGCGTACCCCAGGCGGCGGCATGGAACAGCGGCACGACCGGCAGCAACACCGCCGTCGACGACAGGCCGAGCACCGCGGGCGAAGCGACGAGTAGCGCGTGAAGCAGGATCGAGCGATGGTCGTACAGCACGCCCTTGGGATGGCCGGTGGTGCCGCTGGTGTAGCAGAGCATGCAGGCCTCCCGCTCCGATCCGGTGACCCAGTCATAGTCGCCGTCCTCGGGCGCGATCAGCGCGGCGAAGCCGTCGGGGCCGTCGTCGTCCATCACCACATAATGGTCGATGCTGGTCCATCGCGTCCGCAGCCGGTCGACGATCGGCTGGAAGGCGCGATCGTAGAGCAACACGCGATCCTCGGCATGGTTGGCGATGTAGACGAGCTGGTCGTCGAACAGGCGCGGGTTGATCGTATGGATCACCGCGCCCATGCCGATCGTCGCATACCAGGCGGCGAGATGATGACCGTGGTTCATCGCCAGCGTCGCCACGCGCTCGCCGCGCTGCACCCCGAGCCGTTCGAGCGCCTGCGCCAGCCGTTTGGCGTCATGCGACAGGGTGCGCCAGTCGCTGCGCGTCTCGCTGCCGTCGGCCCAGCGGGTGACGATCTCGCGGGTCGGGTGCTCACGCGCGGCGTGATCGATCAGCGTCGATACCCTTAGCTCGAAATCCTGCATCCCGCCGAGCATCGATTCGTCCTTTCCCATGGCACGCGGGGGTCATCCCACATCGGACCGAACCATACCGCAGGAAGGAGATGAGGCAAGCTCACGAGCCGTGACGAAGGATTGCCACACCGTCACCCCGGACTTGTTCCGGGGTCCACCCTGCGGCCAGGAGAAAGGCTTGATCCGAGACCATTCCCCTGCGGGCGGGTGGACCCCGGAACGAGTCCGGGTGACGAATCTCATGAGGAAGCCGATCGAACCTCATCACAGATGTTATATGCGATGGCCCTTGGAGAGGGAGGCTGAACGCGTCCCCCGCTTCAGTTCCCCGTCACTGTCCGCGATTGCGGGCTCACGCTGCCGTTCACCGCGATCGCGGTGTTGCTCGGCCGTCCGGCGATGCGCACCGCGGCCGCGCCGGGCAGGCCGGGGAAGCGCGGCCACAGGCCCTGCGCCAGCGCCGAGCGGCTAACCGACGCCTTGCGGCCGCCCTGCGCCTCGTACATCCAGTAATTGCGCAGCACCGTCGTCACATAGCCGCGCGTCTCCCAATAAGGGATGCTCTCGATATAGAGCAGCGGATCGCCGTTATCGTGGACGATCGCATTCCAGTCGCCGACCGGACGCGGCCCGGCATTATAGGCGGCGATCACCTTGGGCAGCAGCCCGCCGGTCACGCCGGCCATGTCGCGCAGCCGCTCGAGATGGCGCTGGCCGATATCCATGTTGGTGGCGGGCTTGGTCAGCGCCGCCTTGTCGAGCGGCAGGCCGCGCTCGCGCGAATAATCGGTCGCGGCGGCGGGCATGATCTGCATCAGGCCATAGGCGCCGGCCGGGCTCACCACCTTGTTGCGGAAGCCGCTCTCCTCCAGCGTGTGGGCGTAGACCAACGCCTTGTCGACGCGCCAGCCGCTCGACGGCGTCCAGTTCGGCGTCGGATAGCGCGCCTCGGCGGTGGCGACGACGCCCTGCGGGCAATTGTGCGCCAGCCATACGGTGGTGGCGGGCAGGCTCAACGCCTCGGCGACGCGGACGAGGCTGCCGAATTCGGACGGGTCGCCGATCCGCGCCTGCTGGCGCACGACGGTGTCGGCGAGGTCGGTCTCGCCGATCTCGGCGAGTGCGGCGGCGACGCGGATATTGGGCCGCTTGTCGAGCCGCGCCCAGTCCGCCGCAACGACCTGCGTCGACGGCTTGCCCTTGTCCTTGATCAGCAGCGCCTGGCGCGACAATTGGCCGTAGAAGCTCTCGGAGAATTGCGCGGCGGACTGCAGTCGCGCCTGCACCTTGTCGGGCCGGCCGCAGACCATGTCGGCGCGCGACGTCCAATAGAGCGCGGCGGCGCGCAGATCGACGTCGGTCGCGCGTGCGGCGACGCCCTCGAAGCCGCTTTCCGCCGCGGCGCAATCGTTCTGGCGCCATGCCGCGAGCGCACCGGTCCAGCGGCCCTGCACCGCCCAGTCGCCATAGCCGGCGGCGGCCTTCGCCGCCATCGCCCGGGTGTTGGCGTCGTCGCCGGTGAGGAAATACATCCAGGCGACCTTCGCCTGCCATTCGGTCTGCGCCTCGATGGTGAGGCCCGGCGTCGTCTCGAGCAGCGCCTGCGCCTCGGGACCCATGTCGGCCTTGACGAACGGTTGCATCTTGAGCGCCAGATCGGCGGCGATCTCGTCGCTCTTCGTCGCCTTGGCGCGGACGCGGCGGGGGGCGCCGTCCTGCCAGATCAATCGCTGCGCCTGCGGCAGCGGCGGCAATTCGGCCGCACCGCGTGACCTGGCGAGGCGGGCGAGCGATTCGGCCTCGGGCAGTTCGGGCGCCTCGTTGAGCAAGGCCACGAGCGGCTCCAGCTCGACGCGCGGCGAGCCCTTGGCGGTGAACAGCTCGGCACGCGCGATGGCATGGAGCGGGCCGGGCTTCATCGCGTCGAGCCCGAGCTGCGCGTCCTGCCACTTGCCGTCGCGGATCGCCTGGAACACCGCGCGATAGCCCTCGCGCTGCGTCGCATCGAGCTGATCGGGGATGCGATCGGCGAGCGCGGTGGCCGCGGGCAGTCTGGCGTCGCCGGCGGGTTCGGTCGGCCCGGCGGCATGCGCGGCGGCGGGCAGCGCGATCAGCGCCAGGGTCAGCGCGAGCGTGCGGGTCATGCGGGCAGGTTTCCCATCAGCAATTGCAGATCCTTCCAGGCCTCCGCCTTCGCCACGGGCTTCTCGATGAGGAAGCGCGGGTGAAAGCTGGCGACGACCCCGGTCTCTCCGCTTTTATGGTTAAATGAATGCAAAGACCCGCGCGTCCCCGGCATTTCCGCCCCCAGAATGGCACGGCTGGCCGCATTGCCGAGCAGCAGCAGCCGTTTGGGCGCGACCAGGCCGATATGATGCTTCGAAATGTCGGACAGCCGCGTCTCGGTATCGCGCGGCATCCGCCCGGCGACGGGCCGCCTGGCGCAGACCGCGGCGAGGTGGATCGTGTCGCGCGACAGGCCGATCGCGGCGAGCATCCGGTCGAACAGGGCGCCGGCGGCGCCGCTCAGCAAGGTGCCCGCCTCGCCGTCGTCCTTGTCGGGGCAATCGACGAGGACCATGATCGCGGCGTCGGGCGGGCCGCTGGCGGCGATCGAAACGCCGCGCCACTCGACCTCGGGCACCGCATCGCCCAGCCGCCACGCGATGAAGTCGGCGAGCGCGTCGGGCATCGTCGCGGCGGCGGGGGCGGCCGGCACCGCGGCCGCGGAGACCGCTGCGGCGAAGGCGGTAGGCGCCGGCATCGGCTGGCTCAGCCAGTCGCGCGGCGCATCCTCGACGAGCGTGTCGACGCCCGCCTCCTGCCACCAGTCGAGCGCGCTGCCGACGCTGCTCATCCAGTCGATATGCTGATCGGCCCCCACATTATTCCTTTTTGTTGCGACGATCCTTCTCCAGGTTGACGTTTGCGTCAACTTGTCCGATCGCGGGCCGGAGACGAGCCGTTGTCGTCGTGCGCCTGAACGCTTTTGCCGCCGCCGACAACATACAAGCGTGATGCACCGCGGATGGTGCCCGGGAGTGGAATGATGTCGACACGCGAATCGATGCCCTATGACGTGGTGATCGTCGGCGCCGGCCCGGCGGGCCTGTCGGCGGCGATCCGCTTCAAACAGGTCGCGGCCGAACAGGGTGCCGACCTGTCGGTCTGCGTGCTGGAGAAGGGCTCGGAGGTCGGCGCGCACATCCTGTCGGGTGCGGTGATCGATCCGCGCAGCCTCGACGAACTGCTGCCGAACTGGCGCGAGGATGGCTGCCCGCTCGCCGAGGTGCCGGTGACCGAAAATCACCATTGGGTGCTGACCGCGACCGGCAAGCGCACTTTGCCCGAATTCCTCACCCCGCCGTTCATGCACAACAAGGGGACCTATACCGGCAGCCTCGGCAATCTGTGTCGCTGGCTGGCGGGCAAGGCCGAGGAGCTGGGCGTCGAGATCTTCCCCGGCTTCGCCGCCGCGGAGATCCTGTTCGACGAACAGGGCAGGGTGAAGGGCGTCGCCACCGGCGACATGGGCGTCGCACGCGACGGCACGCACAAGCCCGATTATACGCCGGGGCTCGAGCTCCACGCCAAATACACCTTCTTCGCCGAGGGCGTGCGCGGCCACCTCACCAAGGAGGTGATCCGTACCTTCGATCTGGCCAAGGATGCGCAGCCGCAGGTCTATGGCCTCGGCATCAAGGAATTGTGGGACATCGATCCCGCGCTGCACAGTCCCGGCCGCGTCATCCATACGCAGGGCTGGCCGCTCGGCGACGACGCCAACGGCGGCAGCTGGCTGTATCATCAGGCGAACGGGCAGGTCAGCCTCGGCTTCGTCACCTGGCTCAATTACACCAATCCCTATCTGTCGCCCTTTCAGGAGATGCAGAAGTGGAAGACGCATCCGGAGATCGCCGCGATCCTCAAGGGCGGCAAGCGCGTGTCCTATGGTGCGCGCGCGATCAATGACGGCGGGTTGCAGTCGATCCCGAAGCTGGTCTTCCCCGGCGGCGCGCTGATCGGCTGTTCGGCGGGCTTCCTCAACGTGCCGCGGCTCAAGGGCACGCATGGCGCGATGAAGTCGGGGATGATGGCCGCCGAGGCTGCGGTCGCGGCGATCCTGTCGCAGCGCGAGCGCGACGAACTGGCCGCCTATCCGGCGGCGTTCGAGACGTCGTGGCTGCACAAGGAGCTGTCGGTCGTCCGCAACGTCGTGCCGCTGGTCAAGAAGTTCGGCGACTTCCTCGGCTCGGGCCTCGCCGGCGTGACGATGTGGCTCGAACATTTCGGTCTCAGGATGCCGTTCACGATGAAGCATCATCCCGATCACGAAAGCCTGTGGCGCAAGGATCTGGTCAAGCCGCCGGTCTATCCCAAGCCCGACGGCGTGCTGACCTTCGACCGCCTCTCCTCGGTGTTCCTGTCGAACACCAATCACGAGGAGGACCAGCCGGTCCATCTGACGCTGAGGGACCCGAACGTGCCGGTCGAATACGACCTGCCGCTCTACGACGAACCCGCGCAACGCTATTGCCCGGCCGGCGTTTACGAGATCGTGGGCCAGGAGACCGGCGATCCCAAGTTCGTGATCAACGCGCAGAACTGCGTCCACTGCAAGACGTGCGACATCAAGGACCCGACCCAGAACATCAACTGGGTGGTGCCGGAGGGTGGTGGAGGCCCGAATTATCCCAATATGTAAACGCCTGTTCCTCGCGTCGCTGCTGAGTTTCGGCGCGGTCCCGCCGGCAGCGGCCGACACCGGTCATCTCGCCGACTATCTCAAGGCCGGCGCCGCCGATGCCGACGGCCGGGTCGATCTCGCCGCGGCCGGCTATGCCCGCGCGCTCGCCGCCGCGCCGGCGAGCACGGCCGTCGCGTTGCGCGCCTATCGCGAGGCGCTGGCCGCCGGCGACGTCGCGCTCGCCACCCGCGCCGTCGCGGTGCTGCGCGGCCGACCCGAGGCGCCCGCGGATCTGCCGCTGCTGCCGCTCGCCGTCGCCGCGGCGAAACAGGACGTCGCCGGCGCGACCGCGGCGACCGATGCGCTCGCCGCGACGCCGCTGGCGGTACTGGTGCCGTCGTTGCGCGCGTGGATCGCGTTCGCGCAGGGGAACGATCCCGCGCCACAGATCGCCAAAGCGGGGAAGGACCCGGTCAGCCAGCGGCTCACCGCCGAGACCGCGGCGCTGCTCCAGATCGCCCGCGGCGATACCGCACGGGGGCTGGCCACCATCCAGGCGCTGCGCGAGACGGGGTCGCCGGTCGACCTGCGCCTGTCCGCCGGGCAGTTGCTGTTCGGTCGCGGCGAGACCGATCGGGCGCGGGCGCTGCTCGCCGGCGGCGATCCGGGGTTCGCGGCGGTGCGGGCCGGCGACGCCGCGCAGCCGACGCTCGGGTTCGGCGTGTCGCGGCTGCTCGGGCGGATCGCCGGCGACTTGGCCGATCAGGACGCCACCGATCTGTCGATCGCGCTCGCGCGCACCGCGGTGATCGCTTGTCCGGCCAACGACCGCGCCCGGCTGCTGCTCGCCGCCGCGCTCGCCAAGGACAAGGCGATTCCGCGCGCGCTGGCGACGCTCGACGGCATCGCGCCCGCCAGTCCCTATGCGGCGACCGCCGGCGCGACGCGGATCAGCATCCTGACCACCGCCGGCCGCCCCGCCGACGCGCTGGCGCTCGCTCGCAGCGGTGCCGAGCGGGCAGGGGCGGGCGAGAGCGACTGGCAGACCTATGCCGATCAGCTCAGCGCGATGAACCGTCATCGCGAGGCGGCGGACTGGTATCGCCGCGTCGTCGACGCCGATCCGACCGCATGGAGCGCCTGGCTGCAATATGGCGGCGCGCTCGAACAGGCGGGCGACTGGCCGGCGGGCCGCGTCGCCCTGCAGAAAGCGGTGGCGATCGCGCCGCGCGAGCCGCTCGCGCTCAACTATCTCGGCTATGCGCAGGCGGAGCGGCGGGTCGACGTACCGCAGTCGATCGCGATGCTCGAACGCGCGCATGCGTTGAAGCCCGACGATGCCTCGATCGCCGATTCGCTCGGCTGGGCCTATTTCATCGGCGGCGACGTCACCCGCGCGCAGCCGCTGATCGAAAGCGCCGCCGCGGGCGATCCGATCAATGCGGAGATCGGCGAGCATCTCGGCGACCTCTATTGGACCCGCGGCCGCCGTTACGAGGCGCGCTACGCCTGGCGCGCCGCGGCGCTGACCGCCTCGGCCGATGATGCGACGCGGCTCGCCACCAAGGCGGTGCAGGGGCTGCCGCGCAAATGATCGTCGAGCCGGCGCCTGCCAAGATCAACCTCGCGCTCCACGTCCGTCGTCGTCGCCCCGACGGCTATCACGAGCTGGAGACGCTGTTCGTCTTCGCCGCCGATGGCGACAGCGTGACGGTGGTGCCCGACGCGACCGACCGGTTCGCGATCATCGGGCCGTTCGCCGCCGCGCTCGCCGGCGCTGCGGATTCGGACAATCTGGTGATCCGCGCTGCGCACGCCTTTCGCGCGGCCTTCGGTATCGCGCAGCCGCATGCGATCACGCTCGACAAGCATCTGCCGATTGCCTCGGGGATCGGCGGCGGCTCGGCGGACGCGGCGGCGACGCTGCGGGCGCTCGCCGGGCTGCACGGCATCGCGCCCGACGACCCGCGGCTGTTCGTCATCGCCGAGGCGCTCGGTGCCGACGTCCCCGCCTGCCTGCTCGGCCGCGCGACGCTCGGCACGGGGAAGGGCGAGGCGTTGCTGCCGGTCGAGGGGCTGGCGGGCATGCCGCTGCTGCTGGTCAATCCCGGGGTCGCGGTGAGCACCGCGGCGGTGTTCGCGAGATGGGATGGCGTGGACCGCGGTGGCATTGCCGCCGACGGCGATGTGCTCGCGCGTGCGCTGGTCGGGCGCAACGACCTGCAGGCGCCGGCGGTGGCGATCGCGCCGGCGATCGCCGCGGTGTTGGCGCTGCTCGATGCGGCGGCGGGTGTGCGTCTGGCGCGGATGTCGGGCAGCGGTGCGACCTGTTTCGCGCTGTTCGAGTCGGTCGCGGCACGCGACGCCGCGGCGGCGCGCGCAGGCGCCGAGGGGTGGTGGACGCTGGCGACGACGCTGACCTGAGCCCGCTCTTCGCGGACGCCTTTCCGGTGCGGGATGGCGAAACACCCATAATCCTGCCGCGGCTTAGCGTTCCCCTCTTGTTCCAAGAGAACAAACGCCGTACATAGCAAAACAGACGCGTTGCCCCGGTGACGCGCTTGCTCTAGCGAGGAACCTCCCGATGGCCGCCAATCTGAAAGTGATCGACACCGGCATGGCAACCGCATCCACCGACCGGCAGAAGGCGCTCGACGCCGCGCTGGCCCAGATCGACCGCGCCTTCGGCAAGGGCTCGGCGATGAAGCTCGGCGCGAAACAGTCGATGGAGGTCGAGACGATCTCCACCGGTTCGCTCGGCCTCGATATCGCGCTCGGCGTCGGCGGCCTGCCGCGCGGCCGCGTGATCGAGGTCTATGGCCCCGAATCGTCGGGCAAGACGACGCTCGCGCTGCACGTCATCGCCGAGGCGCAGAAAGGCGGCGGCACCGCCGCCTTCGTCGACGCCGAACATGCACTCGATCCCGTCTATGCCAAGAAGCTCGGCGTCAACATCGACGAGCTGATCGTCTCGCAGCCCGACACCGGCGAACAGGCGCTCGAGATCGTCGACACGCTCGTCCGCTCGAACGCGATCGACGTGCTGGTGGTCGATTCGGTCGCCGCGCTCGTGCCCCGTGCGGAAATCGAGGGCGAGATGGGCGACAGCCACGTCGGCCTGCAGGCCCGGCTGATGTCGCAGTCGCTGCGCAAGCTGACCGGTTCGATCAGCCGCTCGCGCTGCATGGTGATCTTCATCAACCAGCTGCGCATGAAGATCGGCGTGATGTACGGCAATCCGGAGACGACGACGGGCGGCAACGCGCTGAAATTCTACGCCTCGGTCCGTCTCGACATCCGCCGCACCGGCGCGATCAAGGACAAGGAAGAGGTCACCGGCAACGCTACGCGCGTCAAGGTCGTCAAGAACAAGGTCGCGCCGCCGTTCAAGCAGGTCGAATTCGACATCATGTATGGCGAGGGCATCTCCAAGATCGGCGAGATCCTCGATCTCGGCGTCAAGGCCGGGCTGGTCGAGAAATCGGGTGCGTGGTTCAGCTACGACAGCGTCCGCATCGGCCAGGGCCGCGAGAATTCGAAGACCTATCTGCGCGAGCATCCCGAAATGGCCGACCGCCTCGAAAAGGCGATCCGTCAGCGCACCGAGAAGGTCGCCGAGGAGATGATGGCCGGTCCGGAAGCCGACGACGACATCTGATGCCGGCACATCGATAAGCACGAAACGAGAGGCTCGCCGGCAACGGCGGGCCTCTTTTGCTTGGAATTGCGCCAACCTTCTCCGGAGACTGCCGATGACCACCCATATTGACTGGACCGGCCGCGTCGGCACCGTCTGGGCGGAGGAATGGCGCCGGACCGAGCGCGCCTTCGCCGATCTCGCTCCACGGCTCGACGCCGCGATCCTCGCTGCCGCGCCGGCCGGCGCGATCAATGCGCTCGACATCGGCTGCGGTGCCGGTGCCACCGCCGCCGCGCTCGCCGCAGCGCGGCCAGACGCGCAAGTCACCGGTGCCGATCTGTCACCCGACCTCGTCGCCGTCGCCGAGGCGCACCATGCGCGCGCCAACCTCAGCTTCCGCACCGCCGACGCGTTGGTCGCCGCTGCCGGGCTCGCGCCGCTCGACCTGATCGTTTCGCGCCACGGCGTCATGTTCTTCGCCGATCCCGCGGCTGCCTTCACCCGTCTTGCTGCCGCGACGCGGCCCGGTGGCCGCTTGGTGTTCAGCTGCTTCGCCGCCGTCGCCGACAATCCCTGGGCGACGCTGATCACCCCCGCGCCGCAACGCTCGGGCAGCTACGTGCCCGGCCCCTTCGCCTTCGCCGATCCGGAGGCGGGCGCTGCGGTCCTCGCCGCCGGCGGCTGGGCCGACGCGACCGCCGTTCTCACCCGCTTCAGCTATCGCGTCGGCGCGGGGGAGGAGGCGGTAGAGGATGCCGTCGCCTTCCTCACCCGCATCGGACCTGCCGCCTCCCGGCTCCGCGATGCCGCCGCGGAAGACCGGCCGGCGCTTCTCGCCCGCCTGCGCGCGGCGCTGACGGCGCAACGAAATGGCCCTGTCGTGGATTTCCCTGCGGCGGCCTGGCTATGGACCGCCCGCGCGACAGGGGAGACCGTATGATCATCGTCCACCATCTCGAGAACAGCCGCTCGCAGCGGATCTTGTGGATGCTCGAAGAATTGGGCCTCGATTATCAGATCAAGCGGTATCAGCGCGATCCCAAGACGATGCTGGCGCCGCCCGAGCTGAAGCGCGTCCACCCGCTCGGCAAGTCGCCGGTGATCGAGGACCTCGACGCCAACGGCGGCCGGGTGATCGCGGAGACCGGTGCGATCGTCGAATATCTCGTCGAGAAGGCTGACGGCCGGCTCGGGCCGCCGGCGCATCGCGAGTCGGTGCTGCGCTACCGCTTCTGGCTCCATTATGCCGAGGGTTCGATGATGCCGCCGCTGCTGCTCAAGCTGGTGCTCGGCCGCATCCCGCTGATGGGCAAGGCGGCGGTCAAGCGCATCCAGCCGATGATCGACGTCCATCTCGACTATGTCGAAGCGGAGCTGGCGCAACGCCCGTGGTTCGCCGGCGACGTGATGACCGCCGCCGACATCATGATGAGCTTCCCGCTCGAAGCGGCGCGCAGCCGCGCCGGCCTCGATGCCTCGCGCCCGGCGACGATCGCCTGGCTCGAGAAGGTCCATGCGCTGCCGGCCTATCAGGCGGCGCTGGAGAAGGGCGGCCGCTACGCCTACGCCTGATGGCGGCTAGTGCCGGAAGCTGGTCGCTGCCGGTGCCGCCGGCCCCTCGGCCACCGCGGGGTCGATCGTCGCGGGCTCGCGCGGATCGAACCCGCCCTCCCATTTCGCCACCACCGACGCCGCCACCGCGTTGCCGATCACGTTGGTCGCGGTGCGCCCCATGTCGAGGAAATGGTCGATCGCGAGGATCAGCAGCAGGCCCGCTTCGGGGATCTTGAACACCGGCAGCACCGCCGCGATCACGACGAGGCTGGCGCGCGGCACGCCGGCGATGCCCTTGGACGAGATCATCAGGAACAGGAGCATCGCGATCTGCGTGCCGAGCGGCAGGTCGATGCCATAGGCCTGGGCGATGAACAGCGACGCGAAGGTCATGTAGATCATCGAGCCGTCGAGGTTGAACGAATAGCCGAGCGGCAGCACGAAGCTGGCGATGCGCGGCGGCACCCCGAACTTGTCGAGCGCCTCCAGCATGCGCGGATAGGCGGCTTCCGACGAGGCGGTGGTGAAGGCGACGAGCAGCGGCTCGCGGACGTAGCGGATCAGATCGCGGATGCGCGGCCCGATGAACAGGAAGCCGATGCCGAGCAGGATCGCCCACAGGCACAGCAAGGCGAGATAGAAGCTGCCCATGAAGAAGGCGAGCTGGCCGATCACCCCGGCGCCGCGCTCGGTCAGCGTCGCCGCCACCGCGCAGAACACCGCGAGCGGCGCGACGCGCATGACGTAATCGGTGATCCGCAGCATCACCGCGACCAGACCGTCGATCGCCCGGGTCAGCGGCGCGGCGCGCTCGCCGACCGCGGTGATCGCGACGCCGACGAAGATCGAGAAGACGACGATCTGCAGGATCTCGTTGGTCGCCATCGCCTCGACCATCGAAGCGGGGACGATGTGGGTGATGAATTTGTCGAGGCTGAACGCGGCGGTGGCGATGCCGGCATCGGCGTCGACCGGCGGCAGCGGCAGGTTGATACCGACCCCCGGCCGGATCAGATTGACCAGGATCAGCCCGAGCCCGAGCGACAGCAGGCTGGCCGAGACGAACCAGCCGATCGCCTTGGCGCCGACCCGGCCGAGCGCCGACGTATCGCCCATCTGGGTGATGCCGCTGACCAGCGTGGCGAAGACGAGCGGCGCGATGATCATCTTGATCAGTCGCAGGAAAACGGTGGTGCCGATCGCGAAATAGCCGGCGATGCCCTTCAGCCGCGCCGCCGCCGCTGGCGAACCGTCGTCGAGCCAGCCGTTGATCGCCAGTCCCACCACGACACCGAGCAACAGGCCGATCACGATAAACAAGGTCAGCCGTTTGGCCATGCACGAAACTCCAGGATTTGCCTCTAGGGAAGGGGATTGCGGCCGCCGGGTCAAGCGCCGTATCGCTGCGTCATGGTCTTCAGCCCCTCGCGCCGTTCGCTCCTCGCCGCCGCCGCGGCGGTGCCGCTCCTGTCGTCGGCGCTGCTCCGCGCCGCCGAACCCGATCTGTCCGCGTTGCGCGACATCACGACGGGCGCGGTGCCGATCGGGCCGGAGGAGCGCGCGCGCCGGCTCGCCCGCGCACAGGCGCTGATGGCGGCGAACGGGCTTGGCGCGGTGCTGATCGAGCCGGGCTCGTCGATGCTCTATTTCACCGGCGTGCGCTGGGGGCGCAGCGAACGGCCGACGCTGGCGATCCTGCCGCGCGAGGGCGAACCGCTGATCGTCACGCCCTTCTTCGAGGAGCCGTCGGTCCGCCAGACGCTGAGCGTCCCCGCCGCGGTGCGCGTCTGGCAGGAGGACGGCAACGCGCTGGCCGTCGTCGCCGGCTGGCTGAAGGAGCGCGGACTCGACCGGCTGCCGATCGGCATCGAGGAGACGACGCGCGTCTTCATCCCGACCGACCTCGCCCGCTTCGCCCCTGACGCACGGCAGGTGAGCGCCAATCCGGTGGTGCGCGGCTGCCGGATGATCAAGACGCCCGCCGAACTCGCGTTGATGCAGGTCGCGACCGAGGTGACGCTCGCCGCCTATCGCTGGCTGGCGCCGCGGGTCGAGGCGGGGATGACCGGCAGCCAGATCGGCGCGATGATGTCCGCCGCGACCACCCGGCTCGGCGGCGCTCCCGAATTCGTGCTGGCGCTGATCGGTCCCGCCGCCGCGCTGCCGCACGGCAGCCGCGAGGTGCATCGCATCGCCGCGGGAGAGATCCTGCTGATGGATTGCGGCTGCACCGTGCAGGGCTATCAATCCGATATCTCGCGGACCTGGGTGCCGCAGGGCAGCGCCACCGTCGCGCAGCGCAAGGTCTGGGATCAGGCGGCGCGCGGCCAGCAGGTCGCCCTCGCCGCGGCGCGGATCGGCGTCACCGCGGGCAGCGTCGACGATGCGGTGCGGCGCTATTACACCGGCCTCGGCTACGGCCCCGACTATAAACTGCCCGGCCTGTCGCACCGTACCGGCCACGGCATCGGCATGGACGGCCACGAACCCGTCAACCTCGTCCGCGGCGAGACGACGCGGCTGGCCGCCGGCATGTGCTTCTCGAACGAGCCCGGCATCTACCTGCCCGGCCAGTTTGGCGTCCGGCTGGAGGACTGCTTCCACATGACCGCCGAGGGGCCGCGCTGGTTCAGCACGCCGCCCAAGTCGATCGATCAACCTTTCGGATGAAGGACCAGCATATGCGGCTTTCCTGCGCCTACGCCCTTGCTCTGCTGTCGCTTGCCGGACCCGCGGTCGCGGCGCAGCCGCCGGGCTTGCCGAAGCGGGTCGGGACATGCGTGTTCAGCACGGTGCGCAACGTGTCCGCGCGGCTGGAGGATGGGTCGGGCCGGCCGGTGCCCGAGAGTGGAACGAGCATATCCCTCGCCAATGGCCTGTACGGTGTCTCCTACAGCCGCGTCGCGGCGGCACAGAATGCGCGGCGGGGGGATCGCGTGCTCGCCTGCCTCGTCAGTATCCCACGGCATTGCCCGCCGGGCGACGATCGCGGCCGGATCTATACGACGACCAACCTGCGCACGATGGAATCGTGGACGCTGCCCGACTCGCAGCACATGTGTGGTGGCGCGTAACGACGCTTGAGGGCGGGCCGTCTCTCGCCTAAGTCGCTTGGTCTATGACCTCGACCAACGACATCCGCCGCGGCTTCCTCGACTATTTCGCGAGCGCGGGCCATGCCATCGTGCCCTCCGCGCCGCTGGTGCCGCAGAACGACCCGACGCTGATGTTCGTCAACGCCGGGATGGTGCCGTTCAAGAACGTCTTCACCGGCCTCGAAAGCCGGCCCTACACCACCGCGACCAGCAGCCAGAAGTCAGTGCGCGCCGGCGGCAAGCACAACGATCTCGACAATGTCGGCTATACCGCGCGGCATCATACCTTCTTCGAGATGCTCGGCAATTTCTCGTTCGGCGATTATTTCAAGGAACAGGCGATCCACCACGCCTGGACCCTGCTGACGAGCGTCTGGGGTATTCCGGCCGAGAAGCTGACCGCCACCGTCTATCATACCGACGACGAGGCGTTCGGCCTGTGGACCAAATATCTGCCCGAAGAGCGGATCATCCGCATCGCCACCAAGGACAATTTCTGGGCGATGGGCGACAGCGGCCCGTGCGGCCCCTGTTCCGAGATCTTCTACGACCATGGCGACCACATCCCGGGTGGCCCTCCCGGCAGCCCGGACGAGGATGGCGACCGCTTCGTCGAGATCTGGAACCTCGTCTTCATGCAATATGAGCAGGAGGCCAATGAGATCGTCGGCGAGCTGCCCAAGAAGTCGATCGACACCGGCATGGGGCTGGAGCGGATCGCCGCGGTGCTGCAGGGCGTCCACGACAATTACGATACCGACACGTTCAAGGCGCTGATCGCTGCCTCGACCTCGCTGACCGGCACCGATGCCGAGGGGCCGCGGCGGGCGTCGCATCGCGTCATTGCCGATCATCTCCGCTCGTCCGGCTTCCTCGTCGCCGACGGGGTGCTACCTGCGAACGAGGGCCGGGGCTATGTGCTGCGGCGGATCATGCGGCGCGCGATGCGCCACGCGCATCTGCTCGGCGCCAAGGAGCCGTTGATGCACCGGCTGGTGCCGGCGCTGGTCGCAGAGATGGGCGCCGCCTATCCCGAGCTGGTCCGCGCGCAGCCGCTGATCGAGGCGACGTTGCGCCAGGAAGAGACGCAGTTCCGCAAGACGCTCGACAAGGGGCTGAAGCTGCTCGACGAGGCGACCGTCGACATGGCCGAGGGCGCGACGCTCGCCGGCGAGACCGCGTTCCGGCTCTACGACACGTTCGGCTTCCCCTACGACCTCACCGAGGACGCGTTGCGCGAGCGCGGGCTGACCGTCGATCGCGCCGGCTTCGATGCGGCGATGGCCGAGCAGAAGCGTGCTGCCCGCGCCGCCTGGAAGGGCTCGGGCGCCAAGGCATCGGACGATCTGTGGTTCGACATCGCCGAGGAGACCGGCTCGACCGAATTCATCGGCTATAGCGCCGACGTCGGTGAGGGCGAGGTAGTCGCGCTGGTCAGGGACGGTGCACGCGTCGATCAGGCGGCGGCGGGCGACACCGTCGCGATTATTGTCAACCAGACGCCCTTCTATGGCGAGAGCGGCGGGCAGGTCGGCGACACCGGCACGATCACGACCGACGGCGGCCTGAGGGCCGTGGTGACCGAGACCTCGAAGCAATTGGGCCGCGTCTTCGTCCATCATGCGGTGATCGAGGGCGGTGCGATCAAGGTCGGCGATGCCGTCCGTCTCCAGATCGACGTCGCGCGTCGCGCGCAGATCCGCGCCAACCATTCGGCGACGCATCTGCTGCACGAGGCGCTGCGCCAGCGGCTCGGCACGCATGTTGCGCAAAAGGGCTCGCTGGTCGCGCCCGAGCGGCTGCGCTTCGACGTCTCGCACCCGGTGGCGATGACGGCGGAGGAACTCGCCGACGCCGAGATAGCGGTCAACGCGCAGATCCGCGGCAACGGCAGCGTGACGACGCGGCTGATGACCCCCGACGAGGCGATCGCCGAGGGCGCGATGGCGCTGTTCGGCGAGAAATACGGCGACGAGGTCCGCGTCGTGTCGATGGGCACCGAGGATGGCGGCAAGACCTATTCGGTCGAGCTGTGCGGCGGCACCCACGTCAATGCGCTCGGCGACATCGGCCTGTTCAAGGTGGTCGGCGAGGGCGCGGTGTCGTCGGGCGTGCGGCGCGTCGAGGCGCTGACCGGCGAGGCGGCGCGCGCCTATCTCAACGGTCGCGACGAGCGGCTGCGCGAGGCGGCGAGCGCGCTCAAGACGACGCCCGACGAGGTGCCGGCGCGGGTGATCGCGCTGCTCGACGAGCGGCGGCGGCTGGAGCGGGAACTCGCCGAGGCGAAGAAGGCGCTGGCAATGGGCGGTGGCGCCGGTGGTGCGGCCGCGGGACCGGAGCAGGTCGGCGGTGTCGCGTTCATCGGTCAGGTGCTCGACGGCTTCGAGGCGAAGGGGCTGCGTGGCGCGGTCGATGACGCCAAGCAGCGCCTGGGCGGCGCGGGCGTCGCGGTGATGGTCGCGGTCAACGACGGTCGCGCCTCGATCGCGGTCGGGGTGAGCGATGATCTGGTCGGCCGCGTCAATGCGGTCGACCTGCTGCGCCGCGCGGTTGCGGTGCTCGGCGGGCAGGGTGGCGGCGGCCGGCCCGACATGGCGCAGGGTGGTGGTCCCGACGGGGCGAAGGCGGCGGACGCGGTCGAGGCGATCCGCGCGACGCTGACGGAGCAGGCGGTCGCGGCCTGAAGATCGTCAGTTGGTGATGCGGCGGTGAGCGTGACGGTGCCGACGAGGCTCGACGTTCAAGCCTGAAGAAAGTCCTCCCCCGCCAGGGGGAGGTGGCATGCCGAAGGCATGACGGAGGGGGAGGACACGCAACCGAGGTCGTCGCTTACCTCCCCCTCCGTCACGGCTTCGCCGCGCCACAGTGCCGGGTCGCACATGCCCCCGGCATGTGCTTGGATTGCCGGGGGCAATCCAACCCGGCACTCCCTGGCGGGGGAGGAATTGACTGGATATCGCTCCCGCCGTCGTACGCCGAAAACGGGGAGGGCGGACCCTCCCCGATCCGTTACTTCGCCGCGCCGGTGGTGGCCGCCGCGAGCTGGTCGGCGGTGATGCCGGCGACGATCTTGCCGCTCGCATCGGCGCTGAAGCCGGCGATCGGCAGCTTGACGTCGCCCTTGGCGGTGGTCAGCGTGACGAATTGCGCGTCGGCCGCCTTGATCGTGCCGAGCGTCGCGCCGTTGAGGCCGGTCACCGACGTGCCGGGGGTCAGCTTGGACTTCACCGCCGCCTGCGCCTGTGCCTGCGAACTGGCGACCGCGGCGTCGAGATCGGCCTTGGTCATCGCCATCGCGAAGCCCTTGTCGGTCTTGCCGATCGACGCGGGGGGGACGGGCACCTGCGCGGTGCCGGTGTTGAGGATCACCGCCTGCGGGGTGATGCTGGCGACGGTGCCGAGCGCGACGCCCGCACTGTCATAGATCGTCGCGCCGACGGTGGGCGCGGTAGCGGTGGCGGAACCGGTGGCGGTCGCCGCGGCGCCAGGGGCAGGCTGGGCTTGCTGTGCCAGAGCCGCGGCGGGCACCATCATCAGGCTGCCGATCGTCAGGGCCAGGGTACGCATTGGAATTCTCCCATCTTGGTCGTTGTGACGGGGTAACGATGGTGTTCCAAATGCGGTTCCGCCCGCCTTTCTCGGCGAGCGGAGCCTGAACCGGGATCAGCCGGCGATCGGCAATCGGACCGTCCCGTCCGCGGCACGCTCCAGCGGACCGTAAGCGATGACGGTTTCGAGCAGCAGCGGCTCGTAGAGATGCGGGAAAAGCTGGCCGCCGCGCGATTTCTCCCACTTCAGCGTGTCGCCGAAGCTGCCGAGGTCGATTGCGACGACGTGCAGGTCGCTCTGCCCGGCGAAATGCTTGTCGACCGTCTCGGTGAGCTGTGCCGCCGTCGACATATGGATGTAGCCGTCGGCCAGGTCGACCGGCGCCCCGGCGAACTGCCGGTTCCGCTCCAGCGCCGCCATCTGCTCGGCGGTCAGCACCTTATACGCGGTGGTAGGACGCTGGCTCATGCCTCATCCCCGCTCTCGCCGTCGTCGCTGTCGTCGACCTGCTCGTCCATCGTCTGCGGGCCGGTGCCGTCGTCGACCACCAGATCGTCCCCGCCCGGCAGCGCCGGGGTGCTGCCCAATTCCTCGGCGATCACCGCCTCGGCCTCGTTTTCGGGCTCTTCCTCCTCGTCGATCCGCGCGGCCGAGACGACATGTTCGTCCTTGGCGACGCTGAACAGCGTCACGCCCTGCGTGTTGCGGCCGGTGACGCGGACGTCGCCGACCGACATGCGGATCAGCTTGGCCTGATCGGTGACCAGCATCAGTTGCTCGCCCGAATGCGCCGGGAAGCTCGCCACCACCGGCCCGTTGCGGCCGGCGGAGACGATGTTGGTGATGCCCTGGCCGCCGCGGTTGGTGCGGCGATATTCATAGGCCGAGGTGCGCTTGCCATAGCCGTTCTGGGTGACGGTGAGGATGAACTCCTCCGCGGCCTCGAACTCGGCCATCCGCTCGGGCGGCAGCGCCGCCTCGCGCTCGCCTTCCTTCCAGGCCGCGGCTTTCAGATATTGCTCGCGCTCTTCGGTGGTGGCGTGGAAGCCGCGCAGGATCGAGAGCGAGATCACCTCGTCGCCCTCGCCGAGGCTGACGCCGCGTACGCCGGTCGAGGTGCGGCTCTGGAATTCGCGCACGTCGGTGGCGGCGAAGCGGATCGCCTTGCCGTTGCGCGTGGCGAGCAGCACGTCGTCACTCTCGGTCAGCACCGCGACCCCGATCAATTTGTCGTCGGACCCTTCGTCGAAGCGCATCGCCAACTTGCCGTTCGACGGGATGTTGGCGAAGGCGTCCATCGCGTTGCGGCGGACGGTGCCGTTGGCGGTGGCGAACATGACGTGCAGGTCGCCCCAGCGCGTCTCGTCCTCGGGCAGCGGCAGGACGGTCGAGATCGTCTCGCCCGGCGCCAGCGGCAGCAGGTTGATCATCGGCCGGCCGCGCGTCGCCGGCCCGCCCTCGGGCAGGCGCCAGACCTTCTTGCGATAGACCTTGCCGAGGTTGGAGAAGAACAGCACCGGCGTGTGCGTCGAGGTGACGAACAGGCTGGTGATCGCATCCTCTTCCTTGGTCGCCATGCCGGCGCGCCCCTTGCCGCCGCGCTTCTGCGCGCGGAAGGCGTCGAGCGGCGTGCGCTTGATATAGCCCTGCACCGTGACGGTGACGACCATGTCCTCGCGCTCGATCAGATCCTCGTCGTCGATGCCGTCGGCGGCAGCGGCGATCTCGGTCCGGCGCGGCGTCGCGAAGATCGAGCGGACGTCGACCAGCTCCTCGCGCATCACCTCGTAGAGGCGCTTGCGATTGCCGAGGATCTCGAGCAGCGCGGCGATCGAATCGGCGAGGCCCTTGAGCTCGTCGCCGATCTCGTCCCGACCCAAAGCGGTGAGGCGATGCAGGCGCAGATCGAGGATCGCGCGGACCTGCACGTCGGACAGGCGGTAGCTCTCGCCGACCTGGATGCCCTCGACCGCCTCGACCAGGCTGAGATAGGGGGCGATCTCGGCGACCGGCCATTCGCGCGCCAGCAGCGCGGCGCGCGCCTCCGCCGGGCTAGACGAGCCGCGGATGATCCGCACCACCTCGTCGAGGTTGGTGACCGCGATCACCAGCCCGAGCAGGATATGCGCCCGGTCGCGCGCCTTGTTGAGCTCGAACTTGGAGCGGCGGGTGATGACCTGTTCGCGGAACTGGACGAAGGCCTGGATGATGTCCTTGAGGTTCAGCGTCTCCGGCCGGCCGCCGCGGATCGCGAGCATGTTGGCGGGGAAGGACCCCTGCGCCGGCGTGTGCCGCCAGAGCTGGTTGAGCACCACGTCCGGCGTCGCGTCGCGCTTGAGGTCGATGACGATGCGCACGCCCTCGCGGTTCGATTCGTCGCGGATGTCGCTGACGCCCTCGATGCGCTTGTCCTTGGCGGCCTCGGCGATCTTCTCGACCAGCGCGTTCTTGCCCTGCTGGAAGGGGATGGCGGTGAGCACGATCGAGCGCCGGTCGCCACGGCTCTCCTCGACGATATGGCGCGAGCGGACGATGATCGAGCCGCGGCCGGTATGATAGGCGGAGCGCGCGCCCGCCTTGCCGAGGATGATCGCACCGGTCGGGAAGTCGGGGCCGGGGACAATCTCGATCAGCTCGTCGATCGAGATCGTGCCGCCGGCCATCGTCGCATCGATATAGGCGATGCAGGCGTCGACCACCTCGCCGAGATTGTGCGGCGGGATGTTGGTCGCCATGCCGACCGCGATGCCGCCGGCGCCATTGACGAGCAGATTGGGGAAACGCGCCGGCAACACCTGCGGCTCGCGCTCGCTGGCATCGTAATTGGGCTGGAAATCGACGGTATCCTTGTCGAGATCCTCCATCAGATAATTGGCGGCGCGGGCGAGGCGCGCCTCGGTGTAGCGCATCGCGGCGGGCGGATCGGGGTCCATCGAGCCGAAATTGCCCTGGCCGTCGATCAGCGGCAGGCGCATCGCCCAATCCTGCGTCATCCGCGCCAAGGCGTCGTAGATCGAGGTGTCGCCGTGCGGGTGGTATTTACCGATCACGTCGCCGACGATGCGCGCCGACTTGCGGTATGGACGGTTGAACAGGAAGCCGTTTTCCTGCGCCGAGAACAGGATGCGGCGATGGACCGGCTTCAGCCCGTCGCGCACGTCGGGCAGCGCGCGCGCCACGATGACGCTCATCGCATAGTCGAGGTAGCTCGACTTCATCTCGTCGACGATGGAAATCGTCGAAATGTCGGAGGGTTCGGCGAGGGTGGTCTCGTCGGCCAAGGCTATACGCTTTCGGATTGTTACAGAAGTGTGCCGATCTTGTAGGACCACCCGGACCGAAAGTCACGCGCGCACGCACATACGCGTGCGCGCGGGATACAGGAGTGGCGACGCTTATTTCTTGCAGGCGGTCTTGGTCGCGTTGCCGGCCTTGCTGCAATCGTAGGTGACGGTCTTGCCGGTGCTGGTCTTGGTCGTCACCATCCGGCCCTTGGCGGCGGAGGTGGTGCGCGTCGTCGTCTTGGCCGTCGCGGTCGGGCGGCCGACTGCGGGCTTGGTGGTGGTCGTCGTGCGGCTGGTCGCCACCGTCCTGGCGGTGGTCTTCGGCGTGGCGGCCTGCGTGGCGAGGGCCGCCGAGCCGCAGCACAGCGACGCGACGGCCAGCATGGCGAAGGGCAGGGACTTGGTCATGGCATCATCTCCAGCGGCGGACGCGTGGATCGCGTCGTCCTGCCGGCAAGGATGCGCGCGCCGGGCTGACGCGTAAATGGCTGAAACATGACGATTCTGTCATGTTCGGGGGCTTGCCGGCTACCCGTCGCCTCCTCGCGCGGGGCTGCACGATGGCGTTCCGGGCACACTCGCCCACCGTGCCCTCCAGTGTTCCTGCGGACGCAGGAACCCAGGGTCAAGCAGACCGACAGCTGACGGCGTTCCGGGCCCTGGGCTCCTGCTTTCGCAGGAGCACTGGTGGGGTTGGGCAGGGGCAGCGGTACAAGTCGGGGGTGACATCGAGCGTCGAAGCCCAATCGAGCCTCATCGCCACAGCCTTATGCATCGGGTTAGGTCAGGCATCGCATCCAGCCGCGCCTTAAGGCGCGACTTCCTTGCCCTCGAAGTCGAACAGCTTGCCGCTGTCGGTCACGGTCAGGCCGTCGATCACGTCGAGCAATTGCGACGCCGCGCGATCCGGCGTGAACAGCGTTCCCGGCCGCACGTTGCCCTGGAACGGCTTCGACAGCGCGGTGTCGACCGTGCCCGGATGCAACCCGACGACGATCGAGCGATCGTTGCGGCGCTTCTCCTCGATGCTCAACGTCCGAACCAATTGGTTGAGCGCGGCCTTCGCCATCCGATAGCCGTACCAGCCGCCGAGCCGGTTGTCGGAGATGCTGCCGATCCGCGCCGAGAGGACGGCGAACACCGTCCGCCCCTGTTTGGGCATCAGCGGCAGCAGATGCTTGGCGACCAAGGCCGGCCCGACCGCATTGACGCGCAGCACCTGTTCGAGCCACGCCGGATCGAATTCGCGATAGCTTTTCTCCGGGCCGCGCTCCGCATCGTGCAGCAGGCCGGTGGCGAGGATGACGAGCGACGGCGCCGGCCCGGTGGCGATCCGCGCCGCGGCGGCGGCGATGCTCGCCTCGTCGGTGATATCGATCGGCGCGGCACCCGAGCGCGACAGCGCGTGGATGCGGGCGTAGGCCGCTTCCTCGACCAGCGCCTCATGCAGCGCGGCACCGATCCCGCCGGATGCGCCGATGACGACCGCGGCGCTCAACGCGAGAACCGCCATTGATCGTCGCTGCTCGCCGCCGCGTCGAACGCATAGCCGTCGCTGTCGAACCCCCGCATCGCGTCGATGTCGGTGATGCGATGCTCGACCATCCAGCGCGCCATCATCCCGCGCGCCTTCTTGGCGTGGAAGCTGACGAAGCGGTCGCCGTCGCGGAAATCTATCGCCACCACGCGGACGTCGGCGGGCAGGTGGCCCGCGACCCCCGCCCAATATTCCTGGCTGGCGAGGTTGAGGACGACCCGTTCGCCGTCGGCGGCGACGTCTTCGGCCAGCGCCTTGCCGATGCGGTCGCCCCACCAGTCGGTCAGCTTCTTGTGCCGCGGCGCCCAGCGCGTACCCATCTCCAGCCGGTAGGGGCGCATCAAATCGAGCGGGCGCAGCATGCCGTACAGGCCCGAGAGCAGTCGTAGATGATCCTGTGCGAAGGGAAGCGCCTCCTCCTCCAGCGTCTTGACGTCGAAGCCGGTGTAGACGTCACCGTCGAACGCGAAGATCGCCGGCCGTTCGGGCGAGTCCGCAAAGTCGCGGAAGCGGTCGGCGTTGAGCTTGGCCAGCGCCGGCGAGATGTGCATCAACTCCGACAGCTTCTTCTGCGTCAGGTGCGATGCGGCGGCGGCGAGCGTCGCCGCCTCCTTGGCGAAACGCGGCCGGGTCGGCGCGAGATCGGGGATGGGCGACTCATAGTCGAGCGTCTTGGCGGGGGAGAGGACGGCGATCATCGTGCCCGCCGGTAGCCGCCCCGCGGCGGCCGTTCAATCGCCGTTCAGTGCGGATGCCGCAACCGGGACGGGCATGGCATCGCTTGAACGGCTTGCGACGGACCGTTACAGCCCCGCAGACGTTAGCGGCAGCGATGCCTCACTATCTGGAGAGAGAGTTAGCATGAAGACCCTTTCGAAGCTCGCGCTGGCCGCGGTGCTGGCCACCGGCGTGAGCGGTCTGGCGATCGTCGCCCCCGCGGCCGCCAAGGACAAGAAGGAAGAGCAGGCGGCTCCTGGCTTCAAGCTCAGCAAGCCGGTGCAGGCGATCGCCTTCCAGGCGCAGGAAGCCGTCAAGGCCCGCAATCCCGCCACCGCCGAGCCGCTCGTCGCGCAGGTCGAGGCCGCGGCCACCACCGACGACGACAAATATATCGCCGCCGCACTCCGTTACGATCTGGAGAACACCAAGCTCGTCATCGCGCAGGAGGCCAATCCCAAGGCACCGCTTGACGAGACCGTGCTCGCCAAGCCGCTCGACGCGCTGATCGCCGCCAAGAACACGCCGGCCGCCGACCGCGGCAAATATCTGTTCCGTCGTGGCCAGCTCGCCTACAATAGCGGTCAGTACCCGGTGGCGACCCAGTATTTCACCCAGGCGAAGGCGGCCGGCTACAACAGCCCCGATTTCGATCTGCAGCTCGCCAAGGTGAAGGTGCAGGCCGGTGACACCGCCGGTGGCCTCGCCGATCTCGACCGGTTCATCACCGCGCAGAAGGCGGCGGGCCAGACCGTGCCGGAGGCCTATTACCGCTTCGGCATCGCCACCGCGAACAACAAGAAGATGGCGCCGGAAACGCTCGCCTGGATGCAGAAGTACGTCGCGGCCTATCCGAATGCCCGGGTGTGGCGTGACGTCATCCTGCAATATGCGTTCGCGCAGAACAGCCTCGCCGCGCCGGACAAGGCGCAGACGGTCGATCTGTATCGCCTGCTGCGTACCGCCGGTGCGATGCCGGATCAGGCGATGTACGAGGATTATGCCAAGAACGTCTACGACCGCGGCAATCCCTATGAGGCGGCGGCGGTGCTGAAGGAAGGCATGGCCTCGGGCAAGATCCCGGCGACCAGCGCCTTCTCGAAGAGCCTGCTGACCGCGGCGAACACCGCGATCAAGGCGGACGGATCGCTGGCGAGCAGCGAGAAGACCGCGATGGCATCGAAGGACGGCAAGATCGCCGCGTCGACCGCCGACGCCTATCTCGGCCAGAACAACTATGCCAAGGCGATCGAATTGTATCGTGCGGCGCTGAGCAAGGGTGGTGTCGACGCCAATGAGGTGAACACCCGCCTCGGCATCGCGCTCGCCAAGTCGGGCGACAAGGCCGGCGCGCAGGCGGCGTTCGGTGCGGTCACCGGCAATCCACGCGCGGGCATCGCCGCATTGTGGAATACCTGGACGCAGGTCGGCGCCACGCCGGCCACGCCCGCCACGCCGGCCTGATCGACCGGTAACGACGGGAAGGGGGGCGGTCCGGCGACGGGCCGCCCCCTTTCGTTTGTCGGCCGCCGTCGCGGGTCAGTCGATGACGACGGGGATGCCCGAGGTCGACTTGGCGGTGCGGATGGTGAGCGAGGTTTTGACGCTGGCGACGTTCGGCGCGGGCGTCAGGTGCGTCGTCAGGATCTCCTGGAAGCTCTTGAGGTCGCTGGCGACGATCTTCAGGATGAAGTCGATCTCGCCGTTGAGCATGTGGCATTCGCGAATTTCCGGAATGTCCGCGACATGCGCCTCGAACGCGGCGAGGTCGTGCTCGGCCTGGCTGCGGAGCGAGACCATCGCGAATACGGTGATCGGAAAACCGAGACTGGCGGGATCGAGATCGGCGTGATAGCCGCGGATCACCCCGGCCTCCTCCAGCGCGCGGACGCGGCGCAGGCAGGGTGGCGCGGTCAACCCGACGCGTTCGGCCAGTTCGACATTGGTCATCCGCCCATCCTGTTGCAGGTGGGCGAGAATCTGACGATCGATCCGATCGAAGGACATTGCGTATCAAACTCCAGAAACAGGCCGGATGTAAACGGCGGCTCCCCCTAAGCATAAGAAAATTGCGGCGCAACGCAATTGTCCCACTATGCGACGTGTTGCCGGCGGGCGGCAAATCGGCAGTTCCTCTCGCGTGCCCCGATCGTTAAGGGATCAGCGCGCACATCGTTGAGGTGGGGCGGTCTCCAGGAGTTGGTGTGCGTTTCGACGATAGCCTGAAAACGGTGCTTTCGGCCGACATGGAGAGTGGGTTCGGCGCGCAATCGGCGTGGCGGCAGCTGACCGACCTAATGGGCCGCGGGCGCATCGCTGCGGATGCGGGGTCGCTGGACCGGCTGCGCGGGTTGCGACCGGCGGTGCCGCTGGCGATTCGGGCCGCGAGTGCGCGGGCGTTGGCCTTCGCCCGCCCGCCCGCGGCGCTGATCGGCTTTTTCGCCGAGGATTCGATCGAGGTCGCCGCGCCGTTGCTGCGCACCGCACAACTGGCAGATACGGACTGGCTGGCGCTGCTGCCCCGGCTCGATGCACATGGTCGCGCGTTGCTCCGCCATCGCCGCGACCTGCCGGGTGCGGTCGAGCGCGGGCTCGCCAGTTTCGGCCCGGCGGATTTCGTGCTGCGCTACGACGCGCCGGCCGCCGCCAACGATCTGGCCGAGCCGACGCCGCCGGCAGACATCGCCCCCGTCCCGCATCTCCACCCGGTCGCGCCGCCGCCGCCCGAGCCCAATGCCGAGGGCGGGTTCCAGATCGCCGATCTCGTCGCGCGGATCGACGCGTTCCAGAAGCAGCGCGATCCCAACGAGCCGATCGCTGCCGCCGCGAGCGAGCCGCCGAGCTATTTCCACTTCGACACCGATCACCTCGGCATCATCCGCGCGGTGGACGGCGTGGCGCGGGGCGCGCTGATCGGTGCCTCGCTCGCGGTCGGCATGCCGCAGGGGGAGGTTCGCGTCGATGCGGTGATCACCGGGGCATTGCGCCAGCGCCAGCGCTTCGCCGGCGCGCGGCTCGATGTCGGCGGCCATTCCGATGCGGCGGGAGCCTGGCGGGTCGCGGGCACGCCGCAGTTCGATGCCGAGAGCGGCCGCTTCACCGGCTATGTCGCGATCGCCCGCCGGCCGCGCGCCGACGAGGAGGCAAGCCTCACCCCGCGCAAGATGGTGTCCGATTCGCTGCGCCAATTGGTACACGAGCTGCGCACGCCGACCAATGCGATCGCCGGTTTCGCCGAGCTGATCGAGGCGCAACTGCTCGGCCCGGTCGCCCCGGTCTATCGCGAGCATGCGGTGACCATCCGTCAGCAGGCGGCGAGCCTGCTCGGCGCGATCGAGGATCTCGACACCGCCGCGCGGATCGAGGGCAAGGCGCTCGAGCTGCGGCCCGGCCCGGTCGTGCTCGAACCGCTGCTCGAACGGATCGCGCAGGATCTCGCGCCGCTGGCGGCGCTGCGCGGTACCGCGCTCGACATCCATCCGATGGGCGACCATGCCGCGCTGAGCGACGATCGCGCGCTGGAGCGGCTGCTGTCGCGACTGCTGGCGGCGCTGACCGCGGCGGCGGTGGCGGGTGAGCGGATCGACATCGCCGAGGCACCGGCGCCGGACGGACAGGTGGCGATCTGCTTCGCCCGGCCGCTGGCGCTGTCCGCGGACGGCGAGGAGGCGTTGTTGAGCCTCGACGGCGAGGCGGCGGGGCCAACCGATGCGGAGGGCGCGCCGCTGCTCGGCACCGGCTTCGCGCTGCGGCTGGCGCGCAACCTGGCGGTCGAGCTGGGCGGCGAGCTGGTGTTCGGCGAGGATCTCCTGACGTTGCGATTGCCCGCGGCGGTCGACGAGACGGTGGCGCAGGCGACGCATTGATCGGGCGAGGCGGCGCCGTTTCGCCGTATCGGGTGCCGGCGCCGACGGACGACGCGCTCATCCGCTGGCCGGCTTCGTTCGGGCGACGGTTCATCGTCTTCGTCGATGTCGAGGAGGAGTTCGACTGGTCGGCGCCGCTCGATCCCGGCCATCGCGCGGTCACGGCGATGCGTGCGCTGCCCGAGGCGCATGCGCGCTTTGCCGAGCGGGGGATCGGGCCGGCCTATATGATCGACCATCCGGTGGCGAGCGATGCGGCGGCGGTGGATATCCTGCGCGAAATACTGGCGGATGGGCGCGCGTCGCCGGGCGCGCAGCTCCATGCCTGGGTGACGCCGCCTTATGCGGCGCCCGCGGCGGGCGACAGCTACGCGGGCAATCTGCCGCCGGCATTGGAGGCGGGCAAGCTCGACAGCCTGACCGGTCTGCTCACCGAAGCGTTCGGACGGCCGCCGCTCGCCTATCGGGCCGGACGCTATGGTATCGGGCCGGCGACCGCCGGGCTGCTCGCCAGCCGGGGCTATCGCGTCGAGAGCTCGATGCGGGCGCGCTATGACTATCGCGGCGATCTCGGGCCGGACTTCACCGCAGTGGGCAGCGAGGCGTTCCGGATCGGGTCCCTGGTCGAGCTGCCGCTGACCACCGTATTCACCGGTCGGCTGCGCCACTATGGCGCGATGCTCTATCCGGCGCTGGCGCGCGTGCCGCGCGGGCGCGGTGCGGCGGCGCGTGCGGGGCTGTTGCAGCGCGTGGCGCTGACGCCCGAGGATATGCCGATCGCCGATGCGCTTGCCGCGGTGCGCGTCGCGGTCGAGGAGGAGGGGCAGCGGCTGATCAGCTTCTCCTTCCATTCGCCGAGCCTCGTGCCCGGCCACACGCCCTATGTGCGCAGCCGCGACGATCTGGCGCGGTTCTGGACGTGGTGGGCGCGCATGTTCGACCTGCTCGACGCGCTCGGCGTTCGGCCAGCGGGCGTCGACGACATCCTGGCGGCGGCGGATCGGACGACGGGCTGATGCCTGCCGCACAAGCAATGCCGGACCCGGCAGATGTTGCCGCAAGATGAAGATCACGACTTCAAAGTGCAACAAACCACCGTGGCCGCGATATCTTCCGCTTTGGACCAGTCCTGACAAGCAAGCATTGCTTTGTACGCCCTCGTCCGGGGCTATTGCCGTCGGATAGGCAGTCGAACGCGCCGTTCATCGTGCGGGATCGGGCAATTCATCGCCTATTCGATGGTAGCGCGACCTTTTCGGATTGTATTTTGTTCGTGTCGCTGCCAAGGGGGTGGCTCACCACGTGAGAGGGGAGACCATCATGGTTGCCAAGTATCTGATGGCTGCTGCTGCAGCCGCCCTGGCCGTTGCTCCGGCCGCTGCCGCTCCTGCCAACCCGGCAGCGAGCCTGTCGGTTGCCAAGTCGGTTCGCACCGGTTCGGTTTCGGCGAAGAAGAACGAGCTCGCCGGTGGCGGTCTGATCATCGCGCTCGTCGCGGCGGCTGCCGTCGTTGCGGGCATCGTGATCGTCGCCGACGACGACAACAGCGACAGCAACTAAGATCGTTCGCGGATCGGCGGCGTCCTCGTGGCGCCGTCAATCGGAACGTGACGCAAGGGGGGCTTCGGCCCCCCTTGTTGATTCTGGGGTCTGGCGGGTCGGCGTTGCGTGGGGGCGGAACTTCGGCCTTTTCGTCTTTCTAGGCTTGGCCAAGAGGTCTGCGAACGTCCGCATCGCTGGTCGACCAGCGCAGTGCTCCTGCGAAAGCAGGAGCCCAGAGCCAAGCTAGATAACGTCTTATGGCGTACGAGACTCCTGGGCTCCTGCTTTCGCAAGAGCACTTGGCAGCTTTTGGCAGACCTTGCGTTCGGCGTAATGGATCAAGGGTGTCGAGGTCGTGGGGCGACCTTGCCGGAACGCGTTGGTGATGCGTGTGACATGCTTGTCGTGTTGGACGACATGGACAAGATGGACACCTTAATGGAAACGATCCACTCCGATCGTTTCCATTCTTGCACCAGTCTCGTGGTCGCGATGAGAAAGAGCGTGAGCGGCGTTTGCGGACGCCTATCACTGCGACGACGATGTAGGACAGGCCGGCAAATTGGTGTTTGCCGGTCAGGGGGATGACGACAGCCGCGTCCTACGCGTGGCGCGGGGTCATGCGAATCGCGCGACGAGCGTCGCAGGCGAACCAATACGGGGCGGCTGCGTCCGCCGCCCCGGCTGCGGTGCGGATCAGCGCGGCGCGGCGACCGGGCCGCCGCTGGCCTGGAACAGCGCGACGGTGTCGCTGAGCCGGGCGGCGCGGGCCTGCACCAGTTGCGCACGCGCCTGCGCGTCGGCGGCGGTGGCGTTGAGCAGCGCGAGCGTGCCGACGTCGCCGAGCGCGAGCTGGCGTCGGACGTAGGTCAGCGCCCGGCCCGACGCGTCCGCTGCGCGCGTCGCCGCGTCGAGCGCGTTGGCGTCGGTGGCGAGGCCGGTCAGCGCATCGGAGACGTCGCCGAACGCCTGCAGCACCGCGCTGCGATAGGCTGCCTTCGCGCCGTCGAGCGCCGCCTCCGCCGCGTGCTGCTGATGGCGCAACGCGCCGGCGTGAAAGATCGGCTGGGTGATGCCGCCGATCAGCGTCCAGAACGGATTGCCGTCCCTGAACATGTCGCCGAAGCGCTGCGCCGAGCCGCCGGCATTGGCGCTGAGCGTGATCGAGGGCAGCCGCGCGGCGATCGCGGTGCGCACGTCGGCACCGGCCCCTTCGAGCTGCGCACGGGCCGCGAGCACGTCCGGCCGCCGCGCGACGAGATCGGAGGGCAGCACCACGGGCAGTGCGCCGGGCAGGGTCAACGCGGCGAGCGCGGGCAGTGGCGGCAGCGTATCGCCGGCGGGGCGGCCGAGCAGCGTCGCGATAACGACCCGCTGGTGCGCTTCCTGCCGGATCAGCGGCGGCAGTGCGCCCTCGGCGGTGGCGAGCGCGGTCTGCTGCGTGGCGACGTCGGCGGCACCGATCGCGCCGAGCTGCTGGCGGCGGAGCAGGCTGTCGAGGATGTCGCGATTGACCGCGACCGCGGTCTTCGCCGCCTCGACCTGATCGGCGAGCGCGGCGCGCTGGATCACCGCCTGGACGAGATTGGCGACGACCGTGGTGCGCGCCGCGCCGAGCCGCTGGCGCTGGACCTCCGCGGCGGCGCGTGCCGAACGCACCCGCGAGCGCGTGCCGCCGAACAGGTCGAGGCCGTAACTGACGTTCACCTGCGCGGTGTGCAGCGTATAGAGTTCCTGATTCTGGTCGGCTACCGGCGGCGACAGCGCGTTCGAGACGCGGGCGCGTTCGGCCTGATAGCCGGCGTCGACCTGCGGCAACGCCGCGCCGGCGGCGGCCCCGGCCAGCTCGCGCGCCTGACGCAGCGAGGCATCAGCGCTGACGATATCGTTGTTGTGCGCGAGCGCTTCGGCAACGAGCGCGTCGAGCTGCGGGCTGGCGAAGGCGGTCCACCAGTCGGCGCGCAGCGGCGCGGCGGTGAAGGTCTGCGCGGTGCCGGCCGTGGGCGCGATCGGCGCCGGCGTCGCCGCCGGGGGCAGCGGTGCGTGCGCGTCGAGATCGTGCGGCCCCGCGGCACAGGCGGCGGTGGTGCAGGCGAGCAGCAGGGCGAAGGCGCGGCTCATGCCACCACCTCCGGTCCGGTGGCATCGCCGTGCGGCGGGGCATGGCCCACGTCGCGGCCGTGCGCGCCGCGATCCTCCGGCGGCACCCGCTTCGAGAAGCGGTCGATCAGCACCGGCAGCACCAGCAGGATCAGCAGCGGCGCGAGCGCCATGCCGCCGACGACGACGAGCGCGAGCGGCTTCTGAACCTGACTGCCGATGCCGGTCGACAGCGCCGCGGGGAGCAGGCCGATCGCCGCGACGAGGCAGGTCATCACCACCGGGCGCAGGCTGTGGCGCACGGTCGTGCCGATCGCTGCGGCGCGATCGACGCCTTCGTCGACCGCATTGTTGAAGGTGGTGACGACGAGGATGCCGTCCATCACCGCGATACCGAACAAGGCGACGAAGCCGATCGCGGCGGAGATGCTGAACGCGGTGCCGGTCAGCGCCAAGGCGAGCACGCCGCCGACCACCGCCATCGGGATGGCGGAGAAGGCGAGCATACTGTCGCGGATCGAGCCGAAATTGGCGTAGAGCAACAGCAGCATCAGCAGCAGGCTGATCGGCACGACGATCTCGAGTCGCGCGATCGCGTTGGTGAGATTGTCGAGCTCGCCCGCCCATTCGAGGTGATAGCCGGCGGGGAGATGCACCTTCTGCGTGATGCGCGCGCGTGCCTCCTCGACCGCGCCGCCGAGATCGCGGCCGCGTACCGAGAATTTGATCGGGATATAGCGTTCCTGATGCTCGCGGTAGATGAACGACGCGCCCGAGGTGAGGTGGACGTCGGCGACCTCGGACAGCGGTACCTGGATCGTGCCGCTGCTGCCGTCGGGGGCGGGCGCGCCGATGGTGATGCGGCGGATCGCCTCCAGCGAATCGCGCTGCTCCGATTTCAGCCGGACGATGATCGGGAAGTGGCGGTCGGTGCCGGCCTCGTAGAGATCGGCGGACGAACTGCCGCCGACCGCGGCGGCGACGGTCGCGTTGATGTCGTCAGGCGTCAGGCCGTAGCGGGCGGCGCGCGCGCGATCGACGTCGACGCGCACCGTCGGCTGGCCGAGCGACTGGAACACGCCGAGATCCTCGATGCCGCGCACCTGGCTCATCTGGTCCTTGATCTGGTTGGCGTATTTCTCGAGCGTTGCGAGATCGGGGCCGAACAGCTTGATCGAATTGGCGCCCTTCACGCCCGAAGCGGCTTCCTCGACATTGTCCTCGATGATCTGCGAGAAGGAGAAATCGACGCCGGGATATTTGGCGGTCAGTCGCTGCGACAGTTCGGCGATCAGCGTTTCCTTGGTGACGCCGTGCGGCCATTCGCTGGCGGGCTTGAGCGGCACGAAGAATTCGGCGTTGAAGAAGCCGGTGGCGTCGGTGCCGTCGTCGGGCCGGCCATGCGCGGAGAGCACCGCGGTCGTCTCGGGATAGCTGGCGATGATGCGGCGGATGCCGTTCACCGCGGGCTCGCCCGCCTCCAGGCTGATCGAGCCGGGCAAAGTGGCGCGGATGTACATATTGCCCTCTTCGAGGTGCGGCAGGAATTCGATGCCGAGCGTGCGCACGCCGAGCACCGCGACCAGCAGCATCAGCGCGGCGGCACCGAGCGTCAGCACGCGATTGCCGAGCGCGAAGGCGGCGGCGGGTTCGTAGGCGCGGCGCAGCTTGCCGACGATCCACGTCTCGACCTCGGACAGTTTGTCGGGGAGGAGGAGGGTGGCGAGCACCGGTGCGACGGTGAAGGTCGCGAGCAGGCCGCCGCTGATCGCATAGGCATAGGTCTTGGCCATCGGGCCGAAGATATGGCCCTCGACCCCGGTCAGCGTGAACAGCGGCAGGAAGCTGGCGATGATGATCGCGGCGGCGAAGAAGATGCCGCGGCTGACCTCGCTGCTCGCGCCGAGCACCGCCGAGAAGCGGTTGGCGAGCGTGTAATGGCCGCGCCCGCTTTCGACGTGCGCGGAGCGTTCGACCATGTGGCGGAAGATGTTCTCGACCATGATGACGCAGGCGTCGACGACGAGGCCGAAGTCGAGCGCGCCGACCGAGAGCAGGTTGGCGCTCTCGCCCTGCAGCACGAGGATCAGGATCGCGAAGGCGAGCGCGAAGGGGATGGTGGCGGCGACGATGATCGCGCTGCGTAGATTGCCGAGGAACAGCCATTGCAGCGCGAAGATCAGCAGGATGCCGACCACCATATTCTCGAGCACGGTATGGATGGTGAGGTGGATGAGGTCCGACCGGTCGTAGATGCGGTCGAGATGGACGCCGGGCGGCAGCACGCCCGAATCGTTGATATTGGCGACCTCCTTCTGCACCGCCTCGATCGTCGGCATCGACTGGGCGCCGCGCTGCATTAGCACGATGCCCTGCACGATATCGTCCTGGTCGTTATAGCCGGCGATGCCGAGCCGCGGGCTGTTGCCGACCTTCACCGTGGCAACGTCCTTGACCAGCACCGGCTGGCCGCCGGCGCTGCCGACGAGGACGTTCTCGATCCCCGACGGGGTCTGGATCAGGCCGACGCCGCGGACGATCGCCGCCTGGCTGCCGAAGTTGATCGTCTGGCCGCCGACGTTGCCGTCGCTCTTGGCGATCGCGGCGAGCACCTGGCTGACGGTGACGTTGTGCGCGGCGAGCCGGTCATTGTCGATCACCACGTCATAGGCGCGCAATTTGCCGCCCCAGCCGGTGACGTCGATCACGCCGGGGATGCGCTTGAACCGGCGTTGCAGCACCCAGTCCTGCAACGTCTTGAGGTCCATCACCGAATAGCCCTTCGGCGCGCTGATCTTGTAGCGGTAGATCTCGCCGACGGGACTGGTCGGCGACAGCGTCGGCTGCGCGCCGCCGCTGAGCGGCGGCAGCTGCGATAGGCGGTTGATGACCTGCTGCTTGGCCTGGTCGTTGGTCAGGTCGTAGCTGAACTGGATCTTGATGTCGGACAGGCCGAACAGGCTGATTGCGCGGATCGCGGTGAGGTGCGGGATGCCCGCCATGCCGACCTCGATCGGGATGGTGACGTTGCGCTCCATCTCCTCGGCGGAAAGGCCCTGCGTCTGGGTGATGACCTCGACCATCGGCGGGACGGGATCGGGATAGGCCTCGATATTGAGGTTGGCGAAGCCGATCACGCCGGCGGCGAGCATCGCGACGAAGACGCCGACGATGAGCAGCCGCTGGCGGAGCGCGAAGGCGACGATGCGGTTCATTCGCCAATTCCCGCTTCGTTGACGAACAGCGCGCCGGCGGTGACGATGCGCTCGCCGGGGGTGAGGCCCTTGACGATGACGACCTGGCCGTCCTGCGCGTCGCCGGCGACGACGTCGCGCGCGACGAGCAGGCCGTCGGGGCGGACCACCCAGACGCGCGCCTGATCGCCCTCGTGGATCACCGCGGCGGCGGGGACGCGCATCGCGTCGCCGGCCTGCGCACGGTGGATCTGGAAGCTGGCGAACATCTGCGGCTTGAGTGCGCTGTCGGGATTGGCGATCGCGGCGCGCACCGGCAGGCGATGCGTCTGCGGATCGAGCGCGGCGCCGACGAGGTCGATGCGCGCCTGGAAGCGGCGGCCGGGCAGCGCGGGGGTGGTGACCGTCGCCGAATCGCCGACGTGAATCGCCTCGGCATCGCTTTCGGCGACCTGCGCGACGAGCCAGACGCGCGAGGGGTCGGTGATCGTCATCACCGGCTTGTCGCCGCCCTGGCTGACATATTCGCCGGCGGATACGTCGCGCGAGGCGATCAGGCCGCTGATCGGCGCGTGCAGCGTGGTAACGTCGTGGATGCCGGAGACTTCGCCGACGCCCTCGAGCTGGCGGATCTCCGCAGGCGACTTGCCGAGCACCGCGAGCTTGTCGCGCGCGGCGCCGAGCGCGGCGGCGGCGGTGCGGGCGGTCGCCTGCGCCGCGGCGAGATCGGTCTGCGCCTGCTGATAGTCCTTCTGCGCGCCGCCCGCGGTCTCGTAGATCAGCCGCTGGCGTTCGGCGGTGCGCTGCGCGGTGGCGAGCTGCGCCTGCGCGTTCTGATAGGCGGCGCGGGCGGCGAACAGTGCGTTTCGGCCGTCGACGAAGTCGTTGGTGCGGACCAGCAGCAGCGGCTGCCCCTGCTTTACCCGCTGACCGGCATCGACCAGCACGCGGACGACTTGGCCGCTATAGGGCATCAGCACCGGCGTGCTGTGGTTGCCGTCTACCGTGATCGCGCCGCTCGCCAGCGTGCGCGCGTCCGACGTGCCCATGCCGACCCGCATCGTGGCGAGCGACGCCATCTGCGTTTTGGTCGGGCGAAAGGTGCCCGGCGGCGGGGGTGGCGGCGCGGTCTCCTCATGATGGGTGAGCTTGCCGACGAGCATGACGAGCAGCACCAGGCCCGCCAGCACCACCGCGACGATGCCCAGCCAGCGCCATTGCGCCGATCGGGACAAAGTGGTGGCGGGGGCGAGGGGTTCGGGGTGTTCGGTGGCGTGCATCGGGGACCTGCGCATGCGATGAAGCTTGGAGCCGATAGGCGGGCTGGCTTACAGCGTGCTGACGGATGCTGCGGCGCGGGAGGATGTTTGCGGATTTTGCTGATCGAGGACGATGCGGCGCTGGCCGACGCGCTGACCGGTGCGCTGCGCCAGCGCGGCATGACGGTGGACCATGCCGCCAGCATCGAGGAGGCGGAGGCCTATCTCGCCGCGATCGACCATGCCGCGGTGCTGCTCGACCTCGGCCTGCCCGACGGCGACGGGCTGGCGCTGCTGCGGCGGATGCGTGCCGGCGGCAACGTCCGCCCGGTGCTGGCGCTGACCGCGCGCGGCAGCGTCGATGCGCGCATCCGCGGGCTGCACGGCGGCGCCGACGATTATATCGTCAAGCCGTTCGATCCCGACGAGCTGCACGCGCGCATCCTCGCGGTGCTGCGCCGGCAGGGCGGCTATCTGGGCGTGTCGCTGAGCTGCGCCCGGCTCGTCTTCGACGTCGAGACGCGGGTGGCGCGGGTTGGCGAGACGTTGCTGCCGCTGTCGGCGCGCGAGACCGAATTGCTCGAGCTGCTGCTCCGCCGCGGCGGCAACGTCGTGCCCAAGCGGCTGGTCGAGGATCATCTGTTCGGCGCCGGCGGCGATCTCGGCTCGAACGCGGTCGAGGTCTATGTCCACCGGCTGCGCAAGCGGCTCGACGAGGCGGAGACCGGCGCGCGGATCGAGACGGTGCGCGGCGTCGGCTATCTGCTCCGCGCGGCGGCGTGAGGCTGCGCGCGCCGAGGTCGCTCGCCGGGCAGTTCGCGCTGCTCCACGGCGTCACCGCACTGATCGCCGCGGCGATGCTGCCGCTCGGCGCCTTGATGCTGCATCGCGTCGCGCATCATTACCAGCGCGACGTGCTGCGCCAGCAGGCCGAGGGGATCGCGACGCTGCTGCGCGACCATGATCCGGGCCAGGCGATCGAGGCGGCGGACATCCTCGCGGGCGGGCTGACGCTGACCGTGGTGGACGGCGGCCGGCGCATCCTCGCGCAGCGCGGGCGGCCGCGGCCGGGGATCATCGCCGCGGTGCCGCTCGACGGGCAGTTGCGGATCGTGCGGCGGGGCACGCTGGCGGCGGTGAGCCGGCCGGCGGGCGGGCGCTGGGTGGTGGTGGCGCAGGACGATGCCGCGCCGGAGGTGGTGGCGGACGATATCGTCGACGCCTTCCTCGCGCGGTTCGCGCTGCTGCTGCTGCCGCTGGTCGTGCTGCTGCCGCTGGTCGGGGTCGGCCTGACGCGGCGGCTGACGCGGCGGATGACCGCGGCGTCTGACATCGCCGCGGCGATCGGCCCGCAGACGCTCGACCGGCGACTGCCGCACGGCACGCTGCCGTGGGAGGTCGAGCCGCTCGCCGCGGCGACCAATGCCGCGCTTGACCGGCTCGAACAGGCGTTCGCGGCGCAGACCGCCTTCGCCGCCGACGTCGCGCACGAACTGCGCACGCCGCTGGCGACGATCCGGCTGCGCGCCGATGCGATTCCCGACGAGGCCATCCGCCGCACGCTGCTCGGCGAGGTCGATCGCGCGGCGCGGGTGATCGCGCAACTGCTCGTCCTCGCCGAGCTGGAACGGCCGATCGAGGGGGCGGGGGCGGCGATCGACCTGATTTCGGTGGCCGCCGACGTGGTCGCGGACCGCGCGCCGGCGATCATCGCGGGCGGGCGGCGGATTGCGCTCGACGACCGCGGCGCGCCGGTGTTGCCCGGTTATGCCGGGGCGATCGGCCTCGCGCTGGAGAATCTGATCGACAATGCCGCGCGGCACACGCCGCCGGGGACGCGGATCACCGTGCGGGTCGGGCCGGGGCCGGAGGTGAGCGTCGGCGACGACGGCCCGCCGATCGCCGCGGCGCATCTCGAACGGATGGCGACGCGCTTCTGGCGGGCCGGCACCGCGCGCACCGAGGGTTTCGGACTCGGCCTGTCGATCGTCCAGCGCGTCGCGGCGGCGCATGGCGGACGGCTGCACATCGGCGCCGGCGACGACGGCCGCGGGTTGCGCGCGACGATCCGCTTCAAGCGGACGGCGGGGGACGCCATCGCTCAGCCGTTCGCGGCCACCGCGGAGAGGCCCTGAACCAGCGCGTCGAAGACGGCGCGATAGCGTTCGCTGCGGCGCAGATCCTCGTGCATCACGATCCACATCGGCAGCGGCAGGTCGAGCGCGTCGGGCAACAGGCGGACCAGCGCGGGATCCGTGCGGGCGATCGCGACTTGGCAGATGCCGATGCCGAAACCGGCACGGATCGCCGCCAGTTGCGCCGCCTCGCTGTCGACGCGCAGCGCGAAGGCGTCGCGGTCGATCCCCGGCAGATGGCGCATCGCGCTGCGGATGAACGGCGTCTCGGTGTCGAAGCCGATCAGGTCGTGGGCGCGCAGCTCGGCGGCGCTCTCCGGCATGCCGCGACGGTCGAGATAGTCGCGATGCGCGTGGAAGCCGACGTGGAGCGCGCCGATCCGCCGCGCGACCAGCGCCTGCTGCGTCGGCTCGACCATGCGGACGGCGATATCGGCGCGCCGCTGCAACAGATCGTCGACCTCGTTCGACAGCGCCAGCTCGACGATCAGCCCCGGATGCTCCCGGCGCAATGCGGTGAGGATCGGCGGCAGGTGTGCGACGCCGACCGAATGACTGGCGCTGATCCGCACCACGCCGGCGACCGCATCGGGCCGGCCGGTCCCGGTCCGGCGCAGCGCGTCCGCCGCCACCGCCAGCGCCTCGGCATGCGGCCGCAGCGCAAGCGCGCGATCGGTCGGCGACAGGCCGCGCTGCGAGCGGACGAACAACGTGCCGCCGATCGCGCGTTCGAGCGCATCGACGTGGCGGGCGATGCTCGGCTGGGTCATGCCGAGCGCGCGCGCAGCGGCGGACAACGAACCCTCGCGCAGCACCGCGGCGAAGCTGCGGTAGACGTCCCAACTCGGTTCGCTGTTCATGCATTTCCGTATAGCAGCCCATCGGCTTTCGACAATTCCCGTGGTGCTGGATCGCGGCCATTTCCTTCTTCGCACGATGATGGAGATGGTAATGACACAGCGGACGGCATTGATCCTCGGCGCGACCGGCGGGATCGGCGGCGCGGTCACGCAGCGGCTGCTGCACGACGGCTGGCAGGTGCGTGCGCTCGTCCGGCATGGGGCGGCGCGGCTCGATCCGCGCTGCGTGCCGGTCGTCGGCGATGCGATGGACCCGGCGGCGGTGGAGGCCGCGGCGCGCGGCGCGGCGGTGATCGTCCATGCGGTCAACCCGCCGGGCTATCGCGACTGGCAGCGGCTGGTGCTGCCGATGATCGATGCGACGATCGGCGCGGCGCGGACCAGCGGCGCGCGCATCGTCCTGCCCGGCACGGTGTACAATTACGGCCCCGATGCCGGCGACCCGATCGACGAGGATGCCCCGCAGCGGCCGGCGACGCGCAAGGGCGCGATCCGAGTGGCGCTGGAGCGGCGGTTGCAGGCGGCGGCGGAGCGCGGCGAGGCGCGGGTGCTGATCGTCCGCGCCGGCGATTATTTCGGGCCGGGCGCGGCGAACAGCTGGTTCGCGCAGGGGCTGATCGCGCCCGGCGTACGACCCAAAGTGATCCGGCAGCCGGGGCGGCGTGGTGTCGGCCACCAATGGGCGTATCTGCCCGATGTCGCCGAGACGATGGTGCGCCTGCTCGATCGGCCGGGATCGTCCGCCTTCGAACGCTTCCACATGGAGGGTCAATGGGATGGCGACGGCCGGCGGATGGTCGAAACGATCGCGCGCGTGCTCGGCGACCCCGCCGTGCCGATCCGGCCGCTGCCGTGGTGGCTGCTGCGGCTCGCCGCTTTGGTCGCGACGACGCCGCGCGAGATGATGGAGATGCGCTATCTGTGGCAGCGGCCGGTGCGGCTGGGCAATGCGCGGCTGGTCGCGGCGCTCGGCGCGGAGCCGCATACGCCGCTGGAGCGTGCGGTGCGGACGACGCTCGCCAGCCTCGGCTGCCTGTGAGCCGGGACGTCGATCGCACCGTCGTGGCTTGACTTTGCCCGCGGGCCGCGGGGTTAGTCGTCGCCATGCGTGCCAAGAGCCTTTCCGATCTCGCCCGGTTGAGCGGCCTGTCGATCTCCACCATTTCGCGCGCGCTGTCGGGTCATTGGTCGGTCGCCGAGGGGACGCGGAACCGGGTACGCGATCTCGCCGAGGCGCATGGCTATCGCCCCAACGAGATGGCGCGGAACCTGCGCCTGCAGCGGACCAATGCGATCGGCATCGCCTGGCCGCTCGGCCATGCGGTCGGGCAGCATCTCACCGATCCGTTCTTCCTCAGCCTGCTGGGGCATGTCGCCGACGCGCTGGTGCTGCACGGCTATGACATCGTGCTCAGCCGGGTGCTGCCGGCGGGCGACGACTGGCTCGACCGGCTGGTCGATTCGGGCAAGATCGACGGGCTGATCCTGATCGGCCAGTCGGATCAGGCCGAGACGATCGCGCGGGTGGCGCGGCGCTATCCGCCGCTGGTGGTGTGGGGCGCGGCGCTGCCGGACGCGGGCTATCCGACGGTCGGGTCCGACAATCGCGAAGGCGGACGGGTCGCGGCGCGCCATTTGCGCGGGCTCGGGCGGCACCGCTTCGCCTTCGTCGGCGATGCCGGCCTGCCCGAATTCGGCCAGCGGCTCGCCGGCTTTCGCGTGGAACTGGCGGGGGTGGAGGTCGCGATCGTGCCGGCGGCGGCGACGGTCGATGCCGCCGCCGCGGCGGTGGCCGCGTGGTGGCGCGGCGGCGGGCGCGCCGATGCGCTGTTCGCCGCATCCGACGTGGCGGCGATCGGGGCGATGCAGGCGCTGGCCGCGGCGGGGGTCAAGGTACCGGAGGAGGTCGCGATCGTCGGCTATGACGACGTGGCGATGGCGGCGCATGTCACGCCCGGCCTGACGACGATCCGCCAGGATGTCGCCGAGGGCGCGCGGCGGCTGGTCGCGGCGCTGTTCGAGCGGCTCGCCGGGCGGGCCGCGCCGTCGTGCCTGCTGCCGGCCACGCTGATCGTGCGCGGCTCGACCGTCTCAGGCGGCGGCGTGGCGCGGCCCGCGGACGGCTAGCGTCGCGATTGCGGCGGCGATCATCAGCCCGCCGGCGAGCATGATGACGTGGCGCGGATCGCCGCCGAGCTGCGAGCGGTAGAGCAACGGCATCGTGACGCTCTCGATCATCATCGGCACGACGATGAACATATTGAAGATGCCCATATAGACGCCGTTGCGCTCGGCCGGGATGCTGTCGGTCAGCATGACATAGGGATTGCCCATCAGGCTCGCCCATCCGCAGCCGATGCCGAGCATCGGCAGCAGCAACGTCCAGCGATCGGCGCAGAAGGGGATGGCGAGCATCGCGAGCCCGGCGAACGCGACGCAGGCGGCGTGGACGATCTTCGGCCCGGCACGCCGGGTGAAGGGGACGAGCGCGAAGGCGGCGACGAAGGCGACGAAATTGTAGAAGCCGCCGAGCAGGCCGACGTCGAGCGCCGCCTGGCGGAAGCCGGCGCTGGCGGGGTCGGCGGTGTGGTAGAGCGAGGCGGCGAGGCCGTGGGCGATGAACTGCCAATAAGCGAACATCGCATACCATTGGCAGAACATCGCGATCCCCAGCCGGCGCATCGCCAGCGGCATCTCGCGGATCGCCACCGCGATATCGGCGAGCGCGGTCGCCGCCGACAACGGGCGGCGCCGTATCGCCGCCACCGCCGCGGGATCGAGCGGCAGTTCGGGCACCCGCCATACCGACCAGAGGATCGTGCCGAGCGACAGCGCCGCGCCGATCAGGAAGGCGATACGGGTGATATCGGGAATGCCGTTGGCGTCGACCGCATCGCGGCTCATGCCGATCGCGACGAGCAGCGACGGCGACAGATAGGCGAGCGTCTGCGCCAGACCGGTGAACGCGCTCTGCATCAGGAAGCCGAGCGGCCGCTGCCCCGCGTCGAGCCGGTCGCCGACATAGGCGCGATAGGGCTCCATCGTGACGTTGTTGGCGGCATCGAGGATCCACAACAGGCTCGCCGCCATCCACAGCGTCCGGCTGTACGGCATCGCCAGCAGCCCCAGCGAACACAGGATGGCGCCGATCAGGAAATAGGGCGTGCGCCGCCCCCAGCGACTCACCGTGCGATCCGACAGCGCGCCGACGATCGGCTGGACGAGCAGCCCGGTCACCGGCCCGGCGAGCCAGAGCAGCGGCAGCGTCGCCTCGTCGGCGCCGAGATAGCCGTAGATCGGCCCCATATTGGCCTGTTGCAGTCCGAAGCTGAATTGCAGGCCGAAAAAGCCGAGGTTCATCTGGACGATGTGCCAGACGCCGAGCCGCCCTGCCGTCGTGCCGCCTGTCCTGTCGTGCATCGTCGCCTCTCCCCCCGGGGCCGCCGTCATATCCGCTCCGCTTGACGATCACAATCGATTGTGAAAGTCGGCGCGGATCATCGGGGCAGGCAGGCCGCAGCGGGTGATACCGGCGGCACGGGAGGACGGACATGCACGGTTCACCAGTGGCGGGCGACGGCCCGGCGGATCGCGGCGCGGCGCTGATCGCCTTGCTCGATCCCTTGTATCGCGATCATCCGCAATGGGCCGTCGAGCAGGCCCGGCTGCGCGCGGTGCTCGATGCCGCCGCCGAGGCGCGCGCCTATGATCTGCGCACGCTCGATGGCGACCGTGCGGCGGATCCGCGCTGGTTCGGCGCGTCCGACATGATCGGCTACAGCTTCTACGTCGATCGCTTCGCGCGCAATCTGGCGGGGCTGCAAATGCGGCTGGGCTGGCTCAACCGGCTGGGCGTGCGGCTGCTCCACCCGCTGCCGATGACGCTGCCGCAATCGGGCGACAGCGACGGCGGCTTCGCGGTCGCCGATTATCGCGCGATCGATCCGCGGCTCGGCAGCGTCGACGACGTGCGTGCGATCGCCCGCGACCTGCACGAGCGCGGCATGGCGCTAGCGATGGACTGCGTGCTCAACCATTGCGCGCGCGATCACGCCTGGGCGCAGGCGGCGCTAGCCGGCGATGCAAACAAGCGCAGTTATTTCCGGATCGTGGCGCAGGCCGAGGAGGTCGCGGCGTGGGAGGCGGGGCTGGACGAAGTCTTCCCCGATACCGCGCCGGGCAATTTCACGTACGAGCCGGCGCTCGACGGCTGGGTGTGGACGACCTTCTATCCGTTCCAATGGGATCTCGACTGGTCGAACCCGGCGGTGTTCCGCGAGATGCTCGACGTATTGCTGTTCTGGGCGAACGTCGGCGTCGACGTGTTCCGGCTCGACAGCGCGCCCTATCTCTGGAAGCGGCAGGGCACGGCGTCGCGCAACCTGCCCGAGACGCACCGGCTGGTCGCCGCGCTGCGCGCCGGGCTCGACGCGGTGGCGCCGGGCGTCGCGCTGCTCGCCGAGGCGATCGAACAGACCCGCGAGGTGCTGCCCTATCTGGAGCCGGCGGACGGCAGCCGCGCCTGCCAGATCGCCTATCACAACGGCGCGATGGCGGCGCTGTGGACCGCGCTGGCGACCGGGGATGCGGCGCCGTTGGTCACCGTGCTCGACCGGACCCGGCTGGCGCGGCCGGATACCGCGTGGCTGACCTATCTGCGCTGCCACGATGACATCATCTGGACGGCGCTGCGCGGGATCGTGCCGGAGGCGGTGCTGCGCGACTGCTCGGCCTTCTTCGCCGGGGAGGGCAGCTATGCGCAGGGCCGCTCGTTCCAGGCGCGCGCCGATGCGCCGGTCGCGACGGTCGGCATGCTGGCGTCGCTGCTCGGCGGCGAGGGGGAGGCGACGCTGGCGCGCTATCGGCTGATGCTGGGGGTGCTTTTGGCGCTGCCGGGGATGCCGATGCTCTATATGGGCGACGAGATCGGCCTGCCCAATGACGACGAGGGCGCGGCGGCGCTCGACGCGCGCTGGCTGCACCGGCCGGCGATGGACTGGACCCGTGCCGAGGCGGCGGCCGGCGACGCCGGTCCGGGGGCGCCGTTCCTCCGCATCACCCGTGCGCTGCTCGCGGCGCGCGCCGACAGCCCCGCCTTCGCCGCTGCGGCACCGGCGCGGGCCGAAGTGACGGCGGACGGCGTGATGGTGATCGACCGCGGCGAGGTTGTGGTGCTCGCCAATTTCCACGACACCGCGCGGCCGATCGATCGCGGCGGCGACCGCACCGACATGCTGACCGGCGCGCCCGCGGGCGAGACGATCCCGGGCTACGGCCTGCTCTGGCTGGCGCGCGACTGAGCGCCAGTCACAGCATCTCGAGCGGCACCGGCCGGGTCGGGCGTGGGAAGAGCTGGTCGAGGCGGGCGAGGTCTTCGCCGGTGAGCGTCAGGTCGGCGGCGGCGCGGTTGGCCTCGACATGGGCGAGCGTGCCTGCCTTGGGGATGGCGATGACGCCGTCGCGGGCCAGCAGCCAGGCGAGCGCGAGCTGCGCCGCCGTCACGTCCCTCTCCGCCGCCAGCGACCGCAAGCCGGGATGGGCGGCGAGGCGGCCCTGCTCGACCGGGCTATAGGCCATGACGGGGATCGTGCGCTGCGCCAGCCAGGGCAGCAGGTCATGTTCGGGGCCGCGACGGGTGAGATTGTAGAGGATCTGGTCGGTGGCGCAGGCGGCACCGCCCGCGGCGATCAGCTCGTCCATATCATCGGTATCGAGATTGCTGACGCCCCAGCGCAGGATCTTGCCCTCGGCGACCAGCCGCTCCATCGCCGCGACCGTCTCGCCGAGGGGCACGCCGCCACGCCAGTGGAGCAGATAGAGGTCGAGCCGGTCGGTGCCGAGCCGGCGCAGGCTCGCCTCGCATGCCTGCGGCAGCCGGTCGCGGGAGGCGTTCTGCGGATAGGCCTTGCTGACCAAGAACACGCCGTCGCGGCGGCCGGCGATCGCCTCGCCGACCAGCCGTTCGGATTCGCCGTCGGCGTACATCTCGGCGGTGTCGATCAGCGTCAGGCCGAGGTCGATACCGGCGCGTAGCGCGGCGATCTCGTCGGCGCGACGCGCGGGGTCCTCGGCCATCATCCAGCTGCCCTGGCCGAGCGCGGGAACGTGGGTGCCGTCGGGCAAGGCGATAGTCTTCATGGCGGTTCGAACGCCCGAGCGTCGATTTGGATCGACGGGGTCAGAAGCGCAACGACGTCTCCACGCCGATCTCGCGCGGCCGGCCGGGGGTGAAGCGATCGATGCCGAAGCCGCCGAAGAAGCCGGTCCGCGCCTGCTGCGTCACCGTGTCGAAGAGGTTGGTGCCCCACAGGCCGATCCGCCACGGCCCGTCGGCGCGCGGGGCGAAATCGAGCCGGAAGCCGACCAATGCATAGGCCGGCAGGCGGCAGACATAGTCCGCGCCCGACTGGCAGGCGGGCTTGGCGCCGACGCCGCGCAGGTCGACGCTCGGCGTCACCGTACCGCCGTCGGCGAGATGCAGGTCGTACGCGACCGCGGCGCTGTAGGTATATTTGGGCGCGGAACTGACCGGCGTGTCGAGTGTCAGCGACACCGCATTGGGGCGGATGCTGTCGTAACCCTGCGTCAGATAGGCGGCGTTGCCGCGCAGCGTCAGGTCCGGCACCGGGCGCAACACCACCTCCGCCTCGAATCCCGCTTCGTGCGCGGAGGCGGCGCTCTGCACCTGCCGGGTCGAGACGTTGCCGATCAGCACGTTCACGCCTGCCTGGATATCCGTGTATTTCTGGTAGAAGCCGGACAAATTGACGACCGCGCGCCGCGCGAGCAGGTCGAGCTTGATCCCGGCCTCGTACGACCACAATTTCTCGGGATCGTAGGAGGAGGGGAAGCGGCCGTCGCTCGACGGGCCGCCGATCTGCTGGTTGAAGCCGCCGGCGTTATAGCCGTGTGCCGCGGTGAGATAGGTGAACACGGTGTTCGACCAGCGATAGGACAGCTGGAGCTTGGGATCGAAGCCGTCCCAATGATCCCGGCCGCTGGCGGTGAACGGCGCGCCGCCGCAATTGGCGATGCCGCCGAGAAAGTCGCCGGTGAAATAGCCGCACGACGTCGGCACGCCATTGTAGAGGAAGGTGTTGGTGCGGCCGGCGAAGAAGACGTAGCTCGATCCGGTCTTGCGGTCGTAGGTGTAGCGCGCGCCGAGCGTCAGTTCGAGCTTCGGCGTGACCTTGTACGATGCCTGCGCGAAGCCGGCGTAGCTGCGGTAGGTGAGCGCGGCATCGTAGACGTAGCCGAGCGGATCGATCCAGTCGGGGCCGGTGTCCTGCAGGAAGCGGGTCTTCTGCTGGAAGTAGAAGGCGCCGGCGAGGAAGGTGAGGCGGTCGTCGGCGACGGTGCCGCCGATCGTCACCTCCTGCGTGAACTGGCTGGTGCGGGTGTCGTCATATTCTGCGTAGATGTCGTCGGGGGCGTTGTTGACCGGCGTGTAGAAGCGCGCGCGCGAGCGGCGATAGGCGGTGACGCTGTGAAGCGCGATGCCGCCGCCGAGATCGTAGCCGAGGCGGCCGTTGAGCGTCGTCGCCGTCGTGCGGTTGAACGGGCCGAGGCCGCGATAGCGGCCGACGCCGTCGGCGTCGCCGCCGCGGGCGAGGTCGGTGACCGCGGCGCTGGTCGGGGCGAGCAGCGTCGCGGCGCCATAGACCGTGTCGCTGCGCCCGAGCACGGGATAAGCGGTGCAATAGGGCACGCGATGCAGCGCATCGTAATTCTGGATATAGTCCGCGCCAGGCAGGCAGGCGAGCGGGATGGTTGCGCCACCGTCGGTCGAGGAGCGGTTGTACTCGCCGAGCAGGTCGATGGTGAGCGGGCCGCCCTTGTCGAGCCGCAGCTGCAGCCGGCCCGACTGGTTGTTGACGTTGCCGTTGCGCCCGTCGTCGAGGACGTGCCTGATGAAGCCGCGGACGCTCTGCGTGCGGAAGCTGGCGCGGGCGTAGATACCGTCCGCCAGCGGCAGGTTGAGCGCGCCCTCCGTGTCGATGCGGCGCAGGCTGCCGGCGCGAACCTGCGCATAGCCTTCGAACCGGTCGGTCGGACGCTGCGTGGTCAGCAGCACCGCGCCCGCAGTGGTGTTCTTGCCAAACAGCGTGCCCTGCGGCCCCTTGAGCACCTGCAACGACGCAATGTCGTAGAAATAGAGGTCGTTGCCCTCCTGCCGGCTGACGTACATCTCGTCGACGTAGAAGCCGGCCTTGGTGTCGGAATTGACCTGGTTGAAGGTCTGGCCGATGCCGCGAACGGTGAAGCTCGTTCCTCCCGACAGCAGCGGCACCAGTTCAAGGTTGGAGACCGCGCCGCGCAGGTCCTGAAAGCTGCGGACGTTCTGCTGGAGCAGGTCGCTGCCGGACAGGACGGTGGCGGAAACCGGCGTGGTGGCGAGGCTTTCCGTGCGGCGGCGGGCGGTGACGGTGATCTCGGCGATCTCCGACGGTGCGGGGCTCGCGGCCGCATCCGGCTGGGGCGCGACCGACTGTGCCGCCGCGGGGGCCGCGACGATGCCGGCGGCGAGCGCGACCACGCACAGGACGTGCGGCGCCGATGATCGAAATACTGCCATGATTCCCCCGTCGCGGACATGTCGCCCGTCATTCCCGTCCGCTGGTCGCGGCCGATGCGATCATTCCTACCGGCGGGATCGGAATGGCAGACAGAGGAATTGTTGGCCGCGGCATCGCTCGGCTTGGGCGGCGTCGCCGCCGGCCGATTGCCGCATCGTCGACCAGCGTCCGCTTCGCATCATGGTGATCGCGGGGTAAGGGCGCGGGTACGTCCGCCAGCAGGAGGCTCTTCTCGATGACCCGTCCGTTCCGCCTCGTCGATGTGTTCGGCACCGGTGCCTTCACCGGCAATCCGCTCGCCGTGATCGCCGACGCCGATGGCCTGTCGGGCGAGGAGATGCAGGCGATCGCCGCCTGGCTGAACTTCTCGGAGACGACCTTTCTGCTGCCGCCGCGCGATCCGGCCGCGGATTATCGCGTCCGCATCTTCACCATGGCGCACGAACTGCCGTTCGCCGGCCATCCGACGCTGGGCAGCGCGCATGCGTGGCTGGAAGCGGGCGGCCGGCCGAAGACGGACGGGACGATCGTGCAGGAATGCGGCGTCGGGCTCGTTGCGATCCGTCGCGGCGCGGATCGGCTGGCGTTCGCGGCGCCGCCGCTGGTGCGCGGCGGCACGCCGAGCGAGGCGGAGATCGACGCGGTGGCGGCGATCCTGCATCTCGACCGCGCCGCGATCGTCGATGCCGCCTGGGTCGACAACGGGCCGGGCTGGATCGCGGTGATGCTCGACTCCGCGAACGCGGTGCTGGCGGTGGAGCCGGTGCGCCATCATCCCAGCCATGTCGACATCGGCATCGTCGGGCCGCACCCCGCCGGCGGCGATGCGGCGTTCGAGCTGCGCGCGATCTTCAGCGACGCGCATGGCGGTTTGATCGAGGACCCGGTGACCGGCAGCCTCAACGCCTCGGTCGGCCAATGGCTGTTCGCGAGCGGCCGGGCCAGCGGCGGCTATGTCGCCGCGCAGGGCACGCGGCTGGGGCGGACCGGGCGCGTCCACGTCACGCAGGACGGGGCGGGGCAGGTCTGGGTCGCCGGCGAGACCCGCACGCTGTTCGTGGGCGAAAGCGGCGCGTGACGGAAGCCGGCGCGGATGATCCGCGCCGGCCCCATGCCGCCTAGAAGTGGACGTTCGCGCCGAAGCGGAAGGTCCGGCCGACCGCGCCGATCTGCGTATAGGTCGGGTTGTAGTTGGTCGCGGCGTAATTGCCCGCGTTGAGCGGCGCCTTGGCGTCGAGCAGGTTGATGACGTTGAAGTAGAAGTTGAACTTGTCGTTGACCTTGACGCTGCCGGTCAGGTCGACGTCGATGAAGCGGCGGACGTGGCAGTTGAAGTTCGGATCGCTGCCGCCATAGGTGCTGCCGCCGTTGCAATCGGTGGTGCCGAACTGGTCGAAGGCGACCGCCTTGTAGCCGGCCACGTAATATGCGGTGCCGGTCAGCGTGTAGGCGCCATATTCGACGCTGTTCTGCCAATTGCCGCGCCATTGCGGCGTGCCCGCGCCCGACGAGGTGATGTAGGGCGCCTGCGTGCCGACGAAGTCGCTGTAGGGCTGGTCGGCGCTCGGCTTGAACAGATAGTGGAGGATGTAGGTCGCCTCCGCGCGGCTGGTGACGTGCAGATCGTCGCTCGGATGGAGCTGGACCAGCGCCGACACGTCGATCCCCGAGGTCTTGAGCGCGGCGGCATTGGCGAAGGGCGAGTTGACGAACAGCGCGCGTTGCGGCGCGTTGGGGAAGGCCGGATCGATCGCATCCGGCGTCACCGTATAGCCGTTGGGCAATTGGGTGCCGGCATAATAAGCCGCGAGCGCCTGGTTCGACAGCGGACCGCCCGAGATCACGTCGGTCTTCTTGATGTTGTAGTAATCGGCGGTGAAGCTCAGCCAGCGCAGCGGCTGGACGACGACGCCGCCGGTGAAGCTGCGCGACAGTTCAGGCTTGATGTTGGGATTGCCGACGGTGTTGAACCCGATCGAGTAGCTCTGGTTGTAGGCGCTGCCACCCGAACAGGTGCCGTCGGCGGCGACGGTGCCGCCATGCTGCGCCTGGATCGAACAGGGCGCCTTGGTGGTGGTGAAGCCGATCACCGAACCCGACGTCTCGGCGAAGCTCGGCGCGCGGAAGCCCTTCGAGAAGGTGCCGCGGATCGCGAGCTGGCGGAACGGCGTGAACTTGGCGCCGATCTTCGGCGAGAAGCGATTGTAGCCCTCCTCGTAATGATCGAACCGGCCTGAGCCGTTGATCTCCAGGCTGGTCAGCACCGGCGCGTTGACCTCGAAATAGCCCGATTCCACCGTGCGGCTGCCGACCGCGGTATATTGGTTGAGCCCGATCGTGGTGAGGTTCGGATTCTGGTTGGGATCGTTCTGCGCCTCGTAGCGGAACGAGCCGCCGACGCCGAGCTGCAGCGGACCGCCGGGCAGCGCGAGCAGGTCCTTGGTCAGCACCGCCTGGATCATGTCGAGGTCGCTGGTCGCCTGCGTCCGCACCGCCGGCGACAGCGCGCTGCGCACCGCCGCGCTGTTCTGCGTCGGGTCGACGAAATTGTAGCTGCCGGTGTTGATCGCGTTGGTCAGTGCGGTGAGGTTGAGATAGCCGTTCTGGGTGATGTCGAGCCACGAATGCGCGACCGTCGCCGACACCGAATAGCCCCAGCCGTCGCCGAACCGGCCGTCGATCCCCGCCGCGCCGCGCAGCACGTGGTTCTTGTAATCCGACGAGCCCGGTATGTCGCCGAACCGGTAATAGATCGACGCCGGCTGGCCGGTGGCGGCGAAGGGGTTGTTGGGGTTGAGCTGGCCGTTGCTCAGCAGCACCGGCAGGACGATGTTCTGCGTGTTGATCGGATTGTACGAGCGGATGTTGGCGGCGGTGCTCGACGCCTTCACCTCGTTCTGGAAATAGGAGGCCATGATATAGGCCTGGGTCTGGTCGTTGACCTGCGCCGTCGCATGGACGGTGACGCCGAAGCGGGTCTGTTCGGGCTGGATCTGGCCATAATCGGCGACGAGATTCTGCTGGCAGCCGTTACCGGCGGTGCCGCTGATCGGCGTCGTCGAGCCGGTGCAGCCATTGGGGTTGAGCACCTGGAACGGCCCGGTCGCCAGCCCCGATCCGGACAGGACGTTGCCCGGCGTCAGCTGCGTCGTCGGCGCGACCACCGCGCTGGTCGTCGTGCCGGGGACGGCGGACCCGGCATTGTTGTTGTCGCCGCCGATCCCGCTCAGATCGGCGGTGTTGAGCGGAAAGCCGCGGTTGCGCGCCCAGATCGGGTCGTCGTGCTGATATTCGCCGCTGATGTAGAGGTTGAACCCCTTGTCCTTGAGATGGCCGGTGCCGAGCGTCAGCGTCGCGCGCTGCTCACCGCCGTCGCCGCGCTGCGACACGCCGCCCTCGACGGTGCCGTAGACCCCGGTGATCTCCTTCTTCATGATGATGTTGACGACGCCGCCGATCGCGTCGGCGCCATAGCTGGACGAGGCGCCGTCCTTGAGCACCTCGACCCGGTCGACGATCGCGTCGGGAATGGTGTTGAGGTCGACGAACGAACGCTGGCCGTCGTCGGACAGCGGATAATTGGCGGTGCGCAGCCCGTCGATCACGGTCAGCGTCGAATTGACCGTCAGCCCGCGCAGCGACACGCCCGACGAACCCGCGCCGAAGCCCGAGGAGAAAGCGGTCGGGATCGAGCCGCTGCTGTCCGCCGAGATCGAGCGGATCGCATCGGAGACGGTGGTGATGCCCGCCTTGGCGAGCGAGTCCGCGGTCAACGTGGTGACCGGCGAGGGCGTCTCGGTATCGGTGCGGCGGAACAGCGATCCGGTGACGATGATGTCCGCGCCGGTGGCGGGGGTCGCCTGTGCGGACGGTTGCGCCGTTTGGTCGGGCGCGGCCGCCGCCGGGGCGGCGGTGTCCTGTGCATTGGCGTCCTGGGCGGCGGCCGGGCTGGCCGTGATCGCCATGCCGATCATCGCGGCGGGCAGCAGCACGGGCAGGGCCGCGCCGCGCATCAGGGACGTCCGGATCGGGGAAACTCGGGTCAAGGCTAGATACTCGACCTGACATCCGCGGGACCGGCGACACGGCCCATTGTCGTGTCGCTGTGCGGAAGCAGCACTCGCTGTCGGGCGAGTTAGGAGGGTGCCGAGCGTGGTGTAAACGACTGGGACAAGCCGGATTTCGGAAGCAGATCCGGTGTTGCCCGGCGGCTACGGATAATGACAATTACACCATGGTCCAGCATGGACATGAAGTGGCGACATGCGGCTAAGTAATTGAAAACTAGATAAATAAAATCGTATAATGAGCTGTAAGCCGATCGTCAGCATACAACCGTCATCGAGCTGTCACATGGCTGACGACGGCTGCTGTCGGGTGCGCCCGGCTTCGTAAGGCTCAGCTGCATACGATCCGTCGGGAGATCGCCGATGCGCTGGGGTGGGAGTCGGCCAAGGAACTGTAACCCGAGCGAATATGTCGATCGCGGCAAGCGTATTACGGCCCATCGTGTGGGAGGCGCGAGGCTGGTGCCGTAAATCCGGCTGCGGCAGGGTGCTGCCGCGTAATTAATGGGAATGGTCGAGGGGACAGGATTCCTGACCTACTTTTGCCGCGCGCTAAGCAATTGATTCTACGTCGTCGCACAACCCGTCTGTCAGCGCGTTGCACGGTGAGGGGTACAATAGGGGGTACACGCAGACAAGCGCTCGAACGCCACGCATCGGGTAACCTGAGGCGGTCCGAACGACCCACGTCCGGTCCATTCGCGGCCGCTTTTCGCTGCCCACTTCATGCCATTCATTCACTTTCGCAATGCAGGAGGTGATTAGCCTTGGTCCTGCCCGCTGCCCCGCCCGCTTTCCCAAAAAGGATGTGGCTGGTGGAAAGGACAATGGATCAGGCGCTGGATCGAGGCGGTCACCTCGAGCCAGCGAGGCGGGCGATCGCCTGTGATCGGAGAGCTACTGGACATCCGCTGAAGCTAATGGCAATGTTACGTTGTAACGTAACCCACTAAGAGACAGACATGGCAAGCGATACTCTGCAAGACACCCGCCTGCCGGTGACGGTGCTGTCCGGTTTCCTCGGGGCTGGGAAGACGACCCTGCTCAACCACATCCTGGCGAACCGCGAGGGGCGGCGGGTGGCGGTGATCGTCAACGACATGTCGGAGGTGAATATCGACGCCGACCTGGTGCGCGGTGGAGAGGCGGCACTGTCGCGGTCGGAGGAAGCGCTGGTCGAGATGACCAATGGCTGCATCTGCTGCACGCTGCGCGACGACCTGCTGGCGGAGGTGCGCACGCTCGCCGAGGCAGGACGGTTCGACTATCTGGTGATCGAGAGCACCGGCATCTCCGAGCCGCTGCCCGTCGCCACCACCTTCTCGTTCCGCGACGAGGACGGCGTGTCGCTGGGCGATGTCGCGCGGCTCGACACGATGGTGACGGTGGTCGATGCGGTGAACCTGCTCGCCGATTATTCCAGCCAGGACTTCCTCGCCGATCGCGGCGAGAGCATGGGCCAGGACGATACGCGCAGCCTGGTCGGCCTGCTGGTCGAGCAGATCGAATTCGCCGACGTGGTGATCGTCAACAAGGCCTCGTCGGTGTCGGCCGAGCAGCTCGCGGTGGTCAAGAAACTGGTCGCCAGCCTCAATGCCGATGCGGTGATCGTCGCGGCCGACCATTCCCGCATCGATCTCGATCTCGTCCTCGCCACCGGGCTGTTCGACGAGGGGAAGGCCGCGCGCCATCCGCTCTGGGCCAAGGAGCTGTACGGCTATGCCCATCACCAGCCCGAGACCGAGGAATATGGCATCGAGAGCTTCGTCTATCGCACACGCGCGCCGTTCGATCCGGCGAAGTTCCATGCCTTCCTGACCGATGGTGGCCTAGATCACGTCGTGCGTGCCAAGGGGCATTTCTGGCTGGCGACGCGCCCCGACTGGGTCGGCGAGCTGGCGGTGGCGGGCAGCCAGACCGAAACTGCGCGCATGGGTCGCTGGTGGGCGTCGATCCCCAAGCACCAATGGCCCGACGATGGCCGGTTCGAGGAGTTCGTCGCCAGGCATTGGGACATGATCTGGGGCGATCGGCGGCAGGAGCTGGTGTTCATCGGCATCGGCATGGACGAGGCAAGGATTCGCACGCGACTCGACGCCTGCCTCGTGCCCGCCGCCGCCTTCACCCCGGCGCTGTGGTCCGGCTTGCGCGATCCGTTCCCGGGCTGGGGCAAGCGCCAGCCGGAGGCGGCAGAATGACGCTCGTCATGCCTGATGACATCGTGGTGCTCGACCATGATCGCTCTTCGCTCGACGCGATTGCGCGGCCCGATGCCGCTTTGGCCATCTGGTGGCGGTCGCTGCCGGACGCGCTGCGCGCCGCACTGGCATTTCTCGACCTAGACATGGTCGATGATGTGTCGCTCGACCTCGCCGCCGGAGAGGCGATCGATGGCGCACTTGCTGACGCGGGCTATGCCGATCCGGTCGCGACGCTGCTTGCCGAAGATATCGGACTGTTGGTGCGGCGCCATGCCGCGCTGATCGGCGAGGATCGGTTGCGGTTGCGACTGGAAGTCGTTGAAACCGATGCCTGCCGCCGCTTCCACGCCGACTTCGTGACGCTGCGGCTGCTGTGCAGCTACATCGGGCCTGGCACCCAGTGGTGCCGCGCCGATGCCGCCGATGCCGTCTGCGAGGTGCCGACCGGCGCGGTGGCTGTGTTCAAGGGGCGGTTGCTGCTCGACCCGCCCACCATTCTCCACCGCTCGCCGCCAATCAGCGCGACTGGCGAACGTCGTCTCGTGCTGGCGATCGATCCGCTGCCCGGCCCGCCTATCGCTTAGCGGGCGGACGTCGGCCTGATGTCGGTCGTCGCGCCTTGCCGATTCGGTGACGAACCTATTCATCGTAGGACGAGATTTCGATCAGATTGCCGTCCGGGTCTTGCACATAGACCGAATTGATAGGGCCTCTGGCGCCTTGCTTGACGACCGGTCCCAGTTCGATCTTCACCGCGTTTTCAGAAAGATGCGCCGCCACTCGTTCCGACGGCATATCGGTTAGAAAGCAGATATCCTGGCTGCCGACGCAAGGCTGCTTGCCAGTGAACCAACTGTCCTGCGTCGCGTCAATGGGGCGAAGATTGATTTTGCTATGGCCGAAAGCGACGCTGGTGCGGTATCCACCGGCGTCCGACCGTGTCTCGTGCCTGGCCATCCCGAGGACGCGGACATACCAGTTCGCGGACACCTCGATGTCGCGAACGTTGAAGACGATGTGATCGACGGCGGTAATCTTCAGCATCGCGAGCATCGTCCCGTCCTGGTCCCGGACGGTCTGTCATAATTGGCGCGGGATCGACGCGCTATCCTGGGCGGCCATCGGTTTCGATATTTCCATGCCGACGGGTTCGTAATGGCAAGATCGATGCCCGCACGTGTTCATCTCGGCGGGCACGAACCGGGTGCAGATAGTAGGTCTGCACCGGATGGCCGGGTCATTCCCCGCGCAGACGATCTGATGCGAAGTCTGAAACACCGAACCTCGCAGAAAACGGTCGCTTTCGCGTTGGTGTCACGACTGGACGGTTGTGACACCAATAAGGACATATTTATACAGCTGAGGCGGGCTCACATCACCGGTGACGGCTGCCTCCCGCCAGCGGGCGTGACATCCATAAACCTTGGGGCGCGGGCGAAGTCTGCGGTGCCGAACGGTCGATCGCGGAAAAGATAGCCGTAGTAGAAGGTGCGCAGACGACCATGAAACGCGCGGATCCGGTCTTGGTAAGCCAGCTGCGCATCGAGGTCCGTGCGCGCAAGGCGGGTCAGCAGCGCCTGCACCCCGACTGACGGCAGCACCCACCCGAACGCGCGTCCTGCCGCGTCGCGCGCCTCTAGGCCGGCTCGGTACGCGCGCACGCGTCCGGCCACGCTTTCGTCGCCGTTCTGGTGGAAAGCGAGGTACCATTTGTAGTGAAACTCGGGTCCGAGCGGGGGTGAATCCGCCCATTCGGGATGATGCGCGTAAAAGCGCCGCATGGTGTCGTCACGCGGGATATCCCAGGCCCGGTTGACTGCCTCGCGTTGCGCCAACGCAATCTCCGCACCTTGGTTGACCGGTATGGCCTGGTTGATCGCGACATTGGCAAGGGTCGGCACCACCAACACCAGCATTAGCCACGACGCTGCGAGCGTCGCGGCATTTGCGACCGAACTCCAGCGCAGCCGTCCGACCAGCGCGGCGAGGCCGGTCCAGAAGAGCAAATAGGCGATGATCGAGAGCAACACGATCAGGATGGTAGCGAAACCGACGCCCTCGATAGTAGCTGCGGCCACGAACGGTACCGCCAGGACGGCCCAGAGCAGCGTGAGACGTAGCCATGTACGCCTACGCCACAACGCTCGCCCGCCGTTTGGCAGCGCCTCCAGCATCCGCGCGCGGCCTGCCTCGCGCTCGGCGGAGACCAGGTCGTGGAAGAGCGCGATCACAAACAGGGGCGCAAGAAACACCAGCACGAACGCGAAGTCGAACCGGCCGGGCAGTGCGAGTTCAGGATTGAAGGTATCGCCATCGTAAACCTGCGCCTCCAGCCCCAGGGCACGCACCCGCAGGATGTACGGAGACACATCACGCATGCCCAGCGCAGCGAAGGCTAGCGGGGAAGGAGCGTCCCAGGTCGGATGAAAACTGTAATAGGCGGCCGAGCCGGCGTCTTTTTCCTTATCCACCCAGGCGGCGATCGGGCCGATGTCCTGCGCCTGCGCGGCGGGAATGGCGGCGATCGCGGCGCGCTGACGCGCCACCTCCGCCATCCCCGCGACAAGCGCAGCGACGGTCAGTGCTGCGAGCAGCCCGAGAGCGATGACGGTCAGCCGTTGCCGGAGGAGCAGGCGGAGTTCATGGCCGAACAGGCTCATCGACGGGCTCCCAGCTGGCGGGTAGCGAGCATGAGCAGCGCCGCAGCGACAGCCAGCCAACCGAGCACGATTACGAGCCCCGGCACCGCGCCCCTCGCGAGCGTGGCGCCGTCAGGTGCCGCAAAGACGAACGCAGGCATGGCCTGCCAGTTGCCCGCGTCGATCCGCTTGCGGCGGTCGGCGCCGGCGTCCTTTGCAGTGTCGTCGGCATAGCTGACCGCGTCTGCCTGAAGTCGGTTCAGTCGCTGGACGAGCGCATAGCGATACGTCTCCGCCTGTTCGAGAAAGCGACGGTGGCCGGCAAAGTCGGTGCCGGCAGCCGCCATCGAGAGCGAGCGGATTGCGATGGCAGGGCTGAGCATCCCGGCGGCCTCGACCAGCGCGTTCTGGCTGTCTTGCGCGGCGTAGCTCTGCCCGGCGTAGCGTTCGAACAGATCGGAACTCAGCCGCTCGCCTTCCAAGCCCAGCAAGCCCTTGTAGTTCACCGGCAGGTCCTCGACCCGGCTTACGCCATAGCGCGCGAGCACTTGCGCCTTGAACGCGGCGAAATGCGGGTCGTCAGGATTATGGCTGTCGCCCATCGCTCGCAGATCCCGCGCAATTGCGACGTCGGTCTGGAGACGATTCTGGAGCGGCACGACCGCGCTCGCGACATCAGGGGCAACACGCGGCAACAGCACCACGGCGACCGCCCACAGCGCCACCAGCGCAAGCAACGCATCGCGGCTGCGCCGGACCACCGCGGAGACGAGCAGGATCGCGACGACCCATAGCGTGAGCCATGCAAGATAGCCGAGTGCGATGACCAGCATCGGCAAGGCCAGCGCACCCGGCTGTCCCGCGATCAACACGAAACCGATCATCGCCGGCAAGCCGGCCAGCAACGCCACCGTGCCGAGTGCGAGCAGCTTGCCGCGCACGACCTGCCCGCGAGAGACGCCTTGCAACATCAGCAGGCGAAGCGTGCCGCGCTCCGTTTCCCGTGCGAGCCCACCATAGCCAAGAAAGATCAAGAGCAGTGGCGCGACCACTTGCAGCACGAAGGCGGGGGTGAGCTGGCCGAAGCGCACCAGAAGCGAGCTTTGCCGCACGTCGCCGAAGTTGGCGGTATTCTGGCGATGCCCCTCCAGGAACATGCTGTTGCCCGTGAAGGCGTCGACACCGGGATCAAAGGCGGCGAGGGCACCCAGCGGACGGAAGATGAAATGGCCGTAATGTACCATGCGGTGCGGATGGCGGTCAGGCTGGGCGTCGAACGCCTGCTCGGCAACTGCCGCATGACGGGCGCGAAGCTCGGCAATGCCGCGCTGGTGCGACCAACTGCTCAGCACCGCGACCAAGGTCAGCAGCACCAGCAGTATAAGGGCGATGACCGCAACCCGGTTGCGCGCCATCAGGCGCAGCTCGTCGCGGGCGATCAGGCGGGCGGCGCTCATGCCGCAATCGCCGCGGTGCCGGTTTGGAAGCGCGCGTGAAGCGCACGCACGTCGAAGCGCTCGGGACCGCTTGCCGCAATGTCGTCCACCACCCGACCGCCCTCAAGGAACGCGATCCGATCCGCGACGTCAGCCGCGGACAGCAGGTCGTGAGTCACCATCAGGACCGCCGTGCCACGATCACGAACCGCCGCGACCAGCGCGTTGAAGTCGGCGGTGGCGCGAGGGTCGAGGCCGGACGTCGGTTCGTCGAGCAGCAGAACCGGCACCTGCCGAAGGAGTGCGACCGCGATCGCCACCTTCTGCCGCATACCCTTAGAGAAACCACCAAGCCGCTGGTCCCAGGCGCGCTCCTGGAGGCCGGCTGCGGCAAGGGCGTCTGTGATAGCGGCACGTGCCTGCCGCTCGCCTGAAAGGGCTAGCAGATAGTCCGCGTTTTCGACCGCACTCAGATGCTCGTAGAGCGCTACATTCTCGGGCAGATAGGCGATCTGCCGGCGCGCACTGTCCGGGTCCACAGCGGGATCGATCCCGCACACCGAAACCTCGCCGCCTCCTGTTTTTGCGAAACCGAGCAGCACGGAAAGGGTCGTGGACTTTCCTGCGCCGTTCCCACCCAGCAGCGCAGTGACGCTGCCGATTCTGACGGAGAGCGACAGACCGTCGAGGACGCGGTGATCGCCGTAGGACAATGTCACGTCGTGGAGGCGGATGGGTTCGGCTCGATCAGTCATGCCCCTAACTTGCCAACCTTCATGATACAGTGCAACATATCATTGATAGAAACCATCGGTTGCGGACATGCAGCCATAGGGTTCGGAAGGGGAATACAAGTGACACGCACCGTTCCGCGGCTCGCCGCGACCGCGATGATCGCGGCGCTTTCGGCCGCACCGGCGATGACGCAGACGACGCCGGCGGAGACGGCCGATACAGAGCCGACCGAGCCAACCGAGCCAACCGATACGACGCGGGGCGAGATAATCGTGACCGGCAGCCGCTTCGGCGGGCGCACCGCGACCGGTTCCGCAACACCGGTGGACGCGATCAGCCGTGAGCAGCTTCAGCAGAGCGGGCGCGTCGACCTGATCCAGCAGCTCAAGGTCGAGGTGCCAAGCTTCAACACGCCGCGTCCGCTCGGGTCAGGGGTCGGCGATTATCTGCAACCACCATCGCTGCGCGGCTTGGGTCCAGGTGAGGTGCTCGTGCTGGTGAACGGCAAGCGACGGCACACCTCGTCCGATCTGAACGCCTCGAACGGGGTCGGTCGCGGCGACGTGTCGGTCGATTTCAACGCGATTCCCTCCTTTGCGCTCGACCGCGCGGAGGTGCTTCGCGACGGTGCGTCGGCGCAATACGGCTCCGATGCGATCTCGGGCGTTATCAATCTCATCCTCGACCGGTCGGTGGGCACGCGCGCGCAGGTCACTGGCGGCATCACCACGGCAGGCGACGGCGCCTATGGTGAGGCGAGCGTTTCGTCGGGTATTCGCGTCGGAGACGGCGGCGCCTTTCGGCTGACCGCGTCGATCCAGAAGGCCGAAGGCACAAACCGCTCCCGCCCCGACACCCGCCAGCAGTATTTCGGTACCAATGCGGCCGGTCGGCTTGTTGCGATCTCCGGCAACTACGGCTCCGGCACTGGGCTGACGCCCGCCAACGGCACGCTCGATCCGCGCGAAGCGACGATCGACCGCAACGTGTTCCGGTTCGGCGACCAGCCGAGCACCAACAAACAGGTGTTCGTCAACTTCGTCACGCCAGCCGCACCGAACGTCGAGGTGTACAGCTTCGGCGGCTACAGCCGCCTTGACGGGGACATCGAGTATTTCTTTCGCCGCGCCGGGCAAAACGAAACGCTGCGCGCTTTCAACCCTGATGGATATCGGCCGGTGCTGGATTCTCAGATAGAGAATTTCTCGGTGGCGGCCGGCATCCGCGGCACCGAGCTTGCCGGGTTCGGGTGGGACCTGTCGAGCAGTTACGGCGTCAATACGCAGGACCTTTTCTACGACAACAGCGTCAACGTGACGCTGGGCACGGCTTCGCCGCGCCGCTTTTACCGGCTCGGTTCAGATTTCTATCAGTGGACCAGTAACCTGGATCTTACCCGCGCCATTCCGCTGGGCGACGACGCTCCGCTCAACGTCGCCGTGGGAACAGAATATCGCGAGGAGACCTATCGCCTCTTCTCGGGCGACATCGACGGTTTCCGTGACGGCGGAGTGCGCATCATCGATGGGCCTGCGGCAGGCGCGGTAGGACCGATCGGCGCGCAACCCGGACCAAGCGCCGGCCCTGACGATCGTGCCAGCATCTGGCGACGAAGCTGGGCAGTTTATGGCGAACTCGAGAAAACCCTATTCAACCGGCTGCTCCTCGAAGGCGCGGTGCGATATGAAAGCTATTCGGATTTCGGCGACACCACCAACTACAAGGTCGCTGGCCGGCTGGCGCTGTTCGGCGGCCTTGCGATGCGCGGCTCCTATAACACGGCGTTCCGCGCGCCCGCGCTGGCGCAGCAAGGCTATAACGCCTCGAACACCCTGATCCTGAACGGTGCACAGGCGATTGTGCGGGTCGCGGCCGTGAACAGCCCTGCCGCCCGTCTGGTCGGTGCAACCGATCTCCGGCCCGAGCGGTCGGACAACTTCTCAGCAGGGCTGGTGTTCGAGGGCCGCGGGATAACCGCGACTTTGGACGCCTATCAGATCAAGCTCCGCGATCGCATCGCGATTTCCTCGACCTTCCAGGACACACGCCTGACCAACTTCCTTGTCAGTCGCGGCGCCGGCAACTTCAGCGCGATTTCGTACATCACCAACGCGGTCGACACCGACACCAAGGGCATCGATCTCGTGGTCAACGCGCGCCACCGCTTTGACGATGGCAGCCTGTTCACCGGCACGTTGGCCGGTAATTATACCAAGACAGAGTTCGACCGGATCGCCGGTACGCCTGCGCCGCTCTCCGCGCTCGGGATCACGACGCCGTTGTTCGACCTGACGCAACAGCTGCGGTTTTCAGACAGTCTGCCGCGCACCAAGGTGACGCTGGATCTTAACTACACGCGAGGGCTGGTGACGCTATCGCTCACCAACACCCGCTACGGCGAAGTGGCGACGGTGGCGCTGACGAACGTGACGATTGCGCGTGCTGACATTCTGACGCCGGGCTATCAGACGAGGCGGGTCGCGGCAGCGGCCAATCCGTCCAACGTCGACATTATCCAGGAATTCGGGGCCAAGGTGCTGACCGATTTGGAACTGTCGTGGCAGGCGACGCGTGCGTTGCGTCTAAGTGCCGGCGCGCAGAACCTGTTCGATGTCGACCCGGACGAGAACATCGCCTCGACGGTCGCGAGCGTCACAGCCGGTACGAACGGCGCCGACAATGCGGGTACGCAACCGTATAACGCGATTTCGCCGTTCGGCTTCAATGGCCGAACCGTCTTCGTGCGAGCAGGCGTAAGCTTCTAGGATTCATCGGCCTATACGGTGGTGGAAGCAGGGCGGAATGTCCAAGTGACACGACCTGCCGGCAACGGTAGGTCGCTCTCCGTGCAGACCATGCGGCATCTCCTCGCGCAACGCCAGCTTGCCGTGCTGCTTTGCGCGGCGACGCTGCTGCTGAAGCTGCTGGTCCCCACCGGTTATATGATCGACAGCGATCATGGCCGTATGACCATCACCATCTGTTCGGGCACCGCGCCGCGCACGATGACGATGGCCATGCCAGGGATGCACGGTGCCATGACCGACCACGGCAAGTCGAAGGATCATAGCAAGGCGGAGATGCCTTGCGCCTTCTCGGGCCTGTCGGCCGCGATGTTGGGGTCGATCGATCCCGTTCAGCTCGCGGCACTGATCGTCTTCATCCTTGCCCTCGGCCTGATCGCGACCGTCCCGCGGGTACCCTCACGTCCGACCTATCTACGGCCTCCGCTGCGAGGACCACCGGCCTACCTCTGACCTGTCATCCCGCACCGCTTCATCCGGCGCGACCATGAACTGCGGCCCGCGCCTCCGGCGTCAGGCCGGTCAAAGGTATTACCATGATCCGAACACATCTTCTGGCAGGCGCGGCTGCGCCCTGCCTGCTGCTGGCCGTCCCGGCCGCGTCACAAATCCGCGACACCGCCGACGACCGCACCGATGCGACGATCGTCGTCACCGGCCAGCGCGATCCGCTGCAGTTGGACGATCAGGCGCAGGCGGGCAGCCGGCTCGGACTGTCGATCCGCGAGACGCCGGCGAGCGTCGAGGTGCTGACGCAGGACGATCTCCTGGCTCGCGGCCTGCGCACCGCGCGCGAGACGTTCAACGACGTGGTGGGGGCGATCGCCGGTAACGTGCCGGGCAACCCCGCCGTCGTCTCCTTACGCGGCTTCGCCGGCAACACCGTATCGATCCTTCAGGACGGCGTGCGGGTGTCGGCATCGACCGTTGTCCAACGCGACAGCAACAACTGGCACTATGATCGGGTCGAGGTGCTGAAAGGACCGGCCTCGGTTCTCTATGGCGAGGGCGCGCTGGCCGGGGTCATCAACAAGGTGACGCGCAAGCCGGTGCTGGGCGATCGCCACCTCGACACGCTGCTGTCGGTCGGGAGTTTCGACACGGTGTTCGCAGCCGGCGGGGTCAACCTGCCGATATCGTCCGAACTCGCGGTGCGGGCGGACGCCAGTTACCAGCGATCGGACAGTCTCTACGACGTCGATAACAACAATACCTTCTCGGCCGGGCTGACAGCCAGCGCGCTATGGAAACCGAGTGATCGCCTCTCGCTGCTCGTCGCGGTCGATCATTTCGAGGATCGCTACGACGCCACCTATCAGGGTCTGCCCCTGATCCCCGGTCAATATGCGCTGCGCCCTACCGATGCCGTTACAAGCGCGAACGGCCTGGTCGCCGATCGCGCGCTTCGTCGCCGCAACTACAATCCCCAAGGCGCCTATTCCGGTGCCGACGAGACGACGGTGCGCGCGCGGCTCGACTGGTCGATCGGCAGCGGGTGGACCTTCGCGCTCGACCTGACCGGTTACACCGCGAAGCGTGCGTTTCTGCTCGCCGACAGCCAGGCCTTCGTTGCGCCTACCGGGGAATTCCCGAATGGCAGCTTCCGCCAGACCTATCAGGATTTCCGGCACGATCACCAATTCTGGGACGCGCGCGGGGTGATCGGCAATGACAGCCGGATCGCGGGCCTGCGCAACCGCTTCAGCCTCGGCATCGAACACAATGACACCGATTTCGTCAGCCTGCGCCAGACAGCCGCCACCTCGGCCCTCCCGGCAGTGGATGTCCGCAACCCGGCCATCGTGCCGCTGCCCACCGGAACGGCGATCTTCACTGCCGGCAACGTCACCTTCGACTCCAAGCTGAAGCAGACCTCCGTCTTTGCAGAGGATGCGCTGAACCTGACGCCCAGATGGCTGCTGGTCGGCGGGGTGCGCTGGGACCACATGGAGCTGGACCGGGCGACGATCCAAAATGTGGGCGGCGCGATCGACCGCAACAGCCCGACCTTCGATCCTGTCTCCTGGCGGGCGGGGACGACATGGAACGTGACACCGGGCCTGACGCTCTACGCGCAATATACGACCGCGGTATCGCCGGTGTCCTCAATCCTGCTGGCCTCGATCGCCAACAGCCGGTTCCGGCTGACCAAGGGCCGCGCCTACGAGGCCGGGTTCAAGGCGAGTGCATGGGGCGGCCGGGCGAGCGTCAGCGGCGCGGCTTACCGGATCGAACAGAAGGACATCCTGACGCGCGATCCGGCCAACCCGGCGCTGGCCGTCCAAGGCGGGCGGCAATCCTCGCAAGGTGTCGAATTGTCCGCGGTCGTTACCCCTGTGAAGGCGCTGCGCCTGTCGGGCGGCGTGTCCTACACCGACGCGCAATATGACGAGCTGTCTGAACTGGTGAGTGGCGTCCGGATCGATCGTAGCGGCAACCGCCCGATCAACGTCCCCTCGACCACGGTCAACGCCTCGGCGCTTCACACGGTCGCCGACAAGGTGACGGTGGGTGGCTTCCTGCGGCACGCCAGCGCCTTCTACACCGACACCGCCAACACCATCCGGGTCGCCGGGCATACCGTCCTGGATGCCAGCCTGTCGTTCCCGGTCAGCCGCCAGGCGACCCTGATGCTGCGCGGCCGGAACCTGACAGACGCCTTCTATGGCGAATATTCCGGCTATCCGACCACCAACGTCTATATCGGCGCGCCACGATCGTTCGAGGTAGCGCTGGCGACGCGGTTCTGACGACCGCGCGCCGCCGATCGGCAGCATCACACGCACGCATCCTCGTGCGCCGCGTCCACCTCTGGCTGGGGCTGAGCCTGGGGCTGCTGTTCGAAGTGCTGGGCCTCACCGGGTCGGCGCTGGTGTTCTACACCGGCATCGATGCCGCACTTCATCCTGCCGTCCAGACCGGGCAGGCCGGTCCTGCACCGGACCTGGCCTCGCCCATTTGGGATCGAGCGCTGGCGACCGGGCGCGCCCGCTGGCACGATCCGGCCGGCAAATGCACGGTCGAAGTGACGGGCGAGGGCGGCAGGCGTTGATCGACCTGCCGGCCGGGGCGTTGCATCATCATGTCACCGCGGCGCTTGCGGGCCGCTGGGCGCTCAACCTCGCGCTGCTGGGCTAGCGCACCGCTCATCCGTCATGCGTGGCCGGCGCCATCCCCCGCGCGGTGTTCCGGCGCGATCTCGACGCTGGGAAATGCGCCGCCTTTCTCTGCGATCACTGGACTTGCGCCGCGCTAGAGAACTTCCTGTGCGTCGAGCAGATCCACCGGCGTTATGCCCGCGGCACCGCGGCACCGCGGCACCGCGGCACTGCGGCACCGCGGCACTGCGGCACTGCGGCACCGTGCCGCTGGTGGACCGCTCGCGCAACGCCCGCGCGCGCTCGCTTTGTCGCGCGCTAGGCTTATACCGTGCATGTCATGGCCCGCTTAGATCGCCGGTCGGCTCTCAAGTTACCAGCGAACATCCGTGGCAACGCCGAACGCGCGCGGCTGTCCGACCTGTCCCTGCACATCGCCGAAGCGGTTGGTACGAGCGGAATAGAGAATATGCGCGTCGCCGAGGTTGCGGACATAGGCGCGGATGCCGAAACCCGGCGTCTCATAGCCGATATGCGCGTTGACGACCGTATAGTCACCGCCATCGATCGCCGTGCCGCTTTCGACCTGCGAGGCATAACGGCTGACCCGGTTCACGCTGGCGCCAAGTGCGATGCCGTTGTTGAAGCGCTGATCGGCTCCGAGCGCACCGGTGAAGGACGGCGCATTGTCGAGCCGGTGGCCCTTGATCTTCGCCAAGCCGGCCGGCGCCACACGGATGTCGCTGTCGAGCAGGCCCAGGCTGGCGTGGATGTCGAAACCGGTCCAGGGGCACCAGGCGGTCTCCAACTCGAAGCCATAGGTCCGCGCCCTGGGGATATTGGTGAAGGTCTGCGCGACCAGCGTCTGGAAGCCGCGATACTTGTTGAGGAAGACATTGCTGGCCAGCGTCAGCCGGCGCCCTGCCAGTTCGGTCCGCGATCCCGCCTCATAGGTCCACACCGACTCCTGGCCATAGACGTAGTAATCGCCGGTGTTCCAGTCGATCGCGCCGCCGCCGGGGCTATAGCCCTTGCGCACCGTCGCGCTGATGTTGGTCGTGTCGGTAACGGCATAGCGCAGCCCGAGCTTGGGCAGGCCGATGGTCTGCGCCTCCCGGCCCTGCACCTTGCCCCAGGACAAGGCGACGTTGCGCCGCTGCGATTCGCGTTCGACGCGGCCGCCGGCGAGCAGGTCGACGCCGTTGGCGAGGCCGAGCGTGGCGTCGAAATAGACCGCATTGGTGTCGATATCGTCCGGCCCGTTGACGCCAAGATCCGACCGCAAATCCTGATGCCGGTCATAGTGATACAGGCCGATCACGCCCGACAGGCTGCTGCCCGCGGGCGCATAGGTCAGCCGCGCCTCGACCGTATTGTTGCCCTCGGTCAGGTCGAGCCGCCCCTGCGAATTGGCCGAGCTGTTCTGGTTGGACTGGCGGAACTGTCCGTCGAACCAGCCATGGCCGTAGAGTAGATGGGCATGGACGTCCTCGACGAAAGCATAGCCGAGATCGACCGCGACCGTCCCCACGCTGGAATCGCTGGTCCGTGTGTTGAGGAGCGGATTGTCCCAGCGATAGCGGAAGAAGTCCGGACCGGTCGCCGAATAGAGATATTCGCCCTTGTTCCAGCGCTTGGTGCCGGTGACGAGGGCGGTGAAGCCGGGCAGCGACGCGGGCGCCCAGAGCAGCTTGCCGCGCAGATTGGTCCGCTCGATCGTCGCGGGGTCGAAGGGGAAGCCGCTGCCCGCATCGTAGCGGATATAGCTCTTCCCGCGCGTCCCGTCGGCGGCGAGACGGATCGCGAGTTGGTCGGCGACCAGCGGGCCCGACACCATCGCGGCAAGGAGGCCGGTGCTGCGCTCGGTCTCGAAGCCGGCGCGCCCCGCGCCTTCCCAGGACCAGGTCGGATCCTTGGTGTTGAGGATGATCGCGCCGCCCAGGCTGTTGCGGCCGGTCGTCGTCGATTGCGGACCCCGCAGCACCTCGACCTGCGCGATGTCCCACATGCCGGCATCGGCGTAACGCTGCCCCGCGAAGGTCTCGGCGATGCCGTCGACGATCGTCGCCACGCGCGGACGCGCGCCCGACATCAACGTGAAGATGCCGCTCGAAGCGCCCGAACCGGTCACCCCCCGGATGCTCGGCAGGTCGGCAGCGGTCGCGATCATGTTCGGCACGACCGCCGCCACGTCATAGGGCGATTTGAAGACTTGCGGATCGACGCCGCGGATCACCGTCACCGCCGCGCTCGTCTCCTTGAGTGCGCGATCGATCTTCTCGCCGGTGACGACGATATCGTCCGCATTGGCCTCGCCTTCCGTCGTCTTCGGGGCAGTGCGCTGAGCCTGGGCCGGCACGGCAAGCGCGACCACGCAGGCGGTGGAAAGTGCTCCGGCGATGAGTCGCCGAACGGCAGATGTCGGAACGTACAGCATTTTCCCCCAATCGATGAGCGGCGGACGCCCCCGCGCCTCGCCAATAGCAATTTCACTGCTAATGACTCGCAATATGCTTTGCAATATGGCACTGGCCGCTGTGATGGTTACGGGCCGATCCCTGCCGACAATGGACGATACGCACTCGGCGTCGGGCGATGCGCTGTTCGCCGCGCCGGACCGGGGGACGGACCCTTGGTGGGACCGGGTGGCGGCAGTCGGTACGCCGTTCGTGGCGCGGATCGCGCCGGCGCTCGTGCGTGTTACCTTCCTCTGGCGGGAGGCGGACGAGACGACCGACCGCGTCTACATCGACGTCAACGGCGTCACCGACCATCATGCGGCCTCGCCACAAGGGCTGACCCGAATCGAGGGGAGCGATATCTGGTGGTGGCAGGTCGATCTGCCCGTGGATTGGCGCGGCAGCTACAGCTTTATTCCCGCAACCGGGGCGGATCGTCCGCCGCCGCCGGGAACGGACGCGATGGCGCGGCAGGCGCATCGGACCTGGTGGAGCCGTCTCGCACGCGGTGCGCGGTCCGATCCCCGCAATCCGCTTGCGGCCTATTCCGTGGGCTGGGGTGGGTGGAGTTCGCCGCTACACCTGCCCAGCGCGCCCGATCAGGGAGCATGGAGCCTGTTCGATGGCGGTGGCGGCCGGGGCGAGCCGGCTCGTATGGGACAGCGCCGTGCTCGGTGTCGGGCGATCGGTCTGGAGCCATGTCACCGGCGTGCCGGGCGGCGATGCCCGTCCGCTGGTCCTGCTGCTCGACGGCCGCAACTGGGTGGAGCGGATGCCGATCACACCGGTGCTGGATGCGGAGACGGCGGCGGGCCGGCTGCCGCCCGCGCACTATCTGCTGATCGACTCGATCGATCCGCAGCGCCGCGAACGCGATCTCAGCTGGTCGGCGGTCTGGAACGAGCTTCTGCCGCTGGCCGCGGCGATCGCGCCGGTGTGCCGCGACCGGGCCGGCCGGATCATCGCTGGGCAAAGCTATGGCGGGATGGCGGCGCTCTCCCGGCTGGAGCGATGGGGCGGGGCGATCGCGCAATCGGCGTCGCTGTGGTGGCCGGATGCGGCGCTGGTCCAGGGGCGTGTGCGTCGTCCCGGCGCCACCGGCGCGCTCGCCGCACGGCTCCGCGCGGGGACGTTCCCGCCCGGGCGGGTGCGCGTGTTCCTGGAAGTCGGCAACCGCGAGGATGCCATGATCGACCTCGCGGAGACCATGCAGGCCGCACTGGTCGCGGCCGGCCACGACAGCCATTTTCGTCAGTTCGCGGGCGGCCATGACGCGCTGTGCTGGCGCGGCGGGCTGATCGACGGCCTCCGCATGATGCTGGGCCGGTTGCGCCGAAACGATCCTGTCGAGGAGATCCAAAGATGACGACCGATCATCCCAACCCGTTCGATGACGAGGACGACCTGTTCCTCGTGGAGGGCAACGCCGCCGGGCAATGGAGCCTGTGGCCGGTGTTTGCCGCGATTCCGGCCGGCTGGTCGCGCGCCTTCGGGCCGGAGCCACGCAGCGCCTGCATCGCCTTTGTCGAGGCGCGCTGGGCCGGGGCGCTCCGCCCAGCTGCGGTGCGCGCGGCGCAGGCCGGCTGACGGAAGGAAAACAGCATGACGTCGCTTTCCGCCACGCCCGATGCGGGCGTCCCGTCGCGCACGCTGCCGCTGCTCGCGGCGCAGCCGGGCATCTGGTTCGGCGAGCAGGCCGCGCCCGACGCCATGCCTATAGCGTCGCGCATTCGAACTGCTCGTTCACCCAGCCGACGTGCAGGATCGTGGCGGTGCGGTACCGCTTCTCCGACAATCTCGGCGGCGGCATCCCTTTTTGGAGTGCGTATTCGCCGACAGGAGCTAATCAATTTCTGTCAGCGCCTGATCCGGTTTACACGCCGTTAACCACCGTTATCCGAAGCCAGATCGCTCCGCGTTGGTCGCGATTTCCGCACAGATGATGTCCGGGTGGCGCGGTGTCGCCGTCATTCTGCGGTTGCGTTCTGGCGGATGCCAATTGACCGCTGCTGGCCGAACCTGCTGTTCGATAAATCGCGAAGGAACAGCAGGAATGTCCCACTTCTCGCCATTTCCGCCATAGCTGGTCGAGGCGTCGCAGGAATATGAATGAGTGTCTGAGGTTGGGGAGAGTGAAATGACGGCTGGATGTCGCCTTCCGGGTCATGCGGTATGGGTGACATGGCTCAAACCATGGGCGGCCGAAAGCCAGATGTAGACCGTGTGGTTGATCTTCCCGTCGAACAGCCGGCGCAATCGTGCACAGGCGCTATCATCCAATGCAGGCGGTCCCGCTCGGATCGACGCCCACCGGAACACATATGCAACCGTCGTTAACTCGCTATTTAATGAACATTGACAATCTAAGCTTGGCGATGCCACTCTGCTCATGACGCGTCAAAGAACGCGACATGCAGAGAGGATGATTGATGCGCACGTTCCTGTTGTCGGCGTCTGTGATTGCCGTGATGAGCTCGACCATTGCGAACGCCCAGGTTGGTCCGGCCGAGGCCCCTGCCGCCCCGATTCAGAAAACGCCGCAGTCATCGCAGAACCCAGTTGATGCGACGGACCCGGACGCCATGCCGGGTGATACCGGCGACGACATCGTCATCACCGCCGAGCGCCGCTCGACCAGCCTGCAGCGCACCGGCGTCGCGGCGTCAGTGCTGACCGGCGAGGACCTCGTCCGCAAGAGCGTCAACACCGTCGAGCAGCTGCAATTCTCGACCCCGTCTCTGACCGTCAACACCTCCGGTCAGGCGAACAGCTTCAATATCCGCGGTATCGGAAAGTCGGAGATATCCAGCTCGGTCGGCGTCGGGGTCGTCACCTATCGCGACGGCGTGCCGACCTTCCCCGGCTATTTCCAAAGCGAGCCTTATTACGACATCCAGTCGGTCGAGGTGCTGCGCGGACCGCAGGGGACGTTCGCGGGTCGCAATGCGACGGGCGGCGCGGTGTTCATCACCGAGACCAACCCGACGGTCGACAAGGTCAAGGGCTTCGCCACCGCGCAATACGGCAATTACAATCAGGTGAAGGCACAGGGCGCAATCAACCTGCCGCTGAGCGACACGCTCGCGATCCGCCTTGCCGCCAATCTCGAGAAGCGCGACAGCTTCTTCACCGTGACGGGGCCATGGACCGGCAATCCCGGCGATCTCAACGCGATCAGCGGTCGCGCCAGCCTGTTGTGGCAACCCGACAGTCATCTGCGCCTGCTGGTCAAGGGCGACTACAACCGGATCAACACCGGCGGCTTTCCCAACAGCCCGGCCTATTTCGGCAGCGCCGCCGCGCCGGTCCTCAATACCAGCGACCCCTTCACGGTCTCCAGCAATACCTATCTGTCGGGTCAGGACGAGTTCGGCCGCATCTCCGCCAATCTCAGCTACACGTTCGACAGCGGTCTGATGATCCGGTCGATCAGCGGCTTCCAGAAGGGCACGCTGCAGGAGACGATCGATGCCGACGGCACCGCCGCGCAGAACAACACGTTCCAGGATTTCGTCAACGAACACATCTGGTCGCAGGAGCTGAACATCGTCTCCCCCGATACCGGGCGCTTCACCTGGCTGATCGGCGGCTTCTACCAATTCGACAAATACGAGTTTCCGGTCGGCAACGGCTATGTCGCGCTCGCCCCGGCCGGGGTCGTGCGCTCGCTGCGGATCGAGGGGACCAACCCGCACACCGCCACCGCCGCATTCGGCCAGATCGGCTACCAGCTGACCGACGGCCTTCAGGTCACGCTGGGCGGCCGCTGGTCGCGGACGACGTCGCGCAACGACGTCAATTATCCGATCGAGCTGTTTCTCGGCGCCTTGCCAACGTTCAAGACGGTGCTGGTGCAGCACGATTTCAACGCCAACAAGAATGTCGACGGCAAGCTGGCACTCAACTGGACGGTCGATGCCAACAATTTCCTCTACGCGTTCGTCGCGACGGGGACGAAGGCGGGCGGCCTCAACGGCGCCAACCTGTTCGGTACGACGCCGCGCGGCTTCGTGCCGGAGAAGGTCACCGATTATGAAATCGGCTGGAAGGGGACGCTGCTCAACGGGCATCTGCGCACGCAGATCGGGGGCTATTATAACAGCTACCGCAAGTTCCAGGTGCTGATCGTCGATCCGGCCACCCCCAATTTCACGTCGATCTTCAACGTGCCGAACGCCACCAAATTGTACGGCTTCGAGGCGTCGGCGCAGGGATCGTTCGGTAACCTTCTGTTCGACGCTTCGACGTCGATCTCCAAATCGGAACTCGGCGAGTTCTTCGCGCGCGACCCGCGCAAGGGAACGACGGGAACCTGCGATCCCGTGACGGGGCCAGCCTCGGCGTCCGGCTGCATCAATCTCGGCGGGCGGCGGCAGCCCTATGCGCCGACGTTCACGCTCAGCGCCGGTGCGCAATATGCGATCACGGTGGCCGATGGCGTCTCGCTGACGCCGCGGGTCGATTACGCGCATATCGGCGCGGTATGGGGAACGTTGTTCCAGACGGCGCAACTGGGGGACTATCTGAAGGCGCGCAATATCGTGAACGCGCAGCTGACGCTCGACAACGGCACGTGGTCGATCGCCGGGTTCAGCACCAACCTCACCGACCAGCATTACATCGGTTCGCTCAACGGTATCCGCCGACTGGCGGCGGCGCCGCGCCAATATGGCGTGCGCGTCAGCACCAAATTCTGATTTCCCGCGATGCGCTTGTGCAAGAATCCTGGCGTCTGGCGACGATCGGATTTTCCGACGCCGCGGCGCGCCAGCCGCTCCTCTTTGCCAGCCGCTCCTCTTTGAAGGCCTCGTCATGACCCCCGGATCGATGCAGCCTTATGCGCTGACGCTCGACAAATTTCTCGACCATGCGGCCAAATGGCATGCGTCGACCGAGGTGGTGACCGGCGGCGACGGCGGCAGCGCGCGCATCGGCTATGCCGCGCTGCGCACGCGTGCCAGCCTGCTGTCGGGCGCGTTCGCCGCCTTGGGCCTGAAGGCCGGCGACAATCTGGCAACGCTGGCGTGGAACAGCCAGGCGCATGTCGAATGCTGGTACGCGGCGATGGGGACGGGGATCGTCTGCCACACGCTCAACCCCCGCCTCGCGCCCGCACATCTTGCCGCGATGATCGATCAGGCGTCGGACCGCGTCCTGGCGGTGAGTCCGGGGCTCGCGCCGTTGGTCGAGGACCTGCTGCAACGCTGTCCGGGGATCGCCCATGTCATCCTGTTCGACGAGCCCGGTTCGACCATGGCCGCACCGGCCTCGGACCGTGCGCGTATCTGGCGGATGGACGAGCTGCTCGCCGAACATGGCGCGGCCATGCCGTGGGGCGGCTTCGACGAGCATGCGCCGGCCGGCCTTTGCTTCACCTCCGGCACCACGGGTGCGCCCAAGGGCGTCACCTATACCCACCGGTCGAACTATCTTCATACCATGCATCTGCTCGCCGCCGACGTCGTCGGCGTCACCGCGCGCGATGCCGTGCTGGTCGCGGTGCCGATGTTCCATGCCAACGGATGGGGTTTCGCCTTCGCCGGACCCGCCGCGGGCGCGAAACTGGTGCTGCCCGGCCGCAACCAGGACGGCGCGAGCCTCGCCCGGCTGATCAACGACGAGCGGGTGACCGTCGCCGCGGGGGTCGCCACGGTTTGGCTCGGATTGGTCGATCATCTCGAGAAAACCGGCGGCGAGGTGCCGTCGCTCCGGCGTATCCTGCTCGGCGGCTCCTCGGTGCCGCAGGCGCTGATGGATCGACTCGAAGCGCGGCTGGACGTCACCATACAGACCAGTTGGGGGATGACCGAACTGTCACCGGTCGGGACCGTGACGCCGTCCAACGCCACCATCCGCGCATCGGCCAAGTCGGGCCGTCCGCCGATGGGCGTCGACCTGCGTCTTACGGACGAGGCCGGCGTGCCGCTGCCCGACCAGCGCGACGGGGAAGGGCGCCTGTGGGTCAGGGGGGCGAGCGTCGTGGAACGCTATTTCGGCAGGGAGGAGGCTGCGACCGACGCCGATGGCTGGTTCGATACCGGCGATCTCGCGCAAATCGATGCGGCCGGCAACCTCAGCATCACCGGACGCGCCAAGGACCTGATCAAATCGGGGGGCGAATGGATCAACCCCGGCGAAATTGAAGCGATCGTCGGTGCCTTGCCCGGCGTCGCGCTGGTCGCCGTCGTCGGTCGCGCGCATCCGCGCTGGGGTGAGCGCCCCGTGCTGGTCGTCGAGGAGCGGCAGGGCGCGATGCTGAGTGACGATGCCCTGCTCGACGCGCTGCGCGGGCGGATCGCGAGCTGGTGGCTGCCCGATGCGATCGTACGCGTCGCCGCCATGCCACTGGCATTGACCGGCAAGATCGACAAGATGCGCTTGCGGGAAGAGCATGGCTGAGGCCATGGGTGTGGGCATCATGACCGATCCAGCCACTGGCCCCAAACGCCGCCCGACGAAAAAGGCCGACCAGCGCGCGGCGACGATGGAGCAGATCTTCGATGCCGCCGAGGCCCTATTCGCCCAGCGTGGCCTGTACGGCGTCACGCTGAAGGAGGTGGCGCTACAAGTCGGCGTCCACCAGTCGCTGCTGCATTATTATTTCAAGGACAAGAAGGACCTTTTCGATGCGGTCATCGCCCGGCGTGCGGCGGTGACGATCGAGCGCCGGCTGGCGACGCTGGACGCCTATGAACGCGACGCCGCGGGCAAGCCGACCGTCGAGGGCGCGCTCCACGCCTATCTCGATGCCGATCTCGACCTCTACGGCAATGGCGACATCGGCTGGCGAAATTTCGGCATGCTCGGGGCGCAGATGAGCAACACCGCCGAATGGGGCGCAGACCTCATGGACACACATTTCGACGCGGTCGTGCTGCGCCTGATCGAGATCCTCAAACAGGCCCTGCCCGGCTGTGCCGAGGAGGATCTGTTCTGGGGCTATCATTTCGTCACCGGGGCGCTGATGCTGTCGCTGGGCCGGACCGGGCGGATCGACAAACTGTCGGGCGGCCTATGCCGGTCGGAGGATTTCGCGGCGATCAAGGCGCGGATGGCACGGTTCATGGCGGCGGGCTTCCTCGCGACGTGCGAGGCGCGGGGGCGTTAGGACCGATCGCCATCGGTCGGGTCGCCGTTCGGGTTGTCGCGTGTCCGGGCGACGATGCGCCGACGCCGTCGCCCGGTGCCTTACCAGTTCGTCACCCCGGACTCGGCCCGGAGTTCACCGGGCGGCAAGGGAAGGGTGTCGGCTCAAGTCTTTCTCCTCGCCGCAGGCTTAGACCCCGGAACGAGTCCGGGGTGACGGGGTGGAACGGAGCACGGCGGACGCATACGAATCCTCAGCGGGCGTGGTCTACTTGCCGTGCGATCATTCGCACGACGCCACTGCCGGCGGCATCACCGGTGCGGCGAGCCCGACGTTCCAGTTCCAGCCGATCGTCCCGGTCGCCCGGCGTCGGCACATCACCTGCTCGTTGAGTGCGAACATGCCCGGCAACAGATCGCGGCCCGCTTCGGGCACCGCGGCGAAATGCATGTAGCTCCGCTTCGCTTCATAGGCCGGCCAAGCTGCGGAACCGGTCGCGACCGGCCGGCCGTCGCGGACGAAGCTCGTCCAATAGTCCAGCATAGCAGCGGATAGCGTACGCTCCGCCGCCGTATCGGGGATCTTCGGCCAGCGCGGCGGCGTCGCCGCCAACGTACCGAATACGTAAGGCAGTTCGCTGGCATGGAAGGCGTGCAAATCGGCCTCATCCATCGCCGGATAGCCATGATCGAACATATAGAGATAGGCGGGCTTGCCCAGTTCGACCTGCTTGCGGACAAGCCGCTCGGCCGTCCAGCCGTAGAGCGCGTCGCGCGTCGTGGCGAGGATGCTCTCCCGATAGGTCGCGGCCGGATATTGCTGCAGGAACGGATCGGCGAGGTCGCGGTACCGGGCGCGAATCTCCGTTGCATAGGTCGCGGCATCCGCCGGCGGCTTGGGCGAGAGCATGCGCAACGACCGGATCTCGCCCTGGTTGAAGCCGGCGAGCACCGGCACCGGCGCCTGCCGCCGCTGATCGAACGCATCGACCATCTGCTGCGGCAGCACCGCGCCATCGACCACGCCAAACGGCGCAAAGCCCAATTTCGCCGCGGTGTCGGTCAGCGTCTGCGCGTCCATCGCGCGCAGGCTGGCGAGGTCCGGCGTCTTCAGCGCCGTGGTCAGCAAGGCGCCGCCGCTCTCCCACGCCGGCATGCCGAACGTGGCCTTCCGCAACTCGGGCATCGAGATCATATAGGCGCTCTGGGCGATGACCCGGGCGAACAGGCCATGCGCCGCGGGCGTGGTCATCAGGTACAGCGTGCTCAGCCCGCCCGCCGACTCGCCGGCGATCGTGACGTTGCCGGCATTTCCCCCGAATGCCGCGATATTGTCGCGCACCCACCGAAGGGCGGCGATCTGATCGAGCAGCCCGTAATTGCCCGACACGCGCCGCGGCGTCTCGCCGCTGAGCCACGGATGGGCGAGCCAGCCCAGCACGCCCAGCCGATAGTTGATTGACACGACGACGATGCCGCGCGCGGCAAGCTTGCGTCCGTCGTACATCGGCTCGCGGCTCGATCCGGTGACCAGCGCGCCACCGTGTATCCACACCATGACCGGCGCGTTCTTCGCCTTGGCCGGAGTCCAGATGTTGAGCGTCAGACAATCCTCGCTGACCGGCATCGGCACGCCCGAATAGACCGTCGCATTGGGCGCCTGCGGCTGGACGCAGGCCGGGCCGAAGTCCGTCGCCCTACGCGTGCCGGTCCAGCGCGGCTGCGCCACCGGTGCCGTCCAGCGCTTCGCGCCGACCGGCGGCATGGCATAGGGAATGCCCTTGAAGACCCGCAGCCCGGCTTCGCTCGTGCCGCTGACCTTGCCGGCGGGCGCATCGACGATCGGGTCTGCGGCGAGCGCCGGGACGGCCGAGGCGAACGCCAGAGCGGCGATGACGATCTTCATATCCTGGACTCCTGACGATCGAGCGTGCGCGTGAGCCGGAGGAACAGGCCGATCGCGACGACGTAGAAGGGGGCAAGCGTGTAGAGCGCCAGTTGCAGCGGATTGGTCGCGCCGCGCGCGGCGAAATGGTCGCTGGCGGCGCCGACCCAGGTCGGGCCGAGGCCGAGGCCGATGAAGTTCATCACCAGCAGCAGCAGCGCGCCGGCCAGCACGCGCTGGTTGGGGGCCGCTTCTTCCTGCACCAGCGTCACCGAGCAGGACAGATAGAAGTAGTTGAAGAACATCACGACGGTCAGCAGCGCCAAGGCGAGCGGCCAGGTCGGTGCCCAGACGAAGCCGAGGTAGAAGGGCAAAGCGACGGCCAGCGACACTGCCGGCGCGACGGCGAAGACCCGCCGCGAGCCCCGGCTGAAGCGATCGATGATCCGGCCCGACGCGACCATCCCGCCGCCCATGCCGAAGACGATCGCCAGCGCGTAGAACAGCGCGATCTCCGGCAGCGTCATGCCTTTCTCGCGGATCAGGAACAGCACCGCGAAATTGCCGAGGCCATAAGTGACGAATTGTGTCGCGCCGCTGCCGAATGCCGCCAGCGTCATCACCGGATTGGCGAAGAAGGCGCGCAGCGTCGCCCAGAACGGCGCCTTGTCGAGGATGCCGGTCGCGCCGGGATCGGCGGCGCCGCGCGCGGGTTCCGGCACGACGAACGGCAGCGCGGCGGCGGCGACGAGGCCTACCAGACCGATCGCCACAAACGCATCGCGCCAGTCGAACAGCGTCGCGATCGTCGCCCCCAGTGCGATCCCCAGCGCCGCACCGATCGGCGGCCCGAGATTGTAAATGCCGAAGGCCACGCCGCGCCGCCCCGGTGCGAACGTGTCGGTGATCAGGGCATAGGACGGCGGCACGCCGCCGGCTTCGCCGAAGCCGACCACCATTCGCGCCGCGACGAGTTGCGGATAGGTCCGCGCCATGCCGCAGGCGATGGTCGCGGCACTCCACACCGCACAGGCGAGCGTCAGCACGCCGACCCGGCTGGTCCGGTCGGCGAGCCAGCTGACCGGGATCGCGATGAAGCAATAGAACATCGCGAAATATAGCCCGCCGATCAGCCCGAGCTGGCCGTCGGTGATGTGCAGCGTGTCCTGGATCGGCTTGGCGAGGATGCCGAGCAATTGGCGGTCGAGGAAGTTGAGGACGTAGACGAAGGTCAGCATCGCCAACACGATTCCGGGGCGCCGTGCGTCGCGCCCTCGATGACGGTCGTCGATAAGCGGATCGGGCGCGAGCGCGCTGATCGGAACAGTCATCACCTCTCCCACTATATCGTGGCTTGTGCCCAGACGATGCGGCGCCCGGCGCCGCATGTCAATGGACACTCACGTATGAATGAACGTGTGTATCCTTGCGGAAATAAGGGTCGCCATTGCGCCCCGGATTTCATTCACTATTACGTGAACGAACTAAAGGAGAGATGGAATGGCTTTGGCGGGCAGGACAGCGATCATCACCGGGGCCGGCGGCGGGCTGGGGCGCGCGCATGCGCTTCATCTGGCGGGCAGGGGCGTCAAGGTCGTGGTCAACGATGTCGCGATCGACGCCGCCGAACGGGTCGCGCACGAGATCCGCACGGCGGGCGGCACCGCCATGCCGATCGCAGCGTCGGTGACCGACGAAGCCGCAGTCGTCGCGATGGCCGATGCAACGCGCGCCGCATGGGGCCGGATCGACATCCTCGTCAACAATGCGGGCATCCTCCGCGACAAGAGCTTCGCGAAGATGACGATCGCCGATTTCCGAACGGTCGTCGACGTTCACCTGATCGGCGCGGCGATCTGCAGCAAGGCGGTTTGGGAGCCGATGCGCGCCCAGACATTCGGCCGGATCGTGATGACGACCTCGTCGTCCGGGTTGTACGGCAATTTCGGGCAGGCGAATTACGGCGCAGCCAAGATGGCGCTGGTCGGGCTGATGCAGACGCTCGCGATCGAAGGAGAGAAATACGGCATCCGGGTCAACTGCCTCGCCCCGACCGCCGCGACCCAGATGACCGAGGGCGTCCTCGATGCGGAGAGCCTGACGATGCTGGCACCGGACCGCGTCTCGCCCGCGCTGCTCCCGCTGGTCGGGGATGACGCACCGACGAGGACGATCGTCTGCGCAGGTGCGGGCCATGTCGCCACGGCGAACGTGACGTTGACGCAGGGGCATTACGTCGGTCATGCCGAGGACGCGGGCGAGCAAATCCTGGCGCATTGGCCGGAGATCACTGATCGTGCCGGGGAGGTCGTTCCTTCCTATGGCTTCACCCAGGCCGAGCGCGAGGTCGCGGCAGCACGATCCGCGAGGCTGATGACTGCGGAATAGTGGAGGGGCGAGGGTGGTAAGACGGAGCGAGGAAACGAGGAAACGAGGTTCGAGTGACCGCATCTGGGTCAGAGCGTTATCTTGACTCCAACGCGCACTTGCCGGGGTTCCGCGGCTCGGCTGTGAATGCCCTCGACACCGTCTAGCGGTTCGCCAGGAAGTCGCGAGGCGTAAAAGTAGTCGGCGTCGGCGCGTTGCGTATCGAACAAGTTGAGAAAATCGACCGCGATCTCGACGTGGCCGATCGTCTTGGCGAGCCTCAGGTTGACGATCGTCGTCGCAGGCCCGCGTACGCTGTCATCCTCGATCAGCGGACGAACGCCGATGTAGCGGAGGCGCAACGCGCCGAGCCAGCCATGCGCATCAGCGGTTACGCCCAGCGATCCCGCGGCCTCCAACGAGTTCGGAATGCGGTCGGCGTCCGTTACCCCGATGAACCGGGCGTGGTTGGTCGCGTAGACCGCGTCGAGCGACAGCCATCGGAACGGCCGCACGAACAGCGTCGTCTCCCAGCCGCGGCGGCGGCTCGCACCTGACGGCTCTACCGTGCCGTCGTCGCCCGAGTAGACCAATTCGCCCGCCGAGCGGGTCCACCAGCGATCGACGGTGAGCACCACCGGCCCACGCTCGATACGGGTGCCGATCTCATACCCCGTGCCGCGCACGAGACCCGGCACCGGATCAGTCGCGGCGAGCACCCCGCGCGCGTCGTTCGAGTGAAAGCCTTGGCCGTAATTGGCATAGATTGCGACGCCCCGCGCCAGCGTCAGCGCCGCGCTGGTCTTGGGCGTGACGACCGTTTCACTCCGTGCGCCGGTGGTCGCCGCTCCCGCAAGCGCACGCGAGCGGAAGCGGTAGCGATCGATCCGACCTCCGCCGGACAGCGTCAGCCGCTCGATCGGTCGCCACCGCAAGTCTGCATAGCCGGCGAACGCAGTTTCGCTGACGTCGGCAAGGCTGGTGGTGCCGATCCGGTGGCCACGTTCGGTATGGTAGAGACCCAGGTCATCGATCCGGTCGGCGCGAGCATCGGCGCCGACGGTGATCTGCCACGCCGTACCGAGCGGTATGCGGTGCTGCACCCGACCACCAAAGGTCCAGCGGCGCTCCGCCTGCTCGAGTTCGTCGCCGCGAATTGGGTCGGCAAGGAAGAAGGTGAAGTTAGAGACGAGGTCGAAGAGGTAGCGCTGCGCGTAGAGCGTCACATCGGTCCGCTCGCTCGTGAGGCCGATCGTCGCGATCTGCCGCTGCGTCTCGCCGCGCAGGTATGGATCGAGCGTGCCGAACCGGTCGGGCACCAGCGTGCCGATCGCGCGCACCGGGATCTGCTCGGTCGGCTGCCAGGTCGCGTTGTAGTCGGATAGGCTTGCGCGGACGGTGCCGAGCGCGGTGTCGATCGTGTATTTGGCGAAGGCTGACGTGTGGCGCAGCCGCTCGGGCAACGCCCACACGCCATTGTTGATCGTCAGCTCGCCCGCGAGCAGCAGGTCGCCGCCCCCCAATTGCTCTGAGCCGATCGCAACCAAGCGACCATAGCCGTAGCTGCCGCCCTGTATCGCCACCATCGGCCGCTCGACGCGATCGAGAGTGCGCATCGACGCCGCCGCGACGAGCGAGAAGTCGCCATCCTGCGCGTAATAGGGTCCCTTGCGGTATTCGACCCTGTCGATCGTCTCGGGGATAAGACCGTTGAGATCGAGGTAGCCCTGGCCGTGCGCATGGCTCGGCAGGTTCATCGGCACGCCGTCGAGTGAGATGCTGAAATCGGTGCCGTGGTCGAGATTGTAGCCGCGGATGTAATATTGCGCCGCCTTGCCCCCGCCTGAGTGCTGGACGGCGAGCAGTCCCGGCACCGCTTCGGCCAGCTCGTTGGCGCGCAGCAGCGGACGGATGCGGATGTCCTCACCCGATATTGCGCCGGCGCTGGCGGCGCGGTCGCTCCCGACCCGCCGCTCGCCGCGACCGATCACCACGATGTCTTTTGACGGATCGTCGGTAGACTGCGTTGCTGCCCTAAGCATGGCGGGATCGGATGAGCGGCCATCATCGATCGGCGGCGTGTTCGCCCCGAGGAGGAGCAACGAACAGACGACTGCGCATGACATGGTGTCACCCCCTAAACAGCTGGTCCTATCTATCTTAGCCATGGCTAATATGTCAAGCCGGCTGGTCAATGAGCACTTCGGCTGGCAGAAGCGCAAACAGGAGCAGGAGGTGCGCTAATGGCCGATGATACCGCCGTCCGCCGTGCCGCGGCGTTTCGCGCCACCCGCGAGGCCCATGCCAGCGAGATGGCGGAGGATTATGTCGAGCTGATCGGCGATCTGATCGAGGAGCGCGGCGAAGCCCGCGTGATCGATCTAGCGCAGCACATGGGGGTGACCCAGCCGACGGTCGCGAAGATCATCCAGCGGCTGAAGAGCCTCGGGCTGGTGCAGAACCGCCGCTACCGCGCGTTGTTTCTCACAGACGCCGGCAAGGCCCTCGCCACCCGCTCGCGGGAGCGGCATCAGGTGGTGGTCGACTTCCTGGTCGCGCTGGGGATTGATCCGGAAATCGCCGCGATCGACTCTGAGGGAATGGAGCACCACGTCAGCGACGCGACGCTGCAAGCGATGCGGGGCGTCGTCATGAGCTCTTCAGCGCAGGACAAGGCGTAGCGGCCGGGGCTGCACGCCTTCGCAGCAATGAGCGTCCGCTTCCGGGAGTCAGTTCAGCAGGCTTCAATGACCGACATTGGGTCAATTTGAAGCAGCAGCGTCTGCCGCGACGCACCGGATCGTTCTTTCGCTGGGATCGGTCGGGTCGAGCAGGAACATGCCTAGATCACGGTTAGCGGTAAGCCAGGCGACGTGCTCGATCCCGATCCGCTGCCCAGGGACGAGGCGAGGCACTCCCGGAGGGGCGGGTGCGATGATCTCCGCGGCAATCCGGCCAGCCGCATCCTCCAGCGCGATACGCTCGGCCGGTCCGAAGAACGCATCCGCGGGTGCCGCCGCCATTTCCGTCGTGAGCGTCGCGATGCCAGGCACAGCGGTCGCGGCCGTCAGCGCGAGATCGCCCGCACGTAGCCGCGTGACGCAGTCCGCAATCCCCTTCGCCAACGCCCGCACGTCGCCGGCGGTCGTGCCTACCGAAACGACCGCGAGCAGATGGCGAACATCAGAAAGACCGACACACAGCCGGTGATGCTCGTTCAGCCAGTCGTCGATCGCGTATCCGGCGACGCCAAGGCCCGACACGTCGATCAACACCTTCGTGGGGTCGAGTTGCGATCCCGGCGGGATGTCCGGCTCATCCAGGACGCGGATACCATCAATGGCGGTCAGCCGCGCACGTAGATCTGTGGCCCTCGCGACCGTCTTGTGCCACGTCGCCTCGCCATCCACGGCATGGTCGCGGCGCGCGGCGTCGAGGCTCGCAAGAATCGGCACCGAGGGGCTGGTCGTCTCGTAGAGCTCATAGGCCATCCACAGCCGCTGCCGGTCGACCAGATCGCCGCGCGCGAGCAGCGCCGACCCTTGCGTCAGCGCGCCCATTGTCTTGTGCATGGTGTAAACGGCGACGTCCGCACCTTTTGTGAGGGCGTCGTGCGGCAATGCCTCGCAGAATGCGAAGGCGCCGCCCCACGCGGCATCGCAGATCAGGAGCACGCCGCGCTCATGGCAAAGGTCGGCCAAGGCGGCGATATCGCTGGTCACGCCGTAGTAGGTCGGCGACACCACGACGAACGCCTTGGCACCAGGGTTCGCGTCGAGCGCGGCGCCGAGTGCGGCCGGGTCGACGCCATGTTCCACGTCCCAGCGGTCGTCGACGATCACGGGCACTATGCGCGCCTCCAGCCCCGCCGCTAGCGCATGGGCACGCTCCGCCTTGTGAACGTTGGCGGCAAACAGCACCGTATCGCCAGCACGGGCTACGGCGGCCAGAGCCATGTGGAGGCTCAGCGTCGACCCGCCGGTGACGAACCTGCAGAAGTCGGCATTCTAGGCCTCTGCAGCGATCTCGTGCGCGTGCTGCAGAACTTGGCCGCCCTCGGTCCGGTCGTCGAGACCCTTCGGAGTGATAATGTCCGCCTCGAAAACGCGCGAGCCGAGCAGCTTGCGCACGTCGCGCGCGGCGCCTCGACCCAAATTTTGGCTGGCGCTCCAAAGCCGCGAACCGGCCGTCGCTCCATCTTTGACAATGCTTCAAGGATGGGGGTTTGCTTCTGATCCATGCCGTGTCGAACGCGCGACAGTGCCGAACGACCCGACATGACGTCATTCGCCCGCATCGCTGTTTAGATTTCTCACATGGACCAGCGTCCAACCCACGAGCCCACGACGCGACGTGGAGAGTTCGCAGCTGCGTCTGGTCACCAAACAAAACGTTCAGTCCAAGGTCGCCTCAGCCCGAATTGGCAGGTCGCGTATGCGCGTTTCAATCGCGTTGGAAACGGCATTGGCCACGGCCGCCGCGACGCCGATAATGCCGATCTCGCCAAGCCCCTTGATCCTGTGGGCGTTCACGGCGGCGTCTTCATCGGCCACCATGATCACCGTCTGTTCGACAATATCGGCGGAGGTCGAGACGAGATACTCGGGCGAGATCGCGGTTCATGTAGATGCCGGTGCGCGGATCCAGCTTGGTCTTCTCGATCAGCGCAGAACTCAGGTCTCAGGCCATGCCGCCGAGATACTGGTTTCGGGCGGTCATCGGATTAAGCACCAGCCCCGCCGCGAAGGCACCGACGTGGCGCGATAAGCGTACCTCGCCGGGACGTAGGGTCGGCAAAAAGGCAGCCAACGACGCGTTAACTAGTGGCCGCTAAATGGGAACCCGGGTTCTCAGGAAGAAAAATGGCGCTAGATCGAACCGTGGCTCACGCAGCTCGCCTGTCGGGTGAGCTGGGCATCAAGACGCTTGATCTGCAAGCGGACATTGCCGAATTGTCTGATCGGGTAACCGAGCAGGCCACGACCATCGTGAACGTCGGGACGCAGGCAAGTCGGCTTGCGCAGGACGTCGACGAGGTCGCCGACGCAGCGCAGGGCGCCAGGGTGAATTCGGCGGGCGCGCGAGCCGTCATTGACGACTCCAATGTTCAGATCAACGCTGCGACGAGTGATGTGGTCGAGCTGATCACCCAGGTCAGCCGCATTCACGAGGGTCTCGGCTCGTTCACGTCGGCCTTGGCCGACGTCGCCAAGGTCACAGCGACCATCAACGACATCGCCAAGCAGACCAATATGCTGGCGCTCAACGCCACGATCGAGGCCGCACGGGCGGGCGAGGCTGGCCGCGGTTTCGCCGTCGTCGCGTCTGAAGTGAAAAAGCTCGCGACCGAAACGGCGTCGGCAACGACACGCATCAATGCATCCATTGCGGCGCTGGCGGGGGAAGCCGACGTCATGCTCGGCCAGGTCGACATCGGCGTTGGTAAAGCTCGGTCCGCACACGGTGGTACCAAGGACATCGAAACGCTCGTCGAGCGGCTTCGCATCCTGATGATTGACCTTTCTGCCAACAGCGACGCCGTGGCCGAGCGGGTCGGCTCGATGGTATTGGCCGTCGACGAGGTCAAGAGTGGTCTGGGGGCGCTTTCGAGCACGTCGTCGGATAACGCGGTCGCTCAAGCGCCTTTCGGAGCGGGTGTCGGGGGTAAGCGACGACACCAATGGCCTTCTTCAGATGCTGGCCGAAAGCGACGCGGAAATCCCCGACCGGCCCTACATCCGTTTCGGCCTGGACGTCGCACGAAGCGTATCCGAAGCTCTTACTCAGGCCGTAATAAGTGGTGAGATAACGCAGGCTGCGGTGCTGTCGCAAAACTACGATCCCGTTATCGGAAGCGATCCGCCGCTCTTCACGCATTCTGCAATGCCGTTGCTGACCAGGCTAGCCCGGCCACACCAGGAACTCGCCCGCACGCTGCCCGGCTTCTTCGGCATGAGTTTTACCGACCGGAACTGCTTCGGCGCGGTAGCGATGCCCGAACGCTCTCATCCTCAGCGTCCGGGGGAGCCGGCTTGGAACAGCGAGCACGCCCGCGCCGGGATGATCTTCGATTACCCCGAAACCGCCACCCAGGTACGAACGGAGACGCCGTTCTGCCTTAAGGCTTACCGACGGCCAGTTACCGGCGCTGGCGTAATCCTGCTGAAACAGGTCATTGCCTCGATCTTCGTCGCCGGAGCGCATTGGGGCGTTCTTCAGCTCGCTTACGAAAATCAAGGCTGATACCTAGCAACTGATCGCACGGCGGGCGAGGCGATCTAGAGCAGGCCTTGCGGCTACGCGGCGGATCGACAACACTGCAACGCGGGACTGGCGGCTGCGCTGTCCGGGCCGTCACGAGCAGCTTATTGATGCTCTCACCAGCACCTAGGCAGACAGGCGAGGTTTAGCCGCCGGTTCGATATGAACGGATGACCGGGCTCGGAGGGCAAATTAAGTTCATCAAATAGCATTATTGGGTCGCCGTGCCCGCTAGCTTGAGCGGTGGCCTGCACCTTCGTTGCCGCCGCCCAACGACACTACAAGCTCGAAGATTGCTGCTTTAACGCGCTTCCTTATCTCCATCCCTGAATGTGGATATGCGGACCGAGTCACGAACGAGGCCGCTTAAAACCGGTTGTCGGTTACCTTCCGCGCGCTCTCCGGTTAAGCGACCCTATGGAACAACAGGCTCTCGTTATTGCGCTGATCGGCGCCTTGGGGATCGGGGCGCAGTGGGTGGCTTGGCGGACGGGGTGGCCAGCCATCGCGCTGATGCTGGCCGCGGGTGTGGTCGCTGGTCCCGTCGCCGGGCTGATCATACCTAAAACTACCTTCGGCGCCTTGCTCGAACCGATGATCTCCGTCGCCGTGGCGTTGATCCTCTTCGAAGGCGGGCTGAGCCTCAATTTCCGTGAGTTGCGCAAGACCGAAGGAGCTGTGATCCGCTTGATGGCGATCGGCATACCGGTCGGCTGGTGCCTTGGCGCACTGGCCTGTTACTACGTCGCCGGGCTCGTCTGGCCGGTCGCGATCCTGTTCGCCGGCATCCTCGTGGTAACGGGCCCGACGGTGGTTATTCCCTTGCTACGTCAGAGCAATATCGCACCGCGGCCGCGCGCCATCCTGAAGTGGGAGGCGATCGTCAACGATCCGTTCGGCGCGCTCTGTGCCGTCATCACCTACGAATATCTAAGACGGGTCGATGAAGGTGGCACCTTGCTGTCGGTGGTCGCTTCTCTGCTTGCCGCGGCGGTGGTTTCGGGCTTGATCGGTTACGGCATGGTGCGCGCCATCGCGTGGGCATTTCCGCGCGGCCATGTGCCCGAGTATCTCAAGGCGCCGGTCCTGCTCGTTGCCGTGATCGGCACCTTCACCTTGTCAAACGTCATTCAACAGGAGACCGGACTGCTCGCGGTGACCGTGATGGGCGTGGCAGTCGCCAACATGCGTCTCGACTCGTTGCGCGATATCCACCCCTTCAAGGAGAACGTGACCGTTCTGCTGATCTCCGGTGTCTTCGTCCTGCTCTCGGCATCGCTCGATTTCAGCGCCCTGCGCTCGTTCGAGTGGCGCTTTGCGGCATTCCTCCTTGTACTGCTGCTCTTCGTCCGCCCCGCCACCGTCTTGCTTGCCCTGGTCTTCAGCAAGATCCCATGGAACGAGCGGCTGCTGATCGCCTGGATCGCTCCACGGGGCGTCGTCGCAGTCGCCGTCTCGGGGCTTTTCGCGCTGCGACTCGACGAGCTCGGCTATGGCAACGGCAACATTCTGGTCACGCTCTCCTTCGCCGTCGTGGTTGCGACGATCATCGCGCATGGCTTCAGTATCCGGCATGTCGCGCGCTGGCTGAAGGTCACCGGTGCAACCCAAAAGGGGCTCCTGATCGTCGGCAGCACACCGTGGAGCGTCTCGCTGGCTCGACAAATCCAGTCCTTGGGCTTGCCGGTGATGATCGCCGATACGAGCTGGCAACGTTTGGGCGGTGCACGTCAGGCGGCGATCGACACCTATCATGGGGAGATCCTGGCGGAAGCGACCGACGAGCGGCTCGACCTCACGCAATTTCAGGTCTTGGCCGCCACGACGGAGAATGAAGCGTACAATGCGCTCGTGTGCAGTGAGTTCGCGCACGAAATAGGGCGGGATTCCGTTTACCAATTGGGGGCGAGCGGTGACGACGAGGATCGTCGTAGTCTACCGGAAGCCCTGCGTGGACGGGCGATGTTCACCGCTGGCCATGGGGTGGACGATATCCTGCGACGCGAGACGGCCGGATGGACCTTCCGCAAGACTCGGATCAGCGAGCAATTCAAGTTTGACGACGCCCGCTCGATCTTGCCGGATGAGGCGGACATGCTGTTCGTCCTTCGCAAGGACGGTCGCATCCGCTTCTTCACCCATGCCGCCCGCCCCACGCCGCAAAGCGGTGACGTCGTGGTGTCCTATGGACCCTCGCGACACGGCGACCCAAACGCTAGTCCATCCATTCAAGCTGGAGTGAGTGTCGCATGAGGGTATCTCAGTGGAACAACCGGGCGCGGCGTGTCGGTGCGACGACCTTGCTCTGCCTTGGCATCGCCGCCTGTCAGCCCGGAGGCATGCCGACGAACGACACTGCGCAAGTGCCGGCAAATGCCCAAGTCCTCGGGGAAGAGGTGGCCCCGGATAGGGATCATGTCGACCGGAATACGGGGGAAACGACCAAGTCGATCATTCGTCCGGATATCGTACCGACACCGACGCCAACCCCGCCTGCGAAGCCCGTCGAGCTGACTATTCCGTTTCCCGCCAAGGGGTTCGAAGCAGATCCGGCTAACATGGCCCTTCTCGACGACTTGATGGCCAATCCCGTTCTGCGCCTGGGTGGCCCGATAACCCTCTGGGGTCACAGCGACTCCAGCGGTTCGGATGCGGCCAATTTGATCGCGTCGCGGCGACGTGCTGAGGCCATACGTGCTTATTTGCTGAAGAGAGGCATTGCCGCCGAGCGGATATCGGTCGTCGCGCTGGGCGAAGCCCGTCCGGTCGCGCCGAACCGCAATCTTGATGGATCCGACGATCCAGAGGGGCGTGCCAAGAACAGGCGTGTCGAGATCGAGGTCGGTCTACCGAACGCCGGCGCATCAACGGATCAACCACGTGACGCAACGCCATCACGGTAGCCGATGCTCGTGTTGCATGACTGGGGCATCATACCCAGCCTGATCTTTTCGTCGGTAGATCCGGGACAAGGGAGGCAACCTTGACGTGGTCGATGCGCTCCTTGGCCATCCGTTGGAGGGAGCCACCCGGCGGTCAGCCTGAGCATCGAAGCCGGCTGCTCGTCGGATCGACACGCCCCTGTAGATGCCCGAACAATGGCGTTACGATCAGATGCGGTACAGCGAGAGCCGCAATCCCTGCGAATAGGGGGCGGACCCCGGAAGGGTCAAAGCGCAACAAGACCGTGCCTGTTACGGCGGCGAGCAGTATCGCGGCGACGAGTATCGGAGCAGTGGCTCGAAGATAGCTGCCCGTCGTTGCACAACCGATCCGCGTACGCCGTTCGACCGTCTGGGGTTCGGCATGCAGAACGAGAAATCCAACGGAAAATCCCACTAGTGGCGGCAAAACGATAAGGGCCGCCGTCCCGATCAGAAGGCGCAGGTCGTGGCGCTGAGATGCTATTACAATCAGATATGCTGCCGCTATCGCGCCGAACAGCGCCATTGCCGACACCATTGCGGGCAGTACGTTTGTCGAGATGCCGCCAAGACTAAGGAGATCCGCAAGGTTCGTCGCATGGAAAGTGGCGGGGGTGGCGACAAGGCTCGTCCCTCGCGCAATTCTTTCCAGCGGCCGATCTGCTGGTGCATCTTCAACGCCGAAATGAATTGCCGACGCGATGAGAAAAGCGGGAAGTGCGACCGCCGGATCGACGATCCACCACCAGAGGCAAGCCGCGCCCACAAGGACGTATAGGGCGACGAACATAGTGCGTTGCCGCGGCTCGACGATTGCCAGGTCGCTGGCGCCATGTGCCATGCCGATGACGCCAATCGCCACGACCGCAAACGTCAATTGTACGGCCAACGAACCGAAGGAGGCGGCAGCCGCCGCCCCCAGAAGCAGGCCCCAGCCCCAGGCTGGAGCGCGGGCGATCATGACTGGTGACCGCGTTCGGTGTTGTGCTGCTCCAGCGCCTTGTCCAGGTTGCTTGCCGCATAGAAGGCGTAAACGATCTTGGCGACGACATCCATGATCAGGATCGCCCACACCGATGCCGGATCCGTGATGATCTTCATCCCTTCGGGACCGATTAGGAAGACGACCGGATAGAGGAACCAGATAACCGTCAGGAAGGCGACGTTCTTGTTGTATGCCGTGCCCAAAGCCATGCCCCGGCTTTGCGCCAGCGTCCGTAGCGGCCCCCACAAGAGGTACAGAACGCCGAGAAAGGCGACGCATGACCAGGCATACCAGACCCACTTTGCGAAAGAGGGACCGGCCAGCGACGACACCAGGCCTGTCACTATCATCAGCACGTCGAGGACGATGATGGCGGTGAGGTGGCCACCGACCTCGCCAGTCTTGCCATGCTCATGGAAAGCCAGAAGAACGAGGCTCGATAGCAGGATCGGCGTTGTCACCGACCAATCAAGGTATCTCGCGAGATAGGTGACCGAGCCGTCGAGCTTGAACAGCGTGCCGATGCCGAAGGCCATTGCCAGATAGGCCGTAGCTGCAATGAACGGCACGCTGGCATGCAGCAGCGTATGGTGGCCGGACGGGTGACTTTTCTTCCCCGTCGCATAGATCGCTAGCGAACCCAGCGACATGATTGTGAACCCAAGCAGGAAGGCAGTCTGATCCATGCGGGATCCCCAGCACAAGGGGGCGACCCGATGCCGACCCAAAATGCATAACATGGATTGTATCGTTTTGTGTCCATGCCGGAGCGAAGTCCATCGGCTTGTCACAAAGCGCGATTGATAGGAGAGGAGCGGACACCAGCTTGGTAAACGGGGAACAGCCGTCGTTCTCCACGGCTCCGGCGAACTGAGCTGCACAGCTTTTGCAGCATGATACTGGAGCCTAGCTGATTGTGGAACGCGCCGTCGCCTGAATCGCTGAGACGGACCGCCTGTCGCTCACCAACAAACTGAAAGTTCCGCATGTTCAACGGACTCGGCCTGCCGGTTTTGCTCGCGATCTTTGCCGCCTGCGCGGGTGTAATCTGGGTCGCTGGCGTGAAGCTAGCTGATACGACGGACATTCTGTCCTCGCGACTTCATCTGGGCAAGGCGCTCGGCGGTATCATCGTACTCGCCATAGCCACCAACCTGCCCGAGGTCGCGATCACCGTCAGTGCGGCGCTGGCAGGCAATCTAGGGGTGGCGGTCGGCAATATCCTGGGCGGCATCGCCATCCAGACGGTCGTTCTCGTAGCGATGGACATCGCCATGAAGGAGAAGGTGCCTCTGACCTACCGCGCCGCCAGCCTCACGCTGGTCGTGGAGGCGGTGCTGGTCATAGTGGTCTTGATCGTGTCGATCATGGCGACGCAGTTGCCCGGCACGCTCATCGCGGCCCGCCTGACTCCTGGGGCGGTGTTGATCGGCGTTTTGTGGGTGATCGGCGTGTGGCTTTCCAGCAAAGCCAGCAAGGGGCTGCCTTGGCAAGATGCGAGCGGCACCGCTCCCGACGGTCAGGAAGAACCCAAGGGGCACTCAAAGGTAAAGAAGGATGACGACTCCGGAAAGCGGGGAGAGAGCACGGTTCACGTCGCATTGGTCTTCGGCGCTGCGGCGCTCGCGACCTTGGCAGCCGGCGTCTCCTGGAACGAAGCGGCGACGCCATTGCCGATCATATCGGCCTCAGCGGGGTCCTCTTCGGGGCAACGGTACTTGCAGCCGCCACGTCGCTGCCCGAGCTCTCGACCGGCATCACCTCGGTGCGCATGAAGGACTATCAGCTGGCCGTCAGCGACATCTTCGGCGGAAACGCCTTTTTGCCCGTGCTCTTTCTCCTAGCCGTCTTCATCTCAGGCAAGGCGGTGCTGCCTGATGCTCAGGCGAGCGACATCTACCTTGCGGGCCTTGGAGTGTTGCTGACCTGCATTTACGCCGCAGGCCTTATTTTCCGACCCAAGCGTCGAGTTTGGCGCATGGGCATCGATTCCTTCGCCGTACTTACCCTTTATGCCGTCGGCGTGGGTGGCCTGTTCGCAATATTTAGCGGTCACGGCAGTTGAGCCGCTTACTTCAAAACGCGACCTTTCAGGTGGAAGCGGGATGGAAAACTAGCCGCGTTGAACATAAACAGGCGACCGAAGTTGAGAGAAAATAAGGTGCGTGCGAATGGCAGATTATAGGTCGTCGTTGCCGTTAAACGATTGTAGCGGAATTTAGGACGACAGTAATTTAGCGATCCACCGACTGCGATCGAATTGGCCGCAAATGATCACGATTGCGGCGGTAAGTGGCACCGCGATAAGTGCGCCAGCGATGCCCCAAACCCAGCTCCAAAACGTCATCGCGACGATGATCGCCAGCGGCGAAAGCGACAGTTGCTTCCCTTGCAGCAGAGGATAGACGACGTTGCTGATCGTCATTTGCAGGACGACGAAGCCGACGAACACTAACGCGGGCATCTGCCACCCACCGAATTGGATCAGGGCAAACAATACGGGTGGCACGATCCCGACGATGTTGCCAATCACGGGTATGAAATTGAGTAGGAAGTTCAGGATACCCCAGACGAGCGCCAGTTCTAGCCCGGTCATCCATGACCAGAGGGCGGAGGCGACGCCGGTCAGGATGCTGGTCGCGAGCGTCGTACCAAGATAGCGTCGGACCTGACTCGATATCTCCTCGCCGACATCCAGCATGTCACGACGCGCGCCGCCGTCGAACATCTCGTACAAGCGACGCCTGAGGCGCGGTACCTCGGGCAGGCCGAGCATCACGACGATCCCGATGAACCCCACGTACGTGACAAAGGCGTAAGCGCCACTCGCGAGCATCTGCAACAACGCCATGATTCGTTGCCGGTTGATCGTTCCGGCGATCGGCACGCCGCGATTGGCAGCCCAACTGGCAAGCCGCGTATATGCCTTCTCAAGCCCCGCCCATTGCGAGGACATTGCGCCGATCACCTGCCCGATCGACAGATACACCGCAGCGGCAAAGGCGGCGAGGATCCCAACAAGCGACAACAAGGTCAGCATGTAGGCAAGCCACGAGGGCATATACCGGCCGAGCAAGCGCTGAGCGGCCACAGGGCGGCGACGATGATCGCTGCGAAGGCGATCGGCATAATCACCGCGAACGCGTTGCGCAGTGCGGCAATCAACATGATCGCGGCAATGATCGTCAGCACGCGGTTGTGGTAGCGGCCCTGAACCTGACTCTGGGTCATTCCTGTCGCTCCTCAATCTTGGTGCCCGCATCAGCCATGACCTCAGCATTGAGGCGCGCGCCGAGCAGTAGCGCCCAGGCGGACACCATCAGCCACAGCATCAGCACAACCACTGCGGCAAGCGAGCCATAGGTGTCGTCGAACCGCGCGACGTGCGCGACGTAAGTACGAAATAGGATCGTCGCGATGAGCCACATCGTCACGCCCCCGACTGTTCCCGGCAAGGCTTCGCGCCACCCGATCGCCCGTTCTGAGGCGGGGGCGTAGCGGTAGATCAGGATCAGGCCGGCGCCAGCGCCGAGCGTCAGCGATCCGAACAAGGTGAGGGTGGAGGCAAGTCGCGCGCCAGGGAAGCCGTCAGGAACATAGCTCTGGAGAAACGCCAGGATCGATAGCGACGCCAAGGCCGTCAATACGAGCGCGGCACAGCCGAGCACCAGCGCGGTCGAGACGAATTGCCGGCGCAGCCCACGACGCTCCCGCTCGATCCGGTAGGCGAGATTGATGCCGTGGAGCAGCGATCGACCGGCACGCCGCGCGCTGAACAGCGCGATCGCAACCGATACGAGGAGCGCTGCAGCGGAGGCCCGATCGGTTGCCAGCGTATTGTGCAATCCTCTGGAGACAATCGGCCTCGTGTCGACCGGCATGATCGCAGTCAATGTTTCGAGGTTTCGCGTAACTGTATGGGCTGGCACGAAGAAGCCGTACGCACCGGCGATCAGGCCAATGAGCGGGATGATCGCGAGAAAGGCGGCAAAAGCAATCGAGCTTGCCGCGATGCCGAAATCGTCGCGCATACCGCTGCGGACCGTTCGCCACGACAGCACAAACAAGCGCCGGGTCATCGTCAACCACGTCGGACTTCGCGTAATTGTAGTCTCGCCCATCGCCCGCAGCATCGCCCCTTACCCCAATCGGCCATATTGCCCATGCATGGGGTGATGAGGTCGTAACGTTCATCTTCGACTTAGGTGACAGCGGCTGTGAAAAGGATGAAAAGCCCAAATGATCTCCAAGGCTCGCATCGGCTGGCTCGTCCGGCGTATCAATCGAAAAATTTGGTTTCGCGCAGCGCTTATCAGCACCGCCAGCGTGGTGGTTGCCGCCTTTGCCGGCATCGTCGCTCGGGCCGTACCGTATCATTTAACCGGCGACATCGGGCAGGACGCCGTCGGCACGGTGTTGGAGATCATCGCCTCGTCAATGCTGGCCGTCACCACCTTCTCTTTGACGGCAATGGTCAGCGCCTATTCGTCAGCCACACAACTGGCGACGCCTCGTGCAACGCAATTGCTGATATCAGACCGGATGTCGCAGAACGCACTTTCGACGTTCTTAGGCGCGTTCATCTTTGCAATCGTCGGCATCATCGGTTTGCAGACCCGGCTGTACGGCGGACAAGGACGCGTGCTGCTCTTGATCGCCACAATCCTCCTCGTAGCGCTGGTTGTTATCACGTTGCTGCGCTGGATCGCGCATCTCGCAGCCTTCGGGCGTATGTCGGACGTGATCGACCGGGTGGAGGATGCCGCGAGATCCGCCATGCAGGACTTTGCTAAAGACCCTTATGGTGGGGGGAGGGCGCCAATAGCACTACCCGCCGACGCACGACCGATCGTGTCCGACACGATCGGCTATGTCACCCACATCGACTTCGATCGCCTATTGGCTCAAGCGCGACGCCACGGCATCGCTGTGCATGTGGCGGCCATTCCGGGAACGCTGGTGCACAAAGGCCGTCCGTTGCTCCACGTGATCGGGAGCGACGAGCCAAATGATGGCGTACTGGCTCAGGCGTTCACAATCGAGCGGCACCGAGACTTCGATCATGATCCACGCTTAGGCCTGATCGCGCTTGGCGAGATCGCAGGCGAGCACTCGCGCCCGCCACGAATGACCCGGGCACCGCAGTCGAGGTACTGAACGCGTTGCTTCGTACTTTGAGTGAGTTGCCGGCGCAGGACTCTCTTGCACATGCCGACCTACCGTCTGTCTGTGTGCCACGCCCCTCCACCGATGAGTTGATCCGAGCCGGCTTTGCTCCGATCGTCCGCGAAGGGGCAGGTGAGGAAGAGGTTGCGATACGGGCTTTCAAGGTGCTGGCTGCTTTGGGGGAAGCGATGCCCCATGCTCGTGAGGTCGCACCGGCGCTGGCTGGCGAGCTTAAGGACAACGTTGAGCGGGTGATACTCGACAAGGCTTCCGCCGCCCGAACGCTAACCATCTATAGCAGCTGACGTCGACAAGGCAGGGAGCCCGGGTGGTTTGCCCATTACGAATGTGAACGAGCGGCAGAAACCGAGAAGCCCATTCTATGCCGCGAATGACCGAATGTGGGTCTGTTGAGCCAGGTTTTCCGGAAAGCCGCCGTTTGCCGACGCTCAACGTTCCCATAACTTCGTCGATGTGGTGCGATTTTAGGAGTGGGCGTTTAAGAACGGGTTTTGGGAAAACGAACTTGAAGAGGGAAACAGCGTGGTCCACGCCAATAGACTTCCCACCTTCGGTTCCTAATCGAAAAAGGTCGTGACGCCGGGCATGCACGTCACTCGGTTGGGAAGCGATAAATTTCCTTACCTCGGTTCATCATTGAGATTGACGGGCCATCTTTGTTGATGGCAACATCTACTCGGTCGTTGGTGTCAGCATTGAACAAGCGCAGCGTTGTCGCGCCTGTTGGTTCGGCGATAAACATTGCATGTTGTTTATTATGATCGTCTAATGTCAGCATGACGTTCGAGTACCCGTGGTCGACCGTTGCATATCCACTTCGCTCGTTACCTTCGGCATCAAACAGCAAAATGCCAGAAATCGTATCCTTGGGACGACCGCCCCGTGAGTTGTTTTGGTGGCCGTTGACGACAGCGTGCGCGAGCGGCGCTCCGATCTTGACGCGGGTGACACCATTCCCATCAACGACATTCAATTCTCGGACGCGCAGCACATCTACGACCTTGTTATCAGTCTGGGTAGTTGTCGCTGCACCAGCACGGCTGCCCACTGCTCCCGTAATCGTGAGGACGCCACAGACCGAGGTGATAGCTGCGGTGATAAGGGCGATGCGGTACTTACGTTTGAGACGGGCAACCCGGTGGTCTAGATCGGCGTCGTTGACGGACATCATATTGCACCTCTAATCTGTGTTGTATGTGTAATACACATACAAGGGTAGGGCGCAATAAGGGTGTAGTCAGCATGCACACGGCCATGAACACCGCTTTCCCAGTCTATCCCCCCCACTTTTTGGAAGGGCCGCGGCGTGAGCAGAGCTCCGCTAAAGCCGTCTGTTTTCCTAGCGATGGAGCCGCTTTCCAGCAGAGCGTGACGCTCTTAGTGAATTTTCGAGGTGGCGAACTGATCGTTCGCGACGATGAACGAGCGTCCGGAAATGAGGATCTGGAAGGGCGGGCTAAACGTCCACTTTTGGGTCTCGATCAGCCAAAGCGCCCATCTGAAAGCGGGCACAGTAATCGATGATAGTCGTCAACGTACCAATCATTGCCTTCCGCTCGTGATCAGCCAACAACATCTCGGCTGTGCGACTTATTCGCTCCCGTTCGTTGGGCGGGTAAGGAGTAACATGCCGATGACCCGTCGCATTCTTATCACCGGCGCGAGCGTCGCCGGCAACGCCGCTGCCTGGTGGCTGGGGGGCGCTGGCTTCGGCGTCACCGTGGTCGAAGGCAAGCCCAGGTTTCGCAGTGGCGGCCAAAACATCGACGTGCGCGGTGTCGGCTGCGAGGTGTTGCGCCGCATGGCGCTGGAGCAGGCGGCACTGGACCTGAGTACGGACGAAGAGGGCACCGCCTGTTTGAACAAGAACCGCAATGTCGCGGCGGAGTTTCTAACCAACGATACGGGTGCCGACGGTCCTACCGCAGAGGTGGAGATCTTGCGTGGCGACCTCGTTCGGCTGCTCTACGAACCGGCACGCGAGCATGCGCCCTACCGGTTCCGGCCGCACCTGCAGCGGTTGCCGGCCCGGCTCGAGGCGCGGACATGAGGCCGCGTCCAGATCCGGTCGCGTCCGGTCAGGAAAGCGTGTGGCGCTATCCCCGACCCGCCATCGCCGCGCCCAGCGATCGGCACATCCGCATCGAACATCACGGCGTCCTCGTTGCGGACACCCATGCGGCCGTCCGGACGCTGGAAACCAGCCATCCGCCGACCTGGTATCTGCCGCCGGTCGATCTGACGCCCGGCCTCCTGCGACGGTCGGAGCGACAATCGTTCTGCGAGTGGAAGGGCCATGCGGTCTACTGGCACCTGATGATCGGCGGCGAGCTCTTGCGCGACGTGGCGTGGAGCTATCCCGATCCGACGCCGGGCTTCGCCGTGATGCGCGACCATGTCGCCTTCTACGCCGGTCCGCTCGATCACTGCACGGTCGACGGTGAACAGGTCCGTCCCCAGCCGGGCGGCTTCTACGGCGGGTGGATCACCTCCGACCTCGCCGGGCCATTCAAGGGCGCGCCGGGCAGCATGGCATGGTGACGCCCCCTCTGCCCCCCGGCCTTCACGACTGGTGGGAGGCACCGCGCGTGCGGGCGTTGAACGAGCGCGTAGGGAAGCCTGACGGTCGCTACGTTCTCTGCTGGCTCCAGCAGGCGCTGCGCGCGCGCGATAATCCCGTGATCGATGCGAGCATCCGGCTCGGTAACGCACTTGGGCTCCCGGTGCTGGTCTATCATGGCGTACGCGAGGATTATCCTTACGCCTCCGACCGGCTGCATCGCTTCATCCTGGGAGCCAGCCGCGATTTGGGGACCGAATGCCGCGACCGCGGCCTCGCCTGTGTTCAGCACGTCGACAGGGCCGGCCACCGGGAAAAAGGCCTCGTCCATCGCCTCGGGGCCGAGGCGGCGGCGATCGTGCTGGAGGATCAGCCGACCTTCGTCGCGCGCTGGCAGGCCGGGCGGGTCGCAATCCGCACCGCCGTGCCCGTCTACGCGGTCGATGCCGCCTGCCTGGTGCCGCCGGCGGTGCTGGGTGACGGCATCGGCGGCCGGTCGGCCTTTCTGCGCCGCCACGAGCCCGAGCGTGACGGCTGGATGAAAACGCAAGACGTGGTGCCGCAGCTGCCGGTCTATACGGGACCGCTGCCGTTCGTCCGGGATGCGTTGGACGCATGCGATCTCGACGGCCTGGTCGCCGGGCTCGCGATCGATCACACGCTGCCGGTCAGCGCCATGCATCCGGCCGGGCGGGGTGCGGCGGCCGACCGGCTGCGTCGCCTGACAACTCAGGTGCTACCCGGCTACGCCTCGACCCGCAACGACGCTACCCGGCCCGACGGCGCGAGCGGGCTGTCGCCCTATCTGCACTTTGGCGTGCTCGGTCCTAGGGAGGTGATGGCCGCCGTCGCTGCCGCTGACGCAGGCAGCCAACACAAGCGCAAATTTGCCGATGAGCTGCTCGGCTGGCGCGAATGGTTCCACTTCCAGGCGCGGGCGCTCGCCGCACCGGAACGCTACGATCGCATACCAGCATGGGCGTTGCAGGCGCTCTCAGCTCATGCCGGAGATCCAAGGCCCGAGCTGGAGACGCTGGAGGCGCTGCTTCATGGCGAGACGCGCGACGAAACTTGGAACGCCTGCCAGAGGCAGTTTCTGGCCGACGGGTGGATGCACAACAACCTGCGGATGTACTGGGGCAAGCGCCTCCTGGCGATGACGCCCAGTCCCGAGGCGGCATGGGCGACCGCCTGCTATCTCAACGATCGACTGAGCCTCGATGGTCGCGATCCGTCGACCTACGGCAATATCGCCGCCATGTTCGCCAGCTCCCCATCAGACCGCGAGCGGCCGATCTACGGCCGCGTCGCGACCCGCGGCGACGGCTCTACCCGCCGCAGGGCGGGCGGCGATGCATGGCTAACGGCCGCCGCGTCAAGGCCTGTCCCGCAGGTATCGACTCCCGTGGAGGTGCCCGTCGATCCGTATCTCACCGGCGAGCTGACGATCTAAAGCATTATGGAATCGGTTTTCAGGGCGTTCGATTTTGCTTTAAGGTCGCTGCGGCGACAGGTCCTCACGCACGTCAGGAGGCCTGTGGCCGACCACCTGACGGGCAGCACGTTCAGCGCGGTTGGTTACCCGCTTCACGCTGCTTGGCGGCGCGCTCCGTCAGCGTTTTCAACGTCTCGTCGAAGCGGCCCTCGCGTTCGGCCTGACGCAGGAACTGGACCTCGTCGACAAGGATTTCGGCTGGCGTAGGTTGCTGGGCGAATTGCATGGCGACAGCATCGGCGAACGCGTCGAGCGGCATGTAGCCTGGTCGGTTCGCCTGGCCTGGCGTGAGGTCGGTCTGCACGCCCGGCGGGGCCAGCTCGATCACCTCGATCTTGCCCGCCAACTGGGTCCGGAGCGAGACTGAGTAGGAGTGGATAGCTGCCTTGGTCGCCGAGTAGGTCGGCGCCGCCACCAGCGGCACATATGCAAGGCCCGAGGTGACCGTGACGATCGCGGCATCGGGTTGACCCATAAGATGGTCGATCAGCGCGTTCGTCAGCCGGATCGTGCCGAGTATGTTGATCGCCAGCGTCGCTTCGGCGTCGGCCAGGTCGCGCCGACCCGTCAGATCCTCAAACTTCATGATGCCGGCATTGTTGAACAGCACGTTCAGCGCCGGAAAGTCGGCAACGACCTGCTTGGCGAAATCGTCGACTTGCGCAGCGTCTTCGACATCCAGCGTTATTGTATGGATGCGATCACGCCCATCTGCCGCCCGCTGAAGCGCCTCTTGGCGTCGCCCGGCGATTATGACCGTGTCACCGCGATCATGGAAGCGGTGCGCCAGCGCTTCGCCGATACCGCTTCCTCCACCCGTCATCAGGATTGTGTTGCCGCTAATCTTCATGGTTGGTCGCTCCGCATCGGGGAAAGGTCGTCGGCTCAGAATGATCGCCGCACCGGATCGTTCATTGATGCCTGAGCCGGCGCGTCGACATACCTGAACGAGCGACCGAGTTCGGTAGAGCCTCAACCTGTCCTGAATGACTGCAACTGGGCGAAAGCGGAAGCGATACCCACCAATCGCCCGTGACAGCATAATGGACGGGTGTCCGAAGATGGTGAGCGCACAAATTGCTTTGGCAGTCTGCTTCTGGGCTAGGTCAGACCTCAGTGCGTTCGGCCAGTTCCAAAGCGTCCTCCACATCAACGCCCAAGTATCGGACCGTGCTGTCGATCTTAGCATGGCCGAGAAGGATCTGAACGGCGCGGAGATTGCCAGTTGCCTTGTAGATGATCGATGTTTTCGTGCGCCGAAGCGAGCGCGTCCCGTAATCCTGAGCCGGAAGGCCGATGCCGACAACCCACTCGTGCACGAGGCGGGCATATTGGCGCGTGCTCATGTGAGCCATGTAGTCGTTTCGGCTCGGAAAGACGAAGTTGTTCAGTGTCCCGCCGCGTCGCTCCAACCAAGCCCGCATCGTTTTTCTTGCGGTGTCCATCAGCTCGAACTGCACCGGTTTTTTGGTTTTCTGCTGAACCACGACGGCGCGGTCACGGACGCGCCCGCCGGAAACTACGTCGCCGATCCGCACCCTGACCACATCACAGCCGCGCAGCTTGCTGTCGATGGCGAAGTCGAACAATGCTCGGTCGCGCAGTCGTCTATGCTGGTCGAGCCAGAAGCGAATGGCCCAGACCTGTTGCTGTTTCAGCGCCCGCTTCGCACCGATAAGCCGGCCCTCGTTCCAGGGTCGAAGTTCGTCAAAGGCGGGGTCCATCGGCGAGTGCCCCATCGATCATCTCCATCGGGTCGGATCGGCCAATCGAGCGTATGCAGCCGCGGTAAATCGACGGTTCGGAAATGTGGTTGATCGGCCGTCGGTGATGCTGAACGAGCGGCCGGTTTCGCGCGGCGCTTCGTAGTCTTCGAGCGGCCGAAAGTGGGGAACCGAAAGCGACCTGCCGATGACCGCATGTGGGCCAAAGAGCGGCGGTGTGGGTCAGTGTTTGGCACTGAGACCGCTTCTTGTTCCTACGCGGCGCCGTAGCAGATGAAGGCATCACACTCCTCGGCATCGGTATTGACGAGAACCAACACGTGAGCACGTGACAGTGCCTACATCGCTGCCTAGGCTGCCAGCAACGGCCCGAAACGCGGCCGGGTGAGGAGAGGCTGACATGGCCCGTCGTATCACAGTTCTTGCCTGTGCAGCTGCCGCTCTGCTCGGGGCCAAGGCGCCGCCGGGTCCGCGTCCAGGCATCACCGGCATCTCGCACCTGGCTGTTTATGCTCGGGACATGGCAAAGTCCGAGCACTTTTACACGCATGTGCTGGGCGCCCGGAAGGGCACGGACCCCGAGAACCCGGCCGGCGTCCGCTACTATCTGAGCTCGCGCCAGTTCGTGGAGGTGCTACCCGCCCCCGCCGGACAGGGCCCCAGCATGCTGGCGCACGTCGCCTACGCGACAACGGACGCGGCGACGCTGCGCGCCTGGCTGGCCGCGTCAGGCGTCTCTGGCCTCGGCGCGATGCAGCGCTCTCCCGAAGGGGATCGTTGGTTCGCCCTGCGCGATCCAGAAGGCAACGGGATCCAGTTCGTGCAATCTGCGAGCGCTGACGCCAACGCCGTTCCCGGCGCGATTAGCGGGCGCATCATCCACGTCGGCTACGCCGTCCACGACCGGGCCAAGCAGGACGGGATGTACCGCCGCCTGCTCGGCTTCCGGCCGTATTGGTATGGCGCATTCGAGCCCGACAAGGTCGACTGGGTGTCGCAGCAGACGCCCGACGGTCGGGACTGGCTGGAATACATGATGATCGGTCCGCGTTCGGACGTGCCGCTGACCAAGGTCGACGCCCGCCAGCTGGGCGTACTTAACCACTTATCCTTGGGCGTTCCCAATATGCAGGCCGCCGTCACGACGCTGCACCGGGAAGATCGCCTGAGCCCGCGTCACGACGGTCCACAAATGGGCCTGGACGGCAAGTGGCAGGCCAACCTCTACGACCCCGACGGCACGCGGATCGAGCTCATGGAGTTCCAGCCTGTAACCAAGCCGTGCTGCTCATCCTTCACGGCCGAGAGCCCGATCGGGTAGGTGCTGGCGACGTTGAACGGACGGCAGAAAGACGGAGCGAGGAAACGAGGTTCGAGTGACCGCATCTGGGTCATTCGAAGGACTGCGGGGCCACCAGTGGCGCCGATCAACGAGCCTCGTAAGCCGTTACTTGAAAGCTACGGACGTTTAGATCCACCGCTGTCTTGTCGGGAGCGGGGCAGGGCGGTCCCGCAGGCTGCACCTGGTTGGCAGGGCGGAGCCTTCCACCCTGACATTTCGGCTTGCAGGGCCAATAGGATTTGAGCGGCGTAGGCGCCGCGCTCCTCTTGGCTCAGAATGCCGTCATGATCCGTATCGGCGTCGGCGAACGATCGATCTGCGGCTTCAACGGCTTCTTTGAGCGATATCCGTCCGTCATGGTCGGCATCCGCCAAGTCAAACTGCCGGCGAGCAACCCGGCTCTCGACGGATGGGGCGGGGAGGGCCCCCTTTGGGACCACCATTGAACGTGCTGTCGTGCTAAGCTCTTGAAAGGTGACGTAGCCATCGTGATTGGCGTCCATTCTCTCGTGAAGCACGATTGCAGCCGATCTGTTCTGTACACGAATTTGACCGACGGCCGCGGACATGCCGATGAATAAGCAAAGCAGGACCATATGGGATGGTGTGGGCCACCGAGAGTGACAAGATGATGACCGGTATATGGAGATTGTCGCTCTCATCCTTGCCGGCAAGCCACCATCCGCTACCGCCAAAAAAGGCCAATCAATCGCCCGATTTAACCCTCGATGATCTGCAACTTACGATATGAACCAATGGCAGGAGCTAGAACGCCGGCGGGCCGCTCGGAACGACCGGTTCTGGTCTCTCCGTATCATGCTGCCGAGTGCCATCGCTCTCCCTGAGCTTCGCAGCGGAGAGCGATGGGCATCATTCAAGCGGTTGCGCCGCCATCAATGTTGATCGTGGTACCGGTGATATAGCTTGCATCCGGTCCGGCGAGGAATGCGACCGCGCCCGCGATCTCCTCGACCTTGCCGTAGCGGCCGAGCGGGATGGCTTGCAGCACCTGCCCCGCGAACTCGCTGTCGGCGGGGTTCATGTCGGTGTCGATCGGTCCCGGCTGCACGGTGTTGACCAGGATGCTGCGCGGAGCGAGATCCTTCGCCCAGCCCCGTGCCAGCGCCGCGACCGCCGCCTTGGTAGCACTGTAGACCGTGGTCGCGGGGAAGGCCATTTCGCCCGAGATGCTGCCGATCAGAATGATCCGGCCGCCATCGCTGAGATGCGGCAGCGCAGCGCGCGTGCCGACATGCAAACCCTTCACATTGACGTCGAACTGGCGATCATAGGTCTCGTCGGTATCGTCGGTAACGATGGAAAATTCGGCCACGCCGGCATTGTGGACGAGGATGTCGATCCCGCCAAGGGCAGCAGCGGCCTGCTCGACGCCCGCGCGCTGCGATACTGGATCGGCGGCATTGGCCTGGAAGGCGAACGCCGTGCCGCCGACGCTTTCGATCTGCGCTACGGTGGCGTCTGCGGCGGCCTTGTTGCCGGCATAGGTGATCGCGACGCTCGCGCCATCCGCTGCCAGTCGCTTGGCGATCGCCGCACCGATGCCGCGCGATCCGCCCGTGACCAGCGCCTTCTTGCCCTGAAGTGACATGTGCTTTCTCCAAAAGTGTCGCCGGCGATTGCGATGTCGTGTGCTGCCGGCAGGCAGGAAGATGGCGTGCCGTTCCAACGGTTCAATATTCCCGAACTATTAAATTCACGGCGGTGCCCTATATTCCCATGCATGGCCCGCTTCACCCACCCCCGGCTGGAGGACGTTCCGCTCGATCTGGCGCTGCATGCGCTGGCAGATACCAATCGGCTTGGCATGGTGGCACGGCTTGCGGAGACCGAGCGGCTGAGCTGCACGGACGCCGCGCCATGCGAGACGATCCCCAAAAGCACGCTGTCGAACCACCTCAAACTGCTGCGCGCCGCAGGGCTGATAGAAACGACGCAGGCCGGGCGCGAGATGATCAACACTCTGCGGCGCGACGACTTCGATAAGCGCTTTCCCGGCCTGCTCGACGCGGTCCTCGCCAACCGGCCCGCCTAATTGTCGGTCAAACGCGTCAAGCTCGTTTGGCGCGGCGGATCAGCTCTTGAACGAGGCGGTCGCGGGTGGTGGAATTATATCTCTAATCAAGGATTGGCTCCGGCCGGCGCTGGACAGCGGCGAACTGGAAGCGGTGCTGCGTGACTAAGCGGTTTATTCGCTCACATGAATGGGCGGCAGGTTTCGGGCTGCGAGAGGGGACGTGCGAACCGCCGGGACTGGGTCCCCACCGCCGCATTGAGTCTTGCTCTGGTCTGCCGGCAGTCAGGCCGTAGCGACCTCACCTCCGGCGGCAGGCGTACGCTGTAACAATTTCCACTTCGGCCGGACGAAGTGACACGTGTATCCGTTGGGTCTCCGCTCGAGATAATCCTGATGTTCCGGCTCGGCCTCCCAGAAATCGTCTGCCGGGGATAGCTCGGTGACGACCTTGCCCGGCCAGAGCCCCGACGCCTCGACGTCCGCGATTGTATCCTCAGCAACGGCCTTCTGGACACCGTCGGTGTAGAAGATCGCCGAGCGGTAGCTCGCGCCACGATCGTTGCCCTGCCGGTTCACCGTCGTCGGATCGTGAATCTGAAAGAAGAATTCGAGCAGCGCGCGGAAATTCGTGCGGGCGGGGTCAAAGACAATCTCGATCGCCTCGGCGTGGTTGCCGTGGTGGCGGTATGTCGCGTTTGGCAACTCGCCGCCCGAATAGCCGACGCGCGTGGAGACGACGCCTGGCAGCTTGCGGATCAGGTCCTGCATGCCCCAAAAACAGCCGCCAGCCAGCACTGCACGCTCTGTGGTCACAGGTGGTCCCCGATCTGGTCCAGATAGCCGCCATAACCCTGCGAGGCCATGTCGGCACGTGCCACGAAGCGGAGCGCGGCCGAGTTGATGCAGTAGCGCAAGCCACCACGGTCTCGCGGTCCATCCTTGAAGACGTGGCCCAAATGGCTGTCGGCCCGCGCGGAGCGCACTTCCGTCCGCGGGATGAGCATCGACCAGTCGCGCTTTGCCGTTACGCTGGCGGCATCGATGGGCTTGGTAAAGCTCGTCCATCCGCAGCCGGACTCATACTTGTCCGTGCTGGCGAACAGCGGCTCGCCTGAGACGATGTCGACATAGATGCCCGCCTGCTTGTTCTTCAGCAACGGGCCGGTGCCAGGTCGCTCGGTTCTATTCTGCTGAGTGACACGGAACTGCTCGGGCGTGAGCGTCCAAAACTGGGCCGTCGCCACGGTGCGTTGTCCCGCCAGTGTCGAGGTGACAGACGGACATGGTTTGAGGTCGACGCTAGGCGCATCCCACTCGCGTCCTTCGCTTACGGAGCGCAGGCGGACGCGCTCGACCGGGAAGGCTTTGTAGAACGTCAGGCGGGCTTGCAGCCCTACAGGCGGGTAGTACCTTGCCGCTCAGCGAGAACGAGCGTTCCAGGAGAGTAGTTGATGCGGCTAGGTGGTTGTCGAACGCGCGGGCTTCTGCTTGCGGCCTTGCTCCTTTCGGCCGCAGGTGAAGTGCCTGGGATGGCCGAACAGGACCATGACGACATGATGCGGCAATTGGGCATCGTGCAACTGCGCCCGGGCCCCAGCGGTGATCCGGAAGCGCCGAACGCGGCCAACTACGATCCTGCCAAGGCGAACCCTTATCCGGTCTGGCCCGATCTCCTGACCATGGCGGATGGGCGCCGGGTGACCAACGCGGCCATGTGGAAGCGGGAGCGCCGGCCTGAGTTGGTGGAATTGTTCGAGCGCGAGATCTACGGTCGCGTTCCTGCCGCCGCGCCGACGGTCACCTGGCGCGTCGACAACTCGGATCGTGAGTTTATCGGGGGGCGGCCAGCGCTCGCGCAACAGCTGATCGGGCATCTCGATAATCGGGGCGCGCCACAGATCGCGGTTGAGATGAAGGCCACGCTCGTCCTGCCAGCCAACGCGAAGGGACCCGTACCCTTGCTCATCATGTTCGCGCCGGCTCGTTACCCCGCGCCCTCGCAGCCCGACGCGCGCGAGGCCGCTCGCCTGGACGGGGCGATGAAGGCGCTGCTGCTTCAGCGCGATCCGTCGCTTGGATCGATCTTCGCCGCGCATCCCGGGCTAGCGTTCGTGGAGCCCGGCAGTTTTCCGCCGACGCCACCCCGCGACGATCGGGTGACCAAACTCATTGCGGACGGTTGGGGTGTGGCGCTGCTCGACACCGCGAGCATCCAGGCCGACGACGACGCCGGCCTGCGACAGGGGGTGATCGGCCTCACCAATCAGGGGCGGGCACGTACACCGGAGCAATGGGGCGCATTGCGGGCTTGGGGCTGGGGCGCGAGCCGGCTTCTTGATTATCTGGCGACGCGCACGGAGATCGACGCGGCGCACGTCGGCGTCGAGGGTGTGTCGCGTTGGGGTAAAGCAGCGCTGGTCGCCGCAGCCTTCGACGAGCGGTTCGCGATGGTCTTGATCGGCTCGTCGGGTGAGGGTGGCGTGAAGCCATACCGCCGCAACTTGGGCGAGCAGGTCGAGAATCTGACTGGCGCCGGCAGCTACCACTGGATGGCCGGCAATTTCCTCAAGTACGGCACGGAGCGGGGACAGCTAGGCCGCAAGACGGCGGCGGACATACCGATCGACGCACACGAATTGCTGGCGCTTGTCGCGCCGCGTTTGGCGTTCGTGAGTTACGGCATCCCAGCGCAAGGCGACGCAGCGTGGCTCGACCAGCAAGGCAGCTACATGGCGACGATCGCTGCTGGACGTGCCTGGACCCTGCTCGACAAGCGGGATCTCGGTCGCGGCAATGACTACAGGACGACCGTTGTCCCACCTCCGACCACCGACCTTCTTGATGGCGAACTCGCTTGGCGTCAGCACGAGGGTGGTCATACGGACGCACCAAACATGGAGACCTTCCTGCGATGGGCTGACAAAAAGATCGGGCGGCGGTGACCTTGCGCCCGCTAGCGTCCACAAGCAGTACCTTGGAACGTCGCTAAATCGCTCAAAAATGCCCACCGGACGCCTCTGCAGAACGCTCCGAATCGTCAGGTGAGGGTATGAACGAGCGACTGAAGTTGGGCAGCGGTTGCGGTGCCGGAATGACCGAAAATGGGTCCTCACGTCGGCGGCTGTCAAAGGCTTAGCCAAGTTGCAAGCATTTGTTAGTTGTGCGCTGCTTACCGGAGAAGGTTGTCGTTCGATATTGTAACGTTTACTGAGCACTGGTTGCGTTCACGTGCTGCAAACGAGCGATCTCAGTGGGGTGTCGCAAATTGTCGCCTCTGTTCAGAAAGTGTCTGTGTGGCGACCACAGTGGTATTGGTTAGCGCCGGCTTGCGCTATTGACCCCGGCGATCCCGCAATGTCATGGGTGTTAAGCCATCTTGGAAATGTCGCTCGAAATACGGCGTCTATTTGTCTGTATCTCGATGAAGCTCGCGAAACAGGTCGTCAAACGCACGATCTGCACCCCAGGCCTGGGGCCGCCGTGAATGCCATCATCCTCACCTGAACGCTATTCGTCGGCGGTGGCGACCGTGGGCAGCCAGACCCCTTCGTCCGGACCGTAGGCCACCACGCCCGGCCCGAGGGTGCCGAGTTTGCATTGGGTCAATACGTCGGCGGCCAAGTAGAGCGTCACGGCGAGATTCTTCGAGATTTAGCCCTCGATCTTGGCGACCAGCCGCTCAACCGTTTCCGGTTCAGCGGCGATCATGGCGAGTAGAACGCGCGCGGGGGCATCCGGTGTGCGCCTCTTTTGCTCCCAATCCCGAACCGTGCCGAGGGGGAGATGATAGGTCTTGGCGAACTCCGCCTGGGATTTCTTGGTGCCAGCGCGGACCGCCTTTGCGTCGACGGGCACGATGACCCGTGCTCGCGTCGTGTCGCCTTCCGCGTAGGCGATGGCATCGCCGATGCCTTCCATCATCATGTTAGCCGCTGTGCGGGCCATTATCGTCCTCCAAGTCCATCGGTCAGCTGTTTACAGGCGGCGGCAAACGCATTCTGCTCCGCCTTGGTCAGGTTGGTCTTCACGTTCTTTGGGAAGACGGTGAGCAGGAACACCGGGAACGCCTCGCCAGCGTAGTAGGTGACGACCCGGTATCCGCCCGACTTGCCGCCACCGGGGCGGGCAACGCGAAGCTTCCGCGCACCGCCACATCCAGGCATGATTTCGCCCGCTTCCGGGGTTGGCCGCGATCAGCGCGCCGATCGCGGCTTGTTCGTCAGCATCGATCCCGGCCAGCTTCGCGGCGCGGAGGTAGGCAGTGGTTCGATGACCGCCTGCATGTCGCATCTATACGGCAATGCCGTATAGACGGCAAGGGGAAAAGTAAGGCAATGCCGTACCTGCCGGTTGCTGTCCGTTCGTCAGTTTCCGCCCGGCCGGATGAAAACGCCGACCGTCGTTACGACACGCTCGACCTGCGTCATGATCCGGCCCCACCAATAGCCGACGATAATGCGACCCGCCTGGAAACGGAAGATACGCGCGGCCCGGTGCGCGCCGTGCTTCGCCACCCACATCGGATAGTAACCCTCGAGATTGGCGGCGGCGTCTTTTGCCTCGTCCGGCTTCAAGAATAGATCGAGCAGGAACGTCGACGGCGGCGTGTCACGCTGGGCACTTGCGATCGCCATGCTCATCGCGAAGGAAATCGAGGACATACGGCAGCTCGGTTCGAGATGTAAGCGGGAGCGTCCGCTATTCTCCCGATTGTGTTGAAAAAAGCAGGCTTGCAGTTGTGCTGATGGTTTAACTCAAAATCCGCGAGGTAAGCGGAGACGGGCCGATGGTGGGCGAGCGCACGGTGGCGCAGGAGGCGCTGTTCTACAGCTTCAGCCTGGAGCGGCACGTGCCGGCGGACAATCTGCTGCGGTCGATCGACCGGTTCGTGGACCTGTCAGACATCCGCGAGGAACTACAAGCACTCGTTTTCGACAGGTGAGAGCAAGCGCATCGGTGACTGTTTCTGGTCATCGTTGTCGGTATGGGGTGCGATCAGCGAGTCTCGTTTGGTGAGAACCGAACTGGGGTCCCCGTCACGCTCAACCCGTTCCATGATCCTCCAGCCGGTATGCAGTGCCGTTTGTAAGAGGTGCGACAAAAACAGTGCGTCGAGCCGAATCAAAGCGATCCGCACACATCGCTGCAAGCGTGTTACCGTAATACCACACCAAGTCGCACGACTGCCTTTTAAATTTACACCCGCAGCGTCCACGCAACATTATTAGGCATTGGAAATGTGCGAGCAACAAAAATTGGTAAAACCCGTTGCCAATTTGTTACACAAATGCGCTGATTATGAAATTTTTGTCATTCCCGGTTTACATTGCACCACCTAGCGGTTCCTTTGTCGTCAGCACCGGGATCCGAAAGAAGATCCCCAAGGCGGTCAACGCCACGTCAGTACCGTCATAACGGGCGACGGGGCGCAAAACAGGGATATGACATGATCGAAACGCTTCAACGCGCGCGCAAGTCTTTGCGCTCTGGTTCGGCGCTCCATGCACTTGCTCTCTTGGGAGCAGGTCTAGGGATTGCGTCATTAAGCGCTCCCGCTGCTGCACAAGATTTTACGAATGGTGCCCTCGTCGGCAATGTGCTTGATGCAAGCGGTCAGCCTGCTGCCGGCGCAACCGTCACCGTCCGCTCCAACGCGCAAGGATTTACGCGGACCGCCACGACCAACAGCAACGGCTCATTCCGCGTCCAGTCGCTGCCGCCCGGCGCCTATGTGGTGACCGTCGTCGACGCGGCGGGCGAAACGATCGTGACGCAGCCGGTGACCGTCAATCCCAGCGGCAACACGGCCTATACCTTCCGGGCGGGCGGCGCAGCCGATGTCGCCGATGGGGCCGCAGCGACGGAGGGCGGCGACGACATCGTCGTCACGGGCAGCGTCCAGCGGGTGAACGACTTTGCCAGCAGTACCGGCGGCCTGACCATCGGCAACGTGTCCGAACTGCTCAATACGACCCCGATCGCCCGCAATCAGACGGCGCTGATCCTGCTGTCGCCGGGCGCGAGTGCCGGCGATACGACGTTCGGCAATCTGGCGTCGATCGGCGGTTCGACGGTGGCCGAGAACGCATATTACGTGAACGGCCTCAACGTCACCAACTTCCGGACTTTCGTCGGCTCGAACAACCCGCCGATCGAATTCTATCAGTCGCTCGACGTCAAGACGTTCGGCTATTCCGCCGAATTCGGCCGTGCCCTCGGCGGTTTCGTCACTGCCGTCACCAAGTCCGGGTCGAACACCTTCAAGGCTGGCGCCCTGGTATCTTACGCGCCCGATGCGCTGCGCGACTATTCGCCCAACACCTATGCCGCGTACAACCGCACCGATATCAACGAGAATATCGAGAGTAACTTCTATCTCAGCGGACCAATTATCAAGGACCGGTTGTTCTTCTACGCGCTTTATAACCCGAATTACTCCAAGATTGGTGATAGCAGCATCACCCTTGGTCAGCGCCTGACGGAGACGAACAAATCGCCATTCTTCGGCGGCAAGCTCGACTTCATCATCGCCGACGGACATCGCCTCGAAGGCACGTATTTTCGTAACGCGCAAACGCGGGTGACCCGCTACGACGCATTCAACGGCGTCACCAACGTCGTCGGCGCGCCGTTGGGCACGCTGGTCGAGAAATCTGGTGGCGACAATTTCGTCGGCACCTACACCGGGCAGTGGACCAACTGGCTCACCCTGTCGGGCTCCTACGGCGAGAGCCATGACGATCAGTCGGTGGTGCCAAGCCCGATCGTCTCGCTGGTCCAGAGCACACGCACCGGCACGACGACGACGGCCAGCGGCTTTGATACCAGGAACAACTCTGACACCGACGTCCGCAAATTCTACCGGGGCGATGCGGATGTGTTCGTCAACCTGCTCGGCACCCACCATTTCCGAGGCGGGTATGAGCGCGAGGAGCTGACCTCCACGACGGACACCCGTTACGCCGGCGACTATCGCTATGTCTTGGGCACGTCATCCATCCAGCGCTTTTATTACGAGAATGTCGGAACCTGGAAGAGCGTCAACGAATCCTATTACCTTCAGGACAGCTGGTCGCTGGTCAACGATCGCCTCAATCTCCAGCTTGGCGTGCGTAACGATCGCTTCAATAACAATTCGCTGAGCGGCGAAACCTATTTCAAATCGGGCAACCAATGGGGCCCCCGACTGGGTGCGGCGTTCGACGTGTTCGGCGACAAGCGCACCACTATCCGCGGATCGTGGGGCCGCTATTTCTTCCCGGTCGCGACCAACACCAACATCCGCCTGGGCGGCGCCGAGCTCTATTATCAGCAGCGCTTCGCCTATCCGGTCGGCGCAAATCCGCAGATCTTCGACAACAATGGTCTGGTGTCGGGCCTGACGCTCGACGGTGCGGGCAACATCAACGGGCTGACGACGCCGATTGCCACCAGCCAGGGCCCATGCCCGACCGTTGGACCCAACGCCGGCGAGAACACCTGCTATTCGATCACCGCAAATGGTCTTGCCGGTCCGACCGACACGCTCGTCTCGCAGAACCTGCAGCCGAGCTATCAGGACGAATGGACCGTTGGCCTGCAGCATCGCATCGGCGACTGGGACTTCTCGCTGACCTACATCAACCGCAGGCTCGGCCGCACCCTGGACGACGTTGCGATCGACGCCGCGGTGCTCGCTTATTGCGACCAAAGCGGTATCCAGGGATGCGGTGACGTATTCACCGGCTTCCACCAATATGTGCTCGCCAATCCCGGCTCCGACATCACCGTGCGCCTCAACGGCGACTGCGAGGCGGATGCGCGGCAATGCCAGGTCGCGACCCTGTCGGCTGCGGATCTGCGCTACCCCAAGGCGATCCGGAAATACGACTCGGTGCAATTTGCGTTCAACAAACCCTATCGTGATGGCTGGGCGCTGGGCGGATCCTATTCGTTCACGAAGGTTCGCGGAAACTATGAGGGCGCGGTCAAGTCCGACAACGGCCAGGACGATGCCGGCCTGACGCAGGATTTCGATCAGCCTGGGCTGCTCGATGGTGCTTATGGCACGCTGGCCAACCAGCGGTCGCATCAGTTCAAGTTGTTCGGCACCTACGAGGTGCGCGACGGCTTGCGGTTCGGTGCGAACCTGTTGTTCGAGTCTCCGCGCAAGTTCTCGTGCATCGGCATCCACCCGACGGATGAGTTCGCCTCGCAATATGGTGCATCGAGCTTCTACTGCCGTCAGCCCCAATTCGCCGGCAATACTGCCGCGGCCAACCAGTTCATCGATGGCAATCCGACGTCCTATCTCGTCCCACGCGGCACGGCGTTCAACAGCCAATGGCGCAAGCAGATCGATTTGAACGTGCAATATGACATCGCGTCGCTGCCCGGCAGTTTCATCAGCATCGACGCGTTCAACATCTTCAACTTCAAGTCGAAGCTGGACTATCAGGAGTTTGGCGACAATGCGGACGGTTCGATCAACCAGCGCTACGGGCTGCCGATCGGCTACCAGACGCCACGTTACCTTCGCTTCACGATCGGCCTGCGCTTTGGCGAACCGCAGCGCAATTGATGGTCCGGCTGGTTCCGTAATCCGATGAGCCAGCATGCGGATGGAGGGGTGATGTCCCCCTCCATCCGCCAGCAGAAGAACCCGCATATGACGTCGGCGTCCGCCACAGATCAGATGCTTTCGGCGTTCAAGGCGGCGCTGGCACGCGGCAGCCGTGGCGACGTGAATGCCAGCGCCGCCAGGCTCTTGGAAGCGCGTCCGGCGCTCGGTGCGCAGTGGCGGAGCGTGGCTGCCGTGCTGATGCACAACGGTGAGATTGCCATGGCGCTGGCAGCCTTCCAGCACTTCGTCGAGGCGGCCGGCAATAGCCCGGCCGCGCGTCTGGAGCAGGGCATTCTGTACGCGAGAGCCGGGCGGCTGGTCGAAGCATCGCAGATCCTCGGCGCGATCACCGGCTCATCGGATCCGATCGGCCTGACCTTCGCGCGAGCGACGGTCGCGCTGGATCTCGGAGACTTCGTCCAGGCGAGCGAATTGTTGGAGGACGTCGTCCTCCGCCGGCCATCCGCCGGGACGGCGTGGCTGTCATTGGCGACGATTGGCGCGCTTGCCGCCCCTGATCGCCGCCGCGCGCTGTTCGATGCGGTAGCGCACGTCTCGTCCAGCGGCGTGACCGACAAGGTTGCCTGGCAATATGCCGTGGGGCGTGTCCTTGCCGAGCAGGGCGACGTCGACAAGGCTTTCGAGGCCTTCACGACGGGCGCGAATCTGCGGAGGACCGTCCTCCCCTACGATCATGCCGCCGATCGCGAGAACGCCCGCCAAGCCGCTGCGGAGATGGTGCAGGAGGTTGCCGCGCCAACCGACGGGGGCATGGTCCCGATCCTCGTGGCCGGCCTTCCTCGATCCGGAACGACGCTGGTCGAGCAGATCCTTGCGAGCCACAGTGCCGTGGCAGGTGGGGGCGAAGTCAACGTCCTGCGTCTGGTCGCGCAGGACCGCCGTGAGCTGGCCCCGCTCGCGCCGGCCGATCGGTCCCGCGCGATGACCGACCTTTATCGGCATCTCCTTGTCGAACGTTTCGGCAGCGATGGCAGGATCATCGACAAGTCGCTCAACCTTAGCAGATTCATCGGTCTTGCCGCCACGATGTCGGCCGACATCCCCATCGTCTGGGTGCGTCGCGATCCACTGGATTGCGCCTGGTCCTGCTTCAGGAGCCACTTTGTCGTCGGCGCGGAGTGGAGTCTGACGTTGCCCGATATGGCAAGGCACTTCAGACTCGAAGATCAGCTCCATCACCACTGGCTGACGAAGTTGGGCGGGCGTATCCTGCAAGTGCAGTATGAGGCGCTCGTTGACGATCCGGCATATTGGACCAGGACGATCCTGAGCCATTGCGGCCTTGCAGATGAGCGGGACCCTTACCAGCCTCATCTGAAGCATCGGGCCGTTACGACCTCCAGCGTGGCGCAGGTGCGCCGCCCGATAAATCGCGACGGGATCGGCGGCGCCGGGCCTTACCGCAAACACCTTGAGCCATTCGCACGGCATTACTTCTGATGGCGATAGCCGGACAGGATACTCGACATTCGGCTTGGAAGGTGATCATCGACGGGGGTATGAGATGAAGAGGGCTATCGGTCGTTCAAAGGGTGCGCGCTATGAGGAGATCCGCACACAGCTGAAGGGGGCCATCGCCGAGACGTTTGCGGAGATGGCAATCTCACAGTCGGCCGCGGCGGAACGGTTCGGGGTAGGGCGGACGTACCTCAACGACGTCCTGAACGGTGACACCCGAAATGTCTCGGTTGGTACTCTTCTCGCGATGCTGCTGCGGGTCGATGTCGATGTGTCACTGACCATCTCGAACGGGGACGAGCGCTGGCGATCATCGCACGGCGGCAGTCTGTCGAACGTCCAGACTGACCGGGTTTGCAGTGGTGCCGACCGTCGGCACGATCTGCGCGCCGGCTAGGCATACGGGCCACTCATCCGGCAGGACATGGCGGGCAGGGCGTAACCGTGCCGGCCCCCAACGCTACCCAACACTCCGACCAGGCCAACTTACGCCCCCGGTCTTATCCGGCTTCGGACCGATCGTCGGGTATCAGCGTGGCGACGCCACGCGCCGCCAGCGTCCAGCGATACAGGGCATCGGCGATATAGGTCCGGAATTCATACCGATCGACGACAACCCGCCTGACGTTGCCAACGCAGTGGCGGGCGTTTTCAACCATGGTCGCCTGGATGGCCGATGTCGAAGTCGTGACCGGATCCGCCCACACCAGCCGGGTCGCAAGGTTCGGCTGCTCGCGGACGAGGCATATCGCCACCTTCAGATAGGTCCGTTCGCTGGGGCGCCGGTTCGCCGCTTGTGGTTCTTCCCGCGCAACAAAGCGTTCGATCACGGGCGCGCTGTTTGAGTTGCTGCCTGGTGAGTGCAAGGTCCGGAGCAAACGCCTTCAACGCCTCGGCGACAAAGGCGCCCCGGCGAAGTGTGCCGAGGTAACTGTCACTCGGCGTGATCTGTGAACCAACCTGAAAGATCGCCGCGCCCTCGCCGCAGGTGGCGGTCTGGCGTGTCAGCCAGTCCATGGCTCGTTCCTGTGCTCGGGACGGTACGACGCCTTCGACGACTTCGCGAAGTAGGGAGAGCGTTGCGAGCTTCCCTCGCGTCGCGCATTGTGCCGCGCGCCGGGCCGCATCCGTATAATAGGCTGAGGCCTCGGCGTTTCTACCCGGCAGCGACGGCGGTGGCTCCACGATCGTCCGGGGATTGACTGGCATAGCCGGATTGGCGGTGACGACGATCGATGTGTCGCCGGAAGATTGGTCAGTGGTCGGCGTAGATCTATGCTGCTCACCCGGGGATACGGCACCTGCGAGAATCTGCAGCATGACGTAAACAGCATATGCCATGGTTTAACCCCGTTGTTGCCTGATATGTTTGCTCGGGTGTGGGCGGATGGTAATGTATGCTCATTTGGATGTCATCGTCAAAAATGGTTGCTAAACATTGCTCCGTAGCCACAGTCGGATGTCTTTCTTTTTGATCAATCTGCGCTGGTGGCGCAGTCCCGCGGATAAGAATTCGCTCTGAACGCCCGCCTCGGCTCGTCGGCGTGAAGGCAAGGTCGTTGCTTCCTTCTTTCTCAAGCTTTGGCAGCGGTCATTTGGCTTTCCCGGTTCGAAGCGATCGAGCTAAGTCGCAAGGGGTGAGTTTGCTCCCACGCACCAGCGGTCGCGTACGGAGAAGATGTCGAGTTGCCGGTCGTCGGAATAGGCGCCGGCGGCCGGACGGGCGAGGCGGCGAACGACAACTGCTCGGACGTTGCTCTACAGGCCAGATAGCCCAAGATTACGCCCGATATCTGCGGCGGCAGCGTCCGGGCATTCGGCCCCTTCCCCGCAGGCACCGCATGGCACCTCAATCGTCGCGCCGAGCCACTTGAACTGGATCGTGCGGAACGCGGACGAATTTGAGACCAGCTCGTTCCCAGGCGCGTTTGCTGCGACAGTTCAAGCCATTGCCAAGAGCCTTTGTCTCACCGGAGGAACCGTTTTTATATGCACGAATGCAGTAATGGTTCGATGCGACATTATAGGTAACGCGATAAGCCGGTTGATCAGCCGGCAGCAATTGGGCGGCGACACTGTTTGCGCCGATGCTAACTAGGGTAAGGGTGCATGCCGTTATGATCTGGCGAGCGATCTTCATGTCGGTTTCCTTTCCACCGTCGGGCAGCTTTGCGCTGCTGCCGGTGCTATGCGAGAACCGTGCCACATGCACAACACACCTTGGGCAAGCGAACAGAGCAGGTGAATTTTGCTAATTGGTGGCGGCCTCGGCTGACAATTCGCACGAAGGGGCGTTTTGTTGGTTTCAGTTCGCCCGGTCTTCGCCGCGTTTTCAGCACAAGCCTTCGACCTCTGGCATTGGCATGACTATGGCCGCCGGCCAGCCGCTATCGCCGGGCTAAAGTATCGACAGGCTTATTGGGACAGGATTTTGGTATGTGCGCGGCATGTATTCTAGCTCAAATAATCCTTCGAGCTAGTAAGATGGGCTACAAAATTCAGTCCGGTTGCCAACGAAGCGCATCGACCAGCGCTCGCATCGCCGGGCTGACCCGACGATCCGGGTAGTAGAGCCTGCAGCCGGGATAGGCCGGACACCATGGGCCGAGGACTTGGACCAGACGCCCGTCCCGGATCTCGTCCGCCACGTCCTCCTCCATCATATAGCCCAATCCCGCTCCCGCCCGCACCGCTGCCGCAGAAAGCGCCTCGTCGTTGACGATCATTTGGCCGGCAACGCGGACCTTGATGTCGCGTCCGTCCTCCTCGAACTCCCACGGGAGAAGCCCGCCGCCGCCGAGCTGCCTGTAGTTGACGCAGATGTGGCGCTCGAGAGCGGCGGGGGTCGCGGGCGGATCGTGCCGCGCGAAATAGCCTGGCGTGCCGACCACGACCGTGCGCAGGTCGGGGCCGACGGGCACGGCGATCATGTCGCCCTCCACGGCCTGCGCGAGGCGGATCCCGGCGTCGAAGCCGCCCGCGACGAGGTCGATCAGGCGATCCTCGACGATCACCTCGACAGAGATATCGGGATGGTCGAGCAGGAAGGCGGGCAGGTGCGGCGCCAGGATCGTGCGCGCGGCCCATCCGAACGTCGCCAGCCGGACCGCGCCCGCCGGCGTGTCGCGCCAGTCGGCCAGCCGTGAAAGCCCGCGGGCGACCTCGGTCAGCGCGGGATCAAGCGAGCGGAGCAGTTGCTCGCCGGCTGACGTCGGCGCGACCGAGCGTGTCGTCCGGGCCAGCAGGCGCACGCCGAGCCGCAGTTCCAATGATTTCATCGCATGGCTCAGCGCTGACGGCGAGAGCCCGAGTTCGGCGCCTGCGCGCGTGAAGCTGCGCGTGCGCGCGACGGTCGCGAACGCTGCCAGATCATCGAGGTCGCCGCGTCGCATTGCTGCATCATGCTCACAAGCCCTTGCCGGCGGCAACGCCTAATCCGGGTGGCATCGAGGTGCCATTTGCGGTGCTCAAGCAAGGAGCATCATCTTGAGCCTGACCCATTCTCGCACGCTTGGCCGCTCCGGCCTCGTCGTCAGTCCGCTGGCCCTCGGCACGATGACCTTCGGCCCTGGCGCGTGGAACGCGGACGACGCGACCGCGCGTGCCGTCTTCGACGCCTATCGCGACGCCGGCGGCAATTTCATCGACACCGCCGACATCTACTCGGGCGGGGGGAGCGAAGCGCTGGTCGGCCGCTTCATCAAGGAGACCGGCGCGCGCGACGAGCTGGTGTTGGCGACGAAGTTCGGCTTCAACGGCGCGGCCAGCCCTTTGACGGCGACGCAGGCCGGCGGCGGCAATCCCAATGCGGGCGGCGCGGGTGCCAAGAATATCCACCGTGCGCTCGACGCGTCGCTGCGGCGGCTCGGTACCGACTATATCGATCTTTACTGGATGCACATCTGGGACGGCGTGACGCCGGCCGAGGAACTGGTCGAGACGCTCGGCGCGCTCGTGCGTGCCGGCAAGATCCGCTACTACGCCTTTTCGGACATGCCGGCCTGGCTGGCGATGAAGGCGGCGACGATCGCCGCGGTGCGCGGCATCCCCGGTCCGATCGCGATGCAGGTCGAATATTCGCTGGTCGCACGCGATGTCGAGGCCGAGCACGTTCCGGCAGCGCGGGATGCAGGCATGGGCGTGCAGCCGTGGAGCCCGCTCGCCGGCGGTTTCCTGTCGGGCAAGTACCGCCGCGGCGACACCGCCGGCACGGGCAGGCTCAGCGGTGCCAATCCGTTCGGCGACAGCAAGTTCGCCGATCGCAACTGGGACGTGCTCGACGTGGTGAAGACGATCGCGGCGGAGGTCGGCTGCACCCCCGCGCAGGTGGCGCTTGCCTGGACAATGGCGAAGCCGGGCGTCACCGCGCCACTGATCGGCGCGCGGACCGTCGAGCAACTGACCGGCAACTTGGCCGCTGCCTCGCTGACGCTCGACCACGAACAGATGGCCCGCTTGGATGAGGTAAGCGCTCCTCCGCCCGGCTTCAGCGCCGGGCTGGCGTCGCTCACCATCCGGCGCATGGTATTTGGAGGTCGCGATGTTCGTGGCTGGGGCGAGTAGGGGCGTGAATGTCTGGTTGTGGGTCAATTCGTGTGAGCCGCGCCTTCGATCTGCCGCACGATGCCGTTGAGCGCCGCCGTACACCCTTGTGCTCTGCCGATATCGTGATCCGTTCCGGCCGAATTCCAGAACATGTCGAGTGGCCAGCGTTCGGGGCAATGCGTGACAAGGCAGCGCAACGCGAGCCGCACCTCGATCGTGTCGACTTTCCCCTTGTCCGACCGCGCGGCAGCGGCGCGAAGGATATGGAGCGACAGGTCGATGATGATCCGTTGATGGCGCGACACCGATCAGTGGAAGTCGCGCGACTTCACCCGCACCACGTCCTCCGGATCCATGCCCGTGCTATGCGGCGGCCAATAGCTGTCGCGAGGGCCGGGCTTCCAGCCGGCATCGCCGCGGTCCGGCGAGCCCGCATGCCGCGCGCCGTCACCACGTCCGGTCGCATGCGGGAAATCCATCTGTCCGACCTGCGCGAGCAGCGGTCCATGGTCGATGATCCGGTCACAGATGACGTGGATCACCTGTCCCTCCTTCTGCACGCGCCCCTTCATCCCGATCATCGCCGCCGACATCACGGTGCGACGCTGCGCCTCGAAGCGGTCGGGCCACAGGATGCCGTTGGCGATTCCCGTCTCGTCCTCGATGGTGATGAACAGCACGCCCTTGGCCGATCCCGGCTTCTGACGGACGAGGATGATCCCGGCCACCTCGACGTGACGGCCATCCTTGATGTTCGCAAGGTCGGCGCAGCGCGTAATGCCACGCCGGATCAGATCCCGCCGCAGGAAAGCCAGCGGGTGCGCGCGCAGCGACAGTTGCAAGGCGCGGTAATCCTCGACGACCTCGCGGCCGTCGGACAGGGGCCGCAGGCTGACGTCAGGCTCAAGCCCTTCCGGGCTGAACAGCGACTCCCGCGCGTCGGCGGCGGCGAACAGGGGCAAGGGCGCGTCGCCGAGTCCCTTCACCTTCCATAGGCCCTGCCGCCGGTCCTCGCCCAGCGCATGAAAGGCGTCCGCCTCGGCCAGCCGTTCGATCGCCGCGCGCGGCACGCCGGCGCGGCGCCAGACCTCCTCGACCGAGCCGAACGGCATCTGCCCACGTGCGGTGACGATCGCCGCGCCGTGCGCGTTGGCGAGGCCACGGACCTGCCGCAACCCGAGGCGCACGGCGAGATAGCGGCCACGGCCCGGCTCCAGCGTGCAATCCCAGCGGCTGGCGTTGATGCAGGCCGGGCGAACCTCGACACCGTGATCTCGAGCGTCACGAACGACCTGTGCCGGCGCATAGAAGCCCATCGGCTGCGCGTTGAGCAGCGCAGCGCAGAACACGTCGGGATGATGATGCTTCATCCAGCAGCTCGCATAGGCGATCTTGGCGAAGCTGGCCGCGTGGCTCTCGGGGAAGCCATAGCTGCCGAACCCCTCGATCTGCTTGAACGTGCGTTCGGCGAAGTCGCGGGGGTAACCGCGCTCGACCATCCCGCCGACCAGCTTGTCGAAGAAGTGGCTGACCCCGCCAGTGAACTTGAACGTCGCCATCGCACGGCGCAGCTGATCCGCCTCGGCCGGGGTGAAGCCCGCCCCGACGATCGCGACCTTCATCGCCTGCTCCTGGAAGAGCGGTACGCCGAGCGTTTTCTCGAGCACTGCGCGCAGCTCGGGCCGCGGATAGTCCGGTTTCTCGCGCCCTTCGCGGCGACGCAAATAGGGGTGGACCATGTCGCCCTGGATCGGCCCCGGCCGGACGATCGCCACCTCAATGACGAGATCGTAGAAGCGCGCCGGCTTCATCCGCGGCAACATGCTCATCTGCGCGCGGGACTCGATCTGGAAGGTCCCGAGCGTGTCGGCCTTCTGGATCATCGCATAGACGTCGGGATCGTCGTCCTGCAGGTCGGCCATGCCGACGCGGATGCCCTTGGCCTCCTCCAGCATATTGAAGGCGCGGTTCATGCAGCCGAGCATGCCGAGGCCGAGCACGTCGACCTTCATGAACTTGAGCGCATCGATGTCGTCCTTGTCCCATTCGATCACCTGCCGGTCGATCATCGCGGCGGGTTCGATGGGCACGAGATCGTCGAGCCGGTCGTGCGTCAGCACGAAGCCGCCGGGATGCTGGGACAAATGCCGCGGCGTGCCGATCAGCTTGCGGGCGAGGTCGAGCGCCAGCCTGAGCCGGCGATCCTCCATGTTGAGGTTGAGCTGCTGGACCTGTTTCTCGCCGACGCCTTCCTGGCTCCAGCCCCACACCAGTCCGGCCAATGCCTTGGTGAGATCTTCGGGCAGTCCCAGCGCCTTGCCGACCTCGCGCACCGCGCCACGCGCGCGATAGCGGGTGACGACCGCAGTCAGTGCGGCATGGGTGCGGCCATAGGTCTCATAGATCCACTGGATGATCTCCTCGCGGCGCTCATGCTCGAAGTCGACGTCGATGTCGGGCGGCTCGCGGCGCTCGCCCGAGATGAAGCGCTCGAACAACAGCTCGTGCTTGATCGGGTCGATCGAGGTGATGCCGAGCATGAAGCAGACGCAGCTGTTCGCCGCGGAGCCCCGGCCCTGGCACAGGATGCCGCGGCGTCGGCTTTCGGCGACGATGCTGTTCACGGTCAGGAAGTAGGGCGCATAAGCGAGTTCTGCGATCAGCCGCAGTTCGTGATCGATCTGCGTCCGGTATTGGGCGGGCACGCCGTCGGGAAACCGGCGTTCCACGGCGGCCTCGGTGAGCTGTTCGAGCGCCTGCTGCGCGGTCAGCCCGTCGACGACGCGCTCGTCGGGATATTGGTAGCTCAGCTCACCAAGGTCGAAGGTGCAGCGGCGCGCGATCTCGGCGGTGGCGCGGATCGCGTCGGGGAAGGCGGCGAAGCGACGCTCCATCTCTTCCGGGGATTTGAGGTGCCGGTCGGCGTGGCGTTCGCGGCGGTAACCCAGCGTATCGACGGTACATTTCTCGCGGATCGCGGTGACGACGTCCTGCAGCAGCCGTGCGTCGGGCGCATGATAGAGGATGTCGCCGACCGCGACAGTTGCGACCCCTGCGTCGGACGCCTGCCGGGCGAGGTCGTGCAGGCGCATCGCATCGTCGGGCCGTCGCCGGAAGGTAAGCGCACAATAGCCACGGTCCCCGAATACCTCGTGCAGGTCGCCGAGATCGCTACGGGTGGCGTCACCGGGCAGATCGGGAAGCAGGATGGCGATCAGCCCCGCGTTCCAGGTGACGACATCCTCCCACGCCAGCGCGCAGCCGCCCTTGCCGGCGCGCGACTTGCCGAGCGTGAGCAGACGGGTGAGGCGTGACCAGGCGGGCTTGTCGGTCGGGTAGAGCAGCAGCATGCGCCCGTCGTCGAGCCGCACCCGCGCGCCCGCGATCATCCGCACGCCGGTCGCTTTCTGTGCCTCCCAGCCACGGACCAGCCCGGCGACGCTGCCGAGATCGGTCAGCCCGAGCGCGGCATGACCGAGCAGCGCCGCGGCCGCGAACAGTTCGTCGGGGCTGGAGGCACCACGCAGGAACGAGAAATGGCTGGTGACCTGGAGTTCGACATAGGTCGTCTGGGTCGCCATCAGCCGAACAGCCCATGCAGATACCAGCTCAGGTCGCCGGTCGCGCCATCGACGCCATCGCCGCGGCGGAACAGCCAGAAGCGCGCGCCGGTATCGTCCTCGACGCGGAAATAGTCGCGCACCGCCCATAGCTCGCCGTCGCGCCGCCACCATTCGCCGTGGATGCGCTCGGGGCCGTCGCCGGCGACGACGGCATGGACTTGGCCACGCCATGTGAAGCGCCGGGGCGGTGCGTCCGGCAGCAAGGCCAGCACGCCGACCAGGGGTTCGGGCCGGTTGAGGAGCCGCACCGGCCGCCGCCACGCGGGCCAGCCGGTCGGGGCAGCGAGCGGTGCGGTGCGACGGACGGCGCGCTCGGGCACGTCGCTCTCCACCGGTGCGGCGGTAAACAGAGCCGCATCACCCAAGCGGCCTGCGATCTGGTCTACCAGCGTCGTGACATCCGGCGGCGCATCGTCGCCGGCGAGGCTCGCGGCGAGCGCGGTCGCGCCGAGCGGATCGGTACGGGTGGCGGCGAGCCGCATCGTCTCGATCCCGTCACCCGGATCGATCGTCTCGATTCTGAGGTGGAAAAGACGGGCGAGATGGCTCGCGTCGCGCGTCGGTCGCGACGTGCCGATGGCGAGCCGCTGCTCGCTGCCGTCGATCCGCTCGATGACGAGCAGCAACGTGCGGGCGCCGGCGCCGCGCTCCTGCAGCAGCCCGATCATATCGGCGAGAAGATCGCGGATGACGTGTTCGATCGCCTCGGCGGTGCCGATCGGCTCGAGCAGGCGGCGGCGGGCCAGCGGCGTCTCCTCCGGGACGACCGGCACGATCGGTTCCGCCACCCGGCCGAGCGCCTCGTCGAGACGGCGCACGCTGGCGAGCCCCAGCCGGCGCGCGAGGGGACCGCGCGGCAGCGGCAGCAGATCGGCGATCCGGTCGAGCCCGAACCGCGCCGCGGCGGTCAGCGCCTCGGGCGTCAGGCGCAGCGCGGCGGGCGGCAGGCCGGCGAGCGCCTGCGCCTCGCCGCCGTTCGGGATGGCGCTGATCGCGTCGCGCCCGAACCGTGCGAGCGCGTGCGCGGCGCCCGGCGTTCCCGCCACCGCAACGCGTGCAGTATAGCCGAAGCGCCGGCAGAAGCGGACCAGCCGCCGGCAGAAGCGCGCCTCGCCGCCATGAAGGTGCGCCGTACCGGTCAGCTCGATCCACAGCCCGTCCGCGCCACTCGCCGCGGCGGTGGGCGTCCAATGCCGCACCGCATGCAGCGCGAGGCTGTTGAGCACGGCGCGATCGGCGGCGGGATCGGCGGCACGCACGTCGACCTCGGCGACCAGCGCGCGCGCCTGCGTCACCGCCATGCCGGGTATCAGGCCGAGTGAAAGCGCGACGGGACAGGCGGCGGTGATGACGTGGCGTTGACCGGCCTGCTCCGCGAGGACCAGCGGCACCGCATGCGCGACCGGCACGGCCACCGGCAAGGGGCTGCGCGTGCCGCCTGCCGGCACCGGTCGCTTGAACGGATGATCCGCCGCCTCGGAGCGCCGACCGAGTTCGCGCATCGTCGGCTGCTGGTGGCGCGGCAGCGCCGCAGTCTGATCTTCGATCGCTGCACGTGCGCCGTCGTCGCGCGCCCAGCGTGCGCCCGGGCGCCAGCCGCCGCCCCGCGGCACCGAACAGGCACCAGGGTCGTCGTCGATCGGCAGCAATGGCGCAGGCTGCGGTTCAGGCAGCGCGCGCGGTCGCTCGAGCCGGCGCAGTCGCTCGATGGCGAGGTGCGGCAGGTAGAGCGAGGCGACCCGTGTCATCGCATGCCTCCAGTTGCAGGGTGAAGGGGGGACCGCCGCGTTGGCGCGCGAGGTCGACGGTCCAGCGTGCCCGGCCGACGCCGGGGGCCGGCAGCCGCTCGGACGGCGCGCAGGCGATCCGCCAGCGCGTCATCGCCGCGGAGAGGTCGGACAGGGGCTCGACGCCCGCCTTGCGCCAGCGGCGCGCGAGCAGCGCCGGAGCGTGGCCGCTCATCGCAGCAAGCTGCAGCCGCCGCGTCGCGACCATATCGGCCCGCTTGACCTCGCCGACGACCGCGGCGAGGCCGCCGTGGCGCAGGCCGTCTTCCATGACGGCGAGCACGTGTTTGTCGTCGTGCGCCTCGACGAACAGCAGCGTCGCCGGGTCGAGCCCGGCCTGCTCCAGACCGGGGGCGTAGAGGTCGAAGCGGGTCAGCGCCCAGAGCACGCGCTTGCCGGACCGCGCCGCAGCGCGGGCAGCGATGCCGACGGAAAAGAGCGTCGCCGCGGCATCGTCGGTGAGCGTCGGCGTCGCCGGCGACACCTCGTGCAGGCCACCCAGCACGAGTCCGCCCTCGGCGAGTCGCCTGTCGATCGCATCGATGTCGAAGGGCAGAACCGCCAGCTTCGGCCCGCGCACGGCACCCAGCTCTTCGCGCAAGCGGGCCAGGGCCTCATCGGATTGGGGGTTAGCGGACATGACTGTTGCGACTCATCTGTTCGCTATATGTTCCAGAATTGTTGACGAAGGGTCAAGGCGTTACGGGAGGGATTCGGTGAACCGAAACGGGATCGACGCTGCCGGGGCCGCAGCTCCGACGGGGTCAGCGCACGCGGACTACGACCATGTCGGGCGCCGCCTGCGCACGCTCGAGCAATGCGCGCTGTACAAGCGGACGTTGCGCCTGACGTGCCCGCGCTGCGGTCATGTCCGGGTGCTGGATGCGGTGTGCCTGTGGTGGATGTTCATCCGGCGCGGCTGGGACGATGGCCTGCCCGCAGTGGCAGCCCGCCTGTGCTGCGCCGGCTGCCGTGAGCAGAAAGCAACAGCGCGACCGCGCGTCACGGTCGGTCGCGAACCGCCGACCGGCGCGCCGCTGCCCTATCCGGACAAGGCAACGTGGAAGAAGCTTGTCTCGCGCCATCGCTCGTGATCGAAGACGGAGATGTGCAATCTCTATAACTTGAAGGTCGATCCGCGCGGCTATTTCGATGCGCTCGCCGCGGTCGACGACGCGGCCAATGTGCTGGGTATCGAGAAGGACTATGCCGCCCCCGGCAAGCCCGGCTACGTCGTGCGCTACGAAGAGGGCCGGCGCGTGCTGAGCACGATGCGCTGGGGCTTCCCGACGCGGAAACCCCGCAAGCGTGCCGCGCGCGAGGGGGAACTGCCGTTCCTCTACGACTGGTGGACCAACGCCCGCAATCTGCACAACAATTTATGGAAGCCCTGGCTGCTGCGGTCAGAGCATCGCTGCCTCGTGCCCTTCACCCGCTTCGCCGAACCCAAGGCTGTGTCCGACCGGCAGGGGCCGGGCGACACCAACTGGTGGTTCACCGTCGAGGACCAGCCGGTGCCGTGCTTCGCCGGCCTGTGGAAGGTCGATGCCGACCACGACCGCGTCTATGCCTTTTGCACCACCGAGCCCAATCCGCTCGTCGCGCCGAAACACCCCAAGGCGATGCCGGTGATCCTGCTCGCCGAGGATCAGGAACGCTGGCTGACCGCGCCGGTCGAAGAGGCCGTGACGCTGCTCACCGCCTATCCTTCGCAATTGATGCAAGTCGCCTGACCGATGGCCCGCAATCGCTATTACGACGGCCCGCCGAGCGATCATTTCGACGGCATCCGCTTCTTCAATCCCGGTCAGGCAAGCACCGATCGCGGTATCTCCGACATGCTGCGCTGGAAGCTCGGCGGCCGTGCGGCAAAATGGCCAGCCTCGGTGCCGATCGTCCCGGCCAAACCCAAGGCACGCGTCGCCGGGCTCCGGATCACGATGGTCGGCCATGCCTCGCTGCTCATTCAGGCCGCAGGCTGCAACATCCTGACCGATCCGGTCTGGTCGGAGCGGGCAAGCCCGTTCCGCCGGGTCGGACCGAAGCGGGTGACGGCGCCGGGGATCGCTTTCGATGACCTGCCGCCGATCGACGTCGTGCTGCTCAGCCACGGCCATTACGATCATCTCGATGTCGCGACACTGCAGCGGCTGCACGCGCTCCACGACCCGCTGATGGTGATGCCGCTCGGCAACGATGCGATCGTGCGGACGGCTGTGCCGGCAGCCCGTTGCATCACCGGCGACTGGTGGGGCCGGCTGGCGCTTGGCGACGGCATCGCGACGACGGTGACTCCCGCCTATCACTGGTCGAACCGCTGGCCGAGCGACACGCGGATGATGCTGTGGGGCGGCCATTACCTCGAGACACCCGCCGGCGCGATCTGGTTCGTCGGCGACACGGGCTATGGCGATGGTCGCATCTTCGGCGAGGTTCAAATACGCCTCGGGGCACCCGATGTCGCGCTGATCCCGATCGGTGCCTATGCGCCGCGCTGGTTCATGGCGGCCCAGCACGTCAATCCGGCCGAGGCGGTGCGGATCTTCTCGGATGTCGGCGCAGATCGCGCGCTCGGTATCCATTGGGGGACGTTCCACCTTACCGACGAGGCGCGTGAGGCGCCAGTGGAGGAATTGGCCGCGGCGTTAAACGACGCAGGCGTTGCGCCCGAACGGTTTGTCGCGGCCGAAGCAGGCGGGGTCTTCCACTTTCGCTGAGCCACGTAACCGACTGTCAGGGGGCGGGAGCAGAGCCGCGCCAAATTGGACACCACCAGAGAAGGGGGATTGTCACGAATTCTAGTATGGCTCCTCAACTCGCAAGGATCGCACGAGCAGGGCAGGGCATTCCTCGACGGGTTCATGCGGTGGCTTGAGCTTGACGAAGAATGGCGCCGCGATCTCGACGACGCGCTGGTGATACTGAAGGCGCCGACGATCACGATCCCGAGGGTCGGCAACCTTGACGTCCTCGTTCGGCTCTAGGGCCGTATGCTCGCGCTCGAGAACATGCCGACGGCGAGCGATCAGCCTGAGCAAGTCCGCGGTTACCTCGCGAATTTGTCGTTGCGGCGTCTTGACGCGCACTGTCTCGTCTACCTGTCTGGCACCCAAATTCGATCTTGATGGGAAAGTCCCGGCAGTTTCGTTTGGCATTCCTAATATGCAAACGCTGAATGCTGCGCGGAGCTCCCTAAGGGGAATGATCGCAGCGTTTGGAAACGCCTTCATTCGTGGTATATACATGGCATGTACTACGGAGGTTTCGAGATGGCCGAGCCCGCTCTGCACCGCGACATCCGCGAAGCGACGCTATTTCGCAACAACCGGAGCCAGGCTGTTCGCATACCGGCGGAGTTCGAATTTTCCGGCAGTCGCGTCCTGATCCACAAGGAAGGTGATCGCCTCATCATTGCGCCGGAACCTCGACCCAATCTGCTCGATACGCTTCGATCGTTATCCTCCCTCGATCCTGCCGATGGCCTTCCCGACGATCTCGACAACGCGCTGCTGCCGCTTAAGAAAATCGATCTGTAAGCCGTACCCGCTACATGCTCGACACAGACACCGTGGCCGATCTTGTGCGGAAGCGCACCAATGCGAATGACGAGAACTCTGACAATGGTAACTGGCTGGCGCACATGGTGTCGCCAGCCAATACCTTGAGCGCTAGCTGCCTTAGAACGCCGGTAGTCGGACAACCGTTGTCATAGCATTACGTGAACGGACGTCCGAAGCTGGGCAGAGGGAAATGCCCCAAGAGTGTCCGCTTGCGGATCGAAGCCGCCCATCTAATTGGCTGATGCGCTCGGTCAGGTGAGATCCCGAACGGCCGACTAGCGCTAAATAGGTTCGTTGCTGAGGAAGCGGGAATGTTCCTCAAGTTCGACGACCTCAAAGTCGAAGCTTCTCCATCCGTGCCGCTTCGCCGCTTCTTCCAGTAAGGCCTTCTTGCTGGCCGCCTCCTTTGCGGATGCTGTGTGACCCCAGAACACCTCGGTCCTGCCATTGTGAAGATGCGCGACGATACGCCAGTAATGGGTGAAAGGCGCAGCCGTGGGGCCGATCGTTTTCACATAGCCGTCGGCCATCGTCGCGGTCAGGTAGCGCTTCTTCCTAGCCATTGCCGAGCGATAGCGCAGTGGCGGCGGATGCGGGAGAGCAGCCCTCGCTTTACCGCTCGTCGGGCGGCCATTCCCGTTGGGCCCGACTGCGTAGAGAGCGACCGAACGCTCCAGCTCGGCCCCACCAGGTGATGGCCCACCGATCCGTCGACCGCGCGCTACCTCGCTCGGGAAAATTGTGGCATTCGCGGCGTTCGGACCCGCGTTTCCGTGGCGCCCCAGTCCGGCGCACTCACGAGAGGCTCGCGACCCATCGTTGCAGCGCGGGAGTGTCGCGCATGTCGCCGGTGTAACGGTGAACCGGCACCGCAGGGACGTTCGATCCGCGCTTGCGGCCGCGATAGACCTTCATCGGCACGATCGCCTGCGCGAAGCCGCTCGGCAAGGGGACGCGGCGGATGTCCATATAGAGCGAGTCGGCGCCCGTCTCCTGCCCGATCTGCACCGCGCCGAGCGCAGTCCACAGGTCAACCGCGTCGAGGCAGGCGGACGCGCAGCCGAGGTCGGTCAGCACGTACACCCGGCCCTTCGGCGGCAGCACGGGAGCCCCAATATCGGTGGCCGGCGCCGCGCCCCCGTCATCGGCCTCCCGCCACAGCGTGTCGCCCCGCGCGAGCGCGCCTTTGAGCCCCGCAGAGACACGATCACCCCAGCGCATCGCCTCGGGCGAAGCGTCCGGCGCCGCTCGCCAGGCGGAGCGATAGCCGTCGATCGTCGCAAGATTGCCTGGCGACACGCGCCAGTCGACCGCCTCGCTATCCGATGGCAGCCTCCGAATCGCAGCGGCGCCCCATAGGATCGTCGCAACCTGTCTCGACCAGTCGGACGAGCCGCCATTGTTGCCGCGCAGGTCGAGCACGATGCGCGGCGCCGCCGCGAGCCCTGCGGCATCGGCCTTCATGCTCGCGATCAGCGGCACCAGAGCTTTGGCATCCTTACCCATAGGGTCGCTGTCAAAACCCGAGAGCGTGAACCAGCGAGTGCCATCGGGCAGCGTCGTCCCGCCGATCTCGGGATGCGCGCGCGGGCTCGCCGCCGCGAAGCGGGTGTCCAACTCGGCGTCGGGCAGGTCGCGCCATTGCAACACGACCTCGCGCGATCTGCCGTCTACCGTGAAGCGGCAGCGTGCGGGGCGACGTACGTACGGGTTGCCCGCGTCGATGAACAGGCGGCCCGCGGTTGAGGCCCGCTGGCTGAAAAGACTCCAGCGGCCGCGGAAATCGCCGACGTTCCGCATGGCGAGGGTCTTCGCGGGGATGCCGTCGCAGCTTACCAGCTCGGCGCCAAGCGGCAGGGCAACGTCGTCGGCACGGGTGACAACCACCGCCCGCTCGGCACCGTCGAGCGTGGTCAGGAAGCCCGGCCAGCGCAGCGGCAGCGGCACCGGCTGGTTGACATCGAACGCGACATGGCCGTCGTCGAAGCCAGCGACATAAGCGCGCATCGCCCACAGATAGGCAAGATAGTCGCGTGCGTTCGCCGCCCGGCGCAGCGCCAGTGCGAGCCCGGCATCATTGCGCTCGGTGAAACGGGGGTCGAGGCGATTGACCGGGCCCGGATGGTTCGCCGCTATCGCGTCGTGGAACGCGGTCGCATCGGCCCGCAGCGTTGCCGACCAGTCGCGGAGCGGCTCAGCTGCGGCGGCTAGCAACGGAATGGTGAGTGCGATCAAGCCCTTGTGCATGGTCATGTCCTCAATAGCCCTCCGGCGTCGCGTCGAGTGTCGCGGCGGAGGAAACGATCTCGATTTCGGTAAGCTGGGGCAGATACGCCTCGATGAACGGCTTGCCGTGCTGCGTTCGAGACCTAGCGCGGCAAACGCCGATAGCCCGGTTGGACGTCTCATTTCGCCTGTTCCTTCAATACTGCAATCGGGCAGCCGCGTGGTCGTTGTCGGGATCGCGCCTCAGAGACGCCTCGTAGTTGGCGATCGCGTGCGGGCGGTCGGTCGCGGCCTCATATCCCATCGCGAGGCTGTCGAGCGCGTTGGCGCTGTCCGGGTGAAGCGTGGCGTTGAGGCCGAACACCGCGACCGCCTGCCTCGCGTCGCCGGCATCGAGCAGCATACCGCCCCAGACGTTGAGATCGTCCTCGCTCACTCGGAAGTCCGGCTTCCGCTTGAGACGATCGTAGATTCGCATCGGATTGGTGAAGCCGTCGGCGATCAGGGCGGTCCTGAGACGTTTCACGGGCAGCGGAAGGCCGCCGCCGTTCGACGCCAGCAGGTCGGGCAGGAACTGCCCCGCGATCTCGTCGATGAACTCTTCCGGGTTGGCGCCCGCGAGGTTGGTGAGCACAACTATCGCCAAGTCGTCGCGCGAATAGACGAAGATGGCCGAGCGGCGGCCACCGATGCCCGCCGCGACCGGATGGCCGCCATGGTCGGACACGGGCCAGCCCATCGCCCACGGGCCGGGGTGGCCGTCGTTGAGGCGACCGGGGTTCCACAATGCCTGTCGGTTCGCAGGTGACAGCAGCGTGCCGTTACGCAGTGCGATCAGCCAGCGTGCGACATCGCCGGCACTTGCGTTGAGCCCGCCCGCGGTACGCATGAAGGGAGAGAACTCGTCCCAGCCATGTTCGATCGCTCGCGTCTGCTTTTGCACCGCGCCGCCGCGATAGCGGTAGGTGCGCGCCCGACCCGGCATTACGTCGCGCCCATCGCCGAACGCCGCGTAGCGCATCCCAGCGAGCGCAAACTGGCGTCGCTGGATGAACCGCGTAAACGGCATGCCCGACACCCGGTCGATGATCTTACCTAGCAGCACGTAGTTGGTCTGATTGTAGCTGAAGCGTGTGCCCATCGCCGACTGGAAGGGCATCGCCTTCACCGCCGTCCAGGCGGACGCCTCGTCTCCGTCGCCGACCAGCGAGCCCGTGCCCTGACCCTTAGGCTGGATCAGCACGTCGGGCAGTCCCGATAGGTGCGAGAGCAGCTGCGACACAGTAATTGGCTGCCATGCGAAGGGAAGGTCGTCGAGGTAGCGCCCGATCGGCGCGTCAAGCGAGACCTTTCCGTCCTGGACCAACTGCATAATTGCAACCCCGGTAAAGCTCTTGGTCGCAGAGTTGAGGGTGAAGGCGGTCGCGGGTGTCACCATCGTCTTCGTCTCGACATCGGCGACTCCGAACACCTTGTCGTAGATGATGCGGCCATTGCGGACGACGGCGACCTGCATGCCGGGGATCGCCCGACGGCGCATCTGATCGGCGACCACGGTGTCGATGCCCGCCGCAAAGCGGGCGGGAGCCGACTGCAGCGCGCTAGCGGTTTTGATCGGATGAAGCTGCGCCGGCGCTGCGCCCGGAAGAAGCAGGGCGAAGCCCCCGAGTGCTGACCAAAGCTTGTTCATAGCGAATGACTACAAACGTAATCGATTTGGGTCAATTCGCCATTCGGACATGGTCCCGGACGGATGACTAGCTGTCGAACCAGGCTACATCAGCGGATCCGATCGGGTCCGAGCACCTGCGCCCAAACGACCCTGCTTGCCTTTGATCCTCTTGGAAAAGGGACGTGCGACAAACATGAATTGATGGCGGGTCGCGGAAAGGAGCGAGCGCTACCTTAATGGCCGGTTGTGGGTCTTTGCGATCGCGGAGCGACCGATCATCGGCGGTGCTACTCAGGCATCGGGAATACGGCGTAGGGTAAGCCGCTGCACCTCGTTCCCGAGAGCGATTGAGCTCTACTCCGTAGGGAGCGTCTGACGCTACGCCAGTTCAAGGTCGCATAACGCACCCGATTTCGCGCGATGCTCGTTCGGCCGACGACATTCTGGAGTGACCGTATGGACCTGACCGGCATCGTGACTGCCATCGCCGACGAGATTGACGTAAGGGCGCTGGAGATCGAGGGCTCGGCCGACGCGAAGAACCCCGACGCGGAGCCGGGCGGCTTTGGCATGGCGATCGTGCTCGTCGACGGCCCCGTCGTTCAAGTGGGTGCGATCGACACCTTCCCGATCCAGAGCATCTCGAAGGTGCTAGCGCTCAACCTTGCTCTATGCGAGCGGGGGGATGCCGTATTCGAGCGGGTGGGACGCGAGCCGTCCGGCGATCCCTTTAACTCGATCGTGGATTTAGAGCGAACAAGCGGCCTACCGCGCAACCCCTTCATCAACGCCGGCGCGCTCGTCATCGCCGATATGCTGGTAGAGCAAAGCGGCGGCCCCGACTCGGTGGTCAACTTCGTCAACGAGCAACTCGACGGCAATACGGTCCCGCTCGATGACGATGTGTTGCACGAAGGCGGCGACCTCAATCGGGCAATGCTCAGCTTCATGCGCCACCACGGCAACGTCCGCTCGGACAGCGAGTCGGTAATGGACGCCTATGTGCGGCAGTGCGCGATTATGGTCGACTGCGAAGGACTGGCGAGGGCCGGTCACTTCTTAGCTCATACTCGGCTCGCCGGAAAGGACGACGCCGGTCAGGTTGAGGCGAAACGCATGCGCACGGTTCTCGCACTGATGATGACCTGCGGGCACTACGACGGCTCGGGCGACTTCGCGGTGCGGGTGGGGCTGCCGGCCAAGAGCGGCGTAGGCGGCGGCATTTTGGCGGTCGCTCCCGAGGTCGCATCCATTGCCGTATGGTCGCCAAATCTAGACCAGCACGGCAACTCGATACTTGGAATTCGCGCGCTCGAGATGCTGGCGGCGCGCACCGGTTGGTCGGTGTTTGGACCGCCGCTCAGCTCAAATGGCCGACCTTCCTAGCGCAAGAAGTTGACGCCCATCGCCCTGAACGATCGTCCGAAGCTGGGCACGCGAGCATCGATCCCCTAGTGACCGAAATCGGGTCGTCACCCCGGCGATGCGGGGGCTGTGACCACAATGGTGGCGGGGCCATCGACGTAAGCGAATGGGGCGCCTAAGCGGCCTTTATAGCCAGCCGGGGTGCAGGATTATAGTGACAGGGTCCGCCAGGATACGACTTGCGACCGTCGCGGCGCCGGGCGCAATGCCACCGGTGATCTGGTTAGGTATCACAATCATTCTCACGATCGTCGACGCCTTTGGCGTCGCTACGGCGTTCGGATTAATGCTCGCGCTGGTTTTTTGGGGCGCACTGGTCGCCGTAAACATGCTCGGCTGGTCCGCTTGGCGACGATCACTGCCGGGGAAGCGTGACAGCGCCGGCCGTACGGCGCTTGGGGCCCTCGTCCTTAATTTGCTGCTCCCGATCGAGGTGCTGCTGCTCTATCGCCTGATGGGGCGGGGAGACGCCTCAGTTGATTGGAAACCGTTCGCCTATGGTCTGCTGGTGACGGGCTTCGTCACGGTCCTGCTCCGCGCCACGCGCGCGCGGCATACGCCGGCCGGGCAGGACGACGAGGTGGCCGACACTGCTCGCTCGCCAGCGATGCCGGCAACGAGTTTCGGCATTCTCGCCCGCGCCGGCATTGATCCGGCCGACCTCCTCTCGGTTCGGGCCGAAGACCATTACTGCCGCCTCGCGGTACGCGGTGGGGGGACGCTGCTGGTCCATTATCGCTTCCGCGATGCGGTCGGCGATCTTGCCGACGTGCAAGGTGCTCAGGTCCACCGCGGGGCATGGGTCGCCGATCGCGCCGTCACGGGCAGCGAGCGCACCGGGCGGCGCTGGTCGCTGCAGCTCGTCGACGGGTCGCGCGTGCCGGTCAGCGAGACCAGCATTGCACTGTGTCGTGCGCGTGGCTGGCTGGAGCGCGGCGGACGGGCGTAACGCCAAACCGGTTTCGCGAAATTTGTATCTATCCGGCGCAATCACACCTTACCGAACCGCGATCCGCCGACCATCACCGCTCCCGTATTGGGGAAAGGGGACGGGCGATGGGAGGAATATCGACAATCGGTGCGGCGCATGTTTGGATGGGAAGCGTGGCGCTGGTCAGCGCCGCCGCCGTGTTGATGTTGGCCAAGGGGACAGCGCGGCACGGGCGCGTTGGCAGAGTCTATGCCGCCGCGATCCTCGCGATCAATGGCACCGCTCTGTCGATGTACGACCTTACAGGGCGACCCAACGTCTTTCACGTCATCGCGCTCGTCAATCTCGCTACGCTGGCAATGGGACTGCTGGCGCTACGTCGGTGGCGTCGAACGCATGAACCCGGCGACCTCGTCACCCATCAGCGACGGATGGCGATGAGCTATGTCGGCGTGTGGATGGCCTTCGTCACCGAACTGCTGGTCAATCCTATGATGGGCGTCAGCCGAATGAGCGACCCGCGCAGCCACTGGCCATTGATGATCGCACTGAACCTCGCGCTTTTCGTCGCTGGTGGCTGGCTGGCGCTGACGCGCCTGACCGTTACGACGGTGCGGGCATGACGCCGAGGTCATCCGCGGGTCTGCGCCTGCCGCCCGCCGACGTCGTCGCGCTGACGGCGCTGGCCTGGGTAGCAGCGGCCGCGCTGCACGAGGGCGTGGGGCATGGCCTCGCCTGCACCGCGTTGGGGGGGCATCCGTCGAACTGGAGCACCTTCCACTTCGGCTGCGACCCACAACCCATGTCGCTGTGGGACCGGCGGATCGTCGCAGGAGCGGGAACCGCGGTCAACGTCATCCTCGTCGCGCTTGGCTGGCTCGTCTGGCGAGGGAGCGGCGTGCTGAGGGGGCGGCTTGCAGGTTGGATCGTGTTCGCGCTCAACGGATTGACCACCTTCGGCTATCTCGTCTTCTCCGCAGTCTTCGGGATCGGCGATTGGAACGGGCGCGGAGTGATGACCGGGGTGGCCGATCCTGTTCTCGCCCGTGTCGCGCCCGCGGTTATTGGCATCGCCGGTTACTATGCCGTTGTTCGCGTCGCCGCAGGAATGCTGTCGCCCATGCTCAACGGTGCAGATGTCGCTGCGCAGGCACGGCGGTATGCAGTCATCGCGTGGATGACGACAGGGGTGATCTCGGCGGCTGCTGCGCTCGCTGCGGGCAGCGACTGGCGCTCTACGATCGGCGCGTCGATTGGGGTCGCACTCGGCGGTAATGCCGGCCTGTTGAGCATGGGTCGGTTCATTAAGCCAACGGCTGCCGCATCGACAACCACCCTTCCGCCGAATTGGCTGCTGCGCGTGGCTGCCATCCTCGGGACGGTAGCGTTTGTCGCGATCCTGGGGCCGGGGATCGCCTTGTAGCGCAACGGACCAGAGACTTCGCCGATTGGTCGCGGAACTGCCTGCGGCACTGCCTCCCCCTTGGACATGGACCAGTGTCTGGAGTTGAGAAGCGGGGGAGGGCACTCGAATGGCCGGGAATGGATCGGACCTGTCATCGCCGGAGCCGTTTCCATCCCAGCCAGATGCCGCTTATCGAGGTGATCGTGCCGATGACGGAAGCCAGCCAGATCAGTACGTCCCAAACCGGTCGGTGCAGAGTGAGCGCGGTGAGATCCCATTTGTGGAGGAGATCGAATGCCCAACGATATGCTCGCTGCCGCGCATCGACGCTCTTCAGAATTTCGCCGGTAGCGGGATCGATGTAAAACCAGGTCTGTGCCGGATCAGCGAGACGCAGCCGCAACACCGGCAGTCGTGGCAGGGTCGCGACCGCATACCAATATGCATCGGGCGCCGTCAGGCGATCAACGGTAAGCGATGGCGTGGGTCCTGCTAGTCGACGAGCCCCAGCGATGATGGCTTGTCCGGTCGGGCGCGATGGCGTGAGCGTTACGGCACCCAATGCCAATCGTCGGCCATCGCGATAGGAGAGCACCACGAGCGGCGTCCTGGCGTTGTCGATAAGTTGCGCTGTCACCGCGCCGGCCCCGACGGCACGCAGCCGGTCGAGCGATACGACCGGCATCTGATCGGAGGCTTTATAGACACGCATCGCCGCCCCGTCCGGTTCCGTCCCAGCAAACAGATGGCCGGGGTCGACCGATAGCCACCCGCTGAATATCCACGCGATCAGGAAGACGCCACCCACCATCCCCGCGACATGATGCCAGAGCATCCAGCCGTTGTAGGGCGTCATGCGTCCGCCCTTGAAGCGGCGTGCGCCGACACGGGTGCGCAGAATGCCAATCCATATCCCCGCGACGGCTGCGGCGATGCAGGGGCCGGACACCCACAGCACGACCTGACGCCAGGCCGTTTGATCCTGCCGCAGCACCGTCGGATAAAGCCAGTGCGGCACCGAACCGATCCAGTTCCAGAAACGCTCGCGGCGTGTCGTTGCCTGCACTACGGCGCCCGTGCTCGAGGACACATAGACCTCCGTTCCGGACGCGTCCGCGAGCGCGACCTTCCAGAGCGGTCGATGTCGATCAAAGCCGCCGGCGACTGTCCACTGATCGCGAGTGAGTCGTTCGACGTGCGTCGTCGGCGCGTTTCCGAAGCGACCGGCAACCCGACTGGCGTAACGAACATCGACTGGTCGCAAGACGGCACCGCGATGCGCCGAGACCGTGGTGTGCGTGCCGTTCCACCCCGTCACGCGCCAGACAGGCATGCCGTCGCGCATGTCGAGCAGCAGCTCCTGCGGCAATCGCCCTCGCTCAAGCGGGGGCGGGACGTCTACCGCTGCCCAGTCGATCGCCTCGCCCCCAGCCAGCCTTTCGGCTGGCGAGAGGGAGGGATAGGGCACGTAGAGCATCACCAGCCCGGACAGGAACCACATGGCGAAGAACAGGCAGCTGGCGATGCCGATCCAGCGATGCACGAGGTAGAGCCAGCGCCGGGCAATCTTGCCAGGTGCCGGCCACCTGACGGCGTTAAAAGATCGCACGAAGCGAGACGTCGACCGAGCGGGGACGGCCAAGCACCCATTGCTGGTTGTTGTACGTGCTGATCGCATAGTCCCGGTCGATCAGGTTATAGGCGTGGATATCGACCGCGAGGTGCGGCGTCACCGCATAGGACAGCGTGGCATCGAGCGTGATGTAGCCGGGAACGCGGAAGCGGTTGGCGTTGTCCGAATAGCGGCGCCCGACGTAGCGCAACCCGACGCGCGCCTGCAGCGCGCGCGTGGCGGTCCAGCGCAGCCAGAGATTGGCGAGCGTCTCGGGTACGTCCGGCGGGGTATTGCCATCGAAGCGCGTGCCGCCCGAGAGGAAATCGTCGAACGTCGCGTCGAGCACGCTGCCGTTGGCATCGATGCCGATACCGTAAGGCAGATCGAGCGACACCGCGGCTTCGATGCCCTTGGCCGATCGCTGGCCGACCTGCTCGATCGGGCTCGATGGGGTCAGTTGCGCCAGCAGGCGTTTCTTGACGATGCGGTAGGCGGCCAGCGTTGCGGTGCCGCGGCCGTCAAGGAACACAGCCTTGGCGCCGACTTCGACCTGGTCGCCCACCGCGTTGCTGAACTGCACCTGCCCGGTCGAATAGGTCGTCAGCGTCCCCAGCGGGTCCACGCCGGTGGCATATTGCGCATAGAGCGAAACGGTCGAGGTCGGTTGGTGGACGCTTCCCACCCGCCAGGTCGCATGGTGCAGATGCTTGGCGAGCGCGAATGTCTCGGTAGCGACGCCTCCCGGATAGTCGATCGACCAGCGGCGTATCGTGTCCCGCTCGTAGCGCAGGCCGGCGACGATCGAGACGTGCCTGCCGAGCGTCAGCCGATCCTCGGCAAAGACGGCATATTCGTTGGTCCGCGTGCGATAGCGTGGCGCGATGCCCTGTGTATCGATGATGCGGCCGGGATCGAAAGCCAAGGGATCGACCTCGGAAATCTGCGGGGCCGAACCGAAATTGTGCGAATAGGTCAGCTTGATGAGGTTGACGTCGAAACCCACGACAAGCGCGTTGCCGACGCCTTCGGCGATGCCCGTCTTGAGCGTCACGCTGCCCTGATCGCCCCACTGCGTCTGATCGTGGACGATCCCGGTCATGTCGGTGCGCAGGATGCGGCCGGGGGTGCCGACGTTTCCGCTGCCGTTGGGGCACGCGCCGTCCGCGGCGATCCAGCAATAGCTCTCGAGGTTTAGCCACGAGCGTCTGGACGTCAGGCGATAGGCCTGGTTGCTGACGGTAAGCGCATCGCTCGCCGTCCAGTCGACCTGCAGACTGGTACGGTTGTCACGGTAGCGGATGACGCCGTCGCGTGTGTTGTAGTTCCGTTCCCGGAGCCCGTGGACGAGCCGGCCGTCGATCAGCGGCGTGCCGAAATAGCGCATCGGCTTTTGGTCGCCGTAGTCGTCGCGCGCGGTGACGACGAGCGTGTCGGTCGGCGCCCAGCGCAACGTACCCGACACGGCATAGCTGCGCGACCGGCCGCGATCGACATAGCCGTCCGATCGGCGATAGCTGCCATCGATGCGATAGGAGAGGCGCTCGGTGGCTGGTCCGCCAGCGCCCGCTGCGACATGGAAGCTGTCCTGCGAGCCATGGCCGAGCTCGCCTTCCACCTGGGTCCGCTGCGTATCGGGTTTGCGCATCAGGACATTGACCGCACCGCCAAGCGCGCCCTGGCCGTACAGCACGGAGGCCGGACCGCTCAGGATGTCGATGCGCTCGACCATCCACGGATCGGTCGGAAAGGTGATCGTGCCGGCGGCCGGAAACAGCCGTACGCCGTCGATGAGCTGCAACACCGATCCCTGACCGTTGAAGCCACGCGCGGCGAGCGCGGTGCCGCCGTTACCCGGATTGCCGGCGTTGCTGATGCCGGGCGCCCGGCTTTCCGCATCGACCACGGACATGTCGCCACGCGCGCGGATCGTCGCGCCGTCGATGACCGTGATCGTTGCCGGGGTCTCGAGCGGCGTGAGGCCCAGGCGGCTCGCGGTGGTATTCGGTTCGGTGAGCGCGTCACGGCTATTCTGGCCGACGATCAGGATGTCCTCGTCGCCGGCGGTGGCCGTGGACTGGGCGTCGAGCGGACCTGCGAAGACGGGCGACAGCAAAGCGCCCGCGAACGCGAGGCGGGATGACAGGAACGGCATTACGATAATCCCCGGGCGTCGAGCGAACCCGGCAGGGACCTTCCGCGAACGGCCGACATCCGCGCCGGCCGGACGCCATCGCGACCGGCACGCATGCCCGTGCGGTCCCCACCGCACACGTCGTCGCTCGACGGAGTACCGTGCCGCGGCCACCCCCTGGGCCAGGCAAGAGCGACCAGACGCCGGCAGGTCTCCTGGCTCACGGGTCATCACACGATGCACGGCCTTCCCAGGCCCGCTGACTTACGTCCGGCCCAGTGGCTGCCCCTTCCGTGCAGGAAGAAGCGATATGCATCGCGCTCGCCGCTTACAGTTGCAGGGACAGCCTCGGATTCAGGCAGCGAACCACCTTCACCGCGTTCCCTATTAAGCCCCTCTCGGGGCACCGACGCGATCATGCCGGCCCGCTCGCATGGAACAGGTCGACGATGACTGTGTATATCGGCGGAAACCGTCGTGCAACCGGACGACGCTACGATCGCAAAGGTCCAGACGGAGAGACGGCCCCCTTTATGACTGTCGGAAGTTCGGGAGCCACCGAAGGGGGCGGGAATGACCGCGCTTGGGTCTACCCGGTAACAGTGCCACTTTTCGGATTCTCTGGTCGTTCGAGTCTAGATCGCAGTGTCATCGAAAAGCACCAACTTCTCGCAGTAAGACGACAGCTATCTGAAGGCGAGCGCCTACAGGCATCCGGGCAGCAGTTGCCCAGTGTTCACCTTGATTGACGGTCCGATCAGCCCTGTTACCCTCCACCTTGCGGCTTTCAAGAACGAGGACGCATCGCTGGGAGATCATCGCATCATGTTTCGTTGCCAGATGGTTAGTCGCAAGACGCTACTGTCCGCTACCGCCTTGTGCGCCACCGTCGCAACGGCCTAAGTTCCGCTCGCTACCGTCAGGGCGGCTGATCCTGCGCCGAAGGCAAGCGGCGTCGTTCTAATCAAGCCTTACGCGACGGTGACGCCGAAGGAGGGAACCCTGAACGACTTCAGGCTCAAGGCACTCGCCAGCGTCGATGCGGAACACCCGCTGACGGGTGACCCCAATCTGCAGACCCTCAGCCTGTTTGGACGCGAGGATCTGATTGCCGCGACCAGCGACGACTATCAACCGACCACCTGTGCTCCAGCAATGGGCGCCGGGGACGCGAGAGACGAGATAGTGAAGCAGGCCCGCAAGACGTCGCTGGTCATTATCAACGAAAGCCACGAACGTTCCGAGCACCGCGGCTTCACAACGGAGTTGCTTGCTCCCTTGCGTGCCGAGGGTTATTCCGCGCTGGCGATCGAAGCGCTTTCCAACCCGGAACCGGGCACTCCGCCAGAATACTATCCCTCCTTCATGCGTAAGCCGAGCCCGGCACAACTCGAAGATGAAGATGGCTATTATCTCGGCGAAGCGGAGTTCGGCCGCTTGGGACGGATGGCGAAGCGACTGGATTACAGTCTCGTTCCCTACGAAGCTCCGCATAATGATCAGGACGCCAAGATGTCCCCGTCGGAGAGCATCGCCCGGCGTGAAGAGGCGCAGGCGACCGCTCTCGCCGCCTGGATCGATGCCCATCCAGGCGTCAAGATGATCGTCCATGTCGGGTATCACCACGCGACGGAAGTACCTACAGCCAAGGGCGACCGCTGGATGGCGACGCGCCTCAAAGCCAAGACCGGGATCGATCCGCTCACCATCTCGCAGACGACCTGCCGCGGTGGCGGCAAGGTTCGCCGGCTTGCCGTCCTCCCGGCCGACGAACCCGCCGGCACGTTCGACCTCGTCATCGATCACCCTTCCGCCCGTTTCGCTCGCGGCCGCCCCGTCTGGCGGATCGCGGCGGGCGACATGCTGGTCAGCATCCCTGCGGAACTCTACCCGATGAAAGGCTGGCGCGTGATCGAAGCCAGGCCCGAGGACGAACAAACCTCCGCCGTGCCGATGGACCGGGTAGCGATCCGCCCCGGCGAGGACATTGCCCTCATGCTGCCGCCGGGCCGCTACCGATTACGGGCCATCGATGTCCAGCAAGAGGCCAAAAGAGAAACCCTGTCCGGCGCGAAGGATAAGGTGACACCGTAGCGGTGGGCTTCTGTTCGCGCCCACGTCCTGACGTTCGAAGCCATAAAGTCAGTCTTCAGAAGCGGTCAGACCGGGGAGACGAACGAGCGGCCGAAGGTAGGAAGCCGAAAACTGTTCGAGAATTTCCGTAACTGGGTCGTCTCTCCGAATGTGGTTCATGCCATCTTGTCGATCAAGCCTGCACCCCGGTCTCGCGCGTGCGGGGGTAGCCGAATTTCGATTCGACTGGGTTGTTGTTCGCCGATGCCGATCTGTCCGCCGTGAAGCAAAATCACCTGTCGGGCGAAGCTGAGGCCGATGCCGGTGCCTGTGCGCTTGGTCGTGAAGAAGGGGAGGAAGACGTCGTGGAGCAAATGCGCGGGCACGCCCGGTCCCCCGTCCGACACGCTGAGCGTGATCTCGCCGTCGGACCCAAGCGCGGCGGTGACGCGGATGGCGACACCGTCACCGGCCGGGGCCGCTTCGGCGGCGTTCTTTAGGAGGTTGAGGAAGACCTGGGTGAGGAGTGCCGCGTCGCCGTCGATCGCAGGCATCTCGGGCGCGACCGAGATGTCGACGCGCGCGGTCTCACCGTGCGGCGTCGCGCGGAATAGGTGGATGACGCGGCCAAGCCATTCGTCCACCACAATGGGGGTACGGACGAGCGTCGGCGCCTCGCTGAACCCCTTGTAGCTCTCGACGAATTGCTCGAGCTCGGCGGCGCGACGGGCGAGCGCGGCGACGGCGAGCCGCGCGTCGGCGATCCCCGGGGCGAGGTCGGGTGCCACGCCCGCAATCAGCCGATCGGCGGTGGCGGCGAGCGACACGACCGGAGTCAGCGAATTCATGATCTCGTGCGTCAGCACGCGAACGAGGTTGACCTGCGCGTCAAGCTCGGCGCGGTCGAGCTCGGGCTGGACGACGCGGACGGCGACGATCCGGCGGCGGATGCCGCCCGCCTCCATCAGCGTCGCATCGAGCGACACCCGCTGCGGCATGCCGCCGCCCGCGAGCACCGACAGCCGGCTGCTCCCCGGCGCAACGGCGGCGAGATCGGCGAGGAAGGCGGGGCCGGACGGCGCCAGCCCGGCGAGCGGCACGTCGCCGCTCCGACGGAATAGTCGTCGTGCCGCCTGATTGGCGAGCGTGACGCGATCGTCTTCGCCGAGCACCAGCATCGCGACGGGTGCGCCGTCGGCCAACGACTCGGCAAAGCGCGTCGACGCGGCGCTCGCCGCGCGCTCGTCGCGGAGCCGTGCCAGCGCGCGCTCGTAGGCAATGCCGACCCGGTCGAAATGCGAGCCGCGCCGCGGGCGCAGGAACGACTGGGTCAGGTCGCCGCGCGCGAGAGCGCCGACGAAGCGGGCAAGGTCGGCGTTGCCCTGGTCGACCAGCTGCCACAGCGAGACGAGCGCCGCCACCGCGGCGAGCCCGGCGAGGAGCGCCGCGACGGGCGCGCGGCCCCAGACGGCGAGCAACGCCGTCAGCACGACGGCCACGAACAGCGCAGCGGTGCGCCACACCAGCCGGGTCGCGAAGCGGCGCCTAGAGGTCATGGTCAGAGGCCATGCTTCTCCATGCGGCGGTAGAGCGCGCCGCGCGACAGGCCGAGCTCCGCCGCGGCGGTCGAGATGTTGAAGGCGTGTTTCTTGAGCGCCTGCTCGATCAATTGGCGCTCGGCGCGGTCGAGGTTGAGGTCGTCGGCCGCGGGGAGCACGATCGGCTCGGCCGCCGCCGGCATCGTATTGGGGGCGGTGCGACCGAGCGGGAAGTCGGCGAGCGCGTAGGCGCTGCCCTCCGCCAGTATGACGGCGCGCTCCGCGGCGTGGCGCAGCGCGCGGACGTTGCCCGGCCAGTCATGCGCGGCCAGCGCGGCGAGCACGTCGGTAGGCAGCGCACGCTCGGGCTTGCCGTATCGCCGGGCATAGTCCGCGAGGAAGGTCGCGAGGAGGATGGGCACGTCCTCGTGCCGCTCGCGCAGCGGCGGCAGCTCGATCTCAACGGTGTTGAGCCGGAAGAGAAGATCGGGACGAAAGCGGCGGTCGTCGGCGAGGTCGGCATTGGTCGCCGAGACGACGCGCACGTCGATGTCGATCGCGCGGTTGGCGCCGACCGGCGTGACGCGGCGCTGCTCGAGCGCGGACAGGAGCTTGGGCTGGAGATGGAGCGGCAGGTTACCGATCTCGTCGAGGAACAAGGTGCCGCCGTTCGCCGCCTGCAAGCGCCCCATCCGGTCGGTGCGCGCGTCGGTGAAGGCGCCCTTGACGTGGCCGAACAGCTCCGAATCGAACAGTGTCTCCGACACCGCGCCCAAGTCGACGGTGACGAGGTCGCGGTCGGCGCGGCGCGACAGCCGGTGGATCTCGCGCGCAACCAGTTCCTTGCCGGTCCCGTTCTCACCCAGGATCAGGATGTTCGCCTCGGTCGGCGCCGCCTTTTCGATCAGCGAGTGGACGCGCGCCATGGCGGCCGAAGTGCCGAGGAGCGGCGACGTTCCTGCCGTCGTCGGCGCCGCCTCGCCGCCGTTCCGCCGCGATCGACCGAGCGAAGCGGCATTGCGGACGGTGGCGAGGAGCCGATCGTTGTTCCACGGCTTGGACACGAAGTCGGTGGCGCCATGCTTCATCGCCGCGACCGCGACCGCGACGCTGCCGTGCGCGGTGATCATGACGATCGCCGTGGCGGGGTCGACCGTCTGCATCTCGGCGAGCCAGCGGAACCCCTCCGCTCCGTCGGTCGCGCCGCGGGCGTAGTTGGCGTCGAGCAGCACGACGTCGGCGTGGCGCCGCCGCAGCGCCGCGACCGCATCGGCCGGACTGGTCATCGTCGCGACCTCGGCGAACAATGGCGCCAGGAGGAGGCGGGCGGAGAGCAGGATGTCCTCGTCATCGTCGACGACGAGGCAGAGATCGTAGCGGGAAGCGTTCATCGGCGCAGCTGTGGTCATGTCGCGCCAACAATCAAGATGCGTGCCAGTGGCCAGTTCCGGACAGCGATCGTGCGGAACCGGACGCGCCAGCGTGACCGCCGCCCGGGTAGGATCAAGGAAGGTACGAGTTGTTGGTGCTTCGGCAAGGTTGGCACGCTCCATGCTCTATGGTCACCGTCGACCGCAAACGTCGACGGAAAGGATCATCGCATGACCACGTTCCGCAACCGCATCGTCTTCGCCTGCCTCAGCCTCGCGGGCACTGCCGGCTTGATGTCGTTCTCCGACCCCTCATCGGCCGCCTCGATCGGCGAGGCGCGCCAGGCCACGGTCGTCACCGCCGACCTCAATCTCGCCGCCGCCGCCGGGCGGGCGACCTTCGATCGTCGCGTCGCCGCCGCCGCCGACCGAGTCTGCAGCCAGCCGACCCGCACGATCGAGAGCAACGAGACGGCCTGCCGCCGCGACGTACTGGCGCAGGCACGCCGCGACGCCGGGATCGCCGATGTCGAGAGCAACTGAGCGGGGCGGGCGTCGTCCGGAACCGGACAGCGCCCGTCCATATCCGGACACCGGCATGGATCATCGGCCTTGATCGTCTCCTCTCCCTCCGCTCCGGCGAGCGGTGCCGACATGGACCGCCGCGTCGAGCGACGCCGCGGCCTCGGTCGCCGACAGAAGCTCGTCGGCGGCGGCATGCTCCTCGTCCTCGCGCTCGCCGCGCTGTGGTGGCTGCTGCCGTCAGCGAATTCGACCGACGTGGCCACCGCCGACGTCGAGACCGGCGCCGTCGCCCGCGTGCCGTTCGACGACATCGTTCCCGTCCGCGCCACCGTCGCGCCGAGCGTCTCGACCTTCGTCGGCGTGATCTCTGGTGGCCAAGTCGAGCGGCTGCTGGTCCAGGACGGCGCGGCGGTGGTCGCCGGGCAGCCGCTGGCGACGCTTGCCAACCCGCAGCTGAAGCTCGACATCCTGACCCGCGAGGCGGCGATCGCGTCGCAGCTCGGCACCGTGTCGGGAGAGGACCTGAGCCTCGAGCGCGGCGCGCGCGACCGTGATACGCAGGTAGCAGGCGCCGACTACGACCTCATCAAGGCGCGCCGCGACCTGCAGATCCGCCAGCAGCTCCACGATCAGGGCTTCGTCTCCGATGCCGGGCTTAAAAGCTACCAGGAGGAGGCGATTTATCAGCAGAAGCGATCCGCGCAACTCCACGCCGCCGAAGGCGCCGAGCGCGGCATCTCGCGTCTCCAGGCCGGCCGCCTCGCCGAGACGCGCGCGCGGCTGTCGAGCAACCTTGCCGCGGTCCGCGACAGCCTAGACGCGCTGACGCTGCGCGCGCCCGCGACGGGGCGGCTGACAAATTTCACCATCCAGCCCGGTCAGGCCCTGAAGCCTGGCGATCCGGCAGGGCAGGTCGACAGCGAGGGTCAGTGGAAGCTCGTCGCCGATGTCGACCAATATTTCCTCGGCCGTGTCGCGGTGGGTCAGCCGGCGAGTGCGGAAGACGGACTGAAGCTTTTCGTCATCAAGGTGCTGCCCGCCGTTACCGACGGCCGCTTCCGCGTCGAGCTCGGCTTCCGCGGTATCCCACCCGCCGGGCTCAATCGCGGCCAGGCGCTCGACGCCAGGATCACGCTCGGCGCGGCGCGGCCGGCGATCGTCGCCCCCGTTGGCGGCTGGCTCGACAGCGATGGCGGCGCAGCGGCCTACGTCCTCGACGACGGCGGCCGCCGCGCTGTCCGTCGCCCGATCAGGATCGGCCGTCGCAACGCCGAGCAGGTCGAGATCCTGTCCGGCCTCGCGCCCGCCGAGCGCATCGTCACCTCCGACACCAGCGGCTTCAACAAGTCCGCCTCGATCAACCTCAAGTGAAAGCAACGCCGATGATCACCTTGCAAGGCATCCAGCGCCGCTACGTCTCCGACGAGGTCGAGACCACCGCGCTCGCCGACATCAACCTGGAGGTCGCCGCCGGCGAGTTCGTCGCGATCATGGGGCCGTCGGGCTGCGGCAAGTCGACGTTGCTCAACACGCTTGGCACCGTCGATCGGCCGACCGGTGGCCGCTACCTGTTCGACGGCCGCGACCTCGCGGTGGAGGACGAGAAGGCACTGGCGCAGTTCCGCGCCCGCACGCTCGGCTTCGTGTTCCAGAGCTTCAACCTGATCGACGAGCTGACGATCGCCGAGAACGTCGAGCTCGGCCTTGCCTACCGTACTGACGGGAAGGGAGATCGGCGCGGCCGAATCGAGGCGGCGATGGACCGCGTCGGCATCTCGCACCGCGCGCGCCACTATCCCCACCAATTGTCGGGCGGCCAGCAGCAGCGCGCCGCGATCGCCCGCGCGATCGTCGGCGACCCCAAGCTGATCCTCGCCGACGAGCCGACCGGCAATCTCGACACAGAGAACGGCGCGCAGGTGATGGGCATTCTGGAGAGCCTCAACCAGGCCGGCGCCACGGTCGTCATGGTCACCCACAGCCCCGCCCACGCCGACATGGTCGGCCGGCGCATCGACATGCTCGACGGCCGCGTCGTCGCCTCCGTCGCCCGTCAGATCTGAACAGGAACTCCCATGCGCAAGATCGTCCTCGCCCCGCTCGTCCTCGTCCCCATGCTGCTCGCCGCCGCCGATCCGGAGGAGCGCCGCTTCGCTGCCTTGGGCTTCGACGCGGTGACGCTCTCGAGCAGCGACCGCGTGATCGTCACTGCCGGCGCCGCCGCCTCGGTCGTCGCCACCGGCGATCCCGCGGCCATCGCCGCGCTCCGCGTAGAGACGCGGGGGAACACGCTCCACGTCGGGCGGCTGCCGGGCTCCTGGCACGATCGTGGTGCAACGGTCACCGTGACGCTGCCGCGCCTCGTCGCGGTGACGCTCGACGGCTCCGGGTCGATCCGCGCGACAGCCGCGGTCGGCCCGCGCTTCGCCGCCGAGGAGAATGGCTCGGGTGACATCGTGATCGAAGGGCTCCGCGCCACCGAAGCGAGGCTGTCGCTTACCGGATCGGGATCGGTCACCGCGTCGGGCAGCGCGCCGCAGTTGTGGATCGACGCGTCGGGTTCCGGCTCGGTCGACACCACGCGCGTCGGGGTGGGCGACCTCGACATCGACGCGTCCGGCTCGTCGTCGGTCCGCGCCCGCGCGTCGCGCCACGCGACGATCAACGCCTCGGGCAGCGGCTCTGTGCGCGTCGAGGGCACGGCCGACTGCCGCGTGTCGAAGAGCGGCAGCGGCTCGGTCCGCTGCAGTCCGCGGTCGTAGTCGGGAGCGCCTACCCATGAACCGCTTCGCCTTCGTCAGCTTCTGGCGCTCGCTCGTCCGCCACAAGCTCTACGCCGCGCTCAACATCGGCGGCCTCGCGCTCGGCATCGCCGTTTTTCTGGTGCTGGGTCTCTACGTGCGCTTCGAGACCAGCTTCGAGACGTGGCTGCCCGACTATCAGCACGTCTACCTGATCGAGTCGAAAACCGGCGACACGCTGGAGAACGTGCGCGGGCGCCAGTCGACGCCGGTCGCCGCCTGGTCGGCGATTGCCGCCGACCTGCCAGGCTCGGTCGGCACGCGCGTGCTCGGCCGCAACGCCACTGTGGTCAGGAACGGCGTCGGCGTCAGCGAGCGGCTGGCGCTGGTCGACCCGGCCGTGTTCGACGTGCTGCGCCTCAACACGGTCGAGGGTGCCCTGCCGGTCCGCTTCCGCGACCCGAGCTCGGTCGTCATCACCCAGCGCACTGCGACCAAATACTTCGGCTCGTCGTCGCCGATCGGGGCGATGCTCCCCGTGACGATCGGCACCGAGCGCCACGCCTACCGCGTCATCGCGGTAATCGACGACCTGCCGGCGAACACGGCACTGCGCTTCGACCTGCTGGCGCCGCTGGTGCTGCCCGCCGACCGAACGAAGCCGGATAACGCCGAATTCTTCCAGTGGAACTATGGTGGCCCGCTCACCCTCGTGCGGCTGCCCGACGCGGCGGCGGCCGAGCGGTTCAACGGCGCCATGAAGGCCGTCACTGACCGGCATGTCACCAACGAGACGCCCGACAGCGACAACTTCACGCTGTCGATGTGGGCGAAGCCCTTCGCCGAGACCCGCTTCGAGACTCCGGGCGCGACGCTGATGGTCGCCACGCTCGGCATCATCGGGCTGCTGACGCTCGTCATCGCCGTGGTCAACTACGTCAACCTGGCGACCGCGCGGGCGGGTCTGCGCGCCCGCGAGGTGGCGATGCGCAAGGTGCTGGGCGCCGATCGCGCGACGCTGATGCGGCACTTCCTGGGAGAAGCGGTCGCGACCGCCCTGATCGCGGCGGTGATCGGCCTCGGCCTAGCCGAGTTGGGCGTGCCGCTCATCAACGCCGCGACGGGTCTGACGCTGTCGATCGACTACGTCGGCTGGAACGGCGTGCTGCTGCCGCTCCTCGTTCTCGCGTTAATTGTCGGCATCGTCGCCGGCCTCTACCCGGCGGTGATCCTGGCGCGGGTGCCTGCGGCGGCGGTGCTCGCTGCGTCGCGCTCGCCCGGCGGCGGCACGGCTGGTTCGCGCATCCGCGAGGGGCTGGTCGTGTTCCAGTTCACCATCACCATCGCGCTGATCGTTGGGACGATGGTCCTGGCCGCGCAGACGCGCCATGTCCGGAGCGCCGATGTCGGCTACGACCGGCAGCAACTGCTGCTCGTACGCTCGTTCGGCAGGGACGGCCTCGATGCCGGTCAGCGTACAAGCCTGCTCCATCGTTTCGCCGCGCTTCCCGGCACGCGCGCGGTCGGCGCCGGCGAGTCGGTGCCAGGTCGGGGCCTCTTCGTCTCGACCACCAACTTCGCCATTCCCGGCATTCCAGGGAACGGCGTCTCCGCCGAACGCTACCACGTCATGCCCGGCTATTTCGACGTGCTGGGTGCCCGGTTGCTCGCTGGTCGGCTCTTCGACCCGGCGCGACCCGCCGATGTCGATCCGGCGTCGTACATCTTCGACCCGTCCGTCGACACAAGGATCGCGGCGATCGTCATCAACCGCAGCGCGGCGCGCGCTTTCCACTTTGCTTCGCCGCAGTCCGCGATCGGCAAGACGATCGGCGGCGACACGCCGCGCACGATCATCGGCGTCGTCGAGGACATGCGCGTCGACTCCCCCCGCGAGCCGGTCTCGCCGACCGTCTACGTCTTCCAGCTGAAGCCGGTGGAATCGGGCGTGGCGATCGTCCGCTTCCACGGTGACGCCAAGGCGATGCTGGAGGCGGCGCGCACCGCGTGGCGCGCGGAGGCGCCGGCGGTGCCGTTCGACGCGCGCACGGTGATCCAGTCGCTCGACCTGCTCTACAAGTCGGACGACCAGATGGCGAACCTGTTCGGGATCGGATCGGTCCTCGCGGTGGCGATCGGCTGCGTCGGTCTGTGGGGGCTCGCCTCGTTCACCACGTCACGGCGGGTGCGCGAGATCGGGATCAGGAAGACGCTGGGCGCGTCGTCAATCGACGTGGTGAGATTGCTCGTCGGCCAGTTCCTCAAACCCGTGCTGATTGCCAATCTGTTCGCCTGGCCGCTCGCCTGGTTCGCGATGCGGACGTGGCTCGCGGGCTTCGACGACCGGATCGCACTGTCGCCGCTCTACTTCCTGGGCGCGACGCTGCTCGCGACGATCATCGCGGTGGCGACCGTGCTCGGTCAGTCGGTCCGCGCCTCGCGCGCCACCCCCGCCTGGGCCCTGCGCCATGACTAGGGCCTGGCTGTTCGCCGCCGCCTCCCTCGTCGCGGCGACGCCGGCGGCGGCGGAGACGCTGGCGGAGGCGGTGCGCGCGACGATGGCGGGCAATCCGACGCTGGCGGGTGCCGCCGCCCGCCAGGAGGCGCTAGCCGAAACGCCCGAGCAGGCGCGCTCGCTCGGCCGGCTGACCGCCACGGCGGACGCCAGCCTGGGCTACGATCGCTTCGACTACGGCCGCGGCGGCACCGGCTCGGCCGCAGCGACGCTGCCGATCTGGACCGGCGGTCGCGTGCGGAGCGCGGTGCGCGCGACCAGCGCCGACGTGCGCGCGGGCGAGGAGGGTTTGCGCGATACGCTGGCGCTGGTCCTATCCGATGTCGTCGAGGCTTATGCCGACCTGCTGCTTCAGCAGCAGGCGCTCGCCATCGCCCGGGCGCAGATCAAGCTGCTCGACGATCAGGTCGCGGAGGCGAACGCGCGCTTCCGCCTCGGCACCGGCACGCTGACCGACGTCGCGCGGCTCGAGGCGCAGGCCGACTCGGCCCGTTCGACGCAGGCGTCCGCCGAAGCATCGCGCGAGGCGGCGGCGGCCCGCTACCGCGCGGTGGTGGGCCGTGACGCGGGTGATCTGGCGATGCCGGCCGCCGATCTCCTGCATCTTCCCGCCTCGCGCGACGAGGCGCGTACCGCCGCCCTCGCACGCAACCCGCTATACCGACAGGCAGTCGCCGCGCGCGAGGCGGCCGACGCCCGGATCGGCGTGGCGCGGGCGAACGGCGCGCCCAGCGTCGACCTCGTCGGTGGCTATTCCTATGGGCTCGGCTCACGGCGCGGATTCGGCGACGGCTATGCGCGGAGCGCGGCGGCCGGCGTGTCGTTGCGCGTGCCGCTCCTCACCGGCGGGCTCGTTGCATCGCAGGTCCGTCAAGCGCGGGCGAGCGCGCGGGCCGCCGGCTACGACGTCGACGCCTCCGGCCGCGACGCGACGCGCGATGTCGACACCGCCTGGGCGAACCTCGCCGCCGCCCGCACGCGCGTCACTGCGGACGCCTCCGCGGTCACCGCCGCCGAGAAGGCGCTCGCCGGCATCAAGGCCGAATACGCCTACGGCCTGCGCAACACACTCGACATCGTCATCGCCGACCAGAGCCTCCGCGCCGCCCAGCTGTCGCTCGCCGCCAGTCGCAGCGATCTGCTGGTGTACGAGGCGACACTGCTACGCGCGGCGGGCTCACTCGACGCGAACGCCTTCGCTGGATAGCAAGGCGTCGGCTTACCGATGATCGGGTGCACGGACAATTGGATCGATGCCGCTCAATCGATCATCGCGCTCTTTTCGGGCGCGGCGATCGCCGCGCAAGCTTGACGTAGCGGTCGAGCCAGCCTCCTCATGAACGGACGTCTGGTCCCGGGAAGCGCATCGGCGCCTCTTGATGACCGTTTTTGGGTCACCCAGACATATCTGCGTCGTCGTCGAGCCTAGACATAGCGGCCAGACAAAGTGGCCAAGCGGCGTTGATCACGGTATCTACGGAGTGAATATAGTTGTTAGCTCCCCAGTCCAACGCGATATGGAGAAGACCGCCCTCAATTCCACGCCGTAATAAGGGGTCCCCACGCCAATGGCCGTTCTGATCTGAGGCCAGCGCAGCGAACAGGGGGGACGACAGATCATGCATGGACTGGCGGATCGCATCGTCGATTTCAGGCGACACCCCGACAATCTCGATCAGAAACACCCGCGCGGCCGCCGGATGCGCGCGCAGGGCGGCATAATAGGCGCCTAGCATCCGCCGGACGCGATGCTTGGCAGATTTGCCCGGTTCGTCGGCTTCAACTATTTGGGTGAGGAGCGCCTGGATGACTTCGTTGAAAGCCGCCAGCAGTAGTTCCTCGCCATTCGCAAAGCTTTCGTAGAAATAACGCTCGGTCAGGCCGGCCTCTCGGCAGATCGCCCGGACACCGGTACCGTGGAACCCTTGCGTTCCGTAGAGGCGCACACCTGCCGCGATCAACATTTCGCGTCGTTCGGCCCGGCGCGCATCAAGCGATCTGCCGGTCCAGCGTTTTACAGTCGTTGTCGTCATGCTCCTTCCATAGTCCAATTGACAATGACAACCAGCATTGTCACTTATATGCCGCGAGGATAAGCGGAGACGGATATGGAGCGACTTGACGTTCTGATCGTAGGGGCGGGACTGTCCGGCATCGACGCCGCTTATTGGATCTCGAAGGGCAAAGCGCATCGTCGCTGGGCGATCTTTGAAGCGCGTGATGCGATCGGTGGCACTTGGGATCTGTTCCGTTATCCCGGCCTGAGATCTGACTCAGACATGGCGACGCTGGGGTTTCCGTTTCGGCCATGGACGGGCGACCGCACGATCGCTGCCGGCGCCGACATCCGCGATTATATCTGCGATACTGCCGCCGAGTACGGCATAGATCGGGGCATCCGCCTGAAGCATCGCGTTACCGCAGCCGACTGGTCGTCGGCGGACGCTGTATGGACGGTGACGTACGAAGCGGCGGGCGACGTGCGGCAGGTTGCCTGCCGGTTCCTGTTCTTGTGTTCAGGCTATTACGATTATGCCGCCGGACATGCGCCGACGTGGCCGGGTATGGCGACGTTTGCGGGACAGATCGTTCATCCGCAATTCTGGCCCAACGCGCTCACCATCGCAGATCGCCGCATCGTCGTGATCGGATCTGGTGCAACCGCGGTTACGCTGGTGCCGGCGCTTGCAGAAATGGGGGCCGCGCACGTCACCATGGTACAGCGGTCGCCGACATATATCGTCTCGCGCCCGTCGCGAGACATGCATGCGCAAACGATGCGACGTTGGCTGCCCGCACGCGCGGCGGGGGCGGCAATCCGCTGGAAGAATATCCTCTACGGCAGCTTCGTCTACACGATGGCGCGTCGCAAGCCGCATGTGGTGAAGCAGAAGATCGCGCAGCATCAGCGCGCGATGCTGGGTCCCGATTTCGACATAGAGACGCATCTGACACCACGCTACGATCCCTGGGATCAGCGGCTGTGCCTGGTGCCGGATGGGGATCTGTTCAAGGTGCTCCGCAAGGGGCAAGCGTCGATCGTGACCGACGAGGTCGCGGCGTTCGAACCGGGCGGCCTGCGCCTCGCGTCGGGCGGGGCGGTGGAGGCGGACATCGTCGTCACCGCCACCGGCTTGAAGGTGCAGCTCATGGGAGGGGCGCGGATCACGGTCGATGGCGAGGTCGTCGATCCGGGACGTCGGCTGCTCTATAAGGGCGCGATGCTGGACGGGGTGCCGAACCTTGCCTTCGCAATCGGTTATACCAACGCATCATGGACGCTGAAGTGCGACCTGACTTCGCAGTTCGTCCGCCGTCTACTGGACCATATGGCGGCCCGCGGTGCGACGAGCGTGGTACCAGTTGCGCCCGCAGCGCCAACCGAAGAGCCGCCGATCCTCGACCTGACTTCCGGCTACGTCCAGCGTGCCGCCGCGCTGCTTCCGCGCCAGGGCGCTCGTGCGCCCTGGCGGGTGCAGCAGAACTACGTGCAAGATCTTTGGGCGCTGCGGACGGGGCAAATGGACGATGGCGTGTTGCGCTTTAGCTATGCGCGAACGACGCCAACGGGGGTGGCGGTGTGAGCGCTCGACTGATGCTGGACGGCAAGGTCGCGGTCGTCACCGGTGCGGCAAGCGGGATCGGGCGTGCGATCGCGCGATCAATGGCGGCTCGGGGCTGCGATGTTGCCATCGCAGATGTCAACGAGGCCGGCCTTGCCGAAACTGCGGGGCTGATCGGCGACGCCGTTCGCGTGACCTGCCATCGGATCGACGTGGCAGATCGGAGCGCCGTCGCGCGCTTTCCCGACGAGGTTGCGGCAGCGCATGGCGTGGTCGATGTCGTAATCAATAACGCCGGCGTAGCGTTGGCAGGGACGTTTGCCCAGTTGACCGAGGCGGAGTTCGACTGGCTGCTCGAAATCAATCTGCAGGGTGTGGTGCGGATGACCCGGGCGTTCCTGCCTGTGCTCGAGCGGCGGCCGCAGGCCCAGATCGTCAACCTGTCGAGCCTGTTCGGCCTGATCGCACCCCCGGGTCAAAGCGCCTATGCTGCAGCAAAATTTGCGGTACGCGGATTTTCGGAGGCGCTGCGCCATGAATTGGAGGCGGCGGGGTCGCCGGTCGGGGTGAGCGTCGTTCATCCCGGTGGCGTGCGGACCGGCATCGCGACGAATGCCCGTGCGGCCGCGGCGGTAGATGCGGCCGAGGCCGCCAGGCAACAGGCGCATTTCCAGAAGGTGTTGCGACTCAACGCAGATCAGGCGGGAGAGATCATCGTGCGCGGTATCGAACGGCGCCAGCCACGTATTCTGGTCGGGCAGGATGCCAAATTGGTCGCTGTGATCGAACGTCTCATGCCGGTGGGCTATTGGCACATCATTGGTCGCCGTCGCGGTTGATCCAGCGTCAGCCCCTTGGCAACGGCAGCAGCTCCTCCAGCGTGCCGTTGGGGGCCGCTCGCTCCAGCAGCGACGCGAGCAAGTCTACCGACTCCTGCATTGCCTGGGGATCATCGATGAACTCGCGCCCCAGTGACATCCCGCGCATCGCCCAGACGACTAGGCGGATCGCCGAATTATCAACGACGGTGGTTCCGAGCCGGTCGCGGAATGCCTTTGCTGCCAACTCTTCAATCGCGCTTTGCACGGGCTTGATGAGCGTCGCCAAATCGGGGTCGCTGCGCGAGGCGACGAAGATCTCGAGGACCGCCATGCCCGATGGCCGCGACAACACCTCCCAGGAAATGCGCGGCCAATCCGAAACGCGCGATCCGATCTGCCGCTCGCGTTGCAGTTCTCGATAGGCGACCACCTCTGCGTCAAAGACCCAACGCACCACCTCGGCGATGAAAGCGGCGCGGGACGCGAAATGATGGGTTATTGCGCCGCGGCTAATCCCAGCCTCGTCGGCAATGATCGCGTTGCTGGCGCGCGTGTATCCTAGCCGGCTGATCGCGCGCACTGCTGCCTCGAAGAGCGCCGCGCGGGTTTCCGCCGTTCGCTGTTCCTGCGTCCGTCGCTTAGGCCTCGTTTCGCTCATCATCATCGTCTCATTTCATAAAAGCATGAGCCGGTCACGCTGCACGAGACAAGGCCTTACGTATCAGAAGCGCCACCCGAATGCGCCACCGATCCGGCGGAAGGCATTGTCAGGCAAAGTCTGTACATATTGTCCGGCGGAGAAGTTGCCGGGGAAGATGGCAGCGGCGTAGCGCTTGTCGAACAGGTTCCGGACGAACACACTGAAGCGGGCGTGATCGCCGATGTCGCCGATACCGATCGTCCCGTTGACCAGTGAATAGCCCGACTGGATCGTATTGGGATCGTTGATGGCGTAGAAGAAGCGGCTGCGATACCGCCAGTCGGCGGTCACAAAGACCTTCAGGTCGTTTCCGATCGGCTGATCGATGTTGGCGGCGAGGCTTGTTGTCCACTTCGAGGCGCCGACCAGTGGCGTGCCCGCGGCATTGAAACTGGGGCCAGCGAGTGTGCAGCCTTGCGCGGCGGTCTGTCCGGAGAAGCAGGCGACGTTATAATTGCCGTATTGCGCGTCAAGATAGGTGATGCCGCCGTTGAAGCTGATGCCGCGCGCGGGTCGGACGATCGCCTCCGCCTCGACGCCGCGGGTCTTCAGTTCGCTCGCGTTGCCGGTGCGGAATGAGCCCAGGCCGCCATTCAGCGTAGGATCAAAGACTTGCGCTTGAAAATCGCGAAAGTTGTTAATGAAGCCGGCGACGTTGAGGCTCAGCTTGCGGTCGAGCAGGTCGAATTTCCCGCCGAACTCGTAAGCGTCGACCTTTTCCGGGTCGACGTTGAATGCGACCCCTGCCGCAGAGCTGATTGCCGGCCCCTTATAGCCGCGCGTGTAGGTGGCGTAGAGATTGGCCGTTGGCGCTATCGCATATTCGATGCCCGCGCGCCCTGAGAAGCCGTTGGCGTTGCGACCCGCCAAAATGGGCGCGGCGAGGGCGCCGATGCAGCGCCGGCCGCCGCTGAGCAGGAAGGTGACGAGGTTACACACGCCCGGTACCGCGGTGACGGTGGTCGTCGAGTCGATCTCGTCGCGCGTGTAGCGACCGCCGGCAATCAGACGGAGCTGCGAGGTCAGGTTGAAGGTCAGCTGCGCGAAGCCGGCATAGCTTTTAGTCGTGTAGTTGAAGTTCGATTGCCCATTGACCGGCGACAGGCGCACGGGGAAGCTGGCGGGGAAAACGCCGAACGTACCATCCTGCAAAATCTGCGCGTCGATATGCTGGCGGAAGAAATAAAGGCCTGCGGTATAGTCGACGAACCCATGGCCCGCATTGGAAAGGCGGAGCTCCTCCGACAGCTGATAGGACTGCGAATTGGCGATGTTGGTGTCGAAGAAAGGCACCGGCGTCTGGTCGACATCGTTGTTCGCACGCGCCTTCAGGTTTCGATAGGCGGTGACCGACGTGATCGCCACTGGACCCGCATCGTAATTGACCGACAGCTGCGCGCCAAAGCTCTTCTCGTCGCGCACGACGTTGGTGCTGCCGATCGCGGTCTTGTTGTTTGTAGGGGAGGCGACGACGCCTAGCGCAGTGTTCTGCGCGAAGACGAAATTGGCAGGCGCCAGCGGGCGGAACGCGGCGGGAATTGGCGTCGGGTCGTTGCCGCCGAACTTGCGGATCGTCGAATAGGCTTCGATCCCGCTGTTGTTCTGGTTGTCGACGATCGCATAAAGAGTCAGTCGGTCGGTCGGCTTCCACAGCAATTTGCCGGTGCCAAACCAGCGCCGCACCGGGTCGAGCCGGCCAGGGCCGACCAATTGCGTCGACGGCTTTTGAAACTGATACCCGCCGACAACGCGCAACGCCATGGTATCGCCGATCGGCACGTTCACCACTGCCTGCGACTGAACCTGGTCGCGACTGCCGGCCTGCACGCGGCCGCTGCTGCTCCACGTGCCGAGCTCTGGCCGCGCGGTGGTGATCGAAATGAGGCCGGCGGTGGTGTTCTTTCCAAACAGCAGCCCCTGCGGCCCGCGCAGCACCTCGACGCGCTCGACATCCGCCAGCGAATTGAGCGGGACGTAGCGCGGCAGCGTGATGTTGACGTCGTCGACGGCGATACCGACCGCAGACTCGATGCCATAGTCGAAAGAGTTGGTGCCGACGCCGCGGATCGCGAAATTGGGCACGCCAGGGGTGGCGGTGAAGTTGAGGCTAGGGGCGCGCTGCGTGATGTCGGCCAGCTGGTTCGCACCGGTTTCGCGCAGCGATTGGCCGTTGACGACGGTGATTGCGATGGGGACGTCGCGCAGGTTTTCCGCGCGACGCTGTGCAGTGACGACGATGTCGCCGTCGGCAGAGCTCGCGTCGACCTGCGGAGTCGTAGCCTGAGCATCGGTCTTCGTAACGGTCTGTGCTTGCGCACTACCGGCCCATGCCAGCACGCTTGAACCAATCAGCAGCGCCAATCCACGCATCGTCTTTTCCTCACCCAATTCGCGGTCCGTGCCGCTTGACAACAAGCATTGTCTGTCTGAAACATACTGTCAAGCGCGTATGCAAGTTACCGCGCGATCGGGAGTAAGCATGATGACATTTCGGTACACCCGCGCAGTGGCGCTTGCCGTCCTGCTGGGCTCCGCCGGATCGGCAGGCGCGCAAACCGCCCGGTCCCCGCAAACCAGCGAAGCGAACGCCGATCGACGTGCAGCCGAAACCGAACGACGCATGCAGCCCGATGAACGGACGGTGCTGACCCGCGGCCTGTGGGCAATCCCGCTGATCCCGAACGTGACGATACCAGCCGAGGCAGTGCTGGGCGCGGGCTATGTCACCGGCATCCCGCGGCTCGACGTGCCGGCACTGGTTGAAACCGATGCGAGCCTGGGCGTGTCGTACATCGCGGGACTGCGCAAGGACGGCGCGACGGCATTGCCGTCGGCGACGGCGATGGGGTCTACGTGGAACCCCGGTCTGATCCGTCGTGGCGGCGCGATGATCGCGGGCGAGGCGCGTGCGAAGGGCTTCAACGTTCTGCTGGGCGGCGGGATTAACCTGATGCGCGATCCGCGCAACGGGCGGACGTTCGAATATTTCGGTGAGGATCCGCTGCATTCCGGCGTGCTGGGCGGCGCAGCGATTGCCGGCGTGCAGTCGCAGCACGTCCTTTCCACGGTCAAGCATTTCGCCCTCAACGCGCAGGAGACCGGGCGGCATGCGGTGGACGGCAGGATCGCCGACGATGCCTTTCGCATGAGCGACCTGCTCGCCTTCGAGATCGCGATTGACCAGGGTAAGCCCGGAGCGGTCATGTGCGCCTACAACCGCGTTGAGGGCGCGCCGGCGTGCGGCAGCGACTATCTGCTCAACCGCGTGCTGAAGCGGGATTGGCGCTATCCTGGCTTCGTGATGTCGGACTGGGGCGCCGTCGGCGCCACCGATTTCGCGCTCGCCGGGCTCGACCAGCAATCGGGTGCGCAAATCGACAAGCAGGTGTTCTTCGGCGCGCCGCTGGCGGCGGCCGCGGCGCGCGATCCCGCCTACGCCGGTCGCGTCGCCGACATGAACAGGCGCATCCTGCGCTCGATTTATGCGATCGGCCTGGATGCCAACCCGCCGGTGAAGGCGCCGATCGATTTTGCCGCAAACGCCGCGATCGCCCGTGCGGTCGAGGACGAGGGCATCGTGCTGCTGCGCAACCGGAACGCGCTGTTGCCGCTGTCGAAGGACGTGGGCTCGATCGTGGTGATCGGTGGCTATGCCGATGCCGGCGTTCTGTCAGGCGGCGGATCGACGCAGGTCCAGCCCGTCGGAGGGCCGGCGGTATCATTGCCGATGGGCGGCGAAGGCCCCCTCGCCAAATACAACAACCAGACCTTTCACGGCACCGCGCCGCTCGCGGCGATCCGTGCGCTGGCGCCCAAGGCGAAGGTGACGTTCGTCGATGGGCGTTATCCTGCTGAGGCCGCCGCGGCCGCGCGCCGCGCCGACGTCGCCATCGTCTTCGCAACGCAGTGGATGAGCGAGGGTGCCGACGTGCCCGATCTGTCGCTGCCTGGGGGGCAGGACACGACGATCGCCGCGGTCGCCGCTGCCAATCCCAAGACGATCGTCGTGCTGGAAACCGGCGGCCCGGTGTTGATGCCTTGGCTCGAGCGGACGGGGGCAGTGCTCGAGGCGTGGTATGGCGGCGCGAAGGGCGGCGATGCGATCGCGGCGACGCTGTTCGGCGACGTGAACCCGTCGGGTCGGTTGCCGGTAACGTTCCCGGCCTCGATCGAGCAGCTGCCGCGGCCGGCGCTACCTTATGCGGGGATGATCGACCGCGATTTTGCCGCCGGGTTAGCGGCGGGCAAGAGCTATCCGATCGATTACAACATCGAGGGCGCGGACGTCGGCTATCGCTGGTTCGCACGCAAGGGGGCGGTGCCGCTGTTCCCGTTCGGGTTTGGCCTCGGCTATACGACCTTCGAGCACGGCGCGGTAAAGATCGTCGGTGGTGCGAACCCCCGAGCGACCGCGACGATCCGCAATACGGGGATGCGCGCAGGCAGCGACGTGGCCCAGCTCTACCTCGTTTCCACGCCCGCCGGACGTACGCTGCGCCTTGCCGGGTTTGCCAAGGTGGCTGTCGGGTCAGGCGCGATCGCAACTGCAACCATCCCCATCGAACTGCGCCTGCTCGCCGATAGTAAGGGCGGCCGCTGGAGTATGGCCGCGGGAACCTATCGCTTCGCGCTTGGCCGGTCCGCCACGGATCTCGGCCCTGCCGTCACCGTGACCCTTCCAGCGCGGCAGTGGCGCTAACCCTCTTTAGCAAAGGATTATCCGATGTTGTGTAACCGCATCGTCAGCGCTTTGGTCGCGCTCGTTTGTCCGATGTCCGCCTCTGCGCAGGGCATTCCGGTCGCGCCGATGGCGACACCGGCGCAGTCCGGCGCTATTCCGCTCGGCACCGGCGGGGTGCCCGGCATGCCGGCGGAAAGCTGGTTCACGCTCGCCGGCCGTCCGACCGTGCGCAACGTGTCGACCGCGACGCTGCTGCCCGTTCTGCCCGCCAAGGACAAGGCGACGGGCGCCGCGGTCGTTATCGCGCCTGGTGGCGGCTTCGTGATGGAGTCGATGGAAGCGGAAGCGATGAAGCCCGCGCGCTGGTTCGCGGATCACGGTATTGCCGCTTTCGTCCTCAAATATCGGCTGGATCCCACGCCCGCGGCGATGGAGGCGTTCAAGCAGGCGGCACTCGCCCGTTTCGCGGCCGCCGCTATGGCGGGCGCGAAAGGGGGGGCGGACATCCCCGCGCCCGCGCCGGCACTCGCCGATGCACAGGCGGCGATGCGACTGGTGCGAACCCGCGCCGCGCAATGGGGCATCGACCCCAAGCGCGTCGCGTATGTTGGCTTTTCGGCGGGAGCGATCATGGGCGTGGATCTGGTAAGGGCCGCTGCCCCCGGGACGGCTCCGGACCTGTTCGCCGTCGTCTATCCCTCCATGGCGCCGACCACCGTATCCCCGAACGCACCGCCGCTGTTCGTTGCGGTGGCGAGCGACGACGAGCTTTTCGGCAAGCAGGGTTACGGCCTGCCCGACAGCTGGCGCCGTGCCGGACGCCCGGTCGAGTTGCACGTCTACGAACATGGCGGCCACGGCTTCGGCTTCGACGGCAAGGCCGGCACGACCAGCGTCGGCTGGAACCAGGCGCTGCTCGGCTGGCTCGGCGCGCACGGCTGGCTCACGAAACAATAGGAACGGCCCGGAGAGGCTGGCTGAGAGGATAACTCCCTGACAAGGAGACGGGACAATGCGTTGGTCATTGATAGGTGCGTTGATTGCGGTGGCCATGATCCAGCCGGTCACAGCGGCGACGTACCAGCCGAACGGGCCGATTGAGCGGCGCTACGCCGCGGATGGTCCATGGGCGACGACAACCACCGTGTCGAACAGTGCGTGCGACCGTGAGGGCAACGTCTGCGACATCTGGTATCCATCAACTCTAGGCGGCGTGGACAAATTGGCGGCTAAAGCCGCACTTTCCATGTGTGTTTGGATGCTTGATAATTTGTCGCCGCCATATCCATACGGAGAAGGCGAGCATCAGCCCTCCAGCAATCAAACCGGTAACCCAATCTGCATTTCTACCGCGGAGATATGCTACGAGGATGCTCGCCCCTGCCAGGACAGATAGCGCGAGCCAGTCTCGTTGGTTCAGCTTCCTCATACAGCGCAGCCTACTGCGAAATGGCAAGGCACACCATAATCAGCCTCCGTTTCATAGATGATTGACGTCGTGCCCACTGGCTGACTCAAAGCTATCTTTTGGAGTCAGGCTTGAGCCGGGGCGATCTTACCGACGCGGAATGGCGCATTCTAAAGGACTTGCTGCCGATCAAGCGCAGGAATCGGGGTCGAGGCAGGCCCCCCGGAACAGAACCGTTCGATCATCAACGGCATACTCTGGCGGTTGGGATGTGGTGCGCCGTGGCGCGACGTGCCGGCAAAATACGGAAGCTGGAACACCATCTATCGCCGCTTCCGGCGATGGAGCGAAGCCGGGGTCTGGGAGATCGTGGCATCGACGTTGGCCGAGATAATGTCGGACACCGGCCACTACAGCATCGACAGCACCATAGTACGCGCCCAGGTTTCGGCAGCGGGCTGGAAAGGGGGGCTCATCGACGCGCTCTTGGCCGCTCGCGGGGCGGGTTCACCAGTTAGCTTCACTGCCTGGCTGATGCCCTCAGGCGACCAATGGCCTTCCATCTGACGGGCGGCGAGGCGGCCGACTGCAAGGCGTATGATGTCCTGATCGACCTAACTGAGCGCACGCCTGATGCCTTGCTTGCCGACAAGGGCTATGATGCCGACGCGATCCGTGCCGACCCTGCGAAACGCAGTATCGCTCCTGTCATCCCCGGTCGCTCAAACCGCCGGGTGCAGATCGAGTATCACCGGAACCTCTACAAGCAGCGCAACCGCATTGAGCGCATGGTCGGCCACCTCAAGATCAATCGCGCCATCGCCACACGCTACTACCAACTGGCCAGCAGCTTCCTCGGCATGGTCCAACTCGCCACCGCCAGATACTGGCCCAAATTTGTCCAGGCTGTCTAGCTGCGTAAAATGCCCAAAGAATGCGCTTACTGTCTGATACGGGATTGGCCGCATCCACACTGCTCCTCTATCGATAAGCGCCGTCCTCTGTCATCGAACGAATGTTTGGAAGCGAACCAGGTGGTTCGCTCCCAATCGTAGACAAACGCCAACGTGGCCGTGCATGCCTTTGCAACTCAGACATGAACGAATGGCAGAAATACGGAGGCGTGCAGCGTACGCGGAACGACCGCTTCTGGGTCTGAACGGCTATGGCCTGCCGAATACCGCTATCATCGATGCCTGCCGTCGATCTATGCGCCAATGAGGTCGGTGGATGCCGTAAATGTGCAAGAATATTTCGGAATGCTATCGACGGCCGGCCGGGTACGTCGTGCTGAATGGCCGCTCGAAGCGCAAGCGAGACAGCAATTGCTATGCCGGCACTATGAAGAAATTTAAAATCACTCTCGAGATGCTACGTCGCGCGCGATAGCTGAACTGCCACAACAAGGATTGTGGCATGCCTGCTCCACATAGTCAGCAACCCGTCGATCTTGGTCTCCGTGCTGTCGGCGCACTTCTCTGTTGCATCGCCTACGTTGCGATCGCGCATCTCACAGCCATGCACATCCGGCCTCGATCGGCAGGAGCGCTCGCCTACGGCCTGGCCACGGCCGGCTTTTTGGGTGCGAGTGCGGGCAGCGCCATGACCGTTCTCGGTCGTCATCTCTTCGATGCAATCGAGGTGAGCCAGCGGTGGCAGCACCGGCCTCAAGCCATAACGCAATCGTATCTTCAACCGGAGTTTGCAACTGCGATGGACAGGTCGGATGTCGAGATGCTGGTCGTCGATATGGATGCCGACGGCGACTGGACGGTGCGAGGCGGCGATAGGCGGCTGGTCGGACGTTTTCCCACAAGACAAGCGGCCCAGCATTACGCGCGCGACCAGCCGCGGCAGCGTCAGGCCATTTCGATCGCGTCGTCATCGGCCCATCCTCGCCGGCTTGAGGGGCGTCTCAGCCTGCCAAGCGTGCAGCGGTCCAACAGATATGCCGGCAATGCGTGACATGGGCCACCGCCTCTGCGGTCTCGCCACGTTCGTGTTGGGGTGTCTCGGATTGCTGCTCGTCATCCACGGCAGGGCGCTGTCCAGGCGTGGAGATCGGTCAGCGGGTTTAGCAGGACGCGCGCCATATCCCAGCTTCCGCTCGAGACTGATAGCGCCGATCACACCAGCCGGGCGCGCCTACGATACGCGATATGGTGCCTTGGCGATGAAGACGCGGCACGCGGCGGCTTCACGGCAGGCATCGGCCGGCCGGCACGCCAGCGAAGGGACGGGTTGCCCGCGACATCAAAGCGCTGTCACCATCCGGCCGCGGCGTTAAACGACATCAATGCCTGTCATTGCTGCCTATCTATACCGGCATGGCCGCCGGGTACGCGAGATCGCCATCGACGAGCGCGTCGACTGCCCAATCGATCGGTCTGAGTTCGTCTGGATCGGGCTGACCGATCCGTGCGCGCAGGAGGTGGATCATCTCCGGCAGCTCTACGGTCTCCATCCTCTTGCGGTGGAGGATTCGCTGAAGGACGGGCAGCTGCCCAAGGTCGACGTCTACGGCGACCAGCTCTTCGCCATCGGCCGCACGGCCTATCTCAACGGCGGACATATCGTCTATGGCCAGACCGCCGTCTTTTTGGGGCATAGCCACATCATCACCGTGCGGCAGGGCTCGGTCCGCTCGCACAAGCCGCTGCGAGCACATCTGGAAGCATCGCCCGATCTGCTCGGCCAGGGCTGCGATTACGTTCTGCACGCGATCCTCGATTTCATCGTCGACGGCTATCTGCCGTTGGTGACGGCGCTCGAAGACGAGGTCGCCGCGATGGAGCAGCGGATGCTCGACACGTTCCTCGACCGCGCCGAGATCGCGCGCATTTTCGCGCTGCGGCGCGAGCTGATGCGCTTCGACCGTATCCTGGTGCCGATGGAGGAGGTCGCCCGCAAGCTCGCCAAGAACGACCTGCCGTGCATCGATGAGGAAGCGCGCCATTATTTCCGCGATGTGCTTGACCATGTCCGCCGGGTCGAAGCGATGGCCAGCGGCTTGCGCGAAGTCCTGACGTCGGTGTTCGAGTTCAGCAACCTGATCGAGCAACAGCGCACCGGCACGATTACGCGCCAGCTCGCCGCGTGGGCGGCAATTCTCGCGGTGCCGACCGCCATCGCCGGCATCTATGGCATGAACTTCGAGCATATGCCTGAACTGCATAGTCCCTACGGTTATCCGGTGACGTTGGGCGTCATTCTGACCGTCTGCGTGTCCCTATACTGGCAATTCAGGAAGGCACGCTGGCTCTAGCCGACGGCTGGAATGCGACGAACCGTTTGCAATGCTATGCGCGCGCTATGCCGTCTCCGCAAATCGACCTCGAATGGCTATGCGCGGCTGCGTAGCTATGCCGGGCGGGCGCAGGACGCCCGATCATAGAGGCAATCGAGGCGACATGTCGTCTGAACCCATTACGGAGCCCGACGAACGCGGGCTCGTCATCTACGTCGGTCAAGATGTGGCGGGTCACTGGCTGGTGCAGGACAATTGCAGGAAGCTGGAGGGCCGTTTCGTCTCCCGGAGTACGGCGCTGAGTTTCGCACATGCCGAACGCGACATCTATCATGCACGCCTTGAGCTGCGCGCGCTGCCCATGGTGCCGCTCATCCCCTTCGGTCCCGTCGCGGCCGAAGAGCATATGCTCCTTCGCGCCGCCTGACAGGATCCGATCATGACACACGAGATGACGGTCGGCACCATGCCGACGTGTTTCCGCGCGTATCGTCGCGCCTCCCAGGCACCCGGCTGCCGAACCGTTTGCGCCGACCGACGTTGGCCGCAGATCGCTGCAGCCCTCGGAGAACTGCGGGAGCGCGGCCGCCATGCGGTGCGTATCGTCGATGCCCAGTGCGCCTGCGGTACGCTTCTTATCGTGGCGGCGCGCCACGCTCACGCAATGGGCTTCACGGGCATCGAGGCGCGTGGGATCGACCACTCGCCGGCTCGCATCGGGCGGGCGCGGGCGGCGGCCAACCGTCTGTGTGATCCGGCGATAGGCTTTCGCTTCGAGGTCGCCGATACGGTGGAGGCGCTCGCCGAAGAGGCCGACTTCCCGGCGGACATCGTTTTATGGCACGACCAATCATCAGGCGGTTTGCAAGCCGGCATCCGCGAGGCGGTGACTGCTGCAGGCGACCTCATCATCGGTGATCCGGCGCCTGGTACGTTCGTGAAGGCGGCGGCATGACCCGTCGCGACCTGCAATGGAAGGCGGTTGGCTTCGTCCTGACGACAGGTTCCTGTACGATGTCGCTCGCGCTCGACGGTTCGCCGCTCATGATTGGCTTCTTCTTCCTGGCCTTCGTCGGCTTGCCGCTGATGATCCACGGCAAGCGGGTGGGCCAGGCACTCCGTGCCGAACGAGGTGGGCATTATCACACCGCCGACGTGCTGCACGCCGCCCGACTTCGCCGACGCCTCAAGCGTGACGGCGATTCCGACTTATGATCCTCGCGGAGCAGATCGCCGTCGTTGCGCAGGAAATCAGCATCGTCCGCCGGATACAGTTCGAGCTTCAACCGCCCTTTGGCGCCATGGAGGCCCTCGACCCGGACCGTGACGAACGGCCCCGCGCCGGCGACGCAACGGCCATCGCCCGGCAGCGCTGCCGAGGCAGGTTGAACCGCGCAACCCGTGCCGATGAGCGCCGCAAGACGACAGAGCGTCATCGCAAGCCGGGCCGGTCGGGCGGCATAGCCGGCAGGCATGCTCATAGCTGGTGCACCATCCGAAGCCCGGCGCGGGGCCGCCACGCGCTGTCCTCGTCGCGTGCCGCCCCGAGGCCGAACTGCAGCTGAATCCGCCGGCTCAGGCCCTGTTGCAGCTGCGGCATCACCAGCGTCGAACGCGCGCGGCCGATCCTCAGGTTGACCTCGACCCCCGCGGTACTCGCGGCGGCGATATCGTAGAAACTGGTATGGTTGATCAGCAACGCGCGGGTCTCGGCGCCTGCCGCGCCGACATCGCCGATGCCGACCATCGTCAGCGTGCTGGTCCTGCGTCCGAACCGATTGCCGACCACGTACAGCACCGAACTCTGGAAGCGACGATGCTCGCGGTTCCACAGGCCGAGATATTGGACGCCGTGGATGCCGCGGCCCCGATTGAACTGGCCGAACGTCCCTTGCAGGCCGAGCTTATAGTCGGTGACGCGGCGATCCTCGAACGGCAGCTCGAGCTCGATCGCCATATTATCGGCAAAGGCATATTCGATTTCGGGCGCCCATTCGACCGTCCGATGCGGACCGGACAGGCTGCGCTGCGCCAAGGCGTTGACCTCCAGTTCGCCGCGCCGGGCGCCGAGCGGGCGAACGAGGTCGAAGACCATCGGCTCGGCGATCACCGGCGCGTCCTGTGCTTCGGCATCGGCGGGGAAAGCCGCGAGCAGCAGGAGACCGAACCACAGCCGGGTCATCGCGTCGCCCCGCGCGCAAGCAATTCGGTATAGGCGTCCCATACCATGGCGGAGGCGCGATCCCAGCTATAGCCGGCGCTTGCCTCGCGCGCCCGCCGGCCGATCGCTCGGCGCCGCTCGGGAAACATGACGAGACGGGCGAGCGCTTCGGTCGCGGCATCGAGATCGCCCGCCGGATAAAGGAGACCGCCGCCGTGATCGAGCAAGGCCGCGGCGCTCGGCGCATCGACGCTGACGGTCGGTAGGCCGCTCGCCATGGCTTCCAGCGTGACGTTGCCGAACGCCTCGGTGACGCTTGGATTGAAGAAGATATCGGCGCTGGCGACAGCGCGGCCGAGCGCGGCGCCGTCAAGATGGCCGGTCAGTCGCGCGGCCGGCAGCCGCTGCCGCAGCCATTCGCGCTCCGGTCCATCGCCGATGACGAGCGGTTTGACCGCGACGCCGGCACCGGCCAGCCGGTCGATGACCTCGACATAGTCCGCCAGCCCCTTTTCCCGGACGAGGCGGCCGAAGAACAGGACGGCACAGTCGTCGCCGGTGATATCGTTGACGCGCCGCCACGATAGGTCACGGCGGGCGGGATCGAACTGATGACGGTCGACGCCGCGGCTCCACAGTCGCGCCACCTCGCCGAGACCTTCGGCGGCGAATTCGTCAAGGATCGGGTAGGTCGGCACAAGAACACAGTCGCACTTGCGATAGAAGCGCCGGAGATGGCGTTCGATCGCCGGACGGACGAGGCCTGCACCATAAAATCGGGCGTAGGTTTCGAACCGGGTGTGCAGGCTGGCGACGAGTGGCACGTGCAGTGCGCGCGCGAGGCGCTGCGCGGCGAGCCCTGTCCAGTCGGGCGCCGAAACGTGGATCAGGTCCGGTTTGAAGCTGTGGATGTCGTTCCGCAGCCGGGAGGACAGGCCAAGGCCGAGGCGATAGTCGCCGCGTCCGGGAAGACGGATCGATGGCACGGAGACCAGTGTGCCGCTAGGCGCGAAGGCGGGATCGGGGACGGTGGGTGAATAGACGCGAACCTGTGCGCCTCGCTGTTCGAGGTCGTCGACAAGCCGGTTGAGCGCGCGATTGGCGCCGTCGCGGACATAATTGTAATTGCCCGAGAACAGCGCGATGCGGATGGCGGGCCGGGTCTGCGCGCCGGGCATTGGATCAAGCGGAATCGGACGCGCGCGGGGGGCGGCGATCGCCATTGTCGAAAACTCCATCTCGAAAGCGAAGGATCGGCCGTCGCCGCAGCGATGGCGGCGCGGGTGCTGGAGATCGGCTAAATCCGCTGGATTACGTGAACCTTACGTCGCGCCGACGAAGACAGGGCGGGGCAACTGGGCTAGCCGGAGCAACGATGCGCTTGTTGATCATCGAAGACAGTGCCGATCTGGTGCGGATGCTGCGCCGCGTGTTTGAAGGCGCGGGGCTCGCACTCGATCATGCCGGCACCGCGGAGGACGGCCTGCTGATGCTCGATGTCGGTCATTATGCCGCGGTCATCCTCGACATCGGTCTGCCCGATCGCGACGGGCGCGAGGTGGCGCGGGCGATGCGGATGCGCGACGATCCGACCCCGGTCCTCCTGCTGACCGCACGCGGCAGCGTCGCCGACCGCGTGTCCGGCTTCGATGCCGGTGGCGATGACTATCTCGTCAAGCCGTTCGCGCCGGAGGAACTGGTCGCACGCGTCCAGGCGCTGCTGCGGCGGAGCGGGATGGTCGCGCATCGCGAGATCGTCTGCGGCAATATCGTTTTCGACCCGGCATCACGCGACGTCCGCATCGCCGGCGTCGTGACGGTGCTGTCGGCGCGCGAGCTCAGCGTACTGGAAGCGCTCATTCACCGCCACGACCGCGTCGTCGCCAAGAGCCAGCTCGAAGCGCAATTGTTCGGCATGGGCGACGAACTCGGCTCGAACGCGCTTGAGGTGTATGTCCACCGCCTGCGCCGCCGATTGGCCGAGGCGGCGGCGAGCGCGCAGATCGTCACGGTCCGCGGAGTTGGCTATATGCTGGTCGCATCGGCGTGAGGATCGTCGGCCCCCGCTCGCTGCTGTCGCGCATCCTGTTGTGGCACGGGGTGGCGGTGATCGTCACCGCGCTCGCCGTATCGCTCGGCGTCTACCTGTTTCTCGAAGCCACCGCGGACCATCTCGAACGGCAGACGTTGCGCTCCCAGGCGCTGGCGGTGCAGCGCGCGCTCGTTATCGACGGCACCGGCAGGCCGGGCATCGCGATACCGCGCGATGCGATCGCGCCCGGCACGGCGGCGGGGATGGGCTATGTCGTGGTCGATCGTAGCGGCCGCGCGCTGCTGGCCTCGTCCCCCGCGCCGCCGATCATGTTCCGCCACATACCGCGCGAGGCGGAGGCCGCCTATTTCTCCCGTCGCTCGCGTCACAGCGTCTATTCGGGGTTGAGCGTACCGGTCGTCGTGAGGGGGCGGTCGATGTGGCTGGTAGCGACGCAAAATCTCGACCATCCCGCCAATATCGTCGATGATATCGTGCGACAGTTCCTGTTCTATGGCGTGCTGATCGTGCTGCCGCTGCTGCTGATCCTGCTCGCGATCGACGCGCTGATCGTGCGGCAGGCACTGCGCCCGGTACGCCGCGCCTCGGCACTGGTTCGCACCATCGCGCCGACGCGGCTCGACGTGCGGCTGACCGATCCTCGCCTCCCGCTCGAGGTCCGCCCGCTCGCCGAGGCGGTCAACGTTGCGCTCGACCGCCTGACCGACAGCCTGCGGATGCAGCGCGATTTCACCGCCGACGCTGCGCATGAGCTGCGCACGCCGATCACCGTCGCGCGCGTCCGCGCCGGTGAAATCGCCGATGCGGCGCTGCGCGATGCATTGATCGGCGATCTCGACTCGCTGACACGGACCGTCGGCTATCTGCTCGATATCGCCGAGATGGACTCGGTCGATACACTGCCGCTGGAAAGGGTCGACCTGTCGCAACTCGCACGGGAGAGCATCGCCGGGATTGCACCTTTGGTTTTTCGCGGCGGCAAGTCGATCGCGTTGCACGATGCCGACGAGCCGGTCGTCATCCTCGCGCAACCGCAATTCATCGCCCGCGCCCTGGGGGCGCTGCTCGAAAATGCGGTCAAGCATACGCCTGCGGGCACGCGGATCGATGTCCGTCTTGGTCCCACCAGCCTCTCCGTCACCGACGACGGTCCCGGTATTCCGCAGGCCGAACAGGATGAAGTCTTTCGGCGATTTTGGCGACGTGATCGCAGCTCGGCGGTAGGCGCCGGACTCGGATTGGCGATCGTGCAGCGCGTCGCGGAAATCCACGGCGGGAGGGTCGTTCTGGACTCGCAGCCAGGGCAGACACGATTCACGATCCAATTCAAGAAACAGGCGTGATACGTGCGCTCAGGCCGCTTCGCGACAGTGTGACAACGCTTAGGAAAGGCGCGACACCATCAGCCGCAACGACGCCGCATCACTTCCAGCAACCTGCAACAGATACCGTCCTGGTTGCAGATCGAAGTCGACCATCTTGCGAACTGTCGAGCAGGCAGGACCATGGCCATGGGCAACCGATGTGGCCGGCGTGATCCCGCGCAGAACGTCGATCCAGGCAGCGGCCCCGAGGGCTATGCGGTAGCGACCGGCGGTCGGCACCACGAACGCAAAGATCCCGCCGTTACTAGTCGAGTCACCGGGCTTCTCCGGACGAATGGCAAAAGTAATTTTCGACATCGGCAGCAGCGTCGCGGTTATACCAGTGCCGAGCGTCAGCGCCGGTGCTGCCTCGCCACGTGCGGCCGCTTTTGCTGGCTGCGCTTGCGCCCATCCTCCCATACCTGCCGGCAACGCTGTGGGACCCCCGGTACAGGGTGTGGTCTGCATCGGCATGGCCATCGACTGTGGTGTGGCGAGCAGGAGGGCGAGAGCGAGCGGCATGGCGTCTTCTCCGTTGGGCGATGGCGATGCATACGAGCGAGCTTAGTATCTGACCAGATACGGTCTCTTCGTTCGCAAGGTTCGTCAAGCACGCTTGACGTAAAGCATGCTTGCCATGTAAAGCGTCCTTCACAGCGATTCGAAGGAGCTTCGTAATGCCTGAGGTCAGTCGGCAGAGCGTCAACGCGATCGAGACCGGGCGCTACGACCCCTCGCTCCCGCTCGCCTTCCGCATCGCCGAACTCTTCGCGTTTCCCATCGAAACCATCTTCATCAGTCCGTCGAAGGAGTAAATCCATGAACCGCATATTCGGCCTTCGCCTTGCCGCCGTCGCCTTCACGCTCGGCGTCGTCCTCCAGCCATCGCCAAGCCATGCCTCGCCCGCTGCACCCGCTCGATTGTCCGAGGTCCGGATGGACCACATCTCCATCGTAGCCACCGGCGGGGGCAGCCCGGTGATCCTGATCCCGGGGCTGTCCTCCCCACGCGCCGTATGGGACGGCGTCGTGCCGGGGCTCGCGAAGAGCCACCGCGTCTTCGTCGTCCAAGTCAACGGCTTCGGTGGCGACGCGCCGGGCGCGAACCTGACACCGGGAGTGCTCGACGGAATCGTCGCCGACCTCCACGCCTTCATCGCCAAGGAGAAGATCGCCGGCGCCGCAGTGGTCGGGCACTCGATGGGCGGGCTCGCCGCGCTGATGCTGGCCAAAGCGCATCCGACCGACGCGGGCAAGCTGATGATCGTCGATTCGCTGCCGTTCATCGGCACGCTCTACTCCCCCGCCGCGACCACCACGCTGATCGAGCCGCAGGCGCGCGCCATGCGCGAAGCGCAGGTCGCGAGCTACGGCAAGCCTGTGAACGAGGCGGCGGCGGCCGCGATCGCCGACCGGCTCGCCGCCAAGCCGGAATCGCGCGCCAAGGTTGCCGCCTGGGCCAAGGCCGCCGACCCACGTGTGTCTGGACAGGCGATGTACGAGGATCTGACCACCGACCTTCGTCCCGTCATGAAGGACATTACGGCGCCGATCACGATGGTCTATCCATGGGGCGCCGGCGGGCAGACCAAGCCTTTGGCCGAAGCAATGTACAAGGGCGCTTACGCCGATGCGCCACAGGTGACCTTCATCGACATTGGCGACGCTGCGCACTTCGTGATGCTCGACCAGCCCGCCGCGTTTCAGGCGGCGGTGACGGCGTTCGCGAACGCCAGATAGGCTGCCGACGTATACGGATCGATCATGGTCTTTCCGATGACATGCCCTACGGCGATCGACAGGGCGGGGTTCGCGACCCCGCGGGCAACATCTGGTGGGTGTCGCAGCGGACGACCGCGGACCCGTATTTCTGACTACCGCCCCCGCTTCTGGCGCGTTCGATCGATATTCGACGCTATTGCTGTCATCGCATGTGCTACGCGGGCGGTGACGGGCATCTCGCAGCCTATGATATCCGATCCTTGAGCGAACAAGCGAGGTCGAGGCCCATTTATGAGACGCGACCTCGCCCCGGATGCGTGAGCGGTCAGATCTATGAGAGCTGCCGCTGCGTAATTTCGTAGGCTTAAGGAAGAGGTGTGCCAGGTGGAGCGATAAATCCTCCGGCCATACGGCCATTCGCGTCGATAACCGCAGACATCAACACGCCACCATTGGCAAATACAAGATCGTAAACGTCATCCCCCATCTTGCCCTTGCCCCGATAGGTAATCGACTTGAGCTCCCCCATGGATTTGAACATGGGGTGTGACATCGGCATATCTCGGCGCACCAGATCACCGAATTTGGGGGCAAGCCTGTCGTAGTCCGGCGAGCCGCTTGCCAAGCCGGCGACCAAGCGTCTTAGCGCAGCCTCAGTGCCCGGTGATGGCGTCGTCGCAGAAGGAATGCGGTTGCCCGGTTGCAATATGCCGCCGGCCATTCTGCCCTCCGCATCGAGTGCGGCCGACATCAAGACCTCGCCATTGGTGAAAACGAGATTGTAGACGTCATCGTTCTTCATGCCGCGCGAGCGAAACGTTACAGATTTCAGCTCGCCGAGAGCCTGGAACATGGGGCGTGTCATGGGAAGATCTCGGCGAACAATCGCGGCGAATTCCGGCGACAGTTTCTCGTAATTCGGTGAGCCACTCGCGAGACCGGCGACAAGCTGCCGGAGCGCATCTTCAGTGCCTGGTAGCGGCGCTGCGGTTGTTGATACTGCAGACGGCGCATCGCCGGCACCGGGCTGAAGTGCCTGTTGGCCGGCATGGCCAGATGCTTGAAGCCAGACGAGAAGGGCGGCTGCCGCGACTAAGATCATAAGGATCGCTCCCGGAGTGATGTAGATGGAGTTGCGCCGCTCCCCCCTTGTGCTCGACGGGGGAGAGAAGGCCGCGGGAACCTCCTCCCCGATCGCAGTGGCTCGGGACAGGCCGGACGTCTCGGGTACCAGGCGGTTGGACTCGTCGTCCGCGGCCACCAGCCTGGCAGCCTCGAGCGAAGACGACAGGCCCAGCTTGGCACGCGCCATCTTCAGGCGCTTTTCGACAGCGTGTGGAGAAACGCCCAGATCGATCGCCATTTCCTTAGCTGTCTGATGGGTCAGACAACGCCTCAAACACTCCCGCTCGCCGTCCGTCAGGCGCCGGATTGCAGCCCGCATGTTGTCGTCTATCCCGTCTGTCTTCATGCAGCTTATGGTAACGCCTATGGGCGAAGTACCAACTCTAACATTATGGTGCCGCGCTAGCACTCTGACAGGGTACCAGTCTGTTCCGGCGGCATGCGGAGATCGCCGAAGAGGCCATGGTCGGGCCGGCCTGCGGGCGCTGATGAACTTCGGGGATTGGTGGGCGATGAACCACCGGTGAGCGACCAAACGCAGGTCACGGTGGCATAGGGGGCGATAGACGATCGCCGACGCGACAGCTGCGTCGTGTCGTGATCGAGAGAGCCATTAGTAATTTCGGCCGAATTCCGGACCGTAATGGCAGCTTGTCCGTTCAGCGCTCCTCATCTGCTACCGCTTGCTGGACATCACCGACCATGCCTGACCATTCCGCATCGCCCATATTGCAGCCCGTCCAGATCGGCGACTTGTCGCTGCGCAACCGCATCGTCATGGCGCCGCTGACGCGCAGCCGGTCCGACGACGACGGGATCCCGCCCGCTTTCGCCGCCGACTATTACGCGCAGCGTGCTGACGCCGGGATCATCATAAGCGAGGCGACCAACGTCTCGCCGCAGGCGGTCGGCTATGCGCTGACACCGGGGATCTGGAACGATGAGCAAGTCGAGGCATGGCGCCCGATCGTGCAGGCTGTCCATGATCGCGGTGGCGTGATCTTCCTTCAGTTGTGGCACACCGGGCGCATCTCCCATCCGGACTTGCAGGGTGGGGAACTGCCGGTTGCGCCGTCGGCGATCAAGCCGGTCGGCCAGGCGTTCACCAAGGACGGGATGAAGGACCACGTCACGCCACGCGCGCTCGAGACCGACGAGATTCCAGGCATCGTCGAGGACTACCGCCGCGCCGCCAGCAACGCCAAGGCGGCTGGCTTCGATGGGGTCGAGGTCCATTCGGCGAACAACTATCTGCTTGAACAGTTCGTCCGCGACAGCACCAACCAGCGCACAGACCGCTATGGCGGATCGATCGAGAACCGTCTGCGCTTCCCGCTTGAAGTCGTTGACGCGGTGATCGGCGTGTGGGGCGCGGGGCGTGTCGGCATCCGGCTGTCGCCGGCGACGACGATGCCCGGCGAGACGCCCCTCGACAGCATGGTGATGGAAACCTTCGGCACCTATGTCGATGCGCTGTCGCAGCGCGAGCTGCTCTATGTCCACGACATCGAGGGCGTAACGCAGCAGACGCGTGACGCGGACGGCGTCGATTTCGCCGCGCTGCGCAAGCGCTTCGACGGGACGTACATCGCGAACAACCAGTACACGCTTGCGCTGGCCGAGGAGGTTCTGGCGCGGGGCGATGCCGACCTGTTCAGCATGGGGCGACCGTTCATTGCCAATCCCGACCTCGTTGATCGCCTGCGCACCGGCGCGCCGCTCGCGGAGGCACCCAAGGAATATTGGTATGGCGGCGGCTCGGTCGGCTATTCCGACTGGCCGACGATGCGCGGCGAACGGGATCGCGGCTGAACCGACCCAGCTTCTGAAGCCGCTGTAGGATCGAGCCCATTCGAAGGCTCGATCGTCGGCGGGGATTTTGGAGGTTGAAGTGCGAAATCGGGGCTGCGGCGGCAGTTTACGCTTGATCGGTCGCGAAAACGGCGTTCACGCCGACCGGGCAGACGTTGACGCTGGCTTCTCGAAACCACCCTCGGCGTGAACCGGCCCATGCCGAAGACCTGCCGATCGGCGTATCCCCGATACCCCGCAAGGCGGCGCCGGCAAGTCCCGCACCGCGGCCGACGGCTATGGTCGTCGGGGCGATCCCGAAGGTAGCGACACAGCTTTCGATCTGCTGCCCGGAGACGGGGCTACCACCTTGAAGGTCGAAGACCGTATCGGCGACGGCCTTCGCCTCGCGACTGTTCCAGCCGTTGTCGATCAGGCGCTCGTGATCATCGAGCGACCATTTCGCATCGACGCCACGCTTCGACAGAAAGGTCCACGCCTCGGCATAGCGATAGTCGAGGCTGGCATGATCGATGGCGGGGCTGCTGCTGGCGACCTGATCCTGAAGAATACGCTGCAACTGCCAGCGCAGCGCGTCGCTGAACACCTTTTTGAGCTCGGGGTTCACCCCCGACGACGACTGACCGTAACCCATGCGCAATGCTTCCGTCGCAGAACCGAGATGCAAGGCAATGACCCGCGCGTCTGCGAAGCTCATTGCGCCCAACGGTAACGCCAGCGTTAACCGCACGCCCGCAACCGTCATTTTCCTCCGCCACCAATAGCGGCTGCCGCGCAGCGCCACGTTAGCAAAGCCCATTTCGCCACCCCAAGGGGTACAGCGAGGGGTAAAGTTGGGGGTACAACCGTCCCTGATCGCCGTCGTTAAGACGCGAAATCAAAGGCACGTAAGCGGATGGTCGGGGAGACAGGATTCGAACCTGCGACATCCTGCTCCCAAAGCAGGCGCGCTACCGGACTGCGCCACTCCCCGACGCGTGGCTCCCTTAGGCGCGGGGCGAGGCGGGACGCAAGCGGCAATCCGATCTTCCGGCGACGATCCCGTATCGCAGCGACCCCCCTGTTTGCCGATGGTCGTCCACCAAGCCGCGGCCGAGCGCGCCATCGAAGCATATGCAACCATTTTGGTTGATTGAGTAGAAGTTAATGGCGCGTCCGACAGACGATGATCCGTCTGCAAATGGCACGGATATAGTTCGCATACCAATGACGGCCGACTTGACGGCGTGCTGCATCCATCCTCTAATTTGTTGATCGACCGGGGAAAGTCGAATCGAGGGGAGTGATCATGAAGATGTTGATGTGCGCGCTGTCGGGCGCGCTTCTTGTTTGCGCGCCTGCGACGGCGCAGACGGCGATGCCGATCATCGCCGGCGCACCGGACGCGGCGGTTCTGCGCGCGGGAACCAGCGTGCCGCTGAAGATGGCGGAAGCGTTGACCACCAACGGCAAGAAGCTCAAGGTCGGGCAGCGCTTTCAGTTGCAGACCGCCGAGCCGGTCGCGATCAACGGCATGACCGTCATCCCGGCGGGCAGCCCGGTGACCGGCGAGGTCACCGAGGTGCGCAACAAGGGCATGTGGGGCAAGTCCGGCCGCATTAACGCTCGCGTGCTGTTCGTGCGGGCGAACGGTCGCCAGATCCGCATGTCCGGCCAGTTGGACGACAAGGGCACGACCGGAACGGTGGGCGTGGTCGGGGCGATCGCCGTCATCCCGGTCGCAGGCTTCTTCGTCACCGGTACGAGCGCCAACATTCCGCTCGGCGCGCCAGCGACTGGGTTCATCGATGAGGACGTGCCGGTCGCCTTTGCCGGTGGCGCGCCAGCGGCGATGGTAGTCGCACCAGCGGCTCCGGCCGCGGTGGTGGCGCCGATCAAGGTCTCGCCGGCGGCACCGGCGCCCGCGGGGAAATAACGCCGGGAGGGCGATCCCGCGCGTCGGGATCGCCGCCTAAGAGCGTTGCGCGACGTACCGGGTCGCTTCGGACGGCAGATCCTGCGGGGATGACGATGGTGCCGGTTGCAGGAATCGAACCCGCGACCTTCGGTTTACAAAACCGCTGCTCTACCAGCTGAGCTAAACCGGCAATCGGCGCACTCCATGGATCAAGCGATGCGGCTAGTCCAGAGGGCTTTGCCGTTGCCGGCGCAGCGCGTCCCAATGCGCCAGCCGTTCCTGCAGCCGCGCCTCGAAGCCGCGACCGCTCGGTTCGTAATAGGTCTGCGGCGGCAATTCGTCGGGCCAGTAATTGGCGCCCGAAAAGGCGTCGTCGGTGTCGTGGTCATAGGCGTAATTGGCGCCATAGCCGATCTGCTTCATCAACTTGGTCGGCGCGTTGAGGATGTTGGCGGGCGGCATCAGCGAGCCCGTCTCCTTCGCGCTGCGCCACGCCTTCTTCTGCGCCATATAGGCGGCGTTCGATTTGGGGGCGGTGGCGAGATAGAGGCAGGCCTGCGCGATCGCCAATTCGCCCTCGGGCGAGCCGAGGAAGTCGTAGGTGTCCTTGGCGGCGATACATTGGACCAAAGCCTGCGGATCGGCGAGGCCGATGTCCTCGACCGCGGCGCGGGTCAGGCGGCGGAGCAGGTAGAGCGGCTCTTCGCCGGCGGTAAGCATCCGCGCGAGATAATAGAGCGCTGCCTGCGGGTCCGAGCCGCGGATGCTTTTGTGGAGCGCGCTGATGAGGTTGTAATGACCCTCGCGATCCTTGTCGTAAACCGCGACGCGGCGCTGGAGGAAGCTCGACAGGCCGGCGGGGTCGAGCGGCGCGTCGATCGCGACCGAAAAAAGCGTCTCCGCCTGGTTGAGCAGGAAGCGGCCGTCGCCGTCGGCGCTGGCGAGCAAGGCGTCGCGTGCCGGCGGGGTGAGGGGCAGCGGGCGACCCTCGGCGGCCTCGGCACGGTCGAGCAATCTGGCGAGCGCGGTGGCGTCGAGGCGGTGGAGGATGAGCACCTGCGCGCGGCTGAGCACCGCGGCGTTGAGCTCGAACGACGGGTTTTCGGTGGTCGCGCCGACGAGGATGACGGTGCCGTCCTCGACGAAGGGCAGGAAGCCGTCCTGCTGGGCGCGGTTGAAGCGGTGGATCTCGTCGACGAACAGCAAGGTGCGCTTGCCGATGCGGGCGTGCTCGCGGGCCTCGGCGAACGCCTTCTTGAGGTCGGCGACGCCCGAGAAGACCGCGGAGATGGCGACGAAGCGCAGGTCGACCGCGGCGGCGAGCAGCCGCGCGATCGTCGTCTTGCCGGTGCCGGGCGGGCCCCACAGGATCATCGAGGACAGGCGCCCCGCCGCGACCATCCGGCCGATCGCGCCGTCGGGGCCGGTGAGATGCTCCTGCCCGACGACGTCGGCGAGCGTCCGCGGGCGCAGCCGGTCGGCGAGGGGGGCGTCGGCGCCCGGGAGGTGGGGGGTCGGCTCCGGTTCGAGGCCGGTGAGCAGGTCTGCCATCGCGCCGAGATAGGCGGGCGGGGCGGGCGCGTCACCCCCCTGCTAACTTCGCTAACCTGACGCTGAGGCGCTACCCTTCCGCAGCCAAAATATATCTTGGAAGGCTCTTGCGCTCGTCTTCTCAAGATATATCTTTGGTGCATCGTGATAGCAGAAGGAATGACGATGTTTGGACATATGCATGGCCGCGGTGGACGCGGCTGCGGGCCGCGCGGCGGCTGGGATCGGTGGGCGGCGCAGGCCGAGGGACGGTTCGAGGGCTTTCGCCACGAAGGACGTGGCGGCGGCGGCGGCCGGCGACGGATGTTCGACGGTGGGGAACTGCGGCTGGTGCTGCTGCGGATGATCGCCGACGAGCCGCGCCACGGCTATGAATTGATCAAGGCGGTCGAGGAACTGACCGGCGGCGCCTATGCGCCCTCGCCGGGGATGGTCTATCCGGCGCTGACGATGCTCGCCGAGATGGAGATGATCGCCGAACAGCCGTTGGAGACGGCGCGCAAGCGCTTCGTCGTCACCGCGGCGGGCGAGGCGCATCTCGCCGAGCATGAAGAGCAGGTCGCGATGCTGATGGCGCGGCTGGCCGAGGCGGGCACCGAACGCAACCGGGTCGGCTGGATGCGGGCGCCGATCCAGCGCGCGATGGGCAATCTGCGCCACGCGATCCAGCATCGCCTCCCCAAGGGTAGCGACGACGACGAGGCCCTGTTCGAGATCGCCGCGATCCTCGATGACGCCGCTCAGAAGATCGAGCGGCTCAAGTGAGCGTCTCGGTCGCGCGTGTGCCGACGGGGTCGGCGAGCCGCTATCTCCAGCAACTGGCGAAGCATTGGAGCCACAAGATGGCGGTCAGCTTCACCGCCGAGGAGGGCAGTATCGCCTTTCCCAACGGATCGCTGCTGGCGATGAAGGCGGACAGCGACAGCCTCGATCTGGTGCTGACCGTGCCGGAGGGCGAGGACGAGAGCCGGATGCGCGAGGTGGTGGCGAGCCATCTCGACCGTTTCGCCTTCCGCGAGGCGCCGCTGACCTTCGACTGGCGGGCGGGGTAGGGGCGTCCTTCCCCGCAAGGGGGAGGGGGACCGGATGTAATCGATCGGGGTATTGCGATGACCGTTATATCCCCGTCATGCCGGACTTGATCCGGCATCCCGCTTCTTCGTGTCGGAAGAAGCGGGACCCCGGGTCGAGCCCGGGGTGACGGAGCGGGTTTTGGACTGTCATCCGAAGCATTCAGACGGCCATATGCGATAGCGCTGCCCCGCATGGGGGACGCCGCATATGAACCTCCAAGTGAGTCCGTCGCTCGCCAAACCATCCCCGTCACCCCGGACTGGTTCCGGGGTCCACCCCGCGGCGAGGAAAGCGGCTTGAGGTGAGACCATCCTCTTGCAGCCCGGTGGACCCCGGAACCAGTCCGGGGTGACGGAGAAAATGTGGAAGCGGCTCGATCCTCACTGCCATCCCCCGGGCGGTGGGAAACCTTAGCGGTCGACCAGTTCCAGATAGGTGTCGAGCACGGTCTGGTTGGCGGTGTCCCAGCGATAGGTCGCGGCGCGCGCCAGACCGGCCGCGCCCATTCGCGCCTTGAGCCCCGGTTCGGTGACGATCCGCTCGATCGCATCCGCATAGCCGGCGATATCGGTCGGCTCGACCAGAAATCCGGTCACGCCATGCTCGACGAGATCGACCGCACCCGTCGCCCGCGCCGCCACCACCGGCACGCCGGCGGCCATCGCCTCGGTGGTGACGTTGCCGAACGTTTCGGTCACCGAGGGATTGAAGAACACGTCCATCGACGCGACCGCGCGGCCGAGGTCGTCGCCCGACTGGAAGCCGGCGAAGATCGCGCCCGGCGCCTGTTGCGCGAACCAGTCCTGCGCCGGCCCCTTGCCGATCACCAGCACCTTGTGCGGCACGCCGCGCCGGGTGAGGTCCTTGATCACCTCCGCGAAGACGTCGAGCCCCTTTTCCTTGACCAGCCGGCCGAGGAAGCCGACCGCGATCTCGTCGTCGCCGATGCCGAGCGCGCGCCGCCAGGCGAGGCTGCGCCGTTCGGGCACGAAGCGATCGTGGTCGATGCCGCGCGACCAGATCGTGATCGGCGTCGTCACCCCCCATTCGCGCAGCAGCGCGCCCATGCTGGGGCTCGGCGGCATCACCCGGTCGACGCGATTGTAGAAGCGCCGCATCAGCGCCTTGATCCACGGTTCGACGAAGCCGATCCGGTAATAGCGGAAATAGGTCTCGAACCGGGTGTGGAAGGAGGCGAGGCTGGGGATGCCGTTGCGCCGCGCCCAGCTCACCGCGCCATGGTTGAGCAGGTCGGGCGCGGAGACGTGGACGAGATTGGGGGCGAAGGCTTCGAGATCGGCGCGGGTCCTGGCGGGCAGATAGCGGCCGAGCAGATATTCGGCGCGGCCGCCCGGCATCGGGATCGCCGGCACCGAGACGAGGTCGCCGGTCGGCGGGAAGGCGGGCGGATCGATCGTCGGCGAATAGATGCGGACCGTAACGCCCTGCGCCAGCAGATGGGCGACGAGCAGGTTCAGCGCCTGATTGGCACCATCGCGCGTGTAATTGTAATTGCCGCTGAACAGCGCGACACGAAGATCGGAGGGTTGCATGCTGCCGCCGGCCATAGCGGCGCGATTGCGGCGTGACTATGTCGGCGGTTCAACAGCCAAGGGTGTCGCCGATGACCGATCTGTCCGCCTTTCCGATCACGCAGCGCTGGCCGGCGCAGCATCCCGAGCGTATCCAGCTCTATTCGCTGCCGACGCCCAACGGCGTCAAAGTGTCGATCATGCTGGAGGAGACGGGGCTGCCATACGAGGCGCACCGGATCGACTTCGGCCAGGACGAGCAGAAGTCGGCGGCGTTCGTCTCGCTCAACCCCAATGGCAAGATACCGGCGATCATCGATCCCGACGGGCCGGGCGGAGCGCCGTTCGGCCTGTTCGAGAGCGGTGCGATCCTGCTCTATCTGGCGGAGAAGAGCGGACGGTTCCTGCCCACCGACCCGGCCGGGCGGTGGCAGGCGATCCAGTGGCTGATGTTCCAGATGGGCGGCGTCGGCCCGATGTTCGGGCAGCTCGGCTTCTTCCACAAATTCGCCGGACGCGACTTCGAAGACAAACGGCCGCGCGACCGCTACGTCGCCGAGGTGGTGCGGTTGCTGGGGGTGCTCGACGCGGCGCTGGCGGGCAGGGACTGGCTGCTGGGGGCGGACTATTCGGTGGCGGACATCGCGCATCTCGGCTGGGTGAATGCTTTGGTCGGCTTCTACGACGCGGGCGAGCTGGTCGGGTTCGAGCGGTTCGCGAACGTGGCGGCGTGGCTCGCGCGCGGGCTGGCGCGGCCGGCAGTGCAGCGGGGGTTGGCGATTCCGGGGTGATCTCGAGTGCGCCGCATGACCGCGCCCAAATCCTCCCCCTTGCGGGGAGGGGTATCGCATATGATTGCGGTGATGAGGTTCGATCCGTTTCCTCATCAGATGCGTCACCCCGGACTGGTTCCGGGGTCCACCGAGACGCAGGGGAACGGTGTCAAATCAAGCCTTTCTCCTCGCCGCAGGGTGGACCCCGGAACAAGTCCGGGGTGACGGAACAAGCATGGAAGACGACCGGCCCGCACGAGCGTCCATATAACATAGCCTTCCCATGGCGGGTGAGGACTTGGGCTCGTTCCTCCCTACCGCGGTCCGCGCGACGCAACCCGAAATCTGTTCCCTTCCCGTTCTCCTTTGCCTATATCGCGCGGCATGGCGAAACCGCAGAAACGATATGTGTGCCAGGCGTGCGGATCAGTGTCGCATCGCTGGGCAGGACAATGTGCCGATTGCTCCGAGTGGAACACGCTGGTCGAAGAGGCGAGCGCGGTGGTCACGCCGTTCCAGGCCAAGCACGACCTGCGCACCGGCGGGCGATCGTTCGAACTGGTCGGGCTCGACGCCGATATCGTCCTGCCCGAGCGGATGGCGACGGGCATCGCCGAACTCGATCGCGCGCTCGGCGGCGGCTTCGTCGAAGGGTCGGCGACGCTGATCGGCGGCGATCCCGGCATCGGCAAGTCGACGCTGCTGCTGCAGGCGGCCGCCAAGCTGGCGCTCGCCGGCAAGAGCGTCGCCTATGTCTCGGGCGAGGAGGCGACCGATCAGGTGCGGCTGCGCGCGCGGCGGCTGGGCATCGGCCATGCGCCGGTACAGCTCGCCGCGGCGACCTCGACGCGCGATATCCTGACGACGCTGTCGATGGGGCCGCCGCCGGCCTTGCTCGTGATCGATTCGATCCAGACGATGCATTCCGACCTGATCGAGGGTGCGCCCGGCACGGTGAGCCAGGTGCGCGCCTCGTCGCAGGAGCTGATCCGCTTCGCCAAGGAGCGCGGCACCGCGCTGGTGCTGGTCGGCCACGTCACCAAGGACGGATCGATCGCCGGCCCGCGCGTGCTCGAACATATGGTCGACACCGTGCTCGCCTTCGAGGGCGAGCGCAGCCACCAATATCGCATCCTGCGCGCGATCAAGAACCGCTTCGGCGGGACCGACGAGATCGGCGTGTTCGCGATGCAGAGCGAGGGGCTGGCGGAGGTGTCCAATCCCTCCGCGCTGTTCCTGACGCAGCGCGACGAGGGGGTGACGGGGACGACGGTGTTCCCCGCGCTGGAGGGGACGCGGCCGGTGCTGGTCGAGATCCAGGCGCTGGTGGTGCGGCTGGCGAGCGGGGCGACGCCGCGCCGCGCGGTGGTCGGCTGGGACAGCGGGCGGCTGGCGATGATCCTCGCGGTGCTCGAGGCGCGCTGCGGGCTGAGCTTCTCCAATGCCGAGGTCTATCTCAACATCGCCGGCGGCTATCGCGTGCAGGACCCGGCGGCGGACATGGCGGTGGCGGCGGCGCTGGTCTCGGCGCTGTCCGAGCGGCCGGTGGCGATCGACGCGGTCGCGTTCGGCGAGGTCGCGCTGTCGGGCGAGATCCGGCCGGTGGCGCATGGCGCGCTGCGGCTGAAGGAGGCGGGCAAGCTGGGGTTCGAGCGCGCGCTGGTGCCGGCGGCGGTGGCGAAGGAGGAGAGCACGCTGCGGATGACGGGATTCCGGACGCTGGGCGAGTTCGTGGATCATATGCTGGGGCGGTGATCGGGGGGGCTTCGTCCTCAAGCCAATCGACATTCAGGAGTCTAGCGAATTCCTCCCGCCAGAGCAGGGCTATCGCATATGGACGCTCGTGCGAACCTGTCGTCGTCCAAGCCCACCCCGTCACCCCGGACTTGTTCCGGGGTCCACCCTGCGGCGAGGAGAAAGGCTTGATCCGGAACCATTCTCTCGCGGCCCGGTGGACCCCGGAACAAGTCCGGGGTGACGAATCTTATCAGGAAACCGATCGAGCCTCATCACCGCAGCCATATGCGACAGCCCTGCCCTGGCGGGGGAAGAATTCTGCTGGACCCTGAATGTCGATCGATCCTGAACTTGTCTTTTCGCCGGGATGACGAAGTCGGGGGCGGGCTGACAGCAAGGGGGAAGGGCGGTCCACGACCACCAAGGACTAGCGCCCCCGCCCGCGCATCCCTATTCCCTTGGGCATGGCGCTGACCGCTCTCGACATCATCGTACTCGTCGCCGTGCTGGGCGCGGCGCTGCTCGGGCTCAAGCGTGGCTTCGTCACCGAAGTGCTGTCGCTGTTCGCCTGGGTGGCGATCGTCGCGATGCTCAAGCTGTTCCATGTCGCGCTCGCCGCCAAGCTCGCCGGCACGATCGGCACCGCGTCGGGCGCGGCGGTGGCGGCGTTCGTGGTGATCGCCGGCGGCACCTATGTCGGCGGCAAGCTCGTCGCCAATGCGATCGGCAAGCGGACGCGGCAGTCGATCCTCGGCCCCGTCGACCGCGCACTCGGCTTCGGCTTCGGCGCGCTCAAGGGGCTGATCATCGCCAGCCTCGGTTTCCTCGTCGCGGCGCTGCTGGTCGATACCGCGCGCGGCGGCCCGGCGCAGCGGCCCGACTGGATGACGCAGTCGCGCTGCTACAACCTCCTCAACGCGACCAGCGCGGGGATCGCCGATTTCGTCGACCGGCGACGGCGCGGCCTGCCGGTGTTCGGCGCGCGCCAGAGCCTCCGGTCCGATGCCTCCGACAATGCGAGCAGTCCACGATGAATGCGCCCCTCTACAATGCCGAGATCCTGCGGCTCGCGGCGTCGATCCCGCATCATGCGCGGCTCGACCATGCGCAGGCCACCGCGGAGAAACGCTCGCCGATCTGCGGCAGCCGGGTGACGGTGGACGTCGGCGTCGGCGACGACGGCCGGGTGAGCGAGGTCGGGCTGCTGGTGCGCGCCTGCGCGCTGGGGCAGGCGTCCGCGTCGCTGCTCGCGCGCGACATCCTCGGCAAGACGCCCGAGGAGCTGGCGGCGGCGCGCGATGCGCTGACCGCCTGGCTGGCGCGCGAGGGCGACATGCCGGACTGGCCGGGGCTCGACGTGTTCGCGCCGGCGCTCGATTATACCGCGCGGCATCCGTCGATCCGGCTGGCGTTCGAGGCGGCGGCCGAGGCGGCGTTCGCGGCGCGCGAGGCGCATGCCGATGCATGAGGCGGCCGGCGGCGCGTCGATGCTGCGCGACGGGGTGATCCTGCTGGGGTTCGGGCTGGGCTTCGTGTTGCTGTTCCGGCGACTCGGGCTGGGTGCGACGCTGGGCTTCCTCGTCGCCGGCGCGGTGGTCGGGCCGCATCTGCTCGGCCTCGTCGGCGATGCCGAGGCGAAGATCGGGGTCGCCGAGCTCGGCATCACGCTGCTGCTGTTCATCGTCGGGCTCGAGCTCAACCCGACGCGGCTGTGGCGGATGAAGCAGGAGATCTTCGGGCTCGGGCTGATCCAGGTGGTGGTGTGCGGGCTGGCGATCACCGCGGTCGTCTGGGGCGCCGCACATTTCTCGCCGACCGCGGCGCTGGCGCTCGGGCTGCCCTTGGCGCTGTCGTCGACCGCGCAGGTGCTGCCGCTGCTGCAATCGTCGGGGCGGTTGCGCACGCCGTTCGGCGAGCGGGCGTTCTCGATCCTGCTGTTCCAGGATTTGTCGATCGTGCCGCTGATCACGATCGTCGCGGCGATGAGCCGCAACCCCGCCGATGCGGGCGGACCGCCGGGCTGGCTGCTCGCGCTCTATACCGTGGGCGCGGTGGCCGGGCTGATCCTGGTCGGCCGGTTCGTGCTGCGGCCGCTGTTCCGGCTGATCGGCAATCTCGGCGAGCGCGAGATGTTCGTCTTCGCCGCGCTGTTCACCGTCATCGCCAGCGCGGCGGTGATGGAGGCGCTGGGGCTGTCGACCGCATTGGGCGCGTTCATCGCCGGCGTGATGCTCGCCGACAGCCCCTATCGGCACGAGCTGGAGGCGGATGTCGAGCCGTTCCGCTCGATCCTGCTCGGCCTGTTCTTCCTCGCGGTCGGCATGATGCTCGACCTGCATGCGATTTCCGAACGGCCACTGTTCGTGGCGAGCATGGCGCTGGCGCTGATCGCGACCAAGACCGCGGTCATCATGGGGATCGGCCTCGCCTTCAGGATGACGTGGCGCAGCGCGCTGGCGCTCGGCGTGCTGCTCAGCCAGGGCGGCGAATTCGGCTTCGTGCTGTTCGCGCAGGCGCAGCAGGGGCTGCTCGTCGCGCCCGAGGCGGCGAGCCTGTTCGGCGCGATCATCACCGTGTCGATGGCGACGACGCCGTTCCTGATGGGCGCCACCCGCCGCTTCCGCGAGGAGCCGGTCGCCAAGGACCAGGCGCGCGACGGACCCAAGGCCGACGGCGCCAATGCGATCATCGTCGGCTATGGCCGATTCGGCCAGACGGTGGGGCAGATGCTGCTCGCGCAGAAGATCCCGGTGACGCTGATCGACCGCGATATCGAGATGATCGACATCGCCGGCGAATTCGGCGCCAAGGTCTATTACGGCGACGGCACGCGGCTCGACCTGCTCCGTCAGGCGGGCGCAGCGGAGGCGGAGCTGATCCTGTTCTGCATCGATGGCGACCAGATCGAGCCCGATACGCTGGAGGGGGTGCACGAGGCGTTTCCCGATGCCGCCATCTACGTCCGCGCGTTCGACCGGCGCGCGCTGGTCAAGCTCAAGAAGTCCTCGGGCGTGTTCGTCGTGCGCGAGGTGCTCGAATCGGCGGTGAAGATGGCGCGCGTCGCGATGCGCGACCTCGGCATCGCCGGCGCCGAGATCGATCGTGCCGAAGAGGCCTATCGTGCGCGCGACAAGGAGCGGCTGCGCATCCAGATCGAGGCGGGGGATATCCGCGCGGCGCGGTCGATGGTCGCCGAGCAACAGCCATGGGGGAATGATCCGCGATGATCGTGGCGATACTGGCGGCGCTGTCGGGCGCGATCGCGGTGGCGGCGGGCGCGTTCGGTGCGCATGGCGCGAGCGGCCCGGCGGTCGATTGGCTCAAGACCGGCAGCCATTACCAATTGATCCATGCGGTAGCGGCGCTGGTCGCGTTGCGCTTCGAGGCGCGCGGGCCGGCGTGGCTGTTCGTCGTCGGTGGCGCGATCTTCGCGGGGACGCTGTATCTAATGGCGCTGGGCGCGCCGCGCTGGTTCGGCGCGATCACGCCGGTCGGCGGCGCCTTGCTGATCGGCGGCTGGCTGTGGCTGGCCTGGACGCTGCGCGGCGCCTGACCCGTCAGAGCAGCGGCCGGCCGCGCGCCGGGTCGTAGCGGACGATCTCGCGCAGCGTGACCAACGTCTCGAACTGCAGCACGGCGTCGTCCGCCGCCAGCATCGTATCGGCGAAATGCTGATAGGCCGCGATCGTCGGCACCGCGACGATCAGCAGGAAGTCGGTGCGGCCGGTGACGTTCCAGGCGCCGACCACCTCGGATCGCGCCTGCATCCGCTGCGCGAAGGCGGTTTCGGCGCGCAGGTTGCTCTGGTGGAGCTGGACGAGGACGTGGATCGTGATCGACGGGGTAAGCCGGGCGGGATCGATCACCGCGACATCGGCGACGATCACCCCGGTGCTGCGCAGCCGTCGCAGCCGCCGCAGGACGGCGCTTTCGGATAGTCCGACGCGGTCGGCTAGCACCCGCGCCGGCAGCAGATTGTCGCGCCGGACGAGGTCGAGCAGCCGATGGTCGAAGGGATCAAGGGCGACGGTTTCGGTCATGTTCGGTCAGATTATGCCGCGATCCGCCGCGCGATGCCAGATTAGGACGACCGCCGTCGCCCGACCGCCGCTAGAAGGTCGCTATGGAGACCCGATATCCACCCGGCGCGCGGCACCGCCTGCTGCCCTATGCGGCGCTCATCACGTCGATCATGACCTTCTGCGTCGGCACGTCCTTCGCCAAGCGGCTGTTCCCGTTGGTCGGCGCCGAGGGGACGAGCGCGTATCGCGTCGGCTTTTCGGCGATCGTCCTGCTCGTGGTGGTGCGGCCGTGGCGATTCGGACTCGCGCGGGCGGATGCGGCGCGGATCGTCCGCTACGGCGTCGCGCTCGGATCGATGAACCTGTGCTTCTACATGGCTTTGCGCACGCTGCCGCTCGGCCCGACGATCGCGATCGAGTTTCTCGGGCCGCTGGCGGTATCGCTAATCCACGCGCGCCGGGCGGTGCATGTCGCGATGGCGGCGCTGGCGGTCGCGGGGCTGGCGCTGCTGCTGCCGCTGCGCGTCGGCACGCAGGCGCTCGATCCGGTCGGCATCCTGTTCGCACTCGGCGCGGCGACCGGCTGGGCCTGCTACATCGTCTTCGGCAAGCGGACCGCGCATCTGCCCGCGGGACAGGCGGTGGCGTTCGGCATGGCGAGCGCGGCGCTGCTGGTCGTGCCGATCGGCGTCGCGCAGGCGGGGACGGCGCTGCTCACCCCGGCGTGGCTCGGGCTGGGGCTGATCGCCGCGCTGCTGTCGAGCGCCATCCCCTATTCGCTGGAGATGATCGCGCTCAAACACATTCCGGCGCACAGCCTCGGCGTGCTGCTGAGTCTGGAGCCGGCGGTGGGGGCGGTGGCGGGCGTGGCGCTGCTCGGCGAGACGCTGACGCCGGCGCAATGGGGCGCGATCGCGATGGTGATGACCGCATCGATCGGCATGATCGCGGCGAGCGATGCGCCCGCGCGGTGAACCGGTTCCGGATTTTCAACTGGGGGGTGAAGCGATGGACGAGATGAATGAAGCCGAGGACACGCGCCTCGCCGCGTTGCTGGCGGCGGAGGACCGGGCGCTGGCGCTGCTCGAGATGATCGAGGCGCGCGGGCTGATCCGGCCGGGACGCAGCGAGCGCGAGATCGAGCAGGATATCCGCGGCATCGCGCGCGACGCGTTCGGCGTCGAGCGCGACTGGCACAAGCGCATCGTCCGCGCCGGGCCGAACACGCTGGCGATCGCCGCGGACAATCCGCCGATCGTGACGGTGCAGCCGGACGATATCGTCTTCGTCGATCTCGGCCCGGTGTTCGGCACCTGGGAGGCGGATGTCGGGCAGAGCTATGCGGTCGGCGACGATCCCGCCAAGCAGGCGCTCGTCGCCGAACTGCCGCGCCAGTTCGCCGCGATCGCGCAGCGGCTGGCGGCCGAGCCGGACATCACCGGCGCGGCGCTCTACGCATATGCCTGCGCCGGCGCGGCGGCGGCGGGCTATCGCTTCGGCGGGCGGATCGCCGGACATATCGTCGCCGAATTCCCGCACGCGCGGCTGCCCGGCGAGCGGCAGGCGCATCATATCAGCCCGGCCAATCCGTTGCCGCTGAGCGATCCCGACGCCTTCGGACGGCGGCGCCACTGGATCATCGAGGTCCATCTGGTCACCCCCGACGGCACGTTCGGCGGCTTCTACGAGCGGCTGGCGCGCGGGTGAGCGGTGGGGGGGGCTGAGATGCGGACGCGGGTGAAGATCTGCTGCCTTGCCTTGCCTCGCCCGCCGGATCGCCGTCGATCCTTCGAAGAAGGAATGTTTCGCGCGGAGGCGCGGAGGCGCGGAGGGGTAGCCCGTGAGGCAATCTCACCTGCGATCTCAACGGCTCGCGGGGCGCGGGTCGCGACGTCGAACGCAACATCTCTGCGTCTCTGCGCCTCTGCGCGAAACCCGATCACGTCGTGGCCGCGCTGACGGGGATCGCCTTCGCACTCGGGAGAGATCGTCATCCCGGCGAACGCCGGGACCCATGGACACGCCGCGTCGGCGGCGATGCGAGCCGTATCAGGGCCGTACCCCGGCGGAGGCCGGGGCCCAGTTGGGTGACGTTCGTCGTCACTTACGGCGGCTTTCCCAACTGGGCCCCGGCCTTCGCCGGGGTGCATGTGGCGTGTTGCCGAACGGCGGCAGGCGGCGAACGTCGGCGCGAGACATCGCATCCCCCACGCCGGCCTCACCCACCGCAAAGTTTTTCTTCGCCCGTCGTCATGGGCTTATTCGGCTATGCTGCGCTGCACGCGCAACAGCGCACCGAATACGGACCAGTATAGGGGGTCGATCGTGACGATTATCAGCGAACTTCTGCTCGCGGCGAGTTCCGCCGCGCTCGCGGCGCAAGCCGCTCCCGCGCCCGCCCAGCAGGACCAGCCCCCCGCGGTCGCCGAACCGGCGCAAGCTGCGCCCGTCGCCGACGCCGCGGCGCAGTCCAACGAGGGCGACGACATCATCGTAACCGGCACCCGCAGCGCCGGGCGCAGTCGCCTCGACAGCGTCGCGCCGGTCGACGTGCTGAGCGGCGCCAGCCTGCAGCGGCAGGGGACGACCGAACTGGCGAGCGCGCTCGCCGCGATCGCACCGTCGATCGACTTCCCGCGGCCGTCGGCGACCGACGGCACCGATGCGATCCGCCCGGCGACGCTGCGCGGCCTGTCGCCCGACCAGACGCTGGTGCTGATCAACGGCATCCGCGCGCATGCCTCGTCGCTGGTCAACACCAACGGCAGCGTCGGCCGCGGTTCGGCGGCGGTCGATCTCAACACCGTGCCGACCGTCGCGCTCGACCGGATCGAGGTGCTGCGCGACGGCGCCTCGGCGCAATATGGCTCGGATGCGATCGCCGGCGTCATCAACCTGCGCCTGCGCGAGGCGCGCAGCGGCGGTGGCGGCTCGGTCACCTACGGCTTCTACGACACGCAGGTCGACACCGCCAACAACCGCCGCGAGGTGAAGGGCGAGCACGCGGTCACCGCCACGGCGTGGCAGGGGATCGGCTTCGGCGACGACGGCTTCATCACCGTATCGGGCGAATATACCAAGCGCCAGCCGACCAATCGCGCCGACATCGACACCCGCGTCTCGCCGCGCCGCGTCACCGGTCGCTACGGCGATCCCGAGGTCGAGCAATATACCGGCTTCGTCAACGCCGGCACCTCGCTGACCGACAGTCTCAAGCTCTACGCCTTCGGCGGCTATCAGGATCGCGACAGCCGCAGCGCGGCCTTCCCGCGCGTGGTGTCGGTCACCCCCGCTGCGTCGGCCGCCGCGCTCGCGCTGCTTACCCGCGCGGGCTATCCCGATGGGTTCCTGCCGATCATCAACACCAAGTCGAAAGATATCAATTCGGCCGCCGGCATCCGCGGTGACGTCGGCGGTTTCAATATCGACCTCTCTCTGAGCTACGGCCGCAACCGGATCGACTATCGTACGCTGAACTCGGCGAACTATGCCTATGGCACTGCGACGCCGCGCAACTTCTACGACGGCGCGACGATCTACGATCAATATGTCGCCGGACTCGACGTCACCCGCCAGTTCGACGTCTTGCAGTCGCTCAACGTCGCCTTCGGCGTCGAGGTACGCCGCGAGGGCTATAAGATCCTCGCCGGTGAGCGCGCCTCCTATGATTATCCGGTGGACGGTACCTTCACCGGCATCCCCACCACGACGACCAATGCGACGCCGGGCGCGCAAGGCTTCGGCGGCTTCTCGCCGCTCAACCGGACCGAGCGCAGCCGCCGCAACGGCAGCGCCTATCTCGACCTCGAGGCGCAGGTCACCGACCAGTTCCTCGTCGGTCTCGCCGGCCGGTTCGAGGATTATTCGGACTTCGGCTCGACCGCGACGGGCAAGGCCTCGGCACGCTACGACATCACGCCGTGGTTCGCGCTGCGCGGCACCGCCTCGACCGGTTTCCGCGCGCCGTCGCTCCAGCAGCAATATTTCACCCAGATCGCCTCGGTCGTCACCAACGGCGTGCCGGTGCTGACCGGCACCTATCCGTCGACCAGCCCCGTCGGCACCGCGCTCGGCGGCCTGCCGCTCGAACCCGAGAAGTCGACCAACCTCTCGGCCGGCACGGTGATCCGCGCAGGCGGCTTCGACCTGACAATCGATGCCTATCGCATCCATATCCGCAACCAGATCGGCCTGTCGGAGAACATCACGACGTCCTCCAGCCCGTCGCCTGCCGTCAACGCCGAGATCGCCCGCCTGCTCGCGGCGACGAATACCGGCGCCGCGGCGGCGCGCTTCTTCATCAACGGCCTCGCCTCGACCACCAAGGGCATCGACGCGGTCGCGCATTACCGGCTGGCGACCGACACCGTTGGCGCGTTCGACCTGACGCTGGCGGGCAACGTCAACAAGGTCGACGTGACGCGCGTGCCGACCTCGACCGCGACGCTCAACCCGGCGCCGACGCTGTTCGCGCGCAGCCGCATCCTGACGCTGGAACAGGGCACGCCGGGCGAGAAGGTGACGGGGCAGATCGACTGGTCGCTCGACCGGCTCGGCGCGCTCGCCCGCGTGACCTATTATGGCGACGTCAACCAGCCGGGGACGCTGGTCAGCGGCGACGTCCACACCGGCAAGCACGCGATCACCGATTTCGAATTGCGCTACGCCACGCCCAAGGGCGCGCAGATCGGGCTCGGCGTCAGCAACCTGTTCGACGTCTACCCCGACCGGACGATCGCGGCGAACAATTCGACCGGCGTGCTCGGCTTTCCGTCCTATTCGCCGTTCGGCTTCAACGGCCGCTATCTCTACGCGCGCGCCGGCCTCAACTGGTAGAGGGCAGGGGGGCGGGGCTACAGGCCCTCGCCCCCCACCCATTGCGCATTGGCCAGCCGCCGCGCGAGCGTCCAGTTCTGCTGGCGGATGTCGGGCACCGCGACCACCTCCCACAGTCCGCCGCGCGTCATCGGGCCGATGCAGAACAGGCGCGGATCGGCGATCCCGTCGCGGCCGATCACCTGCGACTGCGCATCGACGTCGAGCCCGATCCGCAGCGGGTCGGGCCGGATCAGCCCGTGGTCGAGCAGGTCGCGCAGCAGCGGCTCGTCGGAGCGCATCAGATCGCCCTGCGGCCCGGTGCAATTGACGATCCGCGCCACCCGCGTCTCGACCCGATCGTCGGACCCGCGCGGCCGCCAGCACAAGCGCGCGCCGCTGCCGTCCGCGCTCGCCCCGACCAGCTTGCCCGCGGTGAAGCCGAGCCGTCCGGCCGTACACAAAGCGTCGACCCGCGCCGCCACCGCCGGCGCGAGCCGATGGCGATGCACGTCCCAATAGGGCCGCAGGTGGCGCAGGAACCGCGCCCGCGTCGCGGCGTCCGCCGCTCCCCACATCATCTGCGTGATCGGCCGCAGCTCGTCGACCGCGGCGCGCCAGCCGACGGTCGCGGCGCGGTCCCGGACATGGCGCACCAGCCGCGACAGCGTCCCCGCCGGTCGCTCGCGCAGGCCCGGCTGCGGCGGCGTATCGGCATGCGGCCGCGGCACCAGCCCGCGCCGCGAGATCGCGACCACGCGCCCGCCGAACCCCGCCGCCTCCAGCAGCAGCGCCGCGTCGATCGCGGTCAGCCCGGTGCCGATCAGCACCACCGCGTCGTCCGGCCCCAGCCCCTCGGTGATGTCGCCCGCCCACGGATCGGCGCGATAACAGCCCGCCGGCAGCACCGCCGGATCGAGGCCCGGCGGGGTATGCGGCGGCAGGTTGCCGATCGCCAGCACCGCCACGTCGGCGGCGATCGCAGCGCCGGCGTCGAGCGTCAGCGTCACCTCCTCCGCCCCGCGTGCCAGCGCCACCACCGCGCCCTCGACCAAGGCCAGCCGCCCGGGGTTCGCCGCCACCGCCGCGTCGAGCATCTCGCGCAGATAGGCGCCATAGATCCGCCGCGACACGAAGGTCTTGGCATCGCCCAGCGCCTTGCCCTCCAGCCAGCGGACGAAATGGCCTGGATCGTCGGGCAGCGCGCTCATGTTGCCGGCGCGGACGTTGAGCAGATGCTCCTCGTGCGCCGCGCTATAGGCGACGCCGCGCGCCATCTGTGCCGGGCGGCGTTCGATCAGCGTAGCGCGCGGTCCGTCGTGGCGCATCAGGTTGATCGCGAGCAGCGTCCCCGAAAAGCCGCCGCCGATGATCGCGACGTGATCGCCGGCTCTGGCCGCGTCGGTCGTCGCCGTCACTGTCACTGGCACTGGCCTGTCTCCTGCAAGCCCGCCCCCTAATCCTTGTGTGCCATCGCGGCAACGGGCGGGCGGTGGACATCGCCGGGGACGGTGGCCATGGTGGCGGCGGTAGGGACGAAGGAAACGGAGCAGGACTCGCGCGGATGACGGTGACGACGGATGACGGGGTGCGGGCGGGCGCAGGCGGCGCCGTGCAGCGTCGCGCCGGCCGGCCGAGCCGTAAGGAGGCGCAGGCGATCGAGGCGCTGATCCTCGACGGTACGATCGCGGCGATGCGCGACGCCCGCTATGCGACATTGTCGATCGATGCGCTGGCGCAGGACATCGGCGTCACCAAGCAGACGATCTACCGCCGCTTTCCCAGCAAGGACGCGCTGATCGACGCCGCGATCCGCCACAAGATGGACCAGATCCACGCCTTCGCCCGCGACACCGCCGACAGCGTCGCCGAACCGATCGCCAGCCTGCGCACCTTCGCCCGCCACATGTTCGACATGATGCTCAAGCCCGAAAACGTCGGGCTGGCGATCTTCATCGACCACGCCTCGCTGACCGACGCCGCCTTCGCGCGCCGCCGCCAGCAATGGCACGTCATGCTGATGGCGCCGATGAAGAGCGCGATCGCCACCGCGCAGGCGCAGGGCCTGCTCGACGCGGGCGACGTCGAGGGGAAGGTCAACATGCTGTTCGACCTGCTCGCCGGTCCGGTCAATCGCATGCGCTACAGCGTCGCGCCCGACGTCGCGCTGGAGGGATTGTGCGAGGATCAGGCGTTCGCCGCGCGCTTCGACGTCTTCCTGCGCCTCTACGCGCCGGTGTTGCCGGCATGCTGCACCGCAAAATAAAAAGGAACCGGTCAGTATTGTAATCGTTCGATACCTGCCTCTATGGGCTCGCGACGCCCGCGCCGACACCGTTCGTCGCCGCGCCCGTCCAGTCTGTCTCGTGTCGAGTGATGAACCGCATGACCACCGCCGCTCTGCCGTCCGACGTGCTCACCGAACGCGGCTTCGTCGCCGCGATCGACGCGGTGCTGCCGTCGCTCCGGCGGTACGCCCGCCATCTCAGCCGCGATCAGGGTGACGGCGACGACCTCGTCCAGGAGACGATGGCGCGCGCCTGGGCGGCGCGGACCCGCTTCCAGCCGGGCACCAATTTCCGCGCTTGGCTGTTCCGCATCCTGCGCAACCTGTTCCTCAGCGACCGCCGCCGCGGCGGCCGCAGCGTGTCGTGGAACCCCGATATCGACGACGACCGTCTGGTGACCCCGGCCGATCAGGAATCGGGCGTCATGCTCGCCGACCTCGACGCCGCGCTCGACAGCATCACCCCGGGTCAGGCCGAAGCGCTGGTGCTCGTCGCACAGGAGGGCCTGTCCTACGAGGAGGCCGCGATCCGCCTCGGCGTGCCGATGGGCACGGTGCGCAGCCGCGTCTTCCGCGCCCGCGCCGCGGTGATCGACCGTCTCGCCGGCACCGCGCCGACCCCGGCGACGCTCCCGCCGCCGCCGGCGATGGGCGAGGGCTACCGCCGCTGGAAGCACGCCGGCACCGGCATGATCGGCTAGGACCGGACGACATTAGCAAAATTCCTCCCCCGCCAGGGGGAGGTGGCATGCCGCAGGCATGACGGAGGGGGAGGTAAGTGACACGTCTGTTCCGTGTCCTCCCCCTCCGTCACGGCTTCGCCGCGCCACCTCCCCCTGGCGGGGAAGGAATTTTCGAATAACCGCGAATGTTGGGTGCCGGTGAGAAGGGCCGTGGAAGCGCCATCGGAACGCGCGTCGCGCGTTGTCCTCAACCCGCCGCGGCATCGCCGAGCTGCGGCGGCACCGTCACCCATTCGACCCGCTGCGGCACCGTCCCCAGCTCGATCCCCTCGTCGCGCATCCGCCGTAGCAGCGTCAGCAGCACGTTGCTGCGCGCCTCGCCGGTGCTGCGCGGGCTGGCGACGTGCGCGAGGCAGTTGAACAGGATGCGGCCGTCGCCGATCCCGTCGATCAGCACCGCCGGCGCCGGCGCGTCGAGCACCATCGGCTCGGCGACGAACGTCTCGAGCACGATCGCCCGCACCCGGTCGGCATCGCTGGCGATCGGCACCGAGAAATGGATCTGGATCCGCCCCATCGGCCCGGCGAGCGTCTTGTTGAGCACCGATTTGGTGATCAGCTCCGAATTGGGCACGATCAGCGTCGAATGATCCGCCAGCTCGATCTCGGTCGAGCGCACGCTGATCCGCTTGACGTCGCCCTCGTCGGTGCCGACGCGGATCAGGTCGCCGATCTTGATCGGCCGCTCGGCGAGCAGGATCAATCCGGAAACGAAATTGGAGGTGATCGCCTGCAGGCCGAAGCCGATGCCGACCGACAAAGCCGACAGCAGCAGCGCGATCCGCTCCATGCCGATGCCGAGCGAGGCGAGCGCCCATACCACCGCCAGCGCGATCGCCAGATAGCGCGCAACCAGCCTGATCGAGTTGCGCACGCTGCTGTCGAGATCGGTGCTCGGCAGATAGCGATGGTCGAGCCAGCCGGTGAACTGCCGCACCAGGAACAGCCCCAGGGCTAGCACCGCGACGAAGCGGATGATCGTCCCCGGGGAGATCGCGATGCCGCCGACCTCGACGCCGCGCGCCAGCCCGCCGACCCGGTCGAGGAACGAACCGAAGCCCGCGCCGAACGGATAGAGCAGCAGCCCGAGCGCGACGACGATCACCGCCAGCCGCAGCACCGCCGACAGCAGCACGCCGAACTGGTCGACCGCGCTGCCGCTGATCCCCATGCCGTGGCGCAGCGTCAGCCCGACGCGGCCGTCGCGCTGGAACAGGCTGGTCGCGACATCGTCGATCACCACCATCAGCAGATAGGTGCTCACCCCCAGCAACGTCGCCCAGATCACCGCCTGGGTGATCGTGATCGCCAGCCCGACATAGCCGATCAGCAGCGCCAGCCCGGCGCCGGCGACGACCAGCCATACCGCCAGCGTGATTGCGCCGACGCCGGCGCTCGCCGCCGCCTCCGCCTCGCTCTCGCCGTCCGCCGCCTCCGCGGCGCGCAGCCGGCCGATGATGACGAGCGTGCCCGCGATCAGGATCAGGTGGACGATCACCTCGACGACCTGCGTGCCGAGCAAGGCGGTCGGGCTGACGCCGGCGGTGGTGTTGAACGCATTGGCGAGGATGACGACGAAGGTCAGCGTCGCGAACGCCCACGCCACCGGCCGCAGCGCGGTCGCGGTGGCATCGGTCAGCGTCGTCACCCGCCACGACGGCTGCCGCGCCATCAGGAAGGCGGCGCCAACCGCCGCGGTCAGCCCGCTGAACGCCGCGGCGATCACCAGCGCGTCGGCGAGCGCGTTCCACGCCGGCGCGAGCAGCGCCGACCAGCGCAGCCCCTGCACGAACAGGAAGGCGGCGGCCATCGGCATCGTCGTCCCGACGAACACCCGCCACAGGGCATTCGCAGACCGCCGCACGCGATGCCCCGGCGCATCGGCGATAAGATAGCGCTGACCGATCCGGCGCAGGAACTGCCGCACCGGGATCAGCATCACGAGCGCCAGCAGCGCGCCGAGCAGCGCGCCGATCGGAAACCCGCGGCGCAGGCCGGTATCGATCTGCGCCCATTCGCGGCTGAGGAAGGTCGACACGCGCCGGCTGTCGCGCGGCAATGCGGCGAACATGTCGCTCCAGAAATGCGGCGACAGCGGGGAGGGGGTCCGCACGGCAATCCGCTGGTTGATCTCCTCGGCCTGCGTCTCGTCGATCTCGGTGACGAGCTGCCCCGCCTCGACCGCGACGAGCTGGCCGCGCTTCACCTTCGAATCGAGCGCGCTGCGCGCCTGCGCCAGAGCGCGACGCTCGGCGCGGATGTCGGGCGCCTCGACCACGCCGGCGACCGGCGGCCCGAGCCCGGCGATACGCGCGTCGACCAGCGCGAGCTGGCTGCGCAACTGCTCGGCGGCCTCGCGCGCGTCGCTCTGCGCGCCGAGCGCCTGATCGCGCAATGTGCCGCGCGTCTCGCGATCGACCTTGCCGTCGAGCGCCTTGTCGACGGCATCGAGCGCCGTCTCGGCGCCGGCGAGCTGCCGGCTGGCGGTCTCGACCGGCGTGGTCTGCGCCGCGGCCGGCGCCGCGATCGCGAGGGCGACGAGCATCACCAGCAACACCAACCGCCGCACCGCTGCCATCATCGCGTCACGCTCCCGTCCATACCGCCCGGCTGGTTAGGAGGAGTCGCGCGACAAAGCGAGCGGTGACGGTTTTGGGGGGAAAACGGCCGCCTACGCGTCCGGCTCGCGCGCCCCTTTTCGTCATCCCGGCGAAAGCCGGGACCCACGGTGACGGGCGGTCGGCGGTACGTGCCACGACCGGCGGCACCGGGCCCATGGGTCCCGGCTTCCGCCGGGATGACGAGAGGGCAAAAATTCCTCGCTCGCGTGTGCGGGGCGGCAGGGTCAATATTCCCCCGGCATGGGCTGTAAACGGCTGGGGGCGTTCAATCCGGCGCTCGCTGGCGGGGAAGGATCGCCGTGGGCTGCGGTGATGAGGCTCGATCGGTTTCCTCATCCCATCCGTCACCCCGGACTTGTTCCGGGGTCCACCGGGCCGCGAGAGCAGGGTGGCGAACCAAGCCCTTCTCCTCGCCGCAGGGTGGACCCCGGAACAAGTCCGGGGTGACGGGGTGGGCTTGGAGCGCGGCGGGCTTAGGTGAAGGTTCGTTTGCGATCGCCCTGCGCTGGCGGGGGAGGAGTTCGTGCGTTGCCATCACCTACGCAGCCCCCCCCGCAGCCCCATCACCGCCAGCCGGCGTCCATCCAGTAATTGTGCGCGGTGCACATGCGCGCATCCTCCGACGCGAGGAACAGCACCAGCGCGGCGATGTCCTCGGGCTCGATCCGCCCGTCGAGGCATTGCGCCGCGACGATCTCGGCTTCGCCCTCGGGCGTGTACCATTTCTCCTGGCGCGGCGTCTTGACGTTGCCCGGCACCACCGTGTTGACGCGGATATTGTCGCGGCCGAGGTCCCGGGCGAGGCTGCGCGTCAGCCCCTCGATCGCCGCCTTGGCGGTCTGGTAGAGGACGAGGTCCTCCAGCCCGAGGTGCCAGCTGATCGAGCCGAAGTTGATGATCGATCCGCCGCCCGCCGCCTTCATCGCCGGGATCACCGCCTGCGCCGCGAAGAACTGATGACGCAGATTGACGTTCATCCTTTGGTCCCAATAGGCCGGCGTCACCTCGGCGACCGTATGGCGATCGTCGTTGGCGGCATTGTTGACCAGCACGTCGACGCCGCCCAGCTCGGCCTGCAGTTCGGCAAACACCGACGCCAGCGCATCGAGATCGGTGAGGTCGAGCCGGCGGAACACCGGCACGTGCGCGGCATCGGCCAATCGCTCGACCAGCGCGCGGCTGTCCGCCTCGGCGACGTCGACGAAGGCGACCTTGGCGCCCTGTCGCGCGAACGCCTCGACCAGCCCCGCGCCGATCCCCGATCCGCCGCCGCTGATGATGACCCGCTTGCCGCTGAGCGAGGGGTAGAGCGCGCGCCGGCCGTTGCCGTCCATTGCCGTCCCGCTCATGCGAGCAACCCGCGGCCGGCGAGATTGCGGATCAGCGCGGTCAGGCCGAACCGCCACGGTGGCGCCGCCTTCGAGGTGCTGACCGTGTTGACCAGCCGGCCGAGCCGCGGCGTCTCGATCGCCACCGTGTCGCCGACCTTGTGGGTGAAGCCCTGGCCGGGCACGTCGCGATCCTGCGTCGGCGCGAACAGCGTGCCGAGGAACAGCACCAGGCCGTCGGGATATTGGTGCTCGCTCAGCGCCTGGCGCAGCAGCTCCTCGGGATCGCGGCTGATCTGGTTCATCGAGCTGGCGCCGTCGAGCGCATAGCCGTCGGTGCCCTCGATGCGCAGCGTGATCTCCGCCTGCCGGACGTCGTCCATCGTGAAGTCGGCGTCGAACAGCCGCACGAACGCGCCCAGCGAGCAGGAGGCGTTATTGTCCTTCGCCTTGCCGAGCAGCAGCGCCGAGCGCCCCTCGAAGTCGCGCAGATTGACGTCGTTGCCCAGCGTCGCGCCGACCGCGCGGCCGTCGGGACCGGCGAGCAGCACCACTTCGGGCTCGGGGTTGTTCCACGTCGAATCGGAACGGATGCCGACGTCCGCGCCCCAGCCGACCGTCGCCAGCACCGGCGCCTTGGTGAAGATCTCGGCATCGGGGCCGATCGCCACCTCGAGATATTGCGACCACAAATTCTCGTCGATCAGCGCCTGCTTGAGCGCCGCCGCCTCGGGCGAGCCGGGCACCACCGCGCGCATGCTGCCGCCGATCCGCCCTTCCAGCCGGCTGCGCACCTCGGCCGCCGCACCGGCATCGCCGCGCGCACGCTCCTCGATGACGCGCTCCATCGCCGACACGGCGAAAGTGACGCCCGCCGCCTTGACGCATTGCAGGTCGATCGGGCTGAGCAGCCGCGGCAGGCCGTCGACCGACAGGCCGATCGCATCGAGCGCACCGATCTCCTCGCCCTGCGCGTGGTCGAAGCTGCCGCCGGCGACCAGTTCGGCGACGGTCGGGGCGACGCGCGCCATGTCATAGGCGATGCCGTCGACGACCAGCACCGGGCTCGGGCCGGCGCCCAGATCGATGCGGCCGAGCCAGCGCGCGCTGCGCCAGTCGCTGCCGAGCGCGTCGGCGGGGTCGAAGGGTATCGGCATTGGGCTCTTCTCCGGATCGGACGCACCGGCCGATCGGACGTCGGTCGGCGGGCGCGGCGTGGCGCTGGCCCTGACGGTACGGCGACCGGCTCGGCGGGTGGAGCATCGCCGATGCCCTCGTTCCCGCCGCGGCGTTCGCCGTCTTCCATCTCTCCCAGCTGGTTATCGCTACCATTAGCTTGCACAATCCGCGCCGCAAGCCGAAAGACGGGGCGCCGATCATCCCCGCGCGTGTCGCGCGGCGGGCAGGCGCGGGCGCGCGGGTTGCGCATCGGGCCGCTCGCTGCTACGGGCACCGTTCGCACGGCGCGGACCTTTCGTCTGCAGCCGCCATAGCTATTGACCGGAGTGTTTCAGTTCCATGCAGATCGTCGTCCGCGACAACAATGTCGACCAGGCCCTTCGCGTGCTCAAGAAGAAGCTGCAGCGCGAGGGCGTGTACCGGGAGATGAAGCTGCGCCGTCACTTCGAAAAGCCGTCGGAGCGCCGCGCGCGCGAGCGTGCCGCCGCCGTCCGCCGTTCGCGCAAGCTCGACCGCAAGCGCGCCGAGCGCGACGGTGCGCGTTAAGTCATTGTGATCGCTGCGAAGATGCTTTCCTCCGGATGCGTCTTCGTGCGAAGTTAGAGATGTTAACCGGTGACGGCCGGCCCGGCACCACAACTTCAGGTGCCCCAGATGTCGACCGTCACCGCCGTTCCGCTGCGTCCCATCAAGCGGACCTATCTCGTCTATCTGTGGGTGGGCATCGTCGTCGCCTGTCTCGCGGCCTTCCTCCTGGCGCGGCAGGGCGACGACTTCCTCACCCGCAACGCGCGTGCGAGCGGCGTGGTGACGACCCCGTCGGGGTTGCAATATAAGGTGGTGCAGCCCGGCGCGCCGGGCGCCCCCAAGCCGACCGACAGCGACGTCGCGCTCATCAATTATGAAGGCAAGCTGCTCAACGGCACCACCTTCGACAAGTCGCAGCAGCCGACGCCGATGCCCGTCGCCGGCGTCGTTCCCGGCTTCTCCGAAGCGCTCAAGCTGATGCCGAAGGGCGCCAAGTACCGCGTCTGGATCAAGCCCGCGCTCGGTTACGGCGCCGAGGCGAAGGGGCCGATCCCCGCCAACTCCACGCTCGTCTTCGACATCGAGCTGATCGACTTCCTGCCCGAAGCCGTCGTCCGCCAGATGCAGGCACAGGCCCAGGCACAGGGTGCCGGCGGCCCCGGCGGGATGCCGCGCGGCGCGATGCCTCCGGGCATGCCCGGCGGTCGCTGATCCGCCACGACGACGAACAGCCGGCGCCGGACCATCCGGCGCCGGCTTTTTCGTGCCCGCCATCGCCGGCGCCGGACAAAAAAATAGCGGCCCGAAGGCCGCTACTCTCTCTAGCCGAGGCTAACGGTCAGCTTAGTTGCTGTCCGCATTGTCATCGCTGTCGGCGACAACGACGATGCCCGCGACGACGGCAGCGGCCGCGATCAGGGCGATGACGATCCCGCCACCGGCGAGCTCGTTCTTCTTGGCCGAGGTCGAACCGGTGCGAACCGACTTCGACACCGACAGGCTGGCTGCGGGGTTCGCCGGAGCGGCAACCGCCGGAGCAACGGCCATGGTGGCGGCCGCAGCGGCCATGACAATCTTACCGAAACGCATGATATAACTCCCTCTTGTGCTCGTCACCGGTTTGCATGGCAGAAGTATATAGGCGCGACAACAGTTTAACCGCCCGGTTTCGGAATGGCCGGCGACCGTTGCGGCGACGCCACACGTCGCCCGCCGCCGGTCAGCCCGCGCGGGTCGCCTGCACCGTCCAGCGCGCCGTGCCTTCCAAACCCAAAGCGGTCAGCACGCCGGTCTCGTAAGCCCCGGTATCGACACCGATCCGATGGACCTGCTCGTCGAGCCCGGCGCTGATCGTATGGCCGTGGACGACCATCTTATCGAGCGCGCGATCGTGATCGAGGAAGGGGTTGCGGATCCAGCGCAGGTCGGCGCCGCGCTGCGCGGCGAGATCGGTGCCCGGCCGCACGCCGGCATGGACGAAGGCATAGTCGCCGATCGTCACCATATCCTCGAACGATTCGAGGAACGCCTGATGCTCGGCGGGAACGCGGACGCGCATCGCGGCATGCAGTTCCTCATAATCCATCCGGTCGTAGTCGGCGGCGTCGAGCCCGTAGCTCATGATCGTCTCACGCCCGCCGATCCGGCAGAACATGCGCAGCGCCTTGGGTTCGCCCTTGAGCGATTCGAGGAACACCTCCTCGTGGTTGCCGAGCAGGAATCGCGTATCCGGCCGCTCCGCCGCGAGCAGCCGCAGCCGCTCGATCACCGCCGCCGACGCCGGGCCGCGGTCGACGAGGTCGCCGAGGAAGACGATCGTGGTGCGCGCAGGATCGCGCGCCCGGTCGTCCGCATCGATCCGGGCAAGCAATTGATCGAGCAGATCGGCGCAGCCGTGGACGTCGCCGATCGCATAGACGCGTTCGCCTTCCGGAATGGCGGTCAGCGGCGTTACCGTGGAACGGCGCGCGTTGAGCAGCTTCTTGAGCATGGATTCCCGTCGATCGTGCCGAATGGCAGGTATACCCACGCAGGTCTGGCCGCAACAGCCTGAACCCGCGTGAAAGTGGCTAGCCGACCAGCCGTAGCACATCCTGTACCGGCGAGGCGACCGCAGGTTGATCCGGCCAGATCCCGCGCGTGTCGAGCACCGCCTTGTCGTGCCGTTCCTCGATCGGCACCGAGCGGAACACGTCGTGATCGACCAGCACGACCATGATCGGACAGCTTTCGATCGCGCCGTCGATGTCGATCAGCGTCGCGCCGGTGCCGTCGAACGCCCTGGGCAGCGTCGCCGCATAGGGTTCGACGATCCGCACCCGGTCGCCGAACCGCTCGGCCAGTGCGACCGCCACCTTGAGCGCCGGGCTCTCGCGGAAGTCGTCGATGTTCGCCTTGAACGCGAGGCCGAGGCAGGCGACCGGCGCGCCGGGCCGCGCCTCGATCAGCGCGCTCGCCTGCGCGACGACATGGTCGGTCTTGCCGTCGTTGACTAGCCGCGCGGTGCGGATCAGCGGCGTGTTGGCGGGATCGGCATGGACGAGGAACCACGGATCGACCGCGATGCAATGGCCGCCGACGCCCGGCCCCGGTTGCAGGATGTTGACGCGCGGATGGCGGTTGGCGAGGCGGATCACCTCCCACACGTCGACGCCCATCGTGTCGGCGATCAGGCTGAGTTCGTTGGCGAAGGCGATGTTGACGTCGCGGAAGGCGTTCTCGGTCAGCTTGGTCATCTCCGCCGCGCGCGCGGTGGTGGTGACGCAGGCGCCGCGCACGAAGCGGCGGTAGAAGGTCAGCGCCTTGCGCGCGCAGCGCGGCGTGATACCGCCGATGACGCGATCGTTGTCGATCAGCTCGACGAGGATGCGCCCGGGCAGCACGCGTTCCGGGCAATAAGCGATCGCGATGTCGGCCGCCTCGCCGGCGCGGCCGGGCACGCGCAGGTCGGGGCGCAGCTCGGCGAGCAGGTCGCGCACCCGTTCGGTCGTGCCGACCGGGGAGGTCGATTCGAGGATGATCGCGTCGCCCGGCTTGAGCACCGACGCGATCGTCGTCGCCGCCTGCAGCACATAGGCGATGTCGGGCGCATGATCCTCGCCGAACGGGGTAGGCACCGCGATCACGAACACGTCGGCCGGCTCGATCCGCGTCGACGCGCGCAGCGATCCGCGCGCGACCACGCCGGAGACGAGGCCGTCGAGATCGACCTCCTCGATATGCACGCGCCCCGAATTGACCGTCTCGACCACCGATTCGGTGACGTCGACGCCGAGCACCTTCGCCCCCGTCCGCGCGATCACCGCCGCGGTCGGCAGGCCGATATAGCCGAGGCCGAGAACGACGACCTTGAGTTCAGAGTCCGAAATCATCGGCGATGATCCTTGCGATCCGGGTGCTGGCCTGGCCGTCGCCGAACGGATTGTGGGCGCGTGCCATGGCGGAATAGGCAGCCTTGTCATCGAGAAGCGTGAACACTTCGGAAACGATGCGGTCTTCGTCGGTGCCGATCAAGCGCGCGGTGCCCGCCGCGACGCCCTCGGGCCGCTCGGTGGTGTCGCGCATAACCAGCACCGGCTTGCCGAGCGCCGGCGCCTCCTCCTGCACGCCGCCCGAATCGGTCAGCGCGAGGTCGCAGAGTTCGAGCGCGCGGATGAAATGCGGATAGTCGAGCGGCGCGATCCGCGCGACATTGTCCGGCGTGCCGAGCCATTCGTCCATCACCGCGCCGACATTGGGATTGGGATGCATCGGGAAGATCACCGCGACGTCGTCGCGCGCCGCGATTCGCGCGATCCCCCGCGCGATCGCCGCCATGCCGTCACCGAAATTCTCGCGGCGATGCGTCGTGACGAGGACGATGCGCTTCCCCGCGAAGCGCGCGGCGAGCGAATCGAGATCGCCGGCCAGCGCCGGCGTCTCGGCGATGCGACCGCGCGTCCAGTGCAGCGCGTCGATCACCGTATTGCCGGTGACATGGACGCCCGCGGTGACGCTCTCGCGCGCCAGCGCCGCCGCGGCCGTGTCGGTGGGCGCGAAATGCAGATCGGCGATCGGCGCGACGATACGCCGGTTCACCTCTTCCGGCCAGGGCTGGTAGATGTCGCCCGAGCGCAGCCCCGCCTCGACGTGCGCGACCGGGATCTTGCGATAATAGGCGGCGAGTGCACCGACCATTGCGGTCACGGTGTCGCCCTGGACGACGACGCGGTCGGGCCGCACCCGGTCGATCACCTCGCCGAGCCCGGTAAGCAGCCGCGCGGTCAGCCGATCGAGCGACTGGCCTGGCTCCATCAGGTCGAGGTCGATATCGGGCGTCAGCCCGGCGATGGCGAGCACCTGATCGAGCAGCCCGCGATGCTGCGCGGTGACGCAGGTCACCGTCTCGATGCCGCCCGCCGCCTGTAGCGCCCGCACGACGGGGAACAGCTTGATCGCCTCGGGGCGGGTGCCGAAGACGGTGAGGATCCTGGGGCGGCTGGCGCTGGTCATGCCGGCTAACTAGCGCCCGTCGCTTAATTTCGGGCTAAGCCACAGGTCGGGCAGCCGGGGTCCTTCGGCAGCGTCAGCGTCCGGAAGCGCAGCGACAGCGTATCGGCGAGCAGCAGCTTGCCGGCGCTGTCCTCGCCGAAGGCATGGATCGCGCGCAGCACCTCCAGCGCGGCGAGGCTGCCGATCGCCCCCGCCATCGGCCCCAGCACGCCGTCCTCGGCACAGGTCGCGCCGGGCCGGTCGGGATCGCTGCCGACGAAGCAGCGATAGCAGGGCTTGCCCGGCTCCCAGCCGCGGAACACCCCCAATTGCCCGTCGAACTGGCCGATCGCCGCCGATACGAGCGGCACCCGCGCGGCATAAGCCGCATCGGCGACGATCAGCCGCGTCGCGAAATTGTCGCAACCGTCGAGCACCACGTCGACATCGGCGAGCAGCGCAGCGACGTTGCCGGCGTCGACGCGTATCGGTCGCGCCACCGCGGCGACATGCGGGTTGAGCCGCCGCGCCGCCGCTGCCGCCGTCTCCGCCTTGCCCGCGCCGATCTCGGCGGTGGCATAGATCGTCTGGCGTTGCAGGTTGGACAGATCGACATGGTCGTCGTCGACGATCGTCAGCCGCCCGATGCCCGCCGCGGCGAGATAGGGGATCGCCGGCGATCCGATTCCGCCCGCGCCGATGACCACGACATGCGCCGCGGCGAAGCGCTGCTGACCGGCGCCGCCGACCTCCTTCAGGACGATGTGCCGGGCGTAACGGGTCAGTTCCCCGTCGGAGAGCGTCACGCCGACCAGGAGAAGGTGAGGCTGGTCCGATACCAGGTATCGGCATCCGCCACGCCGGGCGCGATATTGCCGCGCGCCATGCTGGAGACGAGGCCCGCGGCATATTGCTCGACCGAGGGGCAGGCGATCGCCCGCGGCACCACCCGCTTGGGCTGGCCGCCGGCACCGACCAGCACCGCGAGATCGACCTTGAGCACATAGCCCTGCGGCGACGGCGTCGCGGCGTTGCACCGCCCCGCTTTCACCTCGGCGCGGACGAAGCTCGACAGATTGGCGCCATCGTCGGGATCGCGGCTGTAGGGCAATGGATGCAGCGCGCTCCAGTCCTGCGGCGGCATCGGCATGGGCGATGCACCGGCAAGCTGGGCTGCCAGGAGAATTGCTGTGATCATCGGCCGGTCGATCCGAACCCTCCGCTTCCACGGTCGGTATCGTTGAGCGCGTCGACGATTGCCAGCGTCGCGCGCTGAACCGGGGCGGGGACGAGTTGGGCGATGCGTTCGCCGCGGGCGATCGGGAAGGGGGCCTCGCCGAGGTTGATGAGGATCACCTTCACCTCGCCGCGATAGTCCGAATCGATCGTGCCAGGCGTGTTGAGGCAGGTGATGCCGTGCTTGATCGCCAGACCCGAACGCGGGCGCACCTGCACCTCATAGCCCTCCGGTATCGCGATCGCGAAGCCGGTCGCCACCGCCGCGCGCGCGCCCGGCGCCAGCGTCAGCGCCTCGGCCGCCACCACGTCCATCCCCGCCGCACCCGCGGTCGCATAAGCGGGCGGCGGCAGCCCCTCGCCGTGCGGCAGGCGGCGGAGGCGGATGGCGATGGCTTGGCTCATGGCGCAGGGCTAGCCTGCCTGCGCGAACAGATCAAGAACCGGACAGCGTCTCGGCGATCCGTTGCGCCAGCCGCCGCGCGACGTCGGCCTTGGGCAAACGCTCCCAATGTTCGACGCCGTCGGCGGTGGCGAGGTGCACGGTGTTGGCGTCGCCGCCGAACACGTCGCCCGACACGTCGTTGGCGACGATCCAGTCGGTGTTCTTGCGCAGCCGCTTGGCGACCGCCTGCTCGACGACGCGCTCGGTCTCGGCGGCGAAGCCGATCACCAATCGCGGCCGGCGCGGCCCGTGCGCCAACGTCGCGAGGATATCCTCGTTCTCGGCGAGCACCAGCGCCGGCGGCGCGTCGCCCTTCTTGACCTTCTGCGGCGCGGCGGCGACCCGCCAGTCGGCGACCGCGGCGACCATCACCGCCGCATCGGCGGGCAGCGCATCCGTGACCGCCGCCGCCATCTCGGCCGCGGTGACGACGTCGACCCGCCGTACCCCCGCCGGTGTGGCGAGCGTCACCGGCCCGGCGACCAACGTCACCGTCGCGCCGAGATCGGCGAGCGCACCGGCGATCGCGAACCCCTGCCGCCCCGACGAGCGATTGGCGATATAGCGGACCGGATCGATCGGCTCGTGCGTAGGCCCCGCGGTGACCAGCACGTGCCGGCCGGCGAGCGGCGTCGCGCGCGGCGCGAGCATGCGGTCGACCGCCGCGGCGATCGCCTCCGGCTCGGGCAACCGCCCGGGACCGAACTCGCCGCAGGCCATCGCCCCCTCGTCGGGTTCGAGGATGGTGATGCCGTCGGCCCGCAGCTGCGCGACGTTGCGGACGGTCGCCGCATGCTGCCACATCCGCACGTTCATCGCCGGCACTGCCAGCACCGGCGTATCGGTGGCGAGCAGCAGCGTCGTCGCCAGATCGTCCGCGAGTCCCCCCGCCATCCGCGCCAGCAGATCGGCGGTGGCGGGCGCGATGACGACCAGATCGGCCTGCCGGCTGAGCTGGATATGCCCCATCTCCGCCTCGTCCTTGAGGTCCCACAGGCTGGTGTAGACCTGGTCCTCGCTCAGCGCGGCGAGCGTCATCGGCGTGACGAAATGGCTCGCGCCCTCCGTCATTACGCAGCGCACCGCATAACCGCGCCGGCGCAGCAGCCGGATCAGCTCGCACGCCTTATAGGCGGCGATGCCGCCGCCGACGATCAGCAGGATACGCGTCATCGAACGATCCTCTTCACCGTGATCCGCCGCCGGTCGCTCACCGCCGCCAGCAGGTCGCGCGCGCCATCGGGCACGAAGACGAGGCCGACGAGCAGCAACGGCGCCACCAGCAGCCCCCAATAAAAGGTATCGACCCGCCCGAACACGCTCAGCACCGCGGCATAAGCGGCGATCACCACCAGCACGCGCAGCCCCAGCACGTCGCGCCACGCCGCCCAGCCGAACAGCGCCAGCCCGACCAGCGGCGCGGCGAGCCAGAGCGGCACGATCATCAGCGCGGTCGACAGCGTCATCGTCCGCACGAAGAAGCCGAAGCCGAGATGCCCCGACCAGCCCGGCGACTGCGGATCGAGCGGCCCGACCACTTCGGCCACCGCATGCGCATGTGCCGCCAGCGCCAGCGCGAGGATCGCCCCCGCCGCGATCCACGCCGCGCCTTCGCGCCGGTCGCCGCCGGCGAGCGCCAGGATCGCCATCAGCAGCAGGTACAGCCCCGCGGTCTCGCGGATCAGCGCCGCCGACAGGCCGAAGGCGACTGCGGGCAGCCACTGCCCGTCGCGATGCACGCCGAGCGACAGCGCGATTAGCAACCCCGCCCAGATCTCGTGGAAGGCGAGCAGGTCGCGCTGCACGAACGCCATCAGTCCGGCGGCAAGCAGCACCATCGCGACGATCCGCGGCGGCGGCCGCGCGAACGCCGGCGCCAGCCGCCGATACCAGGCAAGCGCCACCGCCGCGGCGAGCAGGTAAAGCAGGATCACGACAATCGCGTGCGGCACCGCCGCCTGCACCATCGCCAGCGTCGGCAGGCGAAAGGTGACGAACGGCTTGAGCGGGTAATCGCCCGCGCGCATCGCATCCGCCGCGGTGGCATAATAACCGCCGCCATGGCGGACGTTGGCGACGATCGTCTCGTACAGCACGACGTCGGCCTGATCGTCGCTGCGCTGCGCGGCATCGCCGCTCGCCGCCGGCGGGACGGGCGCGGCGAAGACCAGCAGGCACGCGAGCAGCAGCAGCGCCAGCGCGACCAGCGCCGCCGCGGCGTTGCGCGGCGCCAGTCCGGCGAACCGCGACGGCTGCGCCAGCCACAACGGGGCAGGGACGCGCCGCATCATCGCCTCAGTGGCCGACCAGCCAGGTCGCGGCGACGCTCGCCGCCGCGCTGGCTGCCGCGACCGCGGCATAGCGCCAGCCGCCGCCGATCCGCACCACCTCGATCTCGCGCAGCGGCGGGGCAGGGGGCTCGCCCCCCGGCGCCGGATAGCGCGCCTCGATCCGCCGGATCAGCTCGGGCAGGCCGGCGATCGTCTTGACGTCGGCGATCAGCCGGTCGGCGATCGCCGCTTCCGGCCCCAACTCGGTGCGGATCCACTCGCGCACGAACGGCGCCGCCGATTCCCACAGGTTGATATCCGGATCGAGCCGCGTCGCGACCCCCTCGACCATCACCATCGTCTTCTGCAACAGCAGCAGATGCGGCTGCGTCACCATGTCGAAGTCGCGCGTGATCGAGAACAGCCCGTCGAGCATCATCCCGATCGACATGTCCTTGACCGGCAGCCCGCGCATCGGCTCGCCGACCGCGCGCAGCGCCGTCGCGAATTCGGCGACATTGTGATGGCTCGGCACATAGCCCGCCTCGAAATGGATTTCGGCGACGCGCCGGTAATTGCCGGTGATCAGCCCGTAGAGGATCTCCGCCAGCCATACCCGTGCGCGCCGGTCGATCCGGCCCATGATGCCGAAGTCGATCGCTGCGATCCGGTTGCCGGGCAAGGCGAACAGATTGCCCTGATGCATGTCGGCGTGGAAGAACCCTTCCGCGATCGCCTGCCGCAGGAACGCCTGCACCAGCGTATTGGCCAGCTTGGGCAGGTCGTAGCCCGCCGCGACCAGTGCGGCGCGGTCCGACAGCTTGATCCCGTCGATCCACTCGACGGTCAGCACCCGCGCGGTCGAGCGCTGCCAGTCGATCGCAGGCACGACGAAATCGGGCTCGGCGGTCATCGATTCGGCTAGTTCGGATGCCGACGCCGCCTCGCGCCGGAAGTTGAGCTCGCGCGCGGTCCAGCGCTTGAAATTCTCCACCGTCAGCCGCGGCCGCAGCCGCCGCGCCTCGATGCTCATCCCCTCGAGCTGCGCCGCCGCCCATTCATAGGTGGCGATCGCGCGGGTGAAATCCGCCTCGACGCCGGGCCGCAGCACCTTGACCGCGACCGTCCGGCCGTCGGTGGTCACCGCGCGATGCACCTGTGCGATCGACGCGGCGCCGACCGGATCCTCCTCGATGCTGGCGAACAGGTCGGACGGCGGCCGGCCGAAGCTGCCCTCCATTGCCGCGGCGATCGTCGCATAGGGGACCGGCGGCAACTGATCCTGCAACCGCAGCAGATCCTGCGTCGCTTCCTCGCCGACCAGATCGGGCCGGGTGGCCAATGTCTGCCCGAGCTTGATCGCCGCCGGCCCGATCGCCTGAAAGGCATCGGCATAGCGCGGCACCTTGGGCACGCGCGCACCCAGCCGCGCCACCCGTGCCAGCCGCCGCACCGGCGCCGGCGTATTGGGATCGCGCTCGATCCCGCGGAGCGCTCCGTGCCGCGCGAGGATGCGCCCCCATTTCAGGAGCCGCCAGACGTGGACGACCGAAGCGGTCATGACGGCATGGCGATCGAACCGGCCGCCGCACTCCAGTCAAGCCGTTGCCACACCCGCCACGTCACCCCGGAACAAGTCGTGACACCTGCGGAATTTCGCCAGTGCTCCTGCGAAAGCAGGAGCCCAGGGGTTCCAAGCGCCGTAAAGGGTTGTTCTGCTTGGCCCTGGGTTCCTGCTTTCGCAGGAACACTGTGGTGATCCACCAGCACCGCAGACTGTCGCTGAAGTCCCGACCGAGTCCGGGGTGACGGGTCTTGCGAGGCGGCGGCATCGAAACCGCCAAACGACCCCATCAAATCTTCCACCCGGAGTGGATCGCGACGAGCCCGCCGAGGATCGGTTCCGCCTTGGTCCGCACGAAGCCGGCATCGGCGATCATGCCCTTGAACGTCGGCATGTCGGGGAAGCGCCGGATCGACTCGATCAGATAGCGATAGCTGTCGGCGTCCTGCGCGAGCAACTGGCCGAGCTTCGGCACCATCTTGTGCGAATAGCCGTCATAGACTTCCTTGAACCCCGGCCAGGTCGTCGTCGAGAATTCGAGGCAGAAGAACCGGCCGCCGCGGCGCAGCACGCGATGCGCCTCGCGCAGCGCCTTGGGGATGTCGGTGACGTTGCGGATGCCGAAGGCGATCGTATAGGCGTCGAAGAACCGGTCCGGGAAGGTCAGCGTCTCGGCATTGGCCTCGGTCCACACCAGTCCGTCGATGCCGCGCTTGGCGGCGCGCTCCATGCCGACTTCCAGCATCGCCGGATTGATGTCCGCCACCGTCACCGACGCGCCCGACGCGGCGAGGCGGAAGGCGATGTCGCCGGTGCCGCCCGCCATGTCGAGGATCTGCTGCCCCTCCTGCGGCTGCACCCGCCGAACGAAGCGATCCTTCCACAACCGGTGCATGCCGCCCGACATCGCGTCGTTCATCAGGTCGTAGTTCTTGGCGACGCTGGAAAAGACGCCGCCGACGCGGGCGGTCTTCTCATCGGGGGCGACGTCCTCGTAGCCGAAGGATACGGTTCCGGTGGTGGCGGTGTCGGTCATGCCACCGCCCTAGCCGCCGCTTGTGGCCGGGGCAAACGCAACCTAGCTGTTTGACGTGCCAGAACTCCCCGAAGTCGAAACCACCGTCCGCGGCCTCACCCCCGTGCTCGCCGGCCAGCGCCTGACCCTCGTCGAGCCGCGCCGCGCCGACCTGCGCAAGGCGATCCCGCCCGACCTGCGCCAGCGGCTTACCGGCGCCACCGTCACCGCGCTCGGCCGCCGCGCCAAATACGGCATGATCGACACCGATCGCGGCGATACGCTGATCTTCCATCTCGGCATGTCCGGCCGCTGGCGGGTCGATCCCGCCGAACGCCTCGCCCACGACCATCTGCTCATCGAGACGGGGGAGGGGCGCAGCCTCGCGCTCAACGATCCGCGCCGCTTCGGCTTCCTCGATCTCGTCGAAACCGCTGCGCTCGCCGCTTATCCCCCCTTCGCGGCGATGGGGCCGGAGCCGCTGGGGGAGGAGTTCACCGGCGCCTATCTCGGCGAGGCGCTGAAGGCGCGCGCCGCGCCGATCAAGGCGATGCTGCTCGACCAGCGCATCGTCGCCGGGCTCGGCAACATCTACGTCTGCGAGGCGCTGCACGTCGCGCGCATCGCGCCGACCCGCGCCGCTGGCCAGATCGCGCTGCCGCGACTCGAGCGGCTGGCGGTGGCGGTACGCGAGGTGCTGCTCGCCGCGATCGAAGCCGGCGGCTCGACCCTGCGCGACTATGCCCGCCCCGACGGCGAGCTCGGCTATTTCTCGAAGCAATTCCTCGTCTACGGGCGCGAGGGCGAGCCCTGCCATTGCGGCGGCACCGTCAAACGCCGGGTGGATAGCGGCCGATCGACCTTCTACTGCCCGAAATGCCAGAAGAGTTGATCCCCTCCGCCTAAACCTCGTCATCCCGGCGAAAGCCGGGATCCATGGTCACGGGCCGTACGAGGCGCTCGCAACGCCGGCTACACCCCATCCATGGGTCCCGGCCTTCGCCGGGATGACGAAACAGGGAGGGCGAAGTATAAGGAGGAACCGGTGGCAAAACACCCCGTCACGGTTGACCCCGTCCGCCGGCTTCGCTAAGGGCGCTGCCTTCGAGAGGGCGTAGGGTGATCCGGCGCCTCTTCTGACATCGACCAATTTACTCGCAAGGACGTACCGAATGGCGAATACGCCGCAAGCCAAGAAGCGCATCCGTCGCAACGATCGCCGCGCCGAAATCAACGGTAACCGCATCGGCCGCATCCGTACCTTCATCAAGAAGGTCGAAGCGGCACTGGCGTCGGGCGACAAGGCTGCGGCGGACACGGCCCTCGCAGCGGTGCAGCCCGAGCTGCAGCGCGGCGTCGCCAAGGGCGTCCTCCACAAGAACACCGCGAGCCGCAAGTTCTCGCGCCTGACCAAGGCGGTCGGCACGCTCGCCTAAGCCTTACCAATCAGTGAGTTTTGACCCGTCGGGACGCATGTCCCGGCGGGTTTTTTGATGTCCGGAACGGGCGCAAAAGGAACGAACCGGGAAAGCGGGAGAACACCGCGATTCGTGTTGGCTGACATTCACGGCAGTCGTGCGGAAACGGGCAGAAAATGTAGCATTTTCAATGGCTTGTAAGATTTCCGAACGCGTTTCTGCGGGCTTCGGGCTGTCAATCCCGTTTATTTCAACAATGTGACCTGCCGAGGGGTTGATCGACTCGGCCCAGGCTTCATAACTCGACTCCACCGCAGCGATGTTCATCGCGGTCGGGGACCTGAACAGCGTGGGCATGCCGGACGGCCGTTGGCCGTAAGGGGGATTTGTCTGTCTTGAATACGGCCGCCGGGCGACATTTCGTCGCTTTCGGCAACGAAGGGGTATGCGTTGAACGATCGACAGGCAGCGGCAGTGACGGAGACTGAGGCGCAGCGCGCCTGGGCTCGCGTCCGCTGCAACCTGCGCGAATCCGCCGGCGCGCGGCTCTTCGAGCAATGGCTGAAGCCGATGGAGCTGATCGAGGACGGCGATCCCGAATCGATCCGCCTCGGCCTGCCGTCGGCGTTCATGACCAACTGGGTCCGCAACCATTATGCCGACCGGCTGCTGCTCGAATTCCGCGCGCTGCTGCCCGACGTCCGCGGCGTGTCGATCGAGACGCGCATCGCCGCGCCCGTCGCGATCAAGCTGGTCGCCGAGACGCCCGCGCCGGTCGCCGCCGTCGCGGCGGCGCCTGCCCCGGCGCCGCTGGCGGTGGCCGCGCCGTTCCGCCCGGCTGCCGAGCGCCCGCCGCTCGATCCGCGCTTCACCTTCGACCGCTTCGTCGTCGACGCCGCCAATCGCGTCGCCTTCAACGCCGCGCGCATGCTCGCCGAACCCGGCGTGCCGCGGTTCAGCCCGCTGTTCCTCCATTCGGGGACGGGGCAGGGCAAGACGCATCTGATGCACGCGATCGGCCACGCCTTCCTCACCGCGCATCCCGACGCGACCGTGCTGTGCATGTCGGCCGAGCGCTTCATGTTCGACTTCGTCGCGGCGATGCGCGCCCGCGACACGCACAGCTTCAAGCAGCGCCTGCGCGGCGCCGACCTGCTGCTGATCGACGACCTCCAGTTCATCGCCGGCAAGGACGCGACGCAGGAGGAATTCTTCCACACGGTCAACGAGATCATGAGCGCCGGCAAGCGCCTCGTCATCTCGGCCGATCGCTGCCCGACGGCGCTCGACGGCGTCGAGGCACGGATCGTCAGCCGCATGTCGGTCGGCCTCGTCGCCGACATCAAGGCACCCGACCTCACGTTGCGCCGCACTATACTGGACAGGAAACTCGCAGACCTGCCCGAGGCGAAGGTCCCCAACGAGGTGCTCGACCTGCTCGCGGCCCGTATTCACGCCAACATCCGCGAGCTGGAAGGCGCGCTCAACCGCGTCGTCGCCTATGCGCAGCTCACCGGCGACAGTATCGACCTCGATTTCGCGGTAGCGACGCTCGGCGACGTGCTGCGTGGCGCGCAGCGCCGGGTGACGATTGACGAGATCCAGAAGCTGGTCAGCCAGCATTTCGAGCTGAAGCCGCTCGACCTCGTCTCCGCGCGCCGCAGCCGCGCGGTGGCGCGCCCGCGCCAGATCGCCATGTATCTCGCCAAGCGCCTGACGACGCGCTCGCTGCCCGAGATCGGCCGCAAATTCGGCGGTCGCGACCATTCGACGGTGATCCACGCGGTCCGCAAGATCGAGGAACTCCGCGACCAGGACCGCGACATCGACGCCGCCGTCCGCACGCTGATGCGCGAGCTTGAGGCGTAAGCAGCGGTAGGGCGCGAGGCCACACGCACCCGCCCCTTTTGCAGGGGGCTATCGCCGACGATCAGTTGAAGTGTCCGACGGCATTTATATCGCCGTGATGCCGGACTCGATCCGGCATCCCGCTTCCTCGCACCGTCCGAAGAAGCAGGACCCCGGATCAAGTCCGGGGTGACGGGGTGGCGTTGGAACGTCGTCCGAAGCCTATAGATATCCATATGCGACAGCCCTTCCCTTGCGGGGAGGGGCTAAAGCACCAGCCCCATCGCCTCCTGCGCGCGGCGCAGCACCGGCACCGCCAGTGTCCGCGCCTTGTCTGCGCCCTTCTCGAGGATCGCGTCGATCGCGCCGCGGTCGTCGAGCAGCCGCACCATCTCGTCGCGGATCGGGCCGAGCTTCGCCACCGCGAGATCGGCGAGGTCGGGCTTGAACGCGCCGAATCCCTTGCCGGCATAATCCGCCAGCACGTCGCCCGGCGTGCGGTCGGCCAGCGCCGCGAAGATCGTCAGCAGGTTGCGCGCCTCGGGCCGCTCCGCCAGTTCCTCGACGGTCGCCGGCAGCACGTCGGGATCGGTCTTCGCCTTGCGGAACTTGTCGGCGATCACCTCGTCCGAATCGATCAGCTTGACCACCGACTGTTCGGACGGGTTCGACTTGGACATCTTCGCCGAAGCATCGCGGAGCGACATGATCCGTGGCGCCGCGGCGCTGACCAACGGCTCGGGCAGGGTGAACAGCTCGGTGGCATAATCGCCGTTGAACTTGGTCGCGATGTCGCGCGCCAGTTCGAGATGCTGCTTCTGGTCCTCGCCGACGGGCACGTGCGTCGTGTTGTAGAGCAGCACGTCCGCCGCCATCAGCACCGGATAATCGTACAGGCCGACGCTCGCGCCCTCGCGGTTCTTGGCCGCTTTGTCCTTGAACTGCGTCATGCGGTTGAGCCAGCCGACCCGCGCGACGTTGTTGAGCAGCCACGCCATCTCGCTATGCGCGGGCACGCGCGCCTGGTTGAACAGGATCGAGCGGTCGGGATCGATCCCTGCCGCCACCAGCGTCGCGGTCATCTCGATCGTATTGGCGCGCAGCTCGGCGGGCGCGATCCACTCGGTCAGCCCGTGGAGATCGGCGATGAAGTAGAGCGTCTCGCCGCCCTCCGCCTGGATCGCATCCTGCTGCGCGACCCATTGCTTCACCGCGCCGAGATAATTGCCGAGGTGGAGATTGCCGGTGGGCTTGATCCCGGAAACGACGCGCTTTGCCATGATGGGCCTTATCTGGAACGGATGAGCTGACGAATGTCCGCGGGGCGCAGCGCGCCGGTCGCGAACACGGCGAGCGCATAGACCAAGGTGCCGGTCCCGACCAGCACCGCCATCGCGCCCCAGCGCGCCAGGTTGCTCCCCGACACATAGGGCGCGAACAGGTCGTTGAGGAAGAACATCACCCCGCCCATCACCAATGCCGCGACCAGCAGCCGCGGCGCCCGTCGCGTCAATTGCGCGTCGGGCACGAACTGCCCGCGCCTGCGCAATGTATTATAGAGCAAGGCGACGTTGACCGTACTCGCGATCGCGGTGGCGAGCGGCGGCCCCATATGCTGGAGCGGCACGATCAGGATCAGGTTGAGCACCAAATTGACCACCATCGACACCGTCGCATAGCGCACCGGCGTGCGCGTGTCCGACCGTGCATAATAGCCCGGCGTCAGCACCTTGACGAGGATGTAGGACGGCAGCCCGATCGAGAAGGCGGCGAGCGCCTGTGCGGTGGCATGCGCCGCCGCGGCGGTGAACTGGCCGTGCTGGAACAGCGCCGCGACGATCGGCACGCCGCAGACGATCAGCGCCACCGTCGCCGGCAGCGTCAGGAACAGCGCCAGCTCCATGCCGCGGTTCTGCGTCGTCATCGCCGCCGCCTCGTCGCCCTTGCCGAGCTGGCGCGAGATCGTCGGCAGCAGCACCGTGCCGAGACCGATCCCGACCAGCCCGAGCGGCAATTGGTTCAGCCGGTCGGCCATGTAGATATAGGTCACCGAGCCGTGGCTGAGCAGCGAGGCGGCGAGCGCGGTCGAGACGACGAGGTTGATCTGCACCGCGCCGGCACCCGCCGCGGCGGGCCAGATCAGCGACAGCAGCTTTTTCACGTCCGGCCCGAGCCGCGGCGCCTTGATGCGCAGATGCACCCCCGCCTTGCGGCAGGCGAAATAGAGCCAGGCAAGCTGCAACGCGCCCGAGATCGTTACCGCGATCGCCTGGTTGCGCGCGGTGACCAGCGGTAGGTCGCTGTGGAAGACGAGCAGCGCGACGATCAGCGTCAGGTTGAGCAGGATCGGCGCCGCCGCCGCCACCCAGAAGCGGTGCAGCGAATTGAGGATGCCGCCGAGCAGCGAGACGAGGCTGATCAGCAGCAGATAGGGGAAGGTGAGGCGGCAGAGCTGGACGACATAGGCGAACTGGTCATGCGAGGCGTCGTTGAAGCCCCAGGTGAGCAGCCACGTCACCGGCCAGGCGGCGATCTCGATCAGCACGGTCATGCCGATCAGGATCGGCAGCAGCACCGACAGCGCGTCCTCGGCGAAGCGCACCCCGGTCGGCAGCCCGTCGCCGCCGGCTTCGGCCACCTTGCGGTTGAACATCGGGATGAACGCCGCCGAGAAGGCGCCCTCCGCGAACAAGGCGCGGAACATGTTGGGCAGGCGGAAGGCGATCAGGAACGCGTCCGAAGCGAAGCCGGCGCCGACGAAGCGCGCGAACAAAGCGTCGCGCACCAGCCCCAGCACCCGGCTGGCGAGCGTCAGCCCGCCCACCGAGCCGAGCGCCTTGGTCAGATTCACGCGACCGCGCCCCCCGCCTTATGGATCAGGCGTGGCCGACGTCGCCGACCGAGAAGGCGCCGTTCTGCTCCGCCTGCTGCAGATAGAGCTGCGCGAAGTCGATCGGCTCGAGCAGCAGCGGCGGGAAGCCGCCGTCGCGCACGCAATCGGCGAGCACGCGGCGCGCGAAGGGGAAGAGCAGCCGCGGCGCTTCGCCGAGCAGGAACGGCTGCACCGCATCGGCGGGCACGTTGCGCAGGCCGAACAGGCCGGCATAGGTCAGGTCGACGATGAACGCGGTCTGCCCCTCGACCTCGGCCTTGACGTCGATCTTCAGCAGCACCTCATGCACCTCTTCGCCGACCTGGGCGGTGCCGATGTTGAACTGCACGTCGATCGCCGGCGGATTGGCGTTCTGGAAGATGCCCGGCGCATTGGGGTTCTCGAACGAGAGATCCTTGACGTATTGCGAGATCAGGCCGGCGGCGGGGGCGGTGTCCGCGCCGTTGAGCGCCGACTGCGTATCGATCGAAGTGCCGTTGTCCTGGTCGGCCATGGGAATGATCCTCGAATGAAGCGGAAAAAGAAGGGGACCGAAGCCGCATGTCGGGCGTTCGATGCCTTTGGCGCCCGCGCCTAGCAGCGCCCGAACCGGGTTTCAACGGGCTGGGCTCAAAAGCCCGCGGGTCGAAAGCCCCGGTTTGAATTGAAGGGGTTTTGGGCCTATGTATCGATCAAGATCGGAGGCACGGTGTTTTACGTAGTTTTACTCGCGATGGTGGCGGCGTTCCTGGCGCTGCGCCTGTACAGCGTGCTCGGCAAACGCACCGGCCACGAACAGCAGCCCCTGCCGCGTGCCGCCGACGATCGCCCCGCCGCGGTCGCCCTGGCGCCGCGCCCGATCGATGCCACCGCCGAATCGCGTGAGCCGGTCAACCGCAACATCGAACCGCGTGCGGAGGCTGGCCTGCGGGCGATCATCGCCGGTGAACAGGGCTTCGACGTCAACCAGTTCCTGTCCGGCGCACAATCCGCCTATCGCATGACGCTGGAAGCCTATTGGGCGGGTGACGAGGCGACGCTGGCGACGCTCGCCGAGCCCGACGTCGCCCATGCCTTCGGCGAAGCGATCGCCGCCCGCCGCGAGGCCGGCGAGACGCTGGAGAACCGTCTGGTCTCGATCGAGCGCGCGGTGATCGCCGATGCGTCGCTCGATGGTCGCGAGGCACGCATCACCGTCCGCTTCGATGCCGATATCGCTGCGGTGACCCGCGACGCCGAGGGCCATGTCATCGCCGGCTCGCTGACCGATGCGGTCGAGACGCACGACGTCTGGACCTTCGCCCGCACGCTGAAGAGTCGCGACCCCAATTGGAAGCTGGCGGACACCGACGAGGAATAGGGGAGCGCCCGAAGCGCGCATACGGCTGAGCGGATGAGGCTCGATCGATTTCCCGTTAGATTCGTCACCCCGGACTTGTTCCGGGGTCCACCGGGCAACGAGCGAATGGCGTCGCTTCAAGCCTTTTCCCTCGCCGCAGAGTAGACTCCGGAACAAGTCCGGGGTGACGGGATGGGCTTGGAAAGCGCCGAGCTCAAACAAAAGCTCGTGAGGCAGATATAGGACAACGCCCGCTACCAGACCGACCCGACCGCTGTCCTACACCCGCCGCGCTCTGCTATGCCGCCATCATGCCGGCCGACCCTCTCACCTCTGGATCACCACAGAAATGGAAACGATTCCCCGAGATCGTTTCCGTTAAGGTGTCCATCTTGTCCATGTCGTCCAACACGCCGCACCGCATTTGCGACCGCTTGGCCCTTGTCGGCACCCCTCCGCTTCGGCACAGCCGCAGCTTTCCGCAGTCGATAGGCGGACATACGGGGATCAGGATGACCGGTAATCGCATAATCGCCAGCATCGCGCTGGCTCTGGCTCTCAGCGCCTGCGGCGGCCGCGTCGTGCCGCTCGACACCGGCAATGCGCCGCCTCGCCAGCCCGGTCGCCAGCCGGTCAACCAACCGAGCCGGCCGACGACGCGCCCCGTCAGCCCCGGTCAGCAGATCGCCAGCGGCCGCAGCTTTGACGGCCGTATCCAGGGCGCGACGCCGCTGCTCGCCGCACCGGTCGTCGCCAATCCCGGCGCGACGACCGCGGCAACCGCCGGCATCGTCCCCGGCCCGAGCCTCGCGACGCTGCCGATCACCGAGGCGCAGGCCGAGGCGGCACGACAGGCGTTCCTCACCAGTTGTCCGGGCCTGATGCGCCGTACCGACGCCTCCGGCCTCACCCGCGGCACCGACTGGCAGCCCGCCTGCGCCGCTGCCGCCGGCGTGGCGCGCGGTGGCGCGCGCGCCTTCTTCGCCAGCTATTTCGAGGCGGTGCAGGTCGGCGACGGCAAGGCCTTCGCCACCGGCTATTACGAGCCCGAGATCGCCGCGTCGCGCGAGCGCCGTGCCGGCTACACCGTGCCGATCTACGCCCGCCCCAACGATTTGATCGACGTCGATCTCGGCAAGTTCAGCGATGCGCTCAAGGGCAAGAAGATCCGCGGCCGCGTGCAGGGCAGCAACCTCGTGCCCTATTACGACCGCGCCGCGATCGACACCGGCGTGCTCGACGGCAAGGCGCCGGTGCTCGCCTGGGGCGCCGACGAGGCGTCGGTGTTCTTCCTCCAGATCCAGGGTTCGGGCCGCCTGCGCCTGCCCAACGGCGAGATCATGCGCGTCGGCTACGATACGCAGAACGGGCGCGACTATACCGGCATCGGCGCGTTGATGAAGGCGCGCGGGCTGCTCCAGCCCGGCCAGACCTCGATGCAGGGCATCGTCGCCTGGCTTCGCGCCCATCCCGAGGAAGGTCGCGCGATCATGGCGGAGAACAAGAGCTTCGTCTTCTTCCGCGAACTCGACACGCCGCCGGTCGGCGCGATGGGCTATGTCGTCAACGGCGGGATCAGCGCCGCCGCCGACGTCAAATACGTGCCGCTCGGCGCGCCGGTGTTCCTGTCGATGGACCGGCAGGACGCGAGCGGCTTGTGGGTGGCGCAGGACACCGGCGGCGCGATCAAGGGCGCCAACCGCTTCGACACCTTCTGGGGCGCCGGCGCGGTGGCGGAGGCGACCGCGGGCGGCATGGCGGCGCGCGGCACCGCCTTCCTGCTGCTGCCGGTCGGCACGCTGGCACGGACCCAGCCGCAGCGATACATCCCCGATCCGTCGATATATGGGACAGCGGCCGGTGCGCCAGCTCAACCCTGACGAGGCCGATCTCTGGGCCCGGGTGATGGCGACGGTGAAACCGCTCCGAGCGGTGGCCGCGCCCACGCGCCTGGCGCCCGCCGTCGTCGCGCCGCCGCCACCCAAGGCGACCAAGCCCTACAAGGCACTGACCCGCGCGATGGCTTCGCGCACGCCGGTCGCCAAGCCGATCCCGGCGCCGCCACCGCCGCGCCAGAACACGCTCGACGGCAGCTGGGACAAAAGGCTGACCCGCGGCATCGTCAGCCCCGACAGTTCGATCGACCTCCACGGCCACACTTTGAGCTCCGCGCATGCCATGCTCGACGACGGCCTGTCGCGTGCGATCGCGCGCGGCGAGCGCGTCCTGCTGCTGGTGACGGGCAAGCCGCCCCGCCCGGAAAGCGAACGCCCCCACGCGAGGGGCGCGATCCGCGCCGCGATCGCCGACTGGCTGGCGGCGTCGCGCCACGCCGATGCGATCGCCGCCGTCCGCGGCGCGCACCCGCGCCACGGCGGGCAGGGCGCGCTCTATATCGTGCTGCGGCGGGGGAGGACCTAGAGCTGGGCCACCCGCCCGATCACATCGGCATAGACCGCCGCCAGCGTCGCCAGATCCCTTACCGCCACCGCCTCGTCGACCTGATGCATCGTCGCATTGACCAGCCCGAACTCGACCGTCGGACACAGCCGCGACAGGAAGCGCGCATCCGATGTGCCGCCCGAAGTCGACAGCTCCGCGACCAGCCCGGTCTGCGCCTCGATCGCCGCGCTCAGCACCGCGGTCCACGGCCCCGGCGCGGTGAGGAACGCCTCGCCCGACACCTTGCCGGTCACCACCGCCCCCGGCGCATGTTCCTGCACCAGCGTGGTGACCCGCTCGATCAGCTCGTCGCCGCGCTGGCCGTCGTTGAAGCGGATGTTGACCCGCGCCTCGGCGCGCGCCGGGATGACGTTGTGCGCCGGATTGCCGACCGCGATATCGGTAATCTCGAGGTTCGACGGCTGGAACCAGTCGTTGCCATGGTCGAGCCCCATGTCCTGCAACGCCGCCAGCGCCTTGGCGAGCTTGCCCGCCGGATTGTCGGCGAGATGCGGATAGGCGACATGGCCCTGCCGCCCCGCCACGACGATCCAGATATTGACCGAGCCGCGCCGGCCGATCTTCACCATGTCGCCGAGCTGGCGCACCGAGGTCGGCTCGCCGACGAGGCACAGGTCGGGCGCGATGCCGCGCGCCGCCATCCGTTCGATCAGCGCCGGGGTGCCGAACGTCGCCGGCCCTTCCTCGTCGCCGGTGACGAGCAGGCTCAGCGTCGGTCCGGTCGCACGCGCCGCCGCAGCGACGAAGGCGGCGATCGCTCCCTTCATATCGACCGCGCCGCGTCCGTAGAGCAGGTCGCCGCGCACCTCTCCGGACCAGGGCGAGCCGGTCCAGCCCACGCCCGGCGGCACCACGTCGACATGGCCGGCGAAGGCGAGATGCTGCCTGACGCCCGCGCGCACCGCGATCAGATTCTCGACCGGCCCGTCCGGCGCCTCACCGACGACGAACCGGTCGACCGCGAAGCCGATCGGCGCCAACGCCGCCTCCAGCACGTCGAACACCGCGCCGCGCGCCGGCGTGACGCTTTCCGCCCGCAGCAGCGCCTGGGTCAGCGCGACGACATCGGTCACGCGGGTTGCTGCTCGTATTGCTCGATGACCCAATCCTCTTCCTGCGCCCCGGCGATCCAGTCCTGCATGAACGGATGGCGGATCACCGCATCGATATAGCCGGCGGCGAAGCGTGCGATCGGCAGCTGATAGGTGATGATCCGCGTGACGACGGGCGCGTACATGATGTCCGCCGCACCGAAGTCGCCGAACAGGAAGTCGCCGCCGCCGCCCCAGCGCGCGCGCGCCTGCGCCCACAATTCCATGATCCGCGCGAGATCGGCGAGCACGTCGTCGTCAGGGCGCTTGGCGGGAAAGACCTGCCGGATGTTCATCGCATGTTTGCGGCGCAGCGCGGTGAAGCTCGAATGCATCTCCGCCGCCATCGATCGTGCCATCGCGCGCGCCGCCTCGTCGGTGGGCCAGAAGCGCTCGCGGCCGACCTTGTCGGCGAGATAGTCGACGATGGCGAGACTGTCCCACACCACCGCCTCGCCGTCCCACAGAATCGGCACCTTGCCCGACGAGGGCGCGAATTCGGCACCCTCGCGGCGGCGGTCCCATTCCGCGTCGTAGAGCGGCACGACGACCTCCTCGAAGGGGAGCGCCGATTGCTTGCACGCCAGCCAGCCGCGCAGCGACCAGCTCGAATAGGCCTTGTTGCCGATGATGAGCTTCATGGCCAAGGGACTAGCCGCGCGGGGAGGGCAGGTCCAGCGCGCTCGGGTGGGACCAGACCCCGCCCGAACGCGATTGGCCGGGTCAGCGAGGGTGGATCAGCCCACCGCTTCCAGCACCGCCGCGCGCAGTTCGGCGATCCCCATGCCGCCCTCGCTCGACGTCGCGAGGATATCGGGATGCGCCGCCGGCCGCTTGCGCGCCTCGGCCGCGACGCTGTCCATCACGTCGGCGAGTTCGGTCGCCTTGACCTTGTCCGCCTTGGTGAGGACGAGGCGATAGCTGACCGCCGCCTTGTCGAGCATTTCGAGGATCTCGCGGTCGACGTCCTTCACACCGTGGCGCGAATCGATTAGCACCAGCGCGCGCTTCAACGTATCGCGCCCGCGCAGGAAGTCGTTGACCAGGAAGCGCCATTTCTTGACGACATCCTTGGGCGCCTTGGCGAAGCCATAGCCGGGCATGTCGACCAGCCGGAATGACAGCGGCAGGCCGACGTCGAAGAAGTTGAGCTCCTGCGTCCGCCCCGGCGTGTTGGACGTGCGCGCCAGCCCGTTGCGCCCGGTCAGCGCGTTGAGCAGCGACGACTTGCCGACGTTGGAACGCCCGGCGAACGCCACCTCGGGCACCACCGGCGCCGGCAGATGTTCGAGCGCGGGCGCCGATTTGAGGAAGCTCACCGGACCCGCGAAGGTCTTGCGCGCATGCTCGATCAGCTCGGCCGAGAAGCCTTCGTCCTCGGGAATGACGACATCCTCGCTCATTTCGCGGCCGCAATCTTGAGGTCGGGGTGGCGGGCATAGAGCACGCGCTGCTGGAGGATCGCGAGGAAGTTCGAGGCGATCCAATAGACCTGCAGGCCGACCGGATAGCTCGCCATCACGAACATCAGCACCCAGGGGATGATCGCGAACACCTGCTTCTGCGTATCGTCCATCGGCGCCGGGTTCAGCTTGAACTGGAAGTACATCGAGATGCCGAGGATGATCGGCACGACGCCGATCGCGATCATGTGCGGCGGGGTGAAATGCAGATAGCCGAACAGGTTGAGCGGCGTCAGCGGATCGGGCGCGGACAGATCCTTGATCCACGCGACGAACGGCTGGTGGCGCATCTCGATCGTCAGCATCAGCACCTTGTACAGCGCGTAGAAGATCGGGATCTGGAGCAGGGTCGGCAGGCAGCCCGCGACGGGATTGACCTTCTCCGTCTTGTAGAGCGCCATCACCTCCTGCTGCATGCGCGGCTTGTCGTCCTTGTAGCGCTCCTGGATCGCCTTCATCTTCGGCTGGATCGCACGCATCTTCGCCATGCTGGCGAACTGGCGCTGCGCGATCGGGAACATCAGGCCGCGGATCGTCACCGTCAGCAGGATGATCGCGACGCCGAAATTGCCGATCATGCGGAACAGCCAGTCGAGATAGGTGAAGATCGGCTTCTCGACGATCTCGAACCAGCCCCAGTCGATCGCCTTGTCGAGCTTGGCGACGCCGGCGTCATTCTCGTAATGCTGAAGCGCCTTCACTTCCTTGGCGCCAGCAAAAAAGCGGCTGGTCTGGGTCAGCGCGCGGCCGGCGGGCAGCAGCTTGGGCGCGAAGGCATAATCGGCCTGATAGGCGGTGTTGGCGCCGGCGCGGAACTGACCGTCGAACTGTGCCGCCTGATCGGGGACGAGCGCGGTCAGCCAATATTTGTCGGTGAAGCCGAGCCAGCCGCCGGTCGTCGTGAACTTCTCCGGCGCCTTGTCGAGGTCCTTGAACTTGGTGCCGTAATCGGCGCCGCCGCCATGGACCGACATCGGGCCGGTGTGGATCTGCCACGTGCCGGGGTCCTTCGACACGCCGACGCGGTTGACATAGCCGTACGGCGCGACCGGCACCGGCGCGGCGCCGCCGTTCTGCACCGTCTGCCGGACGGTGAACATATATTGATCGTCGACCGACAGTTCGATCGCGAAACGCTGGCCGGTCGCGTTGGCGGCGGTCAGCGTCACCGGGCGGCCCGGCGCGAGCAGCTGCGACGAGGCGGTCCACACCGCATCCGCGGCGGGCGGCTTCAGTCCGTCGTCGCGCCAGCCGAAGCCGGCGAAATAGGCCTCGGGCGCGCCGGCGGGTGACAGCAGCCGGATCGGCGGCGAATCCTTGGCGATCGTTTCCTTGTACTTGACCAGCACGAGGTCATCGATGCGCGCGCCCTTGAGGTTGATCGAGCCCTGCAAGGTCGGCGTCTGAATGCGCACGCGCGGGCTTTCGCCCAGCACCGCCTGGCGGCTGCGCGTCGCGGCGGGCGCGTCGGCGGTGGGATCGGCGGTCTTGGTCGTCACCGGCACCGACTTGCCGTTGACGATCTTCGTCACCGGCGGATTGGCCACGGGGAAGAACTTGCCCTGGATCAGCGGCCAGGCAAACAGGATCACCGCCGCAAAGACCGCGAACAGGATGAAATTCTGGCGTTCTTTGTTCAAAATACAGCCCCGTAGCTCAAGGGACGGGATCGGGTCCGTACCCGCCCCAGGGATGGCAACGCGCAATCCGCTTCGCCGCCAGCCATCCGCCCTTGGCGGCGCCATAGCGGCGAAGCGCAGTGATTGCATAGGCCGAACAGGAGGGTTGATAGCGGCACGAGGACGGCAGGATCACCGACGGCCCCAATTGCCAGCCGCGCGCTATCCATATGAGAAGCTGCGCGATCATCGGCGGGCTTTGCGCGGTCCGCGCGGCCGCGACGGCGAATCCTCGCCGCGCGCGATCTTGCTCAGCGCCTTGCCGAATTCGGCCTTGAGCAGATCATGGTCGCGTTCGATACCGCCGTCGCGACCGATCAGCACGTGATCGGAGCCGCGGATGCCGCCCTCCGGCAACAGCTCGCGCGCCAAAGCCCGCAACCGCCGTTTCATGCGGTTCCGGACGACGGCGTTGCCGATTTTCTTGGTGACGGTGAAGCCGACGCGAATCGCCGGATCGTTGTCCTTGCGATCGTGCACCAGCAGGACGAAGCCCGGCATCGGTGCGCGTTTGCCCGCATTGGCCGCGAGGAAGTCGCGGCGCAGCGTCATCGTGCGGATGTCGGCCGCGCCGGCCGTCGCCCGTATGTCGACTGTGCCGACGGTCACCTGCATGTCGGCTGCGCCGACGGGAGCCCGGACGTCGGCAGGACCGACGTCCGGCACCGAAATTACGCCGACAGCTTCTTGCGGCCACGCGCGCGGCGCGCGTGGATCACCGCACGGCCGCCGACCGTCGCCATCCGGGCGCGGAAGCCGTGGCGACGTGCACGCACCAGATTGCTCGGCTGAAAGGTCCGCTTCATGATTCATTCCCTGATCGTCTGAATAGAAAAGGGCCGCCACGCGGACGGCCTTGATGGGGCGCGCTTAGCCAGACGGGGCGCGGAAGTCAACGCAAGGGCAGGGTTTCGATGCGTCATGCCGGTCGAGATAGGCAGCGTGTGTTATCCTGACAAGACGGCTGCGATCGTCGCGTCCGCACCGATCGTGCCCGAACGCCGCTATGGTGGAGACGAAGGGGCAAGACATGGCGGCGATCGTCCAGACGGTGGCGTATCTCGGGCTGGAGGCGCGCGGGGTGGAAGTGCAGGTGCAGCTCATCCCGGGCGTGCCTGCCTTCTATGTCGTCGGCCTCGGCGACAAGGCGGTGGCAGAGAGCCGCGAACGCGTGCGGGCGGCGATCTCCGCGCTCGGCCTGGCGCTGCCGCCCAAGCGGATCGTCGTCAATCTGTCGCCCGCCGATCTGCCCAAGGAGGGCTCGCACTTCGACCTGCCGATCGCGCTCGCCTTGTTGGGGGCGATGGCGGTGATCGATGTCGAGCATCTCGCCGATTATGTCGTCGTCGGCGAACTCGGTCTCGACGGCCGGATCGCGCCGTCGCCGGGCGTGCTGCTCGCGGCGATCCACGCCAGCGCTGAGGGCAGGGGGCTGGTCTGCCCCGCGACGCAGGGCGCAGAGGCAGCCTGGGCCGGCTCGATCGAGGTGCTTGCCGCGCCCGACCTCCTCGCCCTCATCAACCATTTCAAGGGCCACGCCCTGCTCGCCGCACCGCCTGCCAGCGAGGTCGAGCCGATCGGCCACGGTCCGGACCTGCGCCAAGTGAAGGGGCAGGAGGTCGCCAAGCGGGCGCTGGAGATCGCCGCCGCCGGGGGCCACAATCTGCTGATGATCGGCCCGCCGGGGGCGGGCAAGTCGCTGATGGCGTCGTGCCTGCCCGGCATCCTGCCACCGCTCGACGCCGCGGAGGCGCTCGAAGTGTCGATGGTCCAGTCGGTCGCCGGCACGCTCGCCGGCGGGCGGCTGACCCGCAACCGGCCGTTCCGCAGTCCGCATCACAGCGCCTCGATGGCGGCGCTGACCGGCGGCGGCCTCAAGGTGAAGCCGGGCGAGGTCAGCCTCGCGCATCTCGGCGTGCTGTTCCTCGACGAGCTGCCCGAATTCCAGCGCGCGGTGCTCGATTCGCTGCGTCAGCCGCTGGAAGCCGGCGTGGTCAGCGTGGCGCGCGCCAATGCGCACGTCACCTTTCCGGCGCGCGTGCAACTCATCGCGGCGATGAACCCGTGCCGCTGCGGGCATCTCGGCGATGCGAGCCTCGCCTGTGCACGCGCGCCGCGCTGCGCCGCCGATTATCAGGCGAGGGTGTCAGGACCACTGCTCGACCGGATCGACCTGCACGTCGAGGTCGCCGCCGTGACCGCGACCGATCTCATCCTGCCGCCACCGACGGAAGGCTCGGCGGACGTCGCCAAACGGGTCGCCGCCGCCCGCGCGATCCAAAGCGAACGCTATGCGCACGAAGCGATCCGCACCAACGCCGAGGCCGATGGCGCGCTGCTCGACCGCATCGCCACGCCGGAGGAAGCCGGGCGTCGCCTGCTCGCCCAGGCGGTGGAGGCGATGCGCCTGTCGGCGCGCGGCTATACCCGCATCCTGCGTGTCGCCCGGACGATCGCCGATCTCGCCGACGCGGGAACCGTAAATCGCGTCCACATCGCCGAGGCGCTGAGCTATCGCCGGCGTGCCCCGATCAATTGACCGCGGCGATCCGTTCGGAAGACGCAGCGCGATGATGCATCAGATCGAGGCACTGGCTGAGCAGCGCGGCGATGAGGCAATCCCCCGTGGCGTCGGCCTGTTGCAGCGCGCGCACCAGCTGCTGCTCCAAATTATCCTGCTCGACCATCATGCTGTCAGCACCATCTTGAAGCGGAGCGGCAATCCAGCACGGCTGGCGACCTGTCCGCAACGACATGGATTAGCATAACGGACTCGTGGTGCTAATCCAAGACGCTTGCGATCCCTTCGCCAATTGGCTACCGGCCTTTGCCTCGTCACCGGGGTCCGGTTCGCGGACGCTGTCCGATGATCGCTCCGGGTGACGAGCAGGGCCGTTCCGGTTATTCGCGGTGCCTTCAGGCGCTGCGAATGCGGGTTGAATAAGCGGCTCCGTGCGGGTGTGGTGAAATTGGTAGACGCGCGGGACTCAAAATCCCGTTCCGCAAGGAGTGTCGGTTCGAGCCCGACCACCCGCACCATTCATGTCAGCTTGGATGCCGAGAGGCGTGGGTGGCAACGTTGATCCCCTGTCCCGGATCTCCGGCCCGCCGCGGGGCGAGGGGCCGTGATCGCTATCCCCTTACTCAGAAGTCCTTGCGCAGCAGCAGTCCGCCGTAACGGCGGTCGTCGCGGGGGACGAAGCGGACCGTTCCGGCGAACGTCCCCGGCGCGAGGAAGCTGGCGTAGGACGTGTCGGTGATGTTCTTGACATAGGCCCGCAGCTGCCAGCCGTCGGCAGGGCGGACCAGCGCGACGCTGGCGTTCCAGATCGCATAGGCCGGCTGGATCGTGTTGGCGGTCTCGCTCAGCGAATATTGCACCTTGCTGCTGAACGTCACGTCGCTTTGCAGTTCGAACGCCAGGGCGTCCGACAGCGCGAAGCGATAGGCGGCATTCTCGTACAATTTGACACGGGGCGCATAGGGCAGCGGCTGACCGTCGACGTTGCAGCTCACCGGCGCACCCGGCGGGCAGAGGAAGTCGCGCACCTTGGCATCGGTATAGGCGCCCGACAGATCGACGGTGAAGCCCTTGACCGGTCGCAGCGTCACGTCCGCCTCGACGCCGCGCGAGCGCACCGAGCCGGCGTTGATCAGCCGCGTCACCTGCGCGCCGTTGACCACGTCGGCGAAATTCGCCTGATAGCCGTCGAACGTCGTCGTATAGGCGGCGAGGCTGTAGCTCATCGCGCGATCGGCGGTGCTGCCCTTCAGGCCGATCTCGAACGAGTTGGACGTTTCCGGGCTCAGCGGCAGTTCGTCGAGCGGGGTGGTCGCGTTGAGCGAGCGCATGTTGAAATAGACGTTGTACGCCGGCCCCTTGTAGCCGCGCGAATAGGTGAAATAGGTCTGCGCACGATCGCCGAGGTCGAGTTGCAGGCCGAGGCGATAGCTGTCGCCGCGCCGGTCAGTGCTGCCCTGCGCCCGGTGATAGGCGCGGATGCCGGGGCGATCGAGCGCCGGCGCGCGGCTGTTGGTCGGATCGGCCGACGAGGTGCGCAGATGATAGAAGGACAGATCGTCCCAGGTCGAGCGATAGCCGGCGATCCCGCGGAACGCCTTGGTGAAGTTGATGTTGGCCTCGCCGAACAGCGCATAATTATCGTCGGTGATGCCATAGTCGGCGACGCCGGTGGTCGTCGTCTGCACCGTGCCGGCAAGGCTCGTCAGCGTCCGCGCGTAGACCTCGTCGGTCCTGGCGTGGAGGTAATAAGCGCCGACGACATAGTCGATCAGTCCACCGCGCGGCGAGGCGAGGCGCAGCTCCTGCGAGAATTGCTTGCTGTCGACGCGGCCGTCGTCGATCCCCTGCGGAAAGGCGGCGGTGAGCGTCGGCAGGCCGTCGTAATCCTGCTGCTGGTGGTTGAGCCACTGCCGCCACGCGGTGATCGCGGTGACGCGATACTCGCCGATCGCCAGTTCGGCGGTCAGCGAGCCGCCGTAATTTTCGTCGCGGACGTTGGTGTCGATATTGGTCGCCGCGACCCGATTGTCGGCCGATGGCCGCACCCCGGCATTGGCGAGCACCGCGGCGAGCGGCGCCGAGACGCTGACGATCCCGGTGGGGTAGGCGACCTGCCGCGTCGAGGCATAGACCGGCGCGACCGTCTCATAGGTATTGAGGTAATCGCCGATCAGCGTCAGCTTGAGCGCATCGACCGGGGTCGCGACCAATTTGCCGCGCACGCCGTAACGGCGCGAGCCGTTGGTGTCGTTGCCGGTGGTCGCATTGCGGGTGTTGCCGTCGAAATCGCTGTAGAGCCCGCCGATCAGCGCCTGGAGCTTGCCCGGCACGATCGCGCCCGACACGCCCGCCTTGATGCGATAGTCCCGATCGGTCGTCACGCCCGCTTCGCCGAAGGCGTGTAAGTCGTCGGTTGGGTTGCGCGTGACGATGTTGACGACGCCCGCCGAAGCGTTCTTGCCGAACAACGTCCCCTGCGGCCCGCGCAGCACCTCGATCCGCTCGACCTCGCCGAGATCGAGCGTCGACTGGCCCGGTCGGGTCAGCACGACGCCGTCCAGCACGGTCGACACCGATGGCTCGACGCCGGGGGACGTGGTGATCGTGCCGATGCCGCGGATGAAGATCGTCCGGTCCTTGTTCGACGCGCCGCTGCGGAAACCGACCGAGGGGATCGCCGCGCTGATCGTCTCGACCGTGTTCAACTGCCGCTCGGCGAGCGAACTGCCGCTGATCGCGGTGATCGCGATCGGCACCTGCTGGAGGCTTTCGTTGCGGAAACGCGCGGTGACGACGATCTCGCCGTCCTGCGTGTCACCCGGCGCATCGGTTGCGGTCACGGGCGGGGGCGCGTCCTGGGCGAAGGCCGGCATGGCGGCGGACAGGCAGGTGGTGGCGAGCACCGCGAACAAACGGTTGGCGTTCATCGAAATCCCCTTTGATCGCGCGACCTTATTATCCCTCTGTGCGCTGGGGTATAAAGAAGCATCGTGGCCCCCGACAGCACGCCTTTATACCGCGTCCTCGTCCATACCCTCCGCCAGCGGCTGCAGATGCGGCAGCAGCAACTGAATCCAGCCGAGCGCGGCGAGATAGGCGACGCTCGCGAACAGCAGCAGCGGCAGATAGCCGAGCCCCGCCGCCAGCGTCAGTCCCGCGACCTTGGCGATACCGATGCCGCCGACGTTGCCGCAGAACGACCCGAAGGCGGTCACCCGCCCGACCCGGCGCTGCGGCACGATGTCGGCGATCAACGCGAACAAATTGGTCGAGAAGGCCTGATGCCCGGCAAGCGCTAGCGCCATCAGCGCGATCGCCAGCGGATAATCGTGGATGAGCAGCGCGAAGGGGATCGGCACCACCGCCAGCGCCGCGACCAGCATGATGCCCTTGCGCACGCGGTTCACCGCAACCCCCTTGCCGAGCAGCCGCGTCGACACGCTGCCGCCGACCAGCGACCCCACCGCCGCGCCGCCATAAGCGATGGCGAGCGGCACGCCGAGCGCGACCCCCGACAGCCCGAACTGGCGATGGAAGAAATCGGGCAGCCAGAATAGCAGCAGCCACCAGGTCGCATCCGACAGGATCTTGGCGCCCGCCACCGCCCAGGTCCGGGAATCGCGCAGGATCGGGCCGTCGAGCGCCGCCAGCGGCGTCGCCGTGGCGGGCTGGTGCGGCGTGAAGCGGACGCCGCGCGCCGCGATCAGCCAGCCGCCCGCCCATATCAGCCCGAACAGCCCGGCGGCGACGAAGGTCCCGCGCCAGCCGAACGCCAGCGCCACCGCGGGGATCGCCAGCGGGGCGAGGATCGCGCCGAGGCTGCTCGCCGCATTGGTCGCGCCGAAGCCGGTCGACCGCCAGCGCGGCGACAGCACCGCGGCGACGGTCTTGGCGCCGGTCGGCGTCCCCATCGCCTCGGTCGCGCCGAGCGCGATACGCACCGCGGTGAACTGCCCGATCGTCATCGCCCAGCCGTGCAGCAGCGCCGCGACGCTCCACGCGGCCACCCCCGCCGGATTGGCCCATTTGACGCCGAGCCGGTCCGCGATCCAGCCGCTGAACAGGAAGCCGATCGCCGCGCCGGTCTGGAACCAGGCGGCGAGCGTGCCGTAATCGTCGTCGCTCCAGCCGAGTTCGGCGGCGATCGTCGGCTTGAGCACCGCGATGATCTGACGATCGACGAGGTTGAGCACCCCCGCGGTGATCACCAGCGCGAACAGCAACCCACGATGGCGCGCGCTCAGCTCGCCTACCGTCCTCAATGCCATGGTCCATTCATGCGCCCGACCATGAGCGGCCCGCGCCGGGGTGGCGAGGGAGTTTTTCTAAAGGACGCTGCGCCGTGCTGCATTGTGCCGTCGCGCTCGCTCCACCCGCTCAAGTAGTTGAGACAATTCCGATGATCGATGACGAACGCTTCCACTCTTTCTGATCGAGATTTCGCCTCGCGATCGTCGATATCCGCGCAATGTGGTTTGTCGCCGCGCCGAGGCTTCGGTCCGACTATACTAGCAATAGGATGAAGCGATGCCGGGTGGAGTACGTCGGGGTGGGCGGATCAATCGTATGACTATTCAGGAAAAATGCCGGATTGCAGGACTATCGGCGATCGCGCTGGTGCTATTCTGCGGCATCGTCGCCGGTTTCGGCATCGATACGATCCGGGTCGGCGGCCCGATCGCGCGTCAAAATCAGGAGATCAGCGACCTCGACGCGGACATCCTGCCGCCCCCCGCCTATGTCATCGAACCCTTCCTCGACGCGACGCTGCTCGCGCGTGATCCGGCGTCGCTGCCCCGCCGGCGCACGTCGCTCGCCCGGGCCGAACAGGCCTTTCGCGCCAGCGTCGCCCGCTGGAAGGCGTCGTCGCTGTCGGAGCCGTCGATCCGCCAGCCGCTCGATCGCGCGGTGCACGACGCCGAGCTGTTCTGGAGCGAGCTCGACCACGTCCTGATGCCCGCGGTCGAACGCGGTGACGCCGCGGCGATGCAGGCCAGCTACGCCCGGCTCGCAACGCTCTATGCTACCCACCGGCAGCATATCGACCAACTCGTGATCGCCACCGCCAAGGTCCAGCAGGCGCTCGCCGAGCACGGCCAGCGTCAGCTCGCCAGGACGATCGCATTGCTGGCGCTGATCGGCCTCATTCTCATCGCGCTGACCGTGGCGGCGCTCGCCTATCTGCTCCGTCGCGTGCTGAGGCCGGTCGGCGATACCGCCAACGCGATGCGCCGCATGGCGGATGGCGATCTTACCCTGCGTCTTGCCGGCGGCGATCGGGCCGACGAGATCGGCACGATGGTCGCCGCGGTCGAGGTGTTCCGGGTCGCGGCGCAGGCGCAGGTCACCAACGCGCGCAAACAGGACGCCGTCGTCCGCGAACTGACCAAGGCGCTGGGTGAACTCGGCAGCGGTGACCTGAGCTACCGGATCGGCGACGCGCTGCCCGATGAGTATCGCGAACTGGCGCGTTCGTTCGACGCCGCGATGGAGCGCCTGTCGCAGACGCTCAGCCGGGTCGCCGAGTCCGCCACGCGGGTGAAGGTCGCGACGGTCGAGCTGCGCAGCGCCTCGGACGACCTGTCGTTGCGCACCGAGCAGCAGGCGGCGGCGCTCGAACAGACCGCGGCGGCGATCCACGAGATCACCTCGGCGGTGAGCGAGGCGGCGAGCGGCGCCAATCGGACCGACACGATCGTCGGAAACGTCCGTCGCGAGACCGAGGAATCAGGGGGGATCGTGCGTCGCGCCGTCGAGGCGATGGGCGCGATCGAGCGTTCGTCGAACGAGATATCGGAGATCATCTCGGTGATCGACGGCATCGCCTTTCAGACCAATCTGCTCGCGCTCAACGCCGGCGTCGAGGCGGCACGCGCCGGCGACGCGGGACGCGGCTTCGCCGTCGTCGCTTCCGAGGTGCGGGCGCTGGCGCAGCGGTCCGCGGATGCGGCGCGCGACGTGAAGGGCCGCATCCTCGCCTCGGGGGCGCTGGTGCAGGACGGCGTCGGCCTCGTCACCGATACCGGCCGCACGCTCGACAGCATCTTCGTCCGGATCGGCGAGGTCAGCGATCTCGTCTCCGGTATCGCCCGCTCGTCGGAGCAGCAGGCGAGGGGGCTCAGCCAGGTCAACGTCGCGGTCGGCGAGATGGACGGCATGACCCAGCAGAATGCGGCGATGGTCGAACAGGCGACCGCGGCGGCGCGCGAACTCGCCGCCGAGGCGGATGCGCTGGCGCAGGATGTCGACGGGTTCAAGCTCGATGCCACGCCGCCCGCCGGCCCGATCCGCGACGCGCGAGCCGCGCAGCTCGCGCTGGTTCATCCCGGCAACGACACGCCGTCGCTCGCCGCCAGCTGACCGCGGCCCTCCGGCGGCCGCGGGGCTGCCGGCTTGTCAATGAAAGACCGCAAGAAAATCGCTGCCGAATACGCCATGTGATATTGTAACCTTGCAGCAACCGGCCTAGATGGACGGCAGCAATGACGCACGGGACGCATATTGTACGCCGCTTCGGCTGGGCCTGGCTCGATCGCGCCGCGATCGCGCTGTCCGGCCTGTGCGTCGTCCATTGTCTCGCGAGCGCGGTGCTGCTGGCGATGCTGTCGGCGGCGGGCGGGCTGCTGCTCAACCCGATCTTCCACGAGATCGGCCTGACGATCGCCATCTTCCTCGGTGCGGTCGCGCTCGGCCGCGGCGTTCTGGAGCACGGCTATGTCATGCCCGCGTCGATGGGCGCCTTCGGCCTCGGGATCATGGCGGGTGCGATGACCCTGCCGCACGAAGGTGGCGGCGGTGCCGAAACCTTGTGGACGGTGATCGGCGTCGGGTTGCTGGCGTTCGGTCACGATCTCAACCGCCGCGCCGTCATCTGACGCCGCTTGTGATCGCGGTCGACGCCACCTAAGTCCCGGTTATGGCAGCGCACGCGCATCACGATCACCACGAGCCGCAGGGCGCAGACCTCACCAAGGCCGCGCGCGCGACGCTGGAGAAGTCCGGCGAGCAATGGACGCAGATGCGCGCCAACGTCTTCGCCGCGCTCGTCGGTTTCACCAAGCCGGCCAGCGCCTATGATATCGCGGAGGCGATGTCGAAGAGCGAGGGCCGCCGCGTCGCCGCGAACAGCATCTACCGCATCCTCGACGTCTTCGTGGCGTCCAATCTCGCGCGGAAGGTCGAAAGCTCAAACGCTTACGTGGCCAATGCGCATCCCGATTGCCTGCACGATTGTATCTTTCTGGTGTGCGATTCGTGTGGACAAACGGTGCATCTCGACGACGACACGGTCACGCGTGGTGTCAGGAGTGCCGCGCAAGCTGTTGGTTTTGCACCAATTCGTCCGGTGATCGAGGTGCGCGGCAAATGCGCCGACTGCGCCTGACCTTGCGCGCGCCGACAATCGACACCCACCGTACAAGCGCGTAGACGGGTCCGATGGCCGAATTACCCGAAACGCCGCTGCTCGATACCGTCAACACACCGGAAGAGCTGCGAAAACTCCCTCCCGAGCAGTTGCGCCAGCTGGCCGATGAACTGCGGCAGGAGACGATCTCGGCGGTCGGATCGACCGGCGGCCACCTCGGTTCGGGGCTCGGCGTCGTCGAGCTGACCACCGCGATCCATTACGTCTTCGACACGCCGCGCGACCGACTGGTGTGGGACGTCGGCCACCAATGCTATCCGCACAAGATCCTGACCGGCCGTCGCGACCGCATCCGCACGCTGCGTCAGGGCGGCGGGCTCAGCGGCTTCACCAAGCGTAGCGAGAGCGAATACGACCCGTTCGGCGCCGCGCACAGCTCGACCTCGATCTCGGCTGCACTCGGCTTCGCAGTGGCGAACAAGCTCGCCGGCACGCCCGGCCGCGGCATCGCGGTGATCGGCGACGGTTCGATGTCCGCCGGCATGGCCTATGAGGCGATGAACAATGCCGAACAGGCGGGCAACCGGCTGGTCGTCATCCTCAACGACAATGACATGTCGATCGCGCCGCCGGTCGGCGGCCTGTCGGCCTATCTGTCGCGCATCGTGTCGAGCCGCGAATTCCTCGGCGTCCGCGACATCCTGCGCAAGTTCGCGCGCCGCTTGCCGCGGCCCTTCTACGCCGCCGCGCGCAAGACCGACGAATTCGCCCGCGGCATGACGATGGGCGGTACCTTGTTCGAGGAGCTCGGCTTCTACTACGTCGGCCCGATCGACGGCCACAATCTCGACCATCTCATCCCGGTGCTCGAGAATGTCCGCGACGCCGAGGAGGGGCCGATCCTCGTCCATGTCGTCACCAAGAAGGGCAAGGGCTATGGCCCGGCCGAGGCGGCGGCGGACAAATATCACGGCGTCCAGAAATTCGACGTCATCACCGGCGCGCAGGCCAAGGCGCCACCGGGACCGCCGCAATATCAGAACGTCTTCGGCGATGCCTTGATCAAGGAAGGCGAGCGCGACCCGACGATCGTGGCGATCACCGCGGCGATGCCCTCGGGCACCGGCGTCGATCGTTTCGCCAAGGCGTTCCCCGATCGCGCCTTCGACGTCGGCATCGCCGAACAGCATGCGGTGACCTTCGCCGCGGGTCTCGCCGCGCAGGGGATGCGGCCGTTCTGCGCGATCTATTCGACCTTCCTCCAACGCGCCTATGACCAGGTCGTCCACGACGTCGCCATCCAGAACCTGCCGGTGCGCTTCGCGATCGACCGCGCCGGGCTGGTCGGCGCCGACGGCGCGACGCATGCCGGCTCGTTCGACGTGACCTATCTGGCGACACTGCCCAATTTCGTCGTGATGGCGGCGGCGGACGAGGCCGAGCTGGTTCATATGACGCATACCGCCGCGTTGCACGACAGCGGTCCGATCGCGCTCCGCTACCCACGCGGCAACGGCGTCGGCGTCGACTTGCCCGCGGTGCCGCAGCGGCTCGAGATCGGCAAGGGCCGCATCGTCCGTGAGGGCAAGACCGTCGCGATCCTGTCGCTCGGCACCCGGCTGGAGGAGGCGCTCAAGGCCGCCGAGGTGCTCGAGGCCAAGGGGCTGTCGACCACCGTCGCCGACCTGCGCTTCGCCAAGCCGCTCGATGAGGCGCTGATCCGCCGCCTGCTGACCACGCACGAGGTCGCGGTGACGATCGAGGAGAATGCGGTCGGCGGCTTCGGCGCCCATGTGCTGACGCTGGCGAGCGACGAGGGACTGATCGACGGCGGGCTCAAGCTGCGCACGATGCGCCTGCCCGACGTCTTCCAGGATCAGGACAAGCCGGAAAAGCAATATGCCGAAGCGGGCCTCGACGCCGACCATATCGTCCAGACCGTGCTCAGGACGTTGCGCCACAACAGCACCGAGGTGACCGAGGGCGCGCGCGCATGAAGGGGTGGACCGCGGTCGTCGTCATCACCGGCCTCGCGCTGGTGGTGCTGATCGGCCTCAACGTCCGCCTCTACCGCGCGATGAAGGCGGCGACGGCCAAGGGGCGCGCGCAGGAGCGGGAGGGGCGCTGAACGGCCCCGTCTCGCCCCTGTCACGATATCATGGTATGAGCGGGTCATGAAGCTGACCAAGACATCGGATGGCTATATCGTGCAGGTCCCCGACGAGGTCGTCGCCTCTTTGGGGCTCCACGACGGTGACGATGTGAGCCTGACCGTGCCGGGGGTGATAACCATCCCCGTATCCAATGCGGCACGGGATTCCGCGATCGACCGGATGAAGAAGCTCGCCAGCCCGTTGCCCCCCGATTACAAATTCGACCGGGAAGAAGCCAACGCGCGCCGATGAGCGTCTTCTTCGATTCCAATGTTCTCGTCTATGCCTTCACGGGCGATCCGCGAAGCTTGGTCGCCTATCGGCTGCTGCAGCAAGGCGGCGTCGTGAGCGCACAATCGTTGAACGAACTGGCGAACGTCCTGCGCCGCAAGCAGGGTTGGGACTGGCGGAAGATCGGATTGGCGATCGAGACCGTTGTCGATCGGTGTCCTAGGCTCGTGGTGCTGGACCTCGCACTCCACCAACTCGGCGTGCGTCTGGCTGAACGCTATACCCTCTCGATCTACGACGGGATGATTGCGGCGGCAGCCGTCGTCGCCGGATGCGAAACGCTATATTCGGAAGACATGCACCACGGCCTCGTCATCGACGGACGCGTCAGGATCGTGAACCCCTTCGCGCCCGCCTGACGCGGCAGCTCACCGGCCGAGGTAATGCGCCTGCGCCGCCTCGGTGGCGTTGATCGCGAGGATCGAACGCGCGTCGCTCGCCGGGCGCGCGCGGCCGCGGCTGTCGGTGCCCGCGGCGATCACCCGGTTGAGCAACTCCTGCCCCTCTTCCCACCAGCCGATACCGCTGGCGGCGTTGAGGTGCCCCTGCGGTCCGGCATCGATGAAATGGCTGCCCCATTGCGCGGCGAGGCTGTGCGCCCGGTCGATGCCGATCCACGGATCGTCGCTCGACGCGACGAGGATCGACGGGAAGGGCAGGGGAGTGCGCGGCGTCGGCGCGAAGCCGCGCAATTCGTCGGGCGCGCCGGGCCGATCGACATCGGCGGGTGCCACCAGCAATGCGCCGGCGACTGGCCAGCCATAAGGCTGCGGGCTCAGCTCCGCCCACCACGCCACCGCGAGGCAGCCGAGGCTGTGTGCGGCGAGGATCACCGGCGCCTCGACGCGGGAAATCGCCTGGTCGAGCTTGGTCACCCAGGCGTTTCGATGCGGCGTGTTCCACATGCCGAGCTCGACGCGCAACGTGTCGGGCCGCGAATCCTCCCACAGGGTCTGCCAGTGCGACGGCCCGGAGCCGCCGAGGCCCGGCACGGTCAGGATGGTCGGTTGCACGCTTTCGAAACTGGAAAATCCGGTCATGGCTGCATCTCCCTCCGTGTGAAAGGGCGTGTCGGGCCGGGGTTCGGATCCTCCGTCCTTCCACACCAGCACAACCGAGAAGATAATCCTACTGTTCCACTAGGCAATCGCCGATGCGCCCAATCGAAGGCGCCGAGCGCCGGAGCGAAGGACCGGCGCATGCGGGGTGACGCGCACGCCGCTTTCGCGCTAGGGCGCGCGTCATGGCAAAGACCCGTGCGGACCAGATGCTCGTCGATCGCGGCCTTGCGGAATCGCGGACGCGTGCGCAGGCGCTGATCATGGCGGGGCTCGTGTTCGCCGGCACGCGCAAGGTCGACAAGCCGGGACAGGCGTTCCCCGACGACGTCGCGCTCGACGTGCGTGGGCGCGATCATCCCTGGGTATCGCGCGGCGGCATCAAGCTGGCGCACGGACTGGACCATTTCGGTTGGGCCGTTACCGATGCGGTGGCGATCGACGTCGGATCCTCGACCGGCGGCTTTACCGACGTGCTGCTCAGCCGCGGCGCGGCGCGCGTCTATGCCGTCGACAGCGGCACCAACCAGCTCGCGTGGAAACTGCGCCAGGACCCGCGCGTCATCGTCCACGAACAGACCAGCGCCCGCATCCTCACCGACGCGCATATCCCGGAGCCCGTCGACCTGATCGTCTGCGACGCCAGTTTCATCGGTCTTGCCAAGGTGTTGGAGCGGCCGATGGGCTTCGCCCGGCCGGGCGCGCGACTGCTCGCGCTGATCAAGCCGCAGTTCGAGGCCGGGCGCGCCGAGGTCGGCAAGGGCGGGGTGGTCCGCGATCCGGCAGTCCGCACCCGCGTCTGCGACGAGGTCGTCGCATGGCTGTCGGCGGAAGGCTGGCCTGCGGTCGGTATCGTCGAGAGCCCGATCACCGGGCCGGAGGGCAATGTGGAATATTTGGTCGCCGCGATACGCGATTGATCTACAATGGGAACGATCACCGATACGGGTGCTTTACGAAGGCTGCGCGGCGCGGCAAAGCAGGCGTGAACGCTGTTGAGGAGCATCGGGTGGGGGGCATCGCTTCCAAGGGACAGTTGCGGGTGTCTTTCCTGCGCTGGGCCATCTTTACCGTACCGCTGATCCTGTTGCTCGGCTTCGCCTCCGGACGAGCGGTGCCGGCGGGTGCCGACAACGGCTGGTACGTCGCGTTGCAGAAGCCGGCGCTGACCCCGCCGGGATGGGTCTTCCCGGTCGCCTGGACCTCGCTCTACATCTTGCTCGGCCTCGCGGTGGCGATGATCCTCCATGCGCGTGGCGCGCGCGGACGGGGACTGGCTTTGACGGCCTTCGCCGTCCAATTCGTCCTCAACCTCGCATGGACGCCGCTGTTCTTCGGGATGCATCAGGTCGGCGCCGCATTGCTGGTGATCGTCGCGATCCTGATCGTCGGGACGATCACCACCGTGCTGTTCGGCCGCATCCGCCCGCTCGCCGCGTGGCTGATGGTGCCTTATCTGATCTGGATCAGCTTCGCCGGCGTCCTGACCTGGCGGATCGGCCAGCTCAACCCCGATGCCGAAACCCTTGTGCCGGCGGCGCATACGTCCCAGATGCTCTGACACATAGCATCGCTTTTCCGGGACCCTTCGATATGCAATCCGACAACCGCCTGTTCGACGATCTGGTGAAGCTGGTGAACGGCGCCGCCGGCACTCTGGCCGGCGTCGGCCGCGAGGCCGAATCGGGCGCGCGGGCACGCGCGCGCGAGTGGATCGGCGGTCTCGACTTCGTCAGCCGCGACGAGTTCGAGGTGGTGAAGGCGATGGCCGTCGCCGCGCGCGACGAAAACGATGCGCTCAAGGCGCGGCTCGATGCGCTGGAAGCGCGGCTCGGCGCCACCCCGACGCCGTCTGCCGATCCGGTCCCTACCGCCTGATCGACTTTTCCACAGCTTTATCGACAGTGTTGTCCACGATGGGGTTGCCTGGGCGTTTTTGCCTCGGCAGCCTTGTCGTGCGATAGAGGCGTAACGATGCTCGACCACGCTGAACACGAATCCGAACCCGACGCCCCCATCGACATGCTCGAGGCCTATTATGCCGCGCATGGCTGGGAGCATGAGCGTCACGACGACGAGATCGTCGCGACCGTCAAGGGCAGCTGGACCAGCTACGAATTGCGCGCGCTCTGGCGCGAGGACGACAGCGTTCTGCAATTCCTCGCCTTCCCCGATATCAAGGTCACCGACGATCGCCGCGCCGCGGTCTATGAGGCGATCGGTCTGGTCAACGAGCAATTGTGGATCGGCCATTTCGAGCTCTGGTCGTCCTCGGGCGTGCTGCTCTACCGCCATGCCGCGATGATCGACGGCGAGGAGGAGGGGACGATGTCGCTCGGCGCCACCGAGTTGCTCGTCGAATCGGCGATCGAGGAGTGCGAGCGCTTCTATCCGGTGTTCCAGTTCGTGCTGTGGGGCGGCAAGACCCCTAAGGAGGCGCTCGCCGCCGCGCTGATCGAGACGCAGGGCGAGGCCTGATGCGGCTGCTCATGGTCGGCGCCGGCAACATGGGCGGCGCCATGCTCCGCCGCTGGCTCGCCGCCGGCCTGTCGCCCGCCGACGTCACCGTCGTCAGCCCCAGCGGTCGCGCGATGCCGGATGGCGTCCGCGTCGTCCCGGCGATCCCCGACGCGGGGGAGGGGGCGTTCGACGTCATCCTGCTCGGTCTCAAGCCGCAGCAACTGGGCCTGTTGCGTGACGGGCCGCTCGCCGGTCATGCGCCGCGCGTGCTGGTGTCGATCCTCGCCGGTGTGGAGGAGGCGACGCTCGCCACGCTCTGCCAGGCGGGCGCGGTGGTGCGTGCGATGCCGAACCTGCCGGTCGCGATCGGGCAGGGCGTCGTCGCGCTTTTCTCCACCGCCGCCGACGATGCGACACGCGCCGAGCTGACTGAATGGATGCGGCCGCTCGGCCTCGTCGAGTGGATAGCGAGCGAAGCGCAGTTCGACGACGTCACCGCGCTCGCCGGTTGCGGCCCCGGCTTCGTCTTCCGTTTCGCCGATGCGCTCGCGCGGGCGGGTGCGACCTTGGGCCTGTCGCAGGATCAGGCGGCCCGGCTCGCGCGGGCGACGCTCGCCGGTTCGGCGACGATGGCCGCAGAGGCCGACGTCAGCCCTGCGACACTCGCCGACCGTGTCGCCAGTCCGGGCGGCTCGACGCGCGAAGGCCTGAACGTTCTCGACCGCGACGATCGCCTCGTCACGCTGCTGACCGAGACGTTGGCGGCGTCCGCGGCACGCAACCGCGCCATGGCGGCGGCAGCGCGGGACTAGGCCGCCACGACCGGCGCATCGAGGTCGATGTGTCTGGATCCTGGCTGGGGCGGCAGGATTCGAACCTGCGGATGGCGGCACCAAAAGCCGCTGCCTTACCACTTGGCGACGCCCCAACGAGGAGGCGGCCTTATAGCCGGGTCGGCGGGGTTGGAAAGCCCCGCCGGTACGACTTTTCGGGCCGCCCCGACGAAATCAGTCGAGCCGCTGCAACCAGCCGTGCGGGTCGGCCGCGCGACCGCGCTGGATCGCCGACAGCGCGTCGAGCATCCGCTGCGTGAGCTGACCGGTGCCGCCACCGCCGATCGTGAACCGGCCGTCGACACCGGCGACCTCGCCGATCGGCGTCACCACCGCGGCGGTCCCGCAGGCGAATGCCTCGGTCAGGCGACCGCTCGCCGCATCGGCGCGCCACTGGTCGATGCCGTACAGCTCCTCGCGCACCTCGATCCCCTGGTCGCGCGCGATGCGGATGATCGAATCGCGGGTGATGCCGGGAAGGATCGTGCCGGTCAGCGGCGGCGTCACCATCGAACCGTCGTCGAACACGAAGAAGACGTTCATGCCGCCCAATTCCTCGACCCAGCGGCGCTCGACCGCGTCGAGGAAGACGACCTGGTCGCAGCCCTGACGGATCGCCTCCGACTGGGCGAGCAGGCTGGCGGCATAATTGCCGCCGCATTTCGCCTCGCCGGTGCCGCCGGGCGCGGCGCGGGTATAATCCTGGCTGACCCAGATCGACACGGCGCGTGCGCCGCCCTTCCAATAGGCGCCGACCGACGAGGCGATCACCATATAGAGATAGTCGGACGACGGTTTGACGCCGAGGAACGCCTCGCTCGCGAACATGAAGGGACGCAGGTAAAGCGCGCCGCCCTCGATCTGCGGAAACCAGTCGCGCTCGGTGGCGACGAGCTGCCGGCACGATTGTAGGAACAGTTCCTCGGGCAGCTCGGGCATCGCGAGCCGGCGCGCGCTGTTGTTGAAGCGGCGCGCATTGGCGTCGGGCCGGAACAGCGCGGTGCCGCCGTCGTCGAGCCGATAGGCCTTGAGCCCCTCGAAGATTTCCTGCGCATAATGCAACACCGCAGTCGACGGATCGACGGTGATCGGCGCGCGGGCGGTGATCTTGGCGTCGTGCCAGCCCTCCGCCTCAGTGTAGCGGATCACCGCCATATGATCGGTGAAGACGCGGCCGAAGCCCGGGTCGACCAGCCGCGCGGCGCGCTCATTGGCCTCGACCGGGGTCGCGCTGCGATCGAAACGGAAGGTCGGCGCGGCGGCCGTGGAAACACGGGTCATCGATTTCTCTCAGGCATCAGGGGTTGCGGACGCGTACGGGCGGGGGCTAAACTGGTCAACATGGCTGCCACAGCTCCCTCCGCTTCCGCCCAGTTTCTCCGCGAGCCCGAATTGCGTCGCGGCATGGAACTGCTGTATTTTGGCCATAGCCATCTCACCCGCTCCGTCGATCAGGGGCTCGCAGCACAGGGATTGGGCCGCGCGCATCATCGTGCACTGTATTTCATCGCGCGCAAACCCGACCTGACGGTCAGCGAGTTGCTGGGATTGCTCGCGATCACCAAACAGTCCTTGGGCCGCGTACTCAACGAACTAACCGACCGCAAGTTGGTCGAGACCCGTCCGGGCGAACGCGACCGCCGCCAGCGTCTGCTGCGCCTGACCGAAGAGGGCGCGCGGATGGAGAACGACCTGTTCGAGGCGGTGCGGATCAAGATGTCGCAGGCATACCAGACCGCCGGGCAGGATGCGGTGTCGGGCTATTGGGCGGTGCTGGAAGGGATGATCCCCGACGTCGACCTGACGCTGGTCGAGGGTCTGCGGTCCTGACGGGCGGGGGCGGCGCTCGCGCGGCGGCTTGCCCGCCGACTGCGCCAGCTACAGCGACGCCTTGACGGCGATCGCCATCATCCGGTCGAACGCCGCCTCGCGGATCGCCGCGATCGGCTCATAGGCGACCCAGCCGGCATTGTGGATCGGCCCGTCGACCCGTCCGCTGACATCGACCATGATCCCTCACCCCGTTCGGCGGCGTTGCGCTCAAACCCCGTCGGACGGCCCGCCGCCGGCCGGCAGGTGGCGCGCGAGCCGTTCGGCCTCGGCGGCCGTGGCGCGTACGGCCTGCGGCGTGCCGAACGCCTTGACGAGATTGGGGTACATCGCCTCCATCTCCGCCCGCCGCGCGGCATCGGGCTCGATCGCGATCACCGCGAGGCAGCGCTCGGCCAAGGCCGTCTTATTGTGTTTGAGCCACTGGCCGCGGGCGACGCAGTCGGCATGTGCCTCCTCCTGGCGGCGCGGCGGATAGATCAGCACGAACCGCCCGCCATCGGCGAGCAACCGATCCATTTCCGCGCACCAGCGCGTCGCATAGCCTTCCGTCGCCTCGCCGACGAAGCGCACGATCGGGTAATCGCGAACGTCGTACAGGGTGTAGACCGGCTCCGTCATGGCATCGCCTCCGTTGATCCCGTCGCCTCTTCATCATAGATGTTGCGACGCATTAGCGGAAGTGCAGATATGAGCCCTTGCGGGTCCCGCGATTGCATTCTTCGCCGTCATGCCCGACATCCCCGGCGATGGACTGGACGGTTTCGATCACCCACCACGGCGCCGAGGCGCAGCCCGTCGTCGTCATCGACGGTTTCGCCGATGCCGCGCGCTTCCGCGACGATGCCGCCTTCCTGTCGTTCGCGCCGATCGGGCCGCATTATCCCGGCATCCGCGCCCCGGTCTCGCCGCGAATGCTGCGCGATCTGCTCGCCCGGCTCGAGCCCGTCGCACAGGCGGCGTTCGGCGTCGGCGGGCTGGCGATCGCCGATGCCTTCTATTCCATCGTCACCACGCCGCCGGCGGCGCTCGCGCCGATCCAGCGCCTGCCGCATTTCGACGAAGTCTCGCCGACGCGGCTCGCGCTGCTCCATTATCTGTCGCCGGACGAGCGTAGCGGCACCGCCTTCTACCGGCATCGCAGCACCGGTTTCGAGTCGATCGACGCGACGCGGCTCGACCCGTATCGCGCCGCGCTCGACACCGACCTGCGGCGCGGCGGCCTGCCCGCGGCCGGGTATATCGCGGGCGACACGCCGTTGTTCGAGCGGCTGGCGGTGCACGAGGGGCGGTTCAATCGCGCGATCCTCTATCGGTCGAACACGCTGCACTGCGCCGATTTGCCGGTGGACCTCGCCTTCGATCCCGATCCGGCGACCGGCCGGCTCACCGTCAACACCTTCCTCGACGCCACGCACTAGTGGCCTGACGTTGCACGAAAAGCACGGAGCGCCTGCCGCTCCGTGAATACGTATGTGGCCGACTTGGCTCCTAATCCCCCCGCGTTCACAAGCCGGGCAACCAGTCAGCTGATCATCCGCGATGGAGCGGGTGGGGGCATGACGCCACTAGGGGGAGGATTTCTTCGTGTCCCAGACCGAGTCTCTATACACGCGCCGCGCTCGTATCGCGCTGTGCTCCAGCACCGTCGCCATCGCCAGCGTGCTTCTGGTCACCGGCGGTGCCGCCTTCGCGCAGGAAGCGCCCAACCCGCAATCGCCCACCGCCAATCCGCCCGCCGCGGCGACGGTGCAGGCGCCGGCCCCCGCCGCCGAGCCGACCCCCAATCAGGAGGCGGCACAGACGCAGACCGTCGAGGACGCCGCCACCGACAGTGGCGAGATCGTCGTCACCGGCATCCGCGCCAGCCTCGCCAATTCGGCGAAGATCAAGCGCAACTCGACGCTGATCGTCGACAGCGTCTCGGCCGAGGACGTCGGCAAGCTGCCCGACGTCTCGATCGCCGATTCGCTCGCGCGTCTGCCCGGCGTCACCGCGCAGCGGCTCGAGGGGCGCGACCAGCGCCTGTCGATCCGCGGCCTCGGCCCCGATTTCTCGACGACGCTGCTCAACGGCCGCGAACAGGTGACCGTCGGTGACAACCGCGGCGTCGAATACGATCAATATCCCTCGGAATTCTTCCGCAACGTCAACGTCTACAAGTCCGCCGACGCGTCGCTGATCGCGGCGGGCATCTCGGGTACCGTCGATTTGCGCATGCTGCGTCCGCTCGAACAATCGGGCCGCGTCTTCGCGATCAACGCCCGCGGCCAGATGAACGGCATCGACAATCTCAACCCGGATTCGTCGCGCTACGGCTATCGCGCCTCGGCGACCTATATCGACAAATTCGCGGGCGACACGCTCGGCATCGCGATCGGCGTGTCCGGGACGCAGACGCCGTCGCAGGACGAGCGCTACAATGCCTGGGGCTATCCGGGTACCGGCACCGCCGCCGACCCGTACATCCTCGGCGGCGCCAAGCCCTATGTCCAGTCGAACGAGCTGAAGCGCTACGGCGCGGTCGGCACGGTCGAATGGCAGCCGTCCGAGGTGTTCCACTCGACCTTTGACGCGCTCTATTCCAATTTCGAGGAAACGCAGCGGCTGCGCGGCATCGAATTCCCGCTCGGCTTCTCCGATCCGGTGCGCAGCGGCATCACCGTCAACAACGGCTTCGCGACGACGACGACGTTCAGCAACGTCTTCGCGGTTCAGCGCAACGACTATAACCAGCGCAAGGCGGAGAATCTGTCGCTCGGCTGGAACAACGACATCAAGCTCGGCGAGCGCCTCCACTTCAACGTCGATGCGAGCTGGAGCCGCGCGACGCGCACCGACTTCCTGCTCGAGACCAACACCGGTACTGGTTTCGCCAAGAGCGGCGTCGCCGACACGGTGACGGTCACGCAGAATGCCAATGGCACCTACCGGATCGTGCCGACGCTCGACTACACCAACACCAACATCCTGCGCCTCACCGATCCGCAGGGCTGGGGCAACAACGGCACGCAGGCGGTGGTCCAGTCGGGCTTCCTCAACCAGCCCAAGTTCAAGGACGATCTCAAGTCGCTCCGCGCCAGCCTCAACGGCGAGTTCGAGGGCAGCCTCGTGCGCAGCTGGGAGGTCGGCGGCAATTACAGCCGGCGCGAGAAGACGAGCGCCTATACTTCCTATTTCCTCTGCCCGCGGGGCGCCGGCACCGGCTGCACCGTCGCGAGCGGCACGCCGACCAGCGCCGCGGTGCCGACCGAGGCGTTGCTCGGCACCAACATCCCGCTCGATTATCTCGGCGTCCCGGCGATGCTGACCTACGACCCGCTTTACGTATACAACAATGCGCTCAACGCCGCCTATGACAACCGGCCGTCGTCGCTGGTCCGCGACAATCGCGTCATCGAGGACGTCTATACCGGCTATGCCAAGCTGAGCCTCGACGGCGACCTCGGCGGCAAGGCGGTCAAGGGTGCGCTCGGCGTGCAGGTGGTCCGCTCCGAACAACGGTCGGTCGGCCAGATCGCCAGCGTCGTCAACGGCGTGGTCACCGTCGCCCCGGCCGACCAGACCGAAAAATACACCAACGTCCTGCCCTCGGCGACCTTTTCGGTCGAGCTGGTCGACAACGGCTACGTCAAGCTCGGCGCATCGCAGACGATGGTGCGTCCGCGCCTCGACCAGGAGCGCGTCACGCAGGACGTGGGGATCAACCTCACCAACATCGGTCGTACCCCGGCGGGGCTGTTCCCGGTGTTCAGCTCGACCGGCGGCAACGTCGCGCTGCGGCCCTATCAGTCGACCAACATCGACCTGTCGCTGGAGAAATATTTCGACGCCGGCGGCTATGTCGCGCTGTCGGGCTATTTCAAGCACCTCACCGACTTCGTCGATCCGAACAACAGCTACGCCTACGACTTCTCGGCGCTGCTGCCGGCGCTGACCGCAGCGCAGCAGGCGCAGGTCATCGCCGCCGGCCAGACGATCGGCAACGTCAGCGCACCGGCCAACACCGGTCGCGGCGAGGTGCTCGGCGTCGAGGCGACCGTCTCGCTGCCGTTCAAGGCGATCACCAGCGCGCTCGACGGCTTCGGCATCTTCGCAAGCGGCAACTACACCCAGTCGACGATCAAGTTCGCCAGCAACCCGACGCAGGCGATCACCTTGCCCGGCCTGTCGAAATGGACCGGCAGCGGCACGATCTACTTCGAGAAATGGGGCTTCCAGGCGCGCGCCAACTATCGCTACCGCTCGGACTTCCTCGCCGAGGTCGCCGGCCTCTCGGCGTCGCCTACCTATCGCACCGCCAAGTCGGAAGGCATCCTCGACGCGCAGATCGGCTATGAATTCCAGGAGGGCTTCCTCCGCGGCTTCTCGATCCTCGCGCAGGCGAAGAACCTCACCGATCGTCCGTTCATCACCTATCAGAACGACGATCCGCGCCAGGTGATCGACTACCAGCGCTATGGCCGCGATTATTATATCGGCGTCACCTACAAATTCTGACGCCGACCTCCATTCCTCCCCGGAACCTTGGGCTGTCGTCTTGTGACGGCAGCCCTTTTTGTCGATAGGCCAAGGGCATGACAGCATCCGTCACCACGATCGTGATCGCCGGCGGCGGCACCGCCGGCTGGATGGCGGCGGCGGCGCTGGGTGGGTTTCTCGAAACCGGCTACCGCATCCGCCTGATCGAATCCGACGACATCGGCACGGTCGGCGTCGGCGAGGCGACGATCCCGCAGATCTGCCTGTTCAATCAGGCGCTCGGCCTCGACGAGGATGCCTTCCTGCGTGCCACCGGCGGCACGTTCAAGCTCGGCATCGCCTTCGACGGCTGGCGCGAGCCCGGCCATAGCTACATGCACGCTTTCGGCGATGTCGGCCGCGACGTCGGGCTGATCGCCTTCCAGCATTACTGGCTGCGCGCGCGCCGGCTCGGCCTCGCCAAGCCGCTCGACGCGTATTGCCTCAACGAGGTGGCCGCGCGGGCCGGGCGGATGCACCGCGGCGGGCCGCTCACCGCGGCGACGATCCCGGCGATGCCTTATGCCTTCCATTTCGATGCGGGCCTTTATGCCGCCTACCTCCGCCGCTTCGCGGTCAATCGCGGTGTCGAGCGGACGGAGGGAAGGATCGCCGGCGTCGAACGCGATCCCCTGACCGGCGACGTCGCCGCGCTGACGCTCGATTCCGGCGAGCGTGTCGCCGGCGACATGTTCCTCGACTGCACCGGTTTCCGCGGCCTGCTGATCGAGGGAGCGCTCGAAACGGGTTACGAGGACTGGCGCCATTGGCTGCCCTGCGACCGTGCGATCGCGGTGCCGAGCGCCAATGTCGGCGCGCTTTTGCCCTATACTCGCGCGATCGCGCGCGAGGCGGGCTGGCAATGGCGTATCCCGCTCCAGCATCGCACCGGCAACGGCCATGTCTATTGCAGCGCCTTCACCAGCGACGAGGCCGCAGCCGACACGCTGCTCGCAAACATCGAGGGCGAGGCGCAGGGCGAACCGCGCCAGCTCCGCTTCGTCACCGGCCGCCGCAAGCGTGCCTGGAGCCACAATGTCGTCGCGATGGGGCTGGCGAGCGGCTTCCTCGAACCGCTCGAATCGACCAGCATCCACCTCATCCAGTCGGCGATCGCGCGGCTGATCAAGCTGCTGCCCGCGCTGCCCGTCGCCCCCGCCTTGCGCGACGAATATAATCGCCAGACCGGGGTGGAGATCGAGCGCATCCGCGACTTCCTGATCCTCCATTATTGGGCGAACGGCCGCGCCGAACCCTTCTGGCAGGCGTGCCGGGCAACGAACCTGCCCGATACGCTGCGCGCCAAGATCGCGCTCTGGCAGGAGGCGGGGACGATCGTCCGCGAACAGGAGGAATTGTTCACCGAGGACGGCTGGCTCCAGGTGCTGGCCGGGCAGGGGGTGGCGGCACGCGCACATCACCCGCTCGCCGACCAGATCGACGACGGCGACCTCGGCGAATATATGGAGACGCTGGAACTGCTCTACCGCCGCGAGGCGGGCGCGATGCCGACGCACGCGGCGTTCGTCGCCCAGCATTGCAAGGCGCGGTGACTGTAAGGAAGGTTTTTGTTCGCGCAGAGACGCGAAGGCGCAAAGGTGTCGCGCCCGGGGCAGTGCGTGGTCTTGTCTACCTCATGGCGTGAATTGACGGGCCGCGGCCGCGGCAGACGCTCCCCCTTTGCGTCTCTGCGTCTCTGCGCGAACTATTCTTTGCCGGGTTTGAAAAGGCACGAACGTCCGGGCGAGAACGCCCCTTTCCCCGTTCGCCCTGAGCCTGTCGAAGGGCAGGTGAGTCTCACGGTGCTTCGACAGGCTCAGCACCAACGGTATGGATGCTTACGTCGATCCGCGCACGATCAGCCGCGGTTGCAACAGCGCCGTATCGGTCGGTTCGTCGGCGATGCGGCGCAGCAAGGTGTCGACCAGCACTTCGCCCGCGCGGCGATAGTCCTGCGCGATCGTCGTCAGCGGCGGCTGCGTCGTCGCGGCGGCGGGGATGTCGTCGAAGCCGACGATCGCGACATCCTCGGGTACGCGCCGCCCCGCCTCGGTCAGCGCGCGCATCGCGCCGAGCGCGATGATGTCGGAGGCCGCGAACAGCGCGTCGAACGGAATGTCGCGCGCCAGCAACCGCTTCGTCGCCTCATAGCCCGATTGTTCGACGGTCAGCGCATCGGCGTGCAGACCGGGATCGACCGGCAGGCCGTGCGCGCGCAACACGGCGCACAGCCCGCGATAGCGGTCGCGGAATTCGGGATAATGATCGTCCGCATGGCCGATGAAGCCGATCCGCCGGCGGCCGCGGTCGACCAGATGCCCGGCGGCGACCCGCCCGCCCGCGATATTGTCGCAGCCGATCGTCACGCCGAGATTGTGGCTGTCGACCGAGCCCCAGCGCACGAAATGCGTCCCCTGCGCGACCAGCGCCTCCAGCCGCGCCTTGTACAGTTCGTAATCGCCATAGCCGAGCAGGATGATCCCGTCCGCCTTGCGGCTGTCCTCGTAATCGGTGTGCCAGTCGGCGGAGAGCTGCTGGAACGAGCTGAGCAGATCGTAGCCGCGCGCCGCGCAGGTGCGCAGGATCGAGCCCAGCATCGACAGGAAGAAGGGGTTGATGAAGCTGCCGTCGTCGAGCGGGTCCTCGAAGAACAGCAGCGCCAGCGTCATGCTCTGGCCGCGGCGCAGCGACGAGGCGTTCTTGTCGACCTTGTAATTGAGCTGGCGGGCGATCGCCTCGATCCGCATCCGCGTCGCCGCGCTCACCGTGCGGTCGCCGCGCAGCGCGCGGCTGACGGTCGGCTGCGACACGCCGGCGCGTGCGGCGATGTCGAAGGAGGTCGGCTTGTCGCTCGCTCCGCCCGGTCCCCGTCCTCTGCTCTTCACGGCCATGAGGGCAATCTACATCAGTGCGACGGGGCGGGATAGCGTCAGTGAATACGTATGCCCTATGCTTGGCTTGGCGCGCCTGCGTCCGCACAACGGCCCCGGATGCGGCCGGCGATGGATCGGGCGCACGACGATGCCGGGGGATGCATGCTGAAGCTCGCCACACGAACCGCGACCGCGCTCGCGCTGCTGTTCGCGGCCCCCGCCGTGTCCGCGCAGACCGCCGATTATCGCGCGCGGTTGCCGCAGGACGAGGTGATCTATTTCCTGCTCCCCGACCGGTTCGAGAATGGCGACACCGCCAACGATCGCGGCGGCCTCACGGGCGGGCCGCTCGTCACCGGCTTCGATCCGACGGCGAAAGGCTTCTATCACGGCGGCGACCTCAAGGGGCTGACGCGGCGGCTCGACTATATCCAGTCGCTCGGTGCGACGGCCCTGTGGGTCGGGCCGATCTTCAAGAACAAGCCGGTACAGGGCGGCCCCGGCCAGCAATCGGCGGGCTATCACGGCTATTGGATCACCGACTTCACGCAGGTCGATCCGCATCTCGGCACCAACGCCGATTTCGCCGCTTTGGTCGCGGCGGCGCATGCGCGCGGGATGAAGGTCTATATGGACATCATCATCAACCACACCGCCGACGTGATCCAGTATCGCGAATGCCAGGCAAAGCGCGAATGCCCGTATCGCAGCCGCGCCGATTATCCCTATCAGCGCCGGCTCGGCATCAACGGCAAGCCGATCAATCCGGGTTTCGCCGGCGACGACGTCCGCACGCCGGAGAATTTCGCGCGCCTGACCGATCCGGCCTATGCCTATACGCCCTTCGTCCCCGCCGCCGAAAAGACGGTGAAGGTGCCGGCATGGCTCAACGACGTCACGCTCTACCACAATCGCGGCGACACGACCTATCGCAACGAGAGTTCGACGATGGGTGATTTCGTCGGCCTCGACGATTTGATGACCGAGAACCCCAAGGTCGTCGCGGGGATGATCGACATCTTCGGCGGCTGGATCGACCGGTTCGGGATCGACGGCTTCCGCATCGACACCGCGCGCCACGTCAACCCGGAATTCTGGACCGAATTCGTCCCCGCCATGCAGGCGCGCGCGAAGGCGAAGGGCATTCCCAATTTCCACATCTTCGGCGAGGTGTCGGATCACGAGGTGCGGCCGGCGGTGCTCGCGCAGCATACGATCGTCGACAAACTGCCCGCGGTGCTCGACTTCTCCTTCCGGCAGGCGGTGGTCGAGACGGTCGCCGGCACGCGTGGCACCGACGCGTTCGAGGCTCTGTTCGACGGCGATGCGCTCTATGCCAAGGGCTTCGACACCGCGGTGCAATTGCCGACCTTCACCGGCAATCACGACGACGGCCGCTTCTCGACCTTCGTCCGCAAGGCCTTCCCGCAGGCGAGCGACGCCGAGGTTATGGCGCGCGTCATGCTGTCCAACGCGATGCTGCTGACGCTGCGCGGCGTACCGACGATCTATTCGGGGGACGAACAGGGGTTCGTCAGCGACGGCAACGATCAGGATGCGCGCGAGGACATGTTCGCAAGCAAGGTCGCGGTCTATAACGACAACCGCCTGCTCGGCACCAACACCACCAACGCGACGGCGCATTTCGGGCAGGACAATCCGCTGTTCAAACAGACGGCCGCGCTGGCGAAGTTGCGTCTGGCCACCCCGGCGCTAACCCGCGGTCGCCAGCAGCTGCGCGCCCGCGAGGAGACGCCGGGCCTGCTCGCCATCTCCCGTTTCGATCCGGACAGCGGCGCGGAGGTGCTGCTCGCCTTCAATACCGCGACGACGCCGCTCACCCGTCAGGTCGAGGTCGGCATCGGCGCGACCGGCGCGACCACGCTCTCCGGCAGCGGCTGCGGTGCGGTCGCCGCGCCCGGCAGCCTGACGATCACGCTTCCTCCCCTCGGCTATGCCGTCTGTGCCCTGAAGGCGACCCAATGACCCTGACTGACCGCCCGTGGTGGCACGGCGCGACCATCTACCAGATCTATCCGCGCAGTTTCGCGGACTCCAACGGCGACGGCATCGGCGATCTGCCGGGCATCACCGCGCATCTCGATCACGTCGCCAGCCTTGGCGTCGAGGCGATCTGGCTGTCGCCCTTCTTCCGCTCGCCGATGGCCGATTTCGGCTATGACGTGTCGGACTATTGCGACGTCGATCCGATCTTCGGCACGATCGCCGATTTCGACGCATTGGTCGTGCGCGCGCATGCACTGGGTCTCAAGGTGATCGTCGATCAGGTCTGGGCGCATACCAGCAACCAGCATCCCTGGTTCGTCGAGAGCCGGTCGAGCCGTGACAATCCCAAGGCCGACTGGTACGTCTGGCGCGATCCGCAGCCCGAGGGGTCGCCGCCCAACAATTGGCAATCGGTGTTCGGCGGTCCGGCCTGGACCTGGGACGCGCGCCGCGGCCAATATTACATGCACAATTTCCTGAAGGAGCAGCCGCAGGTCAACGGCCACCATCCGGCGGTGCAACAGGCCTTCCTAGACGTCGCCCGCTTCTGGCTGGAGCGCGGCGTCGACGGCTTCCGCATCGACGCGATCAACTTCATGATGTTCGACCCCGATCTGCGCGACAATCCGCCCGCGCCGCTCGACGACGGCATCCCGCGCACGCGTCCGTTCGATTTCCAGCTGCACCAATACAATCAGAGCCACGATGCCATTCCCGGGTTTCTGGAGCGCGTGCGGGCTTTGTTCGACAGCTATGACGCGCGCTTCACCGTCGCCGAGGTCGGCGGTGCGGACAGCGATCGCGAGATGAAGCTGTTCACCGCGGAAGGGCGTCGCCTTCACAGCGCTTATGGCTTCGACTTCCTCTATGCGCCGACACTGACGCCGGGGATCGTCGCGGACGCGATCGACAAATGGCCCGAGCAGGACGGCGTCGGCTGGCCGAGCTGGGCGTTCGAGAATCACGACGCGCCGCGGGCGATCTCGCGCTGGGCGGGGCAGGGCGATCCTCGCGCCTTTGCGCGGATGAAGATGCTGCTGCTGGCCAGCCTGCGCGGCAATATCTTCCTCTATTACGGCGAGGAACTCGGCCTGACCCAGGTCGCGGTGCCGTTCGAGGATCTTCAGGACCCCGAGGCGATCGCCAACTGGCCGCAGACGCTGTCGCGCGACGGCGCGCGCACGCCGATGGCGTGGCGCAGCGATGCCGCCAATCTGGGCTTCTCGACCGCCCGACCGTGGCTGCCGGTCGGTGCCGATCATGCCGCGCTGGCGGTCGACCGGCAGGAGCGCGATCCGCATGCCCTGCTGCACTGGACGCGCGAAACGCTGGCGCTGCGCAAGCGGCACCCCGCGCTGCTGACCGGCGACATCCGCGTCGTCGCGGCGGACGCGGCGATGCTCGCGATCGAGCGTCGCGCTGCGGACGAGACGATGCTCTGCGTGTTCAACCTGTCGCCCGAGCCGCAGCGCTGGGCGCCCGAGCAGCCAGACGCGTGGCGGCCGGTCGTCGAAAACGCGATGCAGGGCTGGCATTTCGACGGATATGGCGCACTGATCGCCACCAAAATGGGAGAGGCATGATGAAGCATTACACGATCGGGGGCGCCCTCGCGCTGGCGCTGCTCAGCAGCACGGCGATCGCGCAGACCGACGCCAATGGCGTTGCCCAGATCCCGACCGTCGCTGCCCAGCCGGCGGCGACCGCGACCTCGCCCGACAAATCATTGGTGGTGACGATCGCGCTCGATAACGACGGCCGTCCGACCTATGCGGTCACGCGCAAGGGCAAGCCGGTGCTCAACCCCGGCAAGCTCGGCGTCATGTTCACCGATGCACCGAAGATCGAGCGCAACCTCGAACTGATCGGCAAGACGGCGTCGTCGGCGGACAGCAGCTGGACGCAGCCGTTCGGCGAATGGAAGACGATCCGCGATCGCCATAATGAGCTCGCCCTCCGCTTCCGCGAGAAGACCGGGCTGAAGCGCGAGATGGACGTCACCTTCCGCATCTTCGACGACGGCATCGGCTTCCGCTACAGTTTCCCAGACCAGCCCAATCTGCATCAGGCGAACATCGCCGACGAGCTGACCGAATTCGCCTTCGCGCAGAACGGCACGGCATGGTGGAAGCCTGCGCTCCAGTGGAATCGCGAGGAATATCTCTACGAGAAGACCCCGCTCGACGCGGTCGGCACCGCGCAGACTGTGATGACGGTCAAGCTCGCCGACGGCACGCACGCTGCGGTGCACGAGGCGGCGCTGATCGATTATGCCGCAATGAATCTGGCGCGCAGCGAGGGCAATACGTTCAAGGCGGCGCTGACCCCCGGCGCCGGCGCGCCCAAGGTCGTGCGGACCGCACCCTTCACCTCGCCGTGGCGGACGGTGATCCTGTCGGACGATGCGCCCGGCCTGTACATGAGCCACCTCGAGCTCAACCTCAACGAGCCGAACAAGCTCGGCGACGTCAGCTGGATCAAGCCGGGCAAGTTCGTCGGCGTCTGGTGGAATATGATCAAGGGCGACTGGACCTGGGCGACCGGTCCCAAGCACGGTGCGACCACCGCCAACGTCAAGACCTATATCGACTTCGCCGCCGCCAACCGCATCCCCGGCGTATTGGTCGAGGGCTGGAACGTCGGCTGGAACGGCGACTGGTTCGGCAATGGCAACGAGATGCAGTTCGACCAGCCGACCCCCGATTTCGACGCGGCGGAACTGTATCGCTACGCCAGGGCGAAGGGCGTCTATCTGGTCGGCCATAACGAGACCGGCGGCTCGGCGAGCCATTATGACGCGCAGCTCGACCGCGCCTTCTCCTATGCACGCGACCACGGCATTCCGGTCATCAAGACCGGCTATGTCACCGATGCCGGCCAGATCGAGCGCGTCGACGCCGACGGCACGAAGAAGCGCGAATGGCACGAGGGCCAGTGGATGGCGAACCACTATCTGCGCGTCGTCCAGACCGCCGCCAAATACAAGGTCGGCATCGACAGCCACGAGCCGATCAAGGATACCGGCCTGCGCCGCACCTATCCCAACTGGCTGAGCCGCGAGGGTGGCCGCGGGATGGAATATAACGCCTGGCCGGGCAAGAACCCGCCCAGCCACGAAGCCAATATGTTCTTCACGCAATGGCTCGGCGGCCCGATGGACTTCACCCCCGGCGTGCTGAGCCTCGAAGGGTCGGGCGGCAGCCCGTTGCTGTCGACCGAGGCGAAGCAGCTCGCGCTGTACGTCGTGATCTATTCGCCGGTGACGATGGCGGCGGATACGCCCGAGAATTACGCCAAGCATATGGACGCCTTCCAGTTCATCCGCGACGTGCCGGTCGACTGGTCGGAGACGCGCGTGCTCAACGGCGAGGTCGGCGAGTACGTGACGGTGGCGCGCAAGGACCGCGCCGGCGAAGATTGGTATCTCGGCAGCATCACCAACGAGGCGCCGCGCACGCTGACCGTCGCCCTTAACTTCCTTGATTCCGGGCGTAGCTATACCGCAGAAGTGTATCGCGACGGCGCGGGCGCGGATTACCGGACGTCGGCGCGCCATGCGATCGCGATCGAGAAGCGCAGCGTGAAGAAGGGCGACACGCTGTCGCTCGCGCTGGCGCCGGGCGGCGGACAGGCGATCCGCTTCGTCGCCGCCGGCAAGGCGCGGCGGCGGTGATCCGCCGGGGGCCGAGGCGCGCGATCGTTGCCGAACCCACGCCGTCATGCCGGACTTGTTTCGGCATCCACCGGTCCGCAGGCGCGGAAAGCGTTGCTCACCGGGGGGACGGGAGGTTTGGCGAGGCCGGTTGCCCGGCCCCGTATAGCCGCGGCATCGCCTATGGCCGATCGGGTGTCGCAGCGGTTCCCACATCGTTCGTCATGCCGGACTTGATCCGGCATCCCGCTTCCTCTTGGCGTCGTGCAGCAAGAAGCGGGACCCCGGCGCAGGGCCGGGGTGACGGCGGGGTGCGAGAGCGTGCGAGGCCAGCATCGACTCTACCTCATGTCCCCGCGATTTACCGGCGCGCCGCGTGACCGCCGTCGCACGGCCGCGGCAGAGCTGGGCGGGTCTCTGGAACATCTCGTTCGGCTTTTTCGGCATCCAGATCGGCTTCGCGCTCCAGAACGCGAACATGAGCCGCATCTTCCAATCGCTCGGCACCAGCCTCGACGATCTGCCGGCGCTGTGGGTCGCGGCGCCGCTCACCGGACTGCTGGTGCAGCCGGTGATCGGCCACCTCAGCGACCGCACCTGGCTCGGCCGTCTCGGCCGGCGGCGGCCCTATTTCCTCGCCGGCGCGATCCTCGCCGCGATCGCGCTGCTGCTGATGCCCGAGAGTCCGGGGCTGCTGATGGCGGCGTTGCTGCTCTGGCTGCTCGATGCGTCGCTCAACGTCTCGATGGAGCCGTTCCGCGCCTTCGTCGGCGATATGCTCGACAAGGACCAGCATGCCGCCGGCTATGCGGTGCAGACCGCCTTCATCGGTGCGGGCGCGGTGTTCGGGTCGATTTTCCCGTGGCTGCTCGAACACCTCGGCGTATCGAACGTCGCGGCGAGCGGCGGCATCCCCGATACGGTGCGCTTCGCCTTCTGGTTCGGGGGCGCCGCGCTGTTCCTCGCGGTGCTGTGGACGGTGCTGACTACGCGCGAATATTCGCCCGCGGAGATGGCGGGATTCCACGGCGAGGCCGATGCCGAGGATCAGGCGCAGGTGACGCGCACACTCGCTGCGCGCCGGCTGACCGGCAGCAGCGTGTGGATCGCGGCGGGCGCGATCGTCGTCGCCGGCGTCGCGGCGCTGGGCCTCGAAAAGGAAGTGTATCTGCTCGGCGGCCTGCTGATCGCTTATGGACTGGCGAGCATCCTCGCCATCCTGCGCGCGCGCGACGGACGGCCGGTCGACATGCTCGGCCATATCGTCGGCGATTTCGGCGGCATGCCGGTGCTGATGAAGCGGCTGGCGGTCGCCCAATTCTTCAGCTGGTCGGCGTTGTTCATCATGTGGATCAACACCACGCCAATCGTCGCCGGCGCCTTCTACGGCGCGCCCGACGCGCACAGCCCGCTCTATCAGGCGGGAGCCAATTGGGTCGACGTGCTGTTCGCCGCCTATAACGGCATCGCCGCGGTGGCGGCGCTGACGCTGCTGCCGCTGCTGGCGCGGCGGATCGGACAGGCGCGCACGCATATCGTCGGGCTGCTGTGCGGCGCAGCGGGCTTCGCGAGCTTCTTCGTCATCCGCGATCCGAGATGGCTGCTGGCGAGCGAGATCGGCATCGGCATCGCCTGGGCGTCGATCCTCGCCATGCCCTATGCGATTCTCGCCTCCAGCCTGCCGCAGCGCAAGCTCGGCATCTATATGGGATTGTTCAACGTCTTCGTCGTTGTGCCGCAGTTGCTGGTCGCGACGGTGATGGGGTCGATCACCAAGCACTTCTTCCCGACCGAGCCGATCTGGACGCTCGCCTTCGCCGCCGGCGCGTTGCTGCTCGCCGCGCTGGCGATGACGCGCGTGACGGCAGGCGCGGCGCGGTAATCGGCGCCGGACACGACGGTCCGGCGCCGTCGACGGTCAGAAAGTGATGCGCGCAACGCCGGCGATCTGCCGGTCGCTCATGATGGAATCGCGCGGGCGGGTGGTGATGCCGTAATAGGTCGACCGCACCGTATTGGTGAGATTGGTGCCGTTGAGTGTCAGCGACAGATGAGGCGTCACGTTGGCGGTGATCGACGCGTCGAGCTGCCCGGACGATTTCTGGAAGATGGGCAGATTGCCCGTGCCGTTGGCCGAGGTCGTCACCAGAAATTTGTTGCGCCAATTGTAGGCAACGCGCGCCGAGATCAGGCCGTGCTCATAGATGCCGACCAGATTGTAATTGTACTTTGACAGGCCCTCCAGCGGCAATTGCGTCACCGGCCCCTGGCTGGCCGGGCTCGGCGCCTCGGAGTCGACGTAGGTGAAGTTCGCCTGCATGCCGAGGCCGCTCAGCGCGCCGGGGAGGAAGTCGAAGAATTGCTGATAGGCGATCTCCGCGCCCTTCACCTTGGCCTTGCTGGCATTGTCGTAGGTCGTCACGTCGTAGAGCGCGGTGACGCCGTCGGTGAAGGTGACGCTACGCGGCACGATCACCGTCTGGATGTAGTTGGAGATGTTCTTGTAGAAGCCGGCGACGCTCACCGACCCGGTCCGCGCGAAATACCATTCGAGCGAGGCGTCGAGGTTGCTCGACCGCATTGGCTTCAGGAAGGGATTGCCGGTCGAGGTGGTATGCTGCTGGTCGATCTGTGCGGTGCCGGGCTCGGTGATCGTCAGCGTCGGGTTGAGCTGGTTGAAGTTCGGGCGCGAGATGTTCTTCGATGCGGCGAACCGCAGTTGCAGCCGCTCGGTGAGATGCGCGCGCAGGTTGAGGCTCGGCAGCACGGACGTGTAATCGTTGCTCTGGTCGTTTGCCGTGAAGGTCGGCGCGGCGGTCTGCTGCGTGCCGTCCGGCGCGGTGATCAGGTCGATCTGCTGGTAGAAGCCGGTCACCGCCACCTTGGTGCGGACGACGCGGACGCCGACGTTGCCGTCGATCGGCACCGGCAGCGCGTCCGCCTTGAAGAAGGCGGCGAGATAGCCCGTATAGGTCTTCTGCGCCTGCGTATTGGTGCCGCTGGGCTGGAAGGTCGGCGTCGAGGTGATGCCGAGCGTCGCCCGCGTCGCATCGTAGTTCAGCACCGTCGGCAGCGAGAAGGCCTGGATGTCGCCGAACAGATTTGCGTCGCCACGGAAGAAGTCGCCGAGGTCGACGTAGCGGAGATTGCCCGCCGGTCCGGTCAGCCCGGTGTAGCGATAGCCGGTATCGTTGGTGCGGTTGCGGCGATCGGCGTAGCGGATGCCGGCCTTGATCGAGCTGAGGATGCCGCCGTCGAAGCGATATTCGCCGTCGAGCCGGCCGACCTTGTCGGTGCCCTTCGAATTGTTGAGATTGTCGAGGTAGAAGCCGTTGCTGTAGGTCGCCGGGCTGGCGAGCCCCGCCGCCGAGGTGATCTGGAACGACGGGATGTCGCCGCGGATATCCTGGGTCAGCGTCGTCGCGGTGCCGCTCAGGCCGACGATCGAATTGAGATTGTTCGTCTTCGAATCGACGTACTGGCCGTCGGCGGTGATCGTCAGATTGGGTGTCGGCCGCCATTTAGCGTTGAGCGAATAATCGGTGGTCACCGAATGGCGCGCGCCGATCGAGGTGTTGTTGCCGATCGGCACGTTGACGAAGGTGCCGCTCTGGAAATCGCCGTTGGGTGCATAAGTGAATGGCGCACCCGCTTGCGGCGTGATCGCGACGCCGCTGGTATAGGCGAAATAGCTGTAGCCGTAGGAGCGCAGCTTGTAATCGTTGCGGAAATATTCGCCGGTGAATTCGAGCGTGTCGGACGGCCGCCATTGCAGCGAAACGTCGACACCGAAGCGGCGGCGGTCGCCGGGCACTTCGCCGATGCCGGTGCCGTGCGGCAGCGTCGTCGTCTGGCCGGTGCGGCCGAGCGTCGCCAGCGTCGCGGCATCGCCGGCGTTGGTCGGATCGAGCGTGTAGAACGGCTCGGTCGAGATCGTGTCCTGGCGGAAGGCGGTCTTCTGATAGGAGGCGCTGGCGAGGATGCCGATCTCGCCGATGCCGGTCGACCAGCGATCGCTGAGCAGCAGCGACGCCGCCGGCTTGCTCCGGCGTGCGAGATCGTAATAGGTGTTGGTCACCGACGCGGACGCCTTGGCACCGTCGAAGTCGAACGGCTTGCGGGTGCGGAAGTTGATCGTGCCGCTGAGCTGATCCTCGATCAGGTCCGCCGACGGATTCTTGTAGACGTCGATGCCGGCGAGCAGCTCGGACGGCACGTCTTCGAGGCTGAGCGAATTGCTCGATCCGCTGGCGGTGAAGATGTCGCGGCCGTTGAGCTCGGTGCGGACCTGGGTCAGGCCGCGGATAGCGACCGAACTGCCCTCGCCGAACGCGCGCTGGATCTGGACGCCGGAGATACGCTGCAAGGCCTCGGCGATATTGCGGTCGGGCAGCTTGCCGATGTCTTCCGCGACGATCGAATCGACGATCTGCGCCGCGTTGCGCTTGATGTTCTGCGCCGACTGAAGGCTGGCGCGGACACCCGTGACAACGATGTCATCGCCGGCCGAAGGCGTGGTGGGGCTGGGGTCGACGGCCTGTCCCTGATCGCCGCTCGGGGCGGCGGTGCCGCTGTTCTGCTGCGCTTCGGCCGCTGCGACGGGCGCGGGAGCGTCCTGCGATGGCGCCGTCTGCGCCTGTGCGGCCGGGCCGGCCAGAGCGATCGCCAGCAGCGATACCGTCGTGTGGAAGCCCTTGTCGCGACCCAAGCGCGTGCGCACCATCGAACCCGTCATCATTCTCTCTCCAGCCGATCCGGCCGCGGCGATACCGCCGCGCCTGACTTGCAGACGTCGTGCTCGGCCCGTCGCGAACGTCTCGGGGCGCCGCCTAATCCACTTAAAAACGCATTTATACGACAAATGAGAATTTACAGGCGAATGTCCTAGCGCATTGGTAAAAATGTCGCAGAAGGGCCTGTTCGGGCTGATTCATGTGAAGCGAGCGGTGTATGCGAGCTAACGTATGGAGATCGGGTGGTCATGTCCCGCGCAGGGTGGCTAGGTTCGGCTGGTCATGCCGCTGGGGCTGCTGCTGTCCGGCTTCACCATCGACGGCGTGGCGCGTGGATGACCGCGCTTGAGCTATGGCTAATTCAGACAAATCCATCGCACGTGAACGATGGGGTCAGCCCCGCAGGCTGAACTGGATCGGCAGTTCGACCGAGACCGGATCGCCCGGAATATCGGGCGTCGGCGCGGGCAGGGGCGAGCCGCGCCTGATGGTCGCCAGCGCTTCGCCATCGAGCGACGGATAGCCGCTGCCGCGCACGATCCGCGCCGAACGGACGATGCCCTGACGATCGACGCCGATCGCGACCAGTGCCACGCCCTGCTGCCCGTCGCGTTCGGCGACGCGGGGATAGCGCAGCAGCGGCCGGAGATGCGCGAGGATGTCGCCCTGCCAATTGGCCCGCGCCGCGCGCTCCGCCGCGGCGGTTCGCCCCGATGTGGGTTGCGCGGCGGCAGGAGCGGCGCTGGCCGGCGTAGTGGCGTCGGCGGGCTGGTCGCTATGCCCCTGCGGGCGGGGCAGCGCGGGCGTCGCGGGTTCGGCCGGCGCGGGATGTGGGGCGGGGAGCTGGACGAGCGGCACCGGCACCGGTGGCGTCGGCGGCGGCGTCTCGGTCCGGCGCGGCATCTCCTGCACCGGGGTGGTCGCCTGCGCGGTCGCGGATGCGTCTTGCGCGGCAGGGGGGACGTCGAACACGGCCAGCGCGGGCGCCGGCCGACTGCTCGGTGCCGTGGAGGGGGCCGCCCAGTGCCAGAGCGCGATCGCCGCCAACACGACATAGACCAGCGCCGTGCCGCCGAGCCCGAGCAAATTCTCGCCATGCCGGCGCCGCGCGGCATAGGAGGCGGTGGGCCAGCCGGTCGCCATCGGCGCCGGCGCGAATGCTAGGTCAGAAGACATGATCCATCCTCAGGCTGACGCTGGTGCGCCGGTAGGAATAGAGCCAGTCGACGTTGCTGCCGACGCGGCTGTGCTGGACGAGCAGGCTGGGGCTGAGGCCCGCGACCTTCGCGCCGGGGAGGCGGGCGAGCATCGTGTAATTCCGCTCGACGTCGCGGCGTCTGGCGTCGAGCAGCGGGCTGAAGCCACCATAGTCGCGGCGGCGGAGCGAGGCGGTCAGCAGCAGGTCGACCGCCGCGCCGATCGTCCGGTCGAGCCCGAGCCGCGCGCCATATTGGCGATAGGCGTTGACCCGGTCGCCGGCGCGCTTGTCGAGCAGATCCGGCCCGCCGAACACCGTCCAGCCGTGCGGCAGCGTGTGGAAGCCGGTCAGCCACGCATCCGCCTGCCGCCCGTCGTAATCGCGATAGCCGTCGCGCCGGTAATGATAGTCGTGCCAATTGCCCTCGACCCGGACGAGCGTGCGCGACCCGAACCCGCGGCTATATTCGCCGTGCAGCCCCCAGGCATCGTAGAGCCGCTGGCCCCCCAGCGTGCCGAGATCGAACGAGGGGGCGAGGACCAGCCCGGTAGCGGCGGTGCGGCGGTCGTAGCCCGCGTACAGCGACAGCGCGGTTTGGCTGTAGCGGCCGTGGCCGGGAAAGAGATCGCCGAAGGCGAGCATCCGGCCGCCGATCCCGTCATGGCCGGCGAGCGGCAGGCGCAGCGTGGCATTGCCCTCGATATTGATCCCGCGCGCGGCGATCGGATCGGGCACCTTGCGGTCGAACAGGCAATCGCCCGAGGCGCCGGGGATCAGGCAGGTATAGCTCGCCGACGACTGGTTGAGGTTGGAGCTGTATTCGGGGCCGAACGATACCATGCCCTGCACGCCGCGCCGTTTGCGCAGGGCGGCGAGAAAGGTGTCGACCGTCCGCACCACGCCCGCCGCCTTGTCGCCCTGCGCGAGCAGCGCGCTGCGCACGCCGGCGAAGGCCTGCGCCGCCTCGCGATCGCGGCGGTCGAGGAACAGCACGCGCGCCAGTTCGAGCCGGCCGGGCAGGAAATCGGGCTGCGCGGCGACGAGCGCGCGATAGGCGCGCTCCGCGCCCGCCATGTCGCCCGCCTCGCGCGCAAGGCCGCCTTCGGCGTAGAGGACGAGCCCGTCCTCGCGACCGGGGAGGGCGCGATAGGCGGCGAGGAAGCGACGCACGTCGGGCCAGCGTCGCCGCATGATCGAGACGTAGAGCGCCGCGCCCGTGTCGCTGGCGTTGCGGCCGACGGCATAGGTGGTGCCGTCGATCTCGACGCTGGTCGGATCGAGCCGCTCGGTCTTGTCGCGCACCCGCGTTTCGGCCTCGGCCTTGCGCTGCTCGACGGTCTGGTCGAGGCGCAGGCGCGTGTCGCCGCTGCCGGCCTGCTGGGCAAGCGCGGGCGAGGGGCAGGCGGCGGCCAACAGGGCGCCGGCGATGCCGACGCCTCGCGGGCCAAGGACGGAGGCCATGACGGCCCCCGTCCCCCGACGCATCGGATCAGTTCTTCGTGCCACCGAAGGCCGTGTCATACTGGCGCGCCGAACCGAAGGTGGCGATACCAGCCAGCGCTGCGGCGTTGGCGCCGTAGAATTGGCCTTTGACCGCACCGCCCGAAGCAACCGTGGTCCCGGACTGGGTTGCTGACGCACTGGAACCGGAGAAGGTCACGCCGTCGATCGCGGCGGTGCCGATGTTCACCCCATAGCCCGACGCGCTGTTGGCGATGCTGCCGGTTAGCGTGCCCGACGAGCCAGAGGCGAAGTTCGCGGTGAAGGTGCCGGTCAGCAGACCCTTGTTGGCATAGTCGCTGATGCCCCGGACCGCATAGGTCGCCGAGCCGCTGGTCGGCACGGTCGTGCCGGTCGTGGTGCCGGCATAATAGACCGTATGATCGGTGCTGCCCGAGCTGGCATTGCTGCTCCACTCGCCGAACCAGACGTCATCGTTGCCGACTTGCGCGAAGTGGAACAGGCCGAGGTTGCGATGATCGTCGGGGCCGGTAGTCGGATTGTTGATCGTCGTCACGCCGTTCAGGTCGGTCGAGCCGTTGCCCTTCAGGTCCTGAAAGGCGACGAAGTTGTTGATCCCCGTTGCCTTGGCGCTCAGTCCGGCCTTGCCGGCGGTTGGGTGCGACGGGCCGAACGCCGAGCTTACCCCAACGCGATTGTTGTCGCGATCGCTGGTGCCGCCTTCAACGTCCTGGGCATGAGCGGTGCCGGCGAATGCCATCGCCAATGCGGCGGAGGCGGCGAAGAGCTTGAGGTTGGTCATTTTCATGATACGTCTCCTGCTTGGTAACGCATCCGGCCATTCCGGATGCGGGTATCCGGCAGTCGCTGCCCGGCCATGGGTTTGCATGTCAGGCGCGGCGGCGGCTGCCGAATTCGGATGTCACAGCCTCCCGGTCAGGCTGAGACGCAGCGTCCGCCCCGGCGAGGGGTTGAGCGTGCGGCTGAGCGGGTCGCTGTAATAATGATCGGTCAGATTGGTGCCGTTGAGCTCGGCGGTGAAGCGATCATCGACGCGGAAGCGGACATAGGCGTCCACCGTCAGGTTCCTGCCCCATGCATAGGGAACGTTGAGCGCATAGCCCTGGACCGGATCGGGGGAGTTGAGCAGCGTGTCGAGCAGCGGGTTGTTATACCGGCTATACCAGACGAAGCGGGGGCCGAATTCCAGTCGACGATCGAGCAGTCGCGCACCCAGCGTCAGATTGAGCGAGTCGTCCGGCGCGGCCTGCGTCAGCAGATAACCTTGGTAGAAGCCATATTTGACGCAGGCTGGAATCTTGCCGAACCAAGTAGAACCGGAGTCCGTTACCAATGCTCTGGTTTCGTCGCAGACGCGATTGGTGAAGACGTGGGCATAACCGATGTCGCCGAACACGCTGCCGTTATCGTATCGCGCCTGCGCCTCGATGCCCGAGAGGATCTGCTTGTCGAGATTGGAGGACTGGAGGTTCGTGTTGCGATCGATCACGTCGGTCGTGACATTGCGATACCAGGTCAGGCGGAAGTCCGCCTTCCGGCCGTCGCCGAGCCGGAACAGCGGACGCAAGTCCTGAATATAGGCGGCCTCGAGCGAATGCAGATGCTCCGGCCTCAATGGATAGTCGGCGTTGAGCGATTGTGAAAAGCCCGACGTGCTTTCGAATAGGCTGGGGTACCGGAAATATTCGGCATAGCGGACATAAGCGCGTGCCGAATCGCTCAGATAGGCTGTCGCTGATGCTGTCGGCGCCCAGTCATGGCCGGAAAGCCGCGTATCGGCCATCGTAAGGTTCCGAAAGGCGAATATCTCATCGATACCGCAAACGCTGCGACCAGAATAACCCGGTCTATAGCGCGAACTGTCGCTATATGCCCCGTTCAGACAGTCGATCTGCGATCGTGTGATCTTGCCTCGCGCATTTGGATAAAATGGATCGAGGTAGGAATAAAGGGTCCACTGATTAAGCTTTGGACTGTAGTTGGCAGCTAAAGTGTCGGCCAGCAGGGTGGCGTCGGCGATCGATTTTCCCCAATAGATGGCGTTGCCATATCTGTCACGTCGGTAATCGTCTTTGCTCTGGATCTTGAACGATCCCACCTTGTTCACATATCCCGCTACGCCTCTGACCAACAGCTTGTCGCCCGCCGCGATCGCTGCGCGAAGCTTGTCGTCGATGGCGTGGAATCCGGCATAGGTGACGCCGGCATCGAGCTTGAGGAAGCTGGCCGGGCGCCATTCGGCCTTCACGTCGATGCGATATTCGCCGCGCCGCCCCGAACGGTTGTTGCCGCAGAAGAAGCCGCAATAGCTCGCCCCGCGCGCGACCGCGGACTCGCCGGTCGGGCGCAGCACCTCGCGTTGCCAGTTGCCCTGCAGCAGCAGGTCGAAGCGCGAACCGAATTTAAACTGGTTGCTGGCGATCGCGCCGAAGCGGTCGTTGCGCTGGTGCAGGATCGCGGTGTCGCGCAGGATCGGGTCGGTATAGGATGCGGCCTGCGGATAGCCGCCGTTGCTGTTGGTGTCGCTGAGCGTGTGCGTGTCCCAGAAGCTCGCCTTGAAGTCGAGCCACCAGAGGTTCGGCTGCAATTTATAGTCGAGGTTATAGGCCTGGGAATGGATGTGGCCGAGCGTCCACTGGAGCGATCCGATGCCCGGGCTGCCGTAGCCGACCACGCGCGACGGCAGGATGTCGCCATAGGTCGAGCGCGTGTCGCGGAACCCGGCCTTCAGGTAGGAGGCATCGTCGATGTGCCAGACCGTTTTGGCCAGCCATGACGATGTCCGCGACGAGGTATTGGTGACCTCGTAGCCGGGCCGGTAGTTGAACGCCATGCGCTGGATGAACGTGCCTTGCTTCTTGGGATCGGCATCGACCTGCGAATAATAGCCGGCGTCATGTTCGCCGGCGAAATAATTGCCACGGGTGCGATAGGCATAGGCGCCGAGCAGATCGATCGCGCCCAGCCGCCCCGCCACGGCGATGCGCGCCGCCTTGTCGCCGAACGAGATGAGATCATTGTCGTTGGGGCTGCGTGCCTTGACCCGCACCGCCGGGTCGCCCCCCGGATAATTGACGAGCCCCGGGGTTATCCCATTGCCGGGGAACAGGGGGAGGTCCCGATAGCTCTGCCCGAGGCTGAGCCGGGGGAGCTGCGGCGCGGTGGAATTGTTGCCGCCTTCCACCTTGGCTTCGATGCCGAACGTCTGCCCCTTGCGCAGGATATCGGTGGCGTCGAGCGTGTGGACGACGACTGCGCCGCCGCTCGATCCGTCGACGCCGCGCTCGGACACCGGCCCCTTCGCGACCTGGATGCCCGCGATCAGATTGGGATCGATATAGGCGCGGTTGCTCGCGCCGTTATAGCCGCGCCAGACGGTCAGCGCCTGTTCGGTGCCGTCGATGATCACCGGCACGCGGCCGGGGCCGGAAATGCCGCGGATGCTCGGATCGATGCCGCCGCCGTTGCGCGCGTCGCCGCTGTAGACGCCGAGCATGCCCTTGAGCACGTCCGCCGGGGTCACGCCCTTGTACCGCTCGACCTCGTCTTTGCCCATATAGGTGGTGGTCGTGTCGCGGTCGTAGATGTCGTCATAGCCGCGCGCGTCGCGCGCGCTGCCGCCCTCGGCGGTCTGCTGGCCCTCGACGCGCAGCGCATCGGTGGTGATCGTGTCCGCCGTCGCGGGCGCGGGCAGCCGCTCGATCGTCACCCGGTCGCCGCGCAGCCGCCCGGTGAAGCCGGTTCCCGCCAGCAGCCGGGCGAGCGCCGCCTCCGCCGTCAGCCGCCCGCTGACGCCCGGCGATGCCGCCGCCCGGACTGCGTCGTCCGGCGCGTCGATCTGCACGCCCGCCTGCTGTCCGAACGCGATCAGCGCCTCGCCCAGCGGCCCGGCGGCGATGGCGAAATCCCGCGCCCGTGCCTGCTCGGCCTGCTGTGCCGCGGCCACGCCCGGCGCCACCACCCCCGCGAGCGCGGTCGCGCCCAGCCATGTCGCACGCCACACCACGATCGCCGCGCACCGCCCCCGCAGTCCGCCGCTGGTCCGTCCCGTTCCTCGCACTTGCTTACCCCCATTTCACGTTCCGGCCTTAATGCGAACGCGTCGCATTAGCCTAATATATGAAACGCAGTGGCGGTCGGGATTTTCGGAGAATAATGCGCGACGAACATCGCGCGGCGGTCATTTCGGCTGGCGCAGCGCGGTGCGGCAGCGGGCGACGCCCTCGGCGACGAGGCCGTGTGCGGTCGTCACCGACACCCCGAGCCGTTCGGCAATTTGGGTCAGCGTCGCGCCTTCGATCCGGTGCATCTCGACCGCCCGCCGCATCCGGACCGGCATCGTCTCGAACAAAGCGGCCAGCGCGCGTAGCTCGTCACGGGCGATGGCCTGGCTTTCCGGCGACGGATCGAGGCTCGGCACGTCGACGGCCGGCGTGTCGGCGCTCTCGGCGAACAGCGACGACTGGACAGAACGCCGCCGCCGCCAGTCGCGGCTGAGATTGTCGACGACGGTGCGTAGATAGGGCAGGGTCTCACGCTGCGCCTGACCGGCCGCGGCGGCGTCGAAGCGCAGCCAAGCGTCCTGCAGCAGATCCTCCGCGATACTCCCGTCACCGGTGAGCCGGACGGCGCGCCCGAGCAGCTTGGCGCGCGACATCAGATAGAGCCGCAGCCGCCGCTCGGCGGCGGTCATGCCCTGCTCCATGTCGACGTAGCGGGCCATACCGAAGTGGACCTAGTCGATATGCTAACGACTCGCAATATCCTGTCGGCTTAGGGCAGGCACTCGTTGGTTGTGGTTACGATCGGCGACATCGCGAGAGGCGGAGAAGCCTCTATTTTTCCAGCCAGCCCGTTTCCCGGCGGTCCGCTCCTAAAATGGATCGCGAGAGCGTCAAAAGGGGTAGGCTTGGTGACATTGGTGAATTCCGCGTTTTACGCCGTGCGACATGGCGTATCGGCTGCCGCCCTCGTGACGGCGATCGCCGCACCGGCTTATGCGCAACAGGCGCCGACGACGGATGCGGCTTCCGCCGATCCCACCGGCGCGCAGGGCGCGCCCGGTCAGCAACCTGCGATCGGGGCCGCACCGTCCGATCCGGGCCAGGGCACGGAGATCGTCGTCACCGGCACGCTGTTCCGCGATTCGAACGCGACGTCGATCTCGCCGGTCACCGTGCTCAGCGCAGAGACGCTCGAGCGCGCGAACATCACCACCGCACAGGACGCGATCCGTTCGGTATCGGCGGACAGCGCGGGATCGATCTCGACCGGCTTCCGCAACGGTTTCTCGGCCGGCGGCGCCGCGGTGTCGCTGCGCGGCCTCGGCGTCTCGTCGACCGTGGTGCTGATCGACGGATTGCGCTCGGCGAACTTCCCGCTCAATGACGATGGCCACAACGCCTATGTCGATTTGAATTCGATTCCGTTCAGCATCATCGACCGAATCGAGGTGTTGAAGGACGGCGCATCCTCCACCTATGGCGCGGATGCGATCGGCAGCGTGGTCAATCTGATCAGCAAGAAGCATTTCGAGGGAGTCGAAGGACCGGTACAGGGCGGCGCGACCGAACGCGCCGATGGGTCGCACTATCGCGTGACGCGACAACTTACCACTTAGATTGGATCAAGCAGGTCGCAGCCGACGAGATTGCCCCCGTCAACGGCGTGATCGATCTCTCATGCGAGAATACGCTGGCGCCCGTACCGTCGGACGGCGACAAGGCCAACCAATGCTACGTCCGTCCGTTCATCTACGTCGACCTCAACGCCGGCGTGCAGGTGAACGACCAGTTCCGGTTCTTCTTCAACGTGCAGAACCTGACCAATGCCCGTGCGCCGCTGGCATCGGGCGCCTATGCCAGCAATCCGAACTATCTCAGCAGCTGGCATTATGCAGGCCTCGTCGGCCGGAATATCAGTGCCGGGGCCAGTTTCAATTTCTGAAAACAGCTGCCGATTATAGCGCATCGGGGCGGCCCTGCCGTCCCGATGCGTCACCGGGATCGCTCCAACGGCAATGACGTTGGAGCGAGTAATTAGCTTGTGGCCGACGTGGCGGCCCGGTGCGAACACGACGATCGGGATCGACGCCGTCCGACGGAGTACGAACGAACGCGACCTTCCGTCACCTCGGCCGTTGTGCGGGGCAGAGGAGAGTCTGCCATGTCCCGCCGTATCCTGATCACCGGTGCCAGCGTCGCCGGCAATACCGCGGCGTGGTGGCTCGGCCGCGCCGGCTTCGATGTGGAGGTGGTCGAACGCGCACCGGCGTTTCGCGACGGCGGTCAGAATATCGACGTGCGTGGCGTCGGCCGCGAGGTGCTACGGCGCATGGGACTGGAACAGGCGGCGCTGGATCGTGGCACCGGCGAGGAAGGCACCGCATGGGTCAAAAGCGACGGCAGCGTCGCCGCGCAGTTCATCACCGCCGAGCTCGGAGCCGACGGACCCACTGCCGAGATGGAGATCCTGCGCGGCGATCTCGCCCGCTTGGTCTACGAACCCGCCGCGGCGCGCGCCACCTATCGCTTCGGCGACAGCGTGGCGGCGATCGACGAGGATGACGCGGCGGCGGTGGTCACCTTCGCCAGCGGACGGACCGCGCGATACGACGCGGTCATCGTCGCCGAGGGCGTCGGATCGGCGACCCGCTCACACGTCTTCGCGAACGAAAATGCGCCGCGCTGGATGGATCTGACGATCGCCTATTTCACGATCCCGCGGACATCGGACGACGGGCAATTGTGGCGGTGGTACAATGCGACCGGCGGGCGCAGCGTATCGCTGCGGCCCGACCGTTACGGCACCACCCGCGCGATGCTGTCGGTGCAGCAGCAGCCGGGCGGCGAGCAGGATTGGAGCACGGACCGCCAGAAAGCGTGGCTGCGCGAGCGGTTCGCCGATGCCGGCTGGCAGACCGCCCGCGTGCTGGACGGCATAGCGACGACCGACGATTTCTATTTCGACGTGCTGCGTCAGGTGCGGATGAAGCGCTGGTCGAAGGGCAGGGTGGTGCTGACCGGCGATGCCGCATGGTGCGCGACGCCGATCGCCGGGATCGGCACGACGCTGGCGATCACCGGCGCCTATGTGCTGGCGGCGGAGATGGCGCGGCACGACGATGTCGCCGCGGCGTTCGACTCCTATGAGCAGGCGATGCGCCCGATGGTCGAGGACACGCAGGGCGTTCCCAAGATCGCACCGCGGCTGATGAACCCGCAGAGCCGGCTCGCCATCCGCCTGCTGCATGGCGCGCTCGCGGCGGCGAGCCTTCCCATCGTCCACAAGGCGATGGGCAAAGTGTTCGGGGGCGGCCCGAAGGAGCCCGATCTGTCCCGCTACGATGACGCCATCCCGACCGATGCGACGATCGTCGCGCCGGAACCGGCGCCATCCGGCGTCGCGGCATCGGCGGCGGGCGGACTGTCGCCGCTGCTCGCGCTCGGCGCGGTCGGCGTCGTCTTGGGGGCGAGTGCGGTGCTCGGGCGGCGCAACGCGCCCGATCCGTCGCACCCCGGCATTCGGCGCTGGTATCGCCGGCTCGACAAGCCCGGCTTCACCCCGCCCGATGCGGCCTTCGGCGCGGTCTGGCCGGTGCTGGAGACCGGCCTGGCGGTCGGCGGCTATCGCCTGCTGCGACGACCGGCGGGGCCGGCGCGCAATGCCGCGGTCGGGCTCTGGCTGCTCAACACCGCAATGGTCGGCGGCTGGACGCACTTGTTCTTCCGCGAGAAGAAGCTCGGCGCGAGTGCGGCGGCATCGGGTGCGATGGTCGCATCGGGCGCCGCCTATGTCGCGACCGCCGCGCGGGTCGACAGGCCGGCGGCGGCGGTCGGAGTGCCGTTCGTCGCCTGGCTCGGCTTCGCCACGCTGCTCGCCGAGCGGATCTGGCGCGACAATCCTGCGGAAGAAGGATGAGCCGCGACCCTTGCGGGCTTGCCGCCGGATGATCCGCCGCTAGGAGGCTCGGCGATGGACCTCGACGACCAGATGCGCCGCTATTTCGGCACCGACCAACTGGCAACGGTGCCGCCAGAGGCGATCGCCGCTGGAATCGAGCATATGAGGGTCGATCTCGGCCTCGAGCGCGACCGGGCGCGGCGGTTCGCGTTGTGGACCTTGCTCTATATGCTGGACGCGGCACCGGCGCTCGACGCGGTCTTCGAGAAGGAGGCCGATCGCGACGCGGCGCGCAACCTGATGGACCTGTCCGCCCGGATGATGCCCGACGCGGACTGATCCGCGACGGCGGTCAACTCCGGTAAAGCGCGATGCCGAGCGCCAGCATGCCGGCCATCGATACGGCGAGGAAGGCGATCATCACGATGATCACCCGCCGGATCAACGGGCGGTTGCCGGCAACGCCGTCGCGCCGGCCGGCATCGTGTCCGAACGTGTTGCGATCCGTCATTGTTCGAGGGGGTCCTTGACGAAGCCCTTCAGGTCGTCCGCGTCGAGATCCTCCTGCGCCTTGCCGACATGCTTATCGTCGGTGCCGCTGCTGCCCGATTCCTCGACGGCGCGGGTCGTCTTGCCGGCGGTGTCGTCGGCATCGGGGCGGTCGGTGGCGTCGTCCGGTTGGTCGGTCATGATGATATCCTTGGCGTTGCTGCTGCTCAACGAGCGGCCGGCGGCATCGGGGCCAGCAATTCGGCGAGCGTGACCGGCGCGAAATCGCGGGCGTCGACGCCGACGTCGAATTGGCGCGGCATCGGCTTCAGCCGGCCGTGGCTATGGCCGTGCAGGTTGATCGCGCGGCGATGCTGGCCGTTCCAGCTGCGGAAGGGATAATGGCAGAGAACGAGCGCGTGGCCGTCGAGCGACAGCTCGGCATAATCGCCGACGCTCGCCCAGCCGGCGGCGACGCGGGTGCCGTCGGGATCGTTGTTGCCGGCGAGCAGATGCTTGCTGCCGTGCAGCCGGTCGAGCAGCCCGGCGACATCGCCGGCCCGGCGGGCGACGTCGCCGAGGTGCCAGACGATATCGTCCGGCGCGACGCGCGCGTTCCAGCGCGCGATGAGCGTCGCGTCCATCGTCGCGGTGTCCGCGAACGGCCGGTGCTGGATGTTGATCGTGCGATGGTCGCCGAAATGCGTGTCGGCGGTGAAGAAGACGGCCATCGCGGATCAACGCGCCGGGAGGACGGACGATGCGCGATCTGCCGCGACGCGCATGTCGTAGCGACCCTGCGCCGCCGCCACCTCGGGCATGCGGGTCTCCGCCCAGTCGATCATCAGCCGCAGCGCGGCGAGCAGGTCTCGGCCGAGCGGGGTGACGCGATAGCTGACGCTGACCGGCACCGTCGCGACGGCGTGGCGCGTCACCAGCCCGTCGCGTTCGAGCGCGCGCAGCGTCTGGCTCAGCATCTTCTGGGAGATACCGCCGATCCGCAGCTTGAGCTGGCCGAAGCGCAATTCCCGGTCGCCGAGCAGCAGCAGGATCAGCACGCTCCATTTGTCGCCGATCCGGTCGAGCAACTGGCGCGTCGGGCAGTCGCGCGCATAGGCGTCGCCGCGTCCGGTGGCGGTTTCGCCCGGGTGACCAAGGGAGATGAAAGTGCCGTCTTGCCTCATGGGTCACCTCTAGCGATGTTGGTCACCGATGGAAACCAATGGAGGTGCGACATGCAGATAGCGGTATTGGGTGCGAGCGGTCACGCCGGGTCGGAGATCGCGAGGGAGCTCGCCGCACGCGACCACAAAGTGCGGGGCATCGCCCGAAACCCGGCGGCGATCCCGCAGGCGGAGGGGATCGAGGCGGTGGCGGGCGACGCGTCCGACCCGGCGGCGCTCGCCGAGCTGATCCGCGGCAGCGATGCGGTGATCAGCGCGCTGCATTTCGACGTCACGGCGGACACGTTGCTGGCGGCGGTCAAGCGGGCGGGCGTGCCGCGATTGCTGGTCACTGGTGGTGCCGCGAGCCTTGAGGTCGCACCGGGTCAGCGGCTGTTCGACACACCGGACTTTCCGGAGGAATGGAAGCCGTTCGCTGCCGGCGGGATCGCCTTCCTCGACGCGTTGCGGGACGAGCAAGAGGTCGACTGGACCTTCTTCTCGCCGGCGGCGCAGATCTTCGAAGGGCCGCGGACCGGCCGGTATCGCACCGGCGGCGATCAGCTCGTTGTCGATGCGAATGGCGAGAGCAGGATCAGCTTTGCGGATTTCGCGATCGCGATGGTCGATGAGCTCGAACTGCCGCAGCACAGCCGCGGCCGCTTCACCGCGGCTTATTGAGTCGCCGCGAGACGGCGACGGATCATCCGGTCGAAGGTCGCGAGTTCGCATAGACCGGTCACGCCGCAGCCGGGGATCGGCAGCGGCGTGACCGTCACCCTCGGCGACAGGCGGCGCAGATCATCGGGTGATTGCGTTCGGTAGGAGGCCCGGACGTATCGCCGCTTGCGCGAGGGATCGTACAACCGTTCGAGCCAGATCGCGCCGCCGGGGGCGACATCGCCCTCGGCATAGCCCGGCGCGCGCAGCGGGACGTGCAGGACGGCGGCAAGCGAGGTGACGTTGGTGTCGTGGCCGACCAATATGTCGACCGGAGGGGCATCGGCGCCGGTCAGCCCTGCGAGCATGCGACGGCCGAAGACCGCGGCCTGATGCGCGGCCATGTAGGGCGGGCGGGTGAAGACGTCGAACAGCGCGGCGTGGAGCGCGCCGACCCGACGGAGCGCGGCCGCGTCGATCCGCGGCCAGCCGGGTGGGTCGAGCCCCTCGGCATATTGCAGCAGGAGCACCTGCGCCGTGCCCGAGGTGGTGCGGATCGGCCCGCTCAGCTCGATGCCCCGGCCGTCGGCCGACGCAACGATGCGCGAGGGCGTGACGGAGCTGCACCCCGGCGGCGCGCCGCAGCCCAGCAGCACGTCGAGCCGCGCGATCACTGCGGCATGGCGGCGGGCAAGCGCGTCGACGCCGCCGGTATAATGCTGGATGTCGGCGATCGCGGTCGCCGGGTCGAACCGGGTCGCACCGGCGCGCAGCGGCTCGAACAGCGGATCGGCGCGATCGGGCGCGAGGTGATCCACCGGGATCGTGCAGCCCGGCGCGAGGCCAGCGGCGAAGGCGGTTCCGCTGGCGATCGTGCGCTCGGCGGTGTTGGCGTGGATGCGCACCGTGCGCGGGGCAGGACAGCCGACGCGCGGCAACAGCCCGGCGGCAATCAATGCGCGGCGATCTTCCGCGCCGAGGATCGTCATCGCCCGCGCGCCATGCGGCGTCAGATGCTCGGCCGGCACGGGCCAATGCGGCCATGGCGCCGCAGTGCGCGTCCCCTCCGGCGCCTCGCCGTCGATCGGCGCACGCACGCCGTGCCGCATCAGCACGACGACGCGCTCGACGGTGAGCGCCGGCCGCGCGGCGAGCGGCGTGGACGCGGCGAAGAGGAGCAGGGCGGGCAGCAGGCGGAGGAGCGTCATCCGCGGCCGCCTAGCCGCGGATTGGGTCAGGCCGGTGACGGTCCGCGCCGAGGCGGATCAGAACAGTCCGTCGTCGTCGTCATCGTCGTTGGCAGCATGCGCCGTCGGCGCCATGCCGGGCAGGAGGAAGCGGGCGTGGACGTCGCGCTCCGCGGCCATCGTGTAGAGCTTGGCGATCGCGGGCAGGACGGCGTGCAACGCGCCCTCGTCGTCTTCCGTCAGCGTGGGCAGGTCGCTGGCGCGTTCCGCCAGAATCGCCGACGCCTCTTCCATCGTGCCGGCCAGCGCCAGCTCCTGCGCGAGGTCGACCGCGGTCGCCTCGACGAGTTCGACCAGCCGCTGCGCGTCGTCGCCACCCTGCAGCACGACCTGATCGGTCCGGCGGCACGCCTCGCGGATGACGAGGAGCGCACGGGCGAGCATCGTCGCGACATCCGGCTCGTCATTGCTCAGCGCCAGCGACACTTCGGCATCGCCGAGCCGCCCGATCGTATGCCCGACGTCGATCGTCGTCGCGCCGAGGTCGCGCGCATAGGCATCCACCTCCTGCGCGACGACCGCGACGGCGCGACCGACGGTGCCATGCCGACGGCAGAGCAGGCGGGTGTTGGTGGCGATATCCTGTACGTCGGTGCGAATCGCGCTCAGCCGGCCGACGCGCTGCGTCAGCTCGGTCACGGTCGCATCGATCAGCCCGGTCATCCCCTCCGCCTGCCGATGTGCCGATTGCAGCTGGACGATGATCCGGTCCATGCCGGTGACGCTCTCCTCCAGCCGGGTGAGGAAGCCGCGATTGTCCTCGCCGGCCTGTTCGGCGATCAGGTCGAGCAAGGCGCGGCCATCGGGGATCAGCGCGTCCAGCGAGTCGACCAGCGCGCCCGTCTCGCGGCCGAAGTCATGGACGACCGCATCGAGCTGCGCGGCCAGCAGGCGATCGACATGCGCCGCCGCCCCCGGGCCGCAGCCGTGCGATTCGACCAGTTGCAGCGCGGCGACGACGTGTTCCAGCCGCTGACGGGTGCTGTAGCCGACCTGCAGCGCGCCGAGCAGCACCGCCACCTTGGTTTGGATGCTGCGCGCGATCGCGGCGACGCGGCGGGCGAGCTGCGCGGCGCCCTGGAGGTGGACGCCGAGCGCGGCAGCATCGGCGGCGAGACGCTGCGGCACCGCCGGCACCGCCTTGACGCATTCGGCGGTGAGCAGGCGATCGACCTGCTGGACGCTGGCGAGCCCCGTCTCCAGTTCCTTGAGCTTGCTGATCACCTCGGTCAGCAGCGTCTCGCCGGCGGCGAGCTTGCCGTTCATGCCGTTGACGAAGCCGACGAACTGCGGCTCGCCCGAGGCGGCGATCTTGATGTTCATGCCGTAGATGCCGAGCACGCGCAGCGAGCGATGCATGTCGAGCACATGCTGGCGCAGCAGTCCGGCGATCGCCGCGATCGTCTTGACCCGGCCGGTGCGCCCGGCGAGCGCGGCGGGCAAGGCGGTGATGCGCGCGGCGACCTCGGCGAGATCGGCGGCGGCGGCGCCGGCGTTGCTGGCGTCGAGCGCATCGACGATCGTGTCGAGCCCGCCGACGATCCGGTCGATCATCCCGATCGCATCGGCGAGCGTCGTGCCCGCACGCAGGAAGCGCGTGTCGAGATTGGCGGCGAGCTGCGCCAGCCCCCGCCGCATCGGGCATTCCGCCGGTTCGACCACGACCAACGCGTTGCTGTCCTGAAGCATCGTCTTGTCCTAATTATCGTGCGGTGGCGAGCAGCAGTTCACGGGCGATCGCGCCGAGCGGCACGACGCGATCCGCCGCGCCACGGGCGATCGCTTCCTTGGGCATGCCGAAGACGATCGAGGTCGCCTCGTCCTGCGCCAGCGTGCGGGCGCCCGCCTGTTTCATCTCGAGCAGCCCGCGCGCGCCGTCGTCGCCCATGCCGGTCATGATGATGCCGACCGCGTTCGATCCGGCGTTACGTGCGGCGGAGCGGAACAGCACGTCGACCGACGGCCGGTGCCGCGACACCAGAGGCCCCTCGCGCACCGCAGCGACATAGCGGGCGCCCTGGCGTTCGAGCATCATGTGGCGCAGGCCGCCCGGCGCGATCAGCACCCGGCCGCGCATCACCGTGTCGCCGTCCTCGGCCTCCTTGACGTCGACCTCGCACATGCCGTCGAGCCGCTTGGCGAAGGCGCGGGTGAAGCTTTCCGGCATGTGCTGGACGACGACGATGCCCGGCGAATTGGCGGGCAGCGCGGTCAACACCTCGCGCAGCGCCTCGGTCCCGCCGGTCGAGGCGCCGATGCACACCACCATCTCGGTGGTGCGGCTCATCGCGCGGCCGCTGGGCGGCGGCAGCACCGCGTCGGCGGTCAGCCGCTGCTGCGGCGCCGTGCCGGACGGCTGGCGGCGGCCGAGCCGCGCCTTGGCGGCGCCCTTCACCGTCTCGCAGATATGCAGATGCGCCTCGACCAGATGATCGGCGACGCCGACGCGCGGCTTGAGGATGACGTCGACCGCACCCGCCTCGAGCGCCTGCAGCAACGTCTCCGAACCTTCCTCGACCAGCGACGAGCACATGACGACCGGCGTCGGGCATTGCGCCATCATCCGGCGCAGGAAGGTGATGCCGTCCATTCGCGGCATTTCGACGTCGAGGGTGATGACGTCGGGCACCTCGGCCTGGATGTAGCGCGCCGCGGCGAAGGGATCGGCGGCGGCGGCGATCACCTCGATCTGCGGATCGGCGGAGAGGATCTGGGTCATCGCCTGGCGCACGCTGGCGCTGTCGTCGATGATCAGGACGCGGACGGGCTTGGCCGGCATGTCAGTGGCGCCTGAAGATGGTGTTGCCCACCAAAGTGAGCGGAAGGTCGAGGTCGGCGATCGATTCCGAATGACCGAGGAACAGATGGCCGCCCGAGCGCAGATTGGCGAGCAGCCGCCGCACGACCTTCTCCTGCGTCTCGCGATCGAAGTAGATCAGCACGTTGCGGCAGAAGATCATGTCCATCGGCGCACCGACGGGATAATGATCGTCCATCAGGTTGAGCGCTGCGAAGCCGATCGCCGCGCGCAGCGCCGGGGCGATGCGCACCTCGTCGCGGCCCGGCGCGGTCGGGCGCAGCACGTAGCGTTGCTGGAGCAATGGCGGCACCGGCTCGACCGCGGCGCGCGGGAAGATGCCGCGCCGCGCGACTGCCAGCACGTCGGTATCAAGGTCGGTGGCGAGGATGCCGAAATCCGGCCCGCCGCGCTCCTGCGCGAAGGCGTCGAGCAGCATCGCCAGCGTATAAGGCTCCGCGCCGGTCGAGCAGCCGGCGCTCCACACGCGCAGACGGTTGCGTCCCTCCGCCACCAGCGCCGGCAGCAGCGTGCCGGTGAGATAGTCGAAATGGCCGGGCTCGCGGAAGAAATCGGTCTTGTTGGTGGTCACCGCGTTGATCAGATGCTCGGCTTCCACCGCCATGCCGCCCTCCTCGAACAGCCAGTTGCAATAATCGGCGAGCGTCTCGTGGCCGGTCGCCCGCACCCGGCGGCGCAGCCGGCCGCTGAGCATCGAGGATTTGTTCGACGGCATCTTGATGCCCGACACCTCCGTCACATAAGCGGAGATGCGGGCGAAATCGCGCGCCGACAGCAGATCCTCGACGATCCGGTCATAGCTTAAATCGCTCACGAGACTGCCGCGACCGGGGGCGCCGCGCTCGACTGGGCGAGGATCTGCGCCATGCCGGCCAGGACGCCGTCGAGTTCGAGCAGACCGACGAAGCCGCCGTCGCGGCGCAGCACGCTGACGACATGGCGCGAATGCCAGGCGGTGCCGGTGTCGGGCAACGGCTCGATCGCCTCGCGCGACCAGGTGCTGACGTCGAGCACCCGGTCGACGACCAGCCCGATGACGAGCGGGCGCTCGCCGCCGGTGTCCGATTCGACCACCAGCACGCGCGTCGCCGGCGTCACCGCGACGCTGGGCAGGCCGAGGCAGATGCGGAAATCGACCATCGGCACCGACAGGCCGCGTACGTCGCACAGGCCGATCAGCCAGTCAGGCGCATTGGGGACGCGGAACGCCGGGCCGTGATCGAGGATTTCGCGAACGACGCCGATCGGCAGGGCGAACAGTTCGTCGCCGATGCCGAAGACGATCGTCTGCAGCGTGCCGTCACCGCCGCTCATGCCGCGCGTCCGAAATCGGCGTCTTCCGCATCCGGACCGCCGTTGGCCAGATCGAGCGCGAAGCCGCGCACGCGCGTCTGCTGATCGGTGATCGTCCCGGGCTTGGGCTTCGACAATCTGGCCATTTTGGTTCCCTTGACGTCGGCACGACGCACCACGGCGGTCGTCGCGACGCGTCGCGCCTGCGGGGCGCTGTCCCGCCGATCGTCGGCGAGCCGGAAGAAGGCGATGCTGTGCTCCAGTTCCTCCGCCTGATCGGACAGCGCTTCCGAGGTCGAGGAGATCTGCTCGGACGCCGAGGCGTTCTGCTGCGTGACCTGATCGAGCTGCTGGATCGCCTGATTGATCTGCGATGCGCCGATATCCTGCTCGCGGCAGGCGGCGCTGATCTCGGCGACCAGCTCGGCGGTGCGGCGGATGTCCGGAACCAGCCGGATCAGCATGTCGCCCGCTTCGGTGGCGGCACCGACCGTGTCCGAGGACATCGCGCTGATTTCGGTTGCGGCGGCCTGGCTGCGCTCGGCGAGCTTGCGCACCTCGGCGGCGACGACCGCGAAGCCCTTGCCGTGATCGCCGGCGCGTGCCGCCTCGACCGCCGCGTTGAGCGCGAGCAGATCGGTCTGACGGGCGATTTCCTGCACGAAGCCGATCTTTTCGGCGATCGTCCGCATCGCACCGACCGCACGCTGCACGGCGGCGCCGCTGCGCTCCGCCTCGGTCGAGGACTGGCGCGCAATCTTCTCGGTCTGCGCGGCATTGTCGGCATTCTGTTTGATGTTCGCGGCCATCTGTTCCATCGACGCCGAGGCTTCCTCGGCGGCGGCGGCCTGTTCGGTCGCGCCCTGGCTGACCTGCTCGGAGGCCGAGGACAATTGCTGGCTGCCCGCGGCGACGCTGGCCGAGGCCTGCGTCGCATCGCCGACGACGGAGCGCAGCTTCTCGATCATCGTGACCAAGGCATGGCCGAGCGTATCCTTGTCGGACAGTGGCTTGTGATCGATGGTGAGATCGCCGGTCGACACCGACTGGGCGAGCTGCGCGCTCTGCCGCAGGTTGATCGTCATGCGATTGACGGTGTCGACCAGATCCTTGATCTCGTCGTTGTTGGTCGCGGCGATATCATGGTCGAGATCGCCGATCGCCACCGCGTCGATCGCCGCGCCGATCCGCTTCAGGCCGCGCGACACCAGGGTCGAAATCCAGACCGCGCAGGCCGCCGCGAGCAGCGTCGCGGCGACGCCGACGCCGATCAGCAGGTTGCGCGCGTCGGCATAAAGCACGTTGGTCTCTTCGTCCGCCTCGTGCATGTGCGCGCTCTGCCGATCGACGATGGCGCTGACATCGCGTGTGATCGCCTCGACCATCTTCTTCTGTTCGGTTTCGGTGAGTTCACCCGCCTTGGCGTTATCGTTCGCGGTGCCGAGGGCGCTGATCCGCTCGTAGACGGGCTTCAGGGCTTCCCAATCCTGCCGCACCTGGCGCCACAACGGCTTGTCGTCCGCCGCCGCCCGGCTCTCGCCATCGGCAAGCAAGGTCTCGAACTGACGCACCCGGCGAGCGGTGTCGATATTGTAGCCGGCCATGATCTGCTGATCGGTGTTGAGCGCGAGCGCCTTCTGGTTCGACAGCATGTAGCCGAGATGGGTCTCGACCTGCTGCGCCGTCTGGAGCTGCTTGGCCGGACCGGCGATGACGTCGGTGATCGCGTCGTTGAGGGTGTTCGACTTGGCGATGCCGAGGCCGATCACCATCAGCAACATCGCGGTCAGGATCGCAAAGGCGATCCCCAGCTTCATCTTGATCGTGGCTCGCATGGGAAAATCCTAGAGGTCGGAGGCGCTGCGTCGCGCGTCGAATGGGGGGCGTCGTGACGCCGGTGGTGGATCGGATGGCGATCGAAATGCCATCCGATCCCGGTCAGGCTGCGCGGCCGAAGTCGGCGTCCTCGGCATCCGGGCCGCCGGTGTTGAGGTCGAGCGCATAGCCGCGCACGCGCGACTGCTGGTCGGCGATCGTCCCCGGCTTCGCCTTGGTCAGGCTGGCACTCTTCGTGCCTTTGATCGGCACGCGGCGACGCGTCGAAGCGGTGGCGGCGATCGCCTTGCGCGCCGGTTGCGCGGGACCGACGTGATCCGCGTCGGCAAGACGGAAGAAGGCGATGCTCTGCTGCAATTCCTCCGCCTGATCGGCGAGCGAATCGGAGGTCGACGAGATCTGCTCGGACGCCGAGGCGTTCTGCTGCGTGACCTGATCGAGCTGCTGGATCGCCTGATTGATCTGCGCGGCGCCGATGTCCTGTTCGCGGCAAGCGGCGCTGATCTCGGCGACCAGCTCGGCGGTGCGGCGGATGTCGGGGACGAGGCGGATCAGCATGTCGCCCGCCTCGGTGGCGGCGCCGACTGTGTCCGTGGACATCGCGCTGATCTCGGTCGCAGCCGCCTGGCTGCGCTCGGCGAGCTTGCGCACCTCGGCGGCGACGACCGCGAAGCCCTTGCCGTGATCGCCGGCCCGCGCCGCCTCGACTGCCGCATTCAGCGCGAGCAAATCGGTCTGACGGGCGATTTCCTGCACGAAGCCGATCTTCTCGGCGATCGTCCGCATCGCGCCGACCGCGCGCTGCACGGCGGCGCCGCTGCGCTCCGCCTCGGTCGAGGACTGGCGTGCGATCTTCTCGGTCTGCGCCGCATTGTCGGCATTCTGTTTGATGTTGGCAGCCATCTGTTCCATCGACGCCGAGGCTTCCTCTGCGGCGGCGGCCTGTTCGGTCGCGCCTTGGCTGACCTGTTCGGAGGCCGAGGACAATTGCTGGCTGCCGGCGCCGACGCTCGCGGCGGCGGCGGTCGCATCGCCGACGACGGTGCTCAGGCGCGCGATCATCGTGACCAGCGCACGGCCGAGGACATCCTTGTCGGACAAGGGCGTGTGATCGACGGTGAGGTCGCCGTTGGCGATACGGTCGGCAAGCGTCGCCATCGCGTTGAGATTGACGGTCATCGTCGTCAGCAACCGGCTGACCTCGCTGCTCAGGCCGCCATAATTGCGGTCGAGCCGCTGCGAGAGGTCGCCGACCGACACCGCGGCAACGACGTTCGAAATGTCGCGGAACGCCGCCTCGACCGCCTGTGCGCTGCCCAACATCCGCCCGACCTCGTCGCGGCGATCGGTCGCGAGCGGGGTGGCGAGCGTGCCGAGCAGCTCGGCGACGCGGCCGACGGGGCGCGCGATCGTCACCGTCATGCTGAAACCGATCGCGACGAGCAGCACCAGCGTGAGCGCGGTGCCGATGAAGATCGCGCGTTCGATGGTGGCGAACGCGACCGTCTGATTGGCCTGACGCTCGGTCATCAGCCGGTTTTCCTCGTCAGTCACCGCGGCGATCTCGGCGCGCAGGCTGTCGAACACCTGCTTGCCGGCGCCGCTGATCTCGATCTGGCGTGCGTCGCCGACGGTCTGCGGATTGCCCATCAGGTGGATGGCACGCTCGGCGACACGGTCGTGCCAGTCGTCGACCAGCGTCTTGATCTTCTGCAACCGCTCCTGCTGGCGCGGATTGTCCGCGGTCAGTTTGCGCGCCTCGTCCCAGGCGGTGGCGAGATCGGTCGCGCCCTTGCGATAGGGTTCGAGGAATTTGGCGTCGCCCGACAGCAGATAGCCGCGATAGCCCGTCTCCTGATTGACCGCATTCTCCTGGATCCGATTGGCCGCGCCGATCACCGCGAACGTGTGCTGGTTCATCTCGGTCGCCGCCTTCAAGTCGTTGGACTTGTTGTAGATGACCGTATTGGCGCCGATCGCGAAGAGCAGCAGGATCGTGAAGCAGACGATCAGCTTTTTCGGTATCGACAGATTGGTGAATGCGTTCATGGCGGTTTCTCCCCCCCGGGTGATTATCGTGCGGCCGTCGGCCGGCAGGTCAGTGGACGACGGTCGCGAAGATGGCGTCGAGGTCGGGCAGGACGACGATCTCGCCATGGTGCTGGATGAGCCCGCGGATGTGGTCGCGGCGCCAGCGCATGCCGATCGCCGGTGCCGCTTCGCAATCGCGCGACGACAGGGTCGTCACCTCGTTGACCCGGTCGGCGCGCAGCCCGATCAGTTCGAGCGTCTCGCCGACCGGTCGCTCGATCACGACGATGCGATTGTCGCGGGTGGTGTCCGCCGGCGCCATGTCGAACGCCCGGCGCAGATCGGCGAGGGGAATGACGCGGCCACGGAAGTTGATGACGTGGCCGACCAGCGGATCGGCGCCCGGCACCGCGGTCTCGGGCATCAGGTCGAGGATCTCCTGCACCAGCACGGCCTCGATCGCGAAGGTCTCGCCGCCGACGCCGAAGGACAGGACCTCGAGCGTGCCGTCGGCGGTCCAGGGGAGGGGAGTGGAATCGGTCATGTTTATCCCGCGGCCTGCAGCCGCTCCTCCCGGGGCTGGGCGAGATCGACCAGATGGCCGATGTCGAGGATGAGGGCGACGTTGCCGTCGCCGAGGATGGTGGCGCCCGAGAAGGAGCCGATGTCGCGATGCAGCGCCGACATCGACTTGATGACGGTCTGGTGGTTGCCGATGATCTGGTCGACGACCAGTCCGACGCGTTCCGCGCCGATCGAGACGACGACGATCTTCTGATAGGGATCGGGCGCCGTACCGGTGGCGAACAGGTCGCGCAGCCGGACGAACGGCACCAGCCGGTCGCGCAGGCTGATTAGGCTGCGCCCGCGCGAGCGGATATCCTCCTCGGGACTGAGTTCGAGGCATTCCTCGACCGCGGCGAGCGGCAGCACGTAGCGGCCGTCGCCGACACGGACGAGCAGCCCGTCGATGATCGCCAGCGTCAGCGGGATGCGCAATGTGATCGTCGAACCCTCGCCGTCGACCGAGGCGACATCGATCGTGCCGCGCAGCGTCTCGATCGTGCGCTTGACGACGTCCATGCCGACGCCGCGGCCCGACAAATTGGTCACCTGCGCGGCGGTCGAGAAGCCGGGCGCGAAGATCAGGCCCAGCAATTCCCCGTCGGTCAGCACCTGGCCGGGCTGGACGAGGCCGTTCGCCTCCGCCTTGGCGCGGACGCGGCCGCGGTCGATGCCGCGACCATCGTCGCGGATCGTGATGACCACCTCGCCGCCGGCCTGATGCGCCGCCAGCCGGACCGTGCCGGTGGCGGGCTTGCAGGCGGCGGCGCGGACGTCCGCTGGCTCCAAGCCATGGTCGCAGCTGTTGCGGACGATATGGACGAGCGGATCGAACAGGCGTTCGACGACGGTCTTGTCGATCTCGGTCGCCTCGCCGTCGGTGACCAGCTCGATCGCCTTGCCGGTGTCGCGCGCGAGATCGTGGACGAGGCGGCGGAAGCGGCCGAACAGCGTGCCGACCGGCACCATGCGCAGCCCCATCATCGTGTCGCGCAACTCGCCCGACAGCCGCTCGATCTCCTCGGACACCGAGCGCAGCGCGACGCCGCCATCCTGATGCGCGAGCTGCGACAGCCGGCTCTGCGCGATTACCAGCTCGCCGACGCGATCCATCAGCAGGTCGAGCCGCTCGGCGGGCACGCGGACGCTTTCCGCCGCCGGCTTGACGGGCAGCTTCGCCTCGTGCTGGCCTTCGTCTTCGACCGGTGCCGCGGCGACCGCCTCCGCAACCGCGGCATCCGGCGCGTCCGGCTCGATCGCTTCGATCTCGAGCGTCATGTCGTCCATCACGAAGATGAACACGTCCTCGATCGCCTCGCGGCTGATGTCGCCGGTCAGCGTCACGTCCCAGCCGAGATGGCAGTCGGTCGGCACCAGCGCCGGCAGCGGCGGTACCGCGTCGGTCCGCACCGCGATCGTGCACGCACCCAGCTCGCGCAATTCGTCGAGCAGGGTCAGCGGGTTGGTACCGTTGCGCATCGCATCGACGGGCAGGCGGAAGAACAATTTCCAGCCGCGCTGCGCCGCGGCGGGCGCCGCGACCGCGACGCCATCGGTCTGCGCGGCGGCGACCGCATCCGCCAGCCGTGCGAGGATCGCCTCGCCCTCGCCGGTATCGGGATCGCCGTCGACCAGCGCGCGCATATGGTCGCCCGCCGAGAGGATCACCGCGACGAGTTCCTCGGTCGCCGGCACCTCGCCCTTGCGCACCTTGTCGAAGGCGCTCTCGCAATGATGGGTGAAGGCGGCGAGCGCGTCGAAGCCGAACATCGCGCCCGAGCCCTTGAGCGTGTGCAACCCGCGGAACACGGCGTTGACCAACGCGGTGTCGCCGAGGTGATGGCCGAGGTCGAGCAGCCCCTGCTCGACCTGGTCGAGCAGTTCGGCGGCTTCGACCCGGAAGGCGGCGGCGGGATCCTCGGTCATCTGCCGAGCACCTTGCGCGCGGTCTTGACGAGCTGTTCGGGGACGAACGGCTTGACCAGCCAGCCGGTGGCGCCCGCCGCCTTCGCCTGCGCCTTGATGTCGCCGTCCGATTCCGTCGTCAGGAACAGGATCGGCACGCCGGCCTGTTCGGGTTGCTTGCGCAACTCGCGAATCATCGTCAGCCCATCCATGTTGGGCATGTTGAGATCCGTGACGATCAGATCGAACCGCGTTTCCGCGGCCTTGGCGAGCCCCTCGACGCCATCGCCCGCCTCGGTCACGGCATAGCCCGCGCCCGTCAGCGCGATGCGGATCGCCATGCGCAAACTGGCGCTGTCGTCGACGGTCAGGATGGAAGCGGTCATTGCGGCAATTCTCCGTGGAACCAGAAGGTGATGTCGGCAGGCGACGCCGCCGCCAGGAAGCCGGCGCGATCGAGCAGCGCGGCGAGCGCCGGCGAAGCGGGCTGGGCGAGCGTCACCGCCGCGCCGCCATCCGCAGCATTTCGCCGGGTGGACTCAATAAGTTGCAAGATACTAAGGTCGATATTGCCGGCCGTGGCGAGATCGAGGCAAATGCTGTCATGCTCGGACGCAGCATCCCGTAGACGATCGGAAATATCCCCGACCGTCTTCAGGCATGCGTCATCATTGAGCACCAACGTCATGGTGGTCATGTCTCGATCGCCTCATTGAATTATAGCACCGCAACGCCGTTTGCCGGCAGGCCGATGCTAAAGCGGGCGAGACAGCTAACGACTGCCTTTTGGTCAGTAATGGATTTAAAAGCCGTTAATGCGATAAGTGCGCCGCCGCGAAATCACGTGCGTGCAATTCGGCCGTGTGCGATTGCGCCGGCGTCAGTCGCGGACGGTTCTTCGATTATAGCACGAGTGCGGTGCAACCGATCCGCATGTGCGGCGGATCGGCTGCGACCGCGAGGCAGGATCAGCGCGTGCCGATCGTCATCGGGCGGTGGACAATTTGGTGCCGAGCAGGACCAGCCGCTCGCCGGTGATGCCGAACCAATGCGGCACGCCGGCGGGCACGAGGAAGACGTCGCCGGGCTTCAGCGTCCGCGTCGTTCCGCCGACGATGCGGCTGCCTTCGGTGAGATCCGGGCGGGTTACCTTGGCGTCGGCGAGCGTCCCGCCCGAGATCATCGTACCGGCGCCGTCGACGACCATGACATATTCCGCCTGCGCGGGATGGACCGCGGGACGGCCGGGTGACTTCCAGATCTCGAGCGCGGCGACATGGCCGTCGGCCTGCACCAGCGGCTGCCACGCGAACCCCTGGCCCGGCTTCATCGCCTTGGCCATCGCGGCGATCTGCGTCCGCACGTCCGCGGCGGCGGCAAAGCGGGCGGGGTCGCTGCTCTGTGCCGCCAGCGGCGCCGCGACCAGCATTGCCAGTGCGGTGCAGAGACGCAGGCCGGTCATGCGCGGCCGTCCAGCCGGATCGTCCGGCCCTCGCGTGCCGAGCGGTAGATCGCCTCGACGATGCGCATGTCACGCAGCCCTTCCTCGCCGGAGACGATCGGTTCGCGTCCGCTGCGCACGCATTGTGCGAGGTGGTCGAGCTGGCCGGCGAATTGCGTCTTCGCAGGGCCGGCGGGCGGCGTCACCTCGCGTTCGCGGCCGTCGCGCCCCAGCCACATATGGTTGCCGTCATAGCGCGTTGCCGGCTCCAGCTCGATCCGGCCCTTGTCGCCCATCAGCAGGATATGGTTCTGGTTGGCGCTGTACATCGACTGGCAGCCGGCGATCGCGCCGGACGGGAATTCCAGCGTCCATTCGATCATGTCCTCCACCTCGGTGAAGCGCGGATCGCGCCGGTCGGTGGATTCGCGCGCGGTCACCGCGATCGGCTCCTCGCCGGTCATGTAGCGCGCTGCCTGCAGGCTGTAGACGCCCATGTCCATCAGCGAGCCGCCGCCCGCCAGCGCGCGCTTGAGCCGCCACGCCGACGGGCTGCCCTGGGTGAAGCCATGCTCGGTACGGACGTAGCGGATCTTGCCGGCAGCGCCAGTGCGGGCGAGCCGCATCGCCTCGAGGTTGAACGGCTCGAAATGGCAGCGATAGCCGATCATCAGCTTGCGGTTCGCCTTCTTGCAGGCGGCGATCATCGCCTCGCATTCGGCGACCGACACCGCCATCGGCTTCTCGCACATGACGTGCTTGCCGGCCTTGGCGGCGCGGATGGTATATTCGGCGTGCATCGAATTGGGCAGGCAGACGTAGACGATGTCGACGTCGGGATTGTCGCGGATCGCGTCGAAATTGGCGTAGGAATAGACCGATCGCGCCGGCAGGCCGTGTTCCGCCGCGACGCGCTGCGCCTTGGCGGCATCGCCGCTGACCACCGCGGCGAGGCGGCTGTGCGTGCAATTGGCGAATTGCGGGATGATGACGCCGAGGCCGTAGCTGCCGAGGCCGACGATGGCATAGCCGAGCGGCCGGTCCGGGGCCGCCCGCCCGATCGCGCTGGAGCCGACGGTCAGCGCCGCCGCCGAGAGTAGGAGGTCACGACGTCCGATGTCCATGTCAGGCTCCGTTGTGCAGGATAAGCGGCGCGCCGGGTGATGCGCCTGCCGCGGGCCGCGACGGATCGAACGCCCGGGTCATGCCGCACCGGGGGTGGCATCCGATCGCCATCATGCACCTCCTCCCGACCGGGGCGCGCCCGGCCTGTTGCGCCGCTTCGACGAGCGATCTGTCTGCCGCCGCGACTCACGGCTCGCCACCTTGGTAGTCGAGGCGGTCAGACAGATACAAGCGGGATTGTCGTCTCTTATCCGCGACTTATACTCAGGTTAGAAGTTGAGCCCGACGCGGAGGCCGCCGTAGCGGCGATAGTCGCGCGGCAGCATCGCGACGGTGGCGACGCGATTGTCGAAGTTGCTCGCGACGTTGACCATCGCGCTATAGTGGCGCTGGTCGAACACATTGTCGAGGAAGGCGACCGCTTCCCAGCGGTGCGCCTGATCGCGCACGCCGAGGTTGACGTTGACGATGTGATAGGCGTTCTGCAGCACCTGCGGGTCGCGCGGCGCGTAATAGAGCGCGCCCTGATATTGCCACGCAACCTGGATCACGCCGCGCCGCTTGTCGTCGAGCGCCGGCGAATAGTCCGCGATCGCATTGATCCGCCACGTCGGGGCCTGTGGCAGCCGTTCGCCGCTGAGGTTCTGGCGACGGGGATTGCCGGTGCAGCCCTGCGCCTCGGTCTGCAACGCATAGCAGGGCGCGGACGGGAAGGAGACGTAGTTGGCGCGGAGATAGGTCGCATTGCCGGTCAGCGTGACATCGTCCGTCGGGCGTACCGAGCTTTCGACCTCGATGCCGCGGGTCACCAGCCGGCCGACGTTGGTCAGCCGGTTGATGAACGTGCCGTCGGGGAAGGTCTCGATCGTCTGTGCCTGCAGATCGCGATAATGGGTGTTGAAGAAGGTGAGGTTGAACGTCACGTGACGATCGAACCACTGGCTGCGCACGCCGATCTCCTTGTCGCGCGAGCGTTCGGGCCGGATCGGGCCGCTGTCGGCGCGCTTCTGGTCGAACCCGGTCGACAGGTCATAGGCCTGCCCCTTGTAGCCGGTCGCATAGCTGCCGAAGAGCATCAGGTCGCGGGTCGCCTGATAGTCGAGGCCGAGACGATAGGTGAAGACGTTGTCGCTGTCGTGACCGGCGAAATAGCTCTTCGCGGTCGGATCGCGCCGGGCGAGCAGGCGATTGGCATAGGTGTAATCGACACGCTCGTTCTGGACACGGCCACCGGCCGTCGCGGTGAGGTGCGGCACGAACTCCCAGTCGATCTGGCCGAAGCCGGCGATCTGCCGCGAGCCCGCGGTGGCGTACAGGTTGGACAAGGCGAAACCGGGGCCACGATCGAACGGGCGTTCGAAGCCGGTGTTGGCGTAATAGACGCCGAGCGCATAGCGGAACGCCGCATCGTCGGGCGACAGCAGCCGCACCTCCTGACTGAACAGCCGCGACCGGAAGGTGCCGATCTCGCGCGCATTGCCAACGCGCTTCCTGGCGGCGGTATCGTCATAGTCGAAATAGTCGTCGAGCTTGAACCGGTCGTAGTTCGTCAGGCTGAGCAGGTTCAGCGTTCCCAGACTGAGCTCGGTCCGCAGCAGTCCGCCGCCGCCGTGATATCGCGTACCCGAACGGGCGTTGTAGGCGACGTTCTGATTATCCGGACCGATCACGACCCCCGGCAGCACGACCGCGCTGGTGAGGGCGGGATCGCCGCGCAACCGCGCGTCGGGCGACATCGCCACGAACGGTCGCGCGGCGGTGGAATTGCCGGTCAGGTAATTGCCCGACAGGGTGAAGGTGAGCCCGGGGCTGGCCTTCCAGCGCAGCTTGGCGCGCGAGTTGAGCGTCTCGCGGCCATTGGCGCGCTTGCCGTTGTCGAGGTTGCGGGCGTTGCCGTCCCAATGCGTGTAGCCGCCCGAGAAGACGAAGCCGAGCGTATCGGTTAGCGGCCCGGTGACGCTCAGCTGCTCGGCGAATTCGTGATCGCCGGTGATGCGCGCATTGGCGCGGATATGCAGCCGGTCGGTCGGCTGCGTCGTCATGATCTTGATGAGGCCGGCCGAGGCCGACTTGCCGTACAGCGTGCTTTGCGGCCCGCGCAGCACCTCGATCATCGCGACGTCGGGCAGGTCGGTGATCGCGCGCGCCAGAAACGCCACCGGCGCGCCGTCGACGGTCACCGCGACGCTCGATTCCACCCCGATCGCATAAGCGAAGGTGCCGATGCCGCGCATCGCGACGTTGTAGTTCACCGGATGGTTCGCCGGCCGGATGACGAGCGACGGCATCACCTTGTCGAGATCCTGGAAATGATGCGCGCCCTGCGCGTCGAGCTGCGAAGGCAGCACCACCTGGACGGGCATCGGCACATTCTGGAGGTTCTCGAACCGCTTCTGCGCGGTCGTGGTGACGATGATCGCGCCATCGGCGTCCTCGGTGACGGTCCCCGGTCTGGGCGCAGGCGCCTGCGTCTGGGCGGCGGCCGGCGCTGCCGCGAGTGCGGCAGCGGAGGCGGCGATCAGGCATCGCGCCTGACGCGAACGACGATAGTGCATCAAAGTCCCCCTGGTTCGTGATATTTGTCCAGGTCTTGTAGAGACTCCGCGAGGCTCGCCGGCGCAGCGGCGTTGCTTTTTACCGATTATGGGTTTCTTTTCAAAGCGGCCGTATCCTTACGGACACTGGGAGCGCCCGCGATGGAAAATAGAATTTAGCGTTTGTTGCGATATACTTGGCCATGGACATCGCCGTCTAAGGCCACGCTTGACTTGCCGTGGATGCTCCGGATCCCCGACCGCTGCGCCTTTACTTAGCGCGTACTCAACGTTCGCCGTACGGCATCATGCCAGCCCGCGGCGAGCGGGGCGCGTTCCTCCGCGCGCATCGTCGGCGCGAAGCAGCGGTCGCGCGACCAGAGCCGGGCGAGATGATCGAGCCCCGACCAGACGCCGGTGGCGAGGCCGGCGTGGAAGGCGGCCCCGCGTGCGGTCGTCTCGAGGTCGGTCGGGCGTTCGACCGGGGTGTCGATCATGTCGGCGAGGAAGCCGCACAGCCAGTCGTTCGCCGCCATGCCGCCATCGACGCGCAGGATCGCCGGATGGCCGCCGCCGTCCGCCGCCATCGCTTCGGCGAGGTCCATCGTCTGGAACGCCACCGCCTCCAGCGCGGCGCGGGCGAGATGCGCCGCGCCGGCGCCGAGCGTCAGCCCGAAGATCGCACCGCGCGCGTCCGGGTCCCAATGCGGCGCACCGAGCCCGGTGAAGGCGGGGACCATGTAGACGCCGTGATTGTCGGGAACGCGGGTGGCGAGATCGTCGGTCTGGCTGGCGTGGGTGATGACGCCGATGCCGTCGCGCAGCCATTTGACCGCGGCGCCGGCGATGAAGATCGATCCTTCCAGCGCGTAGACGGTGCGTCCGTCGAGCCGATAGGCGGGGGTGGTGAGCAGCCGATGCTGCGAGGCGACCGCCTCCGTTCCCGTGTTGAGCAGCATGAAACAGCCGGTGCCATAGGTCGATTTGGCCATGCCGGGCTCGAAACACGCCTGCCCGAACAAGGCGGCCTGCTGGTCTCCGGCGATCCCCGCTACCGGCACCGCGGCGCCGAGCAGGTCGGGACGGGTGATGCCGTAGACATGAGCGTTGTCATGCACCTGCGGCAGCATCGCCGCGGGCACACGCAGCAATCGGCACAGCTCAGCGTCCCAGTCCTGACGGTGAATGTCGTAGAGCATCGTCCGCGACGCGTTGGTGATGTCGGTGGCATGCACCGCGCCGCCGGTCAGCCGCCACAGCAGGAAGCTGTCGATCGTGCCGAAGGCGAGCTCGCCACGCTCCGCGCGGCCACGTGCGCCCGCGACGTTGTCGAGCAGCCAGGCGATCTTGGTCGCCGAGAAGTAGGGATCGATCAGCAGCCCGGTGCGCGCGCGGACCAGATCCTCGGCACCGTCGGCCTTCAGCTCCTGACAGCGTGCCGCACCGCGCCGGTCCTGCCAGACGATCGCCCGATGGATCGGTTCGCCGGTGGCGCGATCCCAGACCACTGCCGTCTCGCGCTGGTTGGTGATGCCGATCGCGGCGAGATCGGCGGCGGCGAGGCCGCTGTTCGCGAGTGCCGTTCGTGCGGTGGCGAGCGCATCGCGCCAGATGTCCTCCGGATCGTGCTCGACCCAGCCGGGTGCCGGATAATGTTGTGCGAATTCGGCCTGGGCGATGGCGACGCGGCGGGCGGCGCCGTCGAAGACGATGGCGCGGGTCGAGGTCGTGCCCTGATCGATGACCAGAATGTGCGTCTTGGCCATCCGTCTCTCCCGTGCTTCGTTTCGCTCCGGGATGCGGTATTGCTCGCAGCGCGACGAAAGCGAAGGATTTTGACGATGGAACGGGGGCCGGACGAGAATGTCGACGTGCTGGTCGTCGGCGGTGGCATCAACGGCACCGGCATCGCGCGCGACGCGGCGGGGCGGGGGCTGTCGGTGCTGCTGGTCGAGCAGGACGATCTCGCCAACCATACCTCGTCGGCCTCGACCAAGCTGATCCACGGCGGGCTGCGTTACCTCGAATATGGCGAGTTCCGGCTGGTCCGCGAGGCGCTGATCGAGCGCGAGCGCCTGTGGGGGGTGGCGCCGCATATCATCTGGCCGCTGCGCTTCGTGCTGCCGCAGACGCATTCGCCGCGGCCGGCGTGGATGGTGCGGGCAGGGCTGTTCCTCTACGATCATCTCGGCGGCCGCCGCAAACTGCCGGGGACGCAGAGCGTCGCGCTGGCGCGGTCGCCGTTCGGGCAAGGCCTGTCCGAACGGGTCGGCAAGGCATTCGTCTATTCGGACTGCTGGGTCGAGGACAGCCGGCTCGTCGTGCTCAACGCGCGCGACGCGGCGGAGCGTGGCGCGCGTATCGCGACCCGGACGCGGCTGGTGAGTGCGCAGCGCGGCGCGGACGGCTGGACCGCGGAGATCGCCGACAAGGACGGTCACGTCCGGATGGTCCGTGCACGGGCGCTGGTCAATGCGGCGGGGCCATGGGTCGCCGACGTGCTCGGCCGGACTGCGGGAGCGCGCAACGATCGCGGCGTGCGGCTGGTCAAGGGCAGCCATATCGTCGTGCCGCAGCTCTACGAAGGCGATCATGCCTTCATGCTCCAGAACGACGACCGGCGGATCGTCTTCGCCATCCCCTACGAAGGGCGGTTCACCCTCGTCGGGACGACCGACGCCGCGTGGGACGCACCGCCCGCTCGCGCGGCGATCGATGCGGCCGAGACGCACTATCTGCTCGACACGATCGCCCGCTATTTCGAGCACAGAGTCGAAGCGGACGACATCGTCTGGAGCTATGCGGGCATCCGGCCGCTCTACGACGACAAGGCGGCCAATGCCTCGGCGGTGACGCGCGACTATGTGCTCGATCTCGACGCGGGCGAGGGGCAGGCGCCGATGCTGAGCGTCTACGGCGGCAAGATCACCACCTATCGCAAGCTCGCGGAACATGCGCTGCGCGATCTCGCGCCGCTGCTCGGGTCGCAGGCGCCGGCGTGGACGGCGGGGGCGGTGTTGCCCGGCGGCGATCTGCCGGATGCGGATTTCGGGCGCTTCCTGACCGGTTTGCAGGCGCGCTATCCCGAGGTGTCGCGCGATCTGCTGCGGCGGCTGGCGCACGCATATGGCACGCGCGCGACCGCGATCCTCGACCGCGATCCGGGGCAGGACCTCGGCGGCGGACTGTTCACCACCGAGGTCGACTATCTCGTCGCGCAGGAATGGGCGCAGACCGCCGAGGACGTGCTGTGGCGGCGTAGCAAGCTCGGCCTGCACGTGCCTGCGGGCACGGCGGAGCGGCTTGCCGCCTATCTCGGGTGACGTCGCGGTGCCCCTCGACTTTGGTCGGGGTGGCCGGGCCGGATCAATCCAGTCGTTGCCCAAGGGGGCACCGGCGTGTCATCGAGAGGTGGACGAGAAACGACCGGAGAGCGGTGCATGATATCGAAATATGTTCGGCTGGCGCTGCTGCTCGCGGTGGTGCCGGGCGCGGCGGCGGCACAGGACGCGCCGGTGGTGCGCACCGTCGACGGCCCGGTGCGCGGCGCGCGTGCGGACGGGGTCGTCGCCTTCAAGGGCATCCCCTTCGCCGCGCCGCCGGTCGGCGCGCTGCGCTGGCGCGCCCCGCAACCGGTGGCGCGCTGGACCGCGGTGCGCGACGCGACCGCTTATGCCGCCGATTGCATGCAATTGCCCTTCCCAAGCGACGCCGCGCCGCTCGGCACCGCGCCGGCGGAGGATTGCCTCTACGCCAACGTCTGGCGGCCGGCGGGCGATGCCAAGAAGCTGCCCGTGATGGTGTGGATCTACGGCGGCGGCTTCGTCAACGGCGGGTCGTCGCCGCCGACCTATAGCGGCGCGGCGCTGGCGCGGTCGGGCATCGTGGTGACGAGCTTCAACTATCGGCTCGGCCGGTTCGGCAGCTTCGCCCATCCCGGCCTCAAGCCCGCCGACGCGGATTACGGGTTGCTTGACCAGCTCGCCGCGCTGCGCTGGGTGAAGGCCAATATCGCGCGCTTCGGCGGCGATCCCGACAACGTCACGATCATCGGCGAGAGCGCCGGCGGCATGTCGGTCCATGCGATGCTCAGCTCGCCGGCGGCGGCGGGACTGTTCCAGCGTGCGGTGATCCAGTCGGGCGGCGACGGGTCGAACCACGGCACGTCGCTGGCGACCGCGGAGGCGGCGGGCGTCGCCTTCGCCAGCGGCAAGGGCATCGCCGCCGACGATCCGCAGGCCGCCGCCAAGCTGCGCGCGCTGCCTGCCGAGCAGGTGGTCAATGGCCTCAATCTCGCGTCGATGGGGCAGGGCGGCTATAGCGGGCCGGTGCCCGACGGGCGCACCTTCGTCGATCCACGCACCGCCTACGACGCCGGCCGCTTCGCCAAGGTGCCGGTGATGATCGGCGCGACCAGCGCCGACATCGGCGGTCCGACCGGCGCGATGATCGCCGGCGCGCGCGACGTCGCCGTGCTGCTCGCGAGCAAGAATGTGCCGGTCTATCATTATCGCTTCGACTATGTCGCGACCTCCGCGGTGACGCCGCAGACCAAGGGGGCGGGGCATGCCACCGATATCCCGTTCTTCTTCGACACCGCCGCGATCAAATATGGCGCCGCGACCAGCGACACCGATCGCACCGCGGCGCGGACGATCAGCCGCTATCTGGTCAATTTCGTCAAGACCGGCGATCCGAACGGACCCGGCCTGCCCGCCTGGGGCCGCGTCACCGCAACCGCGCGACCGATCCTGACGCTGACCCGCGCCGGCACCGCGCAGGTGGCACCGGAATGATGCCGCTCGATCGCCGCACGATGCTGGCCGGCGGGCTGGTGCTCCTCGCGACGCGCGCCGGTGCGCAGACGCCGGCGGCGCCGCGCGTCCGCCGCATCGCCCCCGGCCTCGACCGGATGATCGTGCCCGGCACGCAGCCCGAGGTGATCGCGACCGGCATCCGCTGGGCGGAAGGGCCGGTATGGGTGCCGGCGGGCGGCTATCTGCTGTTCTCGGACCCGCCCGCCAACCTCATCCGGCGCTGGCAGCGCGGGCGCGGCGCGACGCCGTTCCTCAGCCCGTCGGGCGCCGCCGGCACCGACCCCAAATTGGTCCGCGAGGCGGGGTCGAACGGGCTCGCGCTCGATCGCGGTGGCGGCCTGCTGATCGCCAACAGCGGCGGGCGCAGCATCGACCGCGTCGATCTCGCCACCCGCCGACGGACGGTGTTGGCAGATCGCTACGACGGCAAGCGCTTCAACAGCTGCAACGACCTGCACGTCGCGCGCGACGGCAGCATCTGGTTCACCGATCCGCCCTATGGCTTCGCCGACGGCGATGCCTCGCCGCTCAAGGAGCAATCGGTCAACGGCGTCTACCGGCGCCACCCCGACGGCAAGGTGACGCTGATCGAGGGCGACCTGACCCGCCCCAACGGCATCGCCTTGTCGCCCGACGAGCGGCGGCTCTACGTCTCGGTCTCCGACGAGGCGGCACCGCGGATCATGGTCTACGACCTCGATGCCGCCGGCAGGCCGGGGGCAGGGCGGGTGCTGCTCGACGCGAAGGCGATGAAGGCGGCCGGCGGGCCGGGCCTGCCCGACGGGATGAAGGTCGCGCGCGACGGGACCTTGGTCTGTTCGGTACCGGGCGGCATGATGCTCATGACGCCCGAGGCCGAGCCGCTCGGCCTGATCGAAAGCGGCGCGCCGATCGCCAATTGCGCCTTCGGCGAGAAGGGCCGCGCGCTCTACCTGACCGCGAACGACCGCGTCCTGCGGCTGGCGCTGCGGCCCGGCTGGCAGGGGTAGCCGGGCCCGCGGGTCACTCCGCGGCCCCGTCGGGGTCGTCGCCCTGCCACGTCAGCGGCGGGTTCTCATAGGGTTCGCGGGCGGCCGGCTCGACAGGGATCGTCGTGGCCGGGGCCTCGGCGCCGCCCTTGGCGAACGTCCCTTCGACGCGGGCGCCCTGTTCGATCGTCAGCGTCTCGTAATGCACGTCGCCGACGATATGCGCGCTGCGTTGGATGACGAGGTCGACGACGACGATGCTGCCGCGCACCGTGCCGGCCAGATGCGCCGACTGGGCGGTGATCGTACCGATCATCTCGCTGGCGGCGCCCTGCACCAGCGCGAGGCAGTTGACGTCGCCGTGGATCCGGCCGTCGATATGGACGTCGGCCGAGGCGGAGAGGTCGCCGGTGATGACGACATCGGCGCCGATCATCGAGAATGTGGCATTCTTGCTCATGGCTTCAGTCGCTACCCTTGTCTGGACCGGAATCTTCGGCGGGGCCGGTGGCCGGGGCTGGGCCGGCAGATTGGCGGACGATCTTCGATGAAACATGGCTGCGCGCCTCTAGGAAGGGACGGGGGTTGGTGGGACGGTTGTTGATCCGCACCTCGAAATGCAGATGCGGCCCGGTCGAGCGCCCGGTGGAGCCGATCGCACCGATCGTCTGCCCCGCGACCACCTGCTGGCCGACATGGCTGCGGAACGCGGACATATGCGCGTAGCGCGTGACGAGGCCGCTGCCATGCGTGACTTCGACGCAATTGCCGTAGCCGGAGCGCTGGCCGACGAAGCTGACCACGCCGCGCGCCGCGGCGTAGATCGGCGCGCCGAGAGGGCCGCGGAAATCGAGGCCGGGGTGGAACGATCCGTGCCGCGTGAACGGGTCGGAGCGATAGCCGAAGCCGCTGGAGATCGAGTCGACGCTCGCGGGCAGCACTTGCGGCATGCGGGAGCGTGCCTGATCCAGCGCGCTCATCCGCGCCAGGCTGGCGCCAAGCCGGGCGAAGCGCGGATCGATCGAGCCGTCGGCGTTGGTCGACAGCGTGAACAGCGGCCCGCCCATCGCCTCGCCATCGTCGCGCGCGGCGAGCAGCATCTGCGGGTTGATGCCGAGCTTGCGCATCGTCGCGGCATCGGTCGCGGCGCGGCGGTCGGCATAGCGCGTCAGGCTCTCGACGAAGGCGATCTGACGCGCCTCCGCCCGCGCGAGATTGCCGGCCTCGGGCACCGCGGCGCTGACCTTGTCGATCGTCCGGCGCGCTTCGCCGCTGCTGTTGGTGACGGTCTCGTCGCGCTTGGCGTCGCGCGGTAGCTTGCCGAGATGCGCCTGCGTCACCTTCTCGATGAAGTCCTGCCGCCGCTGCAGGTCGGACGCGACGCCGTCGAGGTTCTTGCGATAGGCGGAAACGCGATTCTCCGCCTTCTCGACCCGCGCCTGGCGGGTGAGCAGGGCATCGATGTCGTAGGAGTCGCGCCAGCGGATCACCGCGAGCGTGGCGATCGAGCCGACATAGGCCAGCACCAGCACCGCTGCACCCATCGCCGCGCGCTTCTGCGTGCGCGCGGAGATGCGCAGGAACCGCACCTGCCCCTGCGAGCGCATGATGAACTCGCGGTCGGGGAACCATCCGTCGATCCGCCCCCGCGCATGGGCAAGCCTGTGACGCAAGCGAGCGCGAGCGAAGCGCTGCCCCGCCTGCCGCGGTTTCGGCTTGTTCAAAGCGATCCCGCTTCCCTTACCCCTGACCCTAGGACGCTTTATAGCGGGCGCGCCGATCCCGGACCGGCGGTTAGGCCACGATGCGCCGCCATCCACGTCGAGGCGCTCCGTACGCACGATGAAGCGAGCGCGTCGGGCGACCCAGACGCGTGTGTGCCGTCAGACGTCCGGGTCGATCGGCGAGAGGCGCCAGGTGCCGCGGCCGGCGCGTTTGGCGTCGTAGAGCGCGAGATCGGCGAGCTTGTAGACCGCCTCGGTCGACATCCCCTCCGCCCGCGCGACGACCGCGCCGATGCTCAGCGCGACCTGAAGACGGTGGTTGCCCGCGCTGACCGGCGCGGTGAAGGCGGCGTAGAGGCGGCGGCACAATTCGTCGATCGCGGGCGCGCCGTCGAGGCCGGCGAGGATGATCGCGAATTCGTCGCCGCCGAGGCGGAAGATGCTGTCGTGCTGGCGGATCGTCGCGCTCAGCCGGTCGGCGACCTCGATCAGCAGCGCGTCGCCGACATCGTGGCCGAGCGCGTCGTTGACCTGTTTGAACCGGTCGAGATCGATCAGCAGCAATCCGAACGGCGCATGCCGCGCGTCGCCGAGGTGGCGGGCGAGCATCTCGCCGTACAATCGGCGGTTGCCGAGCCCAGTCAGCGTGTCGGTGTAAGCGAGCTTCTCCAGCTCGGAGCGGCTGACGAGCAGCTCGGCGGTACGCCGCTCGACCAGCGATTCGAGCTGCCGCTCGCGCTTGCGCGCCGCGCGCAGTCGCAGGTTGAGCAGCGCGACCAGCGCCGCGACGATCGCCGCGGCGGCGGCGATGCGGAACGCGCTCGTCTCGAACCAGCGCGTCTCGACGTCGATCTCCAGCGTCAGCGGCGCGCCGACGACGTGCAGGCTGCCGCGATCGCCCGCGCCCAGCGCGCGGACCACCAGCGTCGACCGGCCCGGCGGCAGATTGGTGTAGCGCGCGCTCCGGTGCATCGCATCGACCCGCGTCCAGTCGGTCTCCTGCGGGAACAAGCGGTAGACGTAGACCTGATCACGCGCGGCGGCATAGTCGAGCCGCGCGAAGTCGGCGGTGAGGCTGCGTTCGCCGGCGCCGATGGTCAGCATCCGCCCCGGCGCCGGCACGAAGGCCTTGTCGTTGCCCCGTACCGCGGTGAAGCGCAGCGGTGCGTCCGCCGCCTCGCGCGGCGGCACCACGGGATCGATCATCGTCAATCCGCCGAACCCGGCGAACACCAGCCGGCCGTCGGGCAGCGTGGCGCCGGCGCCGGTCCAATAAGCGGTGAAGGGGACGCCGTCGGACGCGTGAAGCGGCGTGATCGTCAGGCTGGCGGGGTCGATCCGCGCGATGCCGCCATCGGTGCTCGCCCAGACGTCGCCGTCGCTGCCGAGCAGCAATTTGTCGACGGTATCGTGCGGCAATCCCTCGCGGCGGCCGAGATGCGCCACCGGCCGCCATGCACCGCCGCTGCGGGCGAAGACGGTGATGCCGCCGCCGATCGTCCCCGCCCATAACCGCCCGTCGCTGTCGCACAGCAAGGTGCCGACGAAATTGGCGCGCAGGCCGCTGGGTCCGTCGTCGCCGGGGCGGATGCCGACGACGCGACCACTGGCGGGATCGACGCGGTTGAGCCCGCGCGCCGTTCCAACCCACAGCATGCCGTCGGGGGTGAGGGCGAGCGAACGGACGCGCAGGTCGGTGAGCGCCTTCGACCAGGGCAGGGGGCGCGGCGGCCCCGGGTGGCGCGCATCGACCAGCGCGACGCCGAGGCCGTTGCCGACGTAGAGCCGGTCGCCTTGCAGCAGCACCCGCGACCAGGCTTGCGCCGACAGCCGCTGCGCGCGCCGGCCGTCGAGCGACAGGCGGAACAGCCCGGCCTCGCCGGCGGTGAAGGCGGCGTCTGGGGCGAAGGCGATCGACTGGACGTTGCGCACGGCCGCCGGCAGCCGCTGCGGCGGCGCGAGACCACCACCGGCGGCGGGAGCGAGGCGCGATCCCGGAATGTCCGGCGAACCGTACCAGAGCGCGCCGTCCGGCGCGACGCCGAGCGACCAGGCGCTGTCGGGCTGTTGCCGCGGACCGGCGCGCAGCGCGTTCACGAGGCCGAGCACGCGGCGCGGGGCGGGATCGACATAGGAGAGCGTCGCGTCGCCGACGATCCACACCAGTTCCGACCGGTCGCGGATCAAATGGTTGAGCCCGTCTTCTGAGAGGCTGGCGGGCAGTTGCGGATCATGCGCGAGGCGCCGCATCCGCATCGTCGCAGGGTCGACCGCGATGATCCCCGCCCGCGACGCGGTCCACAGTTCGCCGTTACCCGCGTCGATCGTCGCGCCGAGCGGCACGGTATGCCCGTCGACCGTGACCGGCAGGTGGCGGACGCCGCCGTCGGGCGCGAGGACGTGGAAGCCCGATCCGGCGGTGGCGATCCACAGCCGGCCGTCGCCATCGGCATGTAGCGCGGTGATCGTCCCGACGACACCGGGTACCGGCACCGCGACGAAGCCGCCGGTGACGTCTCGGCGGAACAACCGCGATTCGTCGCCGACCCACAATTGCCCCTTGCGGTCGCGATGCACCGCGCCGATCCGGCCCGGCGGCAGACCCTTGACGAGCGTCGCATGATGGTCGGAGCCGCGAATGTGGCTCAGCCCGGCCTCGCTGCCGACCCACAGGCCGCCGGCGTCGTCATCGATGATCGCCATGACATGGGCACGATCCAGCGGCGTGCGGTTGGGCGGGCGATGGAAGCTATCGGTGAGCGGATCGCGCCACAGCAGCCCCTCGGCGCTCATGCCCAGCCACAGCCGGCCGCCGCGATCCGTGAACAGCGTGTTGACCATCAGCTCCGGCAGCGACCCGGCGCCGTCCGCGGGTTCGGTCGAATAGGTCTTGAAGCCGGTGCCGTCCCAGCGGGCGAGGCCGCCGTCGGTGGCCAGCCAGATGAAGCCGTCGCCGTCCTGTGCGACCGCGCGGGGGAGGCCGGCGTCGGGAATGGCGTCGTCGCGCGCGGCGACCTTGAAGAACAGATCGGCGGCGGCAGCCCAGGGGTCCGCGATGCGTGGCGCAACGATGGCGACGGGGCGGGCGACGGGGGCGGCGGTCGGGCGTGCCGCCGAGCCGGTCAACGCGCATGCGGCACCCGCCAGACCCATAGCAAAGGAGCACCACCGCCACCGCATGATGCTCCTTTGCCGCGTCGACGTTGAGGACTGCTTAATATAGGTTGTTCTGAATGGCTTCGATCGGGTTTCGTACTGACGCTCAGAACCAGCCGCGCACGCCGAGCACCAGCGCCGCGCCGCCGGCATCGTCGTGCGTCGTCGGCCGCCGGCGGTGCTCCCACGACAGGCCGACGTAAGGCGCGACCTCGCGCCGGATCTCGTAGCGCAGACGCAGGCCGAGCTCGGCCTCCGACAGTCCCGCGGCAATGCCGCTCGCCGGCACGTCCTGCGCGGCGACGTTGAGTTCGGCGCGTGGTTGCAGGATCAGCCGCTGGGTGATGCGCTGGTCGTAATAGGCCTGGACGCGGCCGAGCAGGTCGCCCTTGTCGGACAGGAACAGCGCGCCCTCGACCTGGAACCAGTAAGGCGCCAGCCCCTCGACGCCGACCGTCGCATAGGTGCGCTTGGCACCCGCGCCGAGGTCCTGCCGCAGGCCGCCCTGCAGATCGACATAGGGGCCGATCGCGCGCGAATAAAGCGCCTGTATCTCCGCCCGATCGATCCGGTCGATGCTGCCGTCGCCCTCGCTCTTGACGACCAGACGGTGGACGTCGCCGCCATACCAGCCCTCGCCGTCCCAGCGCAGGCCGTCGCGGCCGTTACGCACCTGCACCTCGGCGAGGTCGAACAGGATCTGGCCGAACGTCATGCCGCCGTGTTCGGCGCGCATCCGCCGGTCCGCCGCCGCCATCGCCGCCGGATCGTAGAAGCGCGCGGCCGCGAGATCGCGCGGCGGTGCGGGCGGCGGCGCATTACCGGCGGGCTGGTCGGTGCCGGTGGCCGTCGCTGCCGCTGCCGCGGGAGCGGGGGTCATCGTGGGCATGTCGGGCATGGCGTCTGGGGGGGCGTCTGGGGGGGCGGCTGCGGTGCAATGGCCCATCGCGGCGTGTTCGGGCGGGCAGGCCGTGGGTGCGGCGGGCGCCGCGGCGCGGGGCGTCACCGGCCGCGCCTTGGGCTTCGCCTTCGGCCTGGCTTTGGGACGCGCGGGTGCGGGCATCTGCATGCCGGGCATCTGCATCCCGCCCATGTCATGCATCTGCGCCGCGGCGAGCGCGAGCGCAGGCAGCAGCGCGCTCACGCGCCCGCTCCGGCGGCGGGGTCAGGGCGGACGCTGACCACCTGCATCATCCCGGCATGCATGTGGTAGAGCATATGGCAGTGGAACGCCCAATCGCCCGGCGCATCCGCGGTGAGATCGAAGGTCGCGGTGCCGCCGGGCGCGACGTTGATCGTATGCTTGCGCGGGCTGTGGTCGCCATGGCCAGTGACCAGTTCGAAGAAATGGCCGTGCAGGTGGATGGGGTGCGCCATCATCGTGTCGTTGACCAGCGTCACGCGGACGCGCTCGCCCTCGCGGAACGCGATCGGCGCGGTGACCGCGTTGAGCTTCACCCCGTCGAACGCCCACATATAGCGTTCCATGTTGCCGGTCAGGTGGATGCGAAGTTGCCGCGACGGCGCGCGCGGATCGGGATTGGCCTCCTGTGCGACGAGATCGCGATAGACGAGCACCCGGTGGCCGGTATCGGCGAGGCCCTGCGGCGGCTCGCCGGTCCGGTCCGCGGGCATCGGCGCGATCGTCTGCACGACCGGCGTCCTCGGCACGTCCGGCGCGGCGGCGAAATCGCGCATGCCGTGATGCATGCCGGCCATCCCCGCCATCTCCCCCATCCCCATGTCGCGCATCGTGGCGAGCGGACGCCGGCGCAGCGGCGGCACCGCCGCGCGCAGGCCGAGCCGCGGGGTCAGCGTCGCGCGCGCCATCCCCGACCGGTCCCACGCCTCCGCGACCACAGTATAGGCGCGATCCGCCGGCGTGACGATCAGGTCATAGGTCTCGGCGACAGCGATCTGGAGTTCGTCGACCGTCACCGGCCGCACGGTCTGCCCGTCCGCCTGCACCACCGTCAGCGGCAGGCCGGGGATGCGCAGGTTGAAATTGGTCATCGCTGCGGCGTTGACGATGCGCAGGCGTACGCGCTCGCCGGGCGCGAACAGCGCGGTCCAGTCGTCCTTGGGGCCATGACCGTTGACCAGATAGGTATAGGTGGCACCGGTCACGTCGGAGACGTCGGTCGGGTCCATCCGCATGCCGCCCCAGGCGAGGCGATCCTTGGCCGGCTGGTCCCGCCCGGCGAGCAACCCGGCCAGCGTCTGCTTCTGATAGTTGAAATAGCCGCCCTGCTGCTTCAGCTTGGTGAAGATCGCATGCGGGTGCAGCGGGCTGTGGTCGGACAGCACGATGACGTGCTCGCGGTCCGCCGCAATCGGATCGGCGCCGGCGGGATCGATGACGATCGGGCCGTAATGCCCCATCTGCTCCTGCAGGCCGGAATGGCTGTGATACCAATAGGTCCCCGCCTGCACGACGGGGAATTCGTAGGTGAAGGTGGTGCCCGGTGCGATGCCCGGGAAGCTGATCCCCGGCACGCCGTCCATCTGGAACGGCACCAGCAGCCCGTGCCAGTGGATCGACGTTTCCTCGGCGAGGCGGTTGGTCACCGCCAGCCGCACCCGCTGCCCCTCGCGCAGGCGCAGCAAGGGCGCCGGCAGCGTACCGTTGACGCCGATCGCATGCGTCGGCCGGCCGTCGATCGTCGCCATCAGGTGATCGACGGTGAGCGCGATATCGGGGCCGGTCAGCGTCGGCAGCGCCGGCGCGAGCCCCGTCGACACCGGCTGCGCCCAGGCCGGCAGCCACGGCACGGCGAGCGCGCTGACACCGAGACCGGCATCGCGCAGGAAGCCGCGGCGGGAGGGTGAGGTCATGCCGGGCCATTTGCGCATTGGCCGCCGCGAAGGCAAGACCGGGGAGGCGTCGCGACCCGATCGCACTTTTGATACGGGCGCGTTATGGTCGATGGCGCGCCGGCATGGAACATCATCCGACGCCCAGCGCTATCCGACCTGACCCGCCGATCGCGGGGTGATTTGACGAAAGAGGTACCACGTGGCCGCAGACAAGCTCGAAATCGACAATGCTTCCATCCTCGACAATCCGAACGAGCGCCAGGTCGAATTCTCCGGCGAGGTCGACGCCGAGGAACTGCAATTCGCCGTGCAATATGACGTGCTCGAGGCGTTGAGTGGCGACGCACCCGAGGAAGACGATGCGGTCGAGATGTTCAACCGTTTCTCGGACGAGATCGCCGAGGCGGGGCTCGCCGCACTGGCGCGCAATCCGGATCAGCCGTTGATCGTGATCAGCGAAAACGATCTGGAATGAGGGACCGTGCCACGGGCGGCCCTCGCTGAGGGCCGTCCGTGGTGTGCATCGCGAGGGTCTTATTCCTCGTCGGTGCCGAGCGTATCCTTGGCCGCCTGCAGCGCGGCCTTGCCGCCCTTGCGCGGAGCCTTGGCGGCACCGGCTGCGGCGCCGGCGCCCTGATCGACCTTCTGGCCCGCCTTGCGACCCAGGCCGATCGTCTTCGCCATCGCGCTGCGGCTCTCGCTGTAGGACGGCGCGACCATCGGATAGTCGGGCTTCAGGCCATAACGCTGGCGATAGTCGTCCGGCGTCAGGCCGTGCGTGGTCAGGTGCCGGCGCAGCGTGCGATACGGCTTCCCGTCGATCATCGAGATGATGTGATCGCGCGACGCCAGCGATTTGCGCACCGACACCGCGGGAACATAGTCCTGCGCCGCCTGCTCGGGCTCGGCGGCGTCGGGGCTGGCGAGACGGCCGACCGCGGCATGCATCGACTGGAGAAAGGCCGGCACGTCGTCGGCGTTGGTGCGGGTGTTGGGATTGCTGAGCCAGGCAATGGTCAGCTCGGTGGCCAGTTCGACTGTGTTGGTTTCCGTCGTCATGGGGGGTACTCGCTTCGTCGGACAAAAGGCGCCGGACACCCGGGGGAGGGTCGGCTGTAACCTACATGCCCTTTGACGGTCGAAAGTCAAAGGAACAATTTCAGGCCTGCGTCCCGAAATGGCTTCGACACTTCAACGATCCGGTACAAAGCATGATCGTCGCATTGTCGGCAGCGTCGCTCAGGCAAAGAACGACGAACAACTCGGCTGCTAGATACGTCTAATCTGCACCACCAAGGCTTACGAGGGTCAGCGCAGCCGGGAACGCACCGGAGTGCTTATCCGTATCATTTCCCAAGGTTTGCTGAACAGGAATTCCATGGCTCTCAACCCCCGCCTGTCCGGGCGCGTCGCGGCACGGGCCCATCATTCGCCCGCTGCGGCGATCCTGCAGAAAATCGAACCATTTTTCGCGATCGGCCAGGTCTCGGGCGGGCCGCTGCTGATCGCGACGATCGTCGCCTTGGTCGTCGTCAACTCGCCGTTCGGCGCCGACTATGTGCGGCTGTGGGACCGGCCGGTAAGCTTCAGCTACGGTGCCTGGACCTTCGGCCGGCCCGCCGCCGAATGGATCAACGACGCGCTGATGCCATTGTTCTTCCTGATCATCGGCACCGAGGTGAAGCGGGAGTTCGTCAAGGGATCGCTCGCCTCGTGGCAGACCGCGATCTTCCCCGTCGCGGGCGCGATCGGTGGGCTGGTGGTGCCGGTCGCTCTCTATCTCGCCTTCAATTACGGCACGCCGACGCAGCACGGCTGGGGCGTCGTCGCGGCGATGGACACCGCCTTCAGCCTGGCGATCGTCGCGATGTTCACCACCCGCCTGCCGCCGGCGGTGCGCGCGGTGCTGCTCGCCTTCGCCGCGATCGACGACGTGTTCGGGCTGCTCGTCATCGCGGTCGCCTATACCGCGTCGATCGACTGGTGGTTCGTGGCGCTCGCGGCCGCGGGGTATCTCGGCATCGTCGGCCTGCTGCGGCTGCGCTGGGTCGCGTCCATCCCCTATGTCCTGCTCGGCCTCGTCGTGTGGATCGGCGTGTTCGGCTCGGGCATCCATCCGACGATCGCCGGGGTCGCGGTAGGCCTGCTGCTGCCGACCAGCTCGCGATTGTCCGAAGGGGTGTTCGCCGAACGCGTGCAGCGCCCCGTCGACCAGTTCAAGGAAGCCGTTGCCGCGGCCGAGGATACCGACGATCCCGCTGTCGAGGAAGAGGCGCGCGATCACGCGCAACAGCGGCTCGGCTACATCCACGAAATGGCCGCGGCAACCGACGAGGCTGCCGAACGGCTCGTCCGGGTGCTGACCCCGTGGGTCTCCTACATCGTGCTGCCCTTGTTCGCGGTCTCCAACGTCCGCATCCATTTCTCACCCGAGCTGGTCGGCGAGGCGCTGCATTCGCCGTTGAGCGCGGGTGTCGTCGTCGGGCTGGTGATCGGCAAGCCGCTCGGCTTCCTCGCCGCGACGTGGCTGGCAACGCGACTGGGGCGGGCGACGTTGCCCGATGGCGTTACGTGGCAGATGGTGCTCGGTATCGGTGGCGTCGCCGGTATCGGCTTCACCATCTCGCTGTTCATCGCCGAACTCGCCTTCGCCGATGTCGCCGAGACCGAACAGGCGTCGCTTGGCATTCTCGTCGCATCGATCCTGTCCGGTCTGCTCGGCTATTTTATCTTTTGGCGGGCGGCGACGCCCAAAAGCGAGGCAGAGTAGAACCGCGCTCAGCGCCAGCCGAGCGCGGGCGCGACGTGGCGGAGCACGGACTCGATGACGTGGGTGTTATACGCCACGCCGAGCTGGTTCGGCACCGTCAGCAGCAGCGTGTCCGCCTCGGCGATCGCCTCGTCGGCGCGGAGCTGTTCGATCAGCGTCTCTGGTTCGGCCGCATAAGAGCGGCCGAACACCGCGCGCATATTGTCGATCACGCCGATCTGGTCGCTGCTGTCGCCGCGGCCGAAATATTGCCGATCGCGATCGTTCATGATCGCGAAGATCGACCGCGACACCGAGACGCGCGGGGTGCGGGCATGGCCCGCCTCCTGCCAGGCGGCGCGATACGCGCGGATCTGCTTGGCCTGCTGGACGTGGAACGGCTCGCCGCTCTCGTCGGCCTTGAGCGTCGAGCTCTGCAGGTTCATGCCCTTTTGCGCCGCCCAGATCGCGGTGGCGTCGCTGCTCGATCCCCACCATATCCGCTCGCGCAGCCCTTCGGCATGCGGCTCGAGCCGGAGCAGACCGGGCGGGTTGGGGAACATCGGCCGCGGATTGGGCTTGGCGAAGCCCTTGCCGGCGAGCAGTTCGTAGAACAATTCGCCGTGGCGGCGGCCCATGTCGGCGTCGCTCTCACCGGGCGCGGGGGCATAGCCGAAATGGCGCCAGCCTTCGATCACCTGTTCGGGCGAGCCGCGGCTGATGCCCAACTGCAGCCGTCCGCCGCTGATCAGGTCGGCGGCGCCGGCATCCTCGACCATGTAGAAGGGGTTCTCGTAGCGCATGTCGATCACGCCGGTGCCGATCTCGATCCGCTTCGTCCGCGCGCCGACCGCGGCGAGCAGCGGGAAGGGCGAGGCGAGCTGCTGCGCGAAATGGTGGACGCGATAATAGGCGCCGTCCGCGCCGAGCTCCTCCGCCGCGACCGCGAGGTCGATCGACTGGAGCAGCACGTCCTGCGCCGAGCGGGTCGCCGAACCGGGGGCATCGGACCAATGGCCGAACGAGAGAAAGCCGATGTTCTTCATCGCGACAAACTGGGCCCGATCGCGAGCCGTCACAAGATTGCGCACGGAATGGCAGCGTTTCCGAAAACCGGTCTCAGCCCGGCGCGGACCCCGTCTCGGGATCGAAGCGGGGGTTGTCGAAGTCGATCGGTGACGGCTTGACCTCGGCCGGCGGCACCGCGCTTTCCGCCCAGGCGCGGCACAGCATGTCGCGCAACATCGTCGCGCCGGCGCTGGTCCGCTCGTAGATCAGCGCGCGCACGTCCTTGTCGGCGAAGTCGCGAAAGCCGTTGCGCCGTTCGAGAACGTAGACGCGCTCCATCCGGTCGCCGGCGTTATCGAGGAAAGCGAGGATCGCGTCGAACATGTCGCCGCTGCGCCGTCCCGGGGCACCGATGCGCGGCGCGAGATCGGCGGCGGTCAGCCGCATGCCGTCGACGAAGCCGCTCTCGAAGCGGCCGTGGATCGAGCGATCGGTCGTATAGCCCTTCGGATTGGCGCCACGCCAGCCGTCACTGTTGACCGAGTCGTGCAGCGGCTGCGCACCGTCGCCAATATAATGGCCGAGGCGGATGACGTCGAAGGCGCAATGTTGTTCGGCGAAGGCGGCATCGTGCTGCGCCGCCTGCGCCGCGCGGACCTGCCGCATGCAGACGATGATCCGCTGATATGCCTCCATCGCCGCATAGGGGAGAGTGCCCGTCCAGCGGACGTTGGTGCGCGCCGCGGTGGCGGGATCGCTGCGCTTGATCGCTTCATAATGTTTGAACAGCGCGATGACGAACTCATAGCGCGAGCGTGGGATCGGCTTCAGGAAAGCGAATTGCTCGCGGAACCAGCCGTGGTTCGGGTCTTCCTCGATCTTGGCGAAATTCTCCGCGGCGTTGCGCCACGCGTCGGGAAGCGCGGCGGAGCTGGCGATATAGTCGACGTGCCGGCGCAGGAAGACCGGGCCATCGTCGGGGATCGCCGCGATCGCGGCACGGTCGATCACCGCATGCGCGGTGCCGCCCCAGGCGAGCGCGGGCGTCGGCAGCAGGGCGAGGGCGGCGAAGAGGAAGCGGCGCATCGGCGGGACTTTCGGATCAGGGGTCGAGCGGGTCGCGCGGATCGATGCGCAGCGATTTGGGCGACGGGCGGAATTCCAGCTCGGTCGGCGACAGGCGGCGGCCGACCGTGCCCGGCTCGTAGCCAAGTTCCGTCCGGTTGCGTTGCGCGAAGGCCGGGCTGGCGATCGTCTCGCTCTGGCCGGGATTGCAGACGATCAGCGTGTCGCGGTCGAGCGGCGCGCCGATCGCGGCGAGCACCCGTGTCGCGTTGCGCAAATTGGTCGTGGTGTGGCGCGCATAGGGTTCGATCAGGATCGCCTCGGCGGGGATGCCGTAGCGGTCGATCAGCGCGCTGCGCATCTGCTCCGCCTCGGTGAAGCGCGTCGCGCGGGGATGGGCGCGGCCACCCGTCAGCAGAATGAAGGCGATATCGCCGCGCGCGAACCGGTCGGCAGCGAGGCGAACGTGATATTTGCCATAGGGGCTGAGCGCCGCGTCCGGCGTCTCCGGACCGACGCCGGTGAGGATCAGCGCGCTATACCGCCAGCGCGCCCAGTCGAGCGTGCGCGCGCGCCTGACGGCGGGGGCGTTGAAGCCGCCGGCGATCGGCTCGAAGCCGATCGCGTCGGTGCGGTCGCTGACGTCGAGCAGCGCCAGCGTGAATTCGACGCTCGGGTCGAGCGCCTGCGCCGACCCGCCGCGCGGCGTCCGCGCCAGCCAGTCCGCCGCCTGCACCCGCGCGCGCAGCTCAAGCGGATCGAGTATGCCGGCGCCGTCGATCTGCGGGTAGCGTGGCACCTGATTGAGCGCATAGGTGCGCAGGATCGTGTTGATCCCCTCGATCTCGCGCGCCGCCTGCGCGCGTGCGCCGTCATCGGCACGGCTGGCGTTCGCCGGCACCGCCGCCGTGAGCGCAGCGCCGTCTTCGGGCGTCCACACCATCGCCTGCGCGAGACAGGCGAGATCCTGCGCGCAAGCCGTGCGCCGCGCAGCGCGTGCCGCGAGCATCGCCGCAACGCCGGGTTGTGCCTCGAGCCGGGCGGTCGCCACCGGGTCGCCGCCGAGTGCGTCGAGCAGCGGGAACAGTCGGTGCGACAGCGCGGCGACGACGCGGTCGCCGGCCGGCGCGGCGGCGGCGGGCACGCATGCCAGCATCAGCGCCGCCGCCGCCAGCCGCATCCTCACCACGATTTGCCGACGACGAGGCGGACGTTGCGGCCGAAGATCGGCCGGCCGTAGATCGCCTCCGGGCTGCCTTGGCCGCTGACCTGATCGGTGCGCGTATTGCCCTCGGTCAGGCCGTGCGCATTGAACAGATTGTCACCGACCACCTGCAACTGCCACTTCCCGTGCCGCACCGTCACGCCCGCCCCCGTCGTGCCATAAGCGGGCAGCGCCGTGCGATTGTAGAAGTCGACATAGCGCTTCCCCATATAGGTGTAGCGACCGTACAGCGAGATCGCATTGCCGCCCAGATCGAAGTCGAAGCTGGGGCGGATGTTGCCATAGATCTTCGGCTGGCGGACGATCTGTTTGCCCTCGGCCTGCGCCGGGTCGGCGCCATTGGCGTTCTGGAAGTTGCGATATTTGGGGTCGCTGACCGTCAGCGCGCCATTGAGCATGAACCATGGCGTGATCGCCAGCGCGCCGTCGAATTCGACGCCCTTGACCTTGGCCTTGCCGATGAAGGGGACGTTGACGTCGTTACGCCCCGTCGTCGGGTCGAAGGCGAGGAACGAGGCGTTGAGCGGATCGAAATTGGTGTAGAAGCCGGTGACGTAGAGGTACGAACGGCCGGCGGCGAGCTTGAGGCCGGCCTCATATTGGTTGGCGATCGTGGTGATGATCGTCGGATTGATGCTCATCACCGTCTGCACGCTCGGCGGCGTTTCGAGATGCGCGGCGCGGCCGTAGACGCCGATATGCGTGTTGAAGTCGTAGTTGGCGCCGATTGTCCAGTTGGTGGCATGCGTCTTCAGCCGCTGGTTGATGATGCCGCCGGTGAAGGCGCGGGTCGCGTCGTCGGCCAGCGTGGTGGGATCGCCGAGGTTCGCCGCACCGGTGAGCAAGGCATAGCCGTTGTAGCTATAGCGTTCGTGACGGATGCCCGCATCGATGCGCAGTCCCGGCACGATCTCCCACGTATCGTTGGCGAAGACCGCGATCATCTGCGCGTCGGAATCGCCCTTGGTCAGCGTCGCGGCGTAGCTGAGCGCGCCATTGTCGGTGACCCGGCCGATCCGCGTACCGGCGGCATTGTAGGCGACGAGATCGAGCGTGCGGGGCCGGCTCGCGACCTCGATCAGATAGTTCTGGTAGATCGTCCGGCTGTCCTCGCCATACAGACTGCCGTACAGGCCGAGCTTGAGGTCGTGGCTGCCGAAGCCGGTCTCGAACTTCTTGGCGACCGACAGATTGATCTGGTTCGAATAGAATTTCGAATGAATGTCGCGATACTGGCCCTGCATGACCAGCCCGGACGCGCCATAAGGATCGTAGACCGTGTTCGTGCCCGCCAGCACGTAGCCCAGCGACGTGACGGGGCCGAATGCGGTCGTCGCCCGCGCCTGATAGCCGCTGGCGAAGGCATTCGCATCGGAGGGATTGGTCGTCGAATAAAAGGCGGTGAAGTCGAGTTTGCCCATCGTGAAGCCGGCCTTGGCGGAGACCAGCCAGCCGTCGAATTCGGCGTCATATTGCGCGCCGACGTTGACCATCCGCATGTGGCGTCCGTCGCCCAGATCGCTCGCCTCGTTCTGCACGACGCCGGCGCCATTGCGGTAGCGCAGGTCGACGTTGCGCAACGCCGGCGAGTTCAGCGTGCCGCTGAAATAATCGATGTATCGGTCGAGCGACACCGACGGATTGCGCGGGTCGGCGGTCGGGATCGGCAGGTAGAAGACGTTGTGATCGTTGACGTAGTTGACGCTCACCCGCAGCGAACCGTTGTTGAGGTCGTGCTTGATGTTGGCGCGGAACTGGCCGCCCTTGTCGTTGGGGAAGCCGTTGTCACGATAGCCGTCGTGATAGCGGACGAAGCCGCCGACCGCATAATAGGTCCGGTCGCCGAGCGGCCCCGACTGGACGAAATCACCGCGGTACAGGCCGGTATCGCCGAGCGTCAGCTGCGCCTTGCCGCGCACCGTGTCGCGGCCGGTGACCTCGATCGCGTTGACGATCGCGCCCGAATAGCTGGCATAGACCGGTGCCGGGCCGCCGCGGACCACCTCGACGCGCTCGGTCATCAGGTCGGGCTTGAGGATCGCGTCGCCGCGGAAGAAGACGCCGTCATTCTCGTGAAACAGCGGCAGGCCGTCCTGCTGGAAGCTGACGAAGCCGCCGTCGTTGGGCAGGCCGCGGATGCGGTAGATGTTCTGCACCTCGCCGCCGGTGATCTCGGTCTGGAAGCCGGGAAGCTGGCCGATGAGGTCGGCGAAATTGACCGGCGCGATCTTCTCGATGTCCGCCTGCGTCACCGTGTTGATCGCATAGGAGGCGTCGAAGCGGCGCTGCGCGCGCGTCGATCCGGTGACGATGATGTCGCGATCCGCCGGCTCGGGCGTGGTGGCACCGGTCTGTTCGGGCGCCGTCGCGGCGTCGGCCGTCTGGGGTGCATCCGGCTGGGGCGCCGCGGTCTGGGCGGAGGCCGGCGCGGCGAGGATCGTGCAGAGCGAGACGAGCGCGGTGCTGGTGGCGAGAACGGATTTGAACATGAGGCCCCACTGTTGATCGTTCGATGTGCTGATCGCTGCCGTCGTTGCGGCGTGCCGCGTCCCCTTGGTCAAGGATTGTGACATTCCCGCTTAAACCGCGAAAAAACTTTCGAGCCGGGAGCGGAGGTTGAGCGGATCACCCGTTGAAACGGTCGGCGGCGCTATTGCGAACGCTTAGCGTTTGATTACGGGGCGCCGTTCGAAGGGGGAACGGCAATCATGAACATCTGGAGCAGCGGCCTGTTGGCCGCGGGCCTGGCGGCGGCGACGCCCGCCGTCGCGGCACCAGCATCGGCGGCGGACGACCGCCCGCCGCCGACCGGATTGGGGCAGGATATCGTCGTCACCGGCCGTGCCTCGCCCGCACCGAAAGGCGCCGACGACCGCTACCAGCCGACCCCCGACGCCTCGACGTTGCGCTCCGCCGCGACGACGCTCGACACGCCGCAGGCGGTCAACATCGTCCCTGCGCAGGTGATCCGCGATCAGCATCCGCGCTATCTCGACGAGGTGCTCGCCAACGTCAGCGGTATCACCCAGGGCAATACGCTCGCCGCGACGCAGGATACCGTCCTCAAGCGCGGCTTCGGCGGCAATCGCGACGGATCGGTGATGCACAACGGCATGCCGCTGGTGCAGGGCCGCGGCTTCAACGCCGCCGCACAGAGCGTCGAAGTGCTCAAGGGGCCGAGTTCGCTGCTCTACGGCATCATGGACCCCGGCGGCGTCATCAACATCGTCAGCCGCAAGCCGCTCCTCGCGACGAGCGGCTCGGTGGCATTGACCGGATCGAGCTATGCCGCGGGCCGCGCCGGGCTGCAGGCGACCGTCGATCTGACCGGGCCGATCGCCGGCGCGCTCGCCGGCCGGATCGTGCTCGATCATCAGGACGAGGATTATTGGCGCGTCTTCGGTACCCGCCGCGACACGCTCGTCGCGCCGTCGCTCGGCTGGTACGGCGCCACGACGCAGGCGGTGCTGTGGTACGAATATCGCCGCTTCTCCTATCCGTTCGACCGCGGCATCGCGCTCGATCCGCGCACACTGACGCCGCTGGCGATCCCGCGCCGCCGGCGGCTCGACGATCCCGTCAACCGGATGTGGGGCGACAGCCATCTCGTCCAGCTCGCGGTCGACCATCAGTTCGGCGACGGCTGGGCCGCGCATCTCGCCGCCAGCTTCAACAGCGAAAGCTATGATGCCGGCCAGTTGCGCGTCACCGGGATCGACACCGCCAGGGGGACGCTGACCCGCAGCAACGATGCCACCCGCGGATCGCTCGGCACCGACGCCTATGTCCAGGCCTATGCCGACGGCAGTTTCGGTCTCTTCGGCGCGGAGCACCACGTCATCCTCGGCGTCGAGGGCGAACAACGGCGCTATTATCGCCGCGACCTCATCCGGCAGAAGGTGCGTTACGGCTTCAATGTTCTGCGGCCGATCTACGGTCGCGAACCGTTCCCGACCGCGGTCTCGCCGACGGACAGCGACCAGACCGACCGGCTCCACAACGTTTCGCTGTTCGGGCAGGACGCGATCCATCTCGGCGACCACTGGATCGTCACCGCCGGCGGCCGGCTGATCGGCTTCCGGCAGCAGGCGGGGAAGGGGCGGCCGTTCGTCACCAACACCGATCTCGATGGCTGGTCGTTCGTCCCGCAGGCGGGGCTGGTGTGGAAGGCGGCGGACGTCGTTTCGATCTACGCGAGCTACACGCGCTCGCTGAAGCCCAATTCCACCGTCGCGCCGCTCGACGGCGGTGCCGTCATCACCTCCGCCATGCCGCCCGAGCGCGGCCGCTCCTACGAGGTGGGCGCGAAGCTCGATCTGCCCGACGGCATCACCGCGACACTGGCGCTGTACGACATCGACAAGCGCAACGTGCTGGTCCGGCAGTTCGATGCGAAGACCGCGCTCAACGTCTATCGCACCGCGGGTCGCGCCGCCTCGCGCGGCGTCGAGCTCGATCTCGCAGGGCAGGTGACGCGGACGCTCAGCCTGATCGGCAGCTATGCCTATACCGATGCGCGGACGACGGAGGATCCGGTGTTTGCCGGCCGGTCGCTCGCCAACGTCGCGCGCGATACCGGCTCGCTGTTCTTCGCCTATGACGTCGGGGCGCTGGCGGGAGACGACCGGCTGCGCTTCGGCGGCGGCGGGCGCTATGTCGGGCGGCGTCCCGGGGACAATGCCAATAGCTTCTGGCTGCCCGCTTATACCGTCGTCGACGGCTTCGTCAGCTACGACACGACGCTCGCCGGGCGGACGGTGGCGTTGCAGTTCAATCTCAAGAACGTCTTCGACCGCACGTATTATACGTCGGCGGTCAATGCCTATGGGGTGGCGATCGGCGATCCGCGCCGCGCGGTCGGCACTATCCGGTTCGCGCTGTGACGTCGCGGTGAGTCGCCGGCGACGACCGAGGCGTTCACGAGGCTTCGTCGATCGCCTCAAGAAAACCGTCACCCCGGAACCAGTCCGGGGTGATGGGTGGTAGCTACAACTTGCCGCCGGGCTTCTTACAGACGACGGATCAGTTGGTCTTCACCGCGACCTTGCGGTCGCCGTTCGAGCTGACCGAGGTTTCGCGCACGACCTTGTGCTTGACCGTCTTGTGGCCGACCTTGACGCCGAGCACCTTCTTGGGACGGTGCGTCTTGCGCTTGCTGGTTTCGGTCACCTTGGTCGTGGTGGTGGCGACGCCGTCATGCACCTTGGTGTCGTGATCGACCTTCGTCTCGCGGACGGTCTGCGCCATGGCCGGGGCGCCGCAGGTGAGGGCGAAGCTGAGGGCGGCGGCGACGGCGATATGCTTGCGTGTCATCTCATGTCCTTCCGAATGCGTCCGGCACCCGCGCGGGGCCGGCCGACCCGCATCAACTCCGCGCCCGTCGTTCGGTTCATTACCGTTTCGGACTATTCCATACGGATGCGGGCGGATGACGCTCAGGCGGATTTGGCGCGGAGCAGCGCCGCGCCGAAGCCGATGAAGATGATGCCGGTGAGACGGTTGAACGCGCGCTTCACCGTCGGCCGGGCGAGATGCGCCGACAGCGAGCGGCCGCCCATCGCATAGACGCCGTACCAGAAGCATTCGAGCGCCGCGAAGGTCACCACCAGTATCGCGAATTGCGGCCCCTGCGGTGCCGTCGGCGTCACGAACTGCGGCAGGAAGGCCGCGGCGAACAGCAGCAGCTTGGGATTGCTGATGCCGATCGCGAAGCCGCCGCGGAACAGCGCGGCGAGCGAGACCGTGCGCGGCAGCGTGCCCGCGCCGACGTCGATCGGCGCGACGTCGGCCCGCCACGCCTTGACGCCGAGGACGATCAGATAGGCGACGCCGGCATAGCGCAGCACCTCGAACGCCCCGGGCAGCGCGAGCAGGAGCGTGGTGAGCCCCGCGGCGGAGGCGGCGAGCACCAGCACCAGCGCGGTCAGGCATCCCGCCATCGCCGCGACGCTGCGCCGCGCGCCGAGCGCAACGCTGCGCGACAGGATGTGGAGCATGTTCGGTCCCGGCGTTCCGCACAGCAGGAACACCGCGCCGACGAACAGCCACCAGCCATGAAGCGTCACGTCATCCTCCTCTTTCGCCGATCGCTACAGCGTCCAGTCCATCTGCAACCACACTTTGCGCGTGTCGGTGGCGAAGCGGTCGGCGCGATAGTCGGCGTAGCGCAGGCTGGCGACGGTGCGCCCGATGCGCGCCTGCGCGAGCAGGTCGATCTCGTTGCCGTAGTGCCGCACCAGCCGGTCGCTCTCGAAGCGGTGGTAGACCGCCTGCACGCTCACCGCCTTGAGCGCGCCGAGCTGCGGCCAGCCCCAGCCGGCGCTGCCGTAAAGATCGCGGATGCCGTCGGCGGGCGTGGTGGTCAGTTTGTCGGCCCAGCCCTGGAATTTGAAGATCGAGGCGAGCGGCGTCTGGAAGCTCGCCAGCGTGGCGCCGCGGCTGCGCCCGCGCCCCGCGCCGAGCACCTCATAGCCGGCGCCCACCTTCGGACCGGCGAGGTCGAGGCCGATGTCCGCCAGCCAATAATCGGCGGCATAATCGTTGGGGTTGCGATGGTAGTCGGACTGGCGCGCATGGCTCGCGGTCCACGCCAGCTTCGTCTTGCCGAAGCCGCGCGATCCTGCCAGCCGTGCGCCATAGGTCTGGCTCGACAGGCGATAGCCCTGGACGATCGCCTCGCCCTGATCGACCAGATAGGCGAAGCCGGCCAGCGTACCGACCGGTGTCGTCACCCCCAAGGTCGCGAAGACGTTGTTGCCGCCGATCGCCTGCTGCCGCGCGCCCGCGCCGTCGATCCCCCACACCGTCCGCACGCCCCAGGCATAGGTGACGTCGGCCTTGACGCCCTTGACCGGGGTCAGCTCGGTGCGCACCGCATCGAAGGTCTGGCCGTTGTTGCGGATCGCGGCGGCGCCGACGAAGCGCTCGTCGTCGAGCTGGATGCGCTGGCGGCCGGCGGTGACGGTCAACGCGTCGCTGCGATATTGCAGCTGCGCGCGATAGAGCGCGACGTTCTGCGGGTCGCTGATCTGCGGGCGCACGGTCGCCGGCCCGGCAAGCCCGTCGTAATAATCGCCGACGATCGCCAGATTCCCCTGCGCCTCCGCCAGCGCGGTCCAATGCCCCTCGCGGGCCTGCAACCCGGCGCGGACGCGAACGGTGACCGCGTCCGCCTGCTCGGGCAGGCCGTCCTGCTCGACATGTTCGTGGCGCAGGCGCGCCTCCGCCAGCGGCGTCAGCGTCTGGGCTGCGGCCGGACCGGCGGCGATGACGGCGACGGACAGCAGCGACAGATTGAAGATCAGGCGCATCGTCTGATTGGAACCCCCTCGGCGACGCCCCCCGGCGTGCCTTCCACCTCCCTCCTAGCGTCCCTCCGCCACGCGCAATAGAAAATCGCGAAAAGCCAGCGAAGAAAGTGGCCTAACCACCGCGCAGGCGAGACGATCGCCTGATCGTGCCTTTGCCCGGCAGTACGGCTTCCCGTCGCTAGATTTGCAACATTTGTTAACGTCTTACGGCCAAGGTCGATACTCGTCGGGATGATAGTGGGTCGGGGATGTTCAAGAGCCTGTTGCGCGAGCGTCGCCGCTCGATAGCCGTGCATGGGCTTGCCCACATTGAGGCGTCGGCGGAGCCGGCGTTCGATCGTTTCGTCGGTGCCGCCGCTGCGGCCTTCCATGCGCCGATCGCGGCGCTGTCGCTGATCCATGACGACGTGCAGGCGATCAAGGCGGCGCGGGGTATCGCGTTGCATTGCATGCCGCGACAGGCCGGGTTCTGCAGCTTCGCACTCGACCGGGGCGGCGTACTGGAATGCTGCGCCGCGCTCGACGATCCGCGTTTCGCCAAGCTGCCCGGCGTGGTCGGCGAGCCGCACATCCGTTATTATATCGGCGCGCCGCTACGGCTGCTGAGCGGGGTCGATGTCGGCGCCCTGTGCGTCGTCGATACCGTTGAGCGTCCGCCCGCCTCGACCGATCAGAAAGCCTATCTGCTCGGGCTCGCACGTCAGGCGTCGCAGGCGCTCGAGGCGCGGCTCGATATCCTCGGCTACGCCGCATGATGCGGGTGGTGGCATGTATCGCACACGATCATGACCTGCGGCTCGTCGCCTTGGCGCTGGCGGTGGCGCTGCTCGGCTCGCTGGCGACGTTGCAGACCTTCCGCCGCATTGCGCTGGCACCCGGCCCCAGCCGCACCGGCTGGATCGGGCTCACCGCGGTCGGCATCGGCACGATGGTGTGGGCGACGCATTTCGTCGCGATGATGGCCTATCGCGCCAGCGCGCCGGTGGTGCTCGATCCGCTGCTGACGCTCGCCTCGCTGCTCGCGGTGATCGTCCTGGCCGCGCCGGGGCTGGCGATCGCGGCGCGCCGGCCGCTCGCGGCGCGCTTCGGCGGTGGCGCGATCGTCGGGATGGCGATGACGATCATGCATTATCTAGGCATGGCTGCCTATCGCGTCGACGGCATCGTCCATTGGGACGCGCGTTTCGTCGCCGCCTCGCTGGTCTGCGCGATGCTGCTGTCGGGTGCCGCGTTCGCGCTGTTCAGGCGCCGCCGCGGCTGGCGCAACGTCGGTGCGGCGGCGACGCTCGCGCTGGCGGTGGCGACGCTCCATTTCACCGGCATGGCGGCGCTGTCGATCACCGCGCTGACGCTGGGCGAGGGGTTGTCCGACGTCACGATGACGACGCTGGCGATCACCACCGCAATCGCGGCGATGATCGTCATCGGCGGCGCCGCGGTGAGCGCGCTGATCGACGGCCATACGCAGGGCGAATCGTATCGGCGGCTGCGGCGCATGGCGCTGCACGATGCGCTGACCGACCTGCCCAACCGGATGCATTTCACCGAGGAGCTGGAGCGGCGCTTCCGCATCGATGGCGGCTACCACAAGCTTGCCGCGGTGATGCTCGACCTGTCGCGGTTCAAGGTGGTCAACGACACCTATGGCCATCAGGCCGGCGACCAGTTGCTGATGGCGCTGGCGGCGCGGCTGACTGCACGCCTGCGTCCGGGCGAATGTATCGCGCGGCTGGGCGGCGACGAATTCGCCGCGATCATCTCCTATGACGCCGGCGAGGAGCTCGATGCCTTCCTGCTGCGGCTGCGCGCGGCGTTCGCCACGCCGTTCGTGTTCGACCGCTTCACCGCAACGATCGACGCCAATATCGGCGTTGCGTTGGCGCATCACGACGGCTTTGATCCCGATGCGCTGCTCGCCAAGGCCGATTTGGCGATGAGCCGCGCCAAGGCGGCGCGCTCGCCGGAACCGTGTTTCTACGATGCGCAGATGGACGAGGCGGTACGCGCGCGCCGCGAATTGGTCACCGACCTGCGCGCCGCGGTCGAGGCGGAGGCGTTCGAACTCCATTACCAGGTGCAGGCGTCGGTCGAAACCGGCGAGATCACCGGCTATGAGGCGTTGGTCCGCTGGAACCACCCGACCCGGGGGCGGATCGCGCCATTGGTGTTCATCCCGCTGGCGGAGGAAAGCGGCGAGATCGTGCCGCTGAGCATCTGGATCCTGCGTCAGGCGTGTTTCGAGGCGGCCTTGTGGACCAACCGGCACGTCGTCGCGGTCAATCTGTCGCCCAAGCATCTCGCCGACCCGCGGCTGGTCGAGACGGTGGCGGCGGCGCTCGCCGACAGCGGCCTGCCGCCCGAACGGCTGGTGCTCGAACTGACCGAGAGCGCGATCATCCACGATCGCAACTTCGCACTCGACCAGTTGCAGGCGCTGAAGGCGATGGGAATCGGCATCGCGCTCGACGATTTCGGCGTCGGCTATTCGTCGCTCGACGTGCTCCGCTCGTTCCCGTTCGACCGGATCAAGCTCGACGCCTCGTTCGTGTCGGCGATCGACCATGACGACCAGGCGGTGTCGATCCTGCGTTCGGTGGCGGCGCTCGGCCGGACGCTCGGCATGTCGGTGCTCGCCGAGGGGATCGAGCAGCCTGCGCAACTGTCGATCGTGACGCGCGAGGGTTGTTCGGCGATCCAGGGCTATCTGATCGGCAAGCCCGCGCGCGCGCTCGCCGACCCCGGCGAGGTGCGGCAGGCGATGCTGCTCAAGCCGCGATCGCTGGTGCCGGGGATTGCCGCGACGGGGTGAGGAGGCGTTGGCATCGCCGGGCGAGCGATCACGGGCGGACATCGAAGGCCTCTCCACAGGTTGGCACCCAAGCGCCGATGTGAGAACAACCGGGCATGCGTGCGCGATTGATGAAGCTTTTTGCCCTGCTGCTCGCCAGCGGATTGTACTGGCAGCTGGTTTGTGAGGTGACGGGAGCGCAGGAGCCCTGGGATAGCGATGGTTATTGGATACTCTGGTATCCAATAACCATCGCATTGGCAGCGGTCGCCGGGTATTTCCTAAGAAGCCACGGGTGGCTGGCTGGAGTCATCATCACGTTCTCGCAGCTGCCAGTGATGTGGATCAACGCCGGAACAGGCCCGTTGCTCGCGGCAGGATTGCTCTTCCTGTGCATCCTGGCAGTTCCAGCCGCCGCGGTCTCATTCATTGCCGGTCGGGTTGCGATGCGGATACGGACGTCCTGAACGTTCGCAGTCTGGCGTTGCAATCGCCCGGTCCACCAGATCCATGCGGCGACCCGATCGTTATCCTTTCGGACGCCTACCGTTTCTTGCGGCAGGCGTCCGAGCAATAGACCACCGAATCCCAGTCGCGCGCCCATTTCTTGCGCCACGCGAAGGGGCGCTCGCACGCCGGGCAGATCTTGGTCGGCAGATTGCCCTTGGCGATGCCGTTGGGCATCAGCGTGGCTGCGCGTCGAGGAACGTGGCTACATCCGCAAGATCCACCGATTTGTCGAGATAGGTCCGACCGATGCCGCGGGCGAGCAGGAAGGGGAGCGTGCCGGCCGCCATCTTCTTGTCGTGGCGCATATGGTCGACCAGCGTCGCGCCGCTTGCGGCGATGCCGGCGGCGGCGAGACCGTCGGGCAGGCCGACGCTGCGAAAATGCCCGGCGACGCGGCCCGCGTCCTGTCCGGAACCGATACCCTGCGCGGCGGAGAAGGCGAAGGCGAGCGAACAGCCCGCCGCGACGCCCTCGCCGTGGATCAGTTTCTGCGAGAAGCCCGCTTCGGCCTCCAGCGCATGGCCGAAGGTGTGGCCGAGGTTGAGCAACGCGCGCGTGCCGTTGGTCTCATGCTCGTCGGCGGCGACGATGCGCGCCTTGGCGGCGACGGCATGCGCGATCGCATGGTCGCGCGCCGCCGGATCGCCGGCGAGCAGCGCCGCGCCGTTCGCCTCGCACCATTCGAAGAAGGCGGGATCGTCGATCAGGCCGTATTTGACGACTTCGGCGTAACCGGCGCGGACTTCGCGCAGCGGCAACGTGTCGAGCAGCGACGGGTCGATCAGCACCAGCGACGGCTGGTGGAAGGCGCCGATTAAATTCTTGCCGGCGCGGGTGTTGATCGCGGTCTTGCCGCCGACCGAACTGTCGACCTGCGCGAGCAGGGTGGTGGGGATCTGGACGAAGTGGCAGCCGCGCTTGAGGATCGCACAGGCGAAGCCGACCAGGTCGCCGATCACCCCGCCGCCCAGCGCGACGACATGGTCGCCGCGCTCGACGCCGAGGTCGAGCAGCCGGTCGCACAGGCCGACGAGATGCTCCCAGCTCTTGGTCTTCTCGCCGGGCGGCAGGACGATCGCCTCGCTCCGCACTCCGGCGGCGGCGAGCACCGCCTGCAACGTGTCGGCATGGGGGCGGACGTTCTCGTCGGTGACGATCGCCATCGTGCGGCCGCGCGCGAGCGGGGCGAGATGGTCGGCGGCGCTTGCGAGCAGCCCGGCCGCGATATGGATCGGATAGCGGCGGTCGCCGAGCTCGACGGTGACGGTCGTCATGCCGCGTGCCGCCCGTGGCCGATCGCTTTCAGGATCGCATTGACCGTGGTCTCGTGCGGGGCGGCGTTGCTGGTGATGTGGATATGCGCCTCGGCGTAGATCGGGTTGCGGATGGCGGCGAGCTCGGCGAGGACCTTGCGCGGGTCCTTGCCGCGCAGCAGCGGGCGGGTGTCGCGGCGGCCGACGCGTTCGGCGAGCACGTCGGGATGCGCGCGCAGCCAGATCGCGGTCGCCTCGGCTAGGATCAGCGCGCGCGTCTCGTCGTTGATGAAGGCGCCGCCGCCGGTGGCGATCACCTTGGGCGTGCCGTCCATCAGCCGCTGGATGACGCGGCGTTCGCCGTCGCGGAAATAGGGTTCGCCGAAGCGCGCGAAGATCTCCGCGACGGTCATGCCGGCGGCCTGTTCGATCGCGGTGTCGGCGTCGACGAAAGGCAGGCGCATTCGGTTCGCCAGCCGGCGGCCGACGGTCGACTTGCCGACGCCCATCAGCCCCACCAGCACGATCGGCCGAGCGGGATCGTGGCGGGCAGGGGCGGCAGCCGGGGGATGAGCGCTTTGCAACATGGAATGGAGCGCTATACAGCGGGTCCGGACGGGGCAAAAGCTCCGCATCCGTCTTTTACGTGTCCTAAGGTACGGTATGTCTCGCTTGGTCCTCTCCGTCATCGTGCTCCTCGTCGTGGTGGGCGGCGGCCTGTTCCTGCTCGCCGGCCGCGCTTCGGAGCGGCCGCAGACGCATGTCGAAAAGGCCGTGACGCTTGCCAACCTCAGCTAGGGCGTACGCTGTGCGTGTCGCCTGGACAGTGGCTTGGCGATGAGCGATCCGGCTGCCCCATCCACGCCGTCACCCCGGACTTGTTCCGGGGTCCACGGTGCCGCAGGAGCAACGGATCAGTCGCCTGCGGAACGGTGGATGCCGGAACAAGTCCGGCATGACGGGGGAATCTTGGCAGCGGTTTCAGGACACAAGCGGCGCTCAGGCTTGCGTCGACTGACGCGCGGCGTCGCCGCGGTCGCGATCACCGCCGCCGCCGTCGCCGCTTATGCGCAGGAGCGGCCCGAATCGATCCTGCCGCCCGGCTTCGGCGAACCGGCGCCGGCTCCCGCACCCTCGGCACGCGCAACCGCGTCAACGCCCCGTACCACGCCGACGGGCACGATCGCCGCGCCAGCGCCCGCCGCCACCGGGCTCGTCCAGCCGCTGCCGCTCGACCTGCCGGCACCGGTAGCGAGCGCCACGCCGAGCCCGACGCCAACCGTCGATCCGGCGGTGCTCGCCCAATATGAGATGCCGCTCTCGGCGCGCCGGTCGCTCGATCGGGTCGGGCCGGCGGGGGAGCGCGAGGGCGCACTCGCCGCGGATGCGTTCGGGGAGGCGGACGGGCGCTATCTCGAAGGCCTGATGCGCCGCGTCGCCGCGCCGCTGCCGTCGCGCTGGCTGTCGATCCTGCTGCGGCGGACATTGGTCGCGCAGCTCGATACGCCGGCGCAGGTCCATGGCGCCGATTTCGCCGCCGAGCGTGCGTGGCTGCTGCTGCGCATGGGCGAGGCGGTCGGCGCGCGTGCGGTGGTGCAGAGCGTCGACAATGCCGGCTATACGCCCAAACTATACCAGGTCGCGATGAACGCCGCGCTGGCGACGGGCGATCCGGCGGAATTGTGCTCGATCGCCGATGCCGGCTTCGCGGCGACCCGCGAGCGCGGCTGGACGCTGGCGCAGGCGATGTGCGCCGGGCTTGCCGGCGAACCGGCGCGCGCCAAGGCGCTCGTCACCGCCGCGCGCAAGCGCAACGTCGCGACCGGGATCGACCTGCAACTGGCACAGAAGGTGGTCGGTGCCGGTCCCGGTGGCGGACAGGCGGTGACGATCGAATGGGCGGGCGTCGACGCGCTGACCGCCTGGCGGTTCGGCCTCGCCGCGGCGACCGGAGTCACGATTCCAGCCGACGTGTTCGCGACCGCGGGGCCGCAGGCGCGCTATTGGTATGCGCTCGCGCCGGGGATCCCGATGGCCGAGCGACTGACATCGGCGGAGGCAGCGGCGGGGCAGGGGGTGCTGTCCGCCGCGGCGCTGGTCGACCTGTACGGCGCGCTCGATGCGGCCAACGACACGCCGGCGCCGGTGGCCGCGTCGATCAACGACCTGCGCACCGCGTATATCGGCGGCGACATGGACACGCGGCTGACCGCGTTGCGCGCGCTGTGGGGCACCACGCCCGCCTATCCGCGGCTGGTGCTGACCGCGCGCGCCGCGGCGCGGCTGCCGGTACGGACCGGGATCGCCGACGCGCCGCAGCTCGTCGCGTCGATGTTGACCGCGGGGCTCGATCGCAGCGCGGCGCGCTGGCGGGCCGCGGTCGACGAGGGCAGCGACGCCTGGGCGATGATCGCGCTCGCCGACCCGGACAGCGGCGGGCGGCTGAGCTACCGGCAATTGTCGTCCTATGCGGGCACCGGCAATGCCGCGCTCAAGCAGCGGCTGTTTTTCGCCGGCCTCGCCGGGCTCGGCCGGCTGACGCAGGAGGACACCGAACGCGCCGCCGCGGCGCTCGACGTGAAGATCGGCGCCGAGAACAGCTGGACGCGTGCGATCGATCGTGCCGCATCCGATGGCCAGCCGGGGACGGTGGTGCTGCTCGCCGCGATCGGCATGCAGACGCCGCAATGGCGCGGCGTGCCGCCGGCGATGCTCTACCGGATCGTCAGCGCGCTGCGTGCGGTCGGGCTGGAGGGCGAGGCGCGGATGATCGCCGCCGAGGCGCTCGCGCGGGTGTGAGTAGCGGCGACCGCGCGCTGATCGAGCGGTTCCTCGAGATGCTCGCCGCCGAGGCCGGCGCTGCGGCGAATACGATCGCCGCCTATCGCAGCGACCTGACGCTCGCCTCGGCTTCGGTGCCGGGCGGGCTCGTCGCGGCGGATGATGCACGGTTGCAGGTGCTGGCGGAGGACTGGCGTGCGCTGGCGCGGAGCACCGTCGCGCGCAAGTCGGCGGCGTTGCGGCGTTTCTACGCCTTCCTTGTCGACGAGGGGCATCGCGCCGACGATCCGGGCAAGGCGCTGCCGCGTCCCGGCGCGGCGCGACCGCTGCCAAAGGTGCTGGGCCATGGCGATGTCGAACGGCTGTTCGCGGCGATCGCTGCGCGCATCGGGGTGGAACGGCCGCTGCCCAACGACCTGCGTCTCGCGGCGCTGGTCGAGCTGCTCTACGGATCGGGGCTGCGCGCGACAGAGCTGGTCAGCCTGCCGCGCAATGCCGTCCATCCCGACCGGCCCTATCTGATCCTCAAGGGCAAGGGCGGGCGCGAGCGGCTGGTGCCGCTGTCCGACCGCGCCCGCGCGGCGGTGGCGGCGTGGCGCGGGCATGTCGCGGTCGAGACGCCGTGGCTCTTCCCGTCGGGCAAGGGGCATCTCTCGCGCATCCGCCTCTACCAGCTCGTCAAGGCGCTGGCGGCGGAGGCGGGCATCGCGCCCGACCGGGTGAGCCCGCACGTGCTGCGCCACGCTTTCGCGACGCATCTGCTTGCCGGCGGCGCCGATTTGCGCGCCTTGCAGTCGATGCTTGGCCATGCCGATATCGCGACGACCGAGATCTACACGCATGTCGATGCGAGCCGGCTGGTCGAGCTGGTCAATGCGCGCCATCCGCTCGGCGATCCCGGGCGCGTTGACGGACGCGCGCGTCGCCCGTAACCGGCGTTCCATGGCGAGCTTCCTCGAATTTGAAAAACCGATTGCCGAGCTGCAGGGGCGGATCGACGAACTCCGCGCGACCGCGGCGGACGGCACGATCGACATCGCGGCCGATCTGGCGCGGCTGCAGGCCAAGTCGGACAAGCTGTTGCGCGATACCTTCGCCAAGCTGACCCCGTGGCAGAAGACGCAGGTCGCGCGGCATCCCGAACGACCGCATTTCAAGGACTATGTCGCCGGGCTGTTCGATGAGTTCGTGCCGCTGGCGGGCGACCGCGCCTTTTCGGACGATCAGGCGATCATGGGCGGCTTCGCCAGCTTCCGCGGCCGCAAGGTGATGGTGCTGGGCCATGAGAAGGGCTCGGACACCGCGACGCGGCTGCGCCACAATTTCGGCATGGGCAAGCCCGAGGGCTATCGCAAGGCGATCCGGCTGGTCGAGATGGCGAGCCGATTCGGCCTGCCGGTGGTGACGCTGGTCGACACGATGGGTGCCTTCCCCGGCATCGAGGCGGAGGAGCGCGGCCAGGCCGAGGCGATCGCGCGCTCGACCGAGGCGTGTCTGGCGGCGGGCGTACCGGTGGTCGCGGCGATCGTCGGCGAGGGCGGCTCGGGCGGCGCGGTGGCGCTGGCGGCGGGCAATCGCGTGCTGATGTTCGAACATGCCATCTATTCGGTCATCAGCCCCGAAGGCTGCGCCTCGATCCTGTGGCGCACCGCCGACAAGGCGGCGGACGCGGCCGAGGCGATGCGCGTCACCGCGCAGGACCTCAAGACGTTCGGCGTGATCGACACGATCGTCCCCGAACCGCTCGGCGGCGCACATCGCGATCCCGCCGAAGCGATTCGTGCCCTGGGCGATGCGCTCGATGAGGCACTGGCGGCTCTCGATCACCGCGACGCCGCGACGTTGCGGCAGGACCGGCGCGAGAAGTTCCTGGCGATGGGCCGCCTGTAAGCCTCACGAGAAAAAGGGCGGCGGAACCGGAGTTCCGCCGCCCTTCGCATCGATCCTACCCGAAGGTGGGATCAGGTCGCCGACATGTTCGTCGACACGTTGTTGAACGTGGTCTTCAGCTTGTTGCCGAGGCCCTGCATCGCGGCGATCGCGGCGACGGCGATCAGCGCTGCGATCAGGCCGTATTCGATGGCGGTCGCGCCCTTGCTGTTCTTGATGAACTTGCGAATCGTCTGCATTCCGGTCTCCATAATCGACACTTCAGTCACCCGGCTGAACCGGTGAACCGGAGCAGCAGGGCGGACATAACCGGCGCAAGGTTGCTAAACGTTTAAACCAGTTTAGCTTTTTCGAGGGCCGGGTCAGCCGGCGTTGACCACTTTGGTGCTGACCTGCTGCCAGACATCGGTATTGGCCCGGGCGACCTGTTTGAGCGCGACGACCATGACGATGACGATCAGCGCGACGATCAGGCCGTATTCTACGGCGGTGGCGCCCCGCGAATCGCGCCGGAAATCGGCCGCCGCACGGCGTCGGCGGCGAGGGGGCGTATGGCCTGACATGGCCGATCAACTATCTGGAGAGATTTAAGGAATGGCTGACGACAGGTCCGAAACGACGCCGATGCCGGTGCGACTGATGCCGGTCGTCGCGGCGGCGTTGATCGACGCCGACGGTCGGGTGTTGCTCCAGCGCCGGCCGCCCGGCAAGCAGATGGCGGACCTGTGGGAGTTTCCCGGCGGCAAGATCGAGCCCGGCGAGGCGCCCGAGGCCGCACTCGTCCGCGAGCTGGACGAGGAATTGGCGATCACCGTCGATCCGGCGGCGCTGGTGCCGCTGACCTTCGCCAGCGCCGGGCTCGGCGAGCGGCACCTGCTCTTGCTGCTCTACGTCGTACGCCGCTGGCAGGGCGTTCCGCAGGCGCTGGAGGCGACGGCGCTCGCCTGGGTCAAGCCCGCGGCGATGCGGTCGCTGGCGATGCCGCCCGCCGACGTGCCGCTGGTGGCGATGCTGGAGCGTTTCCTGCAAATCGGCGGTTGACGGTCCGGCCAAAACCGATCATCAGCCGCCCTCCCGCGTCGAGGCCCGATGGCGGAGTGGTGACGCAGAGGACTGCAAATCCTTGCACCCGGGTTCGATTCCCGGTCGGGCCTCCAATCTCCGTTATGCGGTTTCCGACATCTTCACCCGCGCCGCATCGCGCGGCAGCAGCATCGGCCGCATCCGCAGGCCGAGGCAGATCACCGTCGGCCAGAAGAGCGTGTTGAGGACGTCCGAGGTCGTATCCTCCCAGCGCCACGAGCCGAAGTTCAGTCGGTCCATCACCTCGTTGAACGCCTCGGCGAGGACGACGAACGACCAGGGCACGAAGCTGCCGAGCGAGCGGCGGGTGAGCAGCCGGGCGATCATCAGCACCGCCATACCGGCGTGGATGTGGAGGATCGTATCGGGAAGGCCGGTGCCATCGCCGATCCAGTCGATGAATTTGTGATAGGTCGCAGGAAGCATACGGCGCCTCATACGGACTGTGCCCGATGCTGGCCATCCGTTCCGCCGCACGGCAATACGCCTGCGTCCGCTTGGCGCGACGCATCGCGCGCGATACAAGCCGGTCTATCACGAAGTGTATTGCGCAGCTAATACGGTTGTGCGAGAGGGATCAGCATGAATATCAGCGTCGACACCATCCAGCACGATTCCACCGATCTGGCGGTGATGCGGCAGGCGATGGTCGCCAGCCAGCTGCGCACCAACGCGGTCAGCGACCAGCGCGTGCTGGTGGCGATGAACACCGTGCCGCGCGAAATGTTCGTCCCCGCCGAATCGCGCCGTCTCGCCTATCGCGACACCGCGCTGCCGGTCGGCGGCGGCCGTGCGATCAACCTGCCGATGGTCACCGGGCGGCTGCTGACCGAAGCCTATCTGGAGAAGGGCGACCGCGTGCTGCTGATCGGCGCGGCGGGCGGCTATACCGCGGCGCTGCTCGCGCAGATCGTCGCCGAGGTGATCGCGGTCGAGCAGGACCCGGCGCTCGTCGCGCTGGCCCGCGAAGGGCTGGCCGGAACGCCGAACGTCACCCTCGTCGAGGGACCGCTCACCGCCGGCCATTCCGACGGCGCGCCGTATGACGTGCTGATCGTCGACGGCGCGGTCGAGCATCTGCCCGAGGCGCTGGTCGATCAGATCAAGACGGGCGGCCGCGTCGTCACCGGGCTGACCGAACATGGCGTGATCCGGCTCGCCAGCGGTCGCAAGACCGAAGGCGGGTTCGGACTGTCGCCGTTCCTCGACTGCGATTGCGTCGTGCTGCCCGGCTTCGCGACGCCGCAGGGTTTCAAGTTCTAGACAATGATAAACGGGGGGATGATGCGGGGATTGTTGCTGGGGGGCGCGGCGCTGCTGGGGGTTGCCGCGCCGGCGAGCGCGGAGACGCTGCGCGAGGCGCTGGCCAAGGCCTATGCATCGAACCCGACGCTGACCGGGCAGCGCGCCGCGCAGCGCGCGACCGACGAAAACGTGCCGATCGCCCGGTCGAACGGTATCCCGGGCGTCAACGTGTCCGGGTCGCTCACCGACAATTTCCTGCAGGCGAACAACAACTTCGCCAATCCGGAGCGGACCGCGGCGGGATCGCTCAATTTGTCGGTGCCGATCTTTCAGGGCGGTGCCGTGAAGAACGCGGTGCGCGCCGCCGAGACGCGTGTCGATGCCGGCCGCGCGACGCTGCGCGGTACCGAGGCGAGCACCTTCACCAACGTCGTCGCGGCCTATATGAACGTGATCCGCGACGAGGCGATCACCTCGCTCAACCAGCAGAACGTGCGGGTGCTCGAGGTCAATTTGCGCGCGAGCCGCGACCGCTTCCAGGTCGGCGACCTGACGCGCACCGATGTCGCCCAGTCCGAGGCGCGGCTGGCGCTGGCCCGCGCACAATTGCAGCAGGCGGAGGCGCAGCTGATCTCCAGCCGCGAGACCTATATCCAGATCGTCGGCACGCCACCGGTCGCGCTCGAAGAGCCGCCGGCGCTGCCCAATCTGCCCACTGCACCCGATGCGGCGATGAGCGTCGCGCTCAACAACAATCCCAACCTGATCGCCGCGCGGCGTCAGGCGGATGCGACGCGCTATGACGTGAACGTCGCGCGCGCCAACCGGCTGCCGCGCCTGTCGGTCGTCGCGGGGCCGAACTATTTCAACTATCTCCAGACGCTTCCCGCCGGTTCGGGCTTGCCCAATTCGGGCACCGCCGCATCAGCAGGTCTCCAGGTCACGCTGCCGCTGTTCCAGGGCGGGCGCCCCGCGGCGCAGATCCGTCAGGCCGAGGCACTGCGCGGCCAGTCGCTGGAGAACGTCACCGCGACCGAGCGCGCGGTGATCTCGCAGGTGCGGTCGGCCTATGCGGTCTGGCAATCGTCGCAGCAGGTGATCGCCTCGTCGGAGACGGCGGTGAATGCCAACAAGTTGAGCCTCGAAGGCGTGCGCGCCGAGAACAGCGTCGGCACGCGCACGATCCTCGACATCCTCAACGCCGAACAGGAGTTGCTCAACAGCCAGGTGACGCTGGTGAGCGCACGCCGCGACGCCTATGTCGCCGGCTTCGCGCTGCTCGCCGCGATGGGCAATGCCGAGGCGCGCGACCTCGGCCTCGACGGGGGCGCGCTGTACGATCCGACCGTCAACTACAAGCGCGTGCGCAACCGGATCAGCGACTACGGCAGCGACGGCGAGCCGGTTCCGGTGGGGGTATCGACCGCGCAGACGCCGGCACAAAATGCTGCCGTTGCGAAGCCGAGCGACCCTTTGCTCAACACGCCGGTTGACAGGAGCCCCGGTCTGACGACAGGTGCTGCATCGCCAAGCCGCCAATAACGGCGTCGAAAAGGGTAGGGACGTCAGGATCATGGGGGATATGAGCGCGGAGCCGTCGATGGAAGAGATCCTGTCGTCGATCAAACGGATCATCGCCGAGGAAGGCGAGGGGACGCAGGCGCGCTCGCGCCGGACCCGCACGCAGCCCCAGCCGATCGAGTCGGAAGCGGCAGAAGTGCTCGAGCTGAGCGATCCGATGCCGTCGCTACATGCGCCGATCCCGGAGCCGCAGCCGCAGCCGCATTTCGAACCCGAGCCCGACGTCGAGCCGGTGCCCGCCCCGCGTGCCCAGGCACAACCGCAACCCGCCCCTTCGCCGCAACCGACGCGCGCCGCAGCCGTTCAGACGCCGATGTCCGAGGAACCGATCCTGTCCAACCGTGCCGCCGCCGCCAGCCTTGGCTCGCTGGAAACGCTGAGCAAACTGCTCGTCAAGCCCGAGCCCGAAAGCGAAGGCACGCTGGAGGGTCTGGTACGCGAGATGCTGCGCCCGATGCTGCGCGAGTGGCTCGACGCGCATCTGCCCGAGATGGTCGAAACGATGGTCGCGCGCGAGATCGCCAAGATCACTTCGCAGATGCGCTGAGGGTTCCCTTCGATCACTATGCGTCATCCCCGCTTTGGCGGGGATGACGGTTGATGGCGGATAGGCGGTAGCCGACGACCCGTTGCTCCGCCGCGGACTTCTGCCTAACCTGCCGCGCATGAGAACCCTGTTCGCCGCGAGCCTGCTCGCCACCGTCGCGGTCATCGCCGCACCCGCCGCCGCCCGCCAGCTCACCATCGACGATGTCGCCTCGCTCAGCCGGATCGGTGCGCCGACCGTTTCCGCGGATGGCAAATGGATGGTCTGGGCGCAACGCGAGACCGATCTCGCCGCGAATCGCGGACGCTACGACCTCTGGCGGCTCGACCTGTCGCGCAAGGGCGCCGAGCCCGAGCCGCTGGTCGCCGAGCCCGAGGTCAACGAGAACGATCCGCAGATCGTCGGCGGCATCGTCTATTTCAGTTCCAACAAGGGCGGCGACGATGCGATCTGGTCGGTGCCGGTTGCCGGCGGCGCGCCGCGCAAGCTGACCGGCTTCCAGGGCGGGTTCGGCGGCTTCAAGGTCGCGCCGACCGCGGATCGCATCCTCGTCTGGGCGGACCGCAAGCCCAATGCACCGAGCCTCGCCCCGGCGATCGAGAAGAAGGACCCGCAGGCTGGCGAGGGCCGCGTCTACGACAAATTGTTCGTGCGGCACTGGGATACATGGGTCGACGGCAGCCATTCGCAGCTCTTCGTCCTGCCATTGACTGCCGCGGGCGCGCCGGGCGACGGCGTGGCGATCGAACACGGCCTCGATGGCGACGCCCCCTCGCGCCCGTTCGGCGGCGGCGAGGAAGTGTCGTGGAGTGCCGACGGCAAGACCGTCTATTTCGCGTTGCGCATTGCCGGCACCACCGAGCCGCTGTCGACCAATCTCGATATCTGGTCTGCGCCCGCCGACGGGTCGGCCGCGCCGGTCAATCTGACCCCCGCCAACCGCGCCACCGACACGCTGCCGACGGTTTCGCCTGACGGCCACAGTCTTGCCTGGGTGGCGATGAAGCGGCCCGGCTTCGAGGCGGACCGGCAGGTGCTGATGCTGCGCGATCTCGCCAGCGGGCAGGTGCGTGCGCTGACCGAAAGCTGGGACCGGTCGGTATCCTCAATCGCCTGGTCGCCGGATTCGAAGAGGATCTACGTCACCGCGCAGGACACGCAGGAAAACCCACTGTTCGCGGTCGACCCGGCGAGCGGCAAGGTGACGCGGCTGACGCAGCAGGGCCATGTCTCCGCGGTGGCGGCGACACCGAAGGGCGCGGTGGTCGCGCTCAACAGCCTGACCGCACCCGACGATTTCTACGCCGTCGCCAGCAATGGCAAGCCCGCGCGACTGACCCAGGTGAACGCCGCAAAGCTCGCCGGCATCGATATGCCGGGCGTGACGCGCTTCAGCTTCACCGGCGCGAACAATGATACGGTCTGGGGCTATGCGGTCAGGCCGGCGGGCAGCACCGGTAAGGTGCCGGTCGCCTTCATGGTCCACGGCGGCCCGCAGGGATCGAGCGACAATAGTTGGTCGTATCGCTGGAATCCGGCGGTATTTGCCGGCGCCGGCTATGGGCTGGTCGCGGTCGATTTCCACGGCAGCACCGGTTACGGCCAGGCGTTCACCGACGCAATCAGCAACAATTGGGGCGGCTGGCCGCTCGACGATCTCAAGGCGGGGCTCGAGGCCGCGACCGGCAAATTCGACTGGCTCGACGGCGACCGGGCCTGCGCGCTCGGCGCGTCGTACGGCGGCTATATGATGAACTGGATCGAGGGCCAGTGGCCCGATCGCTTCAAGTGTATCGTCCAGCACGACGGCGTCTTCGATGCGCGCGCCATGGCCTATGAGACCGAGGAATTGTGGTTCGACGAATGGGAACACGGCGGCAAGGCCTATTACGAGGACCCCGCCGCATTCGAGAAATGGAACCCGGTCAATTACGTCCAGAACTGGAAGACGCCGCAGCTCGTCATCACCGGCGAGAAGGACTTCCGCATTCCCTATACGCAGGGGATCGCCGCCTTCACCGCGCTCCAGCGCCGCGGCATCCCGTCGCGCCTGCTGGTCAATCCGAACGAGAACCATTGGGTGCTGAAGCCCAACAATTCGCGGCAATGGTATCGCGAGGTGCTCGGCTGGATGGACCGCTGGACGGCGAAGTAACTGGCGGTGGCGCGGCTGCGGACCTATATTGACAGCAACGGAGGCGCGGTATGAAGGTCGAGATCGTCAAGGATGGCATCGATGCGGGCCAGCCGGGCAAGGCCCGCTATCGCACAGTGGAGGCGGACGGCGCGCCGATGCGTGTTCGCGTGATCGATGCCGATAGCCCGAGCTTCGCGGCGGACTTTCAGGCGGCGTTTCGCGCGAACGTCCGCCGCATCCGCCGTGACGGCCGGGCATTGGACCTCGCCGCCGAATGAGCGGGACGGTCAGGGCTGCCCTGCGGCCCCGACTGTGGATCGTTGCCGGCCCGAACGGGTGCGGCAAGAGTTCCGCCTATGATCGCAGCGATGTCGAGGAATTTGGGGGATCGGTGTGGATCATCAACCCCGATCTGCTGACCGCACGCATCGTCGCCGTCGAGGAGCTGCCATCCGCTGAGGCCAATCTCGCGGCGGTGACGCGGATCGAACAATGGCTGGATGCCTCGATCGACGCCTATCAGACGATCGGCGTGGAGACCGTTCTATCGACGCCCAAATATCGCCGGCTGGTCGATAAGGCGCGGGCTCGCGGTTTCAAGATACGCCTGATCTATGTGTTCGTGTCCTCGGCGGAGATCCAGATGGAGCGGATCGCTCTGCGGGTCGCCAAAGGCGGGCATGACGTTCCCGAAGCGAAGGTCCGCGAACGTCGCACGCGATCGTTCGAGCAACTCGGCTGGTTCCTTCGTGCGGCGGATGCCGCCTGGCTGTTCGACAATTCGGGCGCCGAGCCGAAGCTGGTCGGCCGCAAACGGGGCGAACTGCTGCAACTCAGCGACGCCGTACCCGCGGAGATCATGGAACGGCTGACTTCTCAGGCCTGATCCTTGAGGCTACAGCCCCGGCATGACCGAGCTTTCCAAGACCTTCGACCCCGCCGCCATCGAGACCCGCTGGTATCAGCATTGGGAGGCGAACGGCCTGTTCCGCCCCGACCGGCCGAACGCCGAGCCGTGGACGATCGTCAACCCGCCGCCCAACGTCACCGGCTCGCTGCATATCGGCCATGCGCTCGACAATACGCTGCAGGACATCCTGACGCGGCATGCGCGGCTCAAGGGCAAGGACGCGCTGTGGGTGGTCGGCACCGACCATGCCGGCATCGCGACGCAGATGGTCGTCGAGCGGCAGATGGCCGCCAAAAGCGAGAAACGTACCGACTTCAGCCGCGAGGACTTCGTCGCCAAGGTCTGGGACTGGAAGGCGGAGAGCGGCGGCGAGATCACCCGCCAGCTGCGCCGGCTCGGCTGTTCGATGGACTGGGCCAACGAACGCTTTACGATGGACGAGGGCTTTTCGAAGGCCGTGCTCAAGGTGTTCGTCGAGCTGCATCGGCAGGGCCTGCTCTATCGCGACAAGCGGCTGGTCAACTGGGACCCCGGCCTCGGCACCGCGATCAGCGATCTCGAGGTCGAGACCAAGGAGATCGCGGGCAAATTCTGGCATCTGCGCTACCCGCTCGCCGACGGCTCGGGTTTCATCGAGGTCGCGACGACGCGGCCCGAGACGATGCTCGCCGACATGGCGGTGGCGGTGAACCCCGAGGATGCGCGCTATACCGCCTTGGTCGGCAAGCAGGTGAAGCTGCCGATCACCGGCCGGCTGATCCCGATCGTCGCCGACGACCATGCCGATCCGGCGCTCGGGTCTGGCGCGGTCAAGATCACGCCGGGGCATGACTTCAACGACTTCGAGGTCGGCCGTCGCGCCGGGATCGAGGCGCGCGACATGCTCAATATGCTCGATGCCAAGGCGCAGGTCTGCCAGACCGCAGACGGGCTTATCCCGGCCGAGCTGATCGGGCTCGACCGGTTCGCGGCGCGCACGGCGATCGTCGAACGGCTCAAGGCCGAGGGCGTGTTGATCGCGCACGTCGACAAGGAGGGCGTCGAGCACGACGCCGAGCCGCGCACAATCCAGACGCCGTACGGCGACCGGTCCGGCGTGGTGATCGAGCCGTGGCTGACCGACCAATGGTATGTCGACGCCAAGACGCTGGCGCAGCCGGCGATCGAGGCGGTGAAGTCCGGCGCGATCAAAATGGTGCCGAAGAGCTGGGAAAAGACGTTCTTCAACTGGATGGACAATATCCAGCCGTGGTGCGTCTCGCGCCAGCTCTGGTGGGGGCATCAGATCCCGGCGTGGTTCGACGCCGACGGCAAGGCCTATGTTGCCGAGACCGAGGAGGCCGCGCAGGCGCAGGCCGGGGCGGGCGTCGCGCTGACCCGCGATCCCGATGTGCTCGACACGTGGTTCTCCTCCGCGCTGTGGCCGTTCGCGACGCTCGGCTGGCCGGAGACCGACGACCCGACGCTCGGCGGGCGTTACCCCAATGACGTACTGATCTCGGGCTTCGACATCCTGTTCTTCTGGGATGCGCGGATGATGATGCAGGGCCTGCACTTCATGCAGGAAGTGCCGTTCAAGACGCTGTATCTGCATGGGCTGGTCCGTGCCGCCGATGGCGCCAAGATGTCCAAGTCGAAGGGCAATACCGTCGATCCGCTCGGCCTGATCGACAGGTACGGCGCCGATGCCTTGCGCTTCTTCATGGCGGCGATGGAGAGCCAGGGCCGCGACATCAAGATGGATGAGAAGCGCGTCGAGGGCTATCGCAACTTCGCGACCAAGCTGTGGAACGCCAGCCGCTTCGCGCAGGCGAACGGCATCGGCGGCTCGACACCGGGCAAGGCGCCCGCGGCGACGCTGGCGGTCAACCAGTGGATCATCGGCGAGACGATCGCGACGGTGCAGGCGATGGACCTCGCGCTCGCCGACCTGCGCTTCGACGCGGCGGCGGAGGCGATCTACCAGTTCGTCTGGAACCGCTTCTGCGACTGGTATCTCGAGCTTATCAAGCCGACGCTCGGCGAGGATGGGGTGACGTATCCGGAGCATGCCGTCGAGACGCGCGCGGTGGCGGGCTGGGTGCTCGACCAGATCCTCGTCCTGCTGCACCCGTTCATGCCGTTCATCACCGAAGAGCTGTGGCATGCGATGGCGCCGCGCGAGCATGATCTGATCGTCGCGCAATGGCCGCTGGTCGACGGCGAGCATATCGATGCCGAGGCGATGGCGGATATCGCGTGGCGCATCCGCCTGATCGGTGAGGTGCGCACCGCCAAGAACGAGCTCGGCATCGCGCCGGGCACGCAGCTCACCGCCTATGTCCGCGAGGCCGACGCGACGACGCAGCGGCGCGTCGACGGCGCCTATACCGCGCTGCGCAAGCTCGCGCGATTGCAGGAGGTGTCGTTCGCGCCTGCGCCGGCGGGAGCGGCGATCCAGTTGGTCGTCGACGAGGCGACCTATGTCATCCCGCTCGACGGCATCATCGATCTCGACGCCGAGCGCGCCCGCCTGACCAAGGCGATCGCCGCGGCGGCGAAGGAGCGCGACGCGCTGGCGGGACGGCTCGGCAATCCGAGCTTCGTCGAGCGCGCCAAGCCCGAGGCGGTGGAGAAGGCCAAGGCCGACCATGCCGACAAGGCGGCGGAGGCCGAGCGGCTGTCGGCGGCGCTTGCGCGGCTGGGGTAGGAGTCGGAACGGCGCCTCCCTCTCCCCGTCACCCCGGACTCGTTCCGGGGTCCACCGGGCCACAGGCGCGCGCTTAATTTCGGCCGTTCTCCCAGCCGCAGAGTGGACCCCGGAACGAGTCCGGGGTGACGAATCGTTCGTGAGAGGGCTCGACCCGACTGAACGATCGCCGCGTCTTCGCGGCGACGCGGTTATCGCGTAAAGCCGCGCGCTCGCAGATGCGAGTGCAGGAGGGGGCATCACGAATGGCGAGACCGCAACGCGACCTGACGTCCGGGCCGATCGGCAAGACGCTCCTGTTCTTCGCGCTCCCCACTCTGGGGTCGAGCGTGCTCCAGTCGATCAACGGCTCGATCAACGCAATCTGGATCGGCCAGCTGCTCGGCGAGCGCGCGCTGGCGGCGACGACCAATGCCGGGCTGGTCATGTTCCTGCTGGTGTCGGCGGTGTTCGGCTTCGGCATGGCGGCGACGATCCTGATCGGGCAGGCGATGGGCCGGCGCGATATCGACGGCGTCCGCCGCGTGGTCGGCACCGCCCACGGGCTGTTCGCGATCCTGTCGCTGCTCGTCGTCGCGGCCGGCTGGATGACCGCGCCGGCGATCCTCACCGCGCTGCGCACCCCGGCCGACGCCTATCCGCTGGCACTTTCCTATCTCCGGGTGATCTTCGTCGCGATGCCGACCAGCTTTCTGGCGGTGCTGCTCAGCATGGTGTTGCGCGGGGCAGGCGATTCGGTAACGCCGCTCAAGTTCATGGCGCTGGGCTCGCTGGTCGACGTGCTGCTCAATCCGCTGCTGATCCGCGGGGCGGGGCCGATCCCCGCACTCGGCATCGCCGGGTCGGCGACGGCGACCTTCATCGCCAATACCGTGTCGTTCGCGGCGCTGCTCGCCTATGTCTACCGCCGCGATCTCGTCGTGCGGCTACGCGGCGCGGAGTGGCGCTATCTGATCCCCGATCCGGCGCTGCTGCGGCCGATCGTCACCAAGGGCGTGCCGATGGGGTTGCAGATGCTGGTCGCGACCGGATCGGCGCTGGCGATGATCGGGCTGGTCAACGGTTACGGCACGACGACCACCGCCGCTTACGGCGCGGCGAGCCAGCTCTGGACCTATATCCAGATGCCGGCGATGTCGGTCGGCGCGGCGGTGAGCGCGATGGTCGCACAGAATATCGGCGCGGGCCGCTGGGACCGGGTGGCGCGGATCACGCGATCGGGACTGCTGCTCAACCTCGCGATGACCGCGGCATTGATCGTCGCGGTGGCGGTGCTGGACCGCGCCGCGCTGGGGCTGTTCCTCGGCAGCGATGCCGGCTCGATCGATCTCGCGGCGCATATCAACATCATCGGCTCGGCGAGCTTCCTGCTGTTCGGCGTCTCGATGGTACTGTCGGCGACGGTGCGCGCCAATGGGGCGGTGGTCGGGCCGCTGCTGATCCTGGCGGTCGCGCTCTTCCCGATCCGGCTCGGCCTGGCTTATGCCCTGCAACCGAGCTGGGGCGCCGACGCGATCTGGTGGAGCTTCCCGGCCGGCTCGGCGGCATCGATGGTGATGACGATCGCTTATTACCGCTACGGCAGCTGGCGTAAGGGGCAATTGCTACCCGCGGTCGAGGGCGAGGAGCACGCCAAGGCCGCCACCGAACCGACCGCCAAGCAGATGCCGGTGGGGTGATTTGCGCGCGAAGACGCGAAGGGGGCAGGCTCAGGGTAAACGGGGGGGGTTCGCATCGCTTGGCACAGCCCCCGCGTCTCGGCGCCTTAGAGCGAAGCCCGTTCCCCGCGTTCGCAGCAGATCACCCTGAGGCCGGTACCATCACCTCGATCACCCCGGGGGCGACCTCCGCCATCACCGGCGTATGTGCCAGCACCTCGCCGTCGATCGAGATCGGCAGCGACGGCTTGGTGTCGATGCGCAGCGACTTGCCCGAGAAGCTCACCGTATCCTGATGCCGCGATTCGTGGCCGAAGAAGCTCGCCGCCCAGTTCTTCACCAGCGTCCGCTTGTAGCGGCCGGTGACCGCCTGCACGACGATCTCGCCCGAATTGACCGAGGCTTCGTCGACCAGCCAGGTGCCGCCGTGATACGGCCCGTTGGAGATGCGCACCTCGACGACACGCATCGTCTTGGTCTCGTTGCCGTCGTCGACGGTCAGGATGAACGGCTTGAACCGCGCGAACTGCCAGCTCGCCCAGCCGAGATAGCCGATCCGGCCGAGCACCTTCTTGAGGCCGTGCGGCACCGTCTCGGCGATCTGGGGGCTGATCCCCATCGCCGCGCAATTGGCGAAATAGTCGCCGTCGATGCGGCCGAGGTCGATGCGCTTGCGCACGCCGGTGCGGATCGCCTCGATCGCGCCCTCGACGTCCATCGGCAGGCCGAGCGTACGCGCGAAACTGTTGGCGGTCCCGAGCGGCAGAACGCCGAGCACCACGTCGTGGCCGACGAGCAGGTCGACCAGCCCGCTGATCGTGCCGTCGCCGCCGCCGAGGATGACGAGCTGCGGTTTCTTGGCGAGCGCGTTGCGCACCGTCTCGACGAGGTCGTCGGGATTTTCCACGGCATGGGCATCGACGGGATAAGGTAGTCCGCTCAACGCCTTGCATGCCCGTTCGAACAGGGCCTGGCCCTTTCGCGACTTGGCGTTGACGATCAGAGCGGCGGACGTGAACTGGGTCATGGGGTTCCGATCGGTTACGGGCGCGCAACGCTTGGCAAGTGCGCCGCGATCCCTCAAAGCCAGCCTAACCCGTCAAGCAGGATGCGTCATGACCGCTGCCTATCCCGCGCTCCGTCTGCGCCGTACCCGTTCGAGCGGCTGGAGCCGCCGCCTCCATGCCGAAACCGTGCTGACCCCGGCCGATCTGATCTGGCCGATGTTCATCGTCGGGGGCGAGGGCGTCGAACAGCCGATCGACAGCCTGCCCGGCGTGTCGCGCTGGTCGGTCGACGGCATCGTCGCGCGGGCGAAGGAAGCGCACGATCTCGGCATCCCCTGCGTCGCGCTGTTTCCGTTCACGCCGGCGGAGCTCAAGACCGACGACGGGCGCGAGGCGCTCAACCCGGACAATCTGATGTGCCGTGCGATCCGCGCGATCAAAGATGCGGTGCCCGAGGTCGGCGTGCTGACCGACGTCGCGCTCGACCCCTATACCAGTCACGGCCATGACGGGCTGGTCGACGCGGCGGGTTATGTCGTCAACGATTCGACCGCGGACCTGCTGATCCAGCAGGCGCTCAACCAGGCGCGCGCCGGTGCCGACATCATCGCGCCGTCCGACATGATGGACGGCCGCATCGGCATGATCCGCAGCGCGCTTGAGGGCGAGGGTGCCCACAACGTCCAGATCATGAGCTATGCCGCCAAATATGCGAGCGGCTTCTACGGCCCGTTCCGCGACGCGGTCGGCAGCCGCGGACTGCTCAAGGGCGACAAGAAGACCTATCAGATGGACGCCTCGAACGCGGAAGAGGCGCTGCGCGAGGTCGCGCTCGACCTTGCCGAGGGCGCGGACAGCGTGATGGTCAAACCCGGCCTGCCCTATCTCGACATCATCGTGCGGGTGAAGACGCGCTTCGAGGTGCCGGTGTTCGCCTATCAGGTGTCGGGCGAATATGCGATGCTCGAGGCCTCGGTCGCCGCCGGCGCGGGCGAGCGCGACGCACTGGTGCTGGAGACGCTGATGGCGTTCAAGCGCGCCGGCTGTTCGGGCGTGCTGACCTATCACGCAGCGCATGCGGCGCGACTGCTGAATGGCTGAGCCAACGGAGGGCGCCATGCGCGCCTGCCGCATCACCTTCGTGGTCACGATCCTCACCGGATCGTTCCTGCTGTTCCTCGTCCAGCCGATGGTCGCGCGGATGGCGCTGCCGCGGCTCGGGGGCGCGCCCGCCGTGTGGAATTCGGCGATGCTCGTCTATCAGACGCTCCTGCTTGGGGGGTACGCCTATGCGCACGCGCTGGCGCGGGTCCGGCCGGGGTTGCAGGTGCTCATCCACCTCGGGGTGCTGCTGGTCGGCGCGGCATGGTTGCCGATCGGGCTCGCGTTGACCGGCAGCCCGGCGGGCGTCACCCCGGCGCTGTGGGTGCCGTGGCTGCTCGGTGCATCGATCGGACCATTGTTCTTCGCCGTCTCCGCGCAGGCGCCGCTGGTGCAACGTTGGTTCAGCATCGCGAGCCGCGAGGGCGATCCCTATGCGCTCTATGCGGCGTCCAACCTCGGCAGTTTCGGCGGGCTGATCGCTTATCCTCTGCTCGTCGAGCCGTTGCTCTCGCTGCGCCAGCAGAGCTGGCTATGGAGCGGCGGCTATGTGCTGTTGATCGTGCTGGTGATCGCCTGCGCGTTCCGCCTGCCGCGCGGGGCGAGCGCCGATGTCGCGCGGCCGACCAGCGCACCGGCGACGCGGCGACGGATAATGCACTGGGTCGCGCTGGCGCTGGTGCCGTCGGGGCTGATGCTCGCGACCTCGACCTATATCACCACCGATATCGTCGCGATGCCGTTGCTGTGGGTGCTGCCGCTCGGCCTCTATCTGCTCAGCTTCACGATCGCCTTCGCCGCCAACCGCGAGATCGCCGACCTGCTCACCCGGATCGCGCCGATCACCATCCTGATGTTCGGCGGGGTGATGATCGGCGGCTTCAACGAATCGCCGCTGGTCAATCTTACCATCGCGCTGACGTTGTTGTTCATGGCGTCGGTCGCGCTGCACACCCAGATGTACCGGCTGCGGCCCGAGCCAGACCGGCTGACCGGATTCTACCTCGCAATGGCGTTCGGCGGCGCGCTCGGCGGCGTGTTCGCCGGGCTGATCGCGCCGGTGGTGTTCGACTGGACCTATGAATATCCGATCCTGATCTTCGCGGCCGGGCTGCTCGTGCCGCAGGTGTTCCTGACGCACCGCATCCGCAGCCTGTGGACGACGCCGGCGAAGCGCCGCCTCGCTTATGCCGGCGTGGGGGCGATGCTGGTGCTGCTCACGGCGCTGACCTTCCGCGGGCCGGCGGCGCTGTTCGGCGAGGGGCATCAGGGGCTGACCTTCATCGGCATCGCGCTGATCGGGGTGATCTCAGTCGGTGCGCGCCTGTCCTATGCGATGATCCTGGCGGTGACGCTGGTGATCTTCGGCGGCTGGCGCGCGGTGGAGCTGTCGCTCGAACAGGGCGCGCGGACGCGCAGCTATTTCGGCGTCTACACGATCCGCGACGGGCGCGGCGTACGCGAGCTCGACCATGGCACGACGGTGCACGGTATCCAGTTCACCGGCAGTCCCGTCCTCGAACGGCTGCCGACGACCTATTACGCGCCACCCTCCGGCATCGGCCGCGCGATGGAGGCACTCGACGGACTGTACGGCCCGGCGACGCGGGTCGGGGTGGTCGGACTGGGGACCGGGACGCTCGCCTGCTATGCGCAGCCGGCGCAGCGCTGGCGCTTCTACGAGATCGATCCGGCGGTGGTGCGGATCGCGCGCGACACCGGCCAGTTCACCTATCTCAGGAACTGCCTGCCGCGCCCCGACATCCGTATCGGCGACGCCAGGATCAGCATCGAGGCGGATCGGCCGGCGAGCCTCGACCTGCTCGCGCTCGACGCCTTCTCGTCCGACGCGATCCCGATGCATCTGATGACGCGCGAGGCGTTCGCCGATTATGCGCGGGTGCTGCAACCCAAGGGGCTGCTGCTCGTCCATATCTCCAACCGCTTCCTCGATCTCGAGCCGGTCGTCGCCGCCGCGGCGCAGGCGGGCGGCTGGCAGGCCGCCAAGCTCTATTATCAACCCGAGCAGCCCACCCCCGTCGCCTCGCCGAGCCAGTGGATCGCGCTATCGCGGGACCCGGCGACGATGCGCGCGCTGGGCAAGGCGGATGCGAGCTGGGTGCCGCTCACCCCGCGCACCGGCTTCGTCGCTTGGACCGACGATTATTCGACGATCCTGCCGCTGCTCAAGTGGCGTCGCTAGGCGGCGGGCAGCATCGCCTGCAGCCGGTCGATCGTGGAACTCTGTCGATCCGCCTCGGCGACGATCCGTTCGCGCAGCGTGGCGAGTGCGGGATAGGCGGGGGCGAGCGCCGCGGCACGGTCGGTCGCCGCCCGGTCCAGATCGGTGAGCAGCGACGAGGTCTGCGCCCGCCAGTCGTCCAGTCCGGCCAGCGCCGATTGCGCATCGAGCCAGGCGTCGCTGCCGACGCCTTTGCCCCGCGCGCGGCCGGCGGCGGCGTCGGCCTTGGCGGCATCGCTGCCGTACCCCTTGGCGATCGTATCGAGCGTGCGCTGCCAGTCGGCGATCTTCGCATCGAGCGCCGGATCGGGCTTGGCTTCGACGATCGCGACCGCCGGCTCGGCGAAGCCCAGTTTCTCCACTGCACGCGGGGCCAGCGAGGGATAGGGCGTCGCATCATGCGCGCAGCCGGCGAGCGGGAGGAGGACGAGCACGGATGCGAGCAGGGGGGCGGTTTTCATGCCATCGGTCTATGCGCGCACAGAAAATGGCGCAACGCACTTGCGCCGGGCGAAACGTCTGCTATCAGCGCGCCTCCGATGTGCGCCCGTAGCTCAGCTGGATAGAGCATCAGACTACGAATCTGAGGGTCGGACGTTCGAATCGTTCCGGGCGCACCAGGATCTCCCCCGCGGACCAGAGATGGTTCGGCGGGGGTTTTCATATCCCCCGTCGGCGATCGCGGGGTGGCCGTGCGGCGGATGACGGCCTAAGCGCTGGCCATGCTGCGCGCGATCCTCTCCTTCTTCGAACCCTTCATCCTGATGCTGCTCGGCACGGTGGTGATCGCCAGTCTGGTGCCGGCGCGAGGGGTCTATGCGGATATCGTCGCCGGCGCCGCGGATGTCGGCATCGTGCTGCTCTTCTTCCTGCACGGCGCCAAATTGTCACGCGCCGCGATCTGGGAGGGGGCGCGCAACTGGCGACTGCATCTCACCGTCGTCGCCACCACCTTCCTCGTCTTCCCGCTGTTCGGCCTCGCGCTCGGCCGGTTGCCCGGTCTCACCGGCGCGGTGGCGACGGGGATGCTGTTCCTCACCTTGCTCCCGTCGACGGTGCAATCGTCGATCGCCTTCACCGCGATCGCGCGCGGCAACGTCGCCGCGGCGGTGTGCAGCGCCTCCTTCTCCAATCTGGTCGGCATCGTGCTGACCCCGGCGCTGGTCGCGCTGCTGATCGGCAGCGGCGTCGGCGGGCAGGGGAGCGGCGTTTCGCTGTCGGCGGTCGAGGCGATCGTCGCGCAGTTGCTGCTCCCGTTCGTCGCCGGCCATCTACTGCGGCCGTGGATCGGCGGCTTCGTCGCGCGGCAGAAGCGGGTGCTGATGATCGTCGATCGCGGCTCGATCCTGCTCGTCGTCTACAGCGCCTTCGGGGCGGCGGTGGTCGAGGGCCTGTGGCACCGCGTATCCCCGGAGGACCTGATGCTGATCGGCCTCTTCTGTTCGGTGCTGCTCGCCGCGGTGCTGGCGTTCACCTGGCTGGCCGGGCGGCTGCTCGGCTTGCCCCGCGAGGATGCAATCGTGCTGCTGTTCTGCGGCTCCAAGAAGAGCCTCGCCGCCGGCGTGCCGATGGCGGGCGTGCTGTTTCCCGCGGCGCAGGTCGGCGCGGTGCTGTTGCCGGTGATGCTGTTCCACCAGCTCCAGCTGATCGCCTGCGCGGTGATCGCGCGGCGCTATGCCGATGCGGCGGGCGTCAACGAAGCGGAGGTCAGCGCGTAGCCGCAGCGACCGCCGCCAGCACCTGATCCGCCAGTTCAGGGCGGCAGATCAGCAGGTCGGGGAGCAGCGGATTGGCGCAATTGTAGACCAGTGGGCTGCCGTCGATGCGCGAGGCATGGAGGCCCGCCGCCAGCGCCACCGCGGCGGGCGCGCAATTGTCCCATTCATACTGGCCGCCATCGTGCAGGTAGATATCGGCGCGGCCGTCGACCACCGCCATCGCCTTGACCCCCGCCGACCCCATGCCGACCCGTGTCGTCGCCAGCGCCTCGCTGACCCGCGCGACCATGTCGGTCATGCGGGTGCGGCTGACCACCATGCGCGGGGCGGCGGCGCTGCGCAGGTGCGTGCAGCGCGCCTCGGCGGTGGTGTAGACGCGGCCGGTGGTCGGCACCGCCACCGCGCCCACCGTCGGACGGCCGCCGATCGCGAGGCCGATGTGCACCGCCCAATCGTCGAGCCCCTCCGCATAGTCGCGGGTGCCGTCGAGCGGGTCGACGATCCATACCCGCTCCGCCGCACAGCGGGCGCGGTCGTCGATCGATTCCTCCGACAGGATGAAGTCGTCGGGACGCGCGGCGCGCAGGCGATCGAGGATCAGCGTGTTCGCCTCGCGATCGCCGGCGTCGCCGAGCGCCTTGCCGTGCGCGTCGCCACGGTCGCGGATCGCGAGCAGCAGCGCGCCGGCCTCTACGGCGACGCTGCGCGCCAGTTCGACGTCGGTGGCCGCAGCCGTCACAGTTCGAAACTCCACACGCCGAGCACATGCTCGACGATCCGTTCGGCGGCAGCCTCGGCGCTTTCGCGACGCGTGTCGATATGGATATCGGGCCGCTCCGGCGGTTCGTAGGGGCTGGAGATACCGGTGAAATGCGCGATCTCACCGGCCCGCGCCTTGGCGTAGAGGCCCTTGGGGTCGCGCGCCTCCGCCTCCGCCAGCGGCGTGTCGACGAAGATCTCGACGAACTCGCCGGCGGGCAGCAAACCGCGCACCAGATCGCGCTCGGCACGGAACGGCGAGATGAAGGCGGTCAGCACGATCAGCCCGGCATCGGTCATCAGTTTGGCGACCTCGCCAACGCGGCGGATGTTCTCGATCCGGTCGGCATCGCTGAAGCCGAGATCCTTGTTGAGCCCGTGGCGGACGTTGTCGCCGTCGAGCAGGAAGCTGTGGCGGCCGAGCGCATGCAGCTTCTTCTCGACCAGATTGGCGATCGTCGACTTGCCCGATCCCGACAGGCCGGTGAACCACAGCAGCCGCGGCGACTGGCCCTTCTGCCGGGCATGCGCCTCGCGGGTGATGTCGACCGATTGCCAATGGACGTTCTGCGCGCGGCGCAGCGCGTGGTGGATCATCCCGGCGGCGACCGTCGCATTGGTCTCGCGATCGATCAGGATGAAGCCGCCCAGCTCGTGGCTGTCGGCATAGGGCTGGAAGACCAGCGGCGCGTCGGTGAACACCTCCGCCACGCCGATATCGTTGAGCGCCAGCGTCTTGGCCGAAAGATGCGCCTGCGTGTTGACGTCGACGACATGCGCGGGCGGCTGCACCGTGGCGCCGACGGTGCGGGTGCCGAGCTTGAGCCAATAGCCGCGACCGGGAACGAGCGCGGTATCGGCGAGCCAGACGAGCGTCGCCTCGAACTGGTTGGCGGCCTCGGGCGGCGCCTCGGCGGCGGCGATCACGTCGCCGCGCGAGCAATCGACCTCGTCGGCGAGCACCAGCGTCACCGCTTCGCCGGCGCCGGCCGTGTCGCGATCGCCGTCATAGGTGACGATCCGCGCGACCTTGCTCGTCTTGCCCGACGGGACGATCCGGATGGGATCGCCGGTGCGGATGCGGCCGGCGGCGATCGTGCCGGCGAAGCCGCGGAAATCGAGATCGGGCCGGTTGACCCATTGGACCGGCAGCCGGAACGGTGCGGCGGTCGTCCGATCGGCCTCGATCGGCACGGTCTCGAGATGCGGCAGCAGCGCCGGCCCCTCGTACCAGGGCATGGCGTCGGAGCGCGCCAGTATGTTGGCGCCGGTCAGGCCGGAGAGCGGGATGGCGGTGAAGCCGGCGATGCCGATACTGTCCGCGAACGCTTCGTAATCGGCAACGATCTGCTCGAACCGCTTCTGATCGTGATCGACCAGATCCATCTTGTTCACCGCAAGCACGATGTGGCGGATGCCGATCAGATGGGCGAGGAAGGAATGGCGCCGCGTCTGGGTCAGCACGCCCTTGCGCGCGTCGATCAGGATCACCGCGAGGTCGGCGGTCGAGGCGCCGGTCACCATGTTGCGGGTATATTGTTCGTGGCCGGGCGTGTCGGCGACGATGAACTTGCGCCTGTCGGGGGCGAAGAAGCGATAGGCGACGTCGATCGTGATGCCCTGCTCGCGCTCGGCGGCAAGCCCGTCGACGAGCAGGGCGAAATCGATATTCTGCCCCTGCGTGCCGAGCCGCTTGCTGTCCGCCTCGAGCTGGCTGAGCTGATCCTCGAAGATCGTCTTCGAATCGTAGAGCAGCCGGCCGATCAGCGTCGACTTGCCGTCGTCCACCGACCCGCAGGTGATGAAGCGCAGCATCGACTTATGCGCGTGGCCGTCGAGATAGGCATGGATGTCCGCGGCGATCAGCGCGTCGGGCGTATAGGCGGTCATCAGAAATACCCCTCGCGCTTCTTCTTCTCCATGCTGGCGGCCTGATCGTGGTCGATCGCGCGGCCCTGCCGTTCGGAGGTGGTGGTGAGCAGCATCTCCTGGATCACGTCGGGCAGGGTCGCCGCCGCGCTCTCCACCGCCCCGGTCAGCGGATAGCAGCCAAGCGTGCGGAAGCGGATCGAGCGTTCGACCGGCACTTCCCCGGGATGCAGCCGAAAGCGATCGTCGTCGACCATCAGCAGCATGCCATCGCGCTCCACCGTCGGGCGCGGCGCGGCGAAATACAGCGGCACGATCTCGATCTCCTGATCGAGGATATATTGCCAGATATCGAGCTCGGTCCAGTTCGACAGCGGGAACACCCGGATGCTCTCGCCGCGGTGGATGCGCGCATTGTAGAGGCTCCACAATTCGGGTCGCTGCGCCTTGGGGTCCCAGCCCTGGCTCGCCGAGCGGAACGAGAAGATCCGCTCCTTGGCGCGGCTCTTCTCTTCGTCGCGGCGCGCGCCGCCGAAGGCGACGTCGTAGCCGCCCGCCTTCAGCGCCTGTTTGAGCCCCTCGGTCTTCCACAGATCGGTGTGGCGGCTGCCGTGATCGAAGGGGTTGATCCCCGCGGCGACCGCATCGGGATTGGTGTGGACGATCAGTTCCATCCCGGCATTCGCCGCGGCCTTGTCGCGCAGGTCGTACATCGCGCGGAATTTCCACGTCGTATCGACGTGCAGCAGCGGGAAGGGGGGGCGTGCGGGGAAGAAGGCCTTGCGCGCAAGATGCAGCATGACCGCCGAATCCTTGCCGACCGAATAGAGCATCACCGGCCGTTCCGCCTCGGCGACGACTTCGCGCATGATGTGGATGCTTTCGGCTTCAAGCCGTTGTAAATGGGTTAGCCCGCTCATCAGCGTCCAGATAAGCATCCTGCGCGACGAAGCGACGAACTTATCCTATCGGGCGGCCCTAGTCCGACTGCCGCCGCTCGACCGAATCGAGCAGCACGCCGCCGACCATGAACACCGCGATCGGACAGCAGGCGAACAGCAACCAACCGCCATAGCCCGAATATTGCTGGAGATAATGGATGCCGCGCTCGACCGCGCCGAGGCCGAGCCCATAGATGACGAGGAACGCCTCGAATTTCGTCTTGATGGTGAAGAGGCGTTTGATCCGTGTCCACATGCGCTGCCCCACGCAAGCAGCGGGCCAGTGGCGGAAAACCGCGATTTGCCGCGGGCGGCGTTAGGTTAATTGTCAATTAACCCGACAGGTTCAGCTAACCCGACAGGTTCAGCGCCCCCCGCAGCCGGCCGTGCGCGGTTTCGATGTCCCGGATGAGGGCGGCGTCGCCGAGTGCGTCGGGGTCGATCGTCTCGGGCCACCAGCGGCGGACGATCGCGCCGATCGCATCGAGCTTCGCCGCATCGACGAGGAAGCGCGGATCGATCGTCGCGGGATCGCCGACGACGCGCAGGCGCAGGCAGGCGGGACCGCCGCCATTGGCCATCGACTGGGTGACGTCGACCGTCTCGACCCGGCGGATCGGGCCGTTGCCGGCCCGATGGCGTTCGAGCCAGCCCCAGACCGCGCTATTGGCCCTGGCCTCCATCGGCACGACCAGCGTCGGCCCGTGCGCGGTCGTCACGAGCTGCGCATTGAACAGATAGGAGGCGATCGCGTCGGCGAGGCTGACCTCGCTCTCCGGCACCTCGACGATCTCGACTTCGGGCAGCAGGCGGCGCAGGTCGGCGTAGAGCCGGTCCTTGTCGGCGAAGGCGCGCTCGTGCGCGAACAGCACGCGTTCGTTGGCGACCGCGACGACGTCGTTGTGGAAGGCACCGGCGGCGACCGCCTCCTCCGACTGCTGGACGAACAGCGTCCGTGCCGGATCGAGCCGATGCGCGCGCGCGATCGCGGCGCTCGCCTGCAGGTGCTGCCGGGCCGGGAAATGGCCGCCAGCGACGGTGTAGACGAACAGCTCGACCCCCGGCGCATCATGCGCCGCGGCGAGCCGCATGTGGTTGGCCGCGCCCTCGTCGCCGAACGGGGCGGGGATCGGCCCGTGGACGGCGAAGGCGTCTTTCGCAAAGGCGGTGCGGAGCTGCGCCAGCGTCTCGGGCCATTCGTGACTGCGATGCGGCATCGTCATAAGATTGGCGACGGTGAGATGGCAGCGGCCGTCCGCCGTATCCGGCGCCGGCGAAACGGTCGCGGCATTGGCGGCCCACATCGCCGAGGCGGACATGGCTTGCGCCTGCAACAACGGCGGCGCGTCTTCGTAGCGGGTCGACAGCGCATCGAGCCACGCCCGGTCCGGCCGCCGGTGCGGCAGCAGCACGCCCTGCGTCAGCCCGAGCGCGAGATTGGCGCGCATCTTGTCGAGCCCCTGCAACGCCGCCGCGCGCGGCTGCGACAGCTGCCCGGCATGCGCGGTCGCGGCGAGATTGCCCGGCGAAAGGCCGGCATAATTGTGGCTGGGGCCGACGATGCCGTCGAAATTGATCTCGATCACCACCGCGGCACCTGCAACACGTCATCGCCGGGACCGACGCCGAGCGCCTCCGCGCAGTCGCGCGACAGGGCGATGCCGCCGTCATCGTGGCGGATCATCCCATAAGCGCATCGGAAGTCCGCCAGCCGGCCGACCGAGATCAGGGATTCGTCGCCGTCGACGTCGTCGATCGTGACGATCCGCCGCTCGCGTGCCTGTTCGATCGTCTTCACCCGGTCGGTCCGCGCGGTCATCGTCGGGCCGCCGTCGAAGATGTCGACATAATGTTCGTAGCTGAAGCCTTCGTTCTCCAGCATCCGCATCGCCGCGCGACCGCTGGGATGCGGCAGGCCGATCGCCGACCGCGCCGCCTCGGACAGCATTGCGGTATAGATGGGGTGTTTGGGCATCAGGTCGGCGATCATCTGATGGCCGTTGATCGCGTTGAATTGATCGGCGTCCTGGAAGTTCATCCCGAAGAACCGCCCCGCCAGCCCGTCCCAGAACGGCGAGCCGCCCGCCTCGTCGATCACCCCGCGCAATTCGGCGAGGATACGGCCGGCGAAGCGGGCGCGGTGCGCGCGGATGAACAGATAGCGGCTGCGCGCGAGCAGCAGGCCAAGCCCGCCGGCGCGTTCGCCGGGGTGGAGGAACAGCCCGCCGACCTCGCACGATCCTTCCAGATCGGTGGTCAGCGCCAGCATCTCGGCACGGAAGGTGCGCGCCAGCTCCTTGCTGTGCTGGGTCAGCGTGCCGAGGCGGTAGCTGTAGAAGGGATGCTGCTGCCCGACTTGCGTGAACAGCTGGCAGGTGCCGCGCACCTCGCCGGTCGCGACATTCTCCAGCATCAGCACGAACAATTCGTCGGTGACCGCGCCGTCCTGCCGCGCGAAGGCGGCGCCGGCGCGCTCGAGCTTGCCGCGCAGCGCGGTGCGGTCGGGTGGCAAATTGGTGAAGCCGCCGCCGGTCAGCTTGGCCATTTCGTAGAGATGCTGCAGGTCGTCGGCACGCGCCGCCCTGATCCGGAAGGTCATGCATGCCCCTTTCGCAGGATGCGGTGGATGGTGAGCGCCGACAGCGCCGCCCGCTCGGCGAGGCTGTCGACGATCATGAACTCGTCCGACGAATGGATCGCCCCGCCGCGCACGCCCATCGTGTCGACGACGGGGACGCCGGCGGCGGCGATGTTGTTGCCGTCGCACACCCCACCGGTGGCGCGCCACGCGATCGGAATGCCGAGATCGGCACCGACGGCGGCGACGAGCCCGAACAGCGCCTCCGCGCCGGTGTCGAGCGGCTTGGGCGGGCGGTTGAAGCCGCCATGGACCGCGATCGCGACGTCATGCGCCGCGGCGACCTCTGCGACCGCTGCGTCGATCGCGGCGCGGGCGCGGGCGATCTCGGCGGCGGCGGCGGGGCGGAAGTTGACGCGCAGCACGGCGAGATCGGGGACGACGTTGTTCGGGCCGCCGCCGTCGATCCGCGCCGGATTGACCGCGAGGCCCGGTGCGTGCGCCTCGGCGAGCCGCACCGCCAGCGCCGCGGCGGCGACGATCGCGTTGCGGCCGTCTTCGGGATTGCGGCCGGCGTGCGCGCTGCGTCCGCGCACCACGATCGAGAAATTGCCCGTGCCGCCGCGCGCACCGGCAAGCGTTCCGTCGGGCAGCGCCGGTTCGTAGGTCAGCGCCGCGACCTTGCCGCGCGCGGCCCGCGCCAGCAACGCGGCCGAGGACAACGATCCGGTCTCCTCGTCGGAGTTGATCACCACCTCATATCCGAGCTGCGCCGCGCCCGCCGCCTCGACCGCCCGGAGCGCCGCGAGCATTACCGCGAGGCCGCCCTTCATATCGGCCGTGCCGGGGCCGTTGATCGTGCCGTCGGCGCGGCGGGTCAGCGTCTGGAAAGGATGATCGGCGGGATAGACGGTATCCATATGGCCGGTGAACAGCATCTGCACCGGCGCGTCGGGCCGCACCCGCAGGTGGAGGTGGCGGCCGTGGGCGATGCCCGCGACGCTGCCGTCGGCGGCGACCGCTTCGGCCGGTTCGGGTTCGACCAGCATGATCTCCCCCGGCAGCACCGCGAAGGCGTCGGCGAGCAGCGCCGCCATCCGCCCGACCCCGGCGAGATGGCGCGTCCCGCTGTTTACCGCCGCCCAGCGCTCGACCTGATCCAGCATCGCGGCCTGGTCGATCGTCGCGACCAGTGCGTCTTCGTCGTCCGGCAATCCTCTCATCCGGGGACGTTAGCCGATGGACGCGGCGGGGGGAACCGGCCGCTGCGCGTGAGCCTAGAAGCTGTATACCAGCGACGCGCGGCTGGTCGTGTCCGTCGACAGCGACCCCACCGGCGGCATGCTTTCATATTGGACGTTGTACGACAGCGCCGCCGACAGCGGCCCGATCAGCTTGGCGTTGACCGAGGTCGTGCCGCTCAGCGTCGAATTCGAGCTTTGCACGTAGGCCGACGCGTTCTGCGTCACCGACAGGCCGGGCAGCAGCCGCCAGTTGAACGCCAGGGTGCCGCGACCGGCGATGTTGCTCTGGTCGGTCTGGTCGGTGAACGCCGTCTGGCGGAACGCCGGGCCGAGCTCGATGTCGAGCCGGATCGCCGAGGTCTTGATCGCGCTGTAGCCGACGCCGGTCGAGGCGGAATAGCGGTGATAGAAGCCGAGGAACCGGTCCTCCTCATATTGCGCGGCGCCGTAGAGGTAGACGCGATCCTTGATCTTGTAGTTCGGCTCGTAGCTGGCGAGATAATGTTCGCGCGTCGTGATTCCGGCGTTTTCCTGATAATCCGCCTGGATGTGGAACTTGTGCCGCCATTGCAGGCCTTCGCGGGTCAGGTCGAGCACCGCCGAACCGCCCTTGCTGTCGGTGTTGCCGGTGGTGATGTAGCCGCCGAGTTCGGCGCGGCCGCTCCACAGGTCGAACATGCTCGCCTGCCGGATCGTCGTCTGCCGCGCCTGCGCGCGGTCGCTGCGCCATTTCTGCGCGATCGCCAGCACCGCATCGGCGCTCGCCGGATCGGCGAGCCGGGCATATTTGACCACCACCGACACGTCGCCGTCGTTGCCGCTCTCGATCGCCGCATCGAGCATCGAGCGGATCGCGGCGGGGATCGGCACCTTGCTGTCGTCCGGCTCGCCATCCGCCGGCGCGTTGGCGAGCAGCAGCGGGGCGAGGATCAGAACGAGGATCGGGGACAGCAGGGTAGCGCGCACATCGCGCGCTCTACCCGTTGAGTCCGTAGAGGAAACCCCCAAAATCCGCTCACCCCGTTTGGTCTGCGCCGAGCCGAGGCCGGAACGCGGCGAGCACGGCCGTATAAAGATTGCGTTTGAACGGCACGATCAGCGTCGGCAGGTCGTCCGGATCACTCCATCGCCAGGCGCGGAATTCGGGGTGCGGCGTGTCGATCCGCACGTCAGCATCCTCGCCGAGGAAGCGGAACAGGAACCAGCGCTGGCGCTGGCCGCGCCATTTGCCCTTCCACACCTTGCCGACCATGTCGTCGGGCAGGTCGTAGAAGAAGTCGTCCGGTGCCTCGGCGACCAATTCGACCTTGTCGGGCGAAATCCCCGTCTCCTCGCCGAGCTCGCGGACCGCCGCCGCATAGGCGTCCTCGCCGGGATCGATCCCGCCCTGCGGCATCTGCCATGCCTCCAGGATCGTATCGATGCGCTGGCCGACGAAGACCTTGCCGTCGCGGTTGACCAGCATGACGCCGGCGCAAGGACGGTAGGGCAGGCGGGCGTTGGCGTCGTTGCTCATCGGCCGGCCGCCGCCGGCTCACCGACCGGCAGATCGGCGAGCGCGCGAGTCGCGCGGAACGCCTCGCGCGCCTCGGCGGGCGGCATCGCGTGCCGCGCCGGTCCGGGCAAGGCGTTGAGATAGTCGAGGAAACTCCGGACGTCAGGGGGCGTATCGGTCATGCGTCACTCCGCAGGCGGCTTGGGGAACGGCCACCGCATCCCCAACTACCGGGCGTGATCCCGATCGTCCATCATCCCGCCTATGTCGCGCCGGCGCCGTCGCGCTCCACCTACCGCTGGAACAAGAACGGCCTGATCCGTGACCTCCTGCTGGCCGAGGGGCCGCGGGTGGCGTGGCACGCCCCCGAACCGATGCCGCTGCATTGGCTGGAGGCGGTGCACGACCCCGGCTACGTCGCCGAGGTGCTGGCCGCCGACGTGCCGTATCTAAAGACCCGACGGATCGGCTTCCCGATCACGCCCGAGGTCGCGGCGCGCGCGCAGGCGGTGCCGGGGGGCACGTGGCTGGCGGCGCATCTCGCGCTCGATTACGGCTTCGCGGCAAACACCGCGGGCGGCAGCCATCATGCGCTCGCCGACACCGGCGCAGGCTATTGCGTGTTCAACGACCTCGCACTCGCCGCGGTGCGGCTGATCGAGGAGGGGACGGTCGACCGGCTGGCGGTGGTCGATTGCGACGTCCATCAGGGCGACGGCACCGCCGCGCTGCTCGCCGGGCGGCCGGAGATCGCGACCTATTCGATCCATGCCGAAAAGAACTTCCCGGCGCGCAAGGCGCGTTCGACGCTCGACGTGGCACTGGCCGACGGGGTCGGCGACGACGCCTATCTGGCGACGCTGGCGGCAACGCTCACGCCCTTCCTCGCCGAGCATCGGCCACAGCTGATCCTGTATCAGGCGGGCGTCGATCCCTTCGCCGGCGACCGGCTCGGGCGGCTGTCGCTGACGCTCGACGGACTGGCGCGGCGCGAGCGGCTGATCGCGCGGCTGACCCGCGGCATCCCGCTCGCGAGCACCGTCGGCGGCGGCTATGGCGACGACGCGCTGGAGATCGCGCGACGGCATGTCGCCGCGATCCTGACGCTCGGCGAGGCGGTTGCGGCGCGCTGACCCTTTCCTGATCGGCCAAGCTGCGGCATGAGCGCCCGCGACATGGCTGCGGACACATTTCAGATACGCGCGCTCGCCCCGATCTTCCACCGCTTTCTCGACCGGATCGACGCCGGGCTGGCGAGCGGCGGGATCGAGGCGCGGCTGCCCGACGGCACCCACCGGCTGCTCGGCGGACGCAAGCCGGGGCCGGTGCCGATCGTCACCCTTCACCGCTGGCGCGCGCTGGTCCGGCTGGCGACGGGCGGTTCGGTCGGCTGGTATCGCGCGTGGCGCGACGGCGACTGGTCGAGCCCCGACCCGGTGCCGCTATTCGATCTCTTCATGCGCAATCGGGTCGAGCTTGCCGACGTCGCGCGAGCCGGCGGCGGATCGAAGCTGTTGCTACGCCTGTGGCACCGCCTTCGTCGCAACGACAAGCAGGGTTCGCGTCGTAACATCGCCGACCATTACGACCTCGGGAACGATTTCTATCGCGAATGGCTCGATGCCAGCCTGACCTATTCGAGCGGGATCTTTGCGAGCGGTGACACGCTCGAGCGCGCGCAGGACCGCAAGCTCGCCGCGATCCTCGACCGCACCGGCACCGCGCCGGGCGACACGATCCTCGAGATCGGCTGCGGCTGGGGTTCGTTCGCCGCGACCGCGGCGGCGGGCGGGCGGCGCGTCCATGCGCTGACGCTCTCGACCGAGCAGAAGGCGGCGGTCGATGCGCGGAACCTGCCGGGGGTGACGGTAGCCCTGACCGACTATCGCGACGTCACGGGCCAGTTCGACGCGGTGGCGAGCATCGAGATGGTCGAGGCGGTCGGCCAGGATTACTGGCCGGCCTATTGCGACACGCTGGCGCGGGTGCTCAAGCCTGGCGGGCGCGCGGCGCTGCAATATATCAGCATCGCCGACGACGTGTTCGACCGCTATGCGGCCAGCGTCGATTTCATCCAGCGCTACATCTTCCCCGGCGGCATGCTGCTGTCCGAAAGCCGCTTTCGCACGCTATGCGAGGCGCGGGGACTGGCGTGGACCGCCCCCTATAGCTTCGGCCTCGATTACGCCCAGACGCTACGCCATTGGCGCGAGCGGTTTGAGAATGCCGACAAGGCCGGCCGCCTGCCCGAACGGCTCGACGCGCGCTTCCGCGATCTGTGGCGCTATTATCTGATGTATTGCGAGGGCGGCTTCCGCGGCCGCGGCATCGACGTCGCGCAGGTGACGCTGATGAAGCGTACCTAATTCCTCCCTCGCTTTAGCGGGGGAGGGGGACCGTTCGCGAAGCGAATGGTGGAGGGGGCGTTTCCACGAATACGGACCTTACCGTATCCTCCCCCTCCGTCAGGCCTTCGGCCTGCCACCTCCCCCTTGCGGGGGAGGACTTGGGGTCACCCCACGCGTTCGCGGTGTCCGGCCTCGAAGCCCGCCACGGCCAGCGCGACGATCCGGTCCGCCACCGTCTCGGGCGGCTTGACCGACTCGGGCGCCTCGCCCGGATAGGCGCGCGCGCGCATCCTGGTCCGGGTCGCGCCGGGGTCGACGATCGCGGTGCGGATCTGGCTGATGTCGGCGGTCTCGTCGCCATAGGCGCCGAGCATCGTCTCGAACGCCGCCTTCGACGCGCCATAGGCTCCCCAATAGGCACGCGGATTGCGACCGACGCTGGAGGTCAGCCCGATCACCTTGCCCGCCGCCGCCTTGCGCAGCATCGGGTCGAACGCCTGGATCATCGCCACCTGCGCGCTGACGTTGAGCGTCAGCACCTGCGCCAGTTCCTTGGCGTCGATCGCCGGCACCGCGGCGAGGCTGCCGAGCATCGCCGCATTGAGCACCAGCACGTCGAGCGCCTGCCAGCGCTCCCCGACCGCCGCGGCGAGCCGCGCGATACTGTCGGTCTGCGTCAGGTCGAGCGGTGCGATCGTCGCCGAGCCGCCGGCGTCGAAGATCGTTTCCTCGACCGCCTCCAGATCCTTGGCGGTGCGCGCGGTCAGCACGACATGCGCGCCCGCCGCACCCAGCGCGATCGCGGTGGCGGCGCCGATGCCGCGGCTCGCGCCGGTGACCAGCGCGAGTTGATTCGCAAGCGGTCTGGCCATGCCTTAGTTGACCCGCTCCGCCAGCATCGCGAACTGGTCGACCGCGACGCTGTCATCCTGGTCGGTCAGCGTCGTCGGATAGTCGCCGGTGAAGCAGGCGTCGCAATATTTCGGCCGGATGTCGGCGCGCTTCGCCTCGCCGAGCGCCTTGTAGAGACCGTCGATCGAGACGAACGACAGGCTGTCGGCATGGATAAAGTCGGTCATCCCGCCGAGGTCGAGCTTGGCGGCGAGCAATTTGGCACGCTCGGGCGTGTCGACGCCGTAGAAGCAGCTATGCCGCGTCGGCGGGCTGGCGATGCGCATATGCACCTCGGCCGCGCCGGCATCGCGCATCATCTGCACGATCTTGAGGCTGGTGGTGCCGCGGACGATCGAATCGTCGACGAGGATGATCCGTTTGCCCTTGATTAGCGCGCGATTCGCGTTGTGCTTGAGCTTGACGCCGAGGTGGCGGACCTTGTCGCCCGGCTGGATGAAGGTGCGGCCGACGTAATGCGAGCGGATGATGCCGAGCTCGAACGGAATGCCCGATTGCTGCGCATAGCCGATCGCCGCCGGCACGCCCGAATCGGGCACCGGAATGACGAGGTCGGCCTCGACCGGCGTCTCGATCGCGAGCTGTGCGCCGATCTCCTTGCGCACCGTATAGACCGACTGGTCGCCGGCGATCGAATCGGGGCGGCTGAAATAGACCCATTCGAAGATGCACGGCCGCGGCGCCATCGGCGCGAACGGGCGAATCGACCGAATCTCGCCGTTCTGGACGATCACCAGCTCGCCCGGCTCGACCTGCCGTTCGAAGGTCGCGCCGCAGACGTCGAGCGCCACCGTTTCGGAGGCGAAGATCACCGCGCCGTCGAGCTTGCCCATCACCAGCGGCCGGATGCCGAGCGGGTCGCGGCAGGCGATCATCCCCTCGGGTGTCATCACGACGAGGCTGTAGGCGCCTTCGATCTGCTTGAGCGCATCGATGAAGCGGTCGAGCAGGGTGCGATAGTTGGAGGTCGCGACGAGATGGATGATCGTCTCGGTGTCGCTGGTCGACTGGAAGATCGAGCCGCGCCGGATCAGCTCGCGTCGCAGCTTCATCGCGTTGGAAATATTGCCGTTATGCGCGACGGCGAAGCCGCCGCTGGCGAGTTCGGCATAGAGCGGCTGGACGTTGCGCAGCGCCGTCTCGCCGGTCGTCGAATAGCGGACGTGGCCGACCGCATAATCGCCGGGCAGCGCGCGGATCACGTCGTCGCGGTCGAAATTGCCGGCGACATGGCCCATCGCGCGATGGGTGTGGAAGTGATGGCCGTCGAAGCTGCTGATGCCAGCCGCCTCCTGGCCGCGGTGCTGCAGCGCGTGCAGACCGAGCGCAACGAGCGCCGCGGCGCTGTCGCTGCCGGATACACCAAATACGCCGCACTCTTCGCGCAGCTTGTCGTCTTCAAACGGATGGGTCGTCAGCATGGTGGCGGGGGCTCACATCGTGCGGGTGGCCATATAGGAGCGCATTCCGCGTTTGTCGCGTATTTGTAATTCGCAAAACGAACCGATTGTCGCGATGCGCGTTTCGGGCGCGGAAGGAGAGGGTGATGGCCAAGGACCACGGCGCGCAGATCAAGGATGACGCGCTCTACGAGGAACTGCTGAAACAGGGCAATTCCAAGGAGAAGGCGGCGCGGATCGCCAATGCGAAGGCGGCCGACACGCTCGACCATCCCGGCGGCACGCTGGAGGAGCGCAGCAAGGCCGACCTGCTGAAGGAAGCACGCGAGATCGGCATCGAGGGCCGTTCGAAGATGGACAAGGCGGCGCTGGTGAAGGCGATCCGCGGGCATAAATAAGCGTCGTGGCGCGGAACGGCGCGTCAACCACCTGTCACCCCGGACTTGTTCCGGGATCCACCGGGCCGACGGGGAACGATATCCCCTCAAGCCGCGCCCCTCGCCGCGGAGTGGACCCCGGAACAAGTCCGGGGTGACGGGGTGGCTGGCAGGACGTCGACGGCGCTTACCGCTCGCTCGTCATCGGAAGGCGACGCGCGGAAGACGAAGCCGACGGGAAGGCGGACGCTGGCCGTTTTGCGCCGGTGGCTTCCTGCACCTCGATACCGCGGGCTATCGTATCCCCCTTGCGCCGTACGCCGCCCAGCTCCGCTAACGGCGCTGCGACGGGCGTCAGCGTCGGCGTCGCTGCCGCGACCGGCACGACGGTCAGCAACACCTGCTGCTTCATGCACTGCCGCCGGTCGGGCCGCGGGTATTTGGCGCAATTCCATAGCGTCCTCTCCAGCCCGGCATCGCGGTCGCGGATATAGCTGAACGCCATCGCCGCGACCTGATCGGCGGTCAGGGGCGCGGCGATCGGCGTCTTTGCCGCGTCGCTCCACGCCGAGAAGCGGCACGCCTTGCGGTCGCCGCACGCCTTGGCGGCGATCGTCGGATACAATTCGGGCTGTACCCCCCACGGCAAGGTCACGAAAAAACTGTCGCCATCGGCCGCCGAGGCGGTGAACGGCGCCGTCTCGCCCGCCACGCCGTCCGGCGCGATCAGTCCGAGTGCCGCCGACGCCTCGAGCAATGCCGCATCCGCCTCGGCGAGCGCGCCGCCCATCTTGTGCGCGTCGGAGATCGGCGCGAGCTGCGCGATCACCGGCTCGCTCGAACTCACCTGCCGGTTGAACGCGGGCGGCGTCCCCCACCAGCCGGTCCAGCGGAAGAACAGATGGCTGTGCACCGCGACGACCTTGTCGAGGCTCGCCTGCCAATAGGGCACCACCCAGTCGGTGTGGTAATGCGTCGCATAGCCGACCGGGCGATAGACCGCGCCGCCCAGCGCCATCGTCGCCACCTCGCGTGCCCGCCGCCAGGCGTCGGCGGTCGGCGTCCAGCGGGTCAGCGCATGGTCGCAGGCGAAGCTGAACTGGCAGCCTGTGCTGCGCTCCTGCCCCTCGAAGATCACGCCGCAGACGGTCTTGGGGAAGGCGGGATGGCGCAGCCGGTTGAGCACCACCTGCGCGACCGCGCGCTCGCCTTCGGTATCGTCGCCCGCCTCGTAGAGCACGCCCGCCGCCATACAGTCGGTCGCCCGCGCGCGATCCTCCGCGCCGCCGGCGAAGCGGAACGGCCGCGCCGCCGGATTGGGCAAATCGGAGAAGGGTACGCCGGCGTTGAACGCCTTGGCGTCCTCCGGCGTCAGATCGATGAACGTCACCGGTTCGACCGGCGGCAGTTCGGCGGGCGGCACGACCCGCCGTTGCAGCACGACACGCTTGTGCGGCTGCGGCATCGCGGGCGGATGGGTGACGACGAGGGCGGGGACGGCGACCGCGACGATCGCAGTCGCCGCCAGCACCGCGCGCAGCCACATCGGGCTGCGCGCTTGGGAAGGAACCGTCACTGTTCGGGCAGGAAGTCCGGCACCGACAGATAGCGCTCGCCCGTGTCATAGTTGAAGCCGAGCACGCGGACGCCGTCCGGCAGATCGGGCAGCTTCTGGAGGATCGCGGCGAGCGTCGCACCCGACGAGATACCAACGAGGATACCCTCTTCGGTCGCCGAGCGGCGCGCCATGTCCTTGGCGACCGCGGCGTCGACCTCGATCACCCCGTCGAGCGCCTGCGTGTGCAGGTTGCGCGGGATGAAGCCGGCGCCGATCCCCTGGATCGGATGCGGCCCCGGCTGGCCGCCGGCGATGACCGGCGAGGCGGCGGGTTCGACCGCGAAGACCTTGAGGTTCGGCCAATGCTTCTTCAGCGTCTCGGCGACGCCGGTGATATGGCCGCCGGTGCCGACGCCGGTGATGATGACGTCGATCGGCGAGTCGCGGAAATCGTTGAGGATCTCCTGCGCCGTCGTGCGGGTGTGGACATCGATGTTGGCGCCGTTTTCGAATTGCTGCGGCATCCACGCGCCCGGCGTCGCATGGACCAGCTCGATCGCGCGCTCGATCGCCCCCTTCATCCCCTTCTCGCGCGGGGTCAGGTCGAAGGTCGCGCCATAAGCGAGCATCAGCCGCCGCCGCTCGAGCGACATCGATTCGGGCATGACGAGGACGAGCTTGTAGCCCTTCACCGCGGCGACCATCGCCAGGCCGACGCCGGTGTTGCCGCTGGTCGGCTCGATGATCGTGCCGCCGGGCTTGAGATCGCCATTGGCTTCCGCCGCCTCGATCATCGCCAGCGCGATGCGATCCTTGATCGAGCCGCCCGGATTGGAGCGTTCGGATTTGATCCAGACTTCCGAATCGGGAAACAGCTTGGCGACGCGGATGTGCGGCGTGTTGCCGATCGTTTCCAGGATGGTGTTGGCCTTCATGGCTTGGCTTCTCCGTGCTGCGGTTCGATCTGTAACATGTCTGGCGGGTCGAAGGTCCGTGCGGCGCGCAGTTCGGGGAACAGCCGCGCCCAGAGCAACGTGACGACGATCGCCGCGATCCCGCCGAACGCGACCGCGCCGACCGGACCGAGCAGCGACGCCATCAGCCCGCTTTCCGCCTCGCCCAGTTCGTTCGATGCCGAGATGGTGAGCTGCGACACCGCGCTCACCCGGCCGCGCATCTCGTCGGGCGTGTGAAGCTGGATCAGCGACTGGCGGACGTAGACCGACACCATGTCGGCGCCGCCCGCGACGATGAGCGCGGCGAGGCTGAGCGGGAAGGAGGTCGACAGGCCGAAGGTCAGCACCGCCACGGCGAAGACGACCACCGCGATCAGCATCTTGGTGCCGACGTTGCTGTCCATCGGCCGCACCGAGAACCATACCGCGGTCACCGCCGCGCCGATCCCCATGCCGGCGGCGAGCACGCCCAGCCCCTGCGCGCCGACGTGCAGGATATCGCGTGCGTAGATCGGCAGCAGCGCGGTCGCGCCGGCGAGCAGCACGACGAACAGGTCGAGCGTGATCGTGGCGAGCACCAGCCGGTTGTTGCGGACGTACTGGAAACCGTCGAGGATGCGGGTGAGCGGGTGTTTGTCGGTCTGCGCCGGCGGTTGCGGCACGGGGCCGATCAGGAACATGGTCGCCAGCGCCAGAACGAACAGTCCGGTGATCGTCGCATAGGCGACGTCGGGATGGATCGCATAAAGCAGCCCGCCGACGCTCGGCCCGGCGATCGAGCCGACCTGCCACGCGATCGACGAGATCGCGATCGCGGTCGGCAGGCTCTCGCGCGGCACCAGATTGGGGGCGAGCGCCGAATAGGCCGGGCCGGTGAAGGCACGCACGACGCCGATCACCACTGCCGCGAAAAACAAGGCCGGCAGCGTCAGCTCGCCGAGCCAGGTCAGCACCCCGAGAAACGCCGCGACCAGCGCGATCACCGCCGTCGTCGCGCGGACGATCCAGCGCCGGTCGACGCTGTCGGCGACAAGGCCGGTGACGGGGGTGAGCAGGAACAAAGGCACGAACTGCGCCGCGCCGATCATGCCGAGCAGGAACGCCGCCTGCCGCACGTCCATGGTTTCGCGGGCGAGGCCATAGACCTGCCAGCCGATGACGATCGCCAAGGCGGTCTGCGCGATCGTGCCGGACAGGCGCGACAGCCAATAGCTGCGAAAATTGGCGATGCGGAAGGGGTGGGTTGCCATCTGGCGCGCAGCTTTGCCGCGTGCGCAACCGAAGGGCAACATAGTTGCGCTTTTCAGCGGATGCACGGGAGGATGACGCCGCCTCCGCACCCGCTATAGACGCTGGCATGGCCGATCCCCGCGAAACCGAACTCGTCCTCGATCCCAAATACGACGCCGCCGGGCTGATCACCGCGGTCGTCACCACCCGCGACGGCGCGCTGCTGATGGTCGCGCACATGAATGCCGAGGCGCTCGCCGCGACGCAGGCGAGCGGCGAGGCGACCTTCTGGTCGCGCAGCCGCGCGCGGCTGTGGAAGAAGGGCGAGACGTCGGGCAACGTGCTGCGCGTCGTCGAGATGCGCATCGACTGCGATCAGGATGCGCTGTGGATCATCGCCGATCCCGCCGGGCCCGCCTGCCATACCGGCGCGGCGAGCTGTTTCTACCGCCGCGTCGACGGCGATCGGTTGCAGGCGATCGGATGAGGCGCGCGCTGCTCGCGGCGCTGCTGCTCGCCGGCTGCGGATCGCCGCCGCCGGCGCCGCAGGATACGCCGGGCAGCCGGTTGGAGCGCGCGGCGCTGCGTGCCGGCCTCGTCGGCGATCCCGCGCGCGCCGGCCTCGCCGGATCGTGGGCCGCCGACACCGACCGGCTCTGCATCGTCCCCGCCGGCCGCGACCTCTTCCGGATCGGCGCATTGATCGATTACGGCGAGGGGCAGGGCTGCGCCGCTGCCGGCACCGCCCGCCGGCGCGGCGAGACCGTCGCGGTCGCCTTCGGCCCCTGCCGCTTCGATGCGCATTTCGACGGTGAACGCATCGTCTTCCCCGCCGCAATGCCCGCCGATTGCGATCGGTACTGCACCGGCCGCGCCTCGCTCGATTCGCTGACCGTCGAGCGGCTCAGCGGCGCGGTGGCCGAGGCGGCGACGCTGCGCGCGCCGTCTGGAAAACGGCTATGCAGTGCGGGTGAGTAGGTTGACGTTGACGTAAACGTGACGTAACGAATTGGCCATGGCCTCGTCACCCGCTTATGCCGTGATCGAACATCGCCACGATCGCGACTCCTTCACGATTTCCGATCTGTGCGAAGAGTTCGGCGTCACCGCGCGGGCGCTGCGCTTCTATGAGGACGAGGGGCTGATCGCGCCCGAGCGGCGCGGTACCCAGCGCATCTACTCGCATCGCGACCGCGCGCGGCTCGCCTGGATCCTGCGCGGCAAGCGCGTCGGCTTCAGCCTCGGCGAGATCCGCGAGATGATCGACCTCTACGATCTCGACGACGGCCGCCGTCTCCAGCGACAGGTATCGATCGACCGCTGCCGCGCACGGATCGAACTGCTCGAACGCCAGAAGCACGACATCGACGCCGCGATCGCCGAACTCACCGAATTCGTGGCGGTCGTCGAGGCCGTCCATATCGCCGACACACAAGGATAATCGGATGCCCCAGTATACGCCCCCCGTCCGCGACACGCGTTTCATCCTCGAGCATGTCGTCGGCCTGCAGGAATACGCCAATCTGCCCGGCTTCGACGCCGCCACCCCCGACGTGGTCGAGGCGGTGCTGGAGGAGGGCGGCCGCTTCGTCGCCGAGGTGCTGTTCCCGCTCAACCAGTCGGGCGATCTCGAAGGCTGCACCCGGAACGAGGACGGCAGCGTCACCACCCCCGCCGGCTTCAAGGACGCCTATAACCAGTACGTCGAGAGCGGCTGGGCGACGCTGGGCAACGCGCCGGAATATGGCGGGCAGGGCATGCCGCACGTCGTGTCGATCGCCTTCCAGGAATATATGATCTCGTCGAACATGGCCTTCGCCATGTATCCCGGCCTGACCCACGGCGCGATCGCCGCCTTGGTCGCCAAGGGCAGCCCCGAGCAGCAGCAGATGTACGTCCCCAAGATGGTGTCGGGCGAATGGGGCGGCACGATGAACCTCACCGAGCCGCAATGCGGCACCGACCTCGGCCTGATCCGCACCAAGGCGGAGCCGCAGGCGGACGGTTCCTATGCGATCACCGGCACCAAGATCTTCATCTCCGCGGGCGAGCACGACCTCACCGACAACATCATCCATCTCGTGCTGGCCAAGACGCCGGGCGCGCCCGACAGTTCGAAGGGCATCTCGCTGTTCGTGGTGCCCAAGGTGCTGGTCAACGCCGACGGCAGCCTCGGCGAGCGCAACGCGGTCACCTGCGGCTCGATCGAGCACAAGATGGGCATCCACGCCAATTCGACCTGCGTGATGAACTATGACGGCGCCAAGGGCTGGCTGGTCGGCGAGGAGATGAAGGGCCTCGCCGCGATGTTCATCATGATGAACGCGGCGCGGCTCGGCGTCGGCCTGCAAGGGCTCGGCATCGCCGAGGTCGCCTATCAGAATGCCGTCCAGTACGCCGAGGATCGTCGTCAGGGCCGTGCGCTGACCGGGCCGAAGCAGCCCGAGGAAAAGGCGGACACCTTGTTCGTCCATCCCGACATCCGCCGCATGCTGATGGAGGCCAAGGCGTGGACCGAGGGGCTGCGTGCGCTCTGCCTGTGGGGTGCGTTGCAGGTCGATCTGGAGCATCATGCCGGCACCGATGCCGAGCGCGAGATGGCGGGCGACCTGATCGGCCTGCTCACGCCGGTCATCAAGGGCGTCGGTACCGACAAGGGCTATGAGGTCGCGACCAATGCGCAGCAGGTCTATGGCGGCCACGGCTACATCGCCGAATGGGGCATGGAGCAATATGTCCGCGATGCCCGGATCGCGATGATCTACGAGGGCACCAACGGCGTGCAGGCGATGGACCTCGTCGGCCGCAAGCTCGCGCTGAAGGGCGGTCGTGCGGTGCAGGCGCTGTTCAAGATCGTCGCCGAGGAAACCGCGGCGGCCGAAGCCGTCGAAGCGACGGCGGGGATCGCTACCGCGCTCAAGAAGGCGCTCGGCGAGCTGCAGGCCGCGACGATGTGGTTCATGGCGAACGGCATGAAGAACCCGGAGAACGTCGGCGCCGGCGCGGTGCCGTACATGCATCTCATGGGGATCGTGGCGACCGGCCTGATGTGGCTGCGCATGGCGAAGGCGGCCGCCGAGCTGAAGGTTGCGGGCGAGGGCGACCCGGCGTTCCTCGACGCCAAGCTGGTCACCGCCCGCTTCTTCGCCGAGCGGATCGCGCCCGACGCGGGCGCGCTGCGCCGCAAGATCGAGGGTGGCGCGGAGAGCCTGATGGCGCTGCCCCCGGAGATGTTCCGCGCGGCGTGATCCGCGGGGGTGCCGGCGGTTTGGGCGGCGGGGCTTGTGCTCCCGTGGGGCTTTGCCGAAGCCGACTTCCAATCCAGTGTTCCCGCGGATGCGGGAACCCAGGGTCAAGCAGGGCAACGAACCAAGGTGCTCGTGACTCCTGGGCTCCCGCTTGCGCGGGAGCACTGGTGAAGTTTCGCCAAATGCCCGGCGCTTTGGATAGCTCTGCAAGACCCGTTACGACACGCAAGGCTGTACCCAGGTTTCCGTCCGGGGCGTCCGACGTTTTACCAACGTCTTGCTCGCCTTGATTACGGGTTGGCTAAGGGCCTGACGCAAAGAGTGGGCCGGGCGGCCGAGATTTACCCAATAGGTCCCGGCACGGTATACTGTGCCGCAAGACGATCAGATCGGCCGCCGCTAGGTCCGCCGATCGGAAACGAGGGGATGCCGTAACCAACGCGCGAGCGGCGCCCGCCCGCGTGTTCGATGCGGAGACGAAGCCATGACGTCCAAGACCCAGATCGTCATCGTCGGCGGTGGTGCAGCGGGCCTCGAACTCGCCACCCGGCTCGGTGCGCGCTACGGTCGCAAGGCGCACGACATCATCGTCGTCGATCGCAACCGCACGCATATCTGGAAGCCGCTGCTGCACGAGGTGGCGACCGGCTCGCTCGACGCCAATATGGACGAAGTCGGCTATCGCAGCCATTGCCATCGCTGGGGCTATCGCTTCTTCTACGGCACGCTGCGCGCGATCGACCGGACTGTGCGTCAGGTCCAACTGGCGCCGGTGTACGACGATCAGGGTCGCGAGGTGATCGCCGCGCACGCTATCCGCTACGATTATCTGGTGCTCGCCTATGGCTCGGTGACCAACGATTTCGGTACGCCCGGCGTGGCGGAGAATTGCACCTTCCTCGACAGCCGGGCGCAGGCCGACCGCTTCCGCGACCGGCTGCTCGATCATTGCCTGCGCGTCTCGCGGACGATGACCGCCGATCCCGCCAGCGACGCGCACGTCCGCATCGCCATCGTCGGCGGCGGTGCCACCGGCGTCGAACTGGCCGCGGAACTGTTCAACGCCGCTGCGGCGCTCGGCCATTACGGGCTGGAGGTGTTCGACGAGAGCCGGCTCGCGGTGACGCTGATCGAGGCGGGACCGCGCATCCTTCCCGCTCTGCCCGAGCGGCTCGCCGATGCCGCGCGCGGCGAGCTGGAGGCGCTCGGCGTCCGCGTGCTGATCGAGACGCCGGTGACCGCGGCGGATCGCGACGGCCTGACTACCGGCAGCGGCGACCGGATCGACGCCGACCTGATGGTATGGGCGGCGGGGGTGAAGGCGGTGCCGATCGCCGACGGGCTCGACGGGCTCGACCTCGCCCGCGGCGGGCAGGTGGTGGTGACGCCGACGTTGCAGAGCGTCAGCGACGATCGCATCTTCGCGATCGGCGATTGTGCGGCATGCCGGCTGCCGGGCAGCGACCGCCCGGTGCCGCCGCGTGCGCAGGCGGCGCATCAGATGGCCGCGGCAGTATTCGTCAACCTCAAGCGGCGGATGGCGGGCAGGCCGTTGCGGCCGTTCGTCTACCGGGATCACGGCTCGCTGGTATCACTGAGCCGCTTTTCTACCGTCGGCACGCTGATGGGCAATCTGGTCGGGGGCAAGCTGGCGATCGAGGGGCGGCTGGCGCGGTTCGTCTATCTGTCGCTCTACCGCATGCATCTGATCGCCATCCACGGCTGGATCAAGGGCTGCGCGCTGATCGTGATCGGCCACGTCAACCGCATCGTCCGGCCGCGGCTCAAGCTGCACTGACCCCGGCGGGCGCTGATATCCAGTCTTTGCGCGGGGCAAATCAAGCTGCTTTGCCAAGATGCTGCGCTCCGCCGAGATGACGGGCCGCAGCAAGGATCGAAATCATGGTTGAGCCCAGCGCCGACGAATATCCGTCGATCGTCTTCCCGCAGGAGATCGACGTCGTCGTCGAACAATTGCAGCGCGCCCGCATCGCTTGGCGTACCGCGCACCCGCACAACGACGAACGCGGCAGCCGCTTTCCCTCGCGTCAGGCGCTCAAGCGGATCACCGGGGAGCTCGGCACCGCCTTGTTCCCGCTGCGGCTCGGCCCATCGGAGCTGACCGCCGCCAACGAGAATGCGTTCATCGCCGCCTCGCTCGAATCGACGCTGGCGCAACTCGCCGCGCAGATCGACCTCGAACTGGGCTATAGCGGCAGCGAGGGCGATGTCCGTGCGACGGCGCTGCAGGCCGAGCGGCTGATCGGGGCCTTCGCCGCCGGCCTGCCCGAGATCCGCCGCATCCTCGATAGCGACGTGGAGGCCGCTTATGCCGCCGATCCCGCGGCGCGCAGCGTCGACGAGGTGCTGGTCGCCTATCCGTCGTTCACCGCGATCATCCATCATCGCATCGCGCATTTGCTGTATCGCCTGGGCGCGCCGCTGGTCGCGCGCCTGATCGCCGAGATCGCGCATGCCGGCACCGGCATCGACATCCACCCCGCCGCGCGCATCGGCCGGCGGTTCTTCATCGATCACGGCACCGGGGTGGTGATCGGCGAGACCGCGATCCTCGGCGATCGCGTCCGCCTGTACCAGGGCGTCACGCTGGGTGGCGACCCCGATCTGTTCGGCGACAAATCGGGCGCGCCGCGCCATCCGATCGTCGCGGACGACGTGGTGATCCACGCCAATGCGACGATCGTCGGCCGGGTGACGATCGGCGCGCGCTCGCGCATCGGCGGCGGCGTCTGGCTGCGTCAGGACGTGCCGGCGGACACGCTGGTCGAGGCGCCGGCGCCGCTGTTCCGCGCCTTGCCGATCCCCGCCGCGACGGGTTGATCAGGCGGTCAGCGCCATCAGATAGGGGTGGGCGAGGACGCGGTCGGCGTTGCGTGCGCCGATTGCGGTGTCGTTGACCAGCCGGCTGCCCGCGACGGTGCGATAGAGCGCGACGCAGGCGTCGATCCGGGCGAAGCGCGCGCCCGCCGCGGCGGTCCGGGTGTAGAAGTCCCAGTCGTTGCAATTGTGGAAGCTGGGGTCGAATCCCCCCACCTGCGCCACCATCGCGCGGCGGACGATCGACCAGCTCGGCCCGATGACGCCGCCGCTGGCCAGCCCGCGACGGATGCAGCCGCCGTCCCAGCCGCATTCGGGCGCTTGCGGCGCGCCGTCGCCCTCGACGCGGGCGAAATGGCCGACGACGATGTCGTGCAGCCCGCCCGCGGTGCCGTCGAGCAGCGCCCGCGCCGCGCCGGGCAGCCAGACGTCGTCGCTGTCGAGGAAGGCGATCCAGTCGGACCGGGCGGCACCCGCGCCGGTGTTGCGCGCCTGCGATGCGCCGACGTTGCGCGGCAGCACGATCGCCTCGACCGACGGGTGCGCCGCGGCGAGGCGGCGGATCACCGCCGCGCTGTCGTCGGACGAGCCGTCGTCGACGACGATCACGCGGGCGGGCGGATGGTCCTGCGCCAGCACGCTGGCGACGGCATCGGCCACGACATGGGCACGGTTGTGGCAGGGAATGACGACGTCATAGGTCGCGAGCGGCGCGAACAGCAGCGGAACATGGAGCATCGCCGCTCCATGCCAGTTTCCGCCGCACGATCAAGCGCCGGGCGGCTCAGCTGCCGCCGAACTGCACCTTTGCACCCGCGTAGAGATAGCGGCCGACCGGCGAGATCGGCACGTTGGTCTGGAAGCCGATATCGGGCTTCTGGTCGGTCAGGTTGTTGACCCCGCCGTAGAAGGCGAAATCGCGGGCGACCTCGATCTGCGCCTGCACGTCGTGCTGCCACAGCGCCTTGTAGCGGAAATAACGGGGATCGACGAGGTTGGCGTTGCCGTCGCTCTCGAAGCGGCTGAAGCGGCGCACGCCGTTCTGCCAGCGCAGATTGTAGCTGAGCGTCAGCGGCCCGTCGCTCCACGTCGGCGACAGCGTCGCGTTCCAGCGCGGGCGGAAGATCTGGTCGACGTTGTTCTCGACCTCGGCGCCCGGCGTCGCGACCTGTTCGAGCGTGTTGAGATAGCCACCGACCAGCCGCACGTCGAAGGTCCCGGCGCCGGTGGTGCGGAAGCGATAGGCGACGTTGAGCTCGGCGCCCGAGGTGCGGAAGGCGGAGACGTTCTGCGGCGTGATCGTATAGCCGTTGATGAAGCCGGTGCCGGTGCGCCGGCTGATCAGCCCGCAGAACGGATTGGCGAGCGTCGGCTGGTCGACGCAGAGCGCAGCGATGCTGTTGGCGGCATCGCCATTGGGGTTGTTGATCGCGTCGCGCAGGCGGATGTCGTACCAGTCGACGCCGATCGACAGGCCGGGGACGACATCGGGGCGCAGCACGACGCCCGCGGTCCACGTCCGCGCCACCTCCGCCTTCAGATCGAGATTGCCCGACACCGAACCGGGGATGAAGATCGCAGCATCGGGATTGTTCGCCGCGGTGAAGGTCGCCGGATTGCCGCCCAGCCCGCTGATCAGCGCGACGCAATTGGCGGCGCGCGACGCGCTGCCGAGATTGCGGTTGCCGACGTAGCACGGGTCGGAAAAAAAGGCGCTCGACCCGGTCGTCGGGCGGAACAACTCGCCGATATTGGGCGCGCGTACCGAACGCCCGTAGGAGCCGCGGAAGCTGATCGCGCGGATCGGCGCCCAGATGCCGTTGAACTGATAGGCTTTTGTCGAACCGACCGTCGAATAGTCGGAATAGCGTCCCGCCGCGCCGACCGAGAGCAGGTGGAAGAACGGCCGGTCCTTGAGCAGCGGCGCGTTGAGCTCGCCGAACGCCTCCCACACGTCGAAACGGCCGCGCGACGCGGTCGGGATGATATATTCGTCATATTGGTAGAAGGCATTGTCGACGAGCGACTGGGCGGGCGTGAAGCGGCTCGATTCGCGCCGGTATTCGCCGCCCGCGGCGAAGGCGATCGGGCCGCCCGGCAGCTCGAAGAACCGGCCGAAGTCGCCGGTCAGCGCGGCATTGACGACATGCTGGGTGATCCGCGCGTTGCTCACCGGATTGTCGAGATAATAAGCGTAGGAGGCGGGATCGACGGTGGCACCGCCGAAGGTGTTGACCGGTATGCAGCCCGCCGCCTGCGCCGCCGCCGACCGGCAGACGATCGTGCCGCCGGGGCCGCGTACCGCGTCGAGCGCTTCGAGGAAGCGCGTGTTCACCCGGTCGTTGAGCTTGGTCGCACGGACGTCGGTCTGGCCGTAGGTGTAGGAGACGTCGTAGCTGGCGTGGTCGTTCAATTGTCCGGCGACGTCGACGACACCGCGATAGGTGCGTCGGCGATCGGTCTCGCCGCGACGGGGGATGTCGAAATTGTTGCGGTTGACGTCGATCGAGGTCAGGCCGGCCGCGCGCGCCGCGGTGAGGATGGTCGCGGGGATGAACGGATTGTCGAGCGCGATCGTCGCCGGATAATTGCCGCCATAGCCGCTGAAGCTGGTGATCGTCGACTGGACGAACTTGCCTTCGAGGCTGACCTTGAACGCGTCCGATGCGTCGTAATGCGCGAGCGCGTTGACCGCGTGGCGACGGGTGCGCGGGAAGATGTCGCCGATATAGCCCGCCACCGGCGTATCGTCGCCACCGATGCTGTAGCCGTCGTTCTGCAGGATGCGGCCCGGCGTGTAGATCGCGCCGTCGCCGCGGAACGTCTGGTCGCCGATGTAGATGATGCCCTGGTTCGAACTATAGGGGTAGCGCAGGTCGCCGAGCGGCGCCTTCTGGTAGCTGCCCGCCTGGCCGGGGACATAGCCATCGACATTGACGAAATACTGGCGTTGCGCGGCGGTGAGGTAGGAACGATCGTCGTTGGCGAGCGGTTCGTCGGCGTTATATTCGTAGGCGAGCGTGACGTTGCCACGGCCATCGGCGAAATTGTGTCCCGCGACGATCGACGCGAAGCGGTTGGCGGCATCGCCGCGGTCGGAGATGCCGAATTGCGAACGCGCCGATATCCCGTCGAAGTCGCGCTTCATCACGAAATTGACCACGCCCGACACGCCGTCGGCACCGTAGACGGCCGAAGCGGCGCCGGTCAGCACGTCGACGCGGTCGATCAGGTCGGTCGGAATCGCGTTGATGTCGACCGCGGCGGTGTCGGGCTGGCCCGCGACGTGGCGGCGGCCGTTGACCAGTACCAACGTGCGGTTGGGGCCGAGCCCGCGCAGGTCGAGCAGGTTGAGGCCGACCTGGCCGAAGCTGCCGTCCGCCTGGTTGCTGCCCGCGGTCCGCGTGCTGTCGAGCGAGTTGGTCAGCGCCGGCACGCGCTGAAGGAAGGTGGTGACGTTGGTGTTGCCCGATTGCTGCAGGTCGGCAGCGCCGAACGACACGATCGGATTGGGCGCGGCATAATCGGGGCGCTGGATGCGCGATCCGGTGACGATGATGTCGTCGGCCGGTGCGTCGGCGGCAGGCTCGTCCGGGGGTGCGGCGGTCTGGGCCTGCGCGAGCGGCGCAAGGAAGAGCGCCGCACCTGACAATAGGCAGCGGCTGCGGTGAATGCGGCGCGACATGATGATCCCCCTGTGTGCCGGCTCGGTTTCGGCCGGCGTTCTGTTGTCGCGATCCTTACCGGCATCGCCCGGCGGTTCAATCGCCGCAGCGGCCACGTAGTAGATAAAACAGTCGACATATGAACGATTTAATCGATCGTATGGGGTGGTGCCCCGGCAGCGGATGCGGCATCGTCGCCGCGATGGGAGAGGGCAGCACGGACGTCGCATGGACGCGCAGGTCCGCCCTCGGACTGATCCCGGCGCTGGCGCTCGCCGGCTGCGCGGGACCGGGCGGGACAGAAGCGCCGTTGTCGATGTGGGCGATGAGCTATGAAGGCGATTATTCGCCGCTGCTGATGCCTGCCTTCACCGCCGCGACGGGCGTCCCGGTCGAGGTCCAGTCGCTGCCGACCACCGCGAGCCACGAGAAGCTGCTCACCGCCTTCGCCGGCGGGGCGATGCCCGACGTGTTGATGCTGTTCAACGGCTGGGTGCAGGAGTTCGCCACGATCGGCGCGATCGCGCCACTGCCGTCGTCCGACCTCGTCGCCGACATGTTTCCCGGCGTGCTGGCGGAGACGCGCTTCGCGGGACGGGACTATGCGGTGCCGTGGTCGGTCGCGCCGCAGGTGCAATTCTACCGCCGCGATATCCTCGGCGAGGCCGGCTATGACAGCCCGCCCGAGGACTGGGATGGCTGGCGGGCGATGGCGCGCGCGATCAAGCGCCGCCGGCCGGACGATTACGTCTTCCTCATGCTGCTCAACTGGCCCAACGGGCTCATCACGATGCTGTCGCAGGCCGGCGCGACGATGTTGCGCGATCGCAACACGCGCGGCGCCTTCCAGACCCCCGAGGCACGCGCCGCCTTCGCCTATTACGTCTCGCTCTACACGGACGGATATGCGCCGATGGCGTTGTCGACCGAGGTGCAGGACCCCGTCGCCGCCTTCGCCACCGGCTATTGCGCGGTCTGGCCGAGCGGTCCGACGACGCTCAAGGATTTCGCCCGCCGTGCCGATCTGCTCCCGCGCACGCGCTGGGCGACCGCGCGGCTGCCGGGACCGCACGGCGCCGGTCCGGTGTCGGGACTGAGCGCCAGCCTGTGCGTCTCGACACAGAGCAAGCGCCCACGCGAGGCCTGGGCCCTGGTCCGCCATCTGACCTCGATCGAAAGCGAATTGCGCTACCAGCGGCTGATCGGCAATCTGCCCGCGCGCGTCGGCGCCTGGACCGCGCCGCAACTCGCCGCGCCGGTGCTGCGCCCGTTCGCCGACCAGATGCGCCAGCCCGCCGCCGCCCCGCCGGTGATCGAATGGGAGCAGATCCAGACCGAGGTGCAGTTCGCCGCCGAGCGGATCGTCCGTGGCGTCCAGACGACGGACGAGGCGTTGGCAGCGCTCGACCGCAGGGTAGACGGGCTGCTCGCCAAGCGCCGCGCACTGGTCGAGGCGGGGCGGATCGCATGACCCGGCAGGAGCGGACCGGCTGGCTGTTCACCGCGCCGGTGCTTGCGATCATCGCGCTCGTCTTCGTACTGCCGACCGCACTCGCGCTGGCGTTGTCGGTCACCGATTATTCGATCTACGCGCTCGCCGACTGGTCGAACCTGCATTTCGTCGGCCTCGGCAATTTCACCGGCCTGCTGTCGACGCCGCTGTTCTGGCGCGCGCTCGGCAACACCCTGCTGTTCGCCGTGCTCGGCGTGCCGATGGCGATCGGCACCTCGCTGTTCGTCGCGCTGCTGCTCAACGATGCGACGGTGCGGTGGAAGCCGCTGTGGCGGGTGCTGCTGTTCGCCCCCTATGTGACCAGCGTCGTCGCGACCGCGGTGGTGTGGCGGATCCTGTTCAACCAGCGCTTCGGCCTGATCAACCGCGCGCTCGCCGCTGTCGGCATCGCGCCGGTCGACTGGCTCGGCGACCCGCATGTGTCGATCCCCGCGATCCTGCTGTTCGTGACCTGGAAGATCTTCGGCTACAACATGATCGTCTTCACCGCCGCGCTGTCGGCGGTGCCGGGCGAGCTGATCGAGGCGGCGCGGCTCGACGGGGCGGGGCGGTGGGGCCGCTTCCGGCACGTCACCCTGCCGGCGATCGGCCCGACGCTGCTGCTGGCGACGGTGATGAGCGTCGCCGGCTTCCTGCAGATCTTCGCCGAACCCTATGTGATGACGCTCGGCGGCCCGGCGCAGAGCACGACGACGGTGCTCTACTTCATGTTCGACGAGGGCTTCAAATGGTGGAACCTCGGGCAGGCGAGCGCGGTCGCGTTCGTGCTGTTCCTGATGATCCTCGCGGTGACGATCGTGCAGACGCGGATCGGAAGGCGCCACGAATGGCTGTGAGGCGGCTGCGCACGATCGTATCGACCGGCGCGGTGGCGGCGCTGACCGCGCTCACCATCGCGCCGCTGGCCTATATGGTCGTTGTCTCGTTCATGCCGCGCGGTGAATCGACCATCCTGCCGACGCCGCTGTGGCCGTCGCATTGGTCGGGCGAGAATTATTACGAGCTGCTGGTCCGGCGATCGATCGACGGCGCCTGGTTTGACTATCGCATCGTACCGGCGCTGGTGAACAGTCTGGGGATCGCGGCGGTCTCGACGCTGCTCGGGCTGCTGCTGACCGTTCCGGCGGGCTATGCCTTCGCCAAGCTGCGCTTCCGTGGCCGCGCGCGGCTGCTCCAGTTGCTGATCGCGTCGCTGGTCGTGCCGGGGCAGGTGGCGATGCTGCCCTTGTTCCTGATCTTCAGGGAGCTGGGGCTGGTCAACAGCTATGCCGGCGTGATCCTGCCCAGCCTCGCCGGCATCTTCGCGATCCTGTTCGTCCGCCAGGCGACGCTCGCCATCCCCGACGAGATGATCGACGCGGCGCGGATCGACGGCGCGGGCGAGACGCGGATTTTCGTCAGCATCGTGCTGCCGCTGCTCACCCCGATCGTCGTGACGCTGGCGCTGTTCCTGTTCCTGGGGAGCTGGAACGACTTCCTGTGGCCGCTGATCGTGCTCGCCGACCAGCATCTCTACACCCTGCCGGTGGCGATCGCTGCGATCGGGCGGGAGCATGCCGCGGACGGCGAATTGATGATGGCGGCGGCGGTGGTGACGACGATGCCGGTGCTGCTGCTGTTCCTCGCGCTCCAGCGTTATTATCTGACCGGGCTGCTCGGCGGCAGCATCAAGGGATAGGCTCGGCCGTCCGCGGCGAACAGATGCGTGTCCGCCGCGGCGACGTCGAAGCGCAGCGTCTCGCCGAGCGTCACCGCGCGATCCCCGGGCAGTTGCGCGACGATCGTGCCGATCGCCCCCTGCGCGCCGAGATGCGCGAACGACAGCGGCCCGAGCCGCTCGAACAGCTCGACCACGCCGGCAAAGGCGCCCTCCGCGGCCGCGACGAGATGTTCGGGCCGCACGCCCAGCGTCGCGGCGCCACCCACCGCATCGGCGGGGACGTGGGCGGCGGTGCGCACCGTGGCGCCCCCCGCCAGACGAACCGCGGTGCCGTCCTCGCCGGCCTGCACAATCGTCACCGGCAGCAGGTTCATCCCCGGCGAGCCGATCGCCGCGGCGACGGCGAGGCTGGCGGGGCGGCGATAGACGTCGAGCGGCGCGCCAACCTGCTCGACGCGGCCCTCGCTCATCACGACGATGCGGTTGGCGAGCGTCATCGCCTCCAGTTGGTCGTGCGTCACGTAGATCATCGTCGCGCCGAGCTGCTGGTGCAGCCGGGCGAATTCGTGCCGCATCCGCGCGCGCAGCGCGGTGTCTAGGTTGGATAGCGGCTCGTCGAGCAACAGCACGCGCGGCCGACGCACCACCGCCCGCGCGATCGACACGCGCTGGCGCTGGCCGCCGGAGAGCGCTCGGGGGCGCCGGTCGAGCAGGTCGGAAAGATCGAGCATCGCCGCCACCGCCGCCACCCGCTCGGCGATCTCGCGCTTGGCGACGCCGGCGACCTTCAGCGGAAAGGCGATATTCTGCGCGACCGTCATCTGCGGATAGAGCGCATAGGATTGGAAGACCATCGCGACGCCGCGTTCGGATGGTGGCGCATGGGTGACGTCGCGCCCGCCGATCGCGACGTGCCCGCCGCTGGGGTCTTCGAGCCCGGCGATCATCCGCAGCAGCGTCGACTTGCCGCATCCCGACGGGCCGACCAGCACGAGGAATTCGCCGTCTTCGACGACGAGGTCGGTCGGCTGCAGCACGGTCACGCCGCCGAAGCCTTTGGTCAGTCCTGATATTTCGACGCTGGCCACGCTCGTCTCCCGATGCTCGGTCCTGCGAGGCGGCGGTGGCCGCTGTCAAACCAAAGTTACGGCCGCAGGTTGGCGGAGTCGCGTGCCGGCCGCGCTGCGCTTGTGCGAATCGTCGGCGGGTGGCTAGGCTGGCGGCATGACCGAAGATGCAGCGACCCACCGGTTGGGCGAAGCCCTCAACCATCTCCACGCGTTCGCCGCGACCTTCGACGCGGGCGCGTATGTCGACGAGGCGAGCGCGCTGACCGCCGGCGACCTCCGCCTCATCCTCGACACGTTGGAGCAGGTCCCCGGCATCGTGAAGGCGGCACCGGGCCTGTGAAGCGCCGCCACGCCGGGGTCGATCTCGGCGCGACGGTCGCCACCGTGCTCTTCCTGGTGGGCTTCGGCGGCATGATCTACGCGTTGGGGGCGAAGATCGGCCTGTTCTGACGCGCGCCGGCGCCGAGAGGCGGTCGAGCGATCAGGCCCGTCCGTCGCCGGCCAGCGCCGCCATCACGATCCTGCTATAGACGCGGTGCGTCGCATTCTCGGCATGATCGCCCGCCGCCGCTGGCGCGATCCCGAGCGATGCCGCCGGCGTGAAGGTCAGTTCGCCGAAATAGATGCCGTCGCTGCCGTCGTAGAGATCGACGCGGACGAATTCGAACGGCGCTGACAAGGCGCGGGCCGCCGCCATCATCGCCGCGATCCGCTCGGCGGTGGGCAGCGCATGGCCGGCGGGCGGCGCCAGCCCGTCGTCGCGGTCCATCGGCTCGAAGCTCGGGACGCGATAGAGCCGGCTCCACGGCCTGCCGAAGCGGCTGTGATCGACCTGGCAGACCAGCGGCTGCCCGCGCACGCAATGGAATTTGTAATCGTCGGGCGATGTCCCCGCGGCGCTCGGGACCAGCGTCTCGACGATGATCTTCCGCGGCAGCCGCCAATATTGCATCTCCCGCAGGATCGACGCGTAGTCGGCCCGCGCCAGCCAGAACAAGCGCCGCAGGTCCTCCGGCCCGGTGACGTCGCGCAGAAAGACGGTGCCGCCGCTGGCATGCGTCGGCTTGGCGATCGTCGCGGTGCCGACGAAGGGGCGCAGCCGTCCGAACAGCGCCTCCGGCGACGGTACGTCGTCCATCGCCACCACCAGCCGCGTCTCCGGCACGCGCAGGCCCGGTGACAGCCGCTGCGATTCCCGTTTCGCGGTCTCCTTGTCGACGAAGGCGCGTTCGAGCGGCGTCCAGCGCGGATCGATCATCCGGTCGAAGATCACGTCGTTGATCGTCGAGCCCGGGTCGGCGGCGGGCAGGGGCCATCGGCCGAAGCGGCGCCGGAAATGCGGACCGGCGATGACATGGTTGAACGCGCGCGTCATCGGCGCGGCGGCATCGAAGGCCACACCGTCGGCGGCCTGACAGGCGTCGTCATCGGCCGCGGGCGTATCCGCAACGCGGCAGGAGACGGGCGGGCGGGTGCGATCCATCCCTTCGGGTAGCGTGGGGTTCTTTCACAGGCAATCGCCACGACGGCGGACGCCCATACGCTCCGGCCACAAGCCGTTAACAATAAGACATGGTCCAGCAATTGATATTGCTAGTGACTCGCAACAACGATGCCGTTAGGTCGCCGGCATCGAAGGGGAAGTGAAGTGATCTATCTAGGCGTTCTACTCGCAGGCGTGGCTCCCGTGAATGGTGCCGCGCCCATGCCGGCCTCGTCGGCCAAGGCCGAACCCGTCGCGGCTGGCGCCGCCGATCCGCAGCGGGAGGACGAAATCCTCGTCGTCGGCAAGAGCTATGGCCGCGGCGTCGGCAAGACCGTCACGCCGCTCAAGGACACGCCCAACACGATCACCGTCGTCGACCGCGAACAGATCGAGGCGCAGAACCTCTTCACGCTCGAAGACGCGCTGACCGCGACCAACGGCATCACCGTCAACGGCGTCGGCAGCGAGGACCCGTCGTTCCTCTCGCGCGGCTTCGCGATCAACAACTATCTGATCGACGGCGTCCCGACGCTGTCGGTCAACTTTCCCTCGGCGGTGCCCGACCTGTTCTTCTACGACCGGCTCGAGGTGCTGCGGGGGCCGGCCGGGCTGTTCAGCGGCTCGGGCAATCCCGCCGGCAGCATCAATCTCGTGCGCAAGCGGCCGCTCGATACCGCCCGGATGCAGGCGAGCGCCGGCTACGGCAGCTACGACAATCTCCGCCTGGAACTCGACGTCTCGACCCCGGTCGGCGGCGTCGCCGCGCTCCGCGCCGGCGTCATGGCGCAGGATCAAAACCAGTTCTTCGACACGGCGCATCGCAACCGGCTCGACGCCTTCGCCGTGGGTACGCTGGAGATCGGTTCGCGGACGACGCTGACCGCGGGCGCGAATTACGATCGCTTCCGCCCGGCGGTCCAGTCCGGCCTGCCCGGCTATGCCGGCGGTGCCGACGGCAGCGACGGGCGTCTGCTCGACGTGCGGCGATCGACCTATCTGGGCGCCGACTGGAACCGCTTCGATGCGAAGACCTGGTCGGGCTTCGTCGAGCTGGCGCATCGCGTCTCCGATCGCTGGACGTTGCGCGCGACCGGGCTCTACACCGATGTCGACCGCGTCGACGTCTACAGCTATATCGGCGCGCAGCCGGTGACGCCGGCCAACCGCGGCCTCACCAACCAGATCGCCTATCGCGGCGACAGCAAGCAGCAGACGCGGTCGTTCGACGTCAACGGCATCGGCAGCTTCCCGCTGTTCGGGCGCGACCAGACGCTGATCCTCGGCGCCGATTACCAGGCGAGTGCCGGCACCTCCTATTTCACCCGCCTGTCGAATTATGCGCGGATCGACGTCTTCAATCCCGTCTCGCCGGCCGAGCCGCCGCTCGATCCCTATGGCCCGCTGCCGCCCTATCCGGTGCAGGGCACCGCGGGGATCTGCACGCCGGTGCAGACGCCGCCGCAATGCGTCACGCAGGTCTATGGCGGATCGGTCACCCACCTCGAACAATATGGCCTGTACGGCCAGATGCGGCTCAGCCCGCTCGCCGGGCTGACGCTGATCGGCGGCGGAAGGCTGACCTGGTTCGATACCGACACGCGCACGGTGTTGCCGACCCCGGGGGCCCGCACCGGCTATACGATCGACAACCGCTTCACGCCTTATGCCGGATTGGTCTGGGACGTGACCGGCCACCTAAACCTCTACGCCAGCTATGCCGACAGTTTCACGCCGCAAGCGCAGCCGGTCGGTCGCCAGCGCGGCGACGGCGGCAGTATCGAGCCGATGGTCGGCGAGCAGTTCGAGGCAGGCAGCAAGGTCTCGCTGATGCACGACCGGCTGTTGCTCTCCGCCGCGGCCTATCAGATCACGCAGCGCAACCGGCTGTTCAACGACCCCGTCGACGCCAATCTCTACTACCAGCTCGGCAAGGTACGCGCACGCGGCATCGAGCTGGAGGCGACGGGCGAGATCCTGCCCGGCTGGCGGATCAACGGCGGCTACAGCTACACGCGCACCAAGTTGCTGGAGGACATCAACCCGGCGCTGGAGGGCACATCGCTGGTCCCGGTGATCCCCCGCCACATGGGCAAGCTGTTCACCAATTACGCGCCGACAAACGGCATGCTGGCCGGCGCCAGCATCGGCGGCGGCCTGACCGTCTTCGGGGCGACCTCCGGCGGCACGCGGTCGTCGATCGCCGCCAACGGCACGCGCGTGCTGTCCACCCTGGTTCGACAGGGCAGCTACGCCGTGCTCGACCTGCGCGCGGGCTACAAGCTCACCGAGCAGCTCGGCGTGTCGATCAACGTCAACAACGTGCTCGATCGCACCTATTACGCACGCATCTTCTCGACCGCCCGCGGGAATTACTACGGCAGTCCCCGCACGGTATTCGCGACCTTGCGCTACACGCTAGGATAAGCTGGCGGCCACTTGGTCAGCGAAGCCGCATCGATCCTTCCAATACCGCCCCACTGGCACGAACGGCGATTGCGGATTACGGCCGGGTGTCAGCCGTCGATCGGCCGGAACGAAGGATTGCGGATGCGTGCTCATGTCCTGTTGATCGCCGGCATCGCCGCGCTGGGCGGCCTGCTGTTCGGCTACGATACCGGCATCATCTCGGCGGCGTTGCTGTTCATCGGCGACAGCTTCCCGATCTCGGTCGTCGGCAAGCAGATCGTCACCGCCGCGATCGTCGCCGGCGCGCTCGTCGGATGCATGGGCGCCGGGCCGCTGTCGGACCGGATCGGCCGGCGGCCCACCGTCATGGTCGCCGCCATCGTCTTCATGATCGCCTCCGTGGCGTCGACCATCGCCGGCTCGGTGGCGTCTTTGACCGCCGCGCGTCTCGTCCTCGGTCTCGCGGTCGGCGCGGCGAGCCAGATCATCCCGGTCTATATCGCCGAACTGGCGCCGGCGGCACGGCGCGGCGCGATGGTGGTGATGTTCCAGCTCGCGGTCGTCGGCGGCATCCTGGTGTCGACGATCGTCGGCTGGCTTCTCGGCGGCAGCCACGTCGCCGATGGTCTGCTGGGCGAGGGCGGCGACTGGCGGCTGATGTTCCTGCTCGGCGTCGTGCCGGCGGCGATCCTGCTGATCGGCATGATCGTGCTCCCGGAAAGCCCGCGCTATCTCGCGCTCAAGGGCGACGTGGCGAGGGCGCGCGCCATCCTCGCACGACTGCGGCCGAGCGCGGCGGAGGTCGAGACCGAACTCGCCGCGATCGGCGAGACGGTCCACGTCGAGGGGCGCTGGCGGACGCTGCTGTCCGGCCGCATGCGCCCGGCACTGATCGCCGGCGCCGGGGTCGCGATGTTCTCGCAGATCACCGGCACCAACGCGGTAATCTATTACGCGCCCACGATCGCGACCAACGCCGGGCTCGGCCAGAATGCGGCGCTGCTAACCGCGCTCGTCGTCGGCGTGACGATCGTGCTGACGACGATCTTCGGCACCTGGGCCGTGGATCATTGGGGGCGGCGTAGATTGATGCTGCGGTTCCTGCCGGGGGCGGTGATCGGGCTGGCGATGATCGCGATCGCCTTCGCACACGGCGCGCCGACCGGCGCGATGCGCTGGGTCGCCGCGGCGGGGCTGCTCGGCTACGAGGTGTTCAACGTCGGCAGCATCTCGGCGGCGATCTGGCTCGTCGGCGCGGAGGTGTTCCCGCTGTCGGTGCGCGGCAAGGGGATGAGCCTCGTCGCTCTGTCGCACTGGAGCTTCGACCTGCTGGTGACGCTGACCACGCTCAGCCTCGTCGAGGGGCTGGGCACCGCTGCGACCTTCTGGCTGTTCGCGGGGATGAACCTGCTCGCCTGGGGGTTCGTCTGGCGCTTCGTCCCCGAGACGAAGGGCCGATCGCTTGAGGAGATCGAGGCGAGCCTGCAGAACGGCACCTTCGCGTCGGCGCGATGACGGAGGCGTTACCCGCACCGCTCGGCGACGCGATCCATGCCTTGCTCGCCCGCCGCGGTCGCGCGCTGCTGGGCATCGTCGGTCCGCCCGGCGCGGGCAAGTCGACGCTCGCCGACCGGATTGCGCGGCAGTTCGCCGACCAGTCGGTCGTCGTGCCGATGGATGGTTTCCACCTCGCCAATGCGGAGCTCGACCGGCTCGGCCGCCGCGATCGCAAAGGCGCGCCCGACACGTTCGACGTCGCCGGGTTCGTCGCATTGCTCGATCGCCTGCGGCATCCGGTCGCCGGCGAAACCGTCTACGCCCCCCGGTTCGAACGCGCGATCGAAGAGGCGATCGCCGGCGCGATCCCGGTGCCGGCAGGCACACCGCTGGTCGTGGTGGAGGGCAATTACCTGCTCTTCGACGGACCATGGTCGCCGGTGCGCGGTCTGCTGGATCGCTGCTGCTACGTCCGCACCCCGTCGGCACAACGCCGCGACTGGCTGCTCGCGAGGCACATGGCCTTCGGACGCAGCCCCGCCGAGGCGCTCGACTGGATCGATCGTACCGACGAGCCCAATGCCGTCCTCATCGAACGGAGCGCAATGCGCGCCGATTTTGCCGTCGACGTGACGCCCGGCTGATCCCGCGACGCGGCCCACGGCCATGGCGCCGGCTGGGCGGCGGCAAGCAAAAGTATCTCCCCTTCGAACGGCGCGTGGCTAGCATCGCGGTCGACACAGCACCCGCTCGAAGAGGACGATGGCCATGGTCGATCACACGCTGCACCCCGAAACGCTCGCGCTGCACGCCGGCTGGCGCGCCGATCCGGCGACCGGCGCGGTGGCGCCGCCGGTCTACCAGACCACCTCCTACCAGTTCCGCGACACCGATCACGCCGCCGATCTGTTCGCGCTGCGCGAACTCGGCAATATCTATACCCGGCTGGGCAATCCGACGACCGACGTGCTCGAGCGGCGGATCGCCGCGATCGAGGGTGGCGCGGCGGCGCTGGCGGTGGCGTCGGGGCAGGCGGCGTCCGCTTATGCGGTGCAGAATCTCGCGCGTGCCGGCGACAATATCGTCAGCGGCACCGATCTGTACGGCGGCACATGGAACCTGTTCGCCAACACGCTCAAGGACCAGGGGATCGAGGTGCGCTTCGTCGATCCCGCCGATCCCGACGCCTTCGCGCGCGCGAGCGACGAGCGGACGCGCGCCTGGTATGTCGAGACCCTGCCCAATCCCAAGCTGATCGCCGGGCCGATCGCCGAGATCGCAGCGCTGGGCCGGCCGATCGGCATCCCGCTGATCGTCGACAATACCGCGGCGCCGCTGCTCGCCCGGCCGTTCGATCACGGCGCGGCGATCGTCGTCTATTCCACCACCAAATATATCGGCGGCCACGGCACGTCGATCGGCGGCATCATCGTCGACGGCGGCAATTTCGATTGGGAGGCGTTTCCCGAGCGCCAGCCGCTGCTCAACACGCCCGACGCCAGCTACCATGGCGCGGTGTGGAGCCAGGCGGCGAAACCGCTGGGTCCGATCGCCTATATCCTGCGCGCACGTACCGTGCTGCTCCGCGATCTCGGCGCGGCATTGTCGCCGTTCAACGCCTTTCAGATCCTGCAGGGGCTCGAGACGCTGCCGCTGCGCATGCCGCGCCATTGCGCCAATGCCGCGGCGGTCGTTGCCTTCCTCCAGTCGCGGCCCGAGGTGATCCGCGTCATCCACCCCTCGGTGCAGACCGGCGTGCAGGCGGAACGGGCCGCGCGCTATCTGACCGGCGGGCAGGGTGGCCTCGTCGGCTTCGAACTGGCCGGCGGCGAGGCGGCGGGGCGCGCCTTCATCAACGCGCTGAAGCTCTTCTATCACGTCGCCAACATCGGCGACGCGCGCAGCCTCGCAATCCATCCGGCGTCGACGACCCATTCGCAGCTGTCGTCCGGGGAACGGAAAGCGACCGGCGTCTCCGATGGCTACGTCCGCCTGTCGGTCGGTCTGGAGCATGAGGAGGACATCCTCGCCGACCTGCGCCAGGCGCTCGACCGCGCCGCGGTCTAGTCAGCCGGCCGATCGACAAAACCCTTGCCTAACAGACCGCTAGGCCGGCGAGCTTGGCGGCCGCCGGACCCGGCGATAGACCAACGACGAAAGGACCGACCATGGCCGATCAGGATAGTGCGAACAATCTGCCCGCCGGCTACGTACCGCCCGAGGTGTGGACGTGGAATCAGGCGAACGGCGGCCAGTTCGCCAGCATCAACCGCCCCGTCTCGGGCGCGACGCACGATGCGCCGCTGCCGGTCGGCCGCCATCCGCTCCAGCTCTACTCGCTCGGCACGCCCAACGGGCAGAAGGTGACGATCCTGCTTGAGGAGCTGCTCGCGGCGGGCCATGCCGTCGCCGAATATGACGCGTGGCTGATCGAGATCGGCAAGGGCGACCAGTTCGGCAGCGGCTTCGTCGCGCTCAACCCCAATTCCAAGATCCCGGCGCTCGCCGATCACGGCACGACCCCGCCGACGCGGGTGTTCGAGAGCGGATCGATCCTGCTCTATCTCGCCGAGAAATTCGGCGCCTTCCTGCCGACCGGACCGGCGGCGCGGGTGCAGGCGATCAACTGGCTGATGTGGCAGATGGGCTCGGCACCGTTCGTCGGCGGCGGCTTCGGCCATTTCTTCGCTTATGCGCCGATCAAGATCGAATATGCGATCGACCGCTATGCGATGGAGGCCAAGCGCCAGCTCCACGTGCTCGACACGCATCTGGCGGACCACCCGTATCTGGCGGGCGACGAATATTCGATCGCCGATATCGCGGTCTGGCCGTGGTATGGCGGGCTGCTCACCGGCACCTATGGCGCGAGCACGTTCCTGAGCGCCGGCGACTATCCCAATCTGCAACGCTGGACCGACCGCATCGCCGCGCGCGAACCGGTGCGCCGCGGCCGCATCGTCAACCGCATCATCGGCGAGCCGGGCAGCATCCTGCGCGAACGGCACGAGGCGGCGGATATCGACGCGGCGCTGGTGGCAACGACCAATCCATAACGGGGAGAGACGAATGACCTTGGCGAAGCGATCGATGTGGGGGGCGGCGCTCGCCATCGTGGCGGCGACGACGGGGGCGCATGCGGAGACCCCGGCGCGCGGCTTCGCGGTCGGCGGCGCCGGCTTCGTCAGGGACGGCAAGCCGTATCAGGTCATCTCGGGCGAGATCCATTACGTCCGCATCCCGCGCGCCTATTGGCGCGACCGCCTGCGCAAGGCGAAGGCGATGGGTCTCAACACGATCACCACCTACGCCTTCTGGAACGTCCACGAACCGCGGCCCGGCGTCTATGATTTCACCGGCCAGAACGACATTGCCGCCTTCATCCGCGACGCGCAGGCGGAGGGGCTGAACGTGATCCTGCGCCCCGGCCCCTATGTCTGTGCCGAATGGGAATTGGGCGGCTATCCGGCGTGGCTGCTCAAGGATCGAAAGGTCGTCCTGCGCTCGACCGACCCAAATATACCGCCGCGGTCGAGCGCTGGATCGTCCGGCTCGGGCAGGAGGTGAAGCCGCTGCTGCTCGCCAACGGCGGGCCGATCGTCGCGGTGCAGCTCGAGAACGAATATGGCGCGTTCGGCGACGACAAGGCGTATCTGCAGGGGCTGGAGGCGACCTATCGCCGTGCCGGCCTCGCCGACGGCATCCTGTTCACCTCGAACCAGGCGTCGGACCTCGCCAAGGGCTCGCTGCCGCATCTGCCCTCGGTGGTCAATTTCGGCTCGGGCGGCGCGGCCAATGCGGTCGCCAAGCTCGAGGCGTATCGGCCCGCGGGGCTGCGCATGGTCGGCGAATATTGGGCGGGCTGGTTCGACAAATGGGGCGAGGACCATCACGAGACGGACGGCCGCAAGGAGGCCGAAGAGATGCGCTTCATGCTGCAGCGCGGCTATTCGATCTCGCTGTATATGGTGCACGGCGGCACGACGTTCGGCTGGATGAACGGCGCCGATTCGCACACCGGCACCGATTACCATCCCGATACGACCAGCTACGATTACGACGCGCCGATCGATGAGGCGGGCAATCCGCGCTACAAATATGCGCTGATCGCCAATGCCATCGCTGCGGTCACCGGCAAGCCCGCTGCGCCGACCCCGGCGCCGACGGTCGCGGTCACCTTCCCGGTCTCGCCCATCCGGCGCAGCGCGTCGCTCTGGGACCATCTGCCCGAACCGGTCCGCGCCAAATTGCCGATGACCTTCGAGGAACTCGATCAGAATTACGGCTATGTCCTGTATCGTGTCACGCTGCCGACGGGCGCGGGCAAGACGCTGACGCTCAAGGGGATGCACAGTTATGCGCAGGTTTATGTCGACCGCAAACTGGTCGGCACGCTCGATCGCCGGCTGGGGCAGGAGACGGTGACGCTGCCCGCCCGCGCCGGTGCCGCGACGCTCGACGTGCTGGTCGAGAACACCGGCCGGGTGAATTATTCGCGTGCGATCCGCACCGAACAGACCGGACTGACCGGCGCGGTGACGCTCGACGGCGCGGTACTGAAGGACTGGCGGATGTACCGCCTGCCGATGGACGATCTATCGGGGCTGCGCTTCACCGCCGCGCCCTGCACCGGCCCGTGTTTCTATGAGGCGGAGATGACCGTCGACCGGCCGGGCGACACCTATCTCGACATGCGCGGCCTGCGTAAGGGGCAGCTCTGGCTTGGCGCGCACAATCTCGGCCGCTTCTGGTCGATCGGCCCGGTGCATACGCTCTATGCGCCCGCACCGTGGATGCAGGCCGGCGCCAACCGCATCGTCGCCTTCGACCTCACCGGCGACGCCACCGATCGCCTGACGACCGTCAAGGCGCCGGTCTACGGCAAGATCACGACGACACGCGAGGCGCAATAACGCACCGCCGCACGCGACGCTCACGGCTGCGGCCGGGGCGTCGCGTGGGGCTGGCTCGATCGGTCGGCGTGTTGAACGCGCCGATCAGACCGGATCGCTGTGGATCGGAATGAGGCCGACATTGTCGGTGGCGGCCGCCGATTTTGGCAGCGTGACGGTCAGCACGCCGTTGCGGAAGCTTGCGCTCGCCTTGTCCGTTTCGCCGGTGCGCGGCAACGCGATCCGCCGTTCGAACCGGCCATAGCTGCGTTCGGAATAACCGCGGTCCTTGTTCTCGACCTCCGACTTCTTTTCGCCGCGCAGCGTCAGCACGCCGTCCTCGGTGAGGATCTCGACGTCCTTCTCGTCGAGCTTGGGCAGCTCGGCAATGACGCGGATCTCCGCATCGGTCTCGCTGAGCTCGAGCCTGGGCGTCAGCAACGCGCGCTCCGTACCGGCGAAAGCGGGCACGCCGAAGCCGCGTACGACATCGTCGAACAGGCGGTTCACCTCGCGGTGCAGCGACAGCAACGGATCGCGCCGATCCTGCTCGACCGCGAACGGCGCCGGGACGCGATCGTCCGTGCGGCTCCAGGGGATCAGATCACGAATGGCCATGGGTGCTGTCTCCTTTCTGGTCAGTGTCATGATGCAGGTCGATCGACGGATCAGGCGGCGCGGAGCGCGTCGCTGCTGCCCTCGCCGAGGCGCGCGGGGGTGGCGGACGAACCACCCTCGATCGCGATCCGGCGCGGCTTCATCGCGTCGGGAACGACGCGCTTCAGCGCGATGCTGAGCAGGCCGTTGTCGCAGCGTGCCTCGTCCACCTCGATGAAGTCGGCGAGCTGGAAGCGCCGCTCGAACGGCCGCGCGGCGATGCCATGGTGCAGATAGCGTGCCTCGCCGCTCTCCTCGTCGCGCTTGCCGGTGACGATCAGCTGGTTCTGCTGCGCGATCACCTCGATCTGGTCGGGGCGGAAACCGGCAATCGCTAGCGTGATGCGATACCGATCCTCGCCCTCGCGCACGATGTCGAACGGCGGATAGCCGTCGGCGGCGTCGCTGCGTCCTGTCTCCAGCAGATCGAACAGGCGGTCGAACCCCACCGTCGAGCGGCGGTATGGCGTGAAATCGAAATTGGTCCTCATCTCCAAACCCTCCTGTGAAGCGATCTGGACATGAGCGGCACCGGCGCGTGAACCGGCGCCCTCGATGTCCGGTCCGGACCCGGTTCGGCGTCCGGCGCGCGAAAACTGGGAATGGTCATCGCGAGATCAAGAGGCTGCCGGCAGATTTTTTAGGGGCGTGGCGCGGGCGCACGAACCTAGCCGCCGAGTGCGCGGTGAAGCTGGATACGCGCGAGAGTGGCGGCGACCCGCTGTCGTATGGCCGCGCGTTCCGCCGACAGGGCCGCCTGCCGTGCCTCGGTCACCGGCCCCGCCGCCAGATCGCCGCGCGCATGACGCGCCTCGACCATCGCCGCCGTCCGTCGCCGCGATGCGAGGTCGCGGTCGGACAGATCGAGGCGGGTCGTCGCCGCGCGGCTGGCCGACAGGGCGTCATCCACTTCGCGCCATGCGGTGATGACGGTCTGGCGATAGGCGAGCGCAGCGCTGCGCGCTTCGGAGCGGCGCAGGTCGACTTGCCGCTGCAATCGTCCGCCGGAGAAGATCGGCAGCGACAGGCCCGGCCCGATGCTGGTGCTGCGTGCATCCCAGCCGAAATCGGCGAGATGGAGCACGTCGATGTCGAAGAGCCCGGTCAGGCTGATCTTCGGATAGAAATCCGCCTGCGCGACGCCGATCTGCGCGGTGGCCGCGTGGAGCCGTGCTTCGGCCTCGATGATGTCGGGGCGCAGGCGCGCGACCGCCGAGGGCAGGCGCACCGCCACCGGCGGCAACGGTCGTGGCGGCGGCGGCGTCGCCGGGTCGATCGGCACGCTATCCGGGGTTGCGCCGATCAGGATCGCCAGCGCGCGCATCGCCATCGCCGCCTGATGGTCGAGATCGACGATCTCGCCGCGCAGGGTCCGCAAGGCCTCCTCGCGCGCGGCGAGGTCGATCGGCGTGGCGAGACCGCGCGCCAGCAGCGTTCGGGCGATCCCGACGTTGCGCTCGGCGAGGCCGGCGCCGTCCTGCGCGATGCGACGCTCGTCCCACAGGCCGCGCAACTGGAAGTAGGTACGCGCCACCTCCGCCTCGACCGACAGGCGCACGCCGCGCGCGGCGGCGTCGCTGGCCTCGACCGCGGCCTGTGCCGCCTCGGCCTGCCGGCGGTGGCCGCCCCACAGGTCGAGCTCCCAGCTCGCGCCGACGCCGACGCTGTAGAGATCGAAGTCGACGCCTTTGGGCGGTGTCGCCGCCGGCGTGATCCCGAGCAGCGTCTGCGTGACCGAAGCGATGCCTGCCGTGCCGAGACGCTCGCGGCTATAGCCCGCTTGCCCCTCGACCTGCGGTGCGCCGGCGGCGCGCGCTTGGCCGCGTTCGATCCGCGCGGCGGTGATCCGTTCGATCGCCGCTGCGATATCGAGATTGGCGGTGCCGGCGCGCACCTCCAGCGCGTCGAGCACCGGATCGTCGAAGCTGCGCCACCAAGGCGCATCGCCGGGGGTCGGCGACGCGGCGGTATCCGCCGCTTGCCAGACCGGCGGCAGGATCGGTGCGGGCGGCGTGAAATCCGGCCCGACGGTGCAGCCCGCCAGTGCGACGGCGAGCATCAGCGCCCATTTGCGATCACGCATGTCGATTGTCCTGCTCGGTGAGGGGCGACGGGCGATCGAACGCCAGCGCATAGAGCGCCGGCAGCGCCACCAGGGTCAGCGCGGTCGCGCCGATCAGCCCGCCGATCATGACGATCGCCATCGGTCCCCAGAAGATGTTGAAGCACAGCGGAATGAACGCGAGCACCGCCGCCAGCGCGGTCAGCACCACCGGCCGGGCGCGACCGATCGTCGCCGCGACGATCGCCGCGTGGAGCGCCATGCCCCCGGCCTGGTTGTGCGTCACCTGATCGACTAGAATGATCGAATTGCGCATAATCATGCCCGCAAGCGCGATCAGCCCAAGCAGCGCGACGAAGCCGAACGGCGCCCCGGTCAGGATCAGCGCCGCCACCGCGCCGATCACGCCGAGCGGCGCGGTGGCGAGCACCAGCAGCGTGCGACCGATGCTCTGCAACTGGATCATCAGCAGCAGGAGCATCAGCGCGACGGTGATCGGCAGCAGCCGGTAGATCGCGTCATTCGCCTTGGCGGACAATTCGCCGTCGCCGCCCGCCTCGATCCGGTAGCCGGCGGGTAGCGATCGCGCGATGGCGGCGATGCGGTCCTCGGCGGCCGCGGCGATGTCCGACGCCTGGACGTCGCCCGTCATATCCGCCTGCACCGTCATGCAGAGCATATTGTCGCGTTTCCAGATGATCGGCTGTTCGGTGGTCACGCCGATCCGCGCGATCTCGCCGAGCGGGACCGGACCGCCGGGGGTGCTCACCGCCAGATCGGCGAGCCGCCCCGGATCGTTACGCTCCGCCATGCTGCCGCGCACGACGATGCCGATCCGCTTGGTTCCGCGCAGCACCTCGCCCGCCGGCCGACCCGACATCATCGTAGCGACCTCGCCAGCCAGCCGTGCCCGGTCGAGCCCGAGCCGCGCCACCCGCGCGCCATCGAGATCGAGCCGCATCGCGACCGACGGCGTTCCCCAGTCCACCTGTACCGCGGTCGTATTCGGCGTCGCGCGCAGCACCGTCGCGATGCGCGCCGACAGGCGTCGCAACGTCTCGGGATCGGGGCCGGTCACGCGATATTGTACCGGGAAGCCCGCACTCGGTCCGAGCGACAGGCGACGGATATGCAGCCTGGCTTCGGGCGCGGCGCGGTTCGCGGCAAGCCGCGTTATGACGCGTTCGCGTGCACGCAGATCGGTCGCGACCAGGACCATCGTCGCGGTCGCCGGATCGGGCAGGGCGGGGCCGTAGGGCAGATAGAAGCGCGGAGCGCCCTCGCCGACATAGCTGTCGACCTGCGCGACGTCGCGATCCGCGACGATGCCCGCCTCGATCCGTTTCACCGCCGCCGCGGTGGCGGTCAGCGAGGAACCGGGCCGCAGGCTGACGTCGACGATGATCTCGGGCCGGTCGGATATGGGGAAGAACTGCTGGCGGACCAGCAGCGCGCCGGTGAGGCTCGCTGCGAGCAGCAAGGCGGTGGCGGCGACCACCACCCTGCGGTGGGTCATGCACCCCTCGACCACGCTGCGGAGCCGGCGATAGAGCGGCGTGTCGTATCGCGCGGCGGCGTCGTGCCGCGCGTGCGCCTCGGGGAGCAGGCGCACGCCGAGATAGGGGGTGAACACGACGGCGACGACCCAGCTGACCAGCAACGCCGACCCGGTTACCCAGAAGATGCCGCCGGCATATTCGCTGGTCGTCGATTGCGCGAAGCCGACCGGCAGGAAGCCGACGATCGTCAGCAGCGTTCCCGTCAGCATCGGGAAGGCGGTGTGCGTCCATGCATAAGCGGCGGCATCGGATCGCGTTGCACCCTGTTCGAGCTGGACGACCATCGCCTCGACGCTGATGATCGCATCGTCGACGAGCAGGCCGAGCGACAGGATCAGCGCGCCGAGCGAGATCCGTTCGAGCCCGATCCCGCTCACCCCCATGAACAGCGCGACGATCGCCAGCGTCAGCGGCACCGACAGCGCGACCACGACGCCGGTGCGCCACCCCAGCGTGACGAACGCGACCAGCAGCACCACCGACAGCGCGCAGAAGAACTTGATGAGGAACGCATCGACCGCCTCGCGGATGTTGCGGCTCTGGTCCTGGACCTGCGTCATCCGGACCCCGGCGGGCAGCGTCCGGGCGAAATCCGCGGCGGCCTGCGCCAGTTGCCGGCCGAAGCCGAGCCCGTCCGCGCCGGGTGCCATCGCGATCGCCAGCACCACCGCGGGCCGCGCGCCATGGCGGACCAGCCCGTCGGGCGGATCGGCAGAGTCGTTGCTCACCACGCCGAGATCGCCGACGGAGATGGAGCCGGTCGCGGCGGGGACTGCGGTGGCCGCGACCGTATCGACGCCGTCGATCGCACCGCCGATCCGGACCGGCACGCGCATCGAACGCTCGGCGGTACCCGACGGCGCGACGCTGCTGCGATTCGCCAGCGCCTGCACGACGGCATCCGGCGACAGGCCCATCGCGGCGAGCCGGCGGCCGTCGAGATCGACGAACACGCGGCGCGGGATTTCGCCGATGATCCGCGCCTTGCCCGCGCCGGGGACGCGCAGCATCGCCTCGCGCGCGCGTTCGGCAAGCGTCACCAGCCGGGCATTGTCCGCGCCGGTCAGCGTGAAGACGTAGCCGTAGACATCGGCATAATCGTCATCGGCGGCGACCGACGCCCCCGAAGGCAGATCGGGCTCGATATCCTTCAGCCGATTGCGCACCTGTTGCCAGATCGCCGGTACGCGACTGCTGGGCGCACCGTCCTTCAGCGAGACGCGGATGACGCAATGGCCGTCGACGCAATAGGTCTGGAGGAAATCGAGCTGCTCGGTGGCGCGCAGCCGGCGCTCGATCGGATCGCCGACCTGCGCCTGCATCTGCGCGGGCGTCGCGCCGGGCCAGGCGGCGGCGACGATCATCTCCTTCAGCGTGAAGCCCGGATCCTCGTCGCGGCCGAGCGCGAAGAACTGGGCGGCGCCCGCCGCGAACAGCAGCGCGATCAGGAAGCCGACGAGCGCCGGGTGACGGATCGCCCAGCGCGATAGGTTGAACCGGTCCATCGCTCAATTGCCGCCCGGGACGACGCCGGTCATGACGACGCGCTGCCCCTCGGACAGCGTATCGCCGCCGCTCGCGACGATCCGCTCGCCGTCGCGCAGTCCGGCCACGATCGCGTCGTCGCCGCGCAGATCGACGAGACGCACCGGCCGGCGATGGACGCGGTCGCCGGCCATCGCCAGCGACCAGACGTGCGGCCGGCCGCCGCGCGCGCCGAGCGCGGTCAGCGGCACGCGGACGGTCGCATCGGCATCGGGCGTTTGCAGCGTGACGGTGGCCGAACTGTTGAACGGGATCGGCGGGAGGTCGCGGAGCAACGCGAACCGCGCGGTGCGGAGGCGCAGCGCGCCGTCCGCCGCCGGTCCGACCAGCCGCAGCCGTACCTCGGCGATCGTATCGGGCGCCGACCAGAAGCTCGCCTCCGCCAGCGTGCCGACGGCCGGATGCGCCCGCTCGGGCAGGCGCACCTCGATTTCGGGAGCGCCCGCCGCGAGCCGGACGACGGGGCTGCCGGCCTCGACGACGATGCCGGGCTCCACCGTGCGTTCGGTCACCACCCCGTCCTCCGGCGCGACCAGCAAAGCATCGGCGAGCGTCGCGCGGCTGTGCGCGAACGCCGCCGCCGCCGCCGCGCGCTTCGCCGTGGCAGCGCTGGCGGCCAGCGCGCGGTCGCGCACCTCGGCGGTCGACAGCGCGCCGATCCCGTCCAGCCCCGCCGCGCGTCGTGCCGCCTCGTCGGCCCGCACCGCCTCGGCACTCGCCGCCGCCAGTTCGGCGCGCGCCTGTCCGCTATCGGCGATCGCCGCGCTGCGCGAAAGACGGGCGAGCACCTGCCCGGCGCGGACATGGTCGCCGACCTGCACCGCCAATGCGAGCACCCGCCCCCCCGTCTTGAAGCCGAGCGCGAGATCGCGGCGCGGACGCACGATGCCGTCGAACGAGGCGGTGCGCCCGCCGGCATGATGGATCGTGACGGTATCGACCAGCGTGGTATCGGCCCGCGGCGATGCGATCGGCTCGGGGGAACAGCCGGCGCAGGCGAGGGTCAGACCGGTGGCGATCAGCCCGACCGGGAAAGGGAGGATATTCGGCATCGACGCGTCCTGTTGGTGAACGCGGTCGCCCTGCCGGTCCGGCGCGGTGCGGGCCTGCAATTCCTCGAAATCGACCGGTCATTTTCGGAAAGGACCGGTCCGCAACCGGGCTAGCCGCCGATATGCCGCCGCCGGAACGCGCTCGGCGTCTCGCCCAGGCGCTGCTTGAAGACGCGGTTGAACATCACGAGGCTCCCGAAGCCCGCGTCCATCGCGATCGTCAGGATCGGCACGTCCGCCTGCGCCGGGTCGGCCAGCGCGTCGCGAACCTCGGCGATCCGATGTTCGTTGAGATAGTCGCTGACGTTGCGATAGCCGAGGCCGCCATTGATATGCCGGCGCACGCGATATTCCGGCGTCTCGACGCGGGCGGCGATCGTGCCGATCGTCAGTTCGGGATCGCGATAGGCGCGCTCCTGCGTCATCATCGTCGCGAGCCGGTGTTCGAGAGCCGCGTCGAGCGGTTCCGGCACGGACTCCGGCACCGCGTCCTCGTCCGTTATGCCGGCAATCGTGCTGGGGAAGACCTCGGGATGCCGCAATCCGAACAGCAGCGCGGTTATCACGAACGCCCCGAGGAACAGTCCGGCCGCGGCCGCCATGCCGGACAGCGCGCGCTCACCCGTGACGCGGCCGACGATCTCGCTGCCCAGCAGCCACAGGATGATGAGCCCGATCGACGCGACGAAGATCGTCCGCGCCGTCCGTCGCGCCTCGACCAGATCGCCCGACCGGTTGCGCCAGACCAGCCATTGCGCATGGACGGCGAACGCCATCCCGCCGAGATAGACCGCTACTTCCAGCCCGACGATCGGCGGCGCCCAGCCGCGTGCCGCCAGGCTGGCGTACAGCGTGCAGCCCAGAAACGCCGCCGACAGGCCCAGGGCGGCGCGCGTGGGGCGAAACGCATCGTCGAACCACGCGCGCGCGAACAGCCAGAACAGCGGTATCGCCGCGCTCGCGCTCAGATCCAGCAGCGGATCGAACACGCCCGGTGGATGAGGCAGGCCGGCGAGCGTTCCGACGATCGTACACGATGTCAGCGCCACGCCGAACCGGCTGGGCAGCGAGGCCGGCGCACGCGCGAATACCACCGCCGCCAGCATCAGCAACCCGATCGCACCGCCGCGAAACAGAAGGTCGAGGTCTGCGATCACCGGCGGTACGGGCTGCGGGTCATGCGTCGCCGAAACCATGGTGCGGCTGATATGTCCAGTACCGCCGTCGAACGCCCCGCCCGCGGCCTCCCCCGTCCGTTCAGAAGCGGAACAACGTGCCGAGATAATAGGCGCGGCCATTCTCGAGCTCTTCGCTGAGCAGGCCGAAGCCGGGACCAACCATACGCGTCGGGCGATTGTCCGACAGGTTCTTGCCCTGTGCCACCACGGTGATCGCGCGCGACAGGCGTATACGCACCTGCGCATCGAAGGTGTCGCTTGCCTTGTAGCGGACGTCCTGCGTCGGATCGGTGGTCGAGACGGTCAGCAACAGTGGCGAGAGGTGGTTCCATGCGCCCTGCACCGTCACCGGGCCGAGGGTGTAGAACGCACGGACATTGGCGACGACGTTCGCGCTCTCGACCAGGCTGGACAGGCGGCGGCGGCTGCCGCTGGTCATCATCACCGTCGGCGGCGTCGGTTGCAGCAGGGTGACGTTGGCGGCGAAACCGAGGCCGTCGAGCGGTTGCGGCAGGAAGGCCATGCGGGTGACCACCGCATTGAGTTCGACGCCGTGGATCACCGTGCCGCTGGCATTGACCGGTCGCGTGGTGGTGACCTGCGTGACGACGCCGTTATACGGTTGCAGCGCGGTGTCGCTGACCGTCAGGATCTCGTCGCGCACCGTCTTGATGAAGCCCGCCGCCGAGAACAGGACATCGCGGCTGGCGTAATATTCGAGGCTGACGTCGTAATTGTCACTGCGGCGGGGGCGGAGCTGCGCGTTGCCGGTCGTGATGGTAACGAAGTTGGTCCCGGTGTTGATCGCGATGGACTGCCGTCCCGCCAGATCGTTGTAATTGGGCCGGGCGAGCGTCCGGCTGAAGGCGGCGCGGGCGCGCAGGTCCGCGGTGACGGTCCAATCGAGCTGCGCGGACGGCAGCCAGTCGTGATAATGCTGGCGCTGCTGCCCGTAGCCGAGACGCGTCGTCTTGCCGAGCGTGGTGAAATTGTACGAGCCCGTCGACAATCCGGTGTCTTCGTAGCGGATGCCGGCGGTCAGCCGCACCGCGTCGCGGGCGTAGCGCCCCATCAGATAGCCGGCCTTGATCTCTTCGGTCAGCGTATAGTCGGATTGCAGGCTTGCCTGGCCGTTGGTCGCGTTCGCCGTGAATTTGCCGGGATTGGCGTGGAAATAGGCGGTGACCGCGGCCGGATCGAAGAACATCACGCGCTGTCCGCTGCCGTTATAGGGCGTATAACGCTGCGGCGCGATGAAGCTGGAGAGTGGTGCGGCTCCGGCGACGGGGGTGTAATCGCTGACGGTGCGGTCGTAGCGGCGGTCAAGGAAGCGGGCATAGGCGCCCGTCGCAAAGCCGAAACCGTCATCCTCATTCGCCATGTTGACCGTCAGATTGGCGCGCGCGGTCAGCGCCTTCTCCTTCTGATCGTCGGGCGTGGTCTGATAGTCGTAGAAATTGTACCTGGTCGGATCGGTCACATAGGCCGGCTCCGCGAAGGTGAATTGCGGGAAGCCGCCCGGCGTGAGCGCATAAGCGTAAGCGAGACGTGTGCCGGCGGGGATACGGAAGACCGACGTCGTCGCATCCTGACGATAGGTGGCGACCGCATAATTGACCCCGAGGTCAGCACGGATATGGTCGCCGGGCGTCAGTTCGCCATGCAGGTCGGCATATTTGATGCCGCGCTTCTGGAAGAAGCGGGACTCGTCGGCCTGGGCGTAATTGCCGCTGGTGACCTTGCCGCCCGACGGCGTGACATCGGTGATATAGGTGTAGGTGTTGGTCGCCGCGGTCACCGCCGTGTTCGGTGTGACGCTGTTCGCCTGACGATCCTCGTCGTTGGTGTGATGGAAGTCGGCGACGGTCAGTGCGCCGCTGAACATCGCATGATCGTCGAACTCCAGCTTGGCGAAGCCGCCGTAGCGCTGGCGAAGATTGTCATAGTGCAGCCAGCGGCGCACCGACGGCACGACGGCGGCATTGCTGGCGTCGCTGATCGCCGGGTTCAGCCGCCGCCCGCTCGCGGGATCGACGTAGAGCGGCGTCGTGCTCGCGCTGTCGAGCGACGCGCTCACCCGGCGGAAATAGCTACCGGCGACGACGATGCCGAACTTCCGGTCGGGACCGAAGGTCGTCGCGCCGACCAGTTCGGCCTGGCCCGACGGCGGGTTGCCGCCGCGCGTGCGCCGGAAGTCCCAGCGGCCGATATCGACGCGACCGCCGACGAAGCTCTTGCCGCCATTGTCGAACGCGCTGCGCGTGCGCAGGTTGGCGATGCCGCCGATCGCGTTGCCGTTCATCGCCGCGGTCATCGACTTATAGACCTCGACCCGGCTCGCCAGCGACGACGGGATCACGTCGAGCGAGACGTTGCGGCGCGAAATCTCGTTGGCGGGCAGCGGCACGCCGTCGATCTCGACGAGATTGTAATCGGCGTTGAGCCCGCGGATCGAGAGGAATTGCGCCTCGCCACGGCCGTTGTTCTGGATCGTCGAGACACCCGGCACGCGGGTCAGCGCCTCGCCGAGCCCGAAGTCCGGCAGCGTACCGACCTCGTCGGAACTGATGCTGTCGGAGATGACAGCGATCTCGCGCTTCGCAGCGATGTCCTTTTTGGCCTGCAACCGTGCGCCGGTGACGACGATATCCCCCTCCGCCTCCGGTCCGGCGGTGGCCGACGGATTCTCGCGCGACGCCGATGGAAGCGTGTCGCTCTGCGCGGCGGCGATCGCGGGGACCGCGCCGGACAGCATCAACAGGACACGGCAGGTGGTACGCAGCAACATGACATTTCCCCCTAGGTTTGACTTGGGAGCGTCATTTAATAACTATAGGTGACATAACGGTGACGCGGCGCGATCTGGCGCAGCCGCGCAGACGAAGGGACCTATGACAATGATGTTGCTCGGCATGTTGCTCGCCGCCACATCGGTGGAGGTATCCGGCCTAGTCTATGCCTGCGGCGACGATCAGGTGCGTGAGTTGAAGATCGACAACAAAGCCACCACCGAGTCGTGGCGCTGGTCGGCCAAAACCGCAACCGATCTGCCGCGCGATTATCGCGACCGCCTGCTCGGCCATATCGACGAATGCAAACCGGTCGAGGACGGCCGCGCGATCCTCGTCACCGCCTCGACCGGCGGCGCGGTGCTGATCGATCGGGCGACGGGGCGGGTCCGGTTCCGGGCCCATGTGCCGATGGCGCATTCGGCGGCACTGCTGCCCGGCGGCCTGGTCGCGATCGCGCTGTCGATCGATCCGGCCGGCGACCGGCTCGACCTGTTCGATATCCGCCACAGCGAGCGGGTCGTCCAGACCCTACCGCTGCCCTCCGGTCATGGCGCGGTGTGGGACGAGCGCCGTCAACGGCTGTTCGCCTTGTCGCACGATCTCGTTCAGGCCTTCCGCCTCGACCGCGGCGCGGCCGGGCCGCGGCTGGTCGAAAGCGCGCGCTGGCCGCTGCCGGGCCGGCACGACGGCCATGATCTGTCGCCTGCTCCGGACGGCGGCTATTTCGTCACGACCGACGACGGCGTATGGCGCTTCGATCCCGATGGCGGCAGCTTCGCAGCCTATGTGCCGCTCAATCCCGGCCGGCAGGTCAAGGCGGTGAGTGCGGTCGACGATCGCATCGCCTGGGTGCAGGCCGAGGCGAGCTGGTGGGCGCACGGCTTCACGGTGATGCGACCGGATGGCAGCGACCGGCAGCAGGTGCCGGTACCCGATCTGCATCTCTACAAGGTGCGCTGGGTACGATGAACCGCCGCCGCACCGCTTTCGGCGGCGTCTTTGCCCCTGGCCAGTTGACACGGCGCGGTGGGCACGGTGTCGAGGAGCGATGATCGATCCGTTCGCCGGCGCCTTCCCGGCATCCTTCCTGCGCGACGACGGCCGTCGGACGGCGACCGCCAACGAGCGCGTGGTGATGACCTTGCTGTCGAAGCGGGGGGCTGCCTCGCGGGCCGATCTCTCGCGGGCGACCGGCCTCGCTCCGCATTCGATCACCCGGCTGGTCGAACCGCTGCTCGAGCGCGGTCTGGTGGGCGAGGGGGCGCCGGAGATCAGCGGCCGGGGCAAGCCGAGCGCGCCGCTGCGCCTGCTCGCCGACGCGGCCTTTGCCGTCGGCATCTCGGTGATGACCGATGCGGTCTCGCTCGCGCTGATGGATATCACCGGTGCGATCCGGGCGCGCGCCTCGGCGCCGCTCGAGAGCGCGGATTTCGCGGTCGCGGCCGATCAGCTCGCGCGCCTGATCGACGATGCCGTCCGGACCGCCGGGCTCGATCCAGCGCGGCGGATCGGCATCGGCGTGGGGGTGACCGGCTATTTCGTCGGCGACGGAGCGCGGCTCAACCCGCCTGCGCAGCTCGATCCCTGGGCGTTGATACCGCTCGATACAATGCTGGCGGATCGGCTCGGCGGGCCGTTATGGATCGACAATGACGGCAATGTCGCCGCGGTGGGCGAGGCGATGCTGGGGGTCGGGCGGACGGTAAGCGATTTCGCCTATCTCTATTTCGCGGCAGGCTTCGGCGGCGGTGTGGTCGCGGGCTGTGCGCCGATGCGCGGCGCGCATCGCAACGCCGGCGAATTCGCCTCGATCCTGCCCGAAGGCTGGGCGCAACCGAATCTGGAGAAGCTGCGGCTCTGGCTTGCCGCGCATGGCCATTCGTGGCCCGACCTGCATGCCATGCTCTCTGGCTTCGATCCGCACGATCCGGCAATCGACGGCTGGCTCGACACGTGCGCGCCCTCGCTCAACCTCGTCGCCTCGGCGATCTCCGCGATCCTCGATCCCGAACTGATCGTACTCGGCGGCCGACTGCCGCCCGCGCTGGCGGACCGGATCGCCGCCCGCATCCGCTTCACCAATCCCGAGCGTCGGGGGCATCACCGTCCCGCCCCGCGGATCGTCGGCTCCGCGATCGGCACTGACGCCCCCGTCATCGGTGCTGCAATGCTGCCGATGCGCGCCGCGTTCTTCAGCTAACGCGTTGATTGGGGAGGAGCACCAGTGATCTGGCATGCAGGCCGGCATTCATCGCAACCGCCGCCCATAGACGTCCTGTACCTCCACCGGCCCAAGTCCCAGCGCCCGGATAGCGGGTTCGATCCGGCGGAGGTCGCCGGAAATGCTCCAGACGAAATCGTCGGTGCGGAACGTTTCCGCGGCAACCTTGCGCGCCTCGTCCAGTGAGATGCCGCGGACGATATCCGGTACGCCGGTGACATAATCGAGCGGCATGCCGCGCGTGTCCGCGTCGAGCATCGCGCCGAGATAGGCCGCGTTGGAGCTCAATCCGGTTTCCATCCGGTTGAGCACGGCGGTCTTCTGTCCGTCCAGCTCTGCCGACGTCAGCGGCCGGTCGTGGGTGAACGCGCCGATCTCCTTGACGATCTCGAGGATCGCGTCGGCGGTATTGTCGGTCTGCACCGCGCCGCTGACGTAGAAGGTGCGCTGCGACTGGACCGAGCCGCCGAGGTGCGAATACATGCCGTACGACCAACCCTTCTCCTCGCGCACGGTCATGTTGATGCGGCTGGTGAAGCTTTCGCCGAGTGCGGAATTGGCGAGCTGTTCGGCCATCGTCCGTCGCGCCTCCCAAGGCTCGATCAGGCGGCCGGCGAGGATGTTGCTCTGCTCGGCACCGGGCACGTCGATCAGCACGACGCGGACGCCGGTCGGACGGGCCGGCGCGGTGGCGATCGTCGCGGCGGGTTTGGCATCGACATGCCAGTTGCCGAGATGCTGTTCGAGGAGCGTACGGGCCTTTTCGAGCGTGATGTCGCCGACGAAATAGGCGGTCAGATTGGCCGGCGCGAGTTCGTTGCGATAGAAAGCGAGCATCTCGTCGCGCGACACCTTCTTCGCCTCGGCGCGCGTGTCGATCCAGCCGTAAGGATGGTCTCGACCCCATAATGCCGAGTTGAACAACGCGCTCTGCGCATTGGCGGGATTGCTCTCATAGGCATCGAACGTCTGATCGACGCGGGCGATATATTCGTCGATCTTCTTCTGTGGGAATAACGGTTCGCGCAGCACCTCGGTGACGAGGTCGATCCCCGCGCCCAGCCCGGCCGTGTCGCTCGCGAAGCTCAAAGTGCAGCGCCGGTCGCCGCTGCCGGTGCCGGGAAATATCCCCAGATCGCGCATCCGCGCTTCCAACGCGCCGTGGGGATAACGCTGACTGCCCTCGAACAGGCTGCCGAACGTATGGGTCGACAGCCCCCGCGGATAGCGATGGTCGATCATCTGGCCGGTGGCGAATTGGAGTGCGACGCTGACCAGCGGGAGCCGCGGCCGGTGCACGACGACCAGTCTGGCGCCGTTGGCGAGCGTCGCGCGCTCGATCGTCGGGAAGGGGCGCGACGATGATGTCACCGCCGTGGCTACCGGCGGTTGATGCCGGTCGACCGATCCGGCAATTGCCGGCTGTGTTTTCGGTTCCGGGTCGGTGCGGACCGCGAGATAGGGACGCGAGAGCCATTTGCGCGCCACCGCCGCAATTTCGAACGGTGTCGCTTCCTTCTCCCAACGGCGGCCGACCTTGAACAGCAAGGGATCGCCGGCGATCAGTTCGCCCGCCTCCAGCAGGCCGCCGACCGATTGCGGATTCTCCAGCGAGGCGAGCAGCGACTTGTCCTTGATCGCGAAATTCTGGCGCAGCACCACCGGGTCCGGCCCGTCGCGCAGCAGCTTCGCCATCACCGCGTCGATGCGCCGGTCGATCTCGGCGATCTCCGCGCCCGGTTTGACGTCGACCCCGATCGAGAAGGTGCCGTTGACCGAAGCGTCGCCGAAGCTCGCCGATACGCCGAGGGCCGGGCCGTCGTTTTCGACCAGCGCCTGATTGAGCGCGAGCTGCGGCGCACCGGCGATCGCGGAGGCGAACATTTGGAGCAGCGTCCCCTCGCGTTCGTCCCCGGTCGGCACCGGCCAGGTGCGCTCGAGCTGGATCGTGCCGCTTTTGCCGAAGAAGTGGAGCTGCTTGCCCTCGCCGAGCACCGGCACCCAGCGTTTGATCTCCTGGACGCGCTTGCCCGGTCGCACATCCTTGAAATAGCGCGCGACCTTCTCGCGTGCCGTCACCGGGTCGATATCGCCGGCAAGCAGCAGGATGGCGTTGCCGGCGCCATAATAATTGTCGAACCAGCTCCGTGCATCGGCGACGCTGGCGTTGTCGAGATCCTGCATCGATCCGATCGGCGCGTGATCGTACGGATGGCCTTTTGGATAGAGAGCGGCGGTATAGGCTGCGCTGCGTGCGGCGGATTCCGGCGTCTCGCGTTGCCGCTTCTCGTTCTTGACCACGGCGCGCTGCCCGTCGAGTGCCTTGAGGTCGATCGCGCCGGGCAGATATTGCATCCGGTCGCTTTCCATCCACAGCGCTAGGTCCAGCTCGCGCGTCGGCACGACCTCATAGTATCGTGTCCGGTCGGTGGTGGTGTTGCCGTTGACGTCGATCGCACCGTCATCGAGCAACTTCTTGAAATACTCGCCTTTCCGATTTTCCGTCTCCTGGAACATCATATGCTCGAAGAGATGGGCAAATCCCGTCTTGCCCTGGGGTTCATCCTTCGAGCCGACGCGGTAGGTCACCGATACCAGCACCTTTGGCACGCTGTGGTCGGGATAGACGATCACGGTCAGCCCGTTGGGCAGGGTGAAGCGCTCGAACGGCAGCTTGATCTGTTCGATCAGATCCGGAGCGTCGTGCCGGGCGGCCGCGACCGCTGCCGCCGTGCGATGTGGCCGGGCCGCCGCCGCTTGTACGGTCAATGCCGGTAGCGCGCAGGACGCCATGAAAAAGCACAAAATCAGCGTCTTCCGAACCTTCATAGATTAAACTCGCTCAAGACTTTGCTATTGATGAGTACAGATCCTCGCGGCAACCAATAGGCCGTCTTGATCACCACTCCATGAAATTCCTACTATATCGGTATGTAAAAATGCTTGCTTCGGCTTTGTTCTGCATCCGGTCAGAAATCGGGCATCACGCCATTGCCAAGTATCGTTCGGGGCATATTCGAACATTATCTTGGCTATGCAGTGACTTGATAAAGTCGGGGGAAGTCAGTGCATTCGAACTATGTAAAAACAAAGACGATTCTGCTTGTCGGTACGATGCTGCTGCCGCCGGCGTTTTTGTTTCAAGGGCATGCACTTGCGCAGGCGCGCCCTGCCTCGGAGGCGCCGACGCCTGCGGTGGAGGACGCGCCTGCGACCAGCGCCGAGGATGCGGACGCAACTCCACCTGCTCAGGCAGTCGACGATCAGAAAGCGTCCGAACGGAAGCAAGGCGATCAGACGGTGGACGAGGCCGCGCCCGGCGAATCGCAACCCGCGCGGCCGACGTCCGATCGACGCAAGGCGGACACCGCGGCGGATGGATCCATCGTAGTCACCGGCTCACGTATCGGCGGTTATGATCCGACCAGCGACGTGAAAGTCTATACGCAGGACGACATCAAGGCGCTCGGCGTCTCCAACGTGCAGGATTTCATTCGTAGCCTGCCGCAGAACCAGGCATCGGTAGGCTATGGCCTGAACAATCGCGACAAGGCCGCGAACCAAGATGCGCACGGATTGGGCGGCCTCGGCGTCGCCGGGGTCAATCTGCGCGGACTGGGCACCAAGAATACGCTGGTGCTGGTCAACGGCCGGCGCATCGCCGGTGCGGCGGGGGTGGAGGATGGCTTCGCCAACATCAACACCATACCGCTCGCCGCCGTGGACCGGGTCGAGGTCAGTCTGGGCGGCAACAGCGCGGTCTACGGGGCAGACGCGATGGCCGGCGTGGTCAACTTCATCCTGAAGAAGCATTATAATGGCTATGCTGCGACGCTACGGCACGAGAATTCCAGCACCGGCGCGCGCACGACCCAGGCGACCTATCTTGCCGCGACCTCATGGGGCAGTGGATCGATCACCGGGACGCTGTCGCTGACGCAGATCGATCCGGCGCAAAACGTCAAGCTCGGTTATGTCACGCACGACTACCGCCGGTACATTACGCGAGAACAACTCGTGGCTTTGGGGCGGTCGAGATATGCTCTCGACCAACGATCCTCGAGAGATGGCGCACAGCCCGGGGCCATCGTGCTGGATTACAAAATCCTGGCGTCAAAGGGGCAGAGAGCAAAGGACGTCGATGAGACCTACCAGTGGAAGCCGGGCGGGGACATGGCGCATCCGACCTTCGCCGGGTTGGGCCCGATCGATCGCGAGACGATCGCGCCGAACATTCCGGTCGACGCCGGCGAGCATCAGCGTAGTGGTGGCCTGTCCCTGAATATCGAGCAGAAAATCACCGATCGGTTGCGCGTCACCCTCGACTATCTCGGCTCGATCAACAAGGCGAACCTGCGCGAACTGTGGCAGACTATCGATATCGTCGTGCCGTTCACCCAGGCATATAGTCCGCTCAAGCGCAGCGACTTTCCCGCCGAGGCGGTGATCGCGAACACGTTTGGCGTCTATTATTATCCCAGTGCCGATTACGCCAATGGGCGCATGCGCCGAGGATTTCAGGAAACAACGATCCGCTCGCATACGGTCAACGGCGGGCTTCGCTACGAATTCGATCCGGAAACGGCGCTTTCGGGCAATTACTCCTATTCGCGCAACACCGCGACCGGGACGCAGCAGGGCATCCAAAACCTGACCAGCACCCGATACGGCCATTGCGTCGCCAGCACCGGCACCGTGACCGCGCCCAATCTCGATGCGATCGTCGCGGCACAATGCGCGGCAATCAACAGCAGCGATCCGGCGCTGGCGTTCAACTTCCTTGATGATGGAACCGGCAAACTCGGCGTCCCCGCCAGCGTCTTCTTCGTCACCACCCATCGGCTGGCGACGTCGGCGGGCGCGCAGGATGCCGACATCCTGTTCACCGCTGCGCCGATCACGCTGCCGGCCGGCAAGGTGCGCCTGGCGATCGGCGGGGAAACACGGACCAATTCGGTGAAGAGCCCCCGCATCGTCCAGCGAACCGCAGAACGGCTGAATACGCGGTTATGGGCGGCCTATGCGGAGCTGCGCGTACCGTTGATCGCGGAGACGATGGGAATACCGCTTTTCCACACCCTCGATCTGTCGCTGAAGGCGCGCTACGATCGGTATGATTCCCACGGGCCGATCGGCACAGTCGACAATATACCGTACGCTGACGGCGGCACACTCATCCGCGGCAAGTCGACCTTCGACCGGCTCAGTCCCGACGTCGGGCTGGCCTGGACGCCGATAGGTGGCCTGCTGTTGAGGGGCAGCGTGTCGTCCAACTTTACGCCTCCACCCTTCACCGCGCTTTACGATGTCGTTGCGGGTCAGACGAACTTCGAGATATACATTTTCTCCGATCCCCTCGCTCCGGCTGACGATCCTTATTACACCTGGAACGGTCCGATTCCGGCTCAAACGCAAGCCAATCCGACGCTACGTCCGTCGGTAGCGCGCAGCTACAACCTCGGATTGGTGATTACGCCGCCACGCGCGCTGCATAACCTCAATCTCGAAGTGAACTATTACCGGACCCGCATCCGCGACCGGATCAGCGATTCGACTGAGTTGTTCGACCTGATCCCCGCAACGGAATACTTTGCGATACCGGAATTTTTTGTACGGGATGCCAGCGGATATATCGTTCGCCAGATCATCAAGCCGATCAACATCGGCTGGGACAAAAGCGAGTCGCTGGATGTACAATTCAGCTACGCGATTGCGACCGGTATCGGCCTGATCACGCCATCGATCCTCTATTCGCGGAACTTCAAACAACAGGTTTCCTATGCTGGGCGCGTTTCGACGATCAACAATCTCGGTACATCGACTGGTATCGACAAATACCGGATCGTCGGCAATCTGGACTTCACCCGCCCCGATCTGATGGCCCGGCTGACCGTGCGATACATACCGCCCTATGAGAATACCTACGACCTGACGCGGGAAGACGGTGAATTCTGGGATTCCGATTTTGACGGTGTGAAGGATCAGCCGATGCACATTGCCAGTCTGACCACCTATGATTTCACCACGCGGTGGCAAGCGACGCCGAAGCTGACGTTGAGCGCTGGCGGCCGCAACATCTTCAACGCCAAGCCGCCGTTCGCGATGATCGACCGCCGGCCGTTCGACGCATCCCGCTACGACATACGTGGACGGGTATTGTATGCCGAGGCGCGCGTGAACCTCTAATAAAACTTAAATGAGATGTTCGCCATTTCTAGAATCAGCTATTTTTAGATGCCAGCATTTTTGAAACAATTGAACTACTGTATGAAGAAGTAACAACCAACATCATCGATATAAGTCGTGCAAATCCCTTTACCGATAGTAGTTTTACAAACGCCTATCCAGATCGCAGCCCGGCATCGCCCCATGCCGGGCCGCGTACCGGACCGTCAGTCCGTGCTGCGCTCGGCGAGCAGGTCAAGCAGCCGCTGCGCGGCATCTGCCGACGAGCCGGGGTTCTGCCCCGTAATGAGCAGGCCATCTGCCACGACATGCGATGCCCAATCGTCGCCGCGGGTGAACTGGCCGCCATTCGCTTTCAGAATGTCCTCGACGAGGAAGGGTACCACGTCGGTCAGGCCGACCGCGGCTTCCTCGCTGTTGGTGAAGCCGGTGACGGTCTTGCCGGCGACCAGCGACGTGCCATCGGGACCCTTGACGTGGCGCAGGACACCCGGCGCGTGGCAGACCAGCGCGACCGGCTTGTCCGCCGCGATGGCCGTCTCGATCAGGCCGATCGACCGCGGGTCTTCGGCGAGGTCCCACAGCGGGCCGTGGCCGCCGGGATAAAAGATCGCGTCGAAATCCCTAGCCGATTGCTCGGCCAGTACGTGCGTGTTGGCCAAAGCGGCCTGCGCTTCTGGGTCGGCGGCGAAGCGGCGGGTGGCATCGGTCTGCGACGACGGTTCGTCGCTCTTGGGATCGAGCGGCGGCTGACCACCCTTTGGTGAAGCGAGCGTGATCTCGGCGCCGGCATCCTTGAAGACATAATAAGGCGCGGCCAGTTCCTCAAGCCAGAAGCCGGTCTTCTTGCCGGTATCGCCGAGCTGGTCGTGCGAGGTGAGGACGATCAAAATCTTCATGTCTGGCTTCCTTCGCTATGACAAAGCCCGACATAGATTGTATTAGACCGGTCGTCTACGGCTTTGTGGATCGATGGTTCAGGACGCCGACTCGGCTTCCGTCACGGCGTCAGGCCGAGAAGCTGCCGGGTCGAGTGCAGCGCAATGTCGAAGGGCGCGTGCGTCCTCACGATCTTCGCCATCACGCTGGCGCCGAGCCAGAGCTGATAGAGCGACGCGGCCACGTCTTCGGCCGCCCCGGTCACGCCGACCGAGCCATCGGCGACGCCATCTCCAACCATGCGGGTCATACGCGCGATGATCGCGGCGGTACCCGTCTTCAACGTCAGCCGCATCGGCTCGGACAGATCGGCGACCTCGGCCCCGAGCTTGACCGCTAGGCAGCGCCCCTGACAGTCGAACGCGCCCTGATTGTCGCGCCAGGCCGCGAAATAGGCGATGAGCCGCTCGGCACCGGTCAGGCCGGGCCGCGCGCCCAGCGCATCCATCTCGGCGAGATAATCGGCGAAATAGGCGGCGAGTATCGCCTCGCCGAACGCGTCCTTCGATGCGAAATAATGGTAGAAGGAGCCCTTGGGCACGCCGGCGTCCTTCAGGATCTCGGTCAGGCCGACGGCGGAAAACCCCTTGCGGCTCATGATCGTCTGGCCCGTCGCGAGGATCGTGGCACGCGTACTGGTATCGGGAGGCGGAGGTGACATGACCCTGACGTATCATCGGCTAGACCGATCGTCTAGGATTGCCGCCCGCCTCCCGCCGTCTCGCGCGCCCAGCGGCCGCCCAAGGCGCGGAACAGGTCGATCTGCGCGGTCGCGATCGCAGCGTCCTGCCCGGCGAGCGCGGCCTGCGCATCGGCGAGCGTACGTTCGGCGTCGAGCTGCGACAGGCTGTCGATCCGCCCCTCGCGGCGTTGCGCGCGGGTGATGCGGGTGGCGCGATCGGCCTGGTCGAGCGCGCGTTGCAGCGCGGTGCGGCGGTCCAGCGCGCGGGCATAATTGGACAAGGCCGTCTCCGTTTCGCCGAGCGCGGTAAGGACGGTGCCGTCGAAGGTCGCCAGCGCCGCCTGCGTATCGGCCTCCGCCCCGGCGATCCGTGCTCGCGCGCGGTCGCGGTTGACCGTCCAGTTAAGCAGCGGACCGAGCAGGAAGTTAAGCGGCCCGGCGCCGAACAGATTGCCCAGCCCGGTACTGGTCTGCCCGATCGACCCGCCCAGGGTGATCCGCGGATAGAGGTCGGCGGTCGCCACGCCGATGCGCGCGGTCGCCGCCGCCAGCCGGCGCTCGGCGGCGCGCACGTCGGGGCGCCGCGCCAGCAGCGTGGCGCCGTCGCCGACCGGGATCGGCTGCGTCAGGCGCAGCGTCGCGGTGCGCTGCGCGGCGATCGCGGGCAGCTCTTGCGGCGTGCGGCCGGTTAGCGTCGCGAGGCGGAACAAGGCCGCCTGCCGCTCGGCCTGCAACAGCGGGATATCGGCGCTGCGCTGGTCGCGGAGCGCGGCGATCCGCGCGGTGTCGAGCGGGGTGGTCATGCCGACGTCGACGCGGCGTTCGGTGGTGCGCACCTGCCGGTCGAGCAAAGCGACGATCCGCTCGGCCACCGCGATCCGCTCGGCCGCGGCCGCGGCGTCGGCATAGGCGCGGGTCGTGTCCGCGACGATCGCGACGCGGACCGCATCGGCGTCGGCATCGGCGGCCGCGACGTCACCGCGCGCGGCGGCAACGTTGCGCGCGATGCGGCCGAACAGGTCGACCTCGTAGGACAGGTCGAGTCCGCCGTCGATCAGCCACGTCTCGCTGCCGACGCCGGGCGGGCGCTGCGCCTGCGAGAAGCGGTTGTAGGTGGCCCCCGCGCCTAGCGTGGCGCGCGGGGTGCGGTCGGTACGCACCTCGCGCAGCGTGGCGCGCGCTCGGGCGAGGCGGGCGACCGCAACGCGCAGGTCGGTGTTGGCGGCCAGCGCCTGTGTCACCAACTCGTCGAGCACCGGATCGTCATAGAGCCGCCACCAATGATCGTCGGGCGCGGCGACACTGGTCGCGGCACTCGTCGCGACGAACGGCGCGGCGGCGGTCGGCGGGGTCACCGGCGGGCGATAGTCGGGGCCGGCGGCGCACGCGGCGAGCGCGAGCAGCGAGACGGCAGCGGTCAGGGATTTGAGCATATCGGCCCTCCTCATTCGGCAGGCTGGAGCGCGGGATCGGCGGCATCATGGCGGACGCGGCGCGCGGCAAGTCGCAGGCCGAGCGCACGGCAGACGACGTAGAAGGTCGGCGTGAAGATCAGCCCGAAGCCGGTGACGCCGATCATCCCGAAGAACACCGCCGTCCCCAGCGCCTGCCGCAGCTCCGCGCCCGCACCGCTGGCGACCAGCAGCGGCACCGTGCCGAGGATGAACGCGAAGCTGGTCATCAGGATCGGACGCAGCCGCACCTGCGCGGCCTGTACCGCCGCCTCGACCGGCGAGAGGCCGACCTGCTCCTCGGCCTGTTTGGCGAATTCGACGACGAGGATCGCATTCTTGGCGGCGAGCGCGATCAGCACGACCAGCCCGATCTGCGTCAGGACGTTGTTGTCGAGCCCGCGCAGATTGACTCCGATCATCGCCGCCAGCAGGCACATCGGCACGATCAGCACGATCGACAGCGGCAGCAGCAGGCTCTCATATTGCGCCGCCAGCACCAGGAAGACGAACACCACCGCCAGAGCGAAGACGATCCCCGCGGTGCTGCCCGCCGCTTTCTGCTGATAGGCGATGCCGGTCCATTCGCTGCCATAACCGCGCGGCAGCGTGTCGGCGGCGAGCTTCTCCATCGCGATCAGCGACCGCCCGGAGGAATAGCCGGGCGCGGTGTCGCCATCGAACTCGACTGCCGGATAGAGATTGTAGCGCGTGACGCGATACGGACCGGTGCGGTCCTGGAAGGTCGCGACCGACCCCAGCGGCACCATCCCGCCCTTGTCGGATCGCGTCTTGAGGTCGGCGATGTCGGCGGGGGTCGAGCGGAACGGCGCGTCGGCCTGTGCGGTGACGCGATAGGTGCGGCCGATCAGGTTGAAGTCGTTGACGAACGCGCTGCCCAGATAGACCTGCAACGCCTCGAACACGCGCGCCGGCGGCACGCCGAGCATATCGGCCTTGGGGCGATCGACGTCGGCGAAGATGCGCGGCGTCGCGGTGTTGAAGAAGGTATAGACCTGCGCCAGCCCCTCGGTCTGGTTGGCCTTGGCGATCAATGCGCCCGCGGTGGCGTCGAGCTGCTTGTAGCCGGCACCCTGCCGGTCCTGCACCATCAGCCGATAGCCGCCCGCCGATCCGATCCCCTGGATCAGCGGGGGCGGGACGACGAGAATGCGTGCCTCGTCGATGTCGGCGGTCGCCTTGCGGGTGGCGTCCATCAGCCCCGCGAAGGTGACGCCCAGCTTTTCGCGCTCGGCGAACGATTTCAGGGGCACATAAGCGGCGGCGGTGTTGGGGGCGAGCGTCTGCGACGGGCCGTCGAAGCCCGCCAGCATCACCACGCCCTTAACGCCGGCGAGCGGCAGGATGCGCTTGGCGACCTTCTGCACCACCGCGTCGGTACGCTCGACCGAGGCGCCCGCGGGGAGCTGGACGATGGTCAGGAAATAGCCCTGGTCCTGCGCCGGGATGAAGCCGGTCGGCGTCGCCCAGAACAGACCGACGGTGGCGACGATCAGCCCGGCATAGACCGCCATCATCCGCTTCGGCCGTCGCACCAGCCGGGCGGTGAGCGCGGCGTAGCGCACGCTCAACCGCTCGAATCCGGTGTTGAAACGGTCACCCGCGGCACGAACGAAGCGGATGGCGCGGTTGCCGCCCTCGTGCGTGTCGTGCGCGCGCAGCAGGATGGCGGCGAGCGCGGGCGACAGCGTCAGCGAGACGATCAGCGAGATCACCGTCGCCGTCGCGATCGTCACCGCGAATTGCTGGTAGAAGGCGCCGGACAGGCCGGTGAGGAACAAGGTCGGCACGAACACCGCACAGAGCACCAGCACGATCGCGACCAGCGCGCCAGAAACCTCGTCCATCGACACCATCGCCGCCTCCAGCGGCGGCAGGCCGCGCGCCAGATTGCGCTCGACATTCTCGACCACCACGATCGCATCGTCGACGACGATGCCGATCGCCAGCACCAATCCGAACAGCGACAGTGTGTTGAGCGAATAGCCGACCGCCGCGAGCACCGCGAACGTGCCGACCAGCGACACCGGGATCGCCACGATCGGGATGATCGCTGCGCGCCATTTCTGGAGGAACACCAGGATGACGAGCACGACCAGCACCATCGCCTCGAACAGGGTGTGGATCACCGCATCCACCGATTGCGCGATAAATTCGGTGGGATTGTAGATGACGCGATATTCCAGCCCCTTGGGGAAGGATTTCGACATCGCCTGCATCTCCGCCTCGACCTTCTCGGCGGCGGCGAGCGCGTTGGAGCCGGGACGCTGGAACACCGCCGCGATCACGGTCGGCTGGCCGGACAGATAGGTGTTGGAATTATAGTCCTGCGCACCCAGTTCGACGCGCGCGATGTCGCGGACGCGCACCTGCCGTCCGTCGGCGTCGGTGCGGATCACGACGTCGGCGAATTGTCCCGGTTCGAGCAGGCGCCCCTGCGTCTCGACGTTGAGCTGAAAGGCGCTGCCGTGCGAATAGGGCGGCTGGCCGAGCGAACCGGCGGCGACCTGCACGTTCTGCGCGCGCAGCGCCGCGACGATATCGCCGGCGGTGAGGTTCAGCGCGGCGGCGCGGCCGGGATCGATCCAGACGCGCATCGCATAGTCGCGGCTGCCGAAGAGGCGCACGTCGCCGACGCCGTCGATCCGTGCGAGCCGGTCGCGGACCTGGGTCAGCGCGTAATTGGAGATATAGCCGCGATCGAGCGAATTGTCGGGCGAGATCAAATTGACGACCATCAGGAAGTCGGGGCTGGTCTTGCGCGTGACGACGCCCAGCCGCTGCACCTCCTCGGGCAGGCGGGGGACCGCGATCGCGACCCGGTTCTGCACCAGCACCTGCGCCGCATCCAGATCGGTGCCGATCTTGAACGTGACCGTGATCGTGACGTTGCCGTCGCCGGTCGACTGGCTCGACTGGTACAGCATGTTGTCGACGCCGTTGATCTCCTGCTCGATCGGTGCGGCGACCGTCTCCGCGACGGTTTCGGCCGAGGCGCCGGGATAGCTCGCGGATACGGTGACGGTCGGCGGCACGATGTCGGGATATTGCGCGACCGGCAGCCCCCAGTAAGCGATGGCGCCAACCAGCGTGATGATGACCGCGATGACGCCCGCGAAGATCGGGCGGGTGATGAAGAAGCGCGACAGGCGCATGATAGGCTCCCCCTTTACGAGGATGAAGACGGCCGGGACGTGGGTCGGCGAAGCGTCAGGAGGTGAAGGTCGCCTCGCCGGTGGTCGGCGACAGGCCGCCGGGGGCGGGGGCGGCGACGACCGGCGCGATGCGGCCTGTGCGCACCTGCACCTTCGTTCCCGGCATCGCCATCTGCGTGCCGCCGATCACGACGCGGTCGCCGCGCGACAGCCCGCCGCTGACGATCCGCAGCCCGTCGACAACCGGGCCGAGCGTCACCGGCTTGACCACCACCGTGCCGTCGCGCGCGACGGTCAGCAGCGTCTTGCGCGCCTGATCGGTCTGCACCGCCGCATCCGGCACCAGCAGCGCATGCGTGGTGCCGCCGCTGGCCAGCCGCATGTTGCCGAACAGACCGGGGGTCAGGAACATGTCCGGGTTGGCCAGCACGGCGCGGCTGCGGATCGTGCCGGAACGCGGATCGAAGCCGTTGTCGGTGAAGTCGAGCTTGCCGTGCCAGCGATAGTCGCTCTCGTCCTGCAACCGTACGTCGACTGCCGGGGCGACGTTGCCGGCGGCGCGCGCGCGCTTCCCCTTGAGAAACAGCGCCTCCGATCCGTCGAAGGTGAAATAGATCGGATCGAGCGCGTTGATCGTCGTGAGCAGCGTGCCGCTGGTGTCGCCACCCGCGACGAGGTTGCCGGGGTCGACGCGGCGGCTTGAGATCCGCCCGCCGATCGGCGCGCGGACCTGCGTGAACTCGACGTCGAGCGCGCGGGCGCGCACGCGCGCCTCCGCGGCGGCGATCGCCGCAGTGGCGGCGCGGACGCGGGCGCTCAGTTGGTCGAGCTCGCCCTTCGACACCGCATCCTCCGCCTCCAGCCGGTTGGCGCGGTCGAGGTTGGCGCGGGCCAGCGCAAGGTCGCTGCGCGCGCTTGCCAGCCCGGCGCGGGCCTCGGCCAGCGCGGCGGCGAACGGGCGCGGATCGATCGTGAACAGCAACTGGCCCGGTCGCACGGTCGCGCCGTCGGTGAAGTGCAGCGCGGTCACCGCGCCGGACACGCGCGCGCGCACCTCGACGGTGCGGCTCGGTTCGAAGCGGCCGACGAAATCGTCCCATTGCGCGACGTCGCGCTGTAGCGGCGCGGCGACCGTGACGGTCGGTGCGGGGGCGGCCGAGGCAGTCGCCGGCTCGCTGCGATTGACCGCCACACCGGCGGCGATCGCGAGCAAGGCGGGGACGCCGATCCACAGCGACCGGCGCAGCAGCGGCGATGACGCGGCTGGCGGGGCGAGCGGCGTCGCGTGGGTCGTGTCCACGGGGGCGTGCACGGTCATCGACGCGCTCCCATCGTCTTGCGGCGGGCGACGCCGATACTGTCCGTCATCAGCTCATATTGCGCCGGCGAGAAACCGGCGTTGAGGAAGCGGGTCAGCTCGGCGCTCGGTATCGTATAACCGTAATGCCACGCGAAGACCGCGATCCGGCGCAGCGCCTCCAGACGCTCGTCCGCGAGCATCGGGTTGTGCGGCTGCCGGAACAGCGCGCCGAGCGCGCTGGCCATGCGGCCGGGGCGGCGGAGCGACGACAAGGCGTCCTTGCGTGCCAGGGCGACGACCGACCATTCCAGCCCGGTGAGTCGGGCGGCAGATTGGTCGTCGATCGCCGGCACCACGGCCGGTGTGGCAGGGCGAAGGGCGGGGAGGCGGTCGGCGTCGAGCATCAGATAGGCCATGCGAGATCCCTGAATTGGACGTGCGCGAACACCGCCCGCCATCGCGGACGACGACGGGGCACACCGATCGATCGGTGGCGGGCGCACGGAGCCGGCGGGCGCTGGCGGCCCGTTGCGGCAGGTCGTGATGAGAAGTGGCGGGCGCGACCGTCAGGTCGCGTCGGGTCGTCCGGTCAGTCCAGGATCCATGTCGGCTCCTTCGATCGTGAACCGCCGGCGTGGCGCTTCATTCCGTACCGGATGGTATATTAACCGCTTCCGAGAAGATCAACGTCTTTCTGTACCGGCCGGTAATTTATTTCGCGTTCAGCGGCTGGGCCACATCATCAGCCCGATGTCGACGACGCGGTCCAGGTCGGCGCGGGTCGCGCCGGATCCGGCCTGCACCGCCATGCCCTGCAGCATCGCGTAGAGATATTGCGCGAGTCCTTCCGGATCGGCGCCGGGGGCAAGGTCACCATCGCGCTGCGCCGCGCGAAAGCGCTCGACCAGCGCTGCATGCGCGGCAGCGCGACGCTCGATAATATGGCCTCTGATCGATTCGGCCTCGGCCCCGCAGGCGGTGGCGCTGATGACGCCCAGACAGCCCTTGGGATCGGAGGTACTGGTCTGCGCCACGACCGCGCCGCGCATGAGATGCTCGGCGACCGCGCGGGCGGTCGGCTGTTTGAGGGCATCGCGGGTATAGGCCATCTTCTCGGCGCCGTAGAGATCGAGCGCACGATGAAAGAGCTGTTCCTTATTGCCGAACGCGGCGTAAAGGCTGGGTTTGGTGATGCCCATCGCCGCGGTCAGGTCCGCCATCGACGCGCCGTCATAGCCCTTCGCCCAGAACACGCCGAGCGCCGCGGCCAGCGCCGCTTCGGTGCAGAATTCGCGTGGCCGGCCACGCGTCGCAACGGCAGGAGCAGATTGCATAACGCTCGGTATATAATGGTCGATGCCGCCCGCGTCGAGGGCCGTCACATAGTAAGTCATTCGTCCGCGATCAGTTTTCGAAAGCGGTCGGGCGGTCGGGAGTGGAATGTGGATCGACCGCCTTGCAAGCCGTTGGACTGGGAGTATCTGCGGCATCGTCCCAATCGGGCGGACGGCATCGTACGTCATGCGGGAGGTCGATCTTGCGACGGCGGCCCGATCAGTCGAACATCCGGTGGTGGAGGATCAGCGCCGCGGCGCCCAGCGGTGCCGCCAGATCGGGCGCCAGCGCCGCCACCGCGAGCTTTGCCGGCGGTTCGCGAACGCCGCGCCGCTCCGGCAGGGTGAGTTCCGGCCATTGCACGCCGTCGACGATCCGGCGGGCAAGCGCGCGCGGCAGCCGGCCGCCGAGCACGATCGCCTCGCAGTCGAAGGCGTAGCGCAGCGTCTGGAACAGCCAGGTGAAGGACTCCTGGCGCGCGGCGAGCCATGGCTCGACACCGGGCCAGCGCGGATCGAATCGTTCCACCAGATCGCCGATGCCGTCGCACTCGGTGCCGTGGGCCGCGAGCATCGCACGAAGGTCGCCGAGGTTCGGCGTGGTGCGGCCGGCGAAGGGGAACAGGCCGGCGATCTCGCCGGCATTGCCGTGATGGCCGCGCAGCAGCTGGCCATCGACGACCGTCGCGGCGCGGAAGCCGGCCGCGACGTTGACGTAGCAGAAGCTGCCGAAGTCGGCGCCGACGCCGAGCAGGTGCTCGCCGATCGCGGTGGCCGCGGCGATGTTCTCGACCATCGCGGGCAAGGCGAGGCGGCGGCTGACGAGCGCCTCGAGATCAACCAGCGCCCAGTCGTCGAGCTCGGGGGCGGGGTTGACGGTGCGCGGGGCGGTGAAGAAGCCGGCGATCGCCACGCCGATGCCGACGATCCGGTCGGGCAGGGGCTGTTCGTCGCGGAAGCGCACGACCGCGTCGAGCAGTCCGTCGCGCGGCATCCCCGGCAGGCTGATCTCGCGGCGCGCGCGCACCGCCCCGGCGAGGTCGAGCAGCAGCACGTCGGCACGGTCGGTCATCACCGACAGGCCGAGGCTGAAGGCGGCATCGGGGACGATGTGGATCGTCGCGCTCGGCTGGCCGCGGCCGTGCGCCACCGCCTCGCCGGCGCGGACCAGCCCCGCCGCCTCCAGCTCCTCGGTGGCGCGGAAGATCGCGGTGCCCGACAGGCCGGTGTCGCGGATCAGCGTCGACCGCGACAGGCTGCCGTGCCGTCTGACGAGGGTCAGCACGCGGCGTGCGCGCGGGGTCAGGGAGAGGTGGTTCATCTTCACTAACCTCACGCACAGGTCGACCGACCCGGCGTTAGCCCCGGCGTCTTCAGACTGTCAAATATATATCGTACAGGATGATATGTATTAGACGAAGTCGGGGGGCTCATGACATATCTATCGAGGCATTCCATGCTGTTAACGCTGGCGGCCGGCACGATGCTGGCGGGAATGCCGGCGCAGGCGCAGGCGCAGGTGAGGGACGGCGCGGCGGTCGCACCGGACGCGAACAGCGACGGCGACCAGCCGGACATCGTCGTCACCGGCTTCCGCGCGTCGCAGCGCTCGGCGACCAAGGCGAAGCGCGAGGCGGCGGTGATCCTCGATTCCGTCGCGCAGGATGATGTCGGCCGGCTGCCCGACCTCAACATCGTCGAGGCGAGCCGGCGGATCACCGGCGTGTCGGTGGTCGGCGGGGCGGACGCGACCAAGAACCGCGACATCTACCAGCGCGCGACGATCCGCGGCCTCGATCCGCGCTACAATCTCGTCACGATCGACGGCATTCCGCTCGCCTCGCCCGACTGGGTCTATCGCGGTGCGCGGCTCGAGATGCTGCCGGCATCGCTCGTCTCGCGGATCGAGGCGATCAAGAGCGTCAGCGCGCAATATGATCCGCATGCGCTCGGCGGCCAGATCAACATCGTGTCGAAAAGCGCCTTCGACGGCCGCGGCGACCGCAGCCTCGTGCTCAACGCCAATGCCGGCGACAACGACACCGCGGGCAAGCTCGTCCGCGGCGGTGGCGTGACGATCCGTACCGATGCGACCGCCGCGGCGCGGTTCGGCGCCAACCGCGATTTCGGCGTGGTCGCCTCGGCGGAATATCAGCGCCTGCCGTCGACCGCGCGCGCCGAGCTGCCCGGCGACAGCAATGGCGCGGGCTGGTCCTATTTCACCGCCGCGGGGGCGCGCACGCCGTTCGCCACCCTGTCGACCGGTTATCCGGTGCCGGTGCGCAACCAGGACTATTTCTTCGAGAATATGCGGACCCGGCTCAGCGGCAATCTGAAGCTGGAATGGCGACCCGACGATGCGACCGCGCTGGCGCTGTTCGGCGGCTATTATCACGACACCGATACCGAGACGCGGTACGAGATGCTGACCATTCCGACCGGCGCGCCGACCGACGTCACGCCGACCAGCGGCCGCTTCGCGCGCGGCGACCTGCAGCAGGGGCTGACCTATCAGCCGGTGACGCGCGATACCTGGCTGGTCGACGCCAAGGGGCATCACGATTTCGGCGGTGGCGTCGTGCTCGACACGACGCTCGCGCGTTCGCAGGCGACCTATCGCGAGCTGCGCGAGATGATCAAATATGACACCAATCCGCAGGCGGGCAGCGCCACGGCAGGCTATCTGCCGGCGTTCGGCTATGCCTATCGCGTCGTCAAAGGCCGGCCGCGGCTGACGTTCAACGACGGCGCCGCGGCGAACAACCCGGACAGCTATCGCGCGCTCTACTATCGCAGCATCGATCGCGATCTCGATTCAACGGTGGATTTCGCGAAGGTCGATCTCGGCCTCAACGCCGCGGCGGCCGACCGCGGCTTCGGCGCGCGGATCGGCGCGGCGGTGACGCGCACCGATCTCGCCTATGACCAGCGCTATGCCGAATATGTCCCCGCCGATGCCGCCGGGCAGACGACGATCGGAACGATGCGCGGCATCCTCTACGACCGGCGCCCCGGCGCCTATATGACGCCCGCCGTCCCTTATCTGCTGATCGACCGGCAGGCGGCGTGGCAGCGGTTCGCGGCGACGCGCAGCGCCTTCGTCGCGACCAATCAGGTCGCCAACAATGCCGCCGACGATTTCCGCGATCTGGAGACCACAAAGGCCGCCTATGCGCAGGCGCTGTTCCGCACCGACGATTTCGACGTGCAGGCCGGGGTGCGCTACGATGATACGCATCTCGTCGTCGACACCAACCAGCCGACCGGCACCGCGGCGACCGCCTATCGCGCGGTGCGGCGCACCACCGGCTATGCCTATTGGCTGCCCTCGGCGCTTGCCACCTATCAGCTCGGCGACGGCATGCGGCTGCGCGCCGGCGTGTCGAAGACGATCGGCCGGCCAGACTACAGCCAATATGCCGTCCGCAACACCTTCGGGATCGGCACCGACGGCACGCTGACGATCGCTACCGGCAATCCCGACCTCAAGCCGCGCGAGGCGTGGAACTACGACCTGTCCTACGAATGGTATCCCGGCGTGGGGATGATCTCGGTCGCCGCCTTCACCAAGGCTATCCGCAACGAGATCTTCACCAGCAGCCAGCAGGGGCCGGCGACGCTGTTCCAGGGAGTCACCTATCAGAATGTCTTCGTCACCACGCCGCGCAACGCGGCGTCGGCGCGGGTGAAGGGGCTGGAGATCGGCTATACGATCGATCGGATCGCCACGGTGCCGGGCCTCGGCTTCAACGCCAACGTCACGCTGCTCGACGGATCGTATCGCCAGCCGGTCAGCGCGGCGGGGATCAGGACGGGGCTGCCCGCGACGCGGCGGACCAGCGGATTGATCCAGCAGCCCGATTATATCGCCAACCTCACCGTCTTCTACGTGACCGGCCCGGTCGAGCTGCGCGGTTCGTACAATCGCATCGGCCGCGCGCTACAATCGGCGGACGGCGATACGCCGCTGCGCGACCTCTATCAGGAGCCGCGCCAGCAATTCGACGTGCAGGCGCGGCTTGCGGTGCGCGACGGGCTCGATCTCGTCGGCCAGGTGCAGAACCTGACCAAAGCGCCGTTCGTCGTTCGTCAGGGGCGCCGGCGCGAGGACGTCAATTACTTCTTCCCGGTCGGGCGGACGATCTGGCTCGGCCTGTCGTGGACGCCGAAACTGTGAGGCTGCTGCCGGGGGTGATGACGGCGGCCCTGATGCTCGCCGCCGCCGCGGCTGCGGCGCAGGAGGCCGGTCGGGCGCCGGCCGAACCGATGGTCCGCGTCGTGCTCAAATTCGTCAAGCGCGGCGCGGGCGGGGGCGTCCGCTTCGATCCGGCGAGCTGTCCGACGTGCCGGATCGTCACCGACCCCAACTGGAACGCCGACAATGCCCGCGAGACGGTCGTCGCCGTGTCGGTGCCGCGGATGCGGTCGCTGGAGCTCGGGTTCGCCGGCCCGGCCGCGACGATCCGGCGGGTGATCCTCGAGGGCGGCGACCTGCCGTTCCGGCGCGAGGGTGCGCGGCTGGTCGTGGCGCTGCCGCCGGTGCCGGCGGATGCGATCACCGCCGACGAGGTCGCGACGCATATCGTCGAGCCGGGCATGGTGCTGCGCTTCGAACATGCCGATCCGGCACGGCGCGCGGGCGATTATGCCGGCGGCCGTTTCCCCGCGGTCGAGCGCGCCGCGGCCGACACGCTCGAATTCGCGCAGCGCGAGGTGGTGCGCGAACTCGGGCTGGGCGCGCATGTCGGGCGGGCGGGGCTGGGGACGATCCAGATCATGGGCTTCGACACCAACGCTCCCCACGATCATCGCGACTCCCCGCCGCACGTCCACATGCATCTGCGCTGGCCGGACAATATCGGCACGCAGATCGGCCATTATTATATCGGGCCGGACGGTTTGCTGAGCCACAATGTCGTGGGCGTGAAAGGGCTGGAAGCGCCGCAGCGGCGTTTCGGCCGCGGCGAGGCGTTCACGACGATCGGTGCGGACGGGCGTGCCGTCTACACCCATCGCATCACCGCCGAAGGCTGGCTCGATCTCGGCGCAGCGGACGGGCCGCCCTGCCATATCCGCCCGGCCGGCGCCGGCGGCTTCGCGGGTGGTGCGATCGTCGCCTGTCCCGGGCAGGCGCCGCGGCGGATCACCGTCGCCGACGACCTCGCGCACGGCCTGCTGACCGTCGACACCGACGCGATCCGCGAGACCTTCCGCTACGATCCCGACACCGGCCGGCTGCTGTCGCCGACCGACGTCGCCCCGCCCGGCCCGTCGGTGTTCACCGGCGACGGATGACGCCGCGCGCCGTCCGTACCGGATGTCCGGCCGCCACCCGGGGGCTGATGCCTAAGCCTGATCCGGCGGCCCCGCCTCGACGGCGGCGGGATCCATCCAGAACGGCCCGAATCCGTGGCCATCGAGGTCCTCGAACGCGCGGCTGTACATGAAACCCATGTCTTGTGGTTCGTGCAGCTCGCGTCCACCCGCCTCGACCGCCGCGCGCGTAATCGCGTCGACGTCTTCGCGACTGTCGAACGACAGCGCGTAATGGCCGGTCGAGTGCGTCGCCGCATCCACGATCGTCTTCTCCGTGAATGTGGCGAAGAAGGTCTTGGCGAGAAGCATGACGTAGATCGCGTCCGACCACACCATCGACGATGCCTGCGCGTTGCTGAACCGCGCGTTCTTCGCGAAGCCGATCGCCTCGTAAAAAGCGGTCGATGCCGCGACATCGGCGACCGGCAGGTTGACGAAGATCATCTTGGGCATGGTTGAGGTCCTCTCCATCGCAACGACGGCCGTCGACTCGGCTCGTTCGCAAACTATGCTCTTCCCGACGCCGCCCGTCGTCCCCGCATTCGATAGCCGGGGCCGTGGCTGGCGTCGGCCCCGGAATCGAGGCAGCGATCGAGCTGGCTCGACGCGGCAAGAATGATAGCGAGCACGATCATCATCGATCTCCGTTAGCGGGATCAATGCCGCGGCGTTCGATTGGCTCCCCGGCGACGCCGGCAGCCGCGTCCGGGCGATCGATCTGGCCGACGCCCCAGATACGGTGGGCGAAATACGTCGCACCGTCACGGGTCTCCATCAGGTCCCGAACGATCGCGCGCAGCGCCGCTGCGCCCGCATCCGGCCTGAGCAGCGCGACCTGTGCCCGCGACCAGTCGAGCACCTGTTCGGCGATCGGTCGCCGTTCCTGCTCGTAGCTGTCGAGCAGCGATGATGGTGCCCGGCCGTTCGCGACCGCGGCCAGTTTCCACCCCAGGTTCGTCGCGTCACCTATACCCAGATTGAGGCCCTGTCCGCCCAATGGGGCATGTACGTGGGCGGCGTCGCCGGCCAGCAGCACGCGCCCCCGACGATAACAGGCCGCCAGAAAGGCGCGGTCGGTCCATGTCGTGGCCAGCTCCACCGCATTCACGGCGACGTCCGTTCCCGAGACGTGCCGCAAGACGGCCTGTACGTGGTCGCGGGTGAGCGGCGTGGTGCGGTGGTTCGCTCCGCCATCGAAGTCGATCATCGTGACGACGCCGGGCGGCGCATAGGTATACATGCCCGTCGCGCTATGCTGGCGGCCGGGGCGGAGCGGATTGGGTTCGTCGAGGCGTAGCGCCATCGAATAGCCGGTGAACTCCGGCTCGGTGCCGGCGAAGCCGATCCCGGCGGCCTTGCGCACCGTGCTTCGTCCGCCATCGCAGCCAACCAGCCAGCGGGCACGAAGCGGGCCGCCTCCAGCACGCACCTCGACGCAGTCCGCGAGCGCCAGCACGTCGTCGATAGCGCAGCCGTAGCGGATCGTGACGCCGAGCGCATCCGCCCGGGTCGCGAGCACGTGCTCGATATCCGCCATCGTGACGGCGAGCGTCTCGTTGCCGCCGCGTGCCTGCGCTGGCCATTGTTCGTCGTCCACCAGGTCGCGGAAGAATTGCAGGCCAGCGAAATGCCCGGCGGGACGCCTCTTGCCGGCCGTCCATGGCGCTGTGACGGCTACGGTCTGCGCCATCGTGAGCGCTTTGAGCGGCTCGAGCAGTTCGCGGCGCGACAGGCTCGCCAGCGTCGGCAGGTTCAGCCCGCGAAGGCCGAACGGCAGCGTCTTCAGCGGCGATACTGGCGTGGCGGCGCGCTCGAGCACGAGGACGCGGCAGCCGGCGAGCCCGAGCTCGCACGCCAGGAACAGGCCCACGGGTCCCGCGCCGGCGATGATGACGTCGTAGGTGGAATGATCGGGTAACATGGTTGTGGCTCCTCCAGTCGATGTTCGACCGGAGCGTTCCCCATTCAGGCACCCTCACGGACGAACGGCCGGGCGCCGCTAACCGGCGTCCGCTGTTCGTCGTGGGGGTCCCGGCCGAGGCCAAAGACCAGAGCTTCCGTTACCGGAAGGGCTTGGGCTGACCACACCAAGCCTGCCTTTTCCGACGATCCTCCCATAGCGGATCGCCATCGTCCGGGGAATATCCTTCAATGCCTGCAATCGACGGGACGACGTCAGAAGGCGGCGCGACGTCACGCCCTGCCGCAATTCCGATCCGCGGTGTCGACACGGGCGCGCTAGTCGCCCGGTCGATAGCGACGCTCGATATGCCCGTTCAGTTCGTCGGGATAGAAATAGACCGGACGGAGCCTGCCTTGGGCGTAACGCGTGGCCTGATCGGCGAAGTGACGCGAGCTGGCGTCGCCGCTCTGGCCGCCGGCCATCACCGCCATCGCCTTCACCCGCGGACCGAATTCGACGACGGCGACGAAGCTGTTGCCGCTGGTGCCGTAATAGCGCGTCGTACCCGGCCAGCGCTTCGCCCCGAACGAGGCCAGACTGCCCCATTGGGCCGAGGTGAAGGGCACGGGGATGGAGGGCGCCGCGTCGTCGAAGTGCGGCGCGATCGCATCGTCGAGCCGCTGGAATCGGTTGATCCGTCCCCACGGTATGCGCCAGCCGCCGAAGTCACGGGTCAGTCGGTCGACCGCATCCGACAGCGCCGCGAGCTTGGCGTCAGCACCGACGCGGGTGGCGATATAGTCGGGGACGTTCAGCCGTTCGGCCTGCGCGAAGCCGCCGACCTCGTGCCACAGCTGGTCGCCCCAGAACACCGCGAGACTCGTTGCGGCCGACTCCTGGCCCCAGCGCCGATCCCAGCCTTCCAGCACGGCGATCGGGGCGGCGAGCGCCTCACGGCGCGGATCGCGTGCGGGCAAGGCGTCCCACGCCGCGACGAGCCCGGGCAGCAGCTGCGCGAAGGCGGGCAGATAGGGATCGAAGGCGGCGGCGCGCAGCCGCTCGGCCGTCCAGCCGCTCTTGCCGGTCAGCAGCAGATCGGCGTGCACGCCGCGTGCATTGCCGCCGACCTGATCCATATAGCGGGGATAATCCGTCGCCTTGGGGCTGTCGGGACCTGCCGCGCTCCACGGCCAGTCGTTGGTATTGTGCACCCATCCGATCCGCGGGGCGACCACGCTCGGCAGGCTGGCGAGGCTGTGCAGCCCGTGCCAGTCGGTTGCGGGATCGTTGCCGTCGACCGGGCGGGTATAGTCGAACCGGTCGCTGCGCACCGGCATGAACTGCGGCATCAGGAAGGCGATCTCGCCCTTGTCGTCGGCGAACAGCGTGTCGTTGGACGCGTTCGCCTTGCGTTCGGCGACCGCCATGTAGCTTGCGAGATCGGTCGCCTTGGTCCGCAGATAGCTTTGTTCGAGTGCGGGGACGGGTTTCCACATCAGCGCGGTCGCGATCCAGCGCCCCGCCTTCCTCGCGACGATCGGACCGTGATGCGTGCGATAGGTCGTGAAGCGCCGCTCCGCCATCGTGCCGTCGGCCTTGCGGTAGCGCAACGCGACGGTGCGGGTCGCCACCGGGCGCCGCTCGCTGCCGTAGCGATAGGCGTAGCCGGCGCCGCGCCGTTCGATCCGCTCGGCGAATTCGTCGATGGCGTCGACGGTCGACGACGTGTGCATCCACCCCGCCTTGGCATTGAAGCCCTGATAGACGAAGAACTGGCCCCAGGTGCTGGCACCGTAGGCGTTGAGGCCCTCGGCGCTGGTCATCTGCGCCTCGGACCGGAAATAGAAGCTCGTATGCGGGTTGACGAGCAGCAGCGCTTTGCCGTTCGCCGTCAGCCGCGGGGCGATGGCGATACCGTTCGATCCCGACGGCTCGCGCGGCACCGCACCCAATTCCTCGGGCGTCGGCGGGGTGGGCGTGCCGTAGAAGGTCTTCAGGTCGCTGAGCGTGATCCGCTCGATATCGCCGCCGATGCTGCCCTCGGTAAAGCTGAGCGCCATCCAGGGTTCGAAGCGGGTCAGGACCCTGGGGCGCGTCCGGGGATGGGTCGCCAGATAGAAGTTCAGCCCGTCGGCCCAGGCCTGCATCAGCGTGCGCAGCCAGGCGGGGCTGGCGGCATAGTCGCGGCGAAGCGCGGCCGGATCGACGAACAGTCGCTGGCGCAGATCGGCCCAGATCGCGTCTTCGCCCACCGCTTCGGCGGTGCGACCGAGTGCGGTCAGATAATTGGCCTCGATGCGGGGGAAGTCGTCCTCGGCCTGCGCGTAGATCAGACCGAACACCGCGTCGGCATCCGTCCGTCCGCAGATATGGGGAATGCCCCAATCGTCGCGCGTGATCGTGACGCGCGCGGCCTGCGCCTGCCAGCGCGTCGCCTCGCCCGGCGGCGGGCTCGGCGCGGTCGCCAGCAGGGCCGACAGGATCACGGAAGTGCGCGTGCGCCGGAGAACCTTGTCCATCCCCAGAGCCTAGGGCGGGATAAAACGAAAGACCATGTGTCGGCCGACGATCGCTGATGGCTGGGCGGGAACGGTGGCGCGACGCTGGGCCTGGCCACGATGGCGGTGAACACGTCTATGATGCGGGCCGCCCGTTGGCCGATCACGCCGCCGTATCGCGGTAGGGGAAGGCGACAAGGCGTTCCCCGCCGCTCCACGCCGCCAACGGGATCAGCGCACCAGCTCGAACGTGCCGTGCACGCCATCCGCCTGTGCCGAGGGCGCGATCCATACGTCGAACGTGCCGGGTTCGACCGTGGGCCGCAGGTCGCCGCCGAGGAATTCGAGCTGCGCGCGGGTCAGCGTGAAGCGCACCGTCTCGCTCGCGCCCGGCGCCAGCGCGAGTCTGCGGAACGCCTTGAGCTCGCGCACCGGCCGGGTGATGCTGGCGACGCGGTCGCGGATGTAGAGCTGGACCAGCTCCTCGCAGGCGCGCGTGCCGGTGTTGCTGATCGTCGCCGATACCTCGATCCGCCCGTCCCACGCCAGCGTCGCCGGTACGCTCGCGGCGGCATAGCCGACCTTGCCGTAGGTGAGGCCATGGCCGAACGGATAGAGGGCGGCATTGGGCGACGTCCGCCATTGTGCCTTGTACGGTTCGCGCGGGCCGTCGGGCGCGGGGCGCCCGGTCGCCTTGTGCGCGTAATAATAGGGTTCCTGCCCGCTTTCGTGTGGGAAGCTCAGCGGGAGGCGTCCGGACGGGCCGACCTTGCCGAACAGCACGTCGGCGATGGCATGGCCGGTCTCCGACCCGAGGAACCAGGTGACGACGATCGCCGGTGCCGCCTTGACCGCGCCGTCCAGCGCGAGACCGCGACCATTCTTGAGCAGCACGACGATCGGCTTGCCCGTCGCGGCGACCGCCTCGGCCAGCGCCATCTGCGGCGCGGGCACGGTGATCGACGTGCGCGACTGCGCCTCGCCCGACATCGTCTCGCTCTCGCCAATCGCCAGCACGACGACATCCGCGGCGCGCGCCGCCGCAACGGCCGCGTCGATCCCGCCGGCGAGCGGCTCCTCGACGCCTGAACCGGGCGTCACGCTGACGGTACGCGCGCCCGCCGCCTTGACGCCGGTGGCGAGATCGATCGCCTGGTTGTTGTCGCCATAGACCACCCATGGCCCGTTGAGGTCGTGCTGGCCGCTCGCGAACGGACCGATCAGCGCGATGCGCTGCGCCGGATCGAGCGGCAGCAGGTCGCCGTCGTTCCTGAGCAGCACGATCGATTTCTGCGCCGCCTCGCGCGACAGCGCGAGCGCCGCCTTGGTGCGCGACCGCGCCGTCTCGCGCTTGGCATCGATGCGGCGGAACGGATCGTCGAACAGGCCAAGCCGGTGCTTGACCATCAGCACGCGCCGCACCGACCGGTCGAGCGTCGCCTGCGGCACCGCGCCTTCGCGGACGAGCTCGGCGAGGTGCAGCGCATAGAGATTCGACTGCATGCTCATGTCGACCCCGGCCAGAAAGGCGAGGCGCGCGGCATCCTTGCCGTCCTTGGCGAAGCCGGCGGCGATCATCTCCTCGTCGCCGGTGTAATCGGAGACGATGATGCCGGGGAATTTCCATTCGTCGCGCAGCACCTGCTGCATCAGCCAGGCATTGCCGGTCGCGGGGACGCCGTTGATCTCGTTGAACGAGGCCATGCCGCTCATCGCGCCGGCGTCGAACCCCGCCTTGTACGGCGGCAGATAGACTTCGCGCAGCGTCCGCTCCGACAGGTCGACGCTGTTGTAATCGAGCCCGCTCTCGGCCGCGCCATAAGCGGCGAAATGTTTGATGCAGGCCATCACCGCGTCGATGTCGCCGAGCTGCTTGCCCTGGAAGCCGCGGACGCGCGCCGTGGCGAACATCTGGCCGAGCAGCGTGTCCTCGCCCGCGCCTTCCATCGTCCGGCCCCAGCGCTGGTCGCGGGCGATGTCGACCATCGGGAAGAAGGTCCAGTCGATCCCCGCCGCTGCGGCTTCATAGGCGGCCATGCGTGCGGTGCGCATCGCCAGATCGGGATCGAAACTCGCCGCCTCGGCCACCGGCACCGGGAAGATGGTGCGGTGGCCGTGGATCACGTCGGCGGCGAAGAGCAATGGGATCTTCAGCCGCGATTCCCGCATCACCGCCTGCTGCATCCGCCGCGCCATCACCGCGCCATTGCCGTTGAACACGCCGGTGAGCTTGCCCGCGACCGCGTCGACGAGCTGACCTTCGAAGCTCGGGCCGCCGGTCGTCGGCGGGTTGAGCCCGGTGGCGATGCCGCCGCTCCACGCCGCGGCGTTGAGCTGCAACTGGCCCGCCTTCTCCTCCAGCGTCATTCGGGCGAGGATCGCCTCGATCCCGGCGGGCAAGGCGGCGTCCGCCGCCGCGGCGAGCAGCGCACGCGCCGGACTGGCGGCCCAGGCCGCGATCGTCCCGGCGCCGAGCAGCGCCGCACGCCGCGAGATGGTGATGTCGGTCATATCCAGGTCGTCCCCTCATCGCCGTCGTCGCGCGTGCCCGGGGTGACCCGCGAAGGACCCGGTGCTTTTCGCGTTGACGCTATCCTGTAACCGGTTACACAGCTCACCGGCGTCGCACAAGATGTGTCGCGACGATAGAAGGTCGGGGATGGCACGCAAGGGGAGGGCATGAAACAGGCATCCGCCACGGTCCGCGACGTCGCGCGCGTCGCCGAGGTATCGGTCGCGTCGGTATCGCGCGCGCTCAACGGGCATAGCAGCGTCCGCCCCGACATGCGCGCGCGCGTACTCGCGGCGGCCAAGGCGCTCGGCTATGTGCCGCACGCCGGCGCGCGCAGTCTGTCGCTGGCCCGCAGCCATGCCATCGGTGTCGTCCTGCCCGACCTCTACGGCGAATTCTTCTCGGAGATCGTCCGCGGCATGGATCGCGAGGTCACGGCGCGCGGCTATCACCTTCTGCTGTCGAACATGCACGCCGATGCGGCGCTGGCGGCGCAGGCGATGCGATCGATGCGCGGCCGCGTCGACGGGCTGATCGTGATGGCGCCGCAGCTCGATGTCGCCGAGCTCGACGAGGCGCTGCCGCGCGACGTACCGGCGGTGCTGGTCAATTGCCGCGAGACGACCGGCCGCGCCGCCTATCGGATCGACAATGCCGCCGGGATCAGGGCAGCGGTCGCGCACCTCGCCGCGACCGGCCGCCGGCGGCTCCTGCACATCAGCGGCCCGGACGGCAATATCGATGGACGCGAACGCCGCGACGCCTTCCTCGCGGCGATGGCGGTGCACGCACCCGATAGCGACCCGATCGTCATCGAAGGCGATTTCCGCGAGGAATCGGGCGTCGCGGCGGTGCGCCGGCTGATCGCCACGGGTGAGACGTGCGACGGCATCGTCGCCGCCAACGACATGATGGCTTTAGGCGCGATGAGCGCGTTGCGCGAGGCGGGGGTGGCGGTCCCCGGCGACATCGCGGTCACCGGTTTCGACGACGTTCCGCTCGCCCGCTATCTCGGCCTGACGACGGTGCGGATCAACCTCGCCGAAATGGGGGCGAGCGCCACCGCGCGGCTGATCGATGCGCTCGACGGCGGCGCGCTGTCGCCGGACACGGAAATCGTCGCGACCGAGCTCGTCATCCGCTCCACCACCGGACCCCTGCCGATATGATCCGTACCCCGATCGACCGCCGCGCGCTGCTGGCGCGCGCCCCGCTCGCCACCGCCGCCGCCTGCCTGCCCGCTCTGGCAGGGGCGGCGCCGCGCGTCGCGCTGCCCGGCTGGTTCGATGACCTAGAGCAGCGGACCTTCCGCTTCTTCTGGGATCTCGCCAATCGCGACAACGGGCTGGTGCCGGATCGCTGGCCGACGCCGTCTTTCGCCAGCATCGCCGCGGTCGGCTTCGCGCTGACCGCCTATCCCGTCGGGGTGGCGCGCGGCTGGATCAGGCGCGAAGCCGCGCGCGACCTGACGCTCGCCACGCTGCGCTTCTTCGCTGCCGCGCCGCAGGGTGACGCGCCGGCGGGAATGAGCGGGCACAAGGGCTTCTTCTATCACTTCCTCGACATGAAGACCGGCCAGCGCTTCCGCGATACCGAGCTGTCGAGCGTCGACACCACGCTCCTCTTCCTCGGCATCCTGTTCGCCGGCGCCTGGTACGATCGCGCCGATCCGGCAGAGGCGGAGATCCGGCGGCTGGCGCAGGAAATCACCGATCGCGCCGACTGGCCGTGGTTCACCAACGCGCGTGGCAGCGTATCGATGGGCTGGCACCCGGGGCAGGGCTTCATCGAGCGGCCGTGGGAGGGGTATAACGAGGGGATGATGGTCTACATCGTCGGCCTCGGCAGCCGGGGCAAGCCGCTCGCCGACGGGGCGTGGGATGCGTGGACGAAGACCTATCCGGGCTTCTGGCGCGGGCGGGGGACGACGCGGCATCTCGCCTTCGCGCCGCTGTTCGGCCATCAGTACAGCCAGATGTGGATCGACTTCCGCGGCATCCGCGATGCGACGATGCGGCAGGCGGGCTTCGACTATTTCGAGAACAGCCGCCGCGCGACCTATGCCAATCGCGCCTATTGCATCGCCAACCCGATGCGCTGGGACGGCTATGGCCGCGATATCTGGGGACTGACCGCCTGCGACGGACCGGGCAATTTCCGCTTGCCGTTCAAGGAACGGACCGCGGAATTCTTCGGCTATTCGGCGCGCGGCCCGCTCGGCCAGCCGGACGAGCGTGACGATGGGACGCTGGCGCCGACCGCCGCGCTGGGCAGCCTCGCCTTCGCGCCGGAGATCGTCGTTCCCGCCGCCAATGCGATGAAGGCATGGCCCGGGCTCTACGGCAAATATGGCTTTCTCGACAGCTTCAACCCGTCGTTCCGCTATACCGACGTCAAGCTGGAGGCGGGGTCGGTGGATGCCACGAGCGGCTGGGTCGACGGGGATTATTTGGGCATCGATCAGGGCGCGATCCTCGGCGCGATCGCCAATATGCGCGACGAGGGCGTGTGGCGGGCGATGCGCCGCTCGCCGACGATCCGGCGCGGGCTGACGCGGGCAGGGTTCGCCGGCGGATGGCTGGGGTGAGCGGGAGCCATCCCAATCCGCCGCTCAAGACGATCACGATCGTCGGCGGGGGCACCGCCGGCTGGATGACCGCGGCGCTGCTCTCGCGGCTCTTGCTCGGCGCCTATACGATCCGGCTGATCGAATCGGCGGAGATCGGCACGATCGGCGTCGGCGAGGCGACGATCCCCGCTATCCGGACCTTCAACGGCCTCGCCGGCATAGACGAATTCGAGTTCGTCCGCGCGACGCAGGCGACGTTCAAGCTCGGCATCGAGTTCCGCAACTGGGGCGGCGTCGGCGACAGCTACATCCATGGGTTCGGCAAGATCGGTCAGGACCTCTATTGGCTGCACTGCCACCAATTCTGGCTCAAGGCGCGGGCGACGGGGGAGGCCCGACCACTCGATCATTATGCGCTCAACACGCTGGCGGCACGGATGAACCGCTTCGCCTTGCCCGATCCGGCGCATCCGAATTCGCCGATCGCCGACCTCGATTACGCCTATCACTTCGACGCCGCCCTTTACGCCACCTTCCTGCGTGGCCGCGCCGAAGCGGCGGGGGTCGAGCGGATCGAGGGGCGGATCGTCGCCGCCAACCGGCGCGGGCAGGACGGCTTCCTCGATCATGTCGTGCTCGCCGACGGACGGACGGTCGACGGCGACCTGTTTGTCGACTGTTCGGGCATGCGCGGGCTGCTGATCGGCGATGCGATGGGGGTCGGCTACGAGGATTGGGACCATTGGCTGCTCTGCGACCGCGCGCTGGCGGTGCCGAGCGCACGGCAGGGGCCGCTGACGCCCTATACCCGCTCGATCGCGCATGATGCCGGCTGGCAATGGCGGATCCCACTGCAGCATCGCACCGGCAACGGCCATGTCTATGCCAGCCGCTTCGTCTCGGACGAGGCGGCCGCGCGGACGTTGCTCGCGCATCTCGACTCCCCGGCGATCGGCGATCCGCGGCCGGTGCGCTTCCGTCCCGGCAAGCGGCGGCGCGCATGGGAAAAGAATGTCGTCGCGCTCGGACTTGCCGGCGGTTTTCTCGAACCGCTCGAATCGACCAGCATCCACCTGATCCAGACCGGCATCCTCCGACTGATCGCATTGTTCCCCGGGCGCGGCTTTCAGGATGCCGACATCGCCGAATACAATCGCCAGACCGACTTCGAATATCGCGACGTGCGCGATTTCATCATTGCGCATTACAAGGTCACCGACCGCGAAGACACGGAATTCTGGCGCTACGTCAAGCATATGGACGTGCCCGACAGCCTCACCGAACGGCTTGCGCTGTTCGCGGCGTCGGCGCGGTTCTTCATGCACGGCAAGGCCGAGCTGTTCCGCGAGGAAAGCTGGGTGCAGGTCCTGCTCGGCCAGCGCCTGCGCGCGGCCTATGATCCGATGGTCGACATGATCCCCGCCGCACAGGCCGCCGCCTTTCTTGGCGATGTCGAGGAGGTGATCGCCGAGGTCGCCGCCGGGATGCCGACGCACGAGGCGTTCATCGCCCGCCACTGCCAGGCCTGACTGTTGCCGGAGCGCAACGGTCCAAGTCTTTAGCGCGAGCCGTGTTGTAACCGGTTACGGAGGCGAGTAACCGGTTTCATATGCCCAGCGCGATCCGCTGCCGTCGCTCGTCGACGCGCCGGTGGAAGCAAAGATCGGGTGACAGACGGAGGGGTTTGCAATGGCAGCAGGGTATCAGGCCGCACGGTTCCGTCGCGGCATTTCGGCCGCGGCGCTTGCCATGGCGCTCGCCGTCGGCGCGCCGGCGCTGGCCCAGTCGACGTCGACGCTGCGCGGCAAGGTCGCGGGCGCTGCGCCCGGTACCGCCGTCGTCATCACCGATCTCACCACCGGGCAGGTCATCCGCGGCCGCACCGACGATGCGGGCACCTATACCATCCCCGGCATTCGCCCGAGCACCTATCGCGTCGCGGTCGACGGTCAGCAGCCGCAGCAGGTCGTCGTGCCGGTCGGCCAGACGATCACGCTCGACATCAACACCCCCGCCGCGGCGACCGAGGCCGGCGCGACCGAGACGACGACCTCCGCCGACGCGGGCAGTGGCACGGGCAGCGACATCGTCGTCACCGGCCGCCGCACGCAGGAGGTGCGCACCGCCGAAATCTCCACCAACGTCTCGCAACAGCAGATCGAGAGCCTGCCGCAGAGCGACCGGAACTTCCTCAACTTCGCCGCGCTCGCACCGGGCGTCTCGGTGACGCCGGGGCGCAGCAACCGGCAGGTGCAGGCGGGCGGCATCAGCGCCGACAACGTCAACGTCTTCATCGACGGCCTGAGCCTCAAGAACCAGGTCAACCACGGCGGCGTCGCCGGCCAGAACTTCAGCCAGGGCAATCCGTTCCCGCAGCTCGCGGTGCAGGAGTTCAAGGTCGATACGCAGAATTTCAAGGCCGAGTACGAGCAGGCGGGTTCGGCGATCATCACCGCGGTGACCAAGTCGGGCGGCACCGACTTCCACGGTACGATCTTCGGCGAATGGCAGCCCAAGGGCTTCTACGGCACCAAATATTTCGACCGGCCGGGCAAGGCCAACAACCGCGACGGTTCGCTCAAGCAGGGCGATTACGACCGCAAGCAATATGGCGGCGACTTCGGCGGACCGATCATCAAGGACGTGCTGCATTTCTATGGCGCGTTCGAAGCGACCGACCAGAAGGCGCCTTCCGCCGCGGTCCTGCTCGGCACCACCAACACCGATCAGCCGTCGCAGGTCGTGCCGCAGGCGATCGCCGATCAATATAACGGTAGCTATGCGCAGGACTTCCACCAGAAGCTGTATTTCGGCAAGCTCACTGCCTTCGTCAGCAACGCCGACACGGTCAATTTCAGCGGCTTCTTCCGCCGCGAGAGCAATCTCGCCGATTTCGGCGGCACGTCGGTGCCGTCGCACGGCCATCTGTTGCAATCGAAGATCGACCTCTATCAGCTCGAGTGGAATCACCGGGGCGACAATTGGCTGAACGAGGCGACGATCGCCTATAACACCGTCTTCAATGGCACGCCGCGCACCGGCAGCGGTCCGGAGATCATCCTCGGCCAGCCGGGTTCGGTCGTCGCTGCGCTCGGCACCAACGGCTTCTAACAGTCGGACAATCAGAAGACCTGGACGTTCAAGAACAACGTCACCTTCTTCAGCAACGCGCACGTCATCAAGGCCGGCGTCAAGGTATCGCTCAACGACTTGTCGCGCGCCGAAGACAATCTCGGCAACGGCTCCTATTATTTCACCCCCTCGACCTACACGACCTTCGATGCGTCGACGCCGCAGCAGGCGGCGGTGTCGGTCGTCCCGGTCCAGGCAGCGAAGGTCAAGGATACGCAGATCGGCCTGTTCATCCAGGACGATTGGACGGTCAACGATCACATCACGGTCAACGCCGGCATCCGCTGGGACTATGAGACCAACGCCAAGAACGACAAGTTCGTCACGCCCGACGCGATCGCCACCGCGCTGCGCAACTATCAGCCGTGGCAGGCGGCGGGGATCAATCCGGAAGACTATATCTCGAACGGCAGCAACCGGAAGCCGTATTGGAAGGCGTTCCAGCCGCGGCTGGGCATTTCGTACGATATCAACGGCGACCGCGACACGGTGCTGTTCGCCGGCGCCGGGCGATATTACGACCGGCCGCTGTTCATCACCGCGGGGATCGAGACGGTCAAGGCGCTGTACCAGCGCACCGTCACGCTCAGCTTCTGCGACGGGCCGGGGCAGCCGACCTGCGCCAGCTTCCGCCAGGGCAATGGCGGTGTCCTGCCGGCGACGACCCTGGTGTGGAACGACAGCTACAAGAACGTCGACAATCTGCGCGCCGCGGCGACGGCGACCGGCGTCGGCGGCGACGTCTGGCTGCTCAACAACAACACCAAGCTGCCCTATTCCGATCAGTTCAACTTCGGCGTGCGCAAGCGGCTGGGCGTGGTGCAGACGTCGATCACCTTCAGCCACATCCGCAGCCACAACATCTTCAAATATGTGCGCGGCAACCGTCTGCCGAGCGGCCAGTACACCAGCCAGGGCGATCAGTGGATCGAGGACAACTTCCCCGCCTCCGGCATCCTGCCGGGCTATAGCGGCAAGCTCAACATCGGTTCGAACGACGGCAAGGCGGAATATAACGCGGTCTATTTCACCGCGGAGAAGCCGTTCGTCACCGGGTCGAAATGGGGCTTCACCGCGACGCTGACCTTGCAGCAGGCGAAGAGCAACGTCGCGCAGGAATTGCAGAGCGACGAATTCTACAACGGTCCGCGCGTCGATGCCTATGGCTGGAATTACGTCGCCGGCGTCGAGAAATGGCGTTTCGTCGGCACCGGCATTGCGCGCGGGCCATGGGACACCAAGCTGTCGCTCACCGGGACGTTCAGTTCGGGGCCGTCGTTCGGTCAGGTCATCACGCGTCCGGCGCCGGCGGAGTTCCTAGGCACGACCGGCACATACGGCAATTTCGGCGGCGTCTTCTGGCCCGACCAGATCGTCGGCTACGCCTCGGTCGACGCGCGGATCTCGAAGACGTTCCGGATGCCGTGGGGGACCGATCTCGAGGTCAATTTCGCCGCGTTCAACCTGTTCGATTCGGTCAACCGCACCTACACCGCCTGGGGCGCCGGGTCGGGCGTCAATCCCACCAAGCGCGAGAACGACACGCAAGGCGTGCCGCGCTCGTTCCAGGTCGGCGCGCGCTACAAGTTCTGAGGACCGGCACGATGACGCCGAGCCTGCTCCGCATCGGGCACGGCGAGAGCCCGGTCGTCGTCGTCGACGATGCGAGCGGCGCGGTCGACCGGATCGTCGATCTCGCGGCGGCGCTGGCGCCTTACCCCGCGGCGGGCGGCCATTACCCCGGGGTTCGCCGCGTCCTCGCTGCCGGCGACGGTGCGGCCTACGATTATGCCACCGCGCTTCTCGACCGTGTCGCGCCGTTCATCGGCGGCGCCTTCGCGATCGACGGCTTCGACTGGATCGAGGCGAGTTTCTCGATCGTCACCGCCGCGCCGCAGACGCTCACGCCGGTGCAACGCGCGCCGCATTTCGACGCGACGGACGAAGGCTATATCGCCGTGCTGCACTATCTCTCCGACCAGCCGGCCGGGACCGCCTTCTACCGGCAGCGCGCCACCGGGATCGAGCGCGTCGATGACGGCAATCGCGCCGCCTTCCTTGCTGCCGCGCGTCGGGACGGTCCGGCGCTCGACGGCTATATCAACGAGAGCACCGCCGCGTTCGAGCAGATCGGCCGGGTCGACGCGCGGCGTGATCGCGTCGTCATCTATCAGGGTTGCCTGCTCCATTCGGGGATCATCCCGGACGATCTGCCGCTCAGCGCCGATCCGCGGCAGGGGCGGCTGACCGCCAACCTGTTCGTCCAGGCGCAGCGATGATCGCCTGGCTCGCGCTCGCTGCCGCCGTGCCGGCGCAGACCTATGCCAATCCGGTCGACCTCGACTACCGCTACAATTTCGAGCAGGTCAACGAAGGCGTGTCGTATCGCACCGGCGCCGACCCGGTGATCGTGCCGTTCAAGGGCGCCTATTACCTCTTCCTCACGCTGGCGGACGGATATTGGCGCTCGACCGACCTCGTCACCTGGCGCTTCGTCAAACCCAGTCGCTGGCCGGCGGAGGGGATCGTCGCACCCGCCGTGTCCTCGGACGGCGAGCGGCTGTTGATCATGCCGTCGATGACGACGCAGGGGACGATCTACAGCAGCAGCGATCCGGCGAGCGGGCGCATCGACCTGTTCGTCCGCCGCATGCCGCCGCTGCCGGGCGCGGTGCGATCGGGCTTCGAGGAGACGATCAAGCCCGGCGAGGTGCCGCCCGGACCATGGGACCCGGACCTGTTCCGGGACGACGACATGCGCTGGTACCTCTATTGGAATTCGTCGAACGTCTTCCCGATCTACGGCGCGCCCGTCAGCTTCGCTGACGGCAAGTTGACGTACGGCAGCCCGCGCAAATCCTTCATCCTGCTCGATCCCGACCGTCACGGCTGGGAGCGTTTCGGTCAGGATCACAGCGGCACCACCCCCGACGGCACGCCGGTCAAGCCGTATATGGAGGGCGCATGGATGACCAAGGTCCGTGGCCGCTACTATCTACAATATGGCGCCCCGGGCACCGAATATAATGCATATGCAACCGGCACCTACGTCGGCACCTCGCCAATGGGGCCATTCACCTACGCCGCCTATAATCCCATCGGCTACAAACCCGGCGGCTTCGTGCAGGGCGCCGGGCATGGCAATACGTTCCAGGATCTGCACGGCAATTGGTGGAACACCGGGACGCCGTGGATCGGCTATAACTGGACGTTCGAGCGGCGCGTCGGATTGTGGCCGACCGTGTTCGATACCGACGGGCAGATGCGCGTATCGACCCGCTTCGGCGACTTTCCGCAGCGGCTGCCGACCGGGCATGTCACCGATCCCGATACGCTGTTCACCGGCTGGATGCTGCTCTCCTACCGGAAGCGCGCGCAGGCGAGCGGCAGCGTCGCGGGGCATGGGCCGGGCGACGCCACCGACGAGAATCCGCGCAGCTTCTGGCTGTCGCCGGACAAGGCGCCGGGCGCGACGCTGACGATCGATCTCGGGGCGGTGAAGACGATACGCGCGGTGCAGGTCGACTTCGTAGACTATCAGGCCGGGCGGTTCGGCGACGCACCCGATATCTACACCGAATTCCAGCTGCAATCCTCGCGCGACGGGCGGGAATGGCGGCCGCTCGCACACACCGAAGCGCCACGGCGCGACCGCCCCAACGCCTATTTCGAACTGCCGCGACCGACGGCCGCCCGCTTCGTCCGCTACGTCCACGGCCATATCGGCGGCGCGCATCTCGCGATCGCCGACCTGCGCGTCTTCGGCAGCGCTGGCGGGGCGGCCCCCGTCGCACCCGAACTGGTCGAGGCGACGCGCGCCGCCGATACGCGCGACGCGACGATCCGCTGGCAGCGGATCGCCGGCGCCGTCGGCTATAACGTGCGTTGGGGGATACGCCCCGACCGGCTCGCGCTGACCTATCAGGTCTTCGCCGACCGCGTCGCGGACGGACCGGCGGCGGTACTGCCGTTGCGCGCGCTGACCAGGGGGCAGGGCTATTACGCCGCGGTCGAGGCGTTCGACGAGAATGGCGTCTCGCCGCTCAGCCGGGTGGCGGCGATGTAGCGCGTCGTGGCGACGGCCGAGCGGCGGTTTGTTCGGTAATGGTCGCTCGGATCATTGTGTGAAGTTCGAGGATGACCGCAAGCATCGAACGGGTATTCGGTCACCTCTCTAGCGTCTCCCCGATCGGGTTTCCCGCAAGAATCCAACATGCGTCGCGTTCCCCCCGCCGAGGCGGGCATAGAGCGTCGGCAGCACGAACAAGGTCAGCAGCGTCGCCGAAACGAGGCCGCCGATCACGACGGTGGCCAGCGGCTTCTGCACCTCCGCACCCGCACCATGGCCCAGCGCCATCGGCACGAAGCCGAGGGACGCCACCAGCGCCGTCATCGCGACCGGGCGAAGCCGGGCGAGCGCACCGTCATGCGCGGCCTGAACCCGGTCCATGCCCCGGGCCATCAGGTCGTGGATCGACGACACCATCACGAGGCCATTGAGGACGGCGATCCCCGACAGCGCGATGAAGCCGACCGCCGCGGATACCGAGAACGGCATGCCCCGCAAGGTCAGGGCCAGCACGCCACCGACCAGCGCCAGCGGCACGCCGGTGAAGACGATCGCTGCGTCGCGCACCGAGCCGAGCGCACCGTAGAGCAGCAGCATGATGGCGGCGAAACAGACGGGTATGACGAACAACAGCCGGTCGCGCGCCGAGGCCAGGTTCTCGAACTGCCCGCCCCATGCGACGTAGGTGCCCGGCGGCATCTTCACCTGCGCGTCGATCGCCGCACGTGCCTCCGCGACGACGCCGGCGACGTCGCGGTCGCGGACGTTCGCCTGCACGACGACGCGGCGCTTGCCGTTCTCGCGGCTGATCTGGTTCGGCCCGTCGACGACCGCGATGTCGGCCACCGTCGACAGCGGCACGAAGCCGCCGGCCGACGTCGGCACCGGCACCTGCGCCACCTTGGTCAGATCCGACCGGGACGCGTCCGACAGGCGGATCACGACCGGGAAGCGCCGGTCGCCCTCGAAGATCACGCCCGCCTCGCGACCGCCGATCGCGGCGCTGACGGTATCCTGCACGTCGCCGGCGGTGACGCCGATCCGCGCCATCGCCATGCGGTTGGGGCGGATGTCGAGCATCGGCAGCCCTTCGGTTTGTTCGACCCGCACGTCGACGGCGCCGCGCGTCTTGCGCAGGATGGCGGCGATGCGGCCGGCGGCGTCGGTCATACCGCCGAAGTCGTCGCCGAAGACCTTCACCGCGATGTCGCCCCGCACGCCTGCGATCAGTTCGTTGAAGCGCATCTGGATCGGCTGGGTGATCTCATAGGCGTTGCCGGGCAGCGTCGAGAGCCGCTGCGCCATGCGCTCCACCAGCTTTTCCTTGCCGAGACCGGGGTCGGGCCACTCGGCACGCGGCTTCAGGATGACGAAAGTGTCGGTCGCGTTCGGCGGCATCGGGTCCGAGGCGATCTCCGACGTCCCCGTCCGCGAGAAAGCGAAGCGCACCTCGGGCTGGCGGGCGAGCATCTTCTCGATCCGAAACTGCATCGCCTGGCTCTGGTCGACCGAGGTGCCGGGGATGCGCACCGCCTGAACGAGGATGTTGCCCTCGTCGAGCTGCGGCAGGAATTCCTGTCCCAACGTGGTGAAGGCGACGCCGGCGAGCGCGAGCGTACCGATGGCGACGCCGAGCGTGGCCCCCGGTCGCCCCATCGCCTTGCCGAGGCCCGGCTCGTAGCGGCGACGCAGCCAGCCGATGATCCGGCTCTCCTTCTCGTCGACCGGTCGGCCGAGCAGACAAGCGATCGCCGCCGGTACGAAGGTCATCGACAGGATGAACGCGAAGACGAGCGCGATCATGACGGTGAGCGCCATCGGCTCGAACATCTTGCCCTCGACGCCGGTGAAGGTGAGCAGCGGCGCGTAGACGAGGATGATGATCGCCTGACCGTAGACGGACGGGCGGATCATCTCGCGCGCCGATGCCGCGACCAGGTCGAGGCGCTGCCGGAGCGGCAGCGGCGCGGGGCGGCCGTGCTGGGCATCGCCGAGCCGTCGCAGCGCATTCTCGACGATGATGACGGCGCCGTCGACGATCAGGCCGAAGTCGAGCGCGCCGAGGCTCATCAGATTGGCCGAGACGCCGGCGCGCAGCATGCCGACGCTGGTCAGCAGCATGGTGATCGGGATCACCAGCGCCGCGATCAGCGCCGCGCGGACATTGCCGAGCAGCGCGAACAGCACGACGATGACGAGCAGCGCGCCCTCCGCCAGGTTGCGCGCTACGGTGGCGATGGTCGCGTTGACCAGCTCGGTGCGGTCGAGCACCGGCTTGACGACGACATCGACGGGCAGCGCCCGGCCGATCTGCTTCAGCCGTTCGCCGACCCCGGTGGAGACGGTGCGGCTGTTCTCGCCGATCCGCATCACCGCGGTGCCGACGACGACCTCATGGCCGTTCTCGGATGCCGACCCCATACGCAACGCCTGTCCGGTACGAACGGTGGCGATCTGGCTGAGCAGGATCGGCACGCTTTCGCGCGTGGCGATCACCGTGCGCGCCAGTTCGTCGGCGTTGCGGACGCGCCCGTCCACGCGAACGGCAAGGCCTTCGCCGTTGCGGTTCACGACGCCAGCACCGGCGCTGCTGTTGTTGCGCTCCAGCGCGGTGGCGAGATCCTGCAGCGTGATCCGCATCGCCGCCATCCGCTGGATGTCGGGGACGACGAGATATTGTTTGGTGTAGCCGCCGAGACTGTCGACCCCGGCGAGGCCGGCGCTGCTCTTCAGCTGCGGCGTGACGATCCAGTCCTGGACGGTGCGCAGGTAGGTCGCCTTGTCGGCGGCCGTGACGAGGTGGTCGCCCTCGGGGGTGATATAGCTGCCGTCCTTCTGGAGCCCGGGTTCGCCGTTGCGGTGATTGACTTCGTCGAGCTCGCGATACTCGACCGTCCACATGACGATGTCTCCGAGTCCGGTGGCGATCGGTCCCATCTCCGGGTTCACCCCGTCGGGCAGAGTCTCCGCGGCGGTGCGCAACCGCTCGCCGACCTGCGCCCTCGCGAAATAGATGTCGGTCCCCTCGTCGAAGACGGCGGTGACCTGCGCGAAACCATTGCGGCTGAGCGACCGGGTGTATGCGAGGCTGGGAATGCCGGCGAGCGCCGTCTCGACGGTGAAGGCGACCTGCTTCTCGATCTGGTCGGGCGAGAGGGCGGGCGCCACGACGTTGATCTGCACCTGATTGTTGGTGATGTCGGGGACGGCGTCGATCGGCAGGCGCTGGATCGCGAACACCCCGGCGAGTGCCGCGGCGACGGTCAGCAGCAGGACGAGCCAGCGCTTTTCGACGGCGAAGGTGACGATGCCGGCGAGGACGGGGCGGGCGACCATGGCCTAGTCCTCGTCCTTCGCTTGCGCCTTGCCGAGTTCGGCCTTGAGCGTGAACGAGTTGGTCGAGGCGATGCGCTCCTCCCCGGTCAGCCCGGCGGTGACTCTGACCGAGCCGCCGTTGGTGCGGCCGAGCGTCACCGGCATCGCCCTGAACCCGGACGGGGTCCGCACGAAGACGTGCGGCCTGTCGCCGATCATCTGCACCGCGGCCGACGGCACGGCGACGCTGCGATCGCTTTTGGCGGGCAGCAGCACGGAGACGCCGACGGTCTCGCCGACGCGCCAGGTGCCACCGACGTTGTCGATGGTGGCGATTACCGGCACGAGGCGGGTGGTCTCGTCGAGGATCGGCGAGACGAAGGTCACGCGGCCGTCCTGACGCCGTCCGGCAGACGTGACCTCGACGCGGGTGCCCGGCGCGACGTGACCGGCATCGGCCGGTACCAGTGACATGGTCACCGACACTCTGGCCAGGTCCGCGACCCGGAAGATCTCGGCGTCGGCGGCGATCTGCTGGCCGAGCGTCGCGGAGCGGGCGATCACCCGGCCGGAGATCGGCGAGCGCACCGTGATGCGGTTGAGAGCGCCGGCGCCCCCGCCCGTGGCCGACAGCTGCTGATTGGCGAGACGCACCGCGATGTCCGCCTCGGTCGCGGCGGTGCGGGCGGCGACGAGGTCCTGTTCGGGCGATACGCGTTCGGCGAACAGCCGTTGCTCGCGGCGCAGATTCGATCGTGCGAGCGCGGAGCGAGCCCGTGCGGCTGCCACTTCGGCGTTGAGGCTTGCTGCCTCCCGGCTCTCGATGACGGCCAGCGTGTCGCCGCGGCGGACCGGCTGGCCGAGGTTGCGAGTCAGCGCGACCAGGCGGCCGCCGATCGCGGCCGACACGACCTGCACGCCTTGCGGGTCGCCCTCGATGGTCGCGGGAAGCTCGATCGCCCCGGCGACGCCGCCGACGGTCGGCCGGGTGACCTCGATGCCGGCGTCGGCGATCTGCTGCGCCGAGAGCGTGGCGGTCGTCGGATCGCCGCTGGCCGCTCCCTTCGTCTCGCCTGCCTCACTGGCGTTCTCGGCGGGCTCGGCCGAGCGGCCGCAGCCGGTGACGGCGAGGGTCAGGACCGCCGGCATCGCGGTCTTCAGGATGCGGTTCATCGGTGATCGTCCTTGGAAAGCGGCGCGGCGGCGGTCAGCCGTTCCAGCCGTGCCTGCGCATCGTGATGGGCGGCGAGCGCATCGATCGCGGTTGTGCGGGTTTCGAGCAGCGTGCGCTCGGCATCGAGCAGGTCGAGCTGTGCGAACTTGCCCTCGCGGTAGCCGATGCGGGCGATCCGGGCGGCCTCGGTCGCGGCGGCGAGCGCGGGTCCGGCGGCGTTGCGTGCCGTCGTCGCGGCGTTCTCCGCCTCGGCCTGCGCCGTGGCCACGTCCTGCTCGGCGTCGAGCAGCGCGACGCGCCGCCGTGCGTCAGACTCCTCGCGCTGCGCCTCGGCGAGGGCGATGCTCGCTCGCCCGTTGTTGAAGACGTTCAGCGGGATGGAGATGCCGAACACGCCCGCGACGTCGTTGGTCTGTTCCAGCCGGCGGGCACTGGCACTGACCGTCAGATCGGGCACGCGCTGGCTGCGCGCGAGACGGACTTGGGCCGTGGCCGTGTCGAGGTCGGCACGCGCCGCGGCGACGGTCAGCGATGCCGACGGCGTCATGGGCCGCGACGGACCGACCGAAGACACCGCGTCGAACCAGCCGCTGTCGAGCCGGCCCACCGGCATGCCGAGCAGCCGGGCGAGATTGTCGGAGGCCACCGCCGCCGACCGGCGTGCCCGTTCGAGCGTCCCCGCGGCGGCGATGCGCGCCACGTCGGCGCGCTGCTCCTCGAGCGGTGATGCGCGACCGGCCTGCACCCGGACGCGGGCGGCACGCAGGACCTCGGCGGCGATGCCGACCTGATCCTCCGCAATGGAAACCCGACGCTGGGCGGCGGCGGCGGCGGTGTAGGTCTGCGTCACCCGCAGCCGCAGGTCGGCGCGCGCGATCTCCGCCTGCAGGCCGGCACGTTCGATCTGCGCGTCGGCGACGGCGATGCGGGCGCCACGCTTGCCGCCGCGCTCCACCGGCAGCGCGACGCCGAGCGTCGTCTCCGACGAGCGCAGTCCCCGATAGAGGCCGGTGCCCGCGACGTTCTCCGCCTCGCCGACGATCGATGGATTGGGGCGGAGGCCGGCGAGGCGGCGCTGCGCTTCGGCGGCGCGGATACCCGCGGCCGCCACGTCCCGGAACGGCGACGACGCGCCTGACCGGTCGATCGCTTCGGCCAGCGTGAGGACCCGCATTGCGGCGGCGGTCTGTTCGGTCTGGGCCTGCGACGACGATGCGCAGGCGCCGGCCGCCAGAACGGCCGCGATGATGCGATGCATGAATTGCTCCCGACGGTAGTGACCCGGACGCGCGTGCGCACGCGCCCGATCGACGCGTCAGGCCTGCGGCGGTCGGAGGCCGGCTTCCGTGTCGTGTCCGCTCAGCGCACGGCTGCGCACTGCGGGCGGTATCGTCGATGCGACGAACGTCCGGCCGATCATCGTCCCGACGACCGGCGTGTCCGCGTGGTGCTCGTGGCAGCTGGCGTGATGGTGGGGGTAGGCCTTGTCCGCGTCGGCAGGCACCTCGTCGCCATCGCCCGGTGCATGGACGGCCGTCTCGGTCCTGCTCATCTCGACGCCGCCTGCTTCCGCGGCATGCGCCATCCCGGCCCAGGCCGTCAGGACCAGCATCAGGCACGCCAGGAGGGGCACGAGCTTGCGCATGGCTGTGCCTAGCATTCTGCCGGCACCGTGTAACCCCGTTCGGCAGCCCCCCTCTCGTCCGAGGTTCTGCCGCAACCGCCGCAAGCCATGGCCGTCGTCCCTCGCGAAGTGCGTCCGACAGGTTATATGCACCCTGTAGCTACTACAGGGTCAAGCGAATGATGTGGTTCGTCGTGAAGTCGCTGCTCTCGGGTGTGATCGTCGCCACTGTATCCGAGGTGGCGCGTCGCAGCCCGGGGTTCGGCGCTCTCGTCGCTTCGCTGCCGCTCGTCTCCATCCTCGGCATGATGTGGCTGTGGCACGACACGGGTGATCCCGATCGCCTGGCAGCCCATGCGAGCGCGACCTTCTGGTATGTGCTGCCGTCGTTGCCGATGTTCCTCGTCATCCCGTTCCTGATCCGCAGCGGCGTGCCTGTCTGGTGGGCTCTGGCCGCCGGGTGCGCGGTGACGGTACTGCTCTATACGGCGATGACGGTGTCCGCCTCGAGGTTGGGGATCGCGCTGTGACCCATTTGACGATCGGCAAGCTCGCCAGGGAGACCGGGACGACGGTCGAGACGATCCGCTATTACGAGCGGGTCGGGCTGATCGCCGCCCCGGCGCGGACCGACGGAAACTATCGGGCCTTCCGTCCCGCTGATCTGGAGCGGCTCCGCTTCATCCGGCGGACACGGGACCTCGGCTTCTCGCTCGATGAAGTCCGCGCATTGCTGGACATGGCGATAGAGCGGGATCGGGATTGTGGCGAGGTCGACGAACTGGCCAAACGGCATCTGAACGCAATCGACCAAAAGATCGCGGACCTCGTCGCGTTGCGACGCGACCTCGCCAGTGTCATCGCGCGCTGCGCCGGAGGCACGGTGGCGGATTGCCAGATCCTCCAGACCTTCTTGCCACGGCTCCCCGGCAAGAGCGGGCCGGGCGCGGTAGGTTGAATCGTGGACTGTCCTGACATCGGTCGGAATATCGATCGAGAATGGTGAGTATGCTACCTTGTTCTTGAGCGAAAACCCAACGAAACGCATAAACGATCGTCCGATATCGGCAGCCCAAGGCCTCCTCCGAACGACCATAGGTGAATCCCGGAGAACGTCCGCCTCCAATAGGAAGCGGACGCAGACCGATACGCACGGCGCAGCAATTAACCGTGCGGGCGCATCACCACTTTGATGACGCCATCTTCCTTGTCGCGGAACTTGGCGTACATTTCGGGTGCGTCCTCCAGACTGGCGGGATGGGTCACGACGAAGCTCGGGTCGATCTCGCCGGCCACGATCTTCTCCAGCAGCGGCTTGGTGTAGCGCTGCACGTGGGTCTGGCCGAGCTTGATGGTCAGGCCCTTGTTCATCGCCGCACCGATCGGCAGCTTGTCGCCCATGCCGACATAGACGCCGGGCACCGAGACGGTGCCTCCCTTACGGCAGCTCATGATCGCCTGGCGCAGGACGTGAACGCGATCGGTGGCGAGCATCATGCTGGCCTTGACCTTGTCCATGACGGCATCGGCTGCGCCATGTCCCGCCGCCTCGCAGCCGACCGCATCGATGCAGCTGTCGGGGCCGCGTCCCTTGGTCCGTGCCTGCAGTTCGTCGTAAACGTCGGTCTCGGCGAAGTTGATCGTCTCGGCGCCGCCCGCTTCCGCCATGGCGAGCCGTTCGGGCAGTTCGTCGATCGCGATCACGCGACCCGCGCCCATCATCAGTGCAGAGCGGATGGCGAACTGACCGACCGGGCCGCAGCCCCAGATGGCGACGGTGTCGCCCGGTTCGATCTGCGCATTCTCGGCGGCCATGTAGCCGGTCGGGAAGATGTCCGAGAGGAACAGCGCCTGATCGTCGGTGACGGTGTCGGGGATCTTGATCGGGCCGATGTCCGCCATGGGTACCCGGAGATATTCGGCCTGCCCACCGCAATAACCGCCCAGCATGTGGCTGAAGCCGAACAGGCCGGCGGGCGAATGGCCCATCGCCTTGGCGGCCATCTCCGCATTGGGGTTGGTCCGGTCGCAGGCGGCGAACAGACCCTTGCGGCAGAACCAGCAGTCACCGCAGCTGATCGTGAACGGCACCACGACGCGGTCGCCGATCCTGAGATTGGTGACTTCCGAGCCCAATGCGACGACCTCGCCCATATTCTCGTGGCCGAGGATGTCGCCGGCTTCCATCGTGGGCTGATAGCCGTCGAGCAGGTGGAGGTCCGACCCGCAGATCGCACAGGCCGTGACCTTGATGATCGCATCGCGCGGATGTTTGATCTCGGGGTCCGCGACGGTGTCGACGCGGACATCGCCCTTACCGTGCCAGCATAATGCGCGCATGATTCTTCTCCGTATGACCAGGAGCTCCGCCCGGATCGGAAAAGCGACTGTATAAACCCAACGCGCTGCTTCGCGGAATGGACCCGGAAGTAATGTCCGTGGGAAGGAACGTCCGCCTTTCCGGTCGAGGCCGACGTCTTCGCGCGCGCTGAACGCCGTCAAGGAGCATCTGGGCCGGACTTAAAACTCCGTCTCTCTGATCCGAACGGTCAAAGCCAGTTCGTCGCGTGCCGTCAGGACTTTCAACAGCCTCGCCGGCAGCACGAGGTGGCCGTTTTGCCGCCGCAACCGGGGCAAGCCGCGCATGCGCTGCCGTCCAGAACCCGACTGGGGTCAGCATGGCGGACCGTAACAAGGCCCGGCGCGTGTCTTGAAAGTGCAGGTCAGCCCCCTGTCGCGGATACAGATCGTCCTTAAAAGGCGGGGCATTCCATGTCGATCGATCCGCCCCGCCCATTCCACGCTTGTCGCTACACGTCGGGAAACAGGGAGATGGGCGTGCGGCCCCGAAATGCTGCGGGGGTCACGTTGACCGCCTTGGGGGCAGATTGCACAGCATGACCTGACGAGTAGGAAAGGGCGGCCCCGTGCATCCAGCGGCGAACTTCGAGCTGATCATCGGCATGTTCCTGGTGGTGGTCGGGCTTCACTATCTGGCTCGGCGCGTGTCGCTGCCGCCGGCAGCCGCACTGATCGTCGGCGGATGCGCGGTGGCCTTCGTTCCGGGCGTGCAGGGGATCGCGATCGACCCGGAACTGGTCCTCGTCCTGTTTCTTCCACCCCTGCTGATGGACGGTGCGTGGTTCACCGCCATCGCACCGTTTCGAAGGCACATGGCCGGCATCCTGTCGCTCGCGGTCGGTGCGGTCTTCTTCACGACCGCGGTCGTGGCCATCGTGACCAAGGTGCTGATGCCCCAATTGCCATGGGCCGCCTGCGTCGCTTTGGGCGCGATCCTGTCGCCTCCCGACGCGGTATCGGCACGCGCCGTGTTGCAGCGGGTCAGGCTGCCGCGGCGGCTGACCACGCTGCTCGAAGGCGAAAGCCTGTTGAACGATGCCGCCGGGCTGGTCCTGTTTCGGTTCGCAGTGGCGGCGGTGCTGACCGGCGGCTTCCATCTGGGGGCGGCGACCGGGACCTTCTTCCTGCTGGTCGCAGGCGGCATCGCGGTTGGGGCGGCGATCGGCGGGTTGTGGGTGGCCCTGCTTCGCCGGCTCGGCGACGATACGCTGATGATCGCGGCGACCGTGCTGGTCTGCTGGAGCGCCTATATCGCGGCCGAACGGCTGCACGTCTCCGGTGTCATCGCCGTCGTCACCGCGGGCCTGACCTGCGGCTGGTTCCAGCACGTCGTCTTCGACGCGCGCGTGCGCATCCGGGCGCTGGCGTTCTGGCAGGTGCTCGTATTTCTGCTCGAAGCTGCCGTCTTTCTGCTTATCGGCCTGTCGTTCCGGGGCTTGCTCGACCGCGTGGGCGGGCTCGGCATGGTGGTGGATACGATGGCACGGCCCGTGCTGCTCATCGTCGCGGCGGTGATCGTCGCGCGCTTCCTGTGGATCTTCGGTGTCGATGCCGGCCTCGCGATCCTTCGTCGCATCGGGTGGACGCGACGGCAACCGCTCGGGCCACGCGCGGCGGTGGTGATGAGCTGGGCGGGAATGCGCGGCGTGGTGACGCTGGCGGTCGCGCTGTCGCTGCCCGAGGCGATGCCGGCGCGGGACCTGATGCTCGTCACCGCCTTTGCCGTGATCCTGGTCACCGTGCTGGTGCAGGGCACCTTGCTCGGCTGGATCATCCGGAGGATGAAGCCGGCGGAAGACGGCAGCACGCGACCGCCGCTCGATCTGCATGCCGCCGAGACGATGCTGTTCCGGGCGCAGCTGGCCGTCGTGGAACGCGAGGCGGTGGCGGCCGATGGCACGGTCATCCACCCGCAGCTGTTGCGGCGCTACCGGACCCGCGCGACGGCAGCGGATGCGTTCGACGGCACGGCCGAGGAGCGCGACGTGGCGATCGCGAGCCATTTCGACGTCATCATCGCCGCCGTCACCGCAGGCCGCGCCGAACTGGTCCGGCTGCACCGCGCCGGGCGTATCGACGACGAAACGCTCCACGACCTCGAACATGACCTCGATCTCGAGGAACTCGCCGCCACCGCCGCGAAGGGCTGATCGAACGACGGACGCTGCGCGGCGATCCTCACGGCAGACGGGATCCCGTTTACTTGCGGATCGTGACCATGGCGACCGGGTTATCCTTGGTGGACGCGTTGGCGGCGATCGTCTTGACCTTCACGGCCTTGGGTTTGCGGGCTTCCTTGTTCGACTTGTGCTGGCTTTTGGCCATTGTCATTATCCTTCGGGCGAGGCGCCCGGTCCTGCGGTACACCCTTCCACCTGGATCGTTGCACGCCATTTCGGTTCGCCCTCGGGATCGGCTGCCGAATCCATGCCTTGGACGTTGGAGAGCGGAACAGGAGAGCCTTATGCCCGACGACAAGCAGACGATTGGAAGCGCGAAGGCGGACGACCGCGGCGAGGCTATCGACAAGGCCGCACCTCGTTCGGAACACCGCACGAGCGCCGGCAAGGCGGATGATGGCAGGGGGCAGAGTGATACCGGCCGCGCCGACCAGACGGACGACAAGGCCGAAGCAAGCGACGAGGCGGCTCGGAAGGCCTTCGATCCGGACGCGGAACAGGCGTAGGCACGTCATCATCTTGCAGGGGCCGGCAGAATGGGTAGGTTCCGCCGATGGCTGATTTCGACGACACGTTCGATCCGGAACTGGGTGCGGCATGCAACCGCCTGGCCGCCTTCGTCGAACCTCTGCCCGAGGGTGCGGTGATCGATCCCGTATCGCACCTCACCGAGCGCGACCTCGCTCTGATCCTCCGCCGTCTGTACGCCACGCGTCATGGCGAGGCGGTCGACGCCGGTGCGACGCATGCCAGGCCGCGGCGGGAAGGTCGCGTATCCGTGCCCATCACCGCCAGGACTTGACCCGATACGGATGCGTGGGCTGCCCGGTTTTATGGGTCGGTAGAGGAGCATCGCATCGATGCGATCTTGGGTCTATTTGACGGATTTGAGCGGTATCGATCATCAAAGTGGCTATTTAACCACTGGATAATCTCGATCATCAACGATGCATGCGTCACCGGGAGAGACGTGTGCCAAGCGAAGAATTGAGAGCCCTTCGGATCTATCACGAAACGCGGTGCGCACAGGAGAAGGCGCATATGCGTCGCGCGCGTTGCGCCAGGTCCGCGATCGCCCACGCGCATCTCTTCAGCCTGCACCGGATGAGAAGCATCGATCTGACGTATCGTGATCCAGACCGACGAGACGATGGATGACAACGGGCATGCCGCACATAGCGGACGCAAGTTGTTTCTCGTGCCTCCGCCGCACGTGATCCGGTGGTCGTCGCAATCGCCGCGTTCAATTTAGCCGGCGATAGAGATCGCCGCGGTCCGGCATCCTCTTCTGGACTTCCCAAGGCTGCGGCGGCGGGCGAACTAGGTATATCCGCTGACACCTATAGTGCTTCTCGATCATTGATGGCGGTCGTTGCAGCGATCATCATCGCCTCGGCTGCGCGATTCCCCCTAATGAGCCGTAGCCCGCGTCCTGTTGCTCTTTTGACCCAGCGTGGCAGGACGCGTCCTATCGATCGTCATGACGCGAACGTCCCGTTCTCAGGCAAAGCTGAACCACGTCCGTCCGGCACGTTCACGACCGATGCAATCGGCAGCGGTCATGAAGCGGCATGGCTCGCCGACCAACCAGCAACCGCGCGCGGCGCAACACCGAACAGAAGCCTATGCCCAAGCACGAACGCCCCAAGTGGAGGCAACGGCTCAGAGGCTGGTGGCGGATCATCAGCGGTGGCTTCTGACGGGCTAAGATCGGTCGCATCGAACACCGCTTCTTCGCGTAATCTTAATCCGACGATGCGATGAAAGCGATCCGGAGCGCAGACTCCCTGTTGCGTACTGGAGAGTGTGCCGGCGCTTCGTCCGTTTCCCCACCTGACAGGCGGACGGAGCGCTACGCGCCGGCTTGGGTTCCTCCTTCCCGAGCAATTCGGAGCCACCGACGGTCAGGCCAGATTGTGAGATCCTTGTCGCCGGCTTGCCATAAGATGTTGCGGGGCCTCGATCGTAGCTGGCGCACGCAGCGCAAGGCGGATAGGCGCGAGCAATGGGTGAGATCGAAAGGCTGGTCCCGTCAGGGGTCATCGAGCAATGGGTGTTTCACCTGCGGCGGCAACGTTCGCGAGCGCAGGATGCCTTATGGTTGCTCGACCAGGGCTTCACGATCCACGACGGCCGCGACGGTGTCCCGACGGCGGACGTGAGTGATCGCTGGCGACGTGAGCAGGCGACGGTGATCGACGAGGTCAATCACCTGCTGGAACTGTACGACCGCATCAACCTGCGATCGTCGGAGTTCGTCGCGGCCGAGCGCAAAGCGGGCCGCAGGTCGACCGATGCGCCAGGCTTGCAGACCGAGCCAACCATTTGACCGACCTATCGGGGATAAGCGACGAGAGCCTATGAACAGGGACAATGAGATCGGCACCATCGAGCGCGCCTTCCAGCTGGCCCGGTCCGGGGCCTGCCATTCGGTCGCCGACATCCGCGCGCAGTTGAGCGCGGAAGGACGGGATGGCGTCCACGGCCACCTCAACGGGGCAAGTATCCAGCGCCAGCTGCGCGAGGCGCTGGCTGCGCGCGGCATCGACGCCAAATCGGACGATGAAGACCCGGCGGCATGAACGGACCCCCGTTTTCGGCGAGCCGGCAGGTCGGGAAGAATGTCTGCAAACGGATCGACGAGATGCCATCGGCAGTTTGACTAGAATCCGTAATAGCGCCGTCACCGGTGTGCAGTGCGGCCGACCTAGGGCGTCAATCGGAGCCACGAGGGCCTGACCGTCCCCGGGGGAGCTATGAAATTTCCGAGTGTTAGCGTAGCCAGCGCGCTGCAGCTGCTCGCCTGTTCGTCTGCCTCTGCCCCGACCGGTTCTCCGCAGACCTCGTCGGTCTTACCGGCCGATAAGATGACCTCTCCGGCACCAGCCGATACCATCCTTGTCACGGGTAGCCGTGTTCGGAAGATTGCGGACGAACTTATGGCAATCGTCTGGCGCAATCGAATCCTAATCCGCACGTAGACCGGGCTGGAGCTTGGATCGATCTGAAACGCGAGGTAAAATAGTGTAAATTCCACCGGCGGACCGGCTGGAGTGCATTCAAACCCTAGACGCGCCGTCGAGGGTCCGCCGGAGCACTCCGGACTTACGCCCTAGCTGATAGATCATAGGTTCTCGGCGCAACTGCCCGCGGGCAATATGTGATCCGCATGCGCTACTACCGTCGATAGCAGACTGGAATACGCCTTGCGTTCGTCGCGCGCCGTGGCGACGGCTTCGCCGATCAGCAGCAGCGACGGATCGCTATCGCTGATGGTCTCGACCAGAAACGCCAGCGCCGACAATTTGCCGCGCACGATACGCTCGCTCGGCAGCGACACGTTGACCGCGACCATGACCGGCGTGTCGCCGGCGCGGCCGGCGGCGATCAGCTTGCGCGACACTTCGGCGGCGGCGGCGCGGCCCATATAGACCGCGAGCGTCGCATCAGGATCGGCGAGCGCATGCCAGTCGAGGTCGAGCGCTTCGCCGGCGCGGGCATGCGCCGTGACGAAGGTCAGCTTGCGGGCGAGACCGCGCAGCGTCAGCGAGGCGCCGCCCGATGCGGCGGCGGCGCTCGCCGCGGTGATGCCGGGGCAGATCCGCACCGCGATGTGCTGCGCGGCAAGATGATCGATCTCCTCGGTCGACCGGCCGAAGATCGACGGGTCGCCGCCCTTCAGGCGGACGACGCGCTTGCCGGCCAGCGCCGCCTCGGCGAGCAGCGTGTTGATCGTGGGCTGGTCCTTCGAATGGCGACCCGATCGTTTGCCGACGCCGACCTGCTCGACGTGGCGCGGAATGTGCGCGAGGATGTCCAGGCCGACCAGCGCATCGTAGAAGACGATATCGGCGGCGGCGAGCAGTCGCTCCGCTTTCCGGGTCAGCAGGTCGGGGTCGCCGGGGCCGGCACCGACCAGCCAGACCGAACCGGGTGGGAAATCATGCGGCATGCGTCGATCCTTCGGTGGCGAGGAGTTTGGCGAGGGCAGGGCGGCACGACCCGCAATTCGTGCCCGCGCCGAGTGCCGCCCCGATCGCGGGGACGTCGGCGAGATGCTGGTCGGCGATCGCCACCAGGATGGTCTTGAGGCCGACGTCGAAACAGGCGCAGACGATCAGCCCGCGGTCGACCTGCACGCCCGCGGCCCGCCCGGCGAGCAGCGTCGGGGCGGCGGTCGCCTCGCCCAGTTGCGCGACGAGCCAATCGCGCGGGGGGAGGCTGCCGTCGCGCGTGACGAACAGCACCGCGCAGAGCCGGCCGCCGTCGAGGATCGCGACCCGGCGGCTGCCGCGTGCCGCGTCGATCGCCTCGATCCGCTGGCCCTTGGGCAGCGATTCGTCGAGCGCGTCGGCGTCGCCAGTGCCTGCCATATCCCATGCGCTGCCGTGTGGCACTGCAACCCGTGTCGCCCACAGGCAGTCGGGCGGGGTCGCGAGTTCGCCGCGGACGATGAGGAAGCCGCGCCACGTCGTTTCGACGCGGTCGATCCTGGCCGGCGTCGACTTGAAGCCGGGCTGTCCGGACACCGGATCGGCGAGCGGGCGGGGGAGGCGGCCGGCGCGGCCACCCGTCGCGGTGCGATCGGTCCAGTGAATCGGCACGAACACCTCGCCCGCCCGCTGCGACGTGACGACCGTCGCGCGGAACAGGCTGCTGCCTTGCGGCGTCGTCACCCGGGCCAGATCGCCGTCGACGATCCCGCGTGCGGAGGCGTCGTCGGGATGGATCTCGACCAGCGGCTCCTCGCGGTGCCGCGCGAGTCTGGGCGACAGGCCGGTGCGGGTCATCGTGTGCCAGTGATCGCGGTAGCGCCCGGTGTTGAGCGTCATCGGCCATTGGCCGAGCGGCGCCGCCACCGGCTTCTGCGCGACGGGGATCAGCCGCGCCCGGCCGTCCGGTGTCGGGAAGCGCCCGTCGGAAAAGGGCGTGCCGCCCCAACGGAACGGCGCCATCGCGTCATATTCGGCATTGCCCTTGGCGGCATGGCCGGGCAGCGCGAACAGTCGGGTACCGTCGTTTTCATAGGCGGACAGGCGGCAATGCTCGCGCCAGATCTCGGCGGGGCGATCGTAGGGAAAGGCGGTCTTCCACCCCATCCGGCGCGCGACCTGCGTCACGATCCACCAGTCCGGCTTGGCCTCGCCCGGCGCCGCCATGAACGCGCGCTGGCGGCTGACCGTGCGGTCGGAGTTGGTCACGGTGCCGTCCTTCTCGCCCCAGGCCGCGGCGGGCAGGCGGACGTGCGCGTGGACCGAGGTGTCGGTGGTGTCGACCACGTCGGAGACGACGACGAAGGGGCAATCGGCGAGCGCCTCGCGCACCCGTCCGGCGTCGGGCATCGAGACCGCGGGGTTGGTCGCCATGATCCAGATCGCCTTGATCCGCCCCTGTCCCAGCTCGCGGAACAGGTCGACCGCCTTCAGCCCGGGCCTGGTCGCCATGTTGGGCGCGGCCCAGAAGCGGCCGACCCGCGCGACGTTCGCCGGCGTGAAATCCATGTGCGCGGCAAGGCTCGAGGCGAGCCCGCCGACCTCGCGGCCACCCATCGCATTGGGCTGGCCGGTGATCGAGAAGGGCGCCGCACCGGGCTTGCCGATCCGCCCGGTGGCGAGGTGGAGGTTGATGATCGCATTGACCTGGTCGGTGCCCGCCAGCGACTGGTTCACCCCCTGGCTGAACATCGTCACGGTCTTCGGCGTGGCGGCGAACAGTTCGAAGAACCGCCTGAGCTCCTGCGGCGGCACGTCGCAGACGCGCGCCACCGACCACAGGTCGCTTCCCCCTTCGCACTGGTCCCAGAAGCCGTCGGGCGTCGCGACGTGGCGCGCGAGATAGGCGTAGTCGACCACCCCCGCGTCGCGACACCACGCCAGCAGACCGTTCATCAGCGCGACGTCGGTGCCGGGCCGGATCGCAAGGTGAAGATCGGCCTCGTCCGCGGTCTCGGTGCGGCGCGGATCGATCACGACGAGTTTCGCGCCCGCGTCGCAGCGTGCGCGGATGCGCTGATAGACGATCGGATGGCACCAGGCGGCGTTCGATCCGACCAGCACGATCAGGTCGGCGGCATCGAGATCGTCGTAGGACGCCGGCACGATATCCTCGCCGAACGCGCGGACGTGCCCGGCCACCGCGCTCGCCATGCAGAGCCGCGAATTGGTGTCGATGTTCGCCGCGCCGATGAACCCCTTCATCAGCTTGTTGGCGACGTAATAATCCTCGGTCAGCAACTGGCCGGAGACGTAGAAGGCGACGCTGTTCGGGCCATGCTGCGCGATCGTCTCGCGGAAGCGCCTGGCGACGAGGCCGAGCGCCGCGTCCCACGAAGCCGCACGCCTGCCGATCATCGGGGTGAGCAGGCGACCTTCGAGGCCGGTCGTTTCGCCGAGATGCGTGCCCTTCGAACACAGCTTGCCGGCGTTGGCGGGGTGGTCGGGGTCGCCCTTGATATCGGCGCTCCGCTCGCCGGTCGGGGTCGCGAGGATGCCGCAGCCGACCCCGCAATAGGCGCAGGTGGTGCGGATGGGCGCGCTCGTCCCCGCCTTATCCCCGCCGGGGGCAGGAAGCGGCGCCCCGATCACGCCGCGGCCTTGATGGTCGACGTCCGGCAGATCAGGACGCGCCCACCCGACACCTTCACCGGGATCACCGGCGTGCACCCCTTGTCCTCGCCCAGCGCCTCGCCGGTATCGAGCGCGATCCGCCAATTGTGCAGCGGACACGCCACGGCGCCGCCGTGGACGATGCCCTGCGACAACCGGCCGCCCTTGTGCGGGCAGCGATCGGCCAGCGCGAACACCTTGCCCTCGCCGGTGCGGAACACCGCGATGTCGTCGCCGCCGGCAACCTGCACCGTGCGGCTGCCACGGACCGGAATCTCGTCGACCCAGCCGATATCGAGCCATTCGCCGATCATGCCATTTCTCTCGTAGCGTCGATGGGGGTGAAGCGCGCCATCGGCGCATGCTGTTCGCCGTGCGCGCCCGCGGCGCGTGCCGTCCAGGGATCGTCCTGCATGAAGGTCTGCGAGAACAGGAACCGCGCCGCCAGCGCATCGCGGCCCGCGGCATCGTCGGCGATGCGTTCGCGGATATAGTCGACGCCGACCCGCTCGATCCACGGCGCGGTGCGCTCCAGGTAGCGTGCTTCCTCGCGGTACAATTGGATGAAGGCGGCGCAATGATGCATCGCCTCCTCCTCGGTCGCGACCTTGCACAGGAAATCGGTCGCGCGGACCTTGATCCCGCCGTTGCCGCCGACCGATAATTCATAGCCGCTGTCGACGCAGACCACGCCGAAATCCTTGATCGTCGCCTCGGCGCAGTTGCGCGGACAACCGCTGACCGCGATCTTGAACTTGTGCGGCATCCAGGAGCCCCAGGTCATTTGCTCGATCCTGACGCCGAGCCCGGTCGAATCCTGCGTGCCGAACCGGCACCAGTCGGAGCCGACGCAGGTCTTCACGGTGCGCAGCGACTTGCCGTACGCATGGCCGCTGACCATCCCCGCGGCGTTGAGATCTGCCCAGACCGCGGGCAGGTCCTCCTTCCTGATCCCGAAGATGTCGAGCCGCTGGCCGCCCGTCACCTTGACCAGCGGAGCGTCGTATTTCTCGACGACATCGGCGATCGCACGCAGCTCGCGCGGGTTGGTCACGCCGCCCCACATCCGCGGCACGACCGAATAGGTGCCGTCCTTCTGGATGTTGGCGTGCAGCCGTTCGTTGACGAACCGGCTCTGCTGGTCGTCCTTATACGCGCCGGGCAACGCGCAGAGCAGGTAGTAATTGAGCGCGGGTCGGCACGACGAACATCCGTCGGGCGTCGACCAGCTCATCTTCTGCATCACTTCGGGGATCGATCGCATGCCCTGCGCGACGATCTCGCGGCGGACGTCGTCGTGGCCGAAGCTGGTGCATTTGCACATCGTCTTCACCGTGCGTTCGCCCGAATAGTCGTCGCCCAGCGTCACCGCGAGCAGCGTTTCGACGACGCCGGTGCACGATCCGCACGACGCCGATGCCTTACAGGTCGCGCGGACCGCATCCAGCGTCGTGTTGCCGGCGCCGATGCACGCCACGACCTTGCTCTTGGTGACGCCGTTGCAGCCGCAGACCTCCGCATCGTCGGAGAGCGCCGCAACGGCCGCCTTAGGGTCCGCCTGCGCCCCTCCCGAGGCGAAGGACTGGCCGAAGATCAGCATGTCGCGGATTGGAGCGATGTCCTCCCCACGCCTGAGCAGGTCGAAATACCAGCCGCCGTCGGCGGTGTCGCCGTACAGCACCGCGCCGACGATGCGGTCGTCCTTGACCACCACGCGCTTGTAGATGCCGCGCGACGCGTCGCGCAACACGATGTCCTCCGCGCCGGCACCGCCCGAGAAATCGCCCGCCGAGAATACGTCGAGCCCGGCGACCTTGAGCTTGGTCGACGTCACCGATCCGCGATAGCCGCTATGCTGCCCGACGAGGCCATCGGCCAGCGCCCGGCACATGTCCCAGAGCGGCGCGACGAGGCCGTAGACGTTGCCGTCATGCTCGACGCACTCGCCGACCGCGAGGATCGACGGGTCGCTGGTGACCATATGGTCGTCGACCTTGATCCCGCGCCCGATCTCCAGCCCGGCGTCGCGCGCGAGCGCCACCGACGGGCGGATGCCGACCGCCATGACGACGAGGCTCGCCGGGATCAGCGTCCCGTCTCTCAACAGGACGCCTTCGACGTGCGTGTCGCCGACGATTTCGGCGGTGTTGGCCTCGGTCAGGATCACCTGGCCGCGCGATTCCAGCGCCGACTTGAGCAGCCATCCCGCGGCCTCGTCGAGCTGGCGTTCCATCAGCGTCGGCATCAGGTGGATCACCGTCACCTTCATGCCCCGCAGCGTCAGGCCATGCGCCGCCTCCAGCCCCAACAGCCCGCCGCCGATGACCACCGCCGCGCCGCCCCGGTCGGCCGCCGCCAGCATGTGATCGACGTCGGCCATGTCGCGGAACGAGATGACGCCGGGCAGATCCTTGCCCGGCACCGGGATGATGAACGGGTCGGAGCCGGTCGCGATCAGCAGCCGGTCGTACGCTACGGTCAGCCCCGATTTCGCGGTGACGGTCTTCGCGGCGCGGTCGATCGCCTGCACCGGGTCGCTGGTCACCAGCGTGATCGCATTGGCCGCATACCAGGCCGCGTCGTTAATGACGATCTGCTCGAAGGTCTTCTCGCCCGCGAGCACCGGCGAGAGCATGATGCGATTGTAGTTCACATGCGGTTCGGCGCCGAAGATCGTGACGCGGTAGCGGGCGGGATCGCGCGCGATCAGCTCCTCGACCGCGCGGCAGCCGGCCATGCCGTTGCCGATCACGACGAGATGCTCGCGGGCGTCCGACCCGGGGGTGATGACCCGATGTTCCATCAGCATGTCCAATCCAGTTGCAGCAAGAAAATGCGGGTGGCGGCGGCGAGCGGGTCGCGGCGCGGCGTCGGGCAGCGGCTCATGCCGCCACCGCGCCGCCGCCGGGCAGGCCGCGATCGCGCCGCGCGTCGAGCGCCGCATCGAACAGCGCCTGCTCCTGCGACTTGTGCGCGGCGGAGAAGCGCACCGCCAGCGCGCACACCGCAGTGCCGGCGACGACATAGCCGAGCACGATCAGGCATTGCTGCGGCGTCGCCGACGCCTTGTTGAGGAATCCCGCCGCGACCGCGCCGATATTGCCGCCCGCACCGATCAGCCCCGCGACCCCGCCCAGCGCCTTGCGGTCGACGAACGGCACCAGCGCATAGGTCGCGCCGCACGCCATGTGCGTGAACAGCCCGAACATCGTCATCGCGAGGATGGCAGGCACGACGCTGCCGGCATTGCCGAACAGCACCAGCCCGACACCCTCGCCGAGCATCAGTCCGAACAGCAGCAACGCGCGACCGTCGAGCCCCTTGACGAGCGCGATCCGGTCGCTGGCGATGCCGCCGAGCGCGCGGGCGAACAGCGCGAGGCCGCCGAAGATCCCGGCGGCGAGCCCGGCGCCGGTCAGCGACAGTCCGAACCGGTCGACGTAATAGCTGGCGGCGATATTATGGATGAAGATCTCGACGCCGAAACACGCGCCGTACGTCGCGGCGAGCATCCACGTCCGGTAATTGGCCGCGGCGCGGCGGAAGATCGCCATGCCGGTCGCCTTGCCGCCGTCGAGCGCGATGCCGGCCGCGCGGAGGTCGACGATGTCGCCTTGCGGCGTGTCCTGCGTGTAGCGCGCATAGACGAACGCCATCGCGACCATCGCCACACCCGGCACGAACATCGCCGCGCGCCATCCCCAGGCGTGCTCGACGCCAAGCCCGATCATCGCCGCGATCACCAGCGGCATCAGGCTCTGTGCCGCGCCACCGCCTGCATTGCCCCAGCCGCCGACGGTCGCATTGGCGGTGCCGACGACGTTGGGCGCGAACATCACGCTCGTGTGATATTGGGTGATCACGAACGACGCGCCGATCGCTCCGATCGCCAGGCGGAAGAACAGGAACGTCTCGTAGGTCCGGGCGAAGGCGAGCCCGAAGACCGGGATCGCGCCGAGCAGCAGCAGCCACGTATAGGCGCGACGCGGTCCGAACCGGTCGCACAATGGCCCGACCACCAGCCGCACGAGGATCGTGACGGCCACCGCGGCGATGTTGATATTGGCGATCTGGTCCTTGCTGAGGCCGAACTCGGCCTTGATGAGCGGCATCATCGGCGCCGCCGCGAACCAGGCGAAGAAGCACACGAAGAACGCCAGCCAGGTGACGTGGAACGCGCGCATCTGCGGCGTGGCGGCGCTGAACAGGTCGATCCTCGTGGCCTTCGATCCGGTGACTTCGATCCCCGGCGATGCGAACAGCATGATGTTTCCCCATCTGCGTTGGACAAAGAAAAAGCCGCCCAGACGGCGACCTTGCGGACGCATCTGGACGGCTTCGTTGCCTCTCGACGATCGGTGGATCGCCTTGCGCGGTCTGGCCCCGTCGTTGGAACCGGTCTCGCGATGATGTCGTGTCCGACTCCCTTGCCGAACGCCGTCAGGATGATCGAAGTGACGCGCTCACGCAAGCGCCGTTTCGCAGATGCAGCAACTTTACGGTAAGCTGCTCAAATATCCCGTGATATCGTCCGGATCGAAGGCGCGCCGATCGAAAAAGGCGTCATTGCCCAGGATCAGTCGCCCCTGCGTCGATCCCGCGCCGATACTGTCCGCGGCGATCGCGCCCTCCAGTTTCGAACTCGCATTGGGCAGCGGCGCGCCCGATCCGGCCAGCGCCGCGCGGTAGACGTCGGGACGGAACACGCCCTGCGCGGTGGCTGCCTCCCCGGCCGAAAACGGCGTGCTGTCCCAGCGCAGCATCTGCGAATACAGCCAGGCTGCCTGGCTGCGCCACGGGAAGTTCGCCGCCTCGCGATACTGGAACATGAAGTCGGGGACATGGATCGGCGTGGCATCCTTGACGAGCCGTACCCGGTCGCTGATCGCCCGCGTCACGGCATCGATCGGCGCGTCGAGATAGGCGGGTCGCGCGAGGATGGCCGCGCTCGCCTCGCGCGTGCCGGGATCGACGAAGTGCGCGGCCGCGGCATGCAGCGCGCGGATCAGGCGGTGGACGACGTCGCGGCGCTCGTCCAGCGTCGCCGCGCGCATCGCCAGCACCTTCTCGACGCCGCGCCGCCAGACCTGCGCGGTGACCAGCGCGATCCGTCCGACGCCGCGATCGACCGCGACGCCGTTCCACGGTTCGCCGACGCAGATGCCGTCGACTTCCCCCGCCGCCAAAGCGTCGGCGGCGAAGGTCGGGCTGGTCGTGATGATCTCGACATCGGTATCGGGCCGGATGCCTGTTGCCGCCAACCAATAGCGCAGCATGTAATTGTGGCTCGAATAGCGATGCACCACGCCGAACCGCAACCGCCGCCCCGCGGCGAGACGCTCGGCCGCGACCGCCTTCAGCCGCACGCCGAGCACGGCCGGATCGCCGAGCACATTGCCGTCCATCACCAGCGCGGCGAGCGGGAGCGACAGCGTGATCGCATTGCCGTTCAGCCCCAGCACGAACGGCACCGCCATCGGCACCGCGGGCCGCCCGCGGCCCAGCGCGGTCGCGATCGCCAGCGGCGCGACCATGTGCGCGGCGTCGGTATGGCCATAGAGCAGCCGATCGCGCACCGTCGCCCAGGTCATGTCGCGGACGAGCTCGATCTCCAGCCCCTCGGCTTCGGCGAACCCCTGTTCGCGCGCGAGGATCGGCAGCGCGGCATCGACCAGCGGCAGGAACCCGATGCGGACCCGGTCGAGCGCCATCACAAATCTCCCATGAGCGCGTCGCTGGTGATGATCGCATCGGCGATCTCGGCGATCCGGCGGTTGGATCGCATCGCCTGCGCGCGGAGCAGGCCGTAAGCGGTCGGCTCGTCGATGCCGCGGCGCTTCATCAGGATCGCCTTGGCGCGATCGATGGTGGTGCGGTCGGCGAGCGCGCTTCTGGCTTCGTGCAATTCGTCCTGCAACCGGGCGAACGCCTGGAACCGCCGGATCGCGAGGTCGATGACGGGCTTGATCCGCTGCTTGGCGAGGCCGTCGACGATATAGGCGGACACGCCGGCGTCGACCGCGGCGGCGGTGGTTTCCGCATCGCTCTGGTCGACGAACATCGCGATCGGCCGGGCGAGCGCGCGCGACACCGCGAAGAATTCCTCGAGCACGTCGCGGCTCGGATTTTCGAGGTTGATCAGGACGACGTCGGGCGCCGCTTTCTCCAGCGCGGCGACCATGCCACGCGTGCCGTCGATCAGGACGAGATCGTGGAGGCCCGCCTCGCGCAATCCGTCGGAGATGATCGCGGCACGCGTCGTGCTCGTGTCGATGATCGCGATACGCATGCTCAAGCCATACCCCCCACCCCCCCGATTCGCGAAGCCGGTTGGTGCAGTCCTGTCATTGCAGGGATTAGCGGCTCGTTCGAACGGCCTGCCGCCTGCAACCAAAGGTTCTGGGTTGCGCGCTAAATCGCCGAGAGAATGATCAATTGGCGCGGAGACAGATGTGAACTTCCAGGGGCGGTTGGCGATCAATGCTCGGACGACCGCAAGTGCGTCAGCAGCGTCAAAGCGGCAATGCCACGGTCGTGCCAGCCGGCATACCGCACGCCGCTCGTTGCAGGTAATCAGCCAATCGCGATGAACAGGCGACTCGTCTTATTGTGTGTTCAATGAGCTCCCGCTAGATTCTCTCTCATCCACCCATCAGGGAATATAAAATCAGCAAGCCAAGATGGTGCTGTTAGATCCGATCCCTGCCATTTCTGCTTCGTGGATCGAACTCTATCGAGGAAAGCCGTTGCCGAACCGCATTTCCTCTTGCAGCGGCTGTTTGGGTTCGCCGAAGCTTGGGTCTACTCACATTTACGAGCGTCCGGTTTCGGAGAGTGTCAGGCGTGCGACGGATGACCAAACTGGTCAGCATGTCCGGTAATCTAATGAGACCCGAGCATCTCGTAATCGAACGTCGCCAGCCCGTTCGCCGGCACCGTCGTCGCCCAGACGTAGCGGCCGTTGCGCCGACGGAGGGGCTGCCGGAATCGCAGATGCTGGCCGTCACCGCTGGTCCCGAGCCTGGCCTCGAACTCGATCGGCCATGGGTTGGCGTTGGTGACCGTCAGCAGATGACCGTCCGCGTGACGGCGCGCCGGCCGATCGGCGATCTCCACCGACACGCCGGGGCCGGCATCGAGCCGATACTCGACGTCCTCGCCCACCGCCTTGTCGTCGGTCCTCGTGGAGCCGATCAACAACCGCCGACCGCCCATCTCCTGAAACACCTCGACTTGCCCCGCCGGCAATGGCGCTCCGAGGCCACCGGTGGTGGTGTTGCGCGCGCGCAGGATCAGGCGGGGGGCGCTCGCATCGTCGTCGAAGACGTCGCTGACATACACCGCGCGCATCGCCACGCCTTGCCGGGCGAGGAATGCCACCTGCTTCTGCGCTTTCGCCACGACGGTGACCCGGTCGGGGAAGCGGTAGAGCTTGAGGTCGCCGAGTTCCTCCTGCTTCGCGATCCTGGCGCCAGTGACGACGATTTCCTGAGCCATCGGCGCTGGCGGGGGCGGCGGTGGCGGCGGCGGCGGGGGCGGGGGAGGTGGCAATGGCGAGGAATAATCGGCGCCGGTCGGGAAGCATCGCAGCGTCAGCGCGCGATTACGGTCGATGCCGACTATCGCTGGCCGGTCCGACTCCACCCGATTGACCTTGCCGGCCACGGCTGCCGCCCGCGCGTTGGGGAAGCTGGTGACGTCGTTCGACGCGAGCGTCACCCACGCGAACAGGTCAGCGGAGCGGCCATCGGGCTGCATCGTCACGACATAGTCCGCTTGCCAGTCGAACCCGGTGGCGAGGTAGGACAGGGTCAGGGTGGCGGTGGACGCGTGCGCGCTGGTGGTTCGGATCGACAGCGTCGGCTTGTCGGACAGGCCGGCTGGCACCTCCGGATAGACGATCGCCTCCGCAAGGCCGGTGCACCGCAGCGCCTCGGTGCCGGCAGCCAAAGTGACCAGCGCGGCGCCGCGGGCGGCGGAGCGGATCGTCGCAGGCTGCTCGACCACCTTGCCGGTCGCGCGGTCGGTCCGACGGATGATGACCCGCCGACCGAGCGCCCGGTCGTAGAGCGAGCGCGGCGAAAGCAGGTCGGCGTCGAGGTTCTTCTCGATGACCCCGCTCGGCAGATCGGCGACGACGGCGGACTCGGGCAGGATGTTGCCCGCAACGCCCTCGAACCGGATCACCGCCGTGCCCGCCGGCAGGGTGATCGTCCGCCGTTCGGTGATGAGCGCGACACCGGCGGGGTGGTTGCGGTCGATCTCGCGACCCCGGCGATCCGGCGCGCCATAGACGGTGACGCTGACGTCGTCGGGCCTGGTCGAGGTGACCACAACCTGCGCGTCGAGCACCGTCGGCGTGGCCACTGCCATCAGCAGGGCGAGCCAGGCGAGGCGCACGATCGTCAGTACCGCGTGTCGAAGGTCGCGGTCAGCGTCGCGGTGCCGTTTGCGGGCACCCGCACATGCCATATCCGCTCGTCGAGCGAGCGCTGCTCGCCCGGCTGGCTCTCCGCCGTTACGCGCGTGTCTTCCCACCTGTCGCCAAGGCCCGTCTGGCTGACGTCGACCGTCACCGGCTCGGGCCGGGCGTTGGTCAGGACGTAGCGCATCGCGGTGCGCCAGTAGGTGACGCTGCGCGATTCCTCGACCGTGCGGGTCGGCGCGCCTTGAACCTTGATCCGGTAGCGGGCGGTGCGTTCCCACTCGTCGGCCAGGATCTTCTCGCGCTTGTCGACCGCGGGTTGGACCTTCACGTCGAACGCCTCGCCCGTCTTGATTGCGAGCTGGCTGCCCATCGGCGTGTGGCCGATGCCGTTTTCGCCGACGAACTGCGGCTGCCCCGTGGCGTCGCGCATATAGACGCGCACCGTCCCCGCCGGCAGCGCATCGCCCAGCCCGCCCTCGCGCGCGGTGGAGAAGCCGATCACCGTGTCGGCCGAGCGCGGCTCCTGATCGCTGCCCATCCAGCCGTTGCGGAACGCGTACAGCTTGCGCGCGGCGACACCGCCGACCGACAGGAAGCTCACCTGCTTCTGCTGGTTGGCGGCGATGGTGGTGCGGTGGCCGAGTGGGTAGAGATAGAAATCGCCCAGCCGCGCACGGCCGGCGCTCTGCGTCCCCGGCCGGGTGCCCGGCGCCAGCCCCAGGCTGCGGCTGCTGTTGCCACCGGGACCGCCCGCGACCAGCAGCGCGTCGGCATCGACATAGGTGGTGCCGCCGCTATTGCCGAGCGTGATCCAGCCCTGCACGTCGACGGTCGATTTGCCCTCGTCGAACAGCGCCACATAGTCGGCCGACCAGGACAGGCCGCCGGTCAGATAACTGATCGTCACCGGCCGCCGCCCGACGTTCTTCGCATCCAAAGTGATCGACAGCGTCGGTCGCGCGCGCAGGTTGGGCGGCAACGAATCGAAGACGACCCGCACGGGCAGGCCATCGTCGCGCAGCACCTCGATCCGGCTGCCGATCTGCAGGATGACGCCGTCGTTGGAGGCGAGCACCCGGGCCTGTTCGCGCGTCTCCGCACCCGTCGCCGGGTTGGTGCGGACGAGGGTGATGGTCTGTCCCACCGCCTTTTCCATCAGCGCGCGCGGCGACAGCAAGTCATAGTCGTAATTCTGTTCGACGATCGTCGTGCCCTCGGCCGACAGGCGGACGGTGGCGGGGCGGATCTCGCTCGACACGTCGGGGAATTCCTGCCGGGAGATGCCGGCAGGCAGGGTCATCTGCCGCGTGTCCTGGATCAGCGCGGTGTCGTTGGCATAGATCGTGACCGCCACGTCGCCCTGCGCGCTGCGGCCGGCAACCGAAGGCGGCACAGCCTGAGCCCATGCCCCGGCAGGCACAACCGCCAGCAAAACCAACGTCGATCGCATAGTCTCTCCCCCCCTGCGGTGAGCTTACGGGGCGGGGCGGCGCCGCGCAACGCCGCGCAACGTCGGACATAGACGGCGCGGGGGACAGGCCGGTCATGCGGAACTTGAACGGATGGTAGAAGCTGGGCGCGCGAAACTTGCCTGCGAGCGACCGGCTTTGGGTCGTTGTAGCCGCACTGTGTTCCGCACGTCCGTCAGCTTTGCCGTGATCCGATACGCCCCCGGACCCGTGCTTTGGGCGACATAGCATGTTAGGGCCGCCGCCATGTCGAAATCCCAGAGCAACGGCGGCGCCGTCGAAGTCGATGGCGCCACGTATGATTGGCACCTCCAGCGTGAACCGCATCAGTCGGATGATGAAGGCTGGAAGGGAATGATCATCGCCCTTCTCCAGCGCGATGCAAAACGCGAAGCATGGGTGCAATTCCCGCCGCCGAAGCGGCTTTTGAAGGGCTTGCCGCGCGGCCGTCTGCAACTGGACGACGCCACGATTTCGCGATGCGTGCGCGCCGCGATGTCGGCGGGCTGGGAGCCGATGTCGCGGGGCAAGCCGGTCGTGTTCGAAGTCGATGCCCAAGGCAATTGAAGCGGTCGCGACCAAAGCTTCGATCATCGGACATTCCCATGCGCCTCCGCGTCGATTGCTGGCGCGGGCTTAAGGTGCATCGGTTGTTCGATTGCTTCGCGCTCAGCCGGCGCTCAGCAGCATCCATACACGTTTAAGGTAGATCGGCAGGATCCGAGTTCACGATGAATTATCGCCATTCCTTTCACGCAGGCAATAGTGCCGATGTCGTCAAGCACAGCCTGTTGATAGCGCTCGTAAAGGCCTTGCAACAAAAACCGGGCGCGTTGACCTTGATCGACACGCATGCCGGCCGCGGGCTGTACGACCTCGACGGCGTGGAAGCCCAACGCACGGGCGAGTCCATCGAAGGCGTGCTCCGGGCCTTTGCCGACCCGAACCCATTGCTGGACGACTATCGCGCAGCGGTACAGGCAGTGAATGTCGGACCCGAGCCGCATTTCTATCCTGGTTCGCCGCGGGTCCTGGCGCAGCTTCTGCGTTCGCAAGACTTCCTTATCCTGAACGAAAAGCATCCCGAGGAGGCTCATACCCTGCGCAAGGTGATGCGCGATACTTCCGCTGCCGTGCATGAACGCGACGCCTACGAGCTTTGGCTGGCGATGCTACCGACCCGAACTGCACGCGGCGTCGTGGTGGTCGACCCGCCGTACGAACAGCTCGATGAACGCGCCCGTATCACCGCGACCCTCGCCGCCGCTTACCGCAAATGGGCGCACGGCGTGACGGTGGTCTGGTATCCGCTCAAGGACCGCGCCGCGCACGGGCGATGGAAGGAGCAGCTGAAGAAGCTCCGCATTCCAAAAATGCTGGAGGTGGAGCATTGGTTGTACGATGGCGATCAGCCCGACATCTACAATGGAGCAGGCCTTTTCATCGTCAATCCGCCCTATGCTTTCATGCAGGCGCTGCCGTCTCTGCTGGAAGCGTTGCGCGCGATGCTTGCCCCGGAGGGGCACCGAGGGGAGATCACGGCCGACTGGTTGAGCGTTTGATGTAGAACCCCGGCGCCCTTGGTGAGGACGTGCCGCGTTGCTGATGCCAAACGAGCATCTCGCGGGGTCGACTTGCTGCCGCACCATTCCCGGAAGTGGCGGTGATCTGATCACGCGGTTCCAATGCGCCTCGCACGGCCTTCGGAAAGCAATCGCTCAGAGCGGTGCGACTCAGGGAAGATCAAGGGTGTCGCCCGCTGGCGCGGTGATTCGGAGGGCACTCTCTGCATCGGAGAAGCAAGGCCACATGGCCAGCGCCGCGATGACCAGCGCTTTCGCCCAGTGTCGGTGATTTGCCTGACCGCCTCAATCCGATCGTGCCCAACCTACCCGAAAGCGTATGATTTCCTCGGGCATTTGGCGAAGGATGGTGGGCCCGGCAGGACTCGAACCCGCAACCTAGCCGTTATGAGCGGCCAGCTCTAACCATTGAGCTACAGGCCCCACCTCGGCGTTCGCTAGCGCAACCGGCGGCAAAGAAAAAGCCGGTGCGTGGGAGCGCGGGCCACGAAAAAGGGCGCCTCCCGCATGGGAAGCGCCCTTCGAGATCGTGCGACAGCCCGATCGGCGCGTCGGGCGAACCCGACGCCGCGCGATTAGAGGTTGTCGGCCTTGGCCTCGGCTGCGTCACGGACGTTGTCCGCTGCGGCGTTCGTGTTGTCGGCAACGTTCTCGAGCGCGGCAGCAGCCGACGCGTTCGAGGTGTTGTCGGCCAGCGCGTCGATGTTGTCGGCCTGCGCTTCCATGTTGTCGGCCAGCATGTCACCGTTGTTCTCAACGGCAGCAGCTTCAGGCGACTTGTGGCAGGCAGCGACGGACATCAGGCCGGCGGCAGCGAGAACGAAAGCGATCTTCTTCATTCGGTTGCTCCCAAGCAAAGCAAAGCAAAATCGCGGCCGGCCCGATCGCCGTCGCGAGACAGCTCAAATACCGCACGACTCCCCCCGGTCAATCACGAAATTCACCGGGGCGAAAGGTTCCGACATTCTTTGGCCGTTATCGCCGCGGCGTGACCGATCCGATCTCCTCCGGCGCATTGGCCACGATCGCGAGCATCGTCGTCCACGCCGCGACGTTCTGGCGCAGCTGTTCGGGGTCGATCCGGTCGAGCGTGTCGTCGGGCGTATGGTGGGTATCGAAATAGCGGGTGCCGTCCTGGTTGAGGTCGATCGCGGCGACGCCGAGCGCCAGCGTCGGGCCGACGTCGGTACCGTCGCCACCCACGCCCGCGCCGCGCCCGATGCCGAGCGGCGCCAGCGCGGTCTGCAGCCGGTCGGCGATCGGCTTGGCGCTGTCGGGAAGGTTGACCTCGTAGCGCCAGATGCGGTCCGCGCCGAAATCGCTCTCGCCCGCGGTCGCATGCCGCTCGCCGCCATGCACCCGCGCATAGTCCTTGCCGCCATAGCCGCCCGGCTCCTCCGCGCCGAACCAGACGACGCGGATCGTCCGCTTCGGCCGCGGGCCGTCGAGCAGCCGCTTGGCGGCGGCGGTGGTGATCGCGACGCCCGAGGCATCGTCGATCGCGCCGGTACCGAGATCCCAGCTGTCGAGATGGCCGCCGACCAGCACGATCCCGGCCTTGGGATCGCTGCCCGGCACTTCGGCGATGACGTTGCCCGAGGTGCCGGTGCCGGCGAAGCGCGGGGTGAGCACCAGCTTCAGCGTGATCGGCTTGCCGCGGTCGGCGATCCGTTCGAGCAGTTCGGCGTCGCTGACCGACAAGGCCGCCGACGGGATCGGGGCGACACCGGCGGGGAAGTCGGTGACGCCGGTATGCGGGTTGCGGTGATGATCGGTGCCGATCGACTTGATGACGATCGCCGCCGCGCCGAGCCGCGCCGCCAGCGCCGGGCCGACGAAGCGGGCAGGGCCGTAGGCGCCGTAGCTCGATCCGTCCTGCGTCGGCACCATCGCATTGCCGACATAGACGATCTTGCCGCGCACCGCCCCGGCGGGGGCGTTGGCGAGATCGCCATAGGTGCGGAACACCACCACCGGCGCGGTCAGGCCCGCCGCGGGCGTCGCGCCCGAATTGCCGAGCGCGACCAGCTTGAGCGTCTGCGGGAAGGGGGCGAGCACCTCGGCGCGCTCCTCGCCGCGCAGCCAGACCGGCATCTGATAGGTCTCGACATGGACGTTCTTGAAGCCGAGCGCCTTGAGCTTGGCGACGCCCCAGGTACGGGCCCGCGCCTCCGCCTCGGTCGCCGCGAGCCGCTGGCCAACCTCGGTGGTAAGCCCCTCGACGATGTCATAGGCGACGTCGTCCTTCAGCGCCGCGTCGCGCAGCGCCGCGACCTTGGCATCGACCGGGGCGGGCAGCGGCGGCGCGGTGCGCTGCGCCGCCAGCGCGGTGGAAGAGGCGAGGGCCAGCAAGGTCAGTGCGATGCGCGTCATTCGGTCGTTTCCCTGTTCGATCGTATCGCCAGGTGTGAGCGATGGCCGCGTCAAGCACAAGCCGGGGCGGGCCGCGGCGGCGGCATTTGCACGGGGGGCATCGGATCGCTACATGCCGCTCCAAGATTTCCCGTCCTTATCGATCAGGAGCCGTCGGCACATGGCCGTCCAGTATACCTACGTCATGAAGGGTCTGACCAAGACCTTCCCCGGCGCGAACAAGCCCGTCCTCAACAACATCCATCTGCAATTCATTCCGTCGGCGAAGATCGCGATCATCGGCCCCAACGGCGCCGGCAAGTCGACGCTGATGAAGATCATGGCGGGCATGGACGCCGATTTCACCGGCGAGGCTTGGGCCGCCGAAGGCGTGCGCGTCGGCTATCTCGCGCAGGAGCCGCAGCTCGATCCGACCAAGGACGTGATGGGCAACGTCAAGGACGGCGTCCGCCCGGTCGCCGACCTCGTCGATCGCTTCAACGCCATTTCGGCGGAAATGGGCGATCCCAAGGACGACACCGACTTCGACGCGCTGATGGAGGAGATGGGCGAGCTGCAGGCCAAGATCGACGCGGTCGACGGCTGGACGCTCGACAGCCAGCTCGAACAGGCGATGGAGGCCTTGCGCTGCCCGCCGGGCGACGCCGAGGTCACCCGCCTGTCGGGCGGCGAGAAGCGCCGCGTTGCCTTGTGCAAGCTGCTGCTCGAAAAGCCCGACATCCTGCTGCTCGACGAACCGACCAACCACCTCGATGCCGAGAGCGTGTCGTGGCTGGAGAATTATCTCAAGGAATATACCGGCAACGTCATCCTTGTGACGCACGACCGTTACTTCCTCGACAATGTCGTCAACTGGGTGCTCGAACTCGATCGCGGGCGTTACTACACCTACGAGAGCAACTATTCGGGCTATCTCGAGAAGAAGGCCAAGCGCCTCGAGCAGGAGGAGCGCGAAGAGGCCGGCAAGCAGAAGGCGATCGCCGACGAACTCGCCTGGATGCGCCAGACCCCCAAGGCGCGCCAGACCAAGTCCAAGGCGCGTATCCGCGCGTTCGACGAGCTGATGGCGAAGCAGGAGAATCGCGTCGCCGGCAAGGCGCAGATCCTCATCCAGCTGCCCGAACGGCTCGGCGGCAAGGTGATCGAGGCCAAGGGGCTGACCAAGGCCTATGGCGACAAATTGCTGTTCGATGGTTTGGACTTCACGCTGCCGCCGGGCGGCATCGTCGGCGTGATCGGGCCGAACGGCGCGGGCAAGTCGACGCTGTTCAAGCTCATCACGGGCCAGGAAACCCCCGACAGCGGCACGATCGAGGTCGGCTCGACGGTGAAGCTCGGCTATGTCGACCAGAGCCGCGACGATCTCGATCCCAACAAGAACGTCTGGCAGGAGATTTCCGACGAGCTCGAGGTGTTCCGCTTCGGCAAGCAGGAACTCGGCACGCGCGCTTATGTCGGTGCGTTCAACTTCCGCGGCCCCGACCAGCAGAAGAAGGTCGGCCAGCTTTCGGGCGGCGAGCGCAACCGTGTCCATATGGCCAAGATGCTGAAGGAGGGCGGCAACGTCCTGCTCCTCGACGAACCGACCAACGACCTCGACGTCGAGACGCTGCGCGCGCTCGAAGAGGCGCTGGAGACGTTCGCGGGCTGCGCGGTGGTGATCAGCCACGATCGCTTCTTCCTCGATCGCCTCTGCACGCACATCCTCGCCTTCGAGGGCGACAGCCACGTCGAATGGTTCGAGGGCAATTACGAAAGCTACGAGGAAGACAAGCGCCGTCGCCTCGGCGACGCGGCCGATCGGCCGACGCGGCTGGCGTATAAGAAGCTCACGCGCTGAACGAAGGGGCGGCTTCGGAAACGGAGCTGCCCCTTTCCGGCATCGCGTTCAGATGTCGATGGTGGAGATGGTCAACTCGGGAATCGTCAGGGCAGTGATCACCTCGCCCAACGGAACGCGTCGCTGCGTCGCAAAGCCCGTCCCCTTGGGATCGGCCATCTGATGAATGACACGATCCCTCACGTTGATCACCCAATATTCCGGCACGCCTTCCTGCGCATAGACCTTGCGCTTGCGTCCAAGGTCGTTGCGGAGCGACGTATGGGCAACCTCGATCACCAGTGCGAGCGAGGCGAGCGGAATTAGGCCATCGCCCTCCGGCTCGGTGGTGAGCGCGATGTCCGGCTCCGGCACGTTATGCGGCGGCATCGCGATCGATCCTTCGACCAGCGCTTCCAATCCAGAGTCGATCCGGTCGAGCGCGTCCGCCAGCAGTCGGAACAGGCGCGACTTTATCCGGGCATGCGGTCGATGCTGCGCGTTCACGTGAACGATCTCGCCATCGAGCAACTCGGTCTTGCCATAGGCATCGAACGCCCCCGCCGCGTCGAGCGCCAGATAGTCCTCGACCCGCAGCTTGACCCGCCGTGGGGTGGTGATGAGCGGCGCCAGTCCAGTCATGGCGACCGTTTATCACCAAGCCGAACGCGACGCTACCGCACCCGCTTGACGAACACGCGCCCGTCCTCACGCCGCTCGCTCTGGAAATTCGGCACCGCCTGAATGAGGTCGGACAGGCGCTGATAGCCGTAGTTGCGCGCGTCGAAGCTCGAGCGGTTGCCGGCGAGCTGGCCCATCGCCGACAGGCTGACATAGCCCTTTTCGTCGCGCTTGACCGACTGATAGGCGTCGATCAGCAGCGCGATCAGTTCGGGATCGATCGGCTTCTTCGCCTTGGGTGCGGCGATCGAGGGGGGCAGCGAATCGCCGATCGGCACGTCGACGTTCGCCGGTTTCGCCGCCGCCGCCACCGGGGCGGTCGCCTCCGCCTTCGCCTCGCTGACCAGCGCGCCGACGTCGATGAAGCGCGTACACGCCTGTTTGAACGCCTCGGGCGTCTTGAGATTGCCGAAGCCGTAGACGGGGATGCCGTCCTGGCGGATACGCATCGCCAGCGGCATGAAGTCGCTGTCCGACGACATGATGCCGAAGCCCCCGATCCGCCCGCGGAACAGCAGGTCCATCGCGTCGATCGTCATCTTCATGTCGGTCGCGTTCTTGCCCTTGGTCAGGTCGAACTGCTGCTGTGGCTCGATGCCGTGCTTGAGCGTCATGTCGCGCCAGCCCTTGAGCGCGGGCTTCGACCAATTGCCGTAGACGCGGCGGATGTTGACCGTACCAAGCTCGGCGAGCACGGTCAGCACGGGGTCGATCGCATGCCAGGAGGCATTGTCGGCGTCGATCAGCAGGGCGATGTTGCGATTGTTGTCGTCGGGCATCCGCCCGGCCTATCAGAGCCGGCTCAGCCCCGCCAGCGCAGCGCGTCGACGCTCCACCGCCCGCCCCCGGCGGCGGCAAGGTACAGAAAGCCGAAGCAATAGAGGATCGCCGCCTCGCCGCCATTGGCGAGCGGCAGCCAGCCTTGCGGCGCATGCGCGAGGAAATAGGCCACCGCCATCTGTCCCGACAGGAGGAAGGCGACCGGCCGGGTCAGCAGCCCGGCCGCGATCAGCGCGCCGCCGACCAGTTCGAGCACCCCGGCGACGGTGAGCAGCGGATTTAGCGGCATCGGAAAAGGTGGGAGGCCGAAGAACTTCGATACGCCATGGCCGAGGAACAGCAGGCCGAAGACGAAGCGGAAGGCGCTGAGGAGATAGGGGGACCAGCGGTCGGGGATCGGCATGACGGGAGACCTTTTGTTGTCGTCCCGAAACATCGCGCCGGCCGGCAAACGGCGCAATACGAAGGGCCGAAACGGTCCGTTGCCGCTTATGCCGCGGGATAGGCGATCGCGATCACCTCATATTCCTTTTCGCCCGCGGGCAGCAGCACGCGGCGCAGATCGCCCACCGTCGCGCCCCGCAGCGCGCGCGCGATCGGCGCGTTCCAGCCGATGCGGCCGGCGCCCGCCTCCGCCTCGTCGTCGCCGACCAGAGTCAGTATCCGTTCGTGATCGTCCTCGTCGGCGATCGTCACCGTCGCGCCGAACCAGACGCGCGTCCGGTCCTCGGCGCGCGCCGGATCGACGACCTTGGCCGCCTTCATCCGCTTCGACAGCCAGCCGAGCCGGCGGTCGATCTCGCGCAGCCGCTTGCGGCCGTAGATATAGTCGCCGTTCTCCGACCGGTCGCCGTTGCCCGCCGCCCAGGCGATCGTCTCGACCAGCGCCGGCCGCTCGGTGCCGAACAATCGGTCGTATTCCGCGCGCAACACCGCATAGCCCGCGGGCGTGATGTAATTCGGCCGTTGCTCCATCGCCATGGCTCAGCCCGGACGGCCCTTGCCGAGATACCAGCTCGTATTCGCCGGTCCGCGGCTCTTCGCACGCGCCGGATTGATGAGGTCGTAGACGACCGCATTCTCGATCACGCGCTGCACGTAGTTGCGCGTTTCCTGATAGGGGATCGCCTCGATCCAGTCGACCATGTCGACCGCGCCGGTGCGCGGATCGCCATTGGCGCGCAGCCATTTGTTCACGTTGCCGCCGCCCGCGTTATAGGCCGCGATGGCGAGCGGATAGCTGCCGTAGATAGTGAAGATGCGCTGGAAATAGCTCGATCCCAGCATGATCGACAGCTTCGGATCGGTGGTCAGCGCGCCGGGGTCGTAGGCGATGCCGATCTTGCCCGATTGCTCGCGCGCGGTGGCGGGCATCAGCTGCATCAGCCCGCGCGCGCCGGCATGGCTGACCGCGGTCTTGTCGAACTGGCTCTCCTGCCGTGCGATCGCGTGGATCAGCGTCCAATTGTCCTCGTAACCGACCGGCACCGCCACCGTTGGGAAACCGGTTGCGGAATAGTCGCTAAGCCCGTTCTGCATCGCGCTGCGCCCGACCAGCACGCCGAGATCGGGCCGGCCGATCTGCGACGACAGTTCGGCGGCAAGCAGGTGATCGTTCGGCGTCGTCGCGTCCGCCGCGATCTGGCGGATGAACGCGGTCTGGTCCTGCCACTGGCCGATCTGGCCGAGGAAGCGCGCCGCGCGCACCGTCTCGCGGCTGGCGAAGGCCTGCCGCACCTCGGGCGCGATCGCCGGCGTGCCGATCGCGGGCGGCGCCACCAGCGGCCGCCCGGTCCGCTCGAGCGCGAGCTGGCCGTAGAATTGATCGCGATAGCCCGCCGCCTGCGCGTAATAACCGGCGGCTTCCGCCGGTTTGCCCGCCGCCTCGGCGGCGCGGCCGGCCCAGTAGAAGCCCTTGGCGCGCGTCTGCGGCGCCTGGCTGCCGCGGCCGTAGCGGTCAAACATCACCATCGCATCGGCGGGCCTGCCGAGTTGCCTCATCGCGGTCTGCCCGGCGAGCCAGACGAGGCTCGTATAATCGTCGCGCTCGCCATAGGGTTTGGTCGAGACGTCGGTGCCGGCCGGATAGGCGTCGTCGACCTGCCGCGCGATGTCATAGGCGAGCTGATATTGCCCGTCCGCCGCGGCACCGCGCGCATTGGTCAGCAGCACCTCATACCATGTTTCGACCGCGCCCGGCCGCGAGGCGAGGCTGCGCGGCCGCGCCAGCCAGTTGCGCGCGGTCGGCGACGCGCCCGAATTGCGCAGCCACACCGCGCGATCCGCGACATAGCCGGGGTCGCTGGCGAACTGGTCCTGCGTGCGCATCGCAAGATCGGCGGCGGTGGCGGCATTGGTGCGGAACGCAAGCCGCGCCTCGAACACGGGCCGCCGTGCCGGGCTGGTATAGGCGATCTGCCGGCCGGCGACGCCGGTCGCATTCTGCCACAGCAAGGCATCCATGCGCGCATCGTGATCGTCGGGCGTCAGCGCGCTGGCAAAGCTCGTCAGGATCGTCGCCTCGTCGTTCGCCGACAGTCCGCCCTTGCGCCACGCCGCGCGCGCGGCGGCCTGCGCCTCGGCGCTGCGCCCGACCGCCTGATAGGCGCGCGCCTGCGCGACGAGACCCGCGGTCGACTGCGGCGGGAAGCGGGTGAAGAAGGCGAGCACGTTGCTCGGCGAGGCATTGACCGCCTGCCGCTCGGCAGCGCGCCGGTTGGCGGTCTGGCTCGGCCAGCCGGGATGCGCCATCAGGAAGCCGGCATAACTGTCGAAGGGCAGCGCGTCGGTCTGCTGGATCGTCTTCCATTGCGCGATCGCGGCTGCGATCGCGCCGTCGGCGGGCGATTGCGGCGCCTGCGGCGACATGTTCGCCATCTGGGTGCGATAGCGTTCGAGCGCGTCGGGGCTGCTCGCCTGATTGCCGGGCGGGATCTGCTGCTGTACGGGCGCCGCGGTGACTCCGGCGAAGGCGGCGATGAGGATCGAGATCGGCAGGCTGGTCGGGTGCATGTGGACATCATACGGTCTCGACCCGTATCTGTCCTGAACGAAAATCCCGACCCGGCGCAGCAGGAGCCCGAAAAGTCCCATGTTCTCTGGTTCCATCCCCGCTCTGGTCACGCCCTTCGCCGCCGACGGGGCCTTCGACGAAGCCGTCTATCGTGATCTTATAGACTGGCAGATCGCCGAAGGATCGTCGGCGCTGGTCCCCTGCGGCACGACCGGCGAGGCGGCGACGCTGACCGCCGACGAGCATTTCGGCATCGTCCGCATCTGCGTCGATCAGGCGGCGGGTCGCGTGCCGGTGATCGCCGGCGCCGGCTCGAACGACACGCAGGTCGCCGCCGCCAACATCCGCCGCGCCAAGGAGGCGGGGGCCGACGCGGCGCTGATGGTCCCGCCTTATTACAACCGGCCGAGCCAAGAGGGCATCTACCAGCATTTTGCCCGGCTCGCCGAACAGGCGGACCTGCCGATCGTGCTCTATAACGTACCCGGCCGCACGGTGACCGACATCCAGCCGGCGACGCTGGTGCGGATCGTCACCGCCTTCCCCAAGATCTTCGTCGCGGTGAAGGATGCGAGCGGCGCGATCGCGCGCGTCTCGGCGCATCGTGCCGGCTGCGGGCCGGATTTCGTTCAGCTTTCCGGCAACGACGATATGGCGCTGGCGTTCAACGCGATGGGGGGCAGGGGGTGTATCTCGGTTTCCGCCAACGTCGCGCCGCGACTGTGCGCCGAATTCCAGGCGGCGTGTCAGGCGGGCGATTATGCCGCCGCGCTGGCGTTGCAGGACCGGCTGTATCCGCTCCACGACGCGCTGTTCACCGATGCGTCGCCGGGGCCGGTGAAATACGCGATGACCCGCGTCCGGCCGGGCTTCCCGCAAGGCCTGCGTCTGCCGATGACCTGGCCGTCGGAGGCGTCGCGCAACGCGGTCGATGCGGCGCTGGCGCACGCGGGGCTCGTTTAAGCCGCTTCGTCACGCACCCATCCGTCACCCCGGCCTTGCGCCGGGGTCCCGCTTCTTGCGGTCCGCCGTACGGATGAACAGCGGGACCCCGGCGCAAGGCCGGGGTGATGATAAGGGAAAGCCGGAATGTTATAACTGTGACCCGCTTCCCCTTGCCCGCAACACCGCCTACATCGCCGGTCACATGTCGCGTCCCAAACCCGCCACCTTCGACAAGAAGAAGATCGTCGCCGAGAACCGCAAGGCCCGGTTCGAATATACCATCGATACCGTCTACGAGGCGGGGATCGCGCTGACCGGCACCGAGGTGAAGTCGCTGCGCTTCGGCGAGGGCAGTATCGCGGAAAGCTATGCCGAGGTGCGCGACGGCTCGGTCTGGCTGGTCAACGCCAACGTCCCCGAGTTCAGCCACGGCAACCGCTTCAACCACGAGGCCAAGCGCCCGCGCAAATTGCTGCTCCACGAACGCGAGATCAACAAGCTGCACGGCGCCGTCGCGCGCGAGGGGATGACGCTCGTCCCGCTCAGCGTCTATTTTAACGGCCGCGGCCGGGCGAAGGTGGAACTCGCGCTCGCCAAGGGCCGCAAGGACCACGACAAGCGTGCCGCGATCAAGGAGCGCGAATGGAAGCGCGAAGCCGGTCGCATCATGCGCGACCGCGGCTGACCGGAGCGAACGCGCACCGCATGTTCCAGAAAAGCGTCGCCTGGTGTCGTCGCAACATGCCGACCCGCGAATCGATGGAATCGAACCGGCTGCTGCGGCCGGTCGCGCATCGGGTGATGGAGCCGGGCCTGTGGCGGTTCAACCGCCGCTCGGTGCCGCGCGGCGTCGCGCTCGGTATGGTCGCCGGCTTTCTCTTCCCGGTCGCGCAGATCGCGATCGCCGCGCTGTTCGCGCTGCCGTTCCGCGCCAACGTGCCGGTCGCGGCGCTCACCACCTTCATCACCAATCCGCTCACCACCCCCTTCCTGTGGTTCGTCGCCTATCGCATCGGCGCGTGGATCCTGCACAGCGACGCGCCGGCGATCGTCCAGCCGGTGGCGGAGGCGACCGACTGGCTCCACCGCGTCACCGGCGCGCTCGGCTGGCTGTGGGACAAGGGGCCGGCGTTCGCGCTCGGCCTCGTCATCCTGACCAGCGTCTGCGCGGGCCTCGGCTATGCGCTCAGCGCGTTCGGCTGGCGATTGTGGATCGCCCGCAAATGGCGTCATCGACATGCGGCAAACCGGGTTTGACGGACGGCGGCAAGCCGGTACAACAGACATGATAACATTCGATACTATGGGGGATTTTGATGCGTAAACAGGTACTTGGCGCTATTCTGCTCGCTTCGGCCGCATCCGGCGCGGTTTATGCGCAGACCGCCGCCCGCTCCGCCACGGCACCCGTCGCCACCAACGGCAAGCCGCAGCTTGGCGACTTCGGCGTCGACCTGACCGCGATGGACCGCAAGATCGCGCCCGGCGACGATTTCTACAATTACGTCAACGGCGCGTGGATGGCGCGGACCGAGATCCCCGCCGACAAGGCGAGCTGGGGTGGCTTCGGCATCCTGCGCGATCTGTCCGATACCCGCACCCGTGCGGTGATCGAGGGGGCGGCGGCCAATCCGGGCAGCGATCCCGTCGCCGCCAAGATCGGCGATACCTATGCGACCTTCATGGACGCCGCGGCGATCGAGGCAGCGGGCGCCACCCCGCTCAAGCCCTATCTCGCCAAGATCGCGGCGATCCGCTCGCAAAGCGATCTCGCCAAGGCGTTCGGCGAGGCGACGATGCACGGCATCGACGTGCCGGTCGGCGCCGGCATCGAACAGGACCTCAAGGACAATACTGTCTACGCCGTCTATCTCGGCCAGGGCGGCCTCGGCCTGCCCGACCGCGATTACTATCTGAAGGACGACGCCAAGTTCGCCGAGGCACGGACCAAATACGTCGCCTATATCGCCGACATGCTGCGCATGGCCGGCCAGCCCGATCCGCAGGGCTCGGCGCAGCGCATCTACGATCTCGAGAAGCAGATCGCGCAGGTCCATTGGGCGCGTGCCGAGCTGCGCGAGGTCGAGAAGGGCTATAACCCCGCGCAGGTCGCCGATCTCGCCACCAGCATGCCCGGCTTCGACTGGAAGGCGATGCTCGCCGCCCAAGGTCTTGGCGCGCAGTCCCGCGTGATCGTCGGCCAGCCCTCGGCGCTGACCGGCATCGCCAAGATCGTCGCGGCGACGCCGCTGCCGGTGTGGCGCGAATATCTGGCGTTCCATACCATATCGAACGCCGCGCCGCTGCTGTCGTCGAACTTCGTCAACGCGCAATTCGCCCTGTTCGGCACGACGATCAACGGCACGCCGGAGCTCAAGCAGCGCTGGAAGCGCGGCGTCGATCTGGTCAACGGCAGCCTCGGCGAGGCGGTCGGCCAGATCTACGTGCAGAAATACTTCCCGCCCGAGGCGAAGGCCAAGGCCGACGAGCTGGTCCGCAATTTGATCACGGCGATGGACGCGCGCCTCGCCAAGCTCGAATGGATGGCGCCCGAGACCAAGGTGAAGGCGCGCGCCAAGCTCGCCGCCTTCACGCCCAAGATCGGCTATCCCGACAAGTTCCGCGACTATACCGCGCTGCGCGTCGTCAAGGGGGACGTGCTGGGCAATGCCGACCGCGTCGCCGAGTTCGAATACAACCGCCAGCTCAACAAGATCGGCAAGCCGGTCGACCGCAGCGAATGGTTTATGACGCCGCAGACGGTCAACGCCTACGCCAACCCGCTGATGAACGAGGTCGTTTTCCCGGCCGCGATCCTCCAGCCGCCGTTCTTCGATCCCAATGCCGATCCCGCGGTGAACTATGGCGCGATCGGCGCGGTGATCGGCCACGAGCTGAGCCATCACTTCGACGATCAGGGTCGCAAGTTCGACCCCAAGGGCAATTTCGCCGATTGGTGGACGCCTGCCGACGTCCAGCGTTTCACCGCGCTGACCGACAAGGTCGTCGCGCAATATGGCGCCTACGAGCCGATCCCGGGCAGCCACGTCAACGGCAAGCTGACGCTGGGCGAGAACATGGCCGATCTCGCCGGCATCAACGTCGCCTATGACGCCTACAAGCTGTCGCTCAAGGGCAAGAAGCCGGCGGTGCTCGACGGGTTCACGGGCGACCAGCGCTTCTTCATGGGCTTCGGCCAGGTCTGGCAGACCAAGGCGCGCGAGGCGTCGATCAAGAACCAGCTCACCACCGATCCGCATACGCCGGGCCAGTGGCGCGCCTATGTGGTCCGCAACCTCGACGCCTGGTATCCGGCGTTCGACGTGAAGCCGGGGCAGAAATATTATCTCGCCCCCGCCGACCGCATCAAGATCTGGTAATCACGTGTCTATCCGCCGCCCGCTCCCCGTCGAGCGGGCGGCGGTTTCGTTTTCGGGAGCTTGCATGAAGTCCTTCCTCCTCGCCGGTCTGCTCGGCGCCTCGGCGCTCGCCGGCATCGTCCACGCGCAGAACGCGCCCGCACCCGCCGCACCATCGGGCAAGCCCGAACTCGGCAGCTACGGCTTCGACACCGCCGGCATGAACACCGCGGTTGCGCCGGGCGACGATTTCTACGATTATGCCAACGGCACCTGGGCGAAGACCACGGCGATCCCCGCCGACAAGTCGAGCTTCGGCGCGTTCGACGTGCTCGCCGACCGCTCGCGCGACCGTACCCGCGGCATCCTCGACGCCGCCGCCAAGACCAGCGGGTCGAAGATCGGCACCGCTTATGCGACCTATCTCGACACCGCGGGAATCGAGAAGAAGGGCCTCGCCCCGATCAAGCCGTGGCTCGCCGAGATCAAGGCGGTGACCAAGGCGAACTATCCGACGCTGATCGCCAAGGCGGCGAGGCAGGGCGTCGGCACGCCCTTCGGCACCGGCGTCGGTCAGGACGCCAAGAACCCCGAAATCTATATCGTCGGGGTTCGTCAGGCCGGCCTCGGCCTGCCCGATCGCGATTATTACCTCGACGCCAAGAACGCCAAGGAGAAGGCGGGCTATGAGGCGCATATCGCGAAGATGCTCACCCTCGCCGGCGAGCGCGATGCGGCGGCGCGCGCGAAGGCGCTGGTCGATTTCGAGACGCAGATCGCGCAGGTGAGCTGGACGCGGATCGACAGCCGCGACGCCAACAAGACCTATAACAAGACCAATGTCGCCGATCTGGCGCGCAGCGCGCCGGGCTTCGACTTCGTCACTTACCTGAAAGCGCTTGGCACGCCGGTCGACAGCCTCAACGTCAGCCAGCCGTCGGCGATCGCCGGCATCGCCAGACTGATCGCCGATGCACCGGTCGCGGTGCTACAGGATCAACTGCTGATCCGCAGCCTCGACAATTATGCCGACGTGCTGCCTGCTGCCTTCGATCAGGAGCAATTCGCCTTCTACGGCACGTTGCTCTCGGGCACGCCGCAGCAGGAGGAGCGCTGGAAGCGCGCGGTCGGCTTCACCAGTGGCGCGCTGTCCGACGAGGTCAGCAAGGTCTATGTCGCGCAATATTTCCCGCCCGAGACCAAGGCGGCGGCGGACAGCCTCGTCAAGAACGTGCTGGCGGCGATGGGCACGCGCATCGACAAGCTCGACTGGATGGCGCCCGAAACCAAGGTCAAGGCGCATGCCAAGCTCGCCGCCTTCACCCCCAAGATCGGCTATCCCGATCGCTGGCGCGATTATTCGGCGCTGAAGATCGTCGCCGGCGACGCCTTCGGCAACGAGCGTCGCAGCGCGGAATGGCGCTACGCCTATAACATCGGCCATCTCGGCAAGCCGTTGCAGCGCTGGGAATGGGGCATGACGCCGATGACGGTCAACGCTTATGCCAATTTCGGCATGGTCGAGATCGTCTTTCCCGCCGCGATCCTGCAACCGCCGTTCTTCGACCCCAACGCCGATCCGGCGGTCAATTACGGCGGCATCGGCGCGGTGATCGGCCACGAACTGAGCCACCATTTCGACGATCAGGGCTCGAAATACGACGCCAAGGGCCAACTCACCGACTGGTGGACGCCGCAGGACGTGGCGCGGTTCAAGGCGCTCACCGGCAAGCTCGTCGCGCAATATGACGCCTATGAACCGCTGCCCGGCATGCACGTGAAGGGCGCGCTGACGCTCGGCGAGAACACCGCCGATCTCGCCGGCCTGTCGGTCGCCTATGACGCGTACAAGACGTCGCTGGGCGGCCGCGCGGCACCGGTGATCGACGGCATGACCGGCGACCAGCGTTTCTATCTTGGCTGGGCGCAGGTCTGGCGCCGCAATTATCGCGAGGCCAATCTCAAGCAGCGGCTGATGACCGATCCGCACAGCCCGTCGCAGCAGCGCACCTGGGTCGTCCGCAACCTCGACCCCTGGTATGCCGCCTACAAGCCGGCACCGACCGGCAAGATCGTCCTGCCGCCCGAACAGCGCGTGCGCATCTGGTAGCTGCGTCCTGCCCCGCCATGCCGCAACGACGGCATGGCGGGGTGTCGTAAGGGCAGGGGGCCGGCGGGCCGCCACGAGCGGGCGGCCCGCCGGCCGGGACATTTGGCCAATGCCAAACAGGAACCAATACGCCGCAACGGCTTACTCCTGCGCCGGACTGCTACCAATCGCTTGACCTGACCGGCCCGATCCCGCGATGACGGCGCGGAGATGGCCTCGTCCCCGATCCTCGATAACCCCACCCGCACCGCCGCGTTGATCGCCGGCGTGATCACGCTTGCCGCGGCGGCACTGATCCTCGCCGTCGTCGGCAGCCTCGTCGCCGCGGCGGGGTTCTTCGCGGTCGGGATCATTGCCGCCGGCATGGTCTTCGCCTGGCGCCTGCTGACCCCGCAACACGCCGGCGAGGCGCGCGCGGTCGACTGGGAGTTCACCCGTGCCGTCGCGCAGGCGAGCAGCGACGCCGTGGCGATCACGGACCGCGCCGGTCGGCTGGTCTGCGCCAACGACGCCTATGAGGCGCTGTTCGCCGGCTTCCCGACCCCGCCCGGCCTGCCGCTCGACAATGACGGCGTCGCCCTGCTCGGCAATGCCGGCCGCATCGCCTGGCGCGAGGGCAATGGCGTCGTCCGCAATCTCCAGGTCGGCGTCCACCGCGTCTGCGCGCGCATCACCCGCGCCGGCGACGAAGGCGACATGCTCGTCTGGCGCTTCAGCGTGACCGAAGAGCAGGACGTCGCCGCCTCGACCGAGGCGCTGATCGAGGGGGCGACCGGCGATCGCCTCGGCGGTGCCGGCGTGATGGCGGCGCTGATCTGCCCCGATGGCCGCGTCCGCGCCGCCAACCGGGTGCTGGCCCAGCGCGCGCTCGGCGGCGGCGAGCGGCTGGAGGGGCGCGACTTTGCGCGATTGCTGATCACCGACAGCCGCGGCCTCGTCCGCTTCGAACGCGAGGGGCTCGACGGCACGCCGCTGCGCGTCGTCCAGATCCCCTTCATGGATTCGGAGGACGCCCCGGTGCTCGTCGCGCTGCTCGACGACGAGGACAGCGCGCCGGCGATCGGCGCCTCGGCCTCGGCGCATGTGCGCAGCCTCGTCAGCCTGATGCCGTTCGGCATGGCGCTCGTCGACCGCGAGGGCAAGTTCCTGCAGATGAACGACGCCTTCATCCGCGCCGCGGGTGTCGAGCCGAAGGCGCCGCCGCTCTACCCGGGCGATCTCGTCGTGCGCGAGGACAAGGCCGCGGTCGCCGATGCGATCCGCCGCTTCGCCGGCGGCGCGACGCATTCCTCCGACATGGCGGTCCGCCTCAAGAGCCATCCCGACGAGCCCGTCGCGCTCACCATCGCCGGCGCGCGCGGGCTCGGCGATGCCGCGGTGCTGCTCAGCCTCAAGGACAATAGCGAGGAGAGCCGCCTCAAGCGCGAGGTGGCGCAGGCGACGAAGATGCAGGCGGTCGGCCAGCTCGCCGGTGGCGTCGCGCACGACTTCAACAACATCCTGACCGCGATCATCGGCCATTGCGACCTGATGATGATGCGCCATTCGCCCGGCGACAGCGATTACGACGATATCCAGCAGATCCGCACCAATTCGAACCGCGCCGCCAGCCTGACCCGCCAGTTGCTCGCGTTCAGTCGCCAGCAGACGCTGCGGCCGCAGACGCTGCAACTGCCCGACGTCGTCGCCGAGGTTTCCAACCTGCTCAAGCGGCTGATGGGCGAACAGATCCGCCTCGACGTCACCCACGGGCGCAACCTCGGGGCGGTGCGCGCCGATCCGGGCCAGCTCGAACAGGTCGTCGTCAATCTCGCCGTCAACGCCCGTGACGCGATGCTCGCGCATAATCCGGGCGGCGGCGGCACGCTGACCATCCAGACCAAGTCGGTCACCGCCACCGAGGTGCGTGCGATGGCGTCCGACATCCTGCCCGTCGCCGATTATACCGCGCTGGTGGTGAGCGACGAGGGCGGCGGCATTCCCCCGGAGATCCTGCCCAAGATCTTCGAACCCTTCTTCACCACCAAGGAGGTCGGCAAGGGCACCGGCCTCGGCCTGTCGACCGTCTACGGCATCGTCAAGCAATCGGGCGGCTGGATCTTCGCCGAATCGAAACCGGGCCAGGGCGCGACCTTCACCATGTACCTGCCGGTCCATGCCGCCGGCACCGTCAGCCGCGTCCCCGCCTCGCGGCCGAGCCCCAAGCCGGTCGAGATGTGGGGCACCGGCACGATCCTGCTCGTCGAGGACGAAGGCATGGTCCGCGCCGTCGCCGAACGCGCGCTGACCCGCCAGGGCTATACCGTGATGACCGCGGAGAATGGCGAGGCGGCGCTCGAACTGCTCGACCGCAACGGCCGCCCCGACCTGTTGATCAGCGACGTGGTGATGCCGACGATGGACGGCCCGACCATGGTCCGCCACGCCCGCGACCGCTATCCCGATCTGCCGATCATCTTCATGTCGGGCTATGCCGAGGAGCAATTGCGCCGCTCGATCGACCTCGACAACGTCGCCTTCCTGCCCAAACCGTTCAGCGTGCAGCAGCTTGCCGAGGCGGCGAGGGACGTGCTGGTTGGACGCTGATCGCGGGTTCGCCGCCGGAACGGGACACCGCGCGCGAAATCATATGTTGGCATTGCACAATGACCGCGGGTAAGGGCGCGGGATGGCTTCTCCTACGCAGATCCTCATCGTCGAGGATGAACCCCTCATTGCGATGATGCTCGAGGATTTCCTCGAGGTCCTGGACAAGACGTCCGCCGGCACCGTCGACACGGTCGCCGGTGCGCTGGCGCGGGTCGAGGACGGCGGCATCGACGCCGCGATCCTCGACGTCAACCTGCGCGGCGGCGAGAAGAGCACGCCGATCGCCGAAGCGTTGGCGGCGCGCGACATCCCCTTCATCTTCGCCACCGGCGGCAGCGACGACAGCGTCGACGCGCAGTTCCGCGACCGGCCGGTGCTGCAGAAGCCGTTCACGATGGACGGCGTGGCGAAGGCCCTCGAAGCGCTCTAAAGCGGGGCCTCTGCCAAATCCTGCCAGTGCTCCCGCGCAGGCGGGAGCCCAGGAGTCGCGTGCGCTACCGAACGTTTCTCTGTTTGGGTCCGTGTTCCCGCGTTCGCGGGAACACGGGCAGGCGATCGCGCGAAGCGACAGGTGCGCCCCCGCGCATGACGCATTTGTCACCGGAACGAAGGCCCTGCGGATCGCATTGACGGTCCAGGCTTTCAGGAGGGAACAGGCGTGGCAGGCGAACCGATTGCGATCGTGACCGGCGGGGAATCCGGCATCGGCGCGGCCTGCGTCGCGGCGCTCGCCAAGGCTGGCACCCGCGTCGTCTTCACCTATTTCCGCGACGCCGCCGCCGCGCAGGCGGTGGTGCAGGCTGCCGGCGGCGAGGCCCTCGCGCATGCCGTCCAATGCGACGTCTCCAGCGAAGCCGCGGTCGAGACCCTCTTCGCCGAGGCCGAGGCGCGCTTCGGCACCGCGACCTGGCTGGTCAATTCCGCCGGGCTCAACATGGCCGGCACCAAGCTGGTCGACATGCCGCTCGACCAGTTCGATCGGGTGATCCGCTCCGACCTCTACGGCCCGTTCCTCACCTGTCGCCGCTTCGTCCGCGCGGCCGAGGCCGCGAAGGCCGGCGGCCGTATCGTCAACATCTCCTCGATTCACGAGCGCGCGCCGCGTCCTGGCGGCGCCGATTACGATTCGGCCAAGGGTGGCCTCGCCCAGCTCACCGCGACGCTGGCGCTCGAGCTGGCGCCGTCGCGGATCGCGGTCAACGGCATCGCCCCCGGCATGATCCTGACCCCGATGAACGCGCATGCGGTCGCGGATCGCGACTATCGCGCGAAGCTGGAGGCGAACATCCCCTGGGGCCGCGCCGGCACCGCCGACGAGGTTGCGACGCTCGTCGCCTTCCTGCTCTCGCCCGCCGCCGATTACATCACCGGCACCACCGTGACGATCGACGGCGCCTTGTCGCTCGTCGTCGCGCAGGGCGCATAAGGAGCGCCCGATGCCCACCTACGCCGTCGAAGCGCTCGACACCGTCACCATCGCCCCGGGTTCGCCGATCGACGGCATGGACCTGATGAGCCCGTTCGTGTGGCAGGAGCACGGCCGCTACCGCATGCTGGTGCGCGGCGTCCCCGATCCGCTCGGGCCGCACGATCCGACCGGGCTGATCGCCAGCGGCTGGAGCGACGACGGCCTCCATTTCACGCTCGACGCGCAACTCGCCATTGCGCCGGGGACCGATCCGCAGGACGCCGACGCAGGCGGTTGCGAGGACCCGACCGTGCTGATCGCCGACGATGGCAGCTATGTCGTCTATTACACCGGCGTCGACGCCGCCCGCTCGCAGGGCGTGCTGATCGCCGCCAGCGGCCCGTCGCTCGATACGTTGGTCAAACGCCGCGTCGCGCTCGCCGCACCGGCAGGCGAAGGCAATATCAAGGAGGCGACCTTCGCGCAGACCCCGGCGGGCGACTGGCGCCTGTTCTACGAATATGCCGCCGCGGAGGACCGAGGCATCGGCGCGTCGCGCGTCGGCATCGCCCGGGCCGAAATGCTCGGCGATCCGTGGACGTCGCTCGCCGATCCGTTTCCGATCCGCGCTGATTCCTGGGACAATTGGCACCTCTCCACCGGCCCGGTCTGCCAATTGCCCGGCGCCGATCCGGTGATGTTTTACAATGGCGCGACGCTCGACGCGCGCTGGCGGATCGGCTGGATCAGTTTCTCGCCGGACTTCGCGCACGTCACCGGCCGCGGCCTCGAACCCGTCATCCTGCCGCCGCCGCCCGAGGATCGCGCCAAGACCGACATCGCCTTCGCTGCATCGACGATCATCGAGAACGGCATGATATCGTTATACTTTTCGCTGGAGGACCGCATCCTGCGCCGCGCGCGCATCCGATATTACGCGTAACAAGCTTGCGTTGAAGGGGCCTCCCGCGACATAGGGCGTCGCCATGACCCAGTTTGACAAGTCCCGCCTGCCGAGCCGTCACGTCTCCGTCGGCCCCGAACGCGCCCCGCATCGCAGTTATTATTATGCCATGGGCATCGGCGAGGAGGATATCGCCAAGCCCTTCGTCGCGCTCGCCAGCGCCGGCAACAATTCGGCGCCGTGCAACACCACGCTCGACGGTCAGGCCGATGCCGCGCAGGCCGGCGTGATCCAGGGCGGCGGCATGCCGCGCCGCTTCAACACGATCACCGTCACCGACGGTATCGCGATGGGCCATCAGGGGATGAAGGCGTCGCTGGTCAGCCGCGAGGTGATCGCCGATTCGGTCGAGCTGTCGGTGCGCGGCCATTGTTACGACGCGCTGGTCGGCTTCGCCGGCTGCGACAAGTCGCTGCCCGGCATGATGATGGCGATGCTGCGCCTCAACATCCCGTCGATCTTCGTCTACGGCGGCTCGATCCTGCCCGGCCGCTTCCACGATCGCGACGTCACCGTCGTCGACGTGTTCGAGGTGGTCGGCAAATATGCCGCCGGCGCCTGTCCGCTGTCGGAAGTCCACGAGCTCGAAAAGGTCGCCTGTCCCGGTCACGGCGCCTGCGGTGGCCAGTTCACCGCCAACACCATGGCCTGCGTCGGCGAGGCGATCGGCCTCAGCCTGCCCAACAGCAACATGGTCCCGGCGCCCTATTCGACGCGCGAGCAGATCGCCGTCGCCGCCGGCGCGCAGGTGATGGAGCTGGTCGCGAAGCAACTCCGCCCGCGCGACATCTGCACGCGCGAGGCGTTCATCAACGCGGCCCGCGTCGTCGCCGCCACCGGCGGCTCGACCAACGCCGCGCTGCATCTGCCGGCGATGGCGAGCGAGGCGGGCATCGACTTCGACCTGTTCGACGTCGCCGAGGCATTCAAGTCGACGCCGTATATCGCCGACCTCAAGCCCGGCGGGCGGTATGTCGCGAAGGACATGTACGAGGCGGGCGGCGTCTACATGCTGATGAAGACGATGCTCGCCGGCGGCCTGCTCGACGGCAATTGCATGACCGTCACCGGGCGTACGCTGGGCGAGAACATCGATCAGGTGACGTGGAACCCCAACCAGAAGGTCATCTACGACGTCGCCACGCCATTGAGCCCGACCGGCGGTGTCGTCGGCCTGCGCGGCAGCCTTGCCCCCGATGGCGCGATCGTCAAGGTCGCCGGCATGCACCGCCTCCAGTTCGAGGGGCCGGCGCGCGTCTTCGATTGCGAGGAGGATTGCTTCGCCGCGGTCGAGGCGCGCAGCATCAACGAGGGCGAGGTGCTCATCATCCGCTACGAGGGGCCGAAGGGCGGCCCCGGCATGCGCGAGATGCTGTCGACCACCGCCGCGCTCTACGGCCTCGGCATGGGCGAGAAGGTCGCGCTCATCACCGATGGCCGCTTCTCGGGCGCGACGCGCGGCTTCTGCATCGGCCATGTCGGTCCCGAAGCCGCCGAGGGTGGCCCGATCGCGCTGGTCCAGGATGGCGACACGATTCGCATCGACGCCGAGGCCGGCACGATCGACCTGATCGTCGACGACGCCACGATGGCCGCACGCCGCGCCGCATGGCAGCCGCGGGTGAACGATTACGGTTCGGGCGCATTGTGGCGCTATGCCCAGAACGTCGGTCCTGCCTGGCAGGGCGCTGTCACCCATCCCGGCGCCAAGGCCGAAACGCACGTCTATGCGGATATCTGATCGCGCCGCGGCGGGGGCGGCGCTGCTGCTCCTCGCCGCGTGCAGCGATCCACGTACCGACGGCAACACGCTGGCGCAGGTCGAATCGGCGCAGGCCGAGGCGGCAGAGGACGACGGCAACATCCTCTGCGCCCGCGGCGGCGCGGCGCTGAAGCGCGATTGCACCGTCGAGCAGACGCAGAGCGGGCGCGGCCTGATCCTCACCGTGCGTCATGCGGATGGCGGCTTTCACCGTTTGCTGGTGACGCGCGACGGCCGCGGCGTGGTCGCGGCGGACGGTGCCGAACCAGCGAAGGTCACGATCCCCGAGCCGGGTGTGATCGACGTCGCGCTTGGCACCGATCGCTTTCGTCTCCCCGCGACGATCAAGCCCGCCCTATGATCGCGATCGACGGCCAGCCGATCCTCACCGCCGCGCAGATGCGCGCCGCGGAAGATGCCGCGGTCGCCGCCGGCACGTCGGTCACGGCGCTGATGCAGCGGGCGGGGGAGGGCATCGCCGCCGCCGCGCGGCGCCTCGCCGCCGGCGCGGACGTTCTCGTCGTCTGCGGCCCCGGCAACAATGGCGGCGACGGCTATGTCGCCGCGACGAGGCTCGCCCGCCTCGGCCACCCGGTCCGCGTCGCCGCCGGCGTCCCGCCGAAGACCGACGCCGCCATCGCCGCGCGCGCCGGCTGGACCGGCCCGATCGAGCCGCTCGCCGACGCCGCACCCGCGCCGCTCCTGATCGATTGCCTGTTCGGCACCGGCGTGACGCGTCCGCTCGCACCCGAGATCGACGCGGCGCTCGCTCGCCTGTCGCGCGCCGCGCGCCTCGTCATCGCCGCCGATTTGCCCAGCGGCACCGATGGCGACACCGCCCGAGCCCCCGATTGGGCCACGGACCACCCCGTCACGCTGACGCTCGCGCTCGGCGCGCTCAAACCGGCACACGTCCTCCACCCCGCTGCGGCCGCCTGTGGCACCGTCCGCCTGATCGACCTTGCTATCGACCGCCCCGATACGGTCGCCGTTGCCGGCCGGCCGATGCTGCCGCAACCCGGCCCCGCCTCGCACAAATATACCCGCGGCATGGTCGCGATCGTCACGGGGGCGATGGAAGGCGCCGCTCGCCTCGCCGCCGTTGCCGCGCTGCGCAGCGGTGCGGGCTATGTCGCTCTCTACGGCGGCAGCGGGCAGGGTGGTCCCGATGCGATCGTCCACCGCCCCTACGGCCGCGACGCGCTGGCGGACGACCGCATCGGCGCGATCCTGATCGGTCCCGGTCTCGGCCGTGACGACGAGGCACGCGCGCGGCTCGCCGCGCTGGTCGCCGCCGACACGCACCGGCTCGTCATCGACGGCGACGCGCTTCACTTGCTCGACCCCGACGCGTTGCACGATCGTCGCAATCCGGTCGTCCTCACCCCCCACGCCGGCGAGTTCCGCGCGCTGTTCGGCACCCCCGACGGCGCGCTGATCGATCAGGCGCGCAGCGCCGCGGCCCGCGCCGCCGCCATCGTCGTGCTCAAAGGCCCCACGACGATCGTCGCCGACGCCACCTGCGCGCGCGTCCACCCCGCCGGCAATCCATGGCTCTCGACCGCCGGCACCGGCGACGTCCTCGCCGGCACGATCGCCGCGCAGCTCGCGCAACCCCACGCCGATCCGCTCGCCGCCGCCGATGCCGGCGTCTGGCTCCACGCCCGCGCCGCGCGGATCGCAGGGCAAAGCTTCATCGCCGACGACTTGGCAAATGCGCTCACCCCCGCCAGAGCCGGCGCATGACCTCCACCGATACGATCCTGCGTGTCGCGGCGCGCGGCGACGGCGTCACCGCCGATGGCCGCCACGCCGCCTTCGCCGCGCCCGGCGACCTGCTGAACGACGACGGCACGCTGACCCACGGCCCGCACCATCAGGCGCCGCCCTGCCGCCACTTCCCCGACTGCGGCGGCTGCCAGCTCCAGCATCTCGACGACGACGCTTATGCCGCCTTCGTCACCGACCGCGTCGCCAGCGCGCTCGACGGGCAGGAACTGACCGCCACGCTGCGCCCGCCGCTGGTCTCGCCGCCCAACACCCGCCGCCGCGCGACGCTGCATGCGGAGGGGAAGGGCGGCCGCGTCACGCTCGGCTTCACCGCCGAGAAGAGCCATGCGATCGTCGACATGCGCGAATGCCATATCCTCGCGCCCGCCTTGTTCGCGGTCGTCGCCCCGTTGCGCACCCTGCTCCAGAAGCTCGGCTTCAAGCGGCGCGGCGACGTCCACCTGACCCTGTCCGACCAGGGGCCGGACGTTATGGTCACCAACCTCACCGCCGACGGCCTCGCCGCCGCCGAGGCGATCACCAGCTTCTGCGAACGCCACGCCATCGCGCGCTTCACGCTTGACAGCGGCATCGGCGCCGAGACCCGCTGGGAGCCGCAACCGGTGACGATCACGCTCGGCGGCCATCCGGTGCCGCTGCCCCCCGCCGCATTCCTGCAGGCGACGCAGGAGGGCGAGGACGCGCTCGTCGCCGCGATGCGCGAGGCGACCAAGGGCGCCGCGACGATCGCCGACCTGTTCGCCGGCCTCGGCACCTTCACGCTCGCATTGCCGGCACGCGTCTACGCGGCGGAGGGCGCGCGCGACGCGCTCTTCTCGCTCAAGGCGGCGGCGGGCAGGGGCCAGCTTCCCGTCTTCACCGAGCACCGTGATCTCTACCGCCGCCCGCTGACGGTGGCCGAGCTCGACCGGTTCGACGCGATCGTCATCGATCCGCCGCGCGCCGGCGCCCGCGAGCAGGTCGAGGCGCTCGCCGCCTGTCAGGCGAAGGTGATCGGCTACGTCTCGTGCAACCCGTCGAGCTTCGCCCGCGATGCGAAATTGCTCATCGACGGCGGCTGGCGGATCGACTGGGTCCAGCCCGTCGGCCAGTTCCGCTGGTCCACCCACGTCGAACTCACGGCCCGCTTCGTGCGGTGATTTCACGCGAAGACGCGAAGACGCAAAGAGGTTCCGCCAAGGGGCGACCGAAGCGACCGGAAGACAATGCGCCGCATGGGGAACGCGCCCCAGCTATCCCGATCGCAACACCTTCGCGTCTTCGCGTCTTCGCGCGAAACCATCATCGGCCTGAAAAGAAGAATGGTTCACGCGGAGGCGCGGAGGCGCGGAGATGTTGCGCCCGCGGCCAGATCAACGATCGTCGCCAGCTCCCGCTCGCGGCAGCCACAAACGCCAACGTCTCCCGATCGCGCAACTTGCGCCAAGGGCGGGATCTCCGCGCCTCCGCGCCTCCGCGTGAACTCAATATACCGCTGACACGAAGAATAGCCCGTCCGGCGGCGCGTTGAGCCCCAGACGCGCCCGGTCCCGCGCCTCCAAAGCAACCCGCACGTCGTCCACCGACCAGCGCCCCATACCGACCAGCGCCAGACACCCGACCATCGAGCGCACCTGATGGTGAAGGAACGACCGCGCCGCCGCGCGTATCGAGATCCGTTCACCCGCCCGCGTCACCGACAGCCGATCGAGCGTCCGCACCGGGCTGTCTGCCTGACAATGCGCCGAGCGGAATGTGGTGAAGTCGTGCCGCCCGACCAGCACCGCCGCGGCCGCCGCCATCGCGTCGGCATCGAGCAGCTGCGGCACCTGCCACGCCAGCCCCGCCTCCCAGGTCAGCGGGCTGCGCCGGTTGACGATGCGATAGTCATACGCCCGCCCCAGACACGAAAACCGCGCATGCCAGTCGTCCGCCACCACGACGCAATCGAGCACCGCCACCGGCGCCGGCCGCACCCGCGCATTGAGCGCCTCCATCAACCGGAACGGCGCGAAATCCTTGGCGATGTCGACATGCGCGCGCATCCCCAGCCCGTGCACCCCGGCATCGGTCCGCCCCGCCGCATGCACTGCGGTCCGCTCGCCGGTCACCGCGAACACCGCCTCCTCAAGTGCTTGCTGCACGCTCGGTCCGTGCTTCTGCCGCTGCCAGCCCATGAACGGCCGGCCGTCATATTCCACCGTCAGCGCGAACCGCGTCAAAGCTGCATACCCGATCGCACCGGAAAGCCGCGCAGCAACTCGGCGGTGCTGGTCACGCCGCGCCCGGCGCGCTGCACCAGCGTCGGCCGGATCGCGCCGTCGCCGCAGGCGATCGTCAGCGCATCGTCCACCGTCGTCCCCTCGCCGCCAGGGAAGCTGAACGGCAGCACGTCCGCGGCGAGCACCTTGACCCGCTCGCCCGCGATCTCGAACCACGCCCCCGGCGCCGGGTGCATCGCGCGCACCAGCCGCTCGACCTCGACCGCGCTGCGCGTGAAGTCGATCCGCGCCTCCGCCTTGTCGATCTTGCTGGCATAAGTGACGCCCGCCTCGGGCTGCGCCACCGGCGGATGCGCGTCCAGATCGCCGAGCACCGCGACCATCAGCCGCGCGCCCAATGCCGCCAGCTCGGCGGTCAGCTCGCCCGCGGTCTTGCGATCGACCGCCACGCGCCCTTCCAGCCGCACCGGCCCGGTATCGAGCCCCGCCTCCATCTGCATGATGCCGACCCCGGTCTCGGCATCGCCGGCGAGGATCGCGCGCTGCACCGGCGCCGCCCCGCGCCAGCGCGGCAGCAGCGAGCCATGCACGTTGAGACACCCCAACCGCGGCGCCGCCAGCACCGGCTTCGGCAGGATCAGCCCGTACGCCGCCACCACCGCGACATCCGCGTCCAGCGCCGCGAACGCCGCCTGCTCCTCCGCGCCCTTCAGGCTGACCGGATGCCGCACCGCAATCCCGAGCGCCTCGGCGCGCTGGTGCACCGGCGAGGCGACCGTCTCGCGCCCGCGCCGCCCGCCGGGGCGTGGCGGCTGGCTATAGGCCGCGACGACGTCATGCCCGGCCGCGACCAGCGCCTCCAGCGTCGGTACGGCGAAGTCGGGGGTTCCCATGAAGATGATCCGCATGGCCTGCCTTCAACGCGCTGGCGGGCGGCGGCGCAACCCCCTATCTGTTCCGTCATGGCCTCTCCCGAAATCGAAGCCCTGACCCAGGCGCTCGCGCGCCTCCCCGGCCTTGGCCCGCGTTCGGCGCGCCGCGCGGTGCTGCATCTGCTCAAGAAGCGCGAGGCGGCGCTCGGTCCGCTGCGTGCCGCGCTCGAGGCGGTCGACGAACGGCTCGAGACCTGTGCCACCTGCGGCAACGTCGACACCGCCAACCCCTGCGCGATCTGCGCCGACTCGCGCCGCGACCAGCGCTCGCTCTGCGTGGTGGAGGAAGTGGCGGACCTGTGGGCGCTCGAGCGCTCGCGGCTGTTCCCCGGTCGCTTCCACGTCCTCGGCGGCCGGCTGTCGGCGCTCGAAGGCATCCGCCCGGAGGATCTCGCGATCGACGCGCTGGTCACGCGCATCGAGGCGGGCGGCATCGACGAGGTCGTCCTCGCGATGAACGCGACGCTGGAGGGCCAGACCACCGCGCATTACCTCGCCGACCGCATCGAACGCTTCCCGGTACGCGTGACCCAGCTCGCGCACGGCCTGCCGGTCGGCGGCGAACTGGATTATCTCGACGAAGGCACGCTCGCGCAGGCGCTGCGCGCGCGGCGTCCGGTCTGAATTCCTCCCCGTGCCGGGGGACGATTACGCTCGAACTTGACGCCAAACCCCTCGCCACCTAGCTGACCGGGCATGGCAGTCCTCCCCATCGTCGAAGTCCCCGATCCGCGCCTGCGCCTGATCTCCAAGCCCGTCGAGCAGGTCACCGACGAGACGCGCGCCTTCGTCCGGGACATGATCGACACGATGTATGACGCCAACGGCATCGGCCTCGCCGCAATTCAGGTCGGTATCGACAGCCGCATCCTCGTCATCGACCTGCAGGACGAGAAGGACGAGGAAGACAAGCCGATCAAGGCGCCCCACGCCTATATCAACCCCGAAATCCTCTCGGTCAGCGAAGAGACGAGCAGCTACAACGAAGGCTGCCTGTCGATCCCCGAACAATATGCCGACGTCGCCCGCCCGGCGAGCTGCCGCGTCCGCTGGCTCGACGAACAGGGCGAGCGCCACGAGGAAGAGCTCACCGGCCTGCTCTCGACCTGCATGCAGCATGAGGTCGATCATCTCAACGGCGTGCTCTTCATCGACCATATCAGCCGCCTGAAGCGCGACATGGTCATGAAGAAGCTGGCGAAGATGCGCCGCTAAGGCATTTGCCAAGTCCCCCTCCCTGAAGGAAGGGGCCGCGCCTTGGTAGCCTCTCGCATCCCGTCTGCCGTATTTAGGGACTGTCCTCCCCCCGACGTTCGATCTATGTTCCTCGCCACGACAAGACTGCCGGCGCGGTTTGCCGGCCGCCAAAGGGAATGAACGTGGACCTGACGATCGTCATCATCGCCATCCTCGCGCTGGCCGCTGGCCTGCTCGTCGGCGCGCTGCTCGCCAACCGCAAGGCCGGCAGCCTCGCGGCCGATCTCGCCGTGGCGCAGAGCAAGGCCGCCGACGCCGAATTGGTCGCCCGCGCCCGCGACGCCGTCGAGCGCGAGCGCAACGAGGCGATGCGCGACCTCGCCGCGCTGCGCGCCCAGTCGGAGGACCGCGCGGCTACCCTCGACGCGCTGCGCGACGAACTCGCGACGATCCGCGCCGATCGCGACGCCGCCCGCACCGCGCTCGCCAGCACCGGCGCGCAGGTCGAGGCGTTCGAAGCGCGCCTGCTCGACATGCGCGACGCCAAGGAGCAGATGGCGGCGCAGTTCAACGACCTCGCCAACAAGGCGCTGACCGACGCGCAGAAGGCGTTCCTCGACCGCGCCGAAGCGCGCTTCCGCCAGTCGGAGGAACTCGCCGGCACCAACCTCAAATCCTTGCTCCAGCCGGTCAACGACCGCCTTGCCCGTTACGAGGAGGGCGTCGCCAAGGTCGAGGCCGAGCGGCGCGACGCCTTCGGCGATCTCAAGGGCCAGATCGAACAGATGCGGCTCGGTCAGGAACGCGTCTCGGGTGAGGCGGCCAAATTGGTCAACGCGCTGCGCAACGCCCCCAAGGCGCGCGGTCGCTGGGGCGAGCAGCAGCTCCGCAACGTGCTCGAAACCTGCGGCCTCGCCGAACATACCGATTTCGCGATGGAGGTCAGCGTCGCCGACGGGGAAGGGGGCCGCCTGCGCCCCGATGCGATCGTCCGCGTCCCCGGCGGCAAGTCGCTGATCATCGACGCCAAGGTCTCGCTCAACGCCTATCAGGACGCTTTCGGCGCGGTCGACGAGAGCGAGCGCCATATCGGACTCACCGCGCATGCCGCCTCGATGCGCGCGCATATCAACGGCCTGTCGGCAAAGGCCTATTGGTCGCAGTTCGACGATACGCCCGAATATGTCGTGATGTTCGTTCCCGGCGAGCATTTCCTGTCCGCCGCGCTGGAGCATGATGCCGGTCTGTGGGACTATGCGTTCGACAAAAGGGTGCTGCTCGCCACGCCGACCAACCTGATCGCGATCGCGCGCACGGTGGCGGCGGTCTGGCGGCAGGAGAAACTTGCGACCGAAGCCCGTGCCATCGGCGCGCTCGGCAAGGAACTCTACGACCGGCTCGCAAAGGCCGGCGAGGATCTCCGCAAGGTCGGCGGGGGCCTCACCACCGCGGTCAACAATTACAACAATTTCGTCTCGAGCTTCGAAAGCCGCGCATTGGTGTCGGCGCGCAAGTTCCGCGATCTCAATATCGAGCCCGGTGCGCGTGAGATCGGCGTCGCGGAACCCGTCGAGGCCCTGGCGCGCTACGGCGAGGAAGCGCTGCGCCTGCCGGATGCGGCGGAATAGAGGAGCGGGCGATGAAGGGCATGCATCATGGCGACGTCATCATGGATCACGAGGGCAGGCTGTCCGGCATGGTGGCGGGCGACGTGATCGTTCGCTCTGGCTGCGATGTCCGGATCAGCGGCATGGTCGCGGGAGACGTCTATGTCGAGGCCGGCGCCCGGGCGCGGATCAGCGGCATGGTGTCCGGCCGCATTATCGACCGCGGCGGCGCGATTCGGGTCAGCGGCATGGTCGGAGGCTAGGCCGATCGGCAAGGCGTTGATGCGGCGGCCGAACCCGGCGCTGCTGTCCTACAGGGGACCGTGGTGGTACCCGAATGGCTCTTTTTGATCGTCGCAGATATCGGAATGATAGGGCTCTCGATCGTTTCGATTAAGGCGTCCAACTCGTCCATGTTCGCTGCCCGGCAAGACGCGAGGATGAGCCCTAGCCGAGCTGCGCCAGCACCTCATAGGCCATCACCGCCGTCGCCACCGCGGCATTGAGGCTGTCCGCCTTGCCCAGCATCGGGATCTTGACCAGCAGGTCGCACGCCGCGGCATAGTCGGCCGGCATCCCCTGCGCCTCGTTGCCGGTCAGCAGGAAGGTCGGTGCCGCGTAGCGCGCCGCGCGATAATCATGCTCGGTGTCGAGGCTCAGCCCGACGAGTTGCCCCGGCCCCTCGCGCAGCCAGCCAAGGAACGGCGCCCACTCGCTTCGCACGACGGGAATGGTGAACAGCGCCCCCATACTGGCGCGTACCGCCTCGACCGAAAAGGGATCGACGCATTCGCCGATGAGGATCAGCCCGCCGGCGCCGACCGCATCGGCGGTGCGCAGGATCGTGCCGAGATTGCCGGGATCGCGCAGCCGCTCGGCGACCAGCCAGATCTTGGCCGTGGTTCGATCGAGATCGGCGAGCGTCCGGTCGAACTCGTCGAACACGCCGACCACCGCCTGCGGATTGTCCTTGCCCGACAATTTGGACAGGATGTCGGGCGTCGTCTGGATCGACTCGCCGCCCGCCATCTCGACGTCGATCGACAGCGCATGGACCAGCGGATGATCGGCATTCCCCGCGGCATAGAACAGGATGCGCGGCAGCCGCCCGGTCTCGCGCGCCTCGGTAAGGATACGCAGCCCCTCGGCCATGAACTGGCGCGCGCCGCGGCGATGGCGCTTGTCGCGCAGCTCGCGGGCATATTTGACGAGCGGGTTGGAAAAGGCGGTGATTTCACGGGGCATGGCGCGTCGGCCTTCGCGCTAGCCGAAGGCTGGCGCAAGGCGAAAACGACGCGCCCGGCCGGCGCGGCATCGGCCGCGTCCGACGACGCGGCTTTGCCGCGGCGCCACCGCCGTCAATCTTCGCCGAACTTCGCCTCGACCAGCTCGCACAGCGCGCCGACCGCCGCCTCGGCGCCGTCGCCGCTCGCGCTGATCGTGATCGAATCGCCCTTGGCGGCGCCGAGCATCATCAGCCCCATGATCGACGTGCCGGTCACCGCGCCGTCGTCCTTGCGCACCCTGACCTCGACCGGCTGGGTCGAGGCGAGCGTGACGAACTTGGCGCTCGCCCGCGCGTGGAGCCCGCGCTTGTTGTTGATGAGGACGGTGCGGGCGATCTCGTCGCTCACGCCGCCGCCTCGCCGAGCACTTCGGAGGCGACCGAGATATATTTGCGCCCCGCCTCGCGCGCCGCAGCGACCGCCTCGACGACCTTCATCGACTTGCGCGCCGAGCCGAGCCGGATCAGCATCGGCAGGTTCATCCCCGCGATCACCTCGACCCGGCCGCGCTCCATCAGCGAGATGGCGAGATTGGACGGCGTGCCGCCGAACAGGTCGGTCAGCACGATCACGCCGCGCCCCGAATCGACCGCGCCGATCGCGGTGGCGATATCGGCGCGCCGCTCCTCCATATCGTCGTCGGGACCGATCGAGATCGTCGCGATGCGATCCTGCGGGCCGACGACATGGATCATCGCGGTCACGAATTCTTCCGCAAGCCGCCCGTGCGTCACCAGAACGAGGCCAATCATCTCAGATACGTTACTCATTTGCTGGCCGGCGGCCCCTCGAGCGAGTCCTGCGGTGCGGCCCCGAGGTCGCGATGCGTAATGGTGGGCGAAAAACCCGCTTTGCGCAACCGGTCAGCGAGACGCTCGGTGACATGGACCGATCTGTGTCTCCCTCCGGTACAGCCGATCGCGACGCTGACATAGGATTTGCCCTCGGCGCGATAGCGCGGCAGCAGCAATTCGAGCAGGCCGCCGATCTGTTCCATCGCCGCCGGATAGGCGGGGTCCGCCGCGACATAAGCGGCGACGTCGGCATCGAGGCCGGTGCCGGGTCGCAGCACCGGGTCCCAATGCGGATTGCGCAGGAACCGCATGTCGAAGACGAGGTCGGCGTTGCGCGGCAGCCCGCGCGCGAAGCCGAACGACTGGATCGACAGCACCGGCGCGTCGCGCCCGTGGCCGGCGAAGGTCGTGCGCACCTGCTGCGCCAGCGCATTGGCGGTGAGATCGGTGGTGTCGATCAACCGGTTGGCCCAGTCGCGCAGCGGGCGCAGCAATTCGCGCTCGCGGGCGATGCCGTCGCCCGCCGGCCGGTCGGGGGCGAGCGGGTGGCGCCGCCGCGTCTCCGAATAGCGCCGCTCCAGCTCGGCGCCCGAACAGTCGAGGAACAGCATGCCGATATCGAGGCCATGATCGTCGCGCAGCGAGCGGATGCGCTCGACGATCCGCGTCGGGTCGAAATCGCGGGTGCGCGCGCCGATGCCGATCGCCAGCGGCTGGCTGTCGTCCGCCGCCCCCGCGGCGAGCGGCGCGTCGAGCAGCCGGTCGAGCAGCACCAGCGGCAGATTGTCGACCACCTCCCAGCCGAGATCCTCGAGCGTCTTGAGCACCGTCGACTTGCCCGCGCCGGACAGGCCGGTGACGAGCAATATGTCCTTGGTCATAGCAGGAACCTCATTCCGGTGTCGCCTCGGGCTGACGCAATGCCCATTCGATCTTGAGCGGCGTCGCGGCGTGAAACGCGTCGAGCCCGATCTCGCGCACGTCGAGTCCCGCCAGCCGGCGCCGCTGCCGCTCTGGCATGCGGACGGGCGCGCCGTCGAGCCGGACGATCAGCGCGACCGGCACGTCGTCGACCGAGGCCATGCGGACGATGCCGATCCCGCGCACCTCGATCTGGCCGCGGATCGTCGCCGGCGCGCTGGCCAGCAGCGTCGCACCGTCGCGCACCAGCAATGTCTGGTCGTCGCTGACCAGTATCGCGCCCCGATCGATCAGCCGCAATGCGAGGTCGGACTTGCCTGCCCCCGGCGGCCCTTCGAGCAGCACCGCGCGGCCGTGGATCGCGACGCAGGTCGCGTGGCGGCGTTCGCGCGCGATCATTCGGCAACGAGCGGCAGGCGGACGACGAAGCGCGCACCGCCCAACCGGTCCTCGCGCGATTCGACCGCGATGCTGCCCTGATGCGCCTCGACGATCGTCCGCGCGATCGCGAGGCCGAGGCCGGAATGCTGGCCGAACGCTTCCGATTCGGGGCGGATCGACTGGAACCGGCGGAAGATCGCCTCGCGCGCTTCCTCGGGCACGCCCGGCCCCTCGTCCTCGACGCGGACGACGAGATCGTCGCCCTCGCGCGCCACCGCGATCGCGATCAGCGCACCGTCGGGCGAGAAGGAGAGGGCGTTGTCGATCAGATTGTCGAACACGCGTTCGAGCCGCGCGCCCTCGCCGAGCGTCACCAGCGGCGCCCCGGCATGATCGAAGCGCAGCCGCACGCCGCGCTCCACCTCGCGGGCGAGCCGCTGGTCGACCAATGCGCGGATCATCGCCGCGATATCGATCGCCTCGAACTTGGCGCGGCTGAGCTGCGCATCGAGCCGCGACGCCTCGGAGATGTCGGTGATCAGCCGGTCGAGCCGATGGACGTCGTCGCGGACGATCGACAGCAGCCGCGCGCGCAAGTCGGGGTCCCTGACCGCGTCGAGCCCCTCGACCGCCGACCGCAGCGAGGCGAGCGGGTTCTTCATCTCGTGCGTCACGTCGGCGGCGAACGCCTCGGTCGCATCGATCCGCGCCCGCAACGCGAGGCTCATGTCGGAGAGCGCGCGCGCCAGACTGCCGATCTCGTCGCGCCGCGAGGGCAAACGGGGGACGACGACCTCGCGCGCCCGGCCGAGGCGCACCCGCACCGCCGCCCGCGCCAGCCGGCGCAGCGGCCGCACGATCGTCCGCGCGAGGAACAGCGACAGCGCGACCGAGACGATCGTCACCAGCAGCAGTACGAGGCTCAATCGGAAGCGCTCGATCCGCACCGTCTGGGTGATGTCGCGCGCGTTGATCGTCGTCATCACCACCCCGCCGCTCGGCAAAGGCGCCGCGGCGGTGATCACCGGCGTCCGGTCGGGCGCCCGCCATACGCTCGCCGAACTCAGCCCGGTACGCGCGCGCCGCACGTCGGGCCATTGCCGCCCGTCGCTCCGCTCGCGGTAGAGCGGCGCGCGCGCCGCGCCGACGATGATGTCGATCCCGGCGTCGAGCCAGCGCGCCACCACCTGGTCCCAGGCCTGTTTGTCGGGATCGAGCAGCACCGCGTTGCGCGATCCCAGCGCGCGGCTGTCGACGATCGTCCGCCCCGTCGCGTCGAACACCCTGAGCCGCGCGCTGGTGTCACGGGCCAGCCGCAGCAGCAGGTCGTCGCGCTGGTCGGGGGCGACCATCGCCAGTGCCTCGCCGATCAGCCGCGCCTCGCGCGCCGCCTGCGCGACGCGGCTGTCGACGATCCGGCTGCGATACGAATCGAGGTAGAAGAAGCCGCCGGCGAGCAGCAGCAGCGCGATGATGTTGACCGCGAGGATGCGGCGGGTAAGCGAGATCTGCCCCGACCAGCGCAGCGCGAGATCGCCGCCCTCCGGTCGCGGCTCACTCGTCGGAGAATCGGTATCCGGCGCCATACAGGGTCTCGATCGCGTCGAAGGTGGGATCGACGCCGCGGAACTTGCGGCGCAGGCGCTTGATATGGCTGTCGATGGTGCGGTCGTCGACGTAGATGTCGTCCTGATAGGCGGCGTCCATCAGCTGGTTGCGCGTCTTGACGATGCCCGGCCGCTGCGCGAGCGTTTCGAGGATCAGGAATTCGGTGACGGTCAGCGTCACCGGCTCGCCGCCCCAGGTGGTGCGATGCCGCGCCGGGTCCATCGACAGCCGCCCGCGCACCAGCGGTTCGCTGCCGGTCGCTGCCGGATCCTCCGCCGTGGTGGCGGCGACCTCGGTCCGGCGCAGGATCGCGCGGATGCGGGCGATCAGCAGCCGCTGGCTGAACGGCTTGGCGATATAATCGTCCGCACCCATGGCCAGGCCGAGCGCCTCGTCGAGCTCGTCGTCCTTGCTGGTCAGGAAGATCACCGGGATCTGGCTCTTCTCGCGCAGCCGACGCAGCAGCTCGAGTCCGTCCATCCGCGGCATCTTGATGTCGAAGATGGCGAGATCGGGCGGATTGTCGGTGAGCGCCTTGAGCGCGGTCTCGCCGTCCGAATAGACGCGGGTCAGGAACCCCTCGGTCTGCAGGGCGATCGAGACCGAGGTCAGGATATTGCGGTCGTCGTCGACCAGCGCGATCGTCGCCGTCATACGTGGGGGACCCTCGGCATCATCGGCCTGCGGTAGGGCAAAGCGGCGCGAGGCTCAACCGGGCGATAGTCTCCCCTGTGTAGTGGCCCACAAACGCCGGAAAGGCCATCATTCCGTCCCGTAACGACCCACCGTCCGTCGCGCGGCGATTTGACGCTACGTCGCGGCTGGCTTATGCGCAGGCCGATCACCGGCGTGCGTGCAGACCCTCCCCAGGATGCGCGCGCCGGGCCGAACGCATTGGGAGGATGTACGTGAACGAGCGCATTCCGCACGCAGGTCTCGCGAGCCAGTCTATCGAAACGAGAGCCGATCTCCACTGGAACCTGGTCACCGCGCGGCTGGTCGAGGCCGCGGTCGCCCGCGGCGAGGGCAAGCTCAGCGCCGACGGGCCCTTGGTGGTCGAAACCGGCGCGCACACCGGCCGCTCGGCGCAGGACAAGTTCATCGTCCGCGACGCCGAGACCGAGGACAGCGTCTGGTGGGGCAAGTCCAACAAGGGCATGGACCCGGCGCATTTCGCCGCGCTCAAGGCCGATTTCCTCGCCGCGCTGCGCGACAAGGAGCATCTGTTCGTCCAAGATCTCTACGGCGGTTCGCAGCCCGAGAACCGGGTCCGCGTCCGCGTCGTCAACGAGCTTGCCTGGCACAACCTCTTCATCCGCACGATGCTGGTCAGGCCGGAGGAGCATGAGCTGCAGGGCTTCGTCCCCGAATATACGATCATCGACCTGCCGAGCTTCCGCGCCGATCCCGCCCGCCACGGCACGCGCAGCGAGACGGTGATCGCGGTCAATTTCACCGAGAAGCTGATCCTGATCGGCGGCACCCGCTACGCCGGCGAGATGAAGAAGTCGGTGTTCGGCCTGCTCAACTATCTGCTGCCGAAGAGCGGCGTGATGCCGATGCATTGCTCGGCCAACATGGGCGCGGACGGCTCGACCGCGGTGTTCTTCGGCCTGTCGGGCACCGGCAAGACGACGCTCAGCGCCGATGCCAGCCGCACGCTGATCGGCGACGACGAGCACGGCTGGTCCGACACGGCGGTGTTCAATTTCGAGGGCGGCTGCTACGCCAAGATGATCCGCCTGTCGCCCGACGCCGAACCGGAGATTTTCGCGACCACCAAGCGCTTCGGCACGGTGCTCGAGAATGTCGTGATGGACCCGGTCACCCGCCAACTCGACCTCGACGACAACAGCCTCGCCGAGAACAGCCGCGGCGCCTATCCGATCGACTTCATCCCCAATGCCTCGCGCGACAATATGGGCGGGGTGCCCAAGAACATCGTGATGCTGACCGCGGACGCCTATGGCGTGCTGCCGCCGATCGCCAAGCTGACCCCCGATCAGGCGATGTACCATTTCCTGTCGGGTTATACCGCGCGCGTCGCCGGCACCGAGATCGGCGTCACCGAACCCGACGCCACCTTCTCGACGTGTTTCGGCGCGCCGTTCATGCCGCGGCATCCCTCGGTCTACGGCAATCTGCTCAAGGAGCGGATCGCCGAGGGCGGGGTGGATTGCTGGCTGGTCAACACCGGCTGGACCGGCGGCAAATATGGCGTCGGTCATCGTATGCCGATCAAGGCGACGCGCGCGCTGCTCAACGCCGCGCTCGACGGCAGCCTCAAGCACGGCGAGTTCCGCACCGATCCCAATTTCGGCTTCCAGGTGCCGGTCGCGGTGCCGGGCGTCGACGGGGCGATCCTCGACCCGCGCAGCACCTGGGCGGATACCGCCGCCTATGACGCCACCGCCGCGAAGCTCGTCGACCTGTTCGTCGAGAATTTCGCGCAATTCGACGACCATGTCGATGCCGGCGTGCGCCGATCGGCACCGCAGGTGACCGAAGCGGCGTGATGCTGTCACGATAGCATCGCGCAACCGACCATGCGCCGTCACATTGGCGGCGCATGGGCCCGCCCCAGGACAATCAGGGGCGGACGATGAGCGGAACGCAAAAGGCAGTGGCAGCCGCGATGCAGCGGCACGGCCATCTTTCCAGACAGGGCCTGCTCGAACGCGCCTTCACCTGGGCGTTCCGCGGCCTCGTCTATGCACAGATCTGGGAAGATCCGGTGGTCGACATGGCGGCGCTGGCGATCACGCCCGACAGCCATGTCGTCACCATCGCCTCGGGCGGCTGCAACATGCTGTCCTATCTGACCGCCGACCCCAAGGCGATCGACGCGGTCGACCTCAACACCGCGCATATCGCGCTCGGCACGCTCAAGCTCGCCGCGGCGCGCCATCTGCCCGATCATGCGAGCTTCCACCGCTTCTTCGGGCACGCCGCCAGCCGCGACAATCTCGCGGCGTACGAACGGCATGTGCGCCCGCATATCGACGAGCCGACGCGTCGCTATTGGGAAGGGCGCGATCTCAGCGGCCGGCGCCGGATCGCCGGTTTCGCCAGCGGCGTCCACAAGCGCGGGCTGCTCGGCCGCTTCATCGGTGCGGCGCATCTGCTCGCCAGGCTCAACGGCGTCGATCCGCGGCTGCTGCTCGAAGCCGAGACGATCGAGGAGCAGCGCGCCATCTTCGAACGCGATTTCGCGCCGGTGTTCGACCGCGGCTTCGTCAAATGGCTGACCGACCAGCCCGCCTCGCTGTTCGGCCTCGGCATCCCGCCCGCGCAGTTCGAGGCGCTCGCCGGCGACGGGCGGATGGCGGCGGTGCTGCGCCAGCGGCTGGAAAAGCTCGCCTGCGGCTTCGACCTGCGCGACAATTATTTCGCCTGGCAGGCGTTCGGCCGACGTTACGGCGAGGGACCGGCCGCGCCGCTGCCGCCCTATCTACAGGCGGAGCATTATGACGCGATCGTCGCCCGCGTCGGCCGCGTCGATCTCCGCCACGCCAATATGACCAAACATCTCGCCGGCCTGCCCGCCGCATCGCGCGACCGCTATATCCTGCTCGACGCGCAGGACTGGATGACCGACGAACAGCTCGGCGAGCTATGGGCGCAGATCACCCGCACCGCGCGGCCCGGTGCACGCATCCTGTTCCGCACCGCCGGCGAGGCCGACATCATCCCCGGTCGCGTTCCCGGCGCGATCGTCGCGCGCTGGCGCTATCAGGCGGAGGCGTCGCGTCGGTTCACCGCGCAGGACCGGTCGGCGATCTATGGCGGCGTCCATCTCTACGTACTCGCCGATGGTTGAGGGGGACCATGCCGGCCGGATGGATCGCATCTACGGCGGGCAGCGACATATCTACGATCTCACCCGCAAATATTATCTGTTCGGGCGGGACCGGCTGATCGACGGGCTCGACCTGCATGCGGGCGGTACGCTGCTGGAGATCGGCTGCGGCACGGGACGCAATCTGATCCGCGCGGCCCGCGCCTGGCCCGCCGCCCGGCTCTACGGCATCGACATCTCCGCCGCGATGCTGGCCACCGCACGCGCCAACGTCGCCGCCGCCGGCCTGTCGGACCGGATCGTGCTGGCGCAGGGCGATGCCGCCGGTTTCGATCCGCAGATGTTGTTCGGGCTGGCGCGGTTCGATCGCGTGATGTTCAGCTACACGCTGTCGATGATCCCGCCATGGCGGGAGGCGCTCGCGCAGGGCTTGGCGGTGACGCGCGATACGGGACGGCTGGTGGTGGTGGACTTCGGCACGCAGTCGGGCTGGCCGGCGATATGGCGCAAGCCGTTTCTGGCATGGCTCGCGCATTTCAACGTCACGCCGCGCGCCGAACTGGCAGGGGAGGTCGCGCGACTCGCCACGAGCCAGGGCCGCACATGCGATACCCGGATGCTCTGGCGGGACTATTCGCAGATGGCGTGGGTCGCGTAACCGACGCTGTCCCGACCCCGGTCAGCCGCGCTCGACCGGCCCCGTCGCCGGCAACGGCCCATCGCCCCGCTGGAAGAATTGCTCGACGATCTCACGCGCCAGCCGTGCCGGCCGCAACGTTTCCGCATCCAGGCAGCACCAGCTCGATTTGACCTCGGCGAGCACCTCTTCGCCGCGCCGGATCACCGTCTCGTAGAAGGCGCGCGCGCCCTGCACCTTTTCGAGCAGCACCGTCGCGATCACGTCGTCGCCGAGGAAGGTCGGCTTGCGGTAGGTGATCTCATGCTTCAGCGCGACCCACAGATGCGCGGTGACCGCTTCCGCCGGCGCGAGCTTCTGCCAGTGGCTGACCACGGCGTCCTGTACCCACTTCAGGTAGCTCGCGTTGTTGACGTGCCCCATGAAATCGATGTCGGCGGGATCGATGCCGATCGGGAAGCTGTGGGGGATGCTCTGGGTCACAGGCTCCATATAGCAGATCGCCGTGCCGCTTACACCCGGCAAGCGTGGTGCGCAGCGAATTAACCGCCCGCCGGCTCGACGATCGCGATCCCGTCGCGGATCGCGACGATCCGCACCCGTGCGCCCGCTTCCGCGACCACGCCGCGCGCCGGCCACGATCCATCGCCGACCACGACGCGGCCGCCCTCGGGACCGATCGCCACCTGCACCACCGCGGTGGTGCCGATCAGCCGCGCGACGCGGTCGTTGAGCTGCGGATCGCTGCTTGGCACCGGAAAATCCACGTACCAGCGCTTGCCGATCAGGACGGTGACGATGCTCCACAACGCGAAGGCGACGATCTGCGCCGCCACCGGCAGCCCGGGCAATACCAGCACCGCGACGCCGACCACCGCCGCGGCGATCGCGAGGAACACCGCGAAGACGCCGGGGATCACCAGCTCGGCGATCCCCAGCAACAGCGCCGCGATCAGCCACGCGCCGCCCGCTCCGCCGATCGTGTCCAGCGTCACGCCGGCGGCAGTTCGAACGGCCCGCGCTTCGCCCCGGGCCTGGCCGCCCCGGTGGCGGCGGTCGGGGCAGGGGCCTTGCCGAGCGCATCCTTGGCCAGCTCGCCGATCCCGCCGAGCGTCCCGATCAATTGCGTCGCCTCGACCGGGAACAGGATCGTCTTGGCATTGGGGCTGGTCGCGAATTTGCCGATCGCCTCGACGTATTTCTGCGCGATGAAATAGTTGATCGCCTGCGTCCCGCCGCGCTCGATCGCCTCGGACACCACCAGCGTCGCCTTCGCCTCCGCTTCCGCGGCACGCTCGCGCGCCTCCGAATCGCGGAAGGCGGATTCCTTGCGCCCTTCCGATTCGAGAATGCGCGCCTGCTTCTGCCCTTCGGCGCGCAGGATTTCTGACGCCCGCGTGCCCTCGGCTTCGAGGATGTTGGCGCGCTTCTCGCGCTCCGCCTTCATCTGCCGGCCCATGGCGGTGACGATATCGGCGGGCGGGCGGATGTCCTTGATCTCGACGCGGGTGATCTTGACCCCCCACGGCACCGTCGCATGGTCGACGACCGACAGCAGCCGCGCGTTGATCTCGTCGCGTTTCGACAGCGTCTCGTCGAGGTCCATCGATCCCATCACCGTGCGCAGGTTGGTGGTGGTGAGCTGGAGCAACGCGACATACAGGTCCGACACCTCATAGGCCGCCTTCGGCGCGTCGAGCACCTGGAAGAAGACCACGCCGTCGGTCGAGACGATCGCATTGTCCTTGGTGATGATCTCCTGACCCGGAATCTCGATCACCTGCTCCATCATGTTCACCTTGCGCCCCACCCGGTAGAAGAAGGCGGGGTAGAAGTTGAAGCCCGGGCTTGCGGTGGCGGTGTAGCGGCCGAAATGCTCGATCGTATATTGATAGCCCTGCCGGACGATCTTGATGCTGGTGAACAGATAGAACAGCACCAGGACCAGTGCGAATGCAGCAATCGTGATACCCATGAGCCCTCCCGCCGGCGCGAATCCCTGCGCCGTTGCACGATCCTAGCACAGCTCGACGTCCGACAAAGGTCACCATGCAGCGCATTCTTTTCGGCAACCATTCCACACAGATGCCCGCGATCGCCCGCCATATCGATCATCATCGGTACGAGGCGAGCTTCGCCCCCTTCGACGCGGTCGACCTGTCGCGCTTCGATCTCGTCGTGCCGTTGCGCGTCGAACAGATCGAGGGCGCGCGTGGCGGCCGCACGGTGCTCCCGACCGCCGACCTCGTCGCGCTGTGCGACGACAAACTGGCGCTCAACCTCTGGCTGATCGATCACGGTTTCGGCGACACCGTGCCCACGCTGCTTGGCGCGCGGCCGACCGGCTATCCCTATATCCGCAAGACCCGGCGCGGCGATTTCGGCTTCGGCTGCGCGATGATCCGCGGTCCCGGCGAGGATGACGGCAGCGATCATCCCGACGTCTTCCGCCAGCGCGCGGTCGCCGGTGCCGACGAATACGTCCTCCACCTGCTCCGCGTCGGCGGCGCGATCCGCTTCCAGGTCGCCTATCGCTACGACATGGGCCAGTCGCTCGGCGTCCGCGGCGCGGTCGATCGCCCGGCGAGCATCACCCCCGCCGATCCCGGCCCGGCGCTCGGCCCTTGCACCGCGATCCTCGAAGCGCTCGGCTATGAGGGCACCTGCTGCTTCAACTACAAATGGGAGGAGGGCGCCTTGCGCGTCCTCGAACTCAACCCGCGTTTCGGCGGCTCGCTGGTCGGCGTGGTGACGGAATACGTCACGGCGCATCTCGCCGCCCTCTAGCGCAGATGCTGCGCTGCGGTTACATGGCCCGCCACTTATCCCTCCCGCGAGGAAACGGCACCTTGGACATCCGGCTCGGCCTCACCTTCGACGACGTTCTGCTCGTACCCGGCGAGTCGGACATCCTGCCGAGCACCGCCGACACGCGCACGCAGCTGACGCGCGGCATCGCGCTCAACATCCCGATCCTGTCCTCGGCGATGGATACGGTGACCGAGGCGGACATGGCGATCGTCATGGCGCAATTGGGCGGCATCGGCGTGCTCCACCGCAACCTGTCGATCGAGGAACAGGTCGCCGCGGTGCGCCAGGTCAAGCGGTTCGAATCGGGCATGGTGGTCAATCCGATCACGATCGCGCCGACCGCGACGCTGGGCGAGGCGCAGGCGCTGATGGCGCACCACAAGATCAGCGGCATCCCCGTGGTCGAGCGCGACGGCAAGCTCGTCGGCATCCTCACCAACCGCGACGTCCGCTTCGCCGGCGATCCCAAACAGCCGGTCGCCGAGCTGATGACGCACGACAATCTCGCCACCGTCTCGACCGACGTCGGGCAGGAGGAGGCGCGCGTGCTGCTCCACCAGCGCCGCATCGAGAAACTGCTGGTGGTCGACGAGGCCTATCGCTGCGTCGGCCTCATCACCGTCAAGGACATCGAGAAGGCGGTGACCTATCCCACCGCGACCAAGGACGCCTCCGGCCGGCTGCGCGTCGCCTCTGCGACCACCGTCGGCGACAAGGGGTTCGAACGGACCGAGGCGCTGGTCGACGCCGAATGCGACCTGATCGTCATCGACACCGCGCACGGCCACAATCGCGACGTCGCGCGCGCCGTCGAGCGGGTGAAGAAGCTCTCCAACTCGGTGCAGGTCGTCGCCGGCAACGTCGCGACGGGCGAGGCGACGCGCGCGCTGATCGACGCCGGCGCCGACGGCATCAAGGTCGGCATCGGCCCGGGCTCGATCTGCACCACCCGCGTCGTCGCCGGCGTCGGCGTGCCGCAGCTCACCGCGGTGATGGATTGCGCCGAAGCCGCTGCCAAGCACGGCGTGCCGGTGATCGCCGACGGCGGCCTGCGCACCTCGGGCGACCTCGCCAAGGCGCTGGCGGCGGGCGCCTCGACGTGCATGGTCGGCTCGCTGCTCGCCGGCACCGAGGAGGCGCCGGGCGAGACGTTCCTGTATCAGGGCCGCGCCTATAAGAGCTATCGCGGCATGGGCTCGGTCGGCGCGATGGGCCGCGGCTCGGCCGACCGCTATTTCCAGGGCGACATCAAGGACCAGATGAAGCTGGTCCCCGAGGGGATCGAGGGGCAGGTCGCCTATAAGGGGCCGGCGCGCGACGTCATCCACCAGCTCGTCGGCGGCATCAAGGCGGCGATGGGCTATACCGGCTCGGCGACGATCCCCGATCTGCAGAAGCGCGCGCAATTCGTCCAGATCACTGGCGCGGGCCTCAAGGAAAGCCACGTCCATGACGTCACCATCACGCGGGAAGCCCCCAATTACCCGACCCGCTAAGTGACCCCCGCCGCCCGCACCCAGGCCGCGATCGAGTTGCTCGACGCGGTCATCGCCGCGGCGCGCGGCGGTGGCGCCGCCGCCGACACGCTCATCGCGCGCTATTTCGCCACCCGCCGCTACGCCGGGTCGAAGGACCGCCGCGCGGTGCGCGAGCTCGTCTATGCCGCGATCCGCCGCGCCGGCGAAGTGCCCGCCTCGGGCCGTGCCGCGCTGCTCGCGGTCGCCGCCGACGACGCGGTGATCGCCGCCACCTTCGACGGCTCGACGCACGGCCCCGCACCGATCGCCGCCGGCGAGGGCGCGGCCGCCGGCGGCGTCATGCCCGCCTGGCTCGCCGATGCGCTCGCCGCCTCGGGGATCGGCGCCGAGCAGCAGGCGGCGTTGATCGGTCGCGCCCCGCTCGACGTGCGCGTCAACCGCCTGCTCGCCGATCCGGCGACGCTCGCCGAACGGCTCGGCGGCACACCGATCCCCGGTCTGCCCGACGCGCTGCGGCTGCCCGCCGGCACCAATATCGACACGCTCGCCGGTCAGGCCGAGGTGCAGGACGCCGGCAGCCAGATCGTCAGCCTCGCCGCGCTGGCGCAGCCCGGCCAGCGGATCGTCGATCTCTGCGCCGGCGGCGGCGGCAAGACGCTCGCGCTCGCCGCGGCGATGCGCAACGAGGGGCAGATTCTCGCCGCCGATATCGACCGCGGCCGCCTGTCGCGCCTCGCGCCCCGCGCCGCCAGGGCCGGCGTGACCATCGTCGAGACGCGGCTGCTCGACCCCCGGCGGGAAGCCGAGGCGCTCGCCGACTGGCAGGACGCCGCCGATTGCGTGCTGATCGACGCGCCCTGCTCGGGCACGGGCACGTGGCGGCGCAATCCCGAGGCGCGCTGGCGGCTGACCCCAGACCGGCTCGCCGGTTTTGCCGCGCAGCAACGGCACGTCCTCGCCGTCGGCGCGGCGCTGGTCCGGCCCGGCGGCGCTCTGGTCTATATCACCTGTTCGCTGCTCGATGCCGAGGGCATGGATCAGGTCGACGCCTTCCTCGCCGATCATCCCGGCTGGACCGCCGCGCCGCTCGACCTGCCCGCCGGCACGCCGCGCGGATCGGGCTATCGGCTCGATCCGGCAAGCGACGACACCGACGGCTTTTTTGTCGCGCGGCTGACCCGCCCCTGCTAATCCGGCAGCCGTGCCCCCAGTGGAGACCTTCATGCGCGTTACGTCCGTCGCTCTTGCCGCTGCGCTGACCCTCGTCTGTGTCTCGACCTCGCTCAGCGGCCAGCGACCCGACGACCAGATCGACGCGCGCTCGCTGCAATTGCTGGCGCAGGGCCGCGCCGCCAAAGCGGCCGGCAATCTCGACGGCGCGACCGACCTGCTCGAGACCGCCGTGGCGGTCGATCCGCGCAACCGTCAGGCGTTCGTCACGCTTGCCGAGGTCGCTGAGAGCCGTGGCCTGCCCGGCAAGGCGATCCGCTTGTACCGCGAGGCGCTGACGCTCGAACCCAATGACGTCGTCGCGTTGCGCGGGCAGGGCGAGGCGCTGGTCGCCAAGGGCGCGGTGGCGATCGCCAAGACCAATCTCGCCAAGATCCGCACGCTCTGCAAGGCCGGCTGCCCGGAGGCGAACCAGCTCGCCGCGGCGATCGCCAAGGGACCGCCGGTCACCACCGCGCAGACCGAAACCAAGCCGACCGCGCCGAAGGAATAAACGCCCGGCACGGGGCGGGGGACCGCATATGGTTGTTAGTGTGAGTCCCTCGTGTTCCAAACCCACCTCGTCACCCCGGACTTGTTCCGGGGTCCACTCCGCGGCGAGGAGAAAGGCTTGAGCGGACACCGTTCTCCTGCGGCCCGGTGGACCCCGGAACAAGTCCGGGGTGACGGATCTAATTAGGGAACCGATCAAGCCTCATACCGCAGCCATAGGAGAGGCTCGGTGTGGCACGCGTTGGGCCTCTAGGCTCAACTCGCGCCGCCCACCACCCGCGCCAGCGCGACGAATTCGTCGACGCCCACCGTTTCCGCCCGTCGCGTCGGATCGATCCCGATCTGCTCCAGCCCGGCCAAAGCCCCCGGCACGCCCTTCAGGCTCTGCCGCAGCATCTTGCGTCGCTGGCCGAACGCCGCCGCGGTGATCCGCTCCAGCACGCGCACCTCGACCCCCTCCGGCGCCTCGCCCGGCACGATATGCACCACGGCAGACATCACCTTGGGCGGCGGGGTGAAAGCCGAGCGGTGCACCGGCATCGCGATCCGCGCCGACGAGCGCCATTGGCTCAGCACCGCCAGCCGCCCGTAGGCGTCGTCGTTCGCCGTAGCGACGATCCGCTCGGCAACCTCCTTCTGGAACATCAGCGTGCATGACTGCCACCACGGCTGCCACGCCGCGGTCAGCCAGCCGACCAGCAGCGCGGTGCCGACGTTATACGGCAGATTGGAGACGATATGCGGCCGCCCGGCGAACAGCGCCGGCGCATCCACTGCCAGCGCGTCGCCCTCGATCACGCGCAGCTTGCCGGGATAGGCCTCGCCCAATTCCGCCAGCGCCGGGATGCAGCGCCGGTCGCGCTCGATTGCGGTGACGTTCGCCCCCGCCGCCAGCAGCGCGCGGGTCAACCCGCCGGGCCCCGGCCCGACCTCGAGCACCTCCGCGCCATCGAGATCTCCCGGCACCGCCGCGATCCGTGCCAGCAACTGGCCGTCGAACAGGAAATTCTGGCCCAGCGCCTTGCTGGCGTTGAGCCCGTAGCGTGCGATCACCTCGCGCAGGGGCGGCAGCTTGCCGCCCGCGGGTGCGTCGGTCATGCCCGCGCGCGCCGGTCCGCCGCCTGACCCGCCAGCGCGATCGCCGCGATCATCGCGCCGGGATGCGCCTCGTCGCGGCCGGCGATGCCGAAGGCGGTGCCGTGATCGGGCGAGGTCCGCACGATCGGCAGGCCAAGAGTGATGTTGACGCCCTCGTCGAAATGCAGCGTCTTGATCGGCACCAAAGCCTGATCGTGGTAGCAGCAGAGCACCGCGTCATAGCCGGCGCGGGCCCGCGCGTGGAACAGCGTATCGGCGGGGAACGGCCCGGTCGCGTCGATCCCCTCGTCACGCAGCTGCGCAATCGCCGGTGCGAGGATGTCGATCTCCTCGCGCCCGATCGCACCACCTTCGCCGGCATGCGGGTTGAGCCCGGCGAAGGCGAGCCGCGGCGCGGCGATCCCGAAATCGCGGGTCAGCCCCAGCGCCGTGGCGCGGCCCTTGGCGACGATCAGCTCGACCGACAGCAACGACGGCACTTGCGCCAGCGGCACGTGGACGGTGATCGGCACGACGCGCAGGCTCGGCCCGGCAAGCATCATCACCGCATCCTCCGCGGCGATGCCGCAGCGTTCGGCGACGAATTCGGTCTGGCCGGGATGGTTGAAGCCGATGCCGTACAATTGCGCCTTGGATACCGGACCGGTGACCAGCGCCCGCGCGGCGCCGCTGCGGACCAGTGCGATCGACCGTTCCAGCGCCTGCAAGGCCGCCTTCGCCCCGCCGACCTCGGGCGCGCCCGGCGTCACCGGTCCGGCATCGCCGACCGCCAGCACCGGCAGCGCACGGTCGAACACCGCCGCGGCCTCATCGAGATCGTCGATCGCCTCGACCGGCCCGCTCCACACCCGCCGCACCGCCGCGGGATCGCCGACGAGCGCGAACTGCGGCAGGCTGCGCAGCGCCCGCACCGCCCAGCTCTTGGCGACGATCTCCGGTCCGATCCCGGCGGGATCGCCCATCGTGATCGCGAGCGGCGCCTGGCTCATGTCAACGATACTCGATGACCGCGTCGCGGCGCAGATCGCGCAGCTTGCTCTGCGCGCGCAGGTTGACGCGCTGCTGTTCGAGCTGGCCCTGGATCTGCGCCGCACCCGGCACCGCCGATTGCTGCGCATCGTCGCGACCGCAGAGCACCAGCGCGCGCACGCCCTCGGTCGGCGAGCCGAACGGCGGGGTCGCCTGACCGACCTGCAGCTTGAGCAGGATCTCCTGCAACTGCGGCGGCAGGTCGCGGATGCGGACCGAATCGTTGTCGACCACCTCGGCTCCGATCGTCGCGGCGACCTTCTCGACCGTGCCGCAGCCCTGGATCGACTGGACCGTCTTGGCGAAGGTCGCGGCGCGCACCTGCGCCTGCGCCTGCGTCGTGCCGGCGGGGAAGCCGACGGTAAGCTGCTTCAGGCTGAGCCGCGCATCGCGCGGGTCGGCGGCACCGATCGTGCGCTTGTCGGTGAGATAAAGGATCGAGAAGCCGCCCGGCGTCTCGATCGGGCCGGCGACCTGGCCGACCTGCATCTGCTGCGCCGCATCGGCGAGCGGCTGCGGCAGCGTCACCAGCCGGATCCAGCCGAGATCGCCGCCGACGCCGCGCGTCGACGCTTCCGAATAGTTGCGCGCGAACAGCTCGAACGGCTGCTGCGCCTTCTGGATCTCGCCGATGATCTGCTTGGCCTTGGCGAACACCTCGGCGCGGTTCGCGTCGTTCGCGCTCAGGTAGATCTCGCGCAGATTATATTCCTCGGTGCCGCGCGATGCCTCGATCCGCTTCTGGATCGCGCTCACCTCTTCGTCGCCGACGTTGACGAACGGCTCGATCTTGCGGCGCAGATAGCGGCTCCAGGCGAGCTCGCCCTCGATCGCACGGCGCAGCGACCGCTCCGACGATCCGGCCTTGCGCAGCGCGACGCGCAATTGCGGCACGGTCATGTTGAACCGCTTGGCGAGACCCGCCTCGCTCTGGTCGAGCTCGGCCGCGGTGACGGTGATCTCGGCGGTCTTCGCCTCCTGGATCTCCAGCGTCTCGTCGATCAGCTGGCGCAGGATCTGCAACTTGAACTCGTCGACCTGCTCCGCCGCCGGGCCGCGGCCGCCGTTGTTGAAGACGGTGAGCGCCAGCCGCTGGTCGACGTCGGTACCGGTGATGACCGTGTCGTTGACGATCGCGGTCGGCTTGCGCACGTTGGGGTCGAGCTTGCCGAAAATCTGCAGATTGGTGGGGATGTTGAGGTTGGTCTCGGGCACCTGCTGGTCGGGCACCGTCTGCGCGACCGCGCCGGTGGCGATCGCCGCCAGCGCGAGCCAGCTCATGGTGCGACCGATCCGGGCGCTGCGTCGATTGTTCTGCGTCACGTTCTTCCGTTACCCCAAAGCTCGGCGTCGCGCATCGGGCACCACGCCTGTTCCGGTCATGCCCCGATCCATCTGAACTGCGGCTTAGCGACCGAGGTTGGTCAAGGCCAGCGTCAACAGGAAGCTGTTGCCCGAGCGCGCGTCGCCGGTATCCTGATAATCGCGCCGCCACGTCATGCCGAGCCGCAGGCAATCGTCCTCATATTGGACGCCGAGCCGATGGCGGATCGGATCGAAGCCGTCGGACAGCGACTGCGGGTCCTCGCTGCGGTCGGTGAGGTCGATGACGGTCGAGCCGAACACCGACCAGAAGCGCGCGAACTGCACGCGGCCGGCGAGCCGCACCTCCTCTCGATCCTGGAGATCCTCGATCGCCGGGAAGATGTTGCGGTTGAGCCGCAGATAACCGGCGAGGACATAGGTCGAGCGCGAGCCGATCGTCGCATCCACCTCGTTGCGGCGCACCGCCAGGCCGTCCTTGTCGAGCCGGTAGCGGTGGATGATCGAGACGAAGTCGCGGATGCGCAGCGTCGTGCGCCCGACGAAATCGGAGAAACGGTCGCTCAGCCCGGTACCGCTCGGCAGGATCGTCGGCCGCTCCGACAGGCGATAGCTCTGGCCGATCACCGTGTCGAAGGTCACGCCGGGCACCGCCACCGCCCATTCCGCGCCATAGGTGGCGCGGCTGCTGTCCTCCCACCGGTCGTAGCCGGCGAAGCGGTTGAGCGCGAACAGGTTCGAATCCTCCAGGTCGACCGCCCGCGCATCCTCGTTGGGCACGTCGAGATTGGCGACCTTGGGGCTGGCGACGATCTGCAACCGCGGCGTCAGCCGCTGCGTGCCGCCGAGGAACTCGCCGACGAACGGCCATTTGATGTCCGCCGCCAGCGCGCCGATCGCGCGCGCCTGAAAGCCGTCGATGCCGCGATAGCTGGCGACCGTCGTCAGCAGCGAATTGTGCGTGTTGTAGGCGTCGGCGCGGGCGTAGGCGGTGAACGTCACCTCCTGGCCCCAGTTGGTCAGCCGCCGCAGGTCCCATTGCCCGGCGACGAACGCGCGCTGCGTGTCCTGTCCCTCGGTGCGGGTGATCGCCAGCGTGTTCGCCTGCAACTGCAATTTGCCGCCGGCGAGATCGATCCGCTTGCGGAAGTCCATCTCGGGCAGCGCGATCGGCTGGTTGCCCTGCGGATCGTTGACCCGCAGCGTCTGGATGTACCAGCCGGTCAGCGCGAAATAGGTGTTGGGATCGATCCGCTCGAGCGAGGCGGTGGTGCGCAGCCGGTCGTCGCGCGAGATGTCGTAGCGGCGCAGGAAGGTGCGGTCGCTGGCGATGCGCGCCGATCCGCTGACGCTCCAATTGGGGGTCAATTGGTAGCGTGCGATACCGTCGATATAGCCGCGGAACGCGCGCTCGGTATCGGTCGGCGTCACGGTGTTGAGATCGTCGCTGCGCCGGCTCTCGGTGACGTAACCGGTCACCTGGAAGGCGCCATTGGTGCCGAGCGCCTCGTAGCGCGCCTGCATCATCGGCAGCACCGCGGAGAAGACGTGCGGGGTGAGCGTCAGCCCCTTGTTGGGCGCCAGCCGGAAATAATAAGGCGTCACCAGTTCGAGGCCGTTGACCCGGTCGAGCTGGAGGTCGGGCGCGAGCAGGCCGCTTTCCGAACCGCCGCCGACCGGCATCGAGAAAGCGGGCAGGGGGAGCGCTGGCAATCCGAACAGGTGGAACTGGCCGCCACCGAAATAGACGCGCTCGCGATCGGGCCGATAGGTGATCCGCACTGCGGTGATCTGCCACGACGGCGTCTTCGGGCAGCCTTCGGAGGTCTGCACCGCGCACGGCGTATATGCGGCCTTGTCGAGCTGCATCGAGCCGTCGGTGCGGCGCGTGCCGCGCTCCGCCGCCATCCGGCCGCCCTGTTCGAGCACGACCAGCATGTTCTGGACGACCCCGTCCTTCAGCGAATCGGTCAGCTCGATCGAATCGCCGTAGGCGACGTCGCCCTGCGGATTGGTGACCGCGATGTTGCCGGTCGCGACGACCTTGCCGGTCTTGCGGTTCCACACCACCTTGTCGGCGCGCAGCCGGTCGCCCTGGCGGAACATCCGCACCTCGTCGAGCGCGGTGACCATGTCGGCATTGCTGTCATAGTCGAGACTGCCGGCGCTGAACTGCACCTGATCGTCGCCGGCGGGCGTCGCCAAGGCGGGATCGCTCGCCGGTGGCGGCGCGACCGGGCGGTTCTGCAGGTCCTGCGCCGCCGCCGGTGCGACGAGAAGGGCCGCGGCGAGCGCACAGCCGGCCATAAGGTCGAAACGCAACACGATTATCCGAATACCCTTTCGGCGTGGCCGGCCCCGCCCTGAACGGTGCCGCACCCACGCCCGCCTATCGCATCACCCGCGCGGCGCTGCAATCGTTGTGCTTGCCGCCCGGCGACCTTAGATCATGCGCCTGTTCTCGTCCCAGGAAGTCACCCTATATGCAGATCGCCTTCTCGTCCGCCGCTTCCACCGCCCCTGCGATCCTCGCGCTGCCGATCGAGAAGGATCTCGCCGGCCGCGCCAGCTGGGCGGGGCTCGGCGACGGGCATCAGGCGCTCGCCACCGCCGCGGCCCGCGCCGCGCGCTTCGACGGCGAGGCCGGCGCGATCGTCGAGCTGTTCGTCGCCGAGGGCGACGCCACGCGCCAGGTGCTGCTGCTCGGCGTCGGCGCCAATGGCGAGGCGGATTGGGAGAAAGCGGGCGGCGCGCTCGTCGCCAGATTGCTCACCTCCGGCGCCACCGACGTGACCGCCGACCTGTCGGCCGCCAGCCCGACCGCGAAGGCCGCCGCGCGCTTCGCCGCCGCCGCCGCGCAGCGCGCGTGGCGCTTCGACCAATATCGCACCAAGCTGCCCGAAAAGCAGAAGCCGACGCTCGCCACGCTGACCATCGTCGGCGCCCCCGCCGACACCGACGCCGCCTGGGCGGCGCAGTATGCGGTCACCCAGGGCCTCGACCTCACCCGCAACCTCGTCGCCGCGCCGCCCAACATCCTCTATCCCGAAAGCTTCGTCGAACAGGTACGCGCCAGCGTCGAGGGCTTGGGCCTAGAGATCATCACCGTCGACGAGGCGGAGATGGCCGAACTCGGCATGGGTGCGCTGCTCGGCGTCAGCCAGGGCTCGGTGCGCGAGGCGCGCATCCTCGCGCTCAAGTGGAACGGGGCGGGCGAGGGCGATCCGTCGCTCGCGCTGGTCGGCAAGGGCGTGACCTTCGACACCGGCGGCATCTCGCTCAAGCCCGGCGCGGGCATGGAGGACATGAAGTGGGACATGGGCGGCGCCGGTGCGGTCGCCGGCACGATGAAGGCGCTCGCCGCGCGTAAGGCGAAGCTCAACGTCGTCGGCGTGATGGGCCTCGTCGAGAACATGCCCGACGGCAATGCGCAGCGTCCCGGCGACGTCGTCACCTCGATGTCGGGGCAGACGATCGAGATCCTCAACACCGATGCCGAGGGCCGGCTGGTGCTCGCCGACGCGATCACCTGGACGCAGAAGACCTTCCGCCCGAAGACGATCATCGATCTCGCCACGCTGACCGGCGCGATGATCGTCAGCCTCGGCAACGAATATGGCGGCGTCTTCGCCAATGACGACGGCCTCGCCGACACGCTGCTCGCCGCCGGCCTCGCGACCGGCGACAAATTGTGGCGCTTCCCGTTGTCGGACGCCTACAACAAGCTGATCGACTCGCCGATCGCCGACATGAAGAACGTCGGCCCGCGCGGCGCCGGCTCGATCACCGCGGCGCAGTTCATCCAGCGCTTCGTCGACGAGGGCGTCGCCTGGGCGCATCTCGACATCGCCGGCATGGTGTGGAGCGACAAGGCCGGCGCCACCTACGACAAGGGCGCCACCGGCTACGGCGTCCGCCTCCTCGACCGCGCCATCGCCGATCATTTCGAAGCCTGACCGCCGTTGCGCCCCTTCCTGCACGGGAGGGGCAGAGCTGGTGCAGATCGCTGATCGGGACGGCGCGACCGTCCTCACACGCCCCGTCATGCCGGACCTGATCCGGCATCCCGCTTCTCCCTATCGTCGGTAGAAGCGGGACCCCGGGGCATGCCCGGGGTGACGAAGCGCATTTGAAAGCGACCGCCGTAGCCCCCCCCCCCAACCACCGACCGCACCGACCCACGCGTCACCACGAGGGGTGACGTCGCCGCACCGCCACGCTACCTCGCCCCGATGCAGGTCGACTTCTACCATCTCACCGCAACCCCGCTCGACCGCGCGCTGCCGCAGATCGCCGCGAAGGTGGTCGAGACCGGCAACCGGCTGCTGATCGTCAGCGCCCGCGACGAGCAGCGCGCCGAACTCGACCGGTTGCTCTGGGTCTATCGGCCCGACAGCTTCCTGCCGCACGCCCAACTCGGCGCCGGCGACGACGCCCGCCAGCCGATCCTCATCGCACCCGAGGTTCGCGCCGCGAACGGCGCCCGCTACGTCGCGCTGGTCGACGGCGAATGGCGCGACGCCGCGCTCGACTTCGACCGCGCCTTCCATGTCTTCGAAGACGAGTTCATCCGCCCGGCGCGCGACGCGTGGCGCGCGCTCGGCGGTCGCGACGGCGTCGAGCGGCGCTATTGGAAACAGAATGACGCCGGCCGCTGGGAACAGGCGGCCTAGGTCGCGGTCCGGCGCTGGTTTCCCGGCCCCGCCGAAGCGGTTGCAAAGCCGGCGCCCCCCGACTAGGGCGGCGCCACTTTCCGCCCGTTCAAGACAGGAGCCCGTGACCATCATGGCCGCGAACCGTACCTTTTCGATCATCAAGCCCGATGCCACCCGCCGCAACCTGACCGGTGCGGTCACCAAGATGCTCGAAGAGGCCGGCCTGCGCGTCGTCGCGTCCAAGCGCATCCAGATGACCCGCGAGCAGGCCGAGGGCTTCTACGCCGTCCACCGCGAGCGTCCGTTCTTCAACGACCTCGTCAGCTTCATGATCTCCGGTCCGGTCGTCGTGCAGGTGCTCGAGGGCGAGAATGCCATGCAGCGCAACCGCGACATCATGGGCGCGACCAATCCGGCGAACGCCGAGCCCGGCACGATCCGCAAGGAACTCGCCGAGTCGATCGAGGCGAACAGCGTGCACGGCTCGGATTCGGACGAGAATGCCGAGATCGAGATCGCCTATTTCTTCAAGCCCGAAGAGATCGTCGGCTGATGACCTGGCGGCTGCGGCGCGCGTCCCCGGAGGATGCGCCCGCGGTCGCACTGGTGGCGGCCGCAAGCTTTCTCACCACCTTCGCCGGCATCCTCGACGGTGCCGACATCGTCGCGCATGTCGCGAAGAACAGTTCGGCCGCGCGCTTCGCCGCATGGACGAACGATCCGGCCAGCGTGGTGACGCTCGCCGAGCATCCCGATGGCGCCGCGCCGGTCGGCTATACGTTGCTCACCACGCCCGATCTTCCGCTGACGATCGATGCGGGCGATATCGAACTCCGCCGCATCTACACGCTGCCGGCCGCTTATGGCTCGGGCCTCGGGCAGGCGCTGATGGCGCGCGCGGTCGACGACGCGCGGGCGATGGGCAGGACCCGCCTGCTCCTCGGCGTCTACGGCGGCAACGATCGCGCGCGGCGCTTCTACGAACGACAGGGCTTCGCGATCGCCGGCCGCCGCCAATACCGGGTCGGCGCGACGCTGTGCGACGACTTCATCTACGCGCGCGCCTTATAAATCCTCCCCGCTAGGGGGAGGTGTCAGCGCAGAGCGCTGACAGAGGGGCAGGAAAGGGCGGGCGCCTGATTAGAAAGCTTCACCCCATCCTCCCCCTCCGTCACGCCTTCGGCGCGCCACCTCCCCCTTGCGGGGGAGGAATTAGGCGTTGCATCGCGCCCACGCGAATATGTGATCGGCAAAGTCCTCCCCCGCCAGGGGGAGGGGGACCGTTCGGCGAAAGCCGAATGGTGGAGGGGGAGGAAAGGGCGGCAGCCCTGTTATAGCGCTCCGTCCTATCCTCCCCTCCGTCACCGCTGCGCGGTCACCCCCCTTTTTTGGGGGCGGACCGGATCACCTCGTCACGCCGGTGCGAACACTCCGTCGTCGTCCATCACGTGCAGCTGGCCGTCGGCGATCGCGAAATACGCCCCGCGCAGCTTGAGCGTGCCCGCGGCCTCGCGGTCCGCGACGAACGGGAAGGTGCGCAGGTTGGCGATGCTGACCCGCACCGCTTCATGCTCCAGTTCGCGCTTCGCATCGGCGCCGTCGCCGAACTCCGCCTTCACCTTGTCGCGCGCATCGTCGAGCAGTCCGACCCAGTCGGAGATGAAGCCGCCTTCGCCCGGCTTGCTGTCCTTGAACCCGCCCGACAGCGCCGCGGCGCAACCGCCGCACGAGGCGTGGCCCATCACCACCACCTCGGGCACCTCGAGCTGCGTCACCGCGAATTCCACCGCGGCCGAAACGCCGTGATAGCCCTTGCTCGTCTCGAACGGCGGCACGAGGTTGGCGACATTGCGCACCGTGAAGATCTCGCCCGGCGCGACGTCGAAGATCTGCATCGGGTCGACGCGGCTGTCCGAACAGGCGACCACCATCACCTTGGGGTCCTGGCCCTGGCTGAGCTGGCTCCAGCGCTCGCGCTGTTCGGTCCAGCCCTTGGCGCGGAACCGGCGATAGCCTTCGACCATATCGGCGAAATCGGTCATTGTACCTCCATCATGTGTCCGTTTCGGCTGCTATAACGCATATTTGCGGGGAGGGTCCCCCCGACGCGCGGCGGGCAAAGCTTCTTCACAAACGGCATGACGGTTGTTCACAAACCCGGGAGTCGCTATCTCGCGGATCATGAACGAGATGACCCCGCTCGCCCGTCCGGAACGCCTGCGCAAGCCCGACTGGATCCGCGTCAAGGCGCCGACCAGCGCCGGCTTCGCCGCGACGCGCGAATTGATGCGTTCGAAAAGCCTGACCACCGTCTGCGAAGAGGCGGCCTGTCCGAATATCGGCGAATGCTGGTCGAAGAAGCATGCGACGGTGATGATCCTCGGCGACACCTGCACGCGGGCCTGCGCCTTCTGCAACGTCAAGACCGGCATGCCCCGCGCGGTCGATCCGATGGAGCCCAACAACGTCGCCGATGCCGCGGCGCAGATGGGCCTCGAACATATCGTCGTCACCTCGGTCGATCGTGACGATCTGCCCGACGGCGGCGCGAAGCAGTTCGTCAAGGTGATCGAGGCGATCCGCCGGTCGAACCCGAAGACGACGATCGAGATCCTGACCCCGGACTTCCGCAACAAGCATGAGGCGGCGGTCGAGGCGATCGTCGCGGCACGACCCGACGTCTACAACCACAATCTCGAAACGGTGCCGCGGCTCTATCCGACGATCCGGCCCGGTGCGCGCTATTATGCGTCGATCCGCCTGCTGGAGAGCGTCAAGAAGCTCGACCCGTCGATCTTCACCAAGTCCGGCGTGATGCTCGGCCTCGGCGAACAGCGGCTCGAAGTGCATCAGGTGATGGACGACATGCGCTCGGCGGACATCGATTTCCTGACGATGGGCCAGTATCTCCAGCCGACGCCGCGCCACGCCAAGGTCGCCGAGTTCGTCACGCCCAAGGCGTTCGACAGCTATGCCGCGATCGCGCGCGCCAAGGGGTTCCTGCTGGTCGCCTCGTCGCCGCTGACCCGGTCGAGCTATCACGCCGGTGACGATTTCGCGAAAATGCGCGATGCCCGTGCCGCCAAGCTCGCGCAGAGCGCGGTCGCGCCGACCGCGAGCGTTCGTGCCTAAACATTCCGAGACGCGCCATCTGCCCTACACGCCGGAGCAGATGTTCGACATGGTCGCCGACGTGAAGCGCTACCCGGAGTTCCTGCCCTGGGTCAGCGCGATGCGCGTGCGCCAGGACAGCGACACCGCGACGCTCGCCGACATGATCGTCGGCTTCAAGGGGCTGCGCGAGACCTTCACCTCGAAGGTCGAGAAGACGCGTGCCGAGACGATCCATGTCGAATATGTCGATGGGCCGCTGAAATATCTGCACAACGACTGGCGCTTCCGCCCCGAGGCGGGCGGCTGCGCGGTCGATTTCGCGGTCGACTTCCAGTTCAAGAACCGGATGTTCGAGATGCTGGCGGGGCAGGTGTTCGGCGTCGCGCTGCGCCGGATGATCGGCGCGTTCGAGGATCGCGCCAAGGTCCTCTACGGCAGCAGCAGTTCGAGCGCGACCAGCGCCGCCTGAAGCCGGATCCCGCCGCGGCCGAGATCGCCGAACGCCTTGCGATCGGCATGGACGTCGGACGGATCGCCGCCCTTCTCGGCGCGCGCGAAGACGACGGTGCCGACCGGTTTTTTGATCGAGCCGCCGCCCGGCCCGGCGACGCCGGTGATCGCCACCGCGACGTCCGCGCCGCTGTTGGCGAGTGCGCCCTGCGCCATGCTCCACGCCACCGCGATCGATACCGCGCCGAACGTCTCGAGCACGTCGCTGTTCACCTTGAGCAGCTTCATCTTGGCGTCGTTCGAATAAGTGACGAAGCCGGCGCCGAACACGTCGGACGAGCCCGGCACCTCGGTGATCGCCGCCGCGACCAGCCCGCCGGTGCAGCTCTCCGCCACCGCAATCGTGCGGCCGGCGGCGCGGTTCGCCTCGACGACGCGGGTCGCCGCCTCGATCAGCTCGCGGGGAAGGACGGTGTCCATCAGCGTTGGCCCTCCGGGCAGAGCGGCAGGTCGGGCACCGCGATCGCCTTGCCCTTCGCCTTCTCCGCCTTGAAATAGCGCAGGGTGGTGACGATCACCCCCGCGGTGTTCTGCGGCGGCAGCGGCGCGAGCTGGGTGACGAAGCGGTCGATCGTCCCGCAATCCGCCGGATTGATCCGCCCGACCAGCAACGGCGCCAGCGCTGCGGTGAGCAGCGGCCGCGCGAATTCGGACTGGAGCAGCGAATCGATCATCGGATCGGACAGTTTGACGATCGCCGCGCGCGCATTCGGCCACGCACGGTCCGCGGCGTCGCGGTAGCGGTCGAGAAACTCGCTGTCGGTGCGCCGGATCAGGCTGGAGGAGGGGAGGCGCGTCGTGCAGATGATCCCGGTCTGCTGGATGATGTCGGGCAGCGCCACCAGCGTCATCGCCTCCGCCTCGGGGGTGGTGATGCAGCGCGTCTGCGCCTCGGCCGACGAGGCGGCGAGCAGTGCGACGATCGCGAGCAGCGCCCTCATCGCGGCAGGCTCACGGTCGCGACCGCCTGCGCGGCGATGCCCTCGCCGCGGCCGGTGAAGCCGAGCCGCTCGGTCGTCGTCGCCTTGATGCTCACCCGATCCTCGCTCAGGCCGAGCAGCGCGCCGATCCGCGCGCGCATCGCCTCGCGATGCGGCCCGATCTTGGGCGCCTCGCAGATCAGCGTCAGGTCGACGAAGTCGATCCGGCCGCCCTTGTCGGCGATCAGCGTCGCGGCATGCTGGAGGAATTGCGCCGAATCCGCGCCCTTCCACTGCGGGTCGGAAGGCGGAAAGTGCGTCCCGATATCCCCCGCCGCGATCGTCCCGAGCAACGCATCGGTCAGCGCATGCAGGCCGACATCGGCGTCGCTATGGCCGGACAGCCCCTTGTCGTGCGGGATCAGCACCCCGCCGAGCCACAATTCCTCGCCCGCCTCTAGCCGGTGCACGTCGAACCCCGACGCGCTGCGTGTCTCCCGGGTCACACGGGCCTCTGCGGCGGCGAAATCGTCTGGATGCGTTACCTTGTCGAGCATCGCATCGCCCTGCACCAAAGCGACGCTCCCGCCAAGCCGCCGCACCATCTGCGCGTCGTCGGTCGCCTCGTCGCCCGCCGGCCAGCCGGCATGCGCCGCGCGCAAGGCGTCGACGCGGAAGCCCTGCGGCGTCTGCACCCGCGCCAGGCCGTCGCGCGGCACCACCGCGCCGTCGCGTACCAGCGTATCCGCCACCGCCAGCACCGGCATCGCCGCCTCGGCATCGTCGAGCGCCGACAGCACGCGGTCGATCACCGCCGCCGGCACGAACGGCCGCGCCGCATCGTGCACCAGCACGCGTGCGCCGCGCACCGCCGCCAGCCCGCGCGCCACCGACTCGCGCCGCGTCGCGCCGCCGATCACAATCGGTACGTCGCCGAGGGCCGCTTCGGCCATCGCCTCGGCCCCCGCGGCGATCACCACCACCACCTCGTCCACCGCGGGATGGCCTGCGAAGGCGGCATAGGCATGCGCGACCAGCGGCTTGCCCGCCACCATCGCATATTGTTTGGGGAGCGCGCCGCCGGCACGCGAGCCGCTGCCCGCCGCCACGATCAGCGCCGTCGTCGAAGGTCGATCCGTCATCGCGTCGCTCTAGCCGCCCGCCCGCAACCTTGCCAGCACCGCCGCAAGCCGCTAGGACGATGCCCAATTTTCAGGCAGATCATGGCAGCTCTCACGCCCATCCAGATCGGTCCCGTGCGGATCGACCAGCCCGTCGTCCTGGCGCCGATGACCGGCGTCACCGACATGCCGTTCCGCACGCTCGTGCGCCGCTACGGCTCGGGTCTCAACGTCACCGAGATGATCGCCAGTCAGGCGGCGATCCGCGAGACGCGCCAGTCGATCCAGAAGGCGGCGTGGCATCTGTCCGAAGAGCCCGTCTCGATGCAGCTCGTCGGCTGCACCCCCTATGAGATGGCCGAGGCGGCGAAGCTCGCCGAGGATCGCGGCGCCGCGATCATCGACATCAACATGGGCTGCCCGGTGCGCAAGGTCACCAACGGCGATGCCGGTTCGGCGCTGATGCGCGACCTCAAGCTCGCCGCGCAACTCGTCGATGCGGTGGTCAAGGCGGTCAAGGCACCGGTCACGCTCAAGATGCGGATGGGCTGGGATCTCGACAGCCTCAACGCGCCCGAACTCTCGCGCATCGCGCAGGATCTCGGCGTGCAGCTCATCACCGTCCACGGCCGCACGCGCAACCAGATGTACAAGGGCCAGGCCGACTGGCGCTTCATCCGCACCGTCAAGGATGCGGTGACGATTCCGGTCATCGCCAACGGCGACATCTGCACGATCGACGACGCCGTCGCCGCGCTCGACCAGTCGGGCGCCGACGGCATCATGATCGGCCGCGGCGCCTATGGCCGCCCGTGGCTGCTCGGCCAGGTGATGGAGTTTCTCGCCACCGGCAACCGCCGTCCCGACCCGTCGCTCGACGAACAATATCGCGTCATCACCGAGCATTACGATGCGATGCTCGACCATTATGGCGACGTCACCGGGGTCAACATGGCACGCAAGCATATCGGCTGGTACACCAAGGGGCTGACCGGCTCCGCCGAGTTCCGCAACGCGGTCAACCAGCAGCCCGACGCCGCGGTGGTCAAGCGCATGCTCGCCGACTTCTACGCGCCGCATCGCGATCAACCGATCCGGCAGGCCGCCTGACGCGTCGATGGAGCAGCGCACCGGCTACACCTCCGGCCGGCCCGGTTTCGCCGAGCTGTTCGCGGCGCTGCCGGTCGCGGTCGTGGTGGTCGATCCCGACGATCGCATCGCGCATGCCAATGGCTTCGCCGAACAATTGCTCAATTTGTCCGAACGGGTGATGTGCGGCCAGCCGCTCGCGGCGATCCTGCCGCCGCCCGCCGCGGACGACCGCCGCGACGGGCAGGGCTTCGCCTTCTACGACACCGAGATCGCGACGCCGCACGGCCCGAAGATCCGCGTCGATTTCGTCGAGGCGGCGGTCCCCGACCATCCCGGCTGGCGCGCGATCACGCTCCACACCGCCGCCAGTACCCGCGGCCTCACCCAGACCGGTCGCAGCGCCGGCGCGCGCGCGGCGAGCGGTGCCGCGGCGATGCTGGCGCATGAGATCAAGAACCCGCTGTCGGGCATCCGCGGCGCCGCGCAATTGCTCGGCACCGGCGAGCTGACCACGCTGATCGTCACCGAGGTCGACCGCATCGCCGCGCTGATCGACCGGATGCAGGATTTCAGCGACACCCGCCCGCTGCCGATCGTGCCGGAGAACATCTATCCGCTGATCGGCCACGCCCGCCGCCTCGCGCTCGCCGGCTTCGCGCGCGGCGTCGCGATCGAGGAGCGGTTCGACCCGTCGCTGCCGCCCGCCGCGATCAATCGCGACGCGCTGCTGCAAATCCTCATAAACCTTCTCAAGAACGCGGTCGAAGCCAGTCGATCGGTGCGCAATCCACGCATCCTCATCACTACGGCCTACCGCCACGGCATGTCGGTGGCGGCCGCCCCCGGCAAACCGCGCACGCCGCTCCCCATCGAGATCTGCGTGATCGACAACGGTCCCGGCGCCCCCGCCGATATCGCCGATCATCTGTTCGACGCCTTCGTCTCGGGCCGGCCGGAGGGGCAGGGGCTTGGCCTCGCGCTGGTCGACAAATTGGTCCGCGACATGGGCGGCATCGTCCAATATGCCCGCGAAGGAACCCCGGAAATGACGACGCTCCGCCTCCTGCTGCCGCGCGCCGCCGCATGACCCGCATCCTCGTCGTCGACGACGATGCCGCGATCCGCACCGTCGTCGCGCAGGCGCTGCGCCGTGCCGGCCATGACGTGCAGACCGCCGAGACGCTGGCGCAGGTCGACCGCATGCTCGCCACCCGCGTCCCCGACGTGCTGATCACCGACGTCATCCTGCCAGACGGCGACGGCATCGCCCGCGCCAAGGAGATCGGCGAGCGCCTGCCGCAATTGCCGATCATCATCCTCTCGGCGCAGAACACGCTGACCACCGCGGTGCGCGCGGCCGAGGTCGGGGCGTATGAATATCTCCCCAAGCCGTTCGACCTCGACGATCTCACCCGCGCGGTGACCGGTGCGCTCGCCCGCGGCGCGGTGATGCCGCAGCCCGAGGCGAGCGAGGATCCGGCGCTGCCGCTGATCGGCCGCTCGCCGGCGATGCAGGACGTCTATCGCATCATCGCGCGCGTGCTCTCCAACGACCTCACCGTATTGATCTCGGGCGAATCGGGCACCGGCAAGGAACTGGTCGCGCGCGCGATCCACGATCTCGGCGCGCGCCGCGCCGCGCCCTTCGTCGCGATCAACATGGCCGCGATCCCGCGCGAGCTGATCGAGGCGGAATTGTTCGGCCACGAACGCGGCGCCTTCACCGGCGCTGCCGTGCGCAACGCCGGCCGCTTCGAACAGGCCGCCGGCGGCACGCTCTTCCTCGACGAAATCGGCGACATGCCGATGGAGGCGCAGACGCGGCTGCTGCGCGTCCTCCAGTCGGGCGAGTTCACCACCGTGGGCGGCGCGCGAACGATGCGCGCCGACGTCCGCGTCGTCGCCGCGACCAACCGCGACCTCACCCAGCAGGTTGCCTCGGGCCAGTTCCGCGAGGATCTCTTCTACCGGCTCAACGTCGTGCCGATCGCCCTGCCGGCGCTGCGCGAACGGCGGCAGGACATTCCGTTGCTCGCCCGCCATTTCCTCGAAATGGCGGCGGCACAGGGGCTGCCGCGCCGTCAGCTCAGCGATGCGGCGCAGGCATCGCTCACCGCGCACGACTGGCCCGGCAACGTCCGCGAGCTCGAAAATCTGATGCGCCGTCTGGCGGTGCTCGCCCGCGACGAACTGATCGACGCCGCGACGATCCGCGACCTGCTCGGCGCCCCCGGCACCAGCGGCGAGACATCCGATCCCGGCATCGCCGAAGCGGTCCGTCATCTGGTCGAGCGTATCGCCCGCGAGCGTCCCGGCGCACTCGACGACGGCACGCTCTACGACCGCGTCATCGGCGAGGTCGAACGCCCGCTGATCGAGGCGATGCTCGCCCGCCACGCCGGCAACCAGCTCCGCGCGGCGCGCGCACTCGGCCTCAACCGCAACACCTTGCGCAAGCGACTGGACACATTGGGCATCAGCGCACGGGCGGAGGAATGACGGAATAGGGCCTCGTGATCCTGCCGCGGAGGCGTGGGTCATCCGCCACCACCCGCGCGCCGTCCCCCCGTGCTCCTGCGAACGCAGGAGCCCAGGAGTCCGGAACGCCAATCGTTCATTCGAGCCTGCCGTGTTCCAAGCTTACCCCGTCACCCCGGACTTGTTCCGGGGTCCACCCTGCGGCGAGGAGAACGGCTTGATTTGACGCCGTTTCCCTGCGGCACGGTGGACCCCGGAACGAGTCCGGGGTGACGGCTTCGATAAGGAAACCGATCGAGCCTCATCAACGCAGCCATATGCGATTGCCCGGGGTTCGAAAGGAAAGCGGGATCGGTTCACGCGGAGGCGCGGAGGCGCGGAGATGACCGCCCGCGGCAACGTGGCCTGTCAGCGCCGGAGGTGCGATGGAAAGCGCTGCCGCCGCACCGGGGGCGACACCTCCGCGCCTCCGCGCGAACAAATCCACGGCACGCCCCACCAGCGACGCCCCGCTCATCTTACTGTCACCACAAACCACCGTTGCCAATAAATTATGTGGTTTCCGTGCAACAATCCACGTTGTACGAAGGGTCGAATGAACGCGGCCCCCATGCCCGATCTGATCGCACCCGCCCCGGACCGCCGGCTGCGCATCACGCCCGCCGTCGAGGCGCTGGTGCTCGCGCTAGCCATCGCCATCGCGACGGCGACCTATTTCGTCATCACCGGCAGCAGCAAGCCGGCACAGCCACTCTCCCCGCCCGCGATCGCCTCGCTGCTCGTCGCCAACCTCGTCCCCAGTATCGCGTTGCTGATGCTGCTCGGCCGCCGCATCGCCCGCAAGCGCGCCGCGGCGTCGCTGGTCGGCGGGGAGGGGGTCCTCCACGTCCGGCTGGTGGCGATCTTTTCGATCATTGCCGCCGTCCCGGCGTTGCTCGTCACCGTCTTTGCCTCGCTGCTCTTCCAGATCGGCGTCGAATTCTGGTCCTCCGACCGGGCCAGCGGCATGCTGGAGAACGCCCGCAAGCTGGTCGGCGAAAATTATCAGCGTGAGGCGAACCGGGTCATCTCGCAGGTGCAGGCGATGAGCGGCGATCTCGCCATCGATCTCAGGACCCATGCGATCGACAGCGCATTTTTCCAGAATGCGCTGCTGCTCCAGACCTATCGGCGTGAGCAGTCGGAGGCGATGATCATCGGCCGCAACGATAGCGATCCCCTGATCGTCCTCAATCCCTACGACAAGCCGCTTCAGAACGTCGTCACGCCTGCGGTCGAACAGGCGATCGACAAGGGGGCACGCTACGTGCTCGTCCGCAACGATGACCGGATCGGTGCCGTCGTCCCGATTGCCTACGGCAATGGCGCCTATCTGTATTCGTCACGCATCTTCGACCCGCAGCTTGCCAGCCAGATCCGCCGCGGCGACGCGATCATCCGCGATTATCAGGCGCTGCAGAGCCGCTCACGCGCGTTGCAGCTCAAGTTCAACGCCGCGCTGCTGATCCTATCGCTGCTCATCGTCGGCATCGCGGTCTGGGCGGCGTTGGCGGTGGCGGACCGACTCGTCCGTCCGGTCGCCGAACTGGTGGGGGCCGCACGCAAGGTGGCCACCGGCGATCTCACCGCGCGGGTTCCCGACCCGCGTCGCAAGGACGAAGTCGGCACGCTCGCCAACGCCTTCAACCAGATGACCGGCCGCCTGCAGGAGCAGAACAGCGCATTGGTCACCGCCAACGACCAGCTCGAGAATCGCCGCGCGCTGATCGAGGCGGTGATGGCCGGCGTGTCCGCCGGCGTTGTCGCCACTGCCGAGGACGGCACGATCCGCCTCGCCAATCGCTCCGCCACCGAATTGATCGGAACGGGGGCGGACGGGCTGATCGGTCGGCCGCTCACCACCATCGCGCCCGAACTCGCCGACCTCGTCCTCGGCCATGAACGCGAGGCGATCGTCCAGGTCATCCGCAACGGCGAGACGCGGACGCTCGCAGTGCGCATCGCGCGCACCGATGCCGGTCCGATCCTCACCTTCGACGACATCACCCAGCAATTGCTCGACCAGCGCCGCGCCGCCTGGTCGGACGTCGCGCGGCGGATCGCGCATGAGATCAAGAACCCGCTCACCCCGATCCAGCTCGCCGCCGAGCGCCTTCAGCGCCGCTACGGCAGCAAGATCGATCCCGCCGACACCACCTTCGCGCGGCTGACCGACACGATCGTCCGCCAGGTCGGCGACCTGCGCCGGATGGTCGACGAATTCTCCTCCTTCGCGCGGATGCCCAAGCCGGTGTTCCGCGAGGAATCGCTCGTCGACATCGCCCGGCAGGCGCTGTTCCTGCACGAGGTCGCGCATCCCAATATCCGCTTCGAGCTCGACCACAGCATCCCCGCACCCACGCTCGTCTGCGACCGCCGCCAGCTCGGCCAGGCGTTCACGAACATCGTCAAGAACGCCGTAGAAGCCATTGAAAGCAAAGGCGAAAGCGGTGGATCCGTGATGATGCATGTGCGTGAGGATAGTGATGTTACGACGGTCGAGCTCGCCGACACCGGCGTCGGCCTGCCGCCCGACCGCGACCGGATCGTCGAACCCTATATGACGACGCGCGCCCGCGGCACCGGCCTCGGCCTCGCGATCGTCAAGAAGATCGTCGAGGAGCATCACGGCACCATGACCTTCGCCGACCGCGACGGCGGGGGGACCGTCGTCCGCATGACCTTCGACGCCGCGGCGCTCGCCGCCCTCGACCAGGGGGCCGCGGCGCCCGAGCCGGCTGACGAAGGCCAGCTCGCCGCCCTCACACGCAATCGGAATTAAGACATGCCGCTCGACATCCTCGTCGTCGACGACGAACACGACATCCGCGAACTGGTCGCCGGCGTCCTCGAAGACGAGGGCTATGAGACCCGCTCCGCCGCCAACAGCGACGCGACGCTCGAGGCGATCGCCACCCGCCGCCCGTCGCTGGTGCTGCTCGACGTCTGGCTGCAGGGCTCGCGGCTCGACGGACTGGAGCTACTCGACGAGATCAAGCGCCGCGATCCGTCGATCCCCGTGCTCGTCATCTCGGGCCACGGCAATCTCGACACCGCCGTCGCCGCGATCCGCCGCGGCGCCAGCGACTTCATCGAAAAGCCGTTCGAGGCGGAGCGCCTGCTGCTCCTCGTCGCCCGGGCGACCGAGACCGAGCGCCTGCGCCGCGAGGTCGCCAGCCTCCGCGTCTCGGCAGGACGCGAGAGCGACCTCACCGGCAGCTCGGGCGCGATCAACGGCGTCCGCGCGACGCTCAAGCGCGTCGCCGCCACCGGCAGCCGCGTGCTGATCATGGGGCCCGCCGGCGTCGGCAAGGAAGTCGCCGCACGCTTGCTCCATGGCTGGAGCAACCGCGCGCAGGCGCCCTTCGTCATCGTCAGCGCCGCGCGCATGACCCCCGAACGCGTCGAGGAGGAGCTGTTCGGCGTCGAGGAAAGCGGCGACCTCGTCCGCCCCGGCCTGCTCGAACAGGCGCATGGCGGCACCTTGTTCCTCGACGAGATCGCCGACATGCCGGTCGCGACGCAGGCGCGTATCCTGCGCGTGCTCACCGACCAGAGCTTCAGCCGCATCGGCGGCACGCGGATCGTCAAGGTCGACGTCCGTGTCGTGTCCGCCACCTCGCGCGACCTGACGCACGAGATCGCCGAGGGCCGCTTCCGCGAGGACCTCTATTACCGCCTCAACGTCGTCCCCGTCGTGCTGCCGGCCCTGTCCGAACGCCGCGAGGACATTCCCGCGCTGGTCGAGCATTTCATGGCGCATTATGCCGCCGATCGCCGCGTGCCGACGCCCGAGATCGCACCCGATGCGATGGTCGCGCTGCAATCCTACGATTGGCCAGGCAACGTCCGCCAGCTCCGCAACGTCGTCGAGCGGACGATCATCCTCGCCCCCGGCGACCGCATCGGCCGCATCGATCTCGACCTGCTTCCCGCCGAAGTGCTCGGCGATCAGGGCGATCTCGGCAGCGGGGGCGGGGGCGCGATCATGGGCGCGCCGCTCCGCGAGGCGCGCGAGACGTTCGAGCGCGAATATCTCCGCGTCCAGATCCGCCGCTTCTCGGGCAACATCAGCCGCACCGCGAGCTTCATCGGCATGGAGCGCTCGGCACTCCACCGGAAGCTCAAGCTGCTTGGCATCACCGACGTGCGCGAGGATTGAGCGCTGGACGAAGCGCTCCTTCGTTCATAGATGCAAAGTGCCGCCCGACCCGGGCGGCGATCCGACGCCGGGAAACGGCGCAATAGCGGGCAAACGGCTCGCCAAGAACCGAAAGGCTCATCATGGCCGAAAAACAAGGGTCCCTGCAGGACCTCTTCCTCAATGCCCTTCGCCGCTCGAAGACCCCGGTGACCATGTTCCTGGTCAAGGGCGTCAAATTGCAGGGCATCGTCACCTGGTTCGACAATTTCTCGGTGCTGCTGCGCCGCGACGGCCAGTCCCAGCTCATCTACAAGCACGCCATTTCGACGATCATGCCGTCGGGGCCGATGGATATCGCCGCGCTGATCGAATCGGTCGGCGAGGCGCAGCGCAAGCAGCCGCTGTTGCAGGAGATCTTCCTCAACGCGGTGCGCAAGTCCGAGGATTCGGTGACGATGTTCCTGATCAACGGCGTCATGCTGCAGGGCCAGATCGCCGGCTTCGACCTGTTCTGCATGTTGCTCCAGCGCGAGGGCATGGCGCAGCTCGTCTACAAACATGCCGTGTCGACGATACAGCCGGCGCGCGCGCTCAACCTTGCCGATGACGGGGAGACGGAAGACTGACCGTGACCAATGGCTTCAATCGCGATCGTGACGATTTCGCCCGCGGCGGCCGCACGCTGATCGTCCTGCCCGATCAGGGCGATGCGCATCGCGATGCCGACGCCCGGCTCGACGAGACCGCGGGGCTGGCCGCTGCGATCGGTCTCGTCGTGACCGAGAAGGTCGCGGTGCGGGTGAGGGCGCCCAAGGCGGCGACGCTGATCGGCAGCGGTCAGGTCGAGCAGCTTGCGGTGCAGGTTCGCCAGAACGAGGCCGATCTCGTCGTCTTCGACGCGAGCCTGACACCCGTGCAACAGCGCAATCTCGAAACCGCGCTCGAGGCCAAGGTGATCGACCGTACCGGGCTGATCCTCGAGATCTTCGGCGAACGCGCCGCCACTGCCGAAGGGCGGTTGCAGGTCGAACTCGCGCATCTCGACTATCAGGCCGGCCGACTGGTGCGGAGCTGGACCCATCTCGAGCGGCAGCGCGGCGGCTTCGGCTTCCTCGGTGGTCCCGGCGAAACGCAGATCGAGGCCGACCGCCGGCTGATCCGCGACCGCATGGCACGGCTGCGCCGCGAGCTGGAGCAGGTCAGCCGCACCCGCGGCCTGCATCGCGACCGGCGCCAGCGCGCGCCGTGGCCGATCATCGCGCTCGTCGGCTATACCAATGCCGGCAAGTCGACGCTGTTCAACCGGCTGACCGGCGCGCATGTCATGGCCGAGGACCTGTTGTTCGCGACGCTCGACCCGACGTTGCGGCAGATCTCGCTGCCGGGGATCGACAAGGCAATCCTGTCGGACACGGTGGGCTTCGTCTCGGACCTGCCGACGCAGCTCGTCGCCGCCTTCCAGGCCACGCTGGAGGAAGTGGTGTCGGCCGATCTGCTGATCCACGTCCGCGACATCGCGCATCCCGAGACCGAGGCGCAGCGCAGCGACGTCGAGGCGGTGCTCGCCGAGATCGGCGTGTCCGAGCTGACGCCGCGCTTCGAGGCGTGGAACAAGCTCGACCTGCTCGATCCCGAGCGGCACGACGACGTGCTGGTCGAGGCGGGGCATCGCGGCGATGTCGTCGCGATCTCGGCGCTCAGCGGGGAGGGGATCGACGACCTGGTCGAGCAGGTCGCCGCCAAGCTCACCGCCGGCCATCGCCGCTATTGGATCACGCTCGACGCCGGCGACGGGGCGGGGGCGGCTTGGCTCCACGCACATGGCGAAGTGCTCGGCCAGATCAGCGAAGATCTTCAGACGCAATATGAGGTTCGCCTCGCAGAACGCGATTACGAACGCTTTTTGCAGCGGTGAGGGCGCGGCCTAGCCGCGCTTCACCCGCTGCCAGAGCGCTTCCTTGTCGTCGAGGCTGAGCGTCGGAAAGCCCTCGCCGGCGATCGCCTCCATCGCCCGGAAGCGGCGTTCGAACTTGGCATTGCCACGTCGCAATGCCGTTTCCGGATCGACGCCGAGGTGCCGCGCCCAGTTGACCGCGGCGAAGAGCAGATCACCGATCTCGTCTTCGATCTCATCGCCGGTCGCGGCATCGACCTCTTTGATTTCTTCGTGCAGTTTCGCGCGGGAACCGTCTGCGTCGGGCCAGTCGAAGCCGACGCGGGCGGCACGCTTCTGGAGCTTCACTGCGCGCATCAACGCCGGCAGCCCGGCAGCGACGCCTGCCAGTGCACTCGCATCGCTCTTGCCGCTGCGCTCGGCCGCCTTGAGTTCCTCCCAGCCGGGGCTCTGCGCCGCATCGCCGAAGATATGGGGGTGGCGACGTTCCATCTTGTCGCTGATCGACGCCACGACATCGTCAAGCGTGAATGCGCCGGCTTCCTCGGCGATCCGGCTGTGAAAGACGACCTGAAGCAATAGGTCGCCGAGCTCGTCCTTGAGATCGACCGCATCGTCGCGGGCGATCGCGTCGGCGACCTCATAGGCTTCCTCGATCGTGTACGGCGCGATCGTCGCCCAGGTCTGCGCGACGTCCCAGTCGCAGCCACGCTTGGGGTCGCGCAGCCGCGCCATGATCGCTACCAGCCGTTCGATGGTCATGCGCCCCCTCTCACCGACCCAAGCTTGGGATCGATAATAGACATTATGTAAAATCCTGATGGTGGTGGGGTTCGAGGATCAGCGTCTGCCCCTCGACCCGCCACGACTTCAGCTTGGACAGGAAGTTCATGCCCAGCACGTCGGTATCGCCGAATGCCGGCGAGACGACGACGCCGAGGCCCCGCGCGGCGATGTCGCCGAGCCGCAATTCGCGCACGGTTGCGGTCTGTGCGCTGATCTGGCCGTTGGCGGTGTTGAGGATCATCGGGAACGCGCTGTTGCGCACGTCGAGCGCGGCGGCCTGCGCGGTGTGCGTCGACAGCGCGGTCACCGTCGCGCCGCTGTCGATCAGCATCCGCCGTGGCACGCCGTCCAGCGTCACCCGCGCCCAGAAATGCCCGTCGGCGGCCATGCGAATCCGCGTCTCGCGCCCGACGACCGTCTGGTCGGCGATCTTCAGCACGCTGGCGATCCGCTGCAGATACGGATCGAACCGTTCGCGCTGGCCGACGACGATGACGAGCAGGCCGATGATGAGCGCCCAACTTGCCAGCGACAGGACGATGCGGAGGATCGGGACGCGTCGGGCGATCAACGCCGAGATCGGGAGGATGAGCAGCACCAGATAGAAGAGCGCCGAGCCGCCCAGATCCGTGTTCATGGCGTGAATTCGAGTCCGTCGTAGCCAGGTTCGACGCCTGGCGGCAGCGTCGCCATCAACGTCGCATAGTCCATACTATGGTCCATATGTATGAACGCTGACCGCCTCGGACGAAGCTGTTCGATCCAATCGAGCACCGCCGGTACGTCGGGATGCGTCGGGTGCGGCGCATGGCGCAGCGCGTCGACGATCCAGACGTCCAGCCCGGTATAAAGTGCGCGCATCGCCGGAGTGAGTTCGTGAAAGTCGGTGGCATAGCCGACCACCGCGTCGCCGGCTGAAAACCGCAATCCGGCCGAGGTGATATGGCCATGCGGCTGGTCGACCACGTCGATCGTGATGCTGCCGATCGTCAGTCGATCGGGCAGCTCCGCCGCCTGTACCGTCGGCGGATACCCCTGCCGGCCGGCGAAGACATAGGTGAACTTCTCGTGCAGGGCCGCCAGCGTCTTCGGCCGGGCGAAGCCTTGCACGGGTCTGCCGAGCGCATGGTAGATCTGGCGGACATCGTCGATACCGTGACAGTGATCGGCGTGATCGTGCGTCCAGATGATCGCGTCGACCGCCGCGACGTCGGCGGCAAGCAATTGCTCGCGCATGTCGGGCCCGGTATCGATGAGGATGCGCGTGCCGTCATGCTCGACCAGCAGCGACGCGCGGGTACGCCGGTTGCGTGGTTCCCCGGGATCGCAGGCGCCCCAGTCGTTGCCGATCCGCGGCACGCCAGACGAGGTGCCCGAGCCGAGGATACGGACCTTCACCGCTGTGCTTTATTGAACAAAGTGAAGAAGTTGTCGGCGGTTCTTGCGGCCAGCTCTTCAAGTGGCTCGCCGCGCAGCTTGGCAAGAAAGGCGGCCGTGTCTGCGACGAACCCCGGTTCGCCCGGCTTGCCGCGATTGGGCACCGGCGCGAGGAACGGCGCGTCGGTCTCGATCAGCAAGCGGTCGCTCGGCAGCCGTGCGGCGGTCTCTTGCAGATCGCGCGCGTTCTTGAACGTCACGATCCCCGAAATCGAGATATAGAAGCCCAGTTCAAGGGCCCCGTCGGCGAACGCCCCGCTCGCGGTGAAGCAATGGATGACACCGCGATAGGCCCCCTGCTCCATCTCCTCGCGCAGGATCGCCAGCGTATCCTCCTCCGCGTCGCGGGTGTGGACGATCAGCGGCAATCCCGTCTCGCGACAGGCGGCGATATGCGTGCGGAAGCTCGCCTGCTGCCGCGCCCGATCGGAATGTTCGTAGTAATAATCCAGTCCCGACTCACCGATCGCGACGACACGCGGATGGGCGGCGCGATCGACCAGCGTGGCGCGCCCGACATCCGGATAGGCGTCGGCTTCGTTGGGGTGGATGCCGATCGCGGCCCAGACGTCGGGCTCGCGCTCGGCGGTGGCGACCACCGCATCCCATTCGCTCTCGCGCGTCGAGATGTTGAGCATCGCGCCGACGCCCCTCGCCCGCGCCCGGGCCAGCACCTCGCCCTGCTGCTCGAACACGCCCTTGTAGTTGAGGTGGCAGTGGCTGTCGGCGAACATCATTCCGTCACCGGCAGCTCGAGCCGCGGGAAGACCGGCGACGGCGGTGCGATCACGAAGCCGGACGCCGCCTGACGCGCATACCAGCCGTCGTCATCGATCGCAGCGTGATCGCGCGCATCGGCGCCGATCTGGTCGAGCACCTTGGCCGCCGCATCCGGCACCACCGGCAGGATCGCGATTGCCAGCATGCGGATCGCGCGGACCAGCGTGCTGAGCACGGCATGCATCCGCTCGGGATCGGTCTTGCGCAGCGCCCAAGGCGCCTGCGCATCGATATATTGGTTGCAAGCGAAGACACCGCGCATCCACGCCTCGATCCCCTGGCTCAGCATCAGATCGTCGAACGCGGTCTTGAGCCCGGCACAGGCGACGACGATCTCCTCGATCAGCATCGCATCGGCGGGATCGCTGCGGCCCGCATCGGGGAACGCACCGCCGAGATTCTTGGCGATGAACGACAAAGTCCGTTGCGCAAGATTGCCGAAGCTGTTGGCGAGTTCGGCGTTGACCCGCGTCACGATCGCCTCGGCCGAATAGCTGCCGTCCTGCCCGAAGCTGACCTCGCGGAGCAGGAAATAGCGGACCGCATCGACTCCGAACGCCTGCGTCAGTTCGTCGGGGCTGACGACATTGCCGACCGACTTCGACATCTTCTCGCCGCGATGAAGCACGAAACCATGCGCGAACACCTGTTTCGGGATCGGCAGGTTCGCCGACATCAGGAACGCCGGCCAGTAGACGGTGTGAAAGCGCGTGATATCCTTACCGATCAGATGCAGATCGGCCGGCCAGAAGCGCGCCAGCGCTTCGCTGTCGTCCGGATAGCCGGCACCGGTCAGATAATTGGTCAGCGCATCGACCCAGACGTACATGACGTGGCCGGGGCTGTCCGGCACCGGCACGCCCCAGTCGAAGCTGGTCCGCGACACTGACAGGTCGGACAGGCCGCCCTCGACGAAGCGCATCACCTCGTTGCGCCGCGTCTCCGGACGGATGAAATCGGGATTGGCCGCGTACAGGTCGAGCAAGGGCTGCTGATATTTCGACAGGCGGAAGAACCACGTCTCTTCCGCGGTCCATTCGACCGGCGTGCCCTGCGGCGAAAGGCGTTGTCCCCCCTCCCCGTCGATCAGCTCCTTCTCGTCGTAAAAGGCTTCGTCGCGAACCGAATACCAGCCCTCGTAGCGGTCGAGATATAGGTCGCCGCTGTCGCGCATCGCGCGCCAGATCGCCTGGCTCGCGGCATAATGAGCCGGCTCGACGGTGCGGATGAAGCGATCGTAGGAAATGTTAAGTGTGTCCGCCATCTCGCTGAAATGGGACGACATTTCGTCGGCGAAAGCACGCACCTCGACGCCCCGCGCCCGCGCGGTCTGCGCCATCTTGAGGCCATGCTCGTCGGTGCCGGTCTGGAAGCGGACGTCGCGGCCTGCCTGCCGCTGGAAGCGCGCGATCGCGTCGGCGGCGATCATCTCATAGGCATGGCCGATGTGCGGACGCCCGTTCGGGTAATGGATTGCAGTGGTGATATAATAAGGATCGGCCATGCCGGGCCTCCTAGTCGATCCTCCGGGCGAGGTGAAGCGGGGTCAGCGCAGCGCCGCGACGATCGCCGCCATCTCGAATACCGTCGCCTGCGCATCGAGCGACAGGCCAAGCGCCGCGCCTGCAAGATCGCGTGCGGCCGCCTGCGCGTCGAGCGCCGTCTTGAGCCGCGCGCCCGACCGGGTCCGCGCCTCGCGCGCGATCATCGCCGGCACGCGATCGAGGAAGGCTTCGTAGCGCGCGGCATTGCCCTTCCCCGCCAGCGCCCTGGCGAGCGCGGCGCGGCGCGCATTCATCGGATCGCCATCCTCGGCGATGCCTGCGATCGCCCGGTCGAGCCCGTCGATATCAAGCCCGGCATAACGCAGAGCACGGCCGGGCGCCCCCTCCCCGGTTCGCACCAGCGCGGCGATCTCATCCGCATCGGCCTCGGGCAACGCCTGCCGCAGCGCCTTGGCCATATCGTCGTCGTCGAGCGCGGCGAAGCGCAGCACGCGGCAGCGCGAGCGGATCGTCGGCAGCAGCCGGCCCGGCGCATGGCTGACGAGCAGGAAGATCGTGCCCGCCGGCGGCTCTTCGAGATTCTTGAGCAACGCATTGGCACCGTTGCGCTCGAGATCGTCGGCGGAATCGATGATGACGACGCGGCGCGCGCCCATCGACGGCGTCGTCGCGAACAGCGGCTGGAGGCTGCGCACCTGCGCGATCGTGATGCTGCGCGCCAAATCCTGATCGGGCTTGTCGGGATCCTTGGGCAGACGCTGCATCACGCGCAGATCGGGGTGCGAGCCGGCATCGACCAGCGCGCGGGTCGGATGGCCCTCCGGCACGACCAGCCCCGGCGCCGAGACGCCGGTCGCGCTCGCCTCGGCAAGCATGCGCAGCGCCGCGGCCTGCGCGAAGCAAGCTTTGCCGACGCCCTCCGGCCCGACCAGCAGCCAGGCGTGATGCAGGGCGCCGCCGCGCAGCGCCGCGACGAAGGCGGCCTGCGCGTCGGCGTTGCCGAACAATTCGGTCACGGCCGCGGCATCAGCCAAAGAGCGAGGTCAGCCCCGCCCAGGCGCGACCGAAGAAGCCCGCCTCGCCGATATCCTTGTCGGCGACCAGCGGCAGCCGCTGTTCGGGCAGGTCAGGCGCCTTGACGACGAGATCGGCGATATGCTGGCCGGCCTTGATCGGGGCGCGGATCGGCCCTTCGTAGACGACCTTGGCGCTCATATGCGGCACCGCACCCGCCGGCACGGTGACGGTGAGCTGCCGCGGCGCGACGAGGCCGACGCTGCTCGCGCTGCCCATCTGCACCTCGGCGGTCGACACCTGCTTGCCCGCGGCGACGACCGGCTTGGCCTGCCAGGCGCGGAAGCCCCATTCCATGAAGCGCACCGATTCCTCGGCGCGGCCGTTCGACGAGGTCAGCCCGGCGACGACCATCACCAGCCGCCGGCCATTCTGCTCCGCCGAACCGGTGAAGCCGAAACCCGCCTCCTCGGTATGGCCGGTCTTGAGCCCGTCGGCGCCGGCGACGCGGCCGAGCAGCGGATCGCGATTGGCCTGGGTGATGTCGGCACCGGCGCCGAGCGTCTTGCCCCAGGTGAAGCTGCGCAGCGAATAGAAGCGCTTGTAGAGATCCGGGAAGTCCTTGATCGTCGCGCTGGCGAGATGCGCGAGATCCTTGGCGGTGACATAGGTCACGCCATTGTCGGGCCAGCCGTTCGACGTGCCGAAATGGCTGTTGGTCAGGCCGAGCTTCTTCGCCTGATCGTTCATCCGGTCGGTGAAGGTCTGTTCGGTCCCCGAAATGCCCTCGGCGAGCACGACACAGGCGTCGTTGCCCGACAGCGTGACGATGCCCTTGAGCAGGTTCTCGACGCTGACGTTCTCGCCGGTCGACAGGAACATCGTCGAGCCGGCCTGCGGCCCGTGCCAGCGCTGCCACGTCTCGGGCCGGACCTGAAACGTCTGGCCGAGCTTCAACTCGCCCTTTTTGATCATGTCGAAGGCGACATAGACGGTCATCATCTTCGCCATCGACGCCGGCGGCATGCGACGGTCGGCATCGCGCTGATAGAGTACCGCGCCCGACGACAGGTCTTCCATATAGGCGATCGGCGCGGTCCCCTGGAACTGGGGCGCGGCGGCGACCGACGGGACGGCGGCGGCGACGATCGCGAGGGGGGCGGCGAGCAGCTTGTTCATGACGGCGATGGGGCTTTCCGGGAGATTAAGCGGGAATGATGCTGGCATAGCGCCGCGCGCGGGCGGCGTCAGCCCTCAACCGCATCGGCGAGCAGGCCGACCGATAGCGCGTAGAAGTTCGAGCAATTGTAATCGAGGATCACCCGATAATTGCCGGTGAGCAGATAGGCGGTCGCACCGGGACCGTCGGGCTCGATCAGCGTCGCCTGCACGCTGTCGGCGGGCCATCCCCTGCCCTGCGGCACCACGCCCAGCGCGCGCCACTCCGCCATCGTCCGCCAGCGGCTGTGCCGCTCGAACACGCGCGGGCAGCGCGGCGACACGAGCCGGCTGGTCAGGCCGCTACGGTCGAGCCCCGCCGGAACGCTGACCGCAAGGCCCCATGGCTGACCGGGACGCCAGCCAGCATTGGCAAAATAATTGCCGATTGAGGCCAGCGTATCCGCCGGGCTGGTCCAGATATCGGCCCGCCCATCGCCATCGCCGTCGCGTGCGAGGCGGAGATAGACGGAGGGCAGGAACTGCGGATTGCCCGTCGCGCCCGCCCAGCTGCCCTTCAACTGCTCGCGCGGAATGCCGCGGTCGAGGATCTTGAGACCGGCGATGAACTCGCCTGCGAACAGGCTGCGCCGCCGCCCCTCATAGGCGAGGCTGGCGAGGCTGCGCAGCAAATCGAAATTGCCAGTATAGGCACCGTAATTGGTCTCATGGCCCCAGATCGCGACCATGATCGATTCGGGGACGCCCGTCTCGCGCTCGACGCGCGCCAGTCGCACCCGCTGCGCCTGATAAGTGGTACGGCCGCGGCCGATCCGCGCGGCGTCGACATGGCTCGCCTTATACGGCGCGAACGGCGGCGTCGCGGTGCTGCCGGGATTGCCCGGCTGGGCGCGATCAAGCTGGATCGTGCGGTCGCTGAGCGTCAACGTCGGGAAGACGGCATCGACCGTCCGCTGCGTCACGCCCTCGGCCAGCGCCTGCCGGCGAAGCTCCTGCAGATAGGTCTGGAACCCGGCTTCGTCCTGCGCCGCGACGGGCGCGGCGCCGCCGAGCGCCAAGGTCGTTGCCATTACGCCGGTCGTCAGCGCGCGTCGCAGTCGTTGCCCCCACATGCCGGCCGTGGTGCCACAGCGGGCGGGTGGCGTGAACCTCTTATCGTCGCAGGGGTTGCACGGGCAGCCGCGGTGCGACTATCCGGGGTCACCACGGAGGGATGGCCGAGTGGTTTAAGGCAGCGGTCTTGAAAACCGCCGTAGGTGGAAGCCTACCGTGGGTTCGAATCCCACTCCCTCCGCCACTATCGACGCCGGCTCGGCACGCCGCCATTCAATGTTCGCTCAAGGTATTCGGCAGCGTCTCGCGCAACGCCTCCTTGATGATGAGCGCAAGACGATCTGTCACCGGGTCCGCCTCCTTGGCGGAGCGGAGCAGCACAAGGTCGAGCGAAGGCAAACTGGGTAGACGGTGGACGGCAGGATCGAGGATGCACACTGAGGCGGGGCGGCCAATATGCGTACGCAGCGCGATTCCTAATCCTGCCGCGGTTGCCGCCCACATGCCAGCAAGACTTGGGCTGACGAACGCGAGCCGCCAAGCGATGCCGTGCCGGTCCAAATGTTCGCATGCGATCGCACGCAGCGTGCACGGCGTGTGTAGAGCAACGATCGGAAGAGGCTGATCGTGGTCGATAGGCCAATGCGTGTCGTGACGGGCGCTTCCGAGCCAACGTAAAGGTACGGCGGCAATTCGTTCGCCATATGGTATGCCCCGGCTGTCCCAAGCAAGTGCGAGGTCGAGCTGGTTCGATGCGATCTTTTCAGTCAGTTCGCTGTTACGTGCGATGCGGCCCTCAATTCTGACCTTCGGATGCGCGCGGGCAAACCGGCCGAGCACTTGTGGGAGGACCGCCTCACCAAAATCTTCCTGAAGACCGAGACGAACCCAGCCTTCCAGTTCCATGCCGCGCACGGCCGCGACCGCTTCGTCATTGAGGTGAATCAACCGCCTTGCGTGGGTAAGCAGGATTTCACCGTTCTCCGTAAGCGAGAGACCGCGCCCGGAACGGCGCAACAAGGGCACCCCTGCCTGTGCCTCCAGCTTCTTGAGATGCGCGCTCACGGCAGATGTAGACCGTCCCAGCCGATGTGCGGCTCGAACGAACGAGCCAGCGTCCATCCCGACGACGAAGGTGCGCAGAGCATCCATGTCCAGATTAGTCAGGCGCATCGACAATCCCGAATCTCAGGATCGACGATCCCGATCTTTCCAATTTTCAGGACGACGCTGATACCGCACGATGCATGTGTCAACAGATGCAAGGAGCGCATCATGCTTTCCACCCAATATGCCCTGCTAGCGCATGGCAGTGATCGGGCAGCCCCTGCCGGAAGAGATGCAGCGCGATGAGCGATCCTTTCGACATGGACGCCGCCTGTCCGTCGGCCATGACCGTCTGGCAGGCCGGAAGTGGCATCGTCGCTGCACCGGCAGGTGTTTCGAGCAGCCTTTTCCTCGTCCAGATGATCCTGTCGAGCCGGACCGAGGGCGAGATGACCGCAATGCGCGCATTCCTCGGTCCAGGCGTGATCACCCATTGGCACAGCCATCCGCGGGGGCAGCTACTCTTCGTATTGGACGGCGTCGGAATGGTTCAGCGCGAGGGCGGCGAGGTGATCGAGGTCCGTACAAGCGACAGCATCTGGTTCGCGCCGGATGAAGTGCACTGGCATGGCGCTGCCCCTGCAAGCCCGTTCGGCTATCTCAGCGTGCAACCGGTGAAAGATGGAACAGCGGTTCATTGGTATGGCAAAGTCGAACGGGAGACGCAGCCGTGATCGCGATGCAATATGGTTTCACCCTGCCCGCCGACTACGACATGGCGATCATCGACGAGCGAATCCGGACGAAAGGACCGCTGCTCGACGGTTTCCCGCGCTTACGCTTCAAAGCCTATCTTTCCGCGCGCAAAAACGACGCCGGCTTTACCAGCGTCGAAAATCTCTATGCGCCCTTTTACCTTTGGGATGCCCCTGAGGGGATCGACGGCTTCCTATCCGGGCCGGGCTTTGCGACGCTCAGCCGAGACTTCGGCTGGCCGGCGGTGCGGACATGGATAGTTTGGCATGCGGAAATCGGACTGGAAATCAAAAGCGCCCGATACGCTAGCCGACGCACCACAACGATCAGCGCCTATTCCGATCTGGCCGCACAACGCGAAACTGCGTCCGCCAACGTTCACTCTGCCGTGCAGAACGGCGCGCTCGCCAGCGTGGTCGGTTTCGATCCGTCCGGTTGGACACAAGTTAAATTTGACCTTTGGCGCAATCCCCCAGCACAGCCGCAGCCAGACACTCAGATGTATGCCGTGGGACACGTTTCACTGCCAACAGAGAAATGACGGTAGCAATGCCCCTCCAGCCGTCAGGCCGGAGGGGCATTGCTGGATCATTTCGCCGGGCCGAGCAGCTTCTGCGCGAAATAGGTCATCTGGAGCGCCTGCAACCGCGCACCCTGTTCGATGTCGGCATCGCCCGAATGGCCGCCGGCGGTATCCTCGTAGAACAGATACGGCAGGCCGTATTCCTTCAGCCGCGCGGCGAACTTGCGCGCGTGCTGCGGGCCGACACGGTCGTCCTTGGTCGTCGTCCAGATATAGGGCTCGGGATAGGCCACGCCCTTTTTGATATTCTGATAGGGCGAGATCGTCGCGAGGAACGCCTTCTCCTCCGGCACCGAGACCGAACCATATTCGTCGACCCATGACGCGCCCGCGGCGATCTGTTCGTAGCGCAGCATGTCGAGCAGCGGCACCTGGATCGTCACCGCCTTCCACAGATCGGGATACTGGTTGAACTCGACGCCCATCAGCAGGCCGCCGTTCGAGCCGCCGTAGATGCCGAGCGTTTGCGCGCTGGTCAGCTTGCGCGCGATCAGGTCCTTCGCGACGCTCGCGAAATCGTCGTAGATCACCTGCCGCTTGGTCTTGCGGCCGGCGTCGTGCCATTTGGGGCCGAACTCGCCGCCGCCGCGGATGTTGGCGAGGACGTAGCTGCCGCCGCGCTCGAGCCACAATTTGCCGGTGATCGCCGAATAGCCCGGCAGCATCGGCAGCTCGAACCCGCCGTAAGCCGTCATGATCGTCGGCGTCGTGCCGTCGAGCGCGATACCCTTCTTGTGGACGATGAAATACGGCACCTTGGTGCCGTCGGTCGAGGTCGCCTCATGCTGCTCGACGACGAGATTGCTCGCGTCGAACTTGGCGGGCAGCGTCTTGACCGGCCTCGCGGCGCTCGCCGTGGCGGCGTCGAGCGGCAGCAGCGTCGTCGGCGTCAGGAAGCCAGTGACGGTGAGATAGCCGTGATTGCTCTTGTCGTCGGCGCTGGCGACGCCGAGCGAGACATTGTCGGGCAAGGCGATCGGTTTCGACGTCCAGCCGGTCTTGCCCGGCGTGTAGACCGACGCGCGGCCCCGGACGTTGTCGTTGTAGATCAGGACGACATGGTCCCTGGTCGTCACCACCTCGTCGACCGACTGGCGCTGCGTCGGCGCGAACAGCACGACGGGCCGGATCGCATTGGCCTGCACCTCGGCGAGCGGCGCCGACGCGACCGATCCGGCGGTCACCGCACCCCATGGATCGCTGGTCTGGAACAGCACCTGCCCCGCGACCATGCCGACCGGACTGGTCCGCGCCGGAATGTCGAGCTTCTTCGTCCCCTCCGGCGTCCAGACGTGCGTCTCGCCGCCGAAGAAGGTGATGCGCCGTTCGATCGCGACCAGCCGGTTGCCCTGGCCATCGGTGATCACGCCGGCATAGGTGCCGAGCTGGTCGGTCGGCTGACCGCGGAAAATCTCCTGCGCAGCGTCGAGCGGCTGGCCGCGCTTCACCAGCTTGACAACGAAGGGATAGCTCGACGCGGTCATCGTCCCCTGCCCCCAGTCGCGGCTGACCAGCAGCGTGTCCTTGTCGAGCCAGCTCGCGCCCTGCTTCGACTTGGGCAACGCGAACCCGCCGGCGACGAACTGGCCGGTGGCGAGATCGAACTCGCGATAGCTGATTGCGTCCTCGCCGCCCTCGGACAGTGCGACGAGGCAGAGGCGTTCCTCAGGATGCAGGCAGGACGCGCCCTTCCACACCCATTTCTTGCCCTCCGCCTTCGACAGCGAGTCGAGGTCGAGCACCGTCGTCCATTGCGGCTGCGGCTGGGCGTAGCTCGCTTCGGTCGTCCAGCGCCAGATGCCCTGCGGATGATCGGCGTCGCGCCAGAAATTGTAGATGCGGCCAAAGAGCTGGCTCGGCATCGGGATACGATCCTTGGCCGAGGCGATCGCCAGCGCCTCGGCATAGAAGGTCCGGTAGCGCGGATCGTTCTGCAGCCGCGGCAGCGTCTTGGCGTTCTCCGCTTCTACCCAGGCGAGCGGCTTGGCGCCGTCCTTGTCCTCGAGCCAGATATAGGGGTCGGTTTCGGTGGTCGGCGTGGTCGTCATCGGCTTGCTCTGCGCGAGCGCAGGCGCGGCGGCAAGGATCGTCGAGGCGATCAGCAGCGTGCGGAGGATCATCGGCGCGGTTTCTCCCTGTGATGGACCGGTCTTGCCGGGCAATGCGTTGGCGCGCAATCCGCCCGTATGCCTGGACCCTATCCGATGACCGATGGCCTGCCCCTGCCCCGCCGTTATGTCGCGATCGGCGCGATCTCCGCGGGGACCGCGCTGGTCATCATCGACGGCGGCATCGCCACGGTGGCGCTGCCGACGATCGCGCACGACCTCCACGTCGGCAACAGCGCGGTGGTGGCGGTGGTCACCATCTATCAGCTCATCCTGGCGATGATGATCCTGCCCTTCGCCGGGCTCGGCGACAAATTCGGGCTCAAGCGCACCTATCAGTTCGGCCAGCTCGTCTTCACCGTCGCGACGCTGCTCTGCTTCTTCGCCAAGAGCCTGCCGTTCCTGCTCGTCGTCCGCGCGGCGCAGGCGCTCGGCGCGGCGGCGGCGCTGAGTGTCTCGTCGGCGCTGATCCGCTCGATCTATCCCGCCAAGCAACTGGGGCGCGGGCTCGGGATCAATTCGGTGGTGGTGTCGAGTTCGGCGGCGCTGGCGCCGACGATCGGCGGACTGGTGCTCGGCATCGCGCCGTGGCCCTGGGTGTTCGCCAGTGCGGTGCCGTTCGCGTTGCTCAGCCTCGTCCTCGGACGCGCGCTGCCCGCGCCCGAGCCGCGCGACGAAAAATTCGACGTGCTCGGCGCGGTGATGTGTGCGAGCATGATCGGCCTCGTCATCTCGGGGGCGGAAAGCGCGGTGCATGGTGACAGCCCGGTGGTGTCGGCGGCGATCGTCGCGGTCGGTGCGGGCATCGGCTGGATCTTCGTCCGGCGCGAGCGCGGCGAGGAAAAACCGATCCTGCCGATCGACCTGCTCGCGCGGCCGGTGATCGCGCTATCGGCGATCGGTGCCTATACGGCGTTCACCGCCTCGATGACGCTGCTGCTGTCGACGCCGTTCCGCTTGCAGCACGGCTATGGCTTCAGCGCGGCCGAGGTCGGCGCGGCGATCGCGCCTTGGCCGCTCACCAACATGATCGTCGCGCCGCTTGCCGGCTGGCTGTCCGACCGGGTGCCGGCGGGGCTGCTCGGCGGCATCGGCATGGCGGTGTCGATCGTCGCGCTGCTGCTGATCGCGACCCTGCCCGCCGATGCCGCCTATTTCGACATCGCGTGGCGGATGGCGTTGTGCGGCTCGGGGTTCGGCCTGTTCCTGCCGCCCAATGCGCGACTCATCATCGGCTCCGCCCCGCGCGAGCGCGCCGCGGCGGCGGGCGGCCTCGTCGGCACGGTGCGGCTGGTCGGGCAGACGACGGGCGCGACGCTGGTCGCGGCGCTGCTCGCGATGAACGTCGGCGCGGGGATGGCGCCGCCGCTGGTCGCCGCGGGCCTCGCTTTGGTGGCGGGCCTGTGCAGCCTCGCCCGGCTGCGCCCGTCGATCCGCAATCCGTCGAGCGACGAGGCGGAGGACGAGCAGCCGGGGACGCAGGTATCGCGGTGATGCCTTGTCCTCCCGCTTCGCGGGGGAGGGGATATCAGAACACAGCCCGCGGCGTTTCCTCGCCCATCATCCGCTGCCGCACCAGCGGGATCGCCGGGCCGCCGTAGCTCAGGAACTGGTCGTGGAACGCCTTCCACGCCTTGCGGCCGCCGCGGGTCGCGGTCCAGTCGTCGCGCAGCTTGCGGATCATCAGCTTGCCGAGCGTGTAATTGAGATAGGCCGGATCATAGGTGCCGCGCGCCGCCTGCTGGCGCGAGTTGCCCTCGTCCTGATAGCATTGCTCGCGGAACATCCTGAGGCTCTGCTCCTGCGTCATGCCGCGCGCGTGCATGCCGATCGCCGACAGGAAGCGGCAGTCGCGCAGCAGCGCGTTGCTGATCTGGCCGATATGCGTCTCGGGATCGCCGTTATCGAGGCCCGCTTCCCACATCATCTCCTCGGCATAATGCGCCCAGCCCTCGGCGAAGGCATAGCCGACGAAGACCCGGCCGAACATCGACTTGGACCGGTTGGCGTGGAGGAACTGGAGGAAATGCCCCGGCATCACCTCGTGCACCGAGGTGAACAGCAGATCCTTCTTGCCCGGCACGAAGGCGTCCTGCGTCTTCTTGTCCCACGACGGATCGGGCGGCGAGATGTAATAGACCGACGGCACGTTCTTCTCATACGGACCGGCGGGGTCGATATAGGCCGAGTTCTGGCGGTTGTAGGGCGGGCTTTCCTCGACCTTCGCTTCCTCGGTGCCGGGAATGGTGACGAGGTCCTTGGCGACGACGAAGGCGCGCAGCGTCGGGATCTGCCGCCGCGCCTCCGCCACCGGGCCATCCGCCGACTTGTTGGCGTTCATCTTGTCGATGCAGGCCGGAATCGTCTGGCCCGGCGCGAACTGCTTGCAGGCGGCGGCGAGCGCATCCTGGTTGCGCTTGAGGTCGGCGCGGCCCGCCGCCTCAAGTGTCGCGAGCGACGCGTCGACGCCCTCGGTGGCGCGTACCATCCGCTGGAAGCGATCGGCGCCAAGCGCGAAATCGCCCGTCGCGGTTCCGCGCTGCGCCGCGAGCCAGCCGCCGAGCTCGCGTACCGCCTTGCTCGCCGCCTCAGAGGAGGTCATGAGTTGCGCCTGCAAGGCCGGATCGCGGACGTCCGCGAACGCCTTGCGCGCGTCGCCGACGTAATAATCCGCGAAGCCGTTGAACCCGGCGACGCCGTAATCGATGAACGACCGCGGCATCGGCGTCTTGAGATTGGCGCGGATCGCCTGCGCCGCCGCCGGCACCCGCCCGAAGAAGGCGATCAGCGCCTTCAGCCGCGTCGGCGCGTCGGCATAGGGTCGGGCGATATAGACGTTGGGGTCGAGCCCGCCGCCGACGTAATAGGCCGGGTTGCTATGCGGCTGGTCGGCATCCTCGAGCCAGAACAATTTCCCCTCGGCGACGCGGATCAGATAGTCGCGTTCGAACCGTTCGTCGGGGCTGAGATCAGCATCACCGAACGCGCGAGCACGATCGATGGCGTGGTGGAGGAAGGCGGACTGGCGTTGCAGCCCGGCGCCGCTCCAGTCGGGCAACTGGCCGTCGAAATCGTGGCGGCCCTGATAGACCGCATTGGCCGGATCGAGCTTGAACCAGCCCTCGATGAAGCCGTCGCGGAAGTGCGCGAAGCCGTTGCTGTGCGCCGGTTGCGCCGCCGCGCTCTCGTTGGTCGCGGAGGGCGCGCCGCCCGAACAGCCTGCTACGGCGAGCGCGAGCAGCGAGGCCGCCACGAAGATACGCATAACCTGATCCCCTGATTCGTGTTTCGCCGCGATGCTGGCATCCGGCCGTCGCGAACGCCAGCCCGGGCGAGGAACGGCCCGCGGCGCGCCACGTTGACCGCGCTGACACTACGAGAGGACGGTTTCATGCCCTACGTCAAAACGCGCGACGGCACCGACATCTACGTCAAGGATTGGGGATCGGGCCGCCCGGTCATCCTGCTGCACGGCTGGCCCTTGTCATCCGACAGCTGGGACCCGCAGATGATGGCGCTCGCCGACGCCGGTTTCCGGGCGATCGCCTACGACCGCCGCGGTTTCGGCCGGTCGAGTCAGCCGTGGAGCGGCTATGACTATGACACGCTCGCCGACGATCTCGCCGATGTGATGGCGGCGACCGGCGCCGATACCGACGCCACGCTCGTCGGCTTCTCGATGGGCGGCGGCGAGGTCGCGCGCTACATGAGCCGCCACGGCGGCAAAGGCGTGATCGCCGCGGCGCTGGTCGCCTCGGTCGTGCCGTACATGTTGAAGACCGAGGACAATCCGCACGGCACGCCCGAGGACAAGCTCGCCGAGATCGGCGAGAACATCCAGAAGGACCGCGCGCATTTCTTCCGCGACACTTTCTTCAAGCAATTCTTCGGCGTCGGCGTGATCAGCCATCCGGTCAGCGACGACGTGCTCGACTGGGCGACGACCACCGCGTTGCAGGCGGGGCTCAAGCCGACGCTCGCCTGCGCAGAGGCGTTCGGCCATACCGACTTCCGACCCGACCTCGCGTCGTTCAACGTCCCGACGCTGATCATCCATGGCACCTCCGACCAGACGGTACCGATCGACGCGGCCGGCCGTCCCGCCTCGCTCGGCATCGCGAACAGCCAGCTCGTCGAATATGACGGCGCGCCGCACGGTCTGTTCGCCACGCACGGCGATCGCCTGACCAACGACCTGCTGACCTTCCTCGGCCGGTAACGGCTGGCATCCTGCCGGCCGCTCCATTATCCACCCTCGCGGGCGCCCGACGGCGCCCGCTTCATCATCATGGCGGGGATGCGTTGCGTGACCGATCCTGAAATCTACCCGATCACCGGCGACTGGACCAACGCCAGCCTCGACCCCAAGAAATACGAAGACCTCTACGAAGCCGCGGCGAGCAGCCCGGGCAGCTTCTGGCTCGATCAGGCGACCAAGCGGCTCGACTGGATCACGGCGCCGACGATCGGCGGCGACTGGTCGTTCGCCAAGGCCGACTTCCACATCAAATGGTTCGCCGACGGCCAGCTCAACGTCGCGTCGAATTGCATCGACCGCCATCTCGCCAAACACGGCGATACCGTCGCGATCATCTGGGAGCCCGACGAGCCGTCGGAAGAGCCGCGTCGCATCACCTATCGCCAGCTCCATGACGAGGTCGGCCGTTTCGCCAACGTGCTCAAGGCGCATGGCGTCGGCAAGGGCGACCGCGTCACGCTCTACATGCCGATGATCCCCGAGGCGGCCTATGCCGCGCTCGCCTGTGCGCGGATCGGCGCGATCCATTCGGTCGTGTTCGGCGGCTTCTCCGCCGACGCGCTCGCCGGCCGGATCGAGGATTGCGGCTCGAAGATCGTCATCACCGCCGACGAAGGCCGTCGCGGTGGCAAAAGGATCAAGCTCAAGGCGTGCGTCGACGAGGCCGCTACGCGTGCGCCGACGCTGGAGACGGTCATCGTCGTCAAGGCGACCGGTGCCGACGTTACGATGGGCGCGCGCGATGTCTGGTATCACGAGGCCGCCGCCGGCGTCGGCAGCGACTGCCCGGCGGAGACGATGGCGGCGGAAGATCCGCTGTTCATCCTCTATACCAGCGGTTCGACCGGCAAGCCGAAGGGCGTTCTCCACACCTCCGCCGGCTATCTCCTGTGGGCGGATTTCACCTTCAAGATCGCGTTCGATTACAAGCCGGGTCAGGTCTTCTGGTGCGCCGCCGATATCGGCTGGGTCACCGGCCACACCTATCTGCTCTACGGCCCGCTCTCCAACGGCGGTACGACGCTGATGTACGAGGGGCTGCCGACCTGGCCCGACGCCAGCCGCATCTGGCAGGTCGTCGACCGCCATAAGGTCCATACGCTGTTCACCGCGCCCACCGCGCTGCGCGCGCTGATGAAGGAGGGCGACGATTTCGTCCGCAAGACCGATCGCTCGTCGCTCAAGCTGCTCGGCTCGGTCGGCGAACCGATCAATCCGGAGGCGTGGCGCTGGTATCACGACGTCGTCGGCGAAGGCCGCGCGCCGATCGTCGACGCTTGGTGGCAGACCGAGACCGGCGGGATCATGATCGCCCCCCTGCCCGGCGCGGTGCCGATGAAGCCGGGGTCCGCCTCGAAACCGCTGCCCGGCGTTGTGCCGCAGCTCGTCGACGACAAGGGAACGGTGCTGACCGGCGCGGCGCAGGGCAACCTCTGCATCACGCAAAGCTGGCCCGGCCAGATGCGCGGCGTCTGGGGCGATGAGGAACGCTTCTTCCAGACCTATTTCACGACCTACGACGGCAAATATTTCACCGGCGACGGCTGCCGCCGCGACGGCGACGGCTATTACTGGATCACCGGCCGGGTCGACGACGTTATCAACGTCTCGGGCCATCGCATGGGCACCGCCGAGGTCGAGAGCGCGCTGGTGCTGCACGAGGCGGTCGCCGAGGCGGCGGTGGTCGGCATGCCACACGAGGTGAAGGGTCAGGGCATCTACGCCTATGTGACGCTCAACGCCGGACGGGAGGGCGACGAGGCGTTGCGCAGCGCATTGGTGGCCTGGGTGCGGCAGGAGATCGGCCCGATCGCCAGCCCCGACAAGCTGCAATTCGCGCCGGCCTTGCCCAAGACGCGCTCGGGCAAGATCATGCGCCGCATCCTGCGCAAGATCGCCGAGGGCGACGTGACCGCGCTGGGCGACACCTCGACGCTGGCCGACCCGGCGGTGGTCGACGATCTGGTGGCGAACCGCATCGTCTGATCGTCCTCGACCGGGAGGGGAGCGGGTTGCCCTCTCCTCCCGCCCCCTTTAGGCACGCCGCCAAAGGGAGACGGATCGATGACCTTCGCAAGCAGGATCGGCTGGATCGTCGTCGCGCTGCTCGGTGCCAGCGCCCTCGCGGTGGTGGCGACCGCCCGCGGCGAGACTGTCAATGCGGTGTGGATCGTCGTTGCGGCGGTGTCGGTCTATCTGATCGCCTATCGCTTCTATTCGCTCTATCTCGCCAAGGTCGTGGTCGGCATCGATCCGGCGCGCCCCACCCCGGCGCAGCGCCACCCCGACGGGCTCGACTTCGTCCCGACCGACCGTCGCGTACTGTTCGGCCATCATTTCGCTGCGATCGCCGGCGCGGGGCCGCTGGTCGGCCCGGTGCTCGCCGCGCAGATGGGCTATCTGCCGGGCATGTTGTGGATCCTCGCCGGTGTCGTGCTGGCGGGTGCGGTGCAGGACTTCATGGTGCTGTTCCTGTCGATGCGCCGCGACGGTCGATCGCTCGGCGAGCTGATCCGTATGGAGATGGGCGATGTGCCGGGGACGATCGCCTTGTTCGGCGCGTTCATGATAATGATCATCATTCTGGCGGTGCTCGCGCTGATCGTCGTGCGGGCGCTCGCCGACAGCCCCTGGGGGATGTTCACCGTCGCAGCGACGATCCCGCTCGCGATCCTGATGGGTGTCTATACCCGTTGGATCCGGCCCGGCCGGATCGGCGAAGTCTCGTTGCTCGGCCTCGTTGGGCTGATCCTCGCGATCGTCTACGGCCAGATTGTTGCCGCCTCGGCCAGTCTCGCGCCGTGGTTCACCTATACGCCGGTGCAGCTCTGCTGGATCCTGATCGGCTATGGCGCGGTCGCCGCGCTGCTCCCCGTGTGGCTGCTGCTCGCGCCGCGCGACTATCTGTCGACCTTCCTGAAGATCGGCGCGATCGCCGCGCTGGCGATCGGCATCGTCGTCGTCGCGCCGCCGATGCGCATGCCGGCGCTGACCCGGTTCATCGACGGCAGCGGCCCGGTCTGGTCGGGATCGCTCTTCCCCTTCCTGTTCATCACTATCGCCTGCGGCGCGGTGTCCGGCTTCCACGCGCTGATCGCCAGCGGCACCACGCCCAAGCTGATCGCCAGCGAGGGCGATGCGCGCTTCATCGGTTATGGCGCCATGCTGATGGAGAGCTTCGTCGCGATCATGGCGCTGGTCGGGGCGTCGATCATCGATCCCGGCGTCTATTTCGCGATGAACAGCCCCGCCGCGGTCGTCGGCACCGACCCGGCCAGCGCCGCCGCGGCGGTATCGGCGATGGGGTTCGCGATCACGCCCGAGACGATCGCCGCCACCGCCCGCGACGTCGGCGAGACGACGATCATCAGCCGCGCCGGCGGCGCGCCGACGCTCGCGGTCGGCATGGCGCAGATCTTCAGCCATTTGATCGGCGGGCGCGCGATGATGGCCTTCTGGTATCATTTCGCGATCCTGTTCGAGGCCTTGTTCATCCTGACCGCGGTCGACGCCGGCACCCGCGCCGGCCGGTTCATGTTGCAGGACCTGATCGGCCTCGCGGTGCCGCGCTTCCGCAACTCGACCTCGTTCGTCCCGGGACTGATCGGCACGGCGCTATGCGTCGCGGCCTGGGGCTTCTTCCTCTATCAGGGCGTTACCGATCCGCTCGGCGGGGTGAACACGCTGTGGCCGCTGTTCGGCATCTCGAACCAGATGCTCGCCGCGGTGGCGCTGGTGCTCGCCACCGTCGTGCTGTTCCGGATGAAGCGCGAGCGTTATGCCTGGGTGACGATCCTGCCGGCGGCGTGGCTGGTGCTGTGCACGGTGACCGCCAGCCTGCTCAAGCTCTTCTCCGGCAATCCGAAGGTCGGCTTCCTCGCCCACGCCCGCCGCTTCGCCGACGCGGCGGCGCGCGGCGAGACGCTGGCGCCCGCCAAGTCACTCGGCGAGATGGGCCGGATCGTGATGAACGACCGGATCGACGCGGCGCTCTGCGCGCTGTTCCTCGCGGTGGTGGTGTCGATCATCGGCTATGGCATCCGCACCTGCCTGATCGCGCGCCGTCTCGACGCGCCGAGCGTCAGCGAGATCCCCGCGCTGGCATTGGCAGCGGAATGAACGTCGGGACGATCCTGCGCGCTATCGCCGAGACCGGCCGGCTGATGGTCGGGGTGCCGTCCTATCGCACCTATGTGGCGCATATGGCGGCGGCGCACCCCGATGCGCCGGTGATGAGCGAGGCGGCCTTCTTCCGCAACCGGCAGGAAGCCCGCTATGGCGGGCGCAACGGCGGTCGCTGCTGCTGACGCGCAGCGCGACCGCCGGGCGGATCAGCCCAGCAGGGCGAACGTCACCGCGCAGATCGACAGCGCCGCGCCGCTCGCGCAGCACAGGATGCCGAAACCGCATTGGCACAAGGTCGGCTGATACCGGTCCATAGCACCTCTCCTCATCGTCGCTCTTCCGGCGACGAACAGAGGCTAACACAGGCCGATCCGGATGCAATAGGCGTCAGCGCCGTGGACGCGCCTCTTCCGCGTCGAGCGCCGTCGAAAGGGTGTCGACCATGCCGGCAAGCGCGAGCCGTTCCTCGACGGTAAGCGCGCCGAACACGCCGTTGATCAGCTCGTGGCGCAGCGGTTCGGTTTCGCCGATCACCCGCCGCCCCTCGTCGGTGATCGACACCTGTTTGACGCGCCGGTCCCGCTCGTCGGGCGTGCGCATCACCAGCCCGTCGCGTTCGAGCCCATCGATCGCCTCGGTCACCGTCCGCGGCGCGTAATCGAAGAAGTCGGCGATGTCTGCCGCCCGCGACGGCCCCCGCTTGTACAAGAACAGCAGCAATTTGGTCCGCGCCAGCGACGCGCCCTGCTCCGCCATCCGCCGGTTCATCAGACGCTGCATCCGGAAGAAAAGCCGGAACAGCTCGGCGGCAAGGGGTTCGCAATCAGACATATGTGAGGACCCTCATTAAATGGTCTTGCACAATGCTGCAAGTGCGAGCATCACGACGCTGATCCAAGCAAGAAGATGAAGCTGATGGCCGAAAACGAGCAAAATCGGGATGATAGCGCCGAGTCGCAGAGCGACTCGGACCAAGCGCGAAGCAAGCCTTCGCCGCTCAAGAACCCGCGGGTGCGGATTATCCTGCTGATCGTGATCGCCGTCGCGGTGATCGGCGGCGTCTTGTGGTACGTGCGCTATCAAAGCGTCGGCAAGTTCATGCAGGGCACCGACGACGCCTATATCCAGGCGGATGCGGTGACGATCTCGCCCAAGGTGTCGGGCTATGTTGACAAGGTGTTTGTTGCCGACAACCAGCAGGTGAAGGCCGGCACGCCGCTCCTCCAGATCGACGCGCGCGACTATAATGCGCAGGCGGCGCAGGTGGAGGCGCAGATCGATGTCGCCCGCGCCAATGCCGAGGGCGTCCGCGCGCAGATCCGCGAACAACAGGCGGCGATCGACAAGGCGCGCTCGGACCTCAGCGCGGCGCGCAGCGATGCCGCCTTCGCGCATGCCGAGGTCGTCCGCTACCAGCCGCTCGCCGCCTCCGGTGCCGAAACGCGTGAAAAGCTGTCGCAGCTGCTGAACCAGGCGCGTCAGGCGGATGCGCAGGTCGCCTCGGCGCAGGCCGCGCTGACCAGCGCGACGCGCCGCGTCGGCACGTTGCAGGCGCAAGTCCAGCAGGCGAACGCGCAGGGCGAGGCCAGCCGCGCGCAGCTCGCCGCCGCCAAGGTCAACGTCGGTGCGACGATCCTGCGGGCCAGTATCGATGGCCGCGTCGGCGACAAGACGGTGCGCATCGGCCAGTTCGCCCAGGCCGGAACGCGGCTGATGTCGATCGTCCCCGTCCAGCAGATCTACGTCGAGGCGAATTTCAAGGAAACGCAGCTCGGCCTGATGCGCGTCGGCCAGCCGGTCGCGCTGGACGTGGACGCGCTGCCCGGTGTCGAGATCCACGGCCGCGTCGAGAGCGTCTCGCCGGGCACCGGTGCGCAATTCTCGCTGCTGCCGCCGCAGAATGCGACCGGCAATTTCACCAAGATCGTTCAGCGCGTACCCGTCCGCATCGCGCTCGACGCGGGGCCCGAAACGCGCAAGCTGCTGGTTCCCGGCATGTCGGTCGACGTGACGGTCGATACCCGTTCCGCCAAGGGCAGCGTGCAGCGCATCCGCGACGAGCAGGACCAGCATAACGAGCGGCGCGGCCGATGAGCGCGGCCGCCGCTCCTGCGGCTCAGGGCAATCGGGCGCGGGCCGCCACGCCCGAACGCGCCGATCTCGCCGCCTGGCTGGCGGTGGCGGCGGGCAGCCTCGGCGCGCTGATGGCGACGCTCGACATCTCGATCGTCAATTCGGCGCTGCCGGTGATCCAGGGCGAGATCGGCGCGAGCGGCACCGAGGGTACGTGGATCGCTACCTCCTATCTTGTTGCCGAGATCATCATCATCCCGCTCTCCGCCTGGCTTGAGCGCGTGCTCGGCCTGCGGACCTTCCTGCTGATCGCATCGATCCTGTTCACCGCCTTTTCGGTGGTCTGCGGCCTGTCGACGACGCTGACGATGATGATCATCGGCCGCGCCGGCCAAGGGATCACCGGCGGCGCGCTGATTCCCACCGCGATGACGATCATCGCCACCCGCCTGCCGCGCTCGCAACAGCCGATCGGCACCGCGCTCTTCGGCGTCACCGCGATCCTCGGCCCGGTGCTCGGGCCGCTGATCGGCGGCTATCTGACCGAGAACGTCAGCTGGCATTATGCCTTCTTCCTCAACGTCCCCGTCGGCGCGGTGCTGCTGGTGCTGCTCCTCGTCGGCCTGCCGCATCAGAAGCCGCATCTGCGCGAACTGCTCAAGGCGGACTGGCTCGGCATCGCCGGCCTCGCACTGGGTCTCGGCGGCCTCACCGTCGTTCTCGAAGAGGGACAGCGCGAGCAATGGTTCCAGTCGGCGCTGATCATCAAGCTGACCGTGCTCACCGTCTTCGGGCTCGCGATGCTGTTCGCCGGGCAGTTCATTGCCGAAAAGCCGGTGGTCAAGCTGCGCCTGCTGATCGACCGCCAGTTCGGCAGCGTCGCCATCATGGGTCTGGTGCTCGGCATGGTGCTGTACGGCAGCAGCTACGTCATCCCGCAGTTCCTGGCGGCGATCGCCGACTATAACGCGCTGCAATCGGGTAAGGTGGTGCTGCTCAGCGGCATTCCCAGCCTGTTGATGATGCCGCTGGTGCCGCTGATGATCCGCCATCTCGACATCCGCGTCGCGGTCGCCTCCGGGCTGCTGCTGATGGCGCTGAGCTGCCACCTCGACACGACGCTGACCGCGCAATCGGTCGGCAGCGCCTTCACCGATTCGCAATTGCTGCGCGGCGTCGGCACGATCCTCGGCTTCGTCTTCCTCAACCAGGCGGCGATCGCCTCGGTGCGGCCAGAGGAAGCCGGCGATGCCGCCGGCCTGTTCAGCGCGGCGCGCAATATCGGCGGTTCGTTCGCACTCGCCGGCATCGCGACGTTGCAGGACCAGCGCAGCTATCTGCACAGCCGGCGGATCGACGAAGTGCTCAACGCCAATTCGGTCGCGCTACAGGATTATCTCGCCGCCACCGGCCGGTCGCTCGGCGGCGCCGCCACCGCGATCCAGTCGCTCGGCGGCACGATCCGGCGCGAGGCGCTGGTGATGACCTATAACGACCTGTTCTGGCTCCTGTCGGTCGGCATCTGCTGCGTCGTGCCGCTCGTCCTGTTCCTCCGCCCGCTGCCGCAGGGCGGCCCCGTGGCGATGCATTGAGGCGATGATGCAAATTCTCCGCTCCCCTTCCCTTCTGCTCATCCCGGCACTGGCGCTCGGCGCCTGTACGGTCGGCCCAAACTACGCCGGTCCGCCCAGGACGCTCGCCGACACCGCCGCCCCCGCCGGTTTCAAGCGCGGCGGCCCGCTCGCCTCGCCGGCGGCGCCGGGCGTCGCCGCCTGGTGGACGCAGCTCAACGATCCGCTGCTCACCCAGCTCGAGACGCAGGCGCTCGCCGCCAACCCGAACATTGCGGTGGCGACGGCACGGTTGCGGCAGGCGCGCGCCTCGCTGCGGCTGGAGCGCGCCAATCAGGCACCGAGCGCGAATGCGTCGGCAGTCTATCTGCACGCGCGCATTCCCGGGTTCGACTTCGGCGGCACGAGCGGCAGCGACACCGGCGCCAGCGCGGTCGACGTCTACAACCTCGGCTTCGATGCGAGCTGGGAGGTCGATCTGTTCGGTGGCCGCCGCCGCTCGGTCGAGGCCGCACGGGCGCAGGCCGAGGCGGCGGAGGCAAACGTCGCCGATGCGCAGGTCAGCCTCACCGCCGACGTCGCCCAAGCCTATGTCAATCTGCGCGACGTCCAGCGCCGCATCGCCTTGGCGCGCGACGCGGCGCGGATGCAGCAGCAGATGCTCATGCTTACCCAGCAGCGGTTCGGGCAAGGCGCCGCCTCCGATCTCGATGTCGAGCGGCTGCGTGGCCAGGTCGAGTCGACCAACGGCCAGATCGTGCCGCTCCAGGCCGAGCTCGAAAGCTACCTCAACGCGCTGGCGGTTTTGACCGGACAGGAGCCAGGCGCCCTCGATGCGCGACTGAGCCCGATCGGCGCAGTGCCGTTGCCCCCCGCCGCGGTCGCGGTCGGCGATCCCGCCGCCTTGCTCAAGCGACGTCCGGACATCCGCGCGGCCGAACGACAGTTGGCGCAGCGCACCGCACAGGTCGGCGTCGCTGACGCGGCGCGCTTCCCGCGGCTCAACATCCTCGGGCTGATCGGCCTCGGCGGGACCAAGCTCTCCGACATCAGCCCGGACAAGCTGGTCGGCCTCGCCGCGCCGATGCTGCAATGGAATTTCCTCGACTTCGGTCGCAACCGCGCGCGGATCAATCAGGCCGAGGGCCAGCGCGACGAGGCCGAGGCGCAATATCGCGGCACCGTGCTCGGCGCGCTGAAGGATGCGGAGGATGCCCTCTCCCGCTTCGGCCATCGCCGCGAGACGGTCGCCAGCCTGTTGCGCAGTAAGGCGAGTGCCGATCGTGCCGCCGATCTGATGCAGCAACGCTTCCGCGCCGGCACCGCGACGTTGATCGACACGCTCGACGCCGAGCGGCAGCGGGTCGCCGCCGAACAGAATCTGTCGGCGGGCACGGCGGGGCTGACCGGCGACTTCATCGCCTTGCAGAAAGCGCTCGGCCTGGGCTGGGGGGCAGCGCCGCGAGCAGTGTGATCCGATTTGCAATATATTGATCTTGCGGCCGGATTCTGGAAGAGGACCGTATACGCGTCGCGATCGTCGCGCTGGGAAACAAGCCGATGAGCATCGTCGTACGGACCCTTTCCGATCAGGTCTTCGAAATCGTCCGCGAACGGATCGTCGATGGATCGATCCGCGCCGAAGCGCCGATCCGGCAGGATGCGCTTGCCGCGGAATTGGGGGTCAGCAAGATCCCGCTGCGCGAGGCGCTCGTCCGGCTCGAACATGAAGGGCTGATCCACAGCCAGGCGAACCGCGGCTATTCGGTCCGTGCGCTATCGGCGGAACAGGCGGATGAGATCTATGCGTTGCGGCTGGCGATCGAGCCGCGCGCCGCGGCGATCGGTGCGGCGGAGGCGGATGGCGACGACCGCAGCTATGCGACGACCTCGCTTGCCGCGCTCGAAGAGGCGCGCGGCGCTGCGCCGACCGAGATCGCGGTGCGCCATCGCCGATTTCACGTTGCGCTGGTGCGGCCCGGCGACCGCATGCTGACGACCCAGCTGATCGAGCGGCTGGCGATGCTCGCCGAACGTTATGTCATCGCGCATCTAGAGCCTGCCGGCCGGTTCGCGCGTGCCGACCGCGAACATCGCGATTTGCTCGCCGCCTGGCTCGACGGCGACGGCGACACGGTCGAGCAGCTCATGATCCAGCATCTCGAACTGACCCGCGCCGATCTGCAGGCCGAGCTGCAACACCTGCGCAACCGATAGGTCTGCGCCGCGACGCCACTTACGCAATCTGCAATGTCATTGGCTGGAGATCCCGCGGGATCGATCCGGCTCGCCCGTCCCGAGCGAATGAAATGGTCGGGGCGACAGGATTCGAACCTGCGACCCCCACACCCCCAGTGTGATGCGCTACCAGGCTGCGCTACGCCCCGACCGAGGGACCGTCGGCACATGGCCATCGATCCCGGAGCGGGGCCTGTAGGCGGGTCCGCCGGGGGATGCAAGCGGCCTTTATCGATGCTGCGCCGGGAAGAGCCGTTGCAGCGGCGCAACATTGCGCGCCGCCCTAACCGATGCTAGCGCGCGGATTATCTTGTGCGGAGGATTTCCCCCGCCGATCAGCCATGCACGGATACGATGTTGATCTCTCCAGCTTATGCCCAGACCGCCGGCAGCGCCGCTGATGCCGGCGGGTACGCCTCGCTCATCAGCTTCGCGCCGCTGCTTCTCATCTTCATCGTCTTTTACTTCCTGATGATTCGCCCGCAGCAGACCCGCATGAAGGCGTTGCAGCAGGCGGTGGCCGCGGTGAAGAAGGGCGACAGCGTCGTCACCGCCGGCGGCGTGATGGGCAAGGTCACCAAGGTCGAGGATGCGTTCGTCGAGGTCGAGATCGCGCCGAACACCCGCATCCGGGTCGTCAAGGCGACGCTCGCCGAGGTGACCGGCCTCAACACGAAGCCGGCGAACGACTGATGCTCGACTTTCCGCGCTGGAAGGTAGCGTCGATCTGGGCGGTGCTCGCGCTGCTCTGCGCGCTGTCGATCCCCAGCTTCCTGCCCGAGTCCGTCACCAACAACTGGCCGTTCCACCCGCGCATCAACAAGGGCCTCGACCTTGCGGGCGGCAGCTATCTGATGCTCGAGGCGGATACGCAGGATCTCGCGAACACGCGGATCGAGGCGATGCGCGAACAGATCCAGGGCACGATGCGCAACGGCACGCCGCGGATCGACATCGGCGACGTCTCGACGCGCAACAACCAGATCAGCTTCATGCTGCGCGACCCCAGCCAGGTCGATGCCGCGCGCGAGCGGCTGCTCGGCATCACCGGTGGCGGCGCGGGGATGACCGGCCAGCGCGAATGGGACATCCAGGTCGTCGATTCGAGCCGGTTCGTGCTCTCGCCGACGCAGGCCGGCCTGCAGCAGGCGATCAAGACGGCGATGGAAGACGCCACCGACGTCGTCCGCAAGCGCATCGACGCGCTCGGCACGCGCGAACCGACCATCGTCCGCCAGGGCGACAACCGCATCCTCGTCCAGGTGCCGGGCCTGCAAAATCCGCAGGCGCTGAAGGACCTGCTCGGCAAGACCGCCAAGCTCGAATTCAAGCTGGTCGATCAGACGGTCACCAACCCGGCGGATCTCGTCAAGGGCATCGCCCCGATCGGCAGCCAGATCCTGCCCTATCCGAAGAACCCGTCGGGCGTGCCCTTCATCGCCGTCAAACGCTCGGTGATGATCTCGGGCGACCAGCTCGCCGACGCACGCCAGGCGTTCGATCAGCAGACCAACCAGCCCAACGTCCAGATCACGTTCAACGCGGCGGGCGGCAACCGGTTCGCGCGCGTGACGCAGGCCAATGTCGGCAAGCCGTTCGCGATCATCGTCGACAATCAGGTCGTCACCGCGCCGAACATCGAGACCGCGATCCTCGGCGGCTCGGCGGTCATCAACGGCGGGTTCACCGTCGACAGTGCCAACCAGCTCGCGATCGCGCTGCGTTCGGGCAAGCTGGCGATCAACCTCAAGGTCATCGAGGAATCGACCGTCGGACCCGACCTGGGCGCGGATTCGGTGCGGGCCGGCATCCTCGCATGCTCGGTCGCGGTCGCGCTGGTCGTCGCCTTCATGTTCCTGACCTATGGGCGGTTCGGCCTCTATGCGAACATCGCCGTCGTCATCAACGTGTTCGTCATCCTCGGCGTGCTGGCTCTGCTCAACGGCACGCTGACGCTGCCGGGCATCGCCGGCTTCGTCTTGACGATCGGCACGGCGGTCGACGCCAACGTGCTCATCAACGAACGTATCCGCGAGGAACGCCGGCGCGGACGCTCGGTCGTCCAGGCGGTCGAACTCGGCTACAAGGAAGCCAGCCGGACGATCTTCGAGGCCAATATGACGCATGCCATTTCGGGCATCATCATGTTCGCGCTGGGCTCCGGTCCGGTCAAGGGCTTCGCGGTCGTGCTGCTGATCGGCATCGCCACCTCGGTCTTCACCGCCGTCACCTTCACGCGCATGCTCGTCGCGCAGTGGATCCGGCGCGAGAAGCCCAAGACGATCAACATCTGAGGCGAAAGGCCAAGACATGCGCCTCCTGAAAATCGTACCCGACAACACCAACATCGACTTCGTCCGGCTGCGCGGCCTCGCCTTCGGGCTGACGCTGCTGCTGAGCGTGATCGCGGTCGGGCTGACCGTCTACAAGGGCCTCAACTTCGGCGTCGACTTCGTCGGCGGCCTGATGATCGAGGAGAAGTTCGCCACCCCGCCCGATCAGAACAAGGTGCGTTCGGTGATCGACGGCCTCGGCGTCGGTGAAGCCGCGTTGCAGCAGCAGGGCGGTCCGCAGACGCTGATCATCCGCCTGCCGGTGCAAGAAGGTGCGGACGAAGGTGCGACCAACGCCGTTGTGAAGAAGGTGGAAACCGCGCTGGCACGCGCCTTCCCCGGGGCGACGTTCAGCCGTTATTCGACCGTGTCCGGCAAGGTGTCCGGCGAGCTGATCCGCAACGGCGTGCTCGCCGTCGTGCTGGCGGTGCTCGGCATCGGCCTGTTCGCGATCCTGCGCTTCGAATGGCAGTTCGGCGTCTCCACCATCGTCGCGATCGTCCACGATCTGCTGATGACGGTCGGCTTCTTTGCCTTGTCTCGGTTCGAGTTCGACCTCAACATCATCGCCGCGGTGCTGACCATCATCGGCTATTCGATCAACGACAAGATCGTCATCGACGATCGCATCCGCGAGAACATGCGCCGCTATCGCAAGATGGACATGCGCGAGATCATCAACCTGTCGGTCAACGAAACGCTGCCGCGCACCGTGATGACCTCCGTGACGATCCTGCTCGCGCTCGTCGCGATGCTGCTGCTCGGCGGCCACGTGCTGCGCGGCTTCACCGCCGCAATGATCCTCGGCATCGTCGTCGGCACCTATTCGTCGATCTACGTATCGTCGTCGATGCTCATCACGCTGGGTCTTCGCGCCGAGCCGACCGGCGCCGACAAGCCGACCCGCGGCGTCGCCGACAATGCGGAGCGCGTCGGCCCGCGCGAGGGCTGAGGCGATGCGGATGCAGGCAGACGCGCAGACCGGCGGCCCGATCGTCCGCGGCTTCGTTGGCAGTGGGTTTCGCGTCGACGACGAGCATGTGGTACGCGCTCTGTTGATGACGCATGAGACGGCGGTCGAATGGACCCCGCCGGCGCTTTCGGTGCTCGGCGAGGATGCGTTGCAGTTGCTGATCGACGCCGATCCGGAGTTCATCCTGATCGGCACCGGGGCGACGTTGGTGCGGCCGCCGGTCGCGCTGGTCAGCGCGCTCGAGGATCGCGGGATCGGCGTCGAGGCGATGGATAGCCGTGCCGCCGCGCGCGCCTGGGGCGTGCTGCGTGGCGAGGGGCGCGTGATCGGTGCGGCGCTCTACCCGCTCGACGCCTGACGCGTCCGGATCGTCCTGCGCCGGCCGTGGCGAACGAGCCCGCGTAGATGATCGACCAAGGCGGCGGTATTCGCCTCCCAGGTGAAGGCCGACGCGGTGGCGCGCACCGCCTCCGGCTCCGGCGGCGCCGCGAGCAGGTCGGCAATCGCCACGGCGAACGATGCCGGATCGCGGTGCGCGATGCGCCCGGCGGCGCGCGAGGCAACGACCTCGCGTGCACCACCCGCATCGGAGATGACGATCGGCGTCCCGCAGGCGAGCGCCTCCAGCCATGCGTTGGCCAGCCCCTCGGACGTGGAGGCCAGCGCCATGACGTCCGCCGCCGCACAGATCGCCGGAAGTTCGCCGTGCGGCACCGCACCGAGCAGGTGCAGGCGATCCGCACATCCCAATTCGTCGGCCAGAGCCAGCAGCCGCGCGCGCTCCGGTCCATCGCCTGCAATCGCCAATGCGACTCCCGGCAAGGCCGCCACGGCCCGGAGCACCAGATCGTGGCCCTTGCGTGAAATCAGCGCGCCGAGTGACAGCACCAGCGGCCCCGTCAGCCCCAGCGCCGTCCTCGCGGCCGGGCGGTCCGCGACCGGCCGGAACCGTGCCAGATCCACACCGGTGAGATGAACGCGGATACGCTCCTCCGGCATGCCGAGCGCCGCCATGTCCGTCCGCATGGCGGCGCTGACCGCGAGCAGGCCGTCGGCGCCGTGGGAGGCGGCGATGACCTGCGCGGCGGTCGGGCCGCTGGTGCCCCAATGGTGGATATCGGCGCCGCGCGCCTTGATCGACACCGGCACGCCATAGCGCTCGCCCAATGTCACCGCGGCCGGGCCGTCCGGAAAGAAGAAGGAGGCGTCGATGACATCAAAGGCGAAGTCGGTGCGGATGTCGTCGAGCAGCGGCACGAGCGCGCGGACCAGATGGTGTGCGTGCCAACGCCCGCCGACGCCGGGGATCGAGGTGAAACGCGGCCGATGGACGGGCAACCCGTGCCATATCTCGTGCAAGGGCAGCGTCAGCTTGTCGGCATGATGGATCAGTGCCAGCGGACCGGGCGGCAGGCCGACCGGCGCGACGACGCGAACCTCGACATCCTCGGCAGTGGCGAGGCCATGCGTCTGCCGTTCGACGAATATCCCGAAGTTCGGTCGGGTAGCGTCCGGAAACAAGGTCGAGAGCGTCAGTACGCGGAGCATGACCCGCGTACTAACCACTCGAAGTTAAAGCTTTCTCCCGACCCGTCCGGTCAGATGCGCCGGGTGCCCGGATAGGCGAACAGCAGGTCGGCGTCGGCGCTGGTGGTGATCGTCTCGCTGCCGCTGACGGTGAGGCATTCGCCCGCCTTGAAGGCGGTACCGGCGACCTCGCCCGAGCCGCTGATCGGCACCAGCCAGCCCGTCTGCCCTTCGGCCAAGGCGACGTCATGGCTGCCGGCGGACCAGCGTTCGAGGACGAATTTCGGCCCCTCGACGAGGATCGTCCGCCCCTCCCCGGCCGTGCCCGGCGAGGTGATCGGCTGATAGGGGGTCAAATGCGCCACCGCGACGCCGTCATCGAGGTGCAATTCGCGGTCGCTGCCATAATCGTACAGGCGATAGGTGGTCTCGCTATTCTGCTGCACCTCGATCAGCGTCAGCCCGCCGCCGATCGCGTGGATCGTGCCTGATGGCGCATAATAGAAATCGCCCGCCTTGACCGGCACCCAGTCGAGATCGTCCTCGATCGAACCGTCCTGCGCGTCGGTGCGCAGCTGCTCGGCAGAGATCGGCGCCTTGGGGCCGAGCGCGATCGTCGAATCGGGACGCGCCGCCAGGATCGTCCAGCATTCGTCCTTGCCGCGCGGCAGGCCGCGGGCATGCGCCTGCTCGTCGTCGGGATGGACCTGCACCGACAGTTTCTGGCCGGTGGACAGATATTTGATGAGCAGGTCGGGGGACGTGTCACCCGGCTCCTGGAACCAGATTTCGCCGATCGGCTCGCCGTCGGCGGGCGCATCCTCGAACCCGAAGCCCAGATCATGCCGGCCCCATGGCTTTTCGACGCGATGGGTGTGGAGCAGGGTAGCAGGCATGCGGGTCCTTTCGTGATCGTATCAACTCGGCGCCAACGTGCGACAGGGGGGATTGTTCGCACGGGCGGCCTTACGCTAAGAGCCTTAGCCGATGCGTATCCCCCAGTCCAAGGCGCTTGCCGCAGCGCTGATCGCCGTCCTCGCGCTTCCCGTCGCGGGCTGCGCCCGCAATCGTGCGAAGTCCGACCTGCCCTATGTCGCGCGCGACGTCGGCACGCTCTATTCGACCGCGCGCAAGCGGCTCGATCAAGGGCGCTACAAGGAAGCGGCGGTGCTGTTCGACGAGGTCGAGCGCCAGCATCCCTATTCGATCTGGGCGCGCCGCGCGCAGCTGATGAGCGCGTTCAGTTATTATCTGAACAAGGATTACACGCAGAGCATCCAGTCGGCGCAGCGCTTCCTGTCGGTCCATCCCGGCAACCGCGACGCCCCTTATGCCTATTACCTCGTCGCGCTGAGCTATTACGAGCAGATCCGCGACGTCACGCGTGACCAGAAGATCACCCGCCAGGCGCTCGACGCGCTCGGCGAACTGACCCGCCGCTATCCCAACACGCGCTATGCTTCCGACGCCCGGCTGAAGATCGACCTCGTCAACGATCACCTTGCCGGCAAGGAGATGGAAGTCGGCCGCTTCTACGAAACGCGCGGCCAGTGGCTCGCCGCGACGCTGCGGTTCCGCACCGTGATCGACAAGTTCCAGACGACCACGCACACGCCCGAAGCGCTGATGCGGCTGACCGAGAGCTATCTCGCCGTCGGCCTGCCCGACGAGGCGCAGAAGGCGACCGCGGTGCTCGGCGCCAATTATCCGGGAAGCGACTGGTACAATCACGCTTACGAGTTGATGCAGAAGCATCCGGTCAAGCCCGTTGCGCCGATCCCGGCGGGGCAGCCGATCATCCCGGCCGGCACGCCTGGTGCGAAGGCACAGACGCTGCCCGGCGAATCGGGCACCGCGACGCCCAAGGCCGAGGCCCCCGGTGCGCCCACCCCGGTCGGGACGACCGGCGGCACCACCGGCGGGCCGGTGCCGAGCACCGAGACGCCGACGAGCTGATGGATCGCGGCGCGCCGGCCGACACTTTCGTGACGGACCGGAACGTTTAGGGATCAACATCCCGGTAACGCCGCGCTATATCGACCGCGATGCTGACCGCGCTGTCCATTCGCGATGTGGTGCTGATCGAGGCGCTCGACCTGGAATTCGGGCACGGGCTCGACGTGCTCACCGGCGAGACCGGGGCGGGCAAGTCGATCCTGCTCGATGCCCTGGGGCTGGCGCTCGGCGGCCGTGGCGAGACGGGTCTCGTCCGTCATGGCGCGACCCAGGCGGTCGTCACCGCGACCTTCGATCCGCCGAACGGCCCGCTTGCCGCGTTGCTCGACGACAATGGCGTGGAGATCGAGCCGGGAGAGCCGTTGCTGGTGCGCCGGATCGTCAAGGCCGACGGCGGCAGCCGCGGCTTCGTCAACAACCAGCCCGCCGGCGCTGCGCTGCTCCGCGAGATGGCGCCGATGCTCGTCGAGATCCACGGCCAGCACGACGATCGTGGCCTGCTCAATCCGCGCGGCCATCGCGCCTTGCTCGACGCGTTCGGCCGGGTCGATCCGGGCGACACCGCGCGCGCCTGGACGACGCTGCGCGCGGCGGAGACCAAGCTGGCCGCCGCGCGTGCCGAGATCGAGACCGCGGCGCGGGATCGCGATTGGCTGGAACATGCGGTCGGCGAACTTACCACGCTCGCCGCCGAGCCCGGCGAGGAGGAAGCGCTGGCCGACAAGCGGCGCGGGATGCAGCGCGCCGAGAAGATTGCCGACGAGCTTGCCGCGATCGACGACTATCTCGAAGGATCGAACGGCGGCCTCGCGCAGCTGCGCCAGGCGGCACGCGTCCTCGAACGGATCGCCGAGGATCATGCCGCGCTGGGCGAGGCGCTCGCCGCGATCGACCGCGCGGTGATCGAGGCGACTGTTGCCGAAGAGCAATTGGCCGAGGCGCGACGCGACCTCGCCTTCGACCCGCGCGCGCTGGAGGAGGACGAGGCACGCCTGTTCGAGCTGCGTGGCATGGCGCGCAAGCATCGCGTCCAACCCGACGAACTCGCGGCGCTGACGGAGGATCTTCAAACCAAGCTGGAACGGCTCGAAGCCGGCGAGGACGGCATCGCCGTGCTGGAGACCGCCGTTGCCGCGGCACGGGCCGATTACGACGCCGCCGCCGACATCCTGTCCCGGCGTCGCCATGCCGCCGCCGAACGGCTCGACGTTGCGGTGGCCGGCGAGCTGGCGCCGTTGAAGCTCGACGCGGCGCGCTTCCGCACCGTCGTCGTCACGCATGCGCCGGACGGCTGGTCGTCGCATGGCAAGGATCGGGTCGAGTTCGAGATCGCGACCAACCCGGGCGCGCCCTTCGCGCCGCTCGCCAAGATCGCCTCGGGGGGCGAGCTGTCGCGCTTCATCCTCGCGCTCAAGGTCGCGCTCGCGGAGGAAGGTGGCGCGGCGACGATGATCTTCGACGAAATCGACCGCGGCGTCGGCGGGGCGGTGGCGAGCGCGATCGGCGAGCGGCTGGCGCGGCTTGCCGAACACACCCAATTGCTGGTCGTCACCCATTCGCCGCAGGTCGCCGCGCGCGGTGCCGAGCATCTGCTGATCGCCAAGAGCCACGACGGCACGGTGACGCGCACCGGCGTCCGCGTGCTCGACGAAGCGGAACGGCGCGAGGAGATCGCGCGCATGCTGTCGGGCGCGACCGTCACCGATGAGGCGCGCGCACAGGCGGAACGGCTGCTCGAAACGGCCTGACCGCGGGGCCGGCGAATCGGCCCCGCGCTACTGGTCAGATCGCACCCGTGCCGCCATTGGCGCCGAACGCGCTGCCCGTCGTGAAGCTGTTGCCGCTATCCGCCAGCGCCACGTAGAGGCCGGCGAGCTCCGCCGGCTGCCCCGCCCGCCCCATCGGCGTGTCCTGCCCGAATTCGTGCATCTTGCCGGGCAATTGCCCGCCGGCGACCTGCAACGGCGTCCAGATCGGTCCGGGTGCCACCATGTTGACGCGGATACCCTGTTTGCCGAGCTGCTTGGCGAGCGCCTTGGTGAAGATCAGGATCGCCCCCTTGGTCGAGGCGTAATCGAGCAACTCCTCCTCGGGCGCGACCGAATTGACCGAGCCGGTGTTGATGATCGCTGCACCCGGCTTCATCAGCGGGATCGCCGCCTTGCTGAGATGGAACATCGCATAGACGTTGGTCTTCATCGTCCGGTCGAATTGCTCGGCGGTGATCTCGGCGATCGATTGCTTCGATTGCTGATAGGCGGCGTTGTTGACGAGGATGTCGATTCCGCCCAGCTCGCGATTGGCGCGGGCGATGAGGTCGCGGCAGAATTTTTCGTCGGTCAGGTCGCCGGGGATCAGCACGACCTTGCGCCCCTCCGCCCGCAACAGCCGCGCGACGTCCTGCGCATCGGGCTCCTCGGTCGGGAAATAGTTGATCGCGACGTCGGCACCCTCGCGCGCGAAGGCGATCGCCGCGGCGCGGCCGATGCCCGAATCGCCGCCGGTGACGAGCGCCTTGCGCCCGGTCAGCTTGCCCGAGCCGCGGTAACTCGTTTCGCCGCAGTCGGGCACCGGCTTCATCTCGCGCTGCAACGCCGGCCATTTCTGCTTCTGTTCGGGGAAAGGCTGGTTGGTGAACTTCGTCCGCGGGTCGGCCGGCGCCGCGGCGGGGCCGGTCTGCGCGATCGCCGATCCGGCGACGGCAGCGGCGCCGACGACGGCGGCACCCTTGAACAGGTCGCGGCGGTTGGTCTGATCGGTCATGGCAGGGCTCCGGAAGGCGTTGGTAGGAAAAGCTCCCGCACGCCCCGATAGTTCATCGATCGAGGAAGATTATTGCGGTTTTACAGCAAGATATTCGATGACGGGATCGCCCAGTCGCGGCGAGCCTTGCCCGACCGGCCCTTGCTCCCCTACCCCGCTGCTATGACCGACCTGCCCAAGACCGCGCCGGACGCCGCCGCCGAGCTCGAAACACTCGCGGCCGAGATCGCCCATCACAACCAGCGCTATCACAGCGAGGATGCGCCCGAGATCTCCGACGCCGCCTATGACGCGCTGGTCCGGCGCAACGCCGCGATCGAAGCGGCCTTCCCGGAGCTCGTCCGTGCCGATTCGCCGAACCGGCAGGTCGGCGCCGCCCCCGCCGCGCATCTGGCCAAGGCGCCGCATGCCCGGCCGATGACCAGCCTCGACAATGCGTTCAGCGAGGAAGACGTCGTCGAATTCGTCGCGCGTATCCGGCGCTTCCTGCGGCTCGACGCCGACGAGCCGGTCCTGCTCACCGCCGAGCCCAAGATCGACGGCCTGTCGTGCTCGCTGCGCTATGTCGACGGCGTGCTCGAACAGGCCCTCACCCGCGGCGACGGCCGGATCGGCGAGGACGTCACCGCCAACGTCCGCCATATCGCCGACATCCCGCACCGCCTCCCCGCCGACGCCCCGGCGGTGTTCGAGGTCCGCGGCGAGGTCTATATGGCGAAGGCCGATTTCACCGCGCTCAACCGGCGCCTGCTCGACGAGGCCGAGGACCCCGGCAAGGCACGCCAGTTCGCCAATCCGCGCAATGCCGCCGCCGGCTCGCTGCGCCAGAAGGCCGCGCGCGTCACCGCCACCCGGCCGCTGCGCTTCTTCGCCTGGGGCTGGGGCGATCACGACACATTGCCCGAGCCGACGCAGTCGGCGATGGTCCAGCATGTCCGCAACTGGGGCTTTCGCGTCGCCGACGACGATCTGATCACGCCGCTGACCCCCAATATCGCCGTCGCCGGCGATGCGGCCGACGTCCTGCGCACCTATGCGGGGATCGAGGCGCAGCGCGCCGATTTGCCGTTCGACATCGACGGCGTCGTGTACAAGCTCGACCGGCTCGACTGGCAGGAGCGGCTCGGCGTCGTCGGCCGCGTGCCGCGCTGGGCGATCGCGCACAAATTCCCCGCCGAACAGGCGCAGACCACGCTGGAACGGATCGACATCCAGGTCGGCCGCACCGGTGCGCTGACCCCCGTCGCGCGACTCGCACCGGTCACCGTCGGCGGTGTGGTCGTGACCAACGCCACACTGCACAATGCCGACGAGATCGAGCGGCTCGGCGTGCGCGAGGGCGATCGCGTCGTCGTCCAGCGCGCCGGCGACGTCATTCCGCAGATCGTCCGCAACCTCACGCCGGAGGCGGACCGCCCCGCCTGGCCCTTCCCGCGCAGCTGCCCCGATTGCGGATCGACCGTCGAACGCGACGAGGGCGAGGTCGTCTATCGCTGCACCGGCGGGCTGATCTGCCCGGCGCAGCGGGTCGAGCGGCTGATCCACTTCGTCTCGCGCCACGCCTTCGACATCACCGGGCTCGGCGCAACGTTGATCGAGGCCTTCTTCACCGACGGCCTGATCCAGTCGCCCGCCGACATCTTCCGTCTCACCGAGGACCAGCTCGCCGCGCGCAAAAAGGATGGGCGGACGTGGGCGGCCAATCTGGTCGCGGCGATCGCCGCGCGGCGCGAGATTGCGCTCGACCGTTTCCTGTTCGCGCTCGGCATCCGCCACGTCGGCGAGATCACCGCCCGCGATCTCGCCCGCCGCTATCGCTCGATCCGCGCGCTCGGCGCGATGCTGCGCCACGCGGTCTTCCTCCACCACCGGATCGAGCCGGTGATCGGCGAGACCGAACGCAAGTTCGTCCTGCGCCGCGACCGGTTGCTCGTCGCGGCGATCGAGACGCCGGGGATCGGCCCCGAAGTCGCGGGCGCGCTGATCGGCTTCTGCGCCGAGCGCCACAACCGCGATGTCGTCTTCGACCTGTTGCGCGAAGTGCGCCCGACCGAATTGGTGTGGGAAACGCGCGCGTCGCAGGTGAGCGGCAAGACCGTGGTGTTCACCGGCAAACTCGAGACCCTGTCGCGTGACGAGGCGAAGGCACAGGCCGAGGCGCTGGGCGCGCGCGTCTCCGGATCGGTGTCGGCCAAGACCGATCTGGTCGTCGCAGGCGCGGATGCGGGGTCCAAGCTCAAGAAGGCGAGCGACCTCGGCGTGACCGTGATCAGCGAGGCGCAATGGGCTGAAATCGTTGGTGAAACCATCTGAGTTGCGCGACCTCGGCGTGGCTTTTTTGCAACGCAAAAAATTGAACGATCACAGCCGCACCGCCGACCTCGCGATTGTCACAAACTCGCAATATTAAGAACCCAAGGGCCGCGGCAACGGCAAACAGCCGACCGCGATTCCGAGCAGAAGCTCAAAGGGGACTTATTCGATGCGAAACAACCTACTTTTGGGCGCGGCTGCGGTCGCGCTCATCGTTCCGGCCGCCGCATCGGCGCAGGAGACGACGTCGACCATTCGCGGCACCGTGACTGCCAATGGTGCGCCCGTCGCGGGCGCGTCGGTCGTCATCATCAACGTCCCGTCGAACACGCGGGCGGAAACCACGACCGGAGCCGATGGCGCCTTCACGCAGTCCGGCCTTCGCGTCGGTGGGCCGTTCACCGTTGAAGTCACCAGCCCCCAGGGCAACACGACGGTCACGGACGTGTATACCGTCGCGCAGCAGGCGTTCGAGCTGCCCGTCGAACTCGCCGGAGCGACGGCCTCGGGTGCCGCCGGTGAGGACATCGTCGTCACGGCGCGATCGATCGCCGGCGCCGGTACGGTCGGCACCGCGCTGCGTACGGTCTTGACCCAGGCGGACATTCGGAAGGTCGCGTCGGTAAACCGCGACATCCGCGATATCGAACGCCGTGATCCGCTTGCGACGCTCGATCTGTCGAACAGCCGCGCGGTCAGCTTCGCCGGCGTCAATCCGCGCTTCAACCGGTTCACCATCAACGGTGTGCAGGTCGGCGACAATTTCGGCCTCAACTCGGATGCGAACCCGACCGGCCGTGGTCCGGTGCCCTTCGACGCCATCAGCCAGGTGTCCGTCTCCGTCGCACCTATCGACATCCGCCAGGGCAATTTCCAGGGCGGTGCGATCGACACCGTGTTGCTGTCCGGCACCAACGAGTTTCATGGCACCGGATTCTATTCGGAGAGTCGCAACAAGTGGCAGGGCAACCGCATCGGATCGAACCGGGTCGTGCTGCCCAGCTACAATTCGAAGACCTACGGGGCGACGCTTTCGGGACCGCTGATCGCCGACAAGCTCTTCTTCATGGTGTCGGCGGAGCGTAACACCGATCCGCGTCCGCTCAGCGTGACCAACTTCACCTCGATCAACGGCGTGACGCAGTCGCAGGTCGATCAGGTGACCAATATCGCCAAGAGCGTCTACAATTACGATCCGGGCGGTTTCGTATCGATCAACAATCAGAAAGACGAGAAGATCGTCGGTCGGATCGACTGGAACATCACCGACCGCCAGAAGCTGTCGCTGTCCTATATCAACGCCTATGAATCGAGCACCGTTGCACAGGGAACGAGCGCCTCGACGACGGCGCCCGCAGTCGGCCTGGCGTCGAACTATTATCAGCGTAGCGTGCTGCTTCGCGCCGGCATCGCGCAGCTGAATTCCGACTGGACCGACAACTTCTCGACCGAGACGCGCTTCCTCTACAAGTCGAACAAGGTCGGTCAGGACTCGCTCCTCGGCACCAATTTCGCGCAGTTTGCCGTTTGCACCGCGCCGACGAGCATCAATAATGGATCGTCGTCGACGAATTCGGCCAGCAGCTGCGGCACCGGCGTTCCGCAGATCATCTTCGGTCCGGATATCAGCCGGCAGGCGAACCAGTTGTTCTTCGATACCTGGGGCGGATCGATCCAGGCGCGCTACACGGCCGAAGGCCATGAGATCAAGTTGCTCGCCGAAGTCAACGCGAACCGCACGTACAACTATTTCCTCCAGCGCGTGAACGGCGCTTATTATTTCGACTCGATCGCTGATTTTCAGAACCGGTCGGCTTCGCAGTTCGATTACTCCAACGCCGTATCGCTTACCCCGACCGACGCGGCTGCGGACTTCAAGTACCAGCAATATACGTTTGGCTTGCAGGATACGTGGGACATCACGAATACCCTGCAGCTGACCTATGGCGCCCGTTACGATCTCTACGCACAACGGTCGCCAGTCGCTCCGAACAACGCCTTCTTCAATCGCTACGGCTTCTACAATACGAAGACGTTCAAGGGCCTCGACAATTTCCAGCCGCGCATCATGGCGCAGTGGAAGCCGATCCATGACCTCGCGTTGCGCGCGACGGCCGCGGTCTATGGCGGCGGGTCGCCGGACATCTATCTGTCGAACAGCTACTCGAACACCGGCGTGCTCACCAACCGGATCACCACGGTCACGCGGGCAGCGGCGGCGGCTGGCGCCGTTGCCGGATCGCAGAACACGGCGACCTGCACGGCCTATACCGGCGCAAATGCGGGCGTCTGCACCGCCGCGCTTAACGGCGTGACGGGAACGTCCATCCCGACGGTCGTCAACAATTATCTCGCGACCAACATCGCAGGCCTGTCGACCGCGCCGACCAACGAACTGGCGCAGGACTTCAAGCTGCCGTCGGTAACGAAGCTGACCGCATCGGCGGATTACAAGCTCTTCGGCTTCAACGTCGGAGTCACCTACCTCTACACCAAGACGAACCAGGCGGTGACGTTCACGGATATCCGTTCGATCGTCGTCGGCACGCTGCCGGATGGCCGCCCCCGTTACGGCAGCCGCACGACGTTCGGCGATACCAATCAGGATATCCTGCTGACCAACACGACGAAGGGGCGCAGCCACATCTTCGTTGGCCATTTCGACAAGACGTTCGACTTCGGTCTCTCGCTTGGCGGCAGCTACACCTACCAGGACGTCAAGGACGTCAGCCCGGCCTCGTCCTCGACGGCGTCCTCGAACTATTTCAACGTTGCCATGTCGGACCCCAACAATGCGACGCTGGGTATTTCGGCCGACCAGACGAAATGGGCCTTCAAATACAGCCTCGGTTATGATCACGCATTCTTCGGTGACTACAAGACGACGCTGCAGCTGTTCGGCGAGACGCGCGCGGGACGGCCGTTCAGCTACACCATGCAGAGCGCCGGCAGCGGTCGCTCGGCCGTCTTCGGCGTGATCGGCGGCGCAAACCTGGGTACCAACTCCGATCAGCGCTATCTGATGTACGTGCCGACGAGCACGACCGATCCTCTGGTCAGCTATGACAGCGCAGCGACCGCAACGGCGCTCGACGGCCTGATCAACAACACCAAGCTGAAGGACTATCGCGGCAGGATCGCGGCGCGGAATATCGATCGGAATCGCGCGTTCACCCGTATCGACCTTCATCTCGAGCAGGAAATCCCAACGTTCATCGGCAAGTCGCGACTGTCGATTTTCGGCGACATCGAGAACCTGCCCAATCTGATCAACCACAATTGGGGTGGCCTGCGTCAGCTCGCTTTCCCGCAATACGCGTCGGTCGTGCAGGTTCAGTGTCTCACCACCGCGGCTACCGCCGCCAATCCGAACCCGGCGGTCGCCACCAGCACGGCGCAGCCTTGTGCCCAATATCGCTATTCGAGCTATCGTACGCCGAACACGGCGATCCCGAGCATCAACAACTCGCTCTACCTTATCCGCGTCGGCGCCCGCTTCTCCTTCTAAGGACAGCGCCAGCCGCACGGCTCATCGGGCCGCCGCTCCTCCTCGGGAGCGGCGGCCCTTCTTTTTTGCACCGGCGGGATCACCCGTGTAGAGACGCCCCGACATGGCGACCCTTCCCGCCCCATCCCGCCCGGCGCTCAACGTGCGTCCGTTCTTCGAGAACAAAAGCCGCGCCTTCTGGACGTTGCAGGCGGTCGGCTGGACCGGCTATCTGCTGCTCCGCGGCGCCTCGACGCTGACCAATCTGTCGCTCGACGCGATCATCCCGGTGATCGTCGAGGCGATCGTCGGTTATTGCGTCACGCTGCTACTCTCGACCTTCTACGGCTATTTCCGTGGGCTGGCGCGCGCGCCGGGGCTGTTGCTGACCGTCCTCGCCTTCGCCGCGGCAACCTTGTTCTTCGCCTTTCTCGACGCTTTCACCTGGTCGCTGATCCAGAACGGCCAGCCCGGCGTGACGCTGCCGCGGCTGCTCGTCTCCTTCTACGTCGCCTTCACGGTGATGGCGGGATGGTCGGCGCTGTATTTCGGGATCAATTTCTATCTGATCGTTGAGCAGCAGATCGACGAGATGCAGCATCTCGAAAATCAGGCGTCGTCGGCGCAGCTCGCGATGCTGCGCTACCAGCTCAACCCGCATTTCCTGTTCAACACGCTCAACTCGATCTCAACCTTGGTGCTGCTCAAACAGACCGAGCGTGCGAATGCGATGCTGAGCCGGCTGTCGTCGTTCCTGCGCTACACGCTCGCCAACGAGCCGACCGCGCATGTCACCGTGGCGCAGGAAGTGGAGACGCTGAAACTCTATCTCGAGATCGAGAAGATGCGGTTCGAGGAGCGGCTGCGGCCGGTGTTCGACATCGATCAGGCGGCCGAACGCGCGCGGCTGCCGTCGCTGCTGCTCCAGCCGCTGGTCGAGAATGCGATCAAATATGCGGTCAGCACGCAGGAGGAAGGCGCCGAAATCTGTGTTCGCGTGCGGCTCGCCGGGGATCGCGTGCAGATCGGCGTATCCGACACCGGACCGGGTTTGCTCGACGGCCGTGTGATGCCAAGCCTTTCAACCGGCGTGGGTCTCCCCAATATTAGGGAGCGGCTGATCCAGGCCTATGGCCCGGACCACCGCTTCGAGACGCGTACCGCGCCGGCTGGAGGCTTTTCGGTGGAGATCGAAATTCCCTTCCAGCTCGACGATCTGAGTAGAGAGGCCGCATGACGATCAGAACCATCCTGGTGGACGACGAACCGCTCGCGATCCAGGGATTGGAGCTCCGGCTCCAGGCGCATGATGATATCGAGATCATCGAGAAATGCTCCAACGGCCGCGAGGCGATCCGCGCGATCAAGACGCACAAGCCCGACCTCGTCTTCCTCGATATCCAGATGCCGGGGTTCGACGGGTTTTCGGTGGTGCAGGGGCTGATGGAGGTCGAGCCGCCGCTGTTCGTCTTCGTCACCGCTTATTCGGACCATGCGCTCCGCGCCTTCGAGGCGCAGGCGGTCGACTATCTGATGAAGCCGGTCGAGGAGGCGCGGCTCGCCGATACGATCGAGCGGGTGCGGCAGCGCTTGTCCGAGAAGCGCGGCGTCGAGGAGGTCGAGAAGCTCAAGGAGGTGCTCGCCGAGCATGCCCCCGAGGCGGCGGCCGATATGGTCGAGGGCGGCGATGCGGTCAGCGCCAATCGCTTCGAAAAGCTGATTAACATCAAGGATCGCGGTCAGATCTTCCGCGTCGACGTCGATACGATCGAGCGGATCGACGCGGCGGGCGACTACATGTGCATCTACACCGGCGACAACACGCTGATCCTGCGCGAAACGATGAAGGATCTGGAGAAGCGGCTCGATCCGCGGCGCTTCCAGCGGGTGCACCGGTCGACGATCGTCAATCTCGATCTCGTCAAGCAGGTCAAGCCGCACACGAATGGCGAATGCTTCTTGGTGCTCAACTCGGGCGCCAGCGTGAAGGTCAGCCGCAGCTACCGCGACGTGGTCGCGCGCTTCGTGCATTGATACGGACGGCGACGGCCTCCACCCGGGAAGCCGTCGCCGGCGGGTCAGAGTGCCTTGCGGCCGGTGAAGAGCTGGATCAGGCCGACGATGATCGCGACGACCAGCAGGATGTGGATGAGACCACCGGCGATGTGGAGCGAGAAGCCCAGCAGCCAGAGGATCAGCAGGATTACGGCAATCGTCCACAACATTGTACGGCTTCCCTTCCAAGGCGAGCGGCCAACGGGCCGTCGTGCGGAATAAAACGTTACGCAGGCGTTGCATGTTCCGTTGGCCGATCAACCAATTGGAACGGCACGGCTCAGTGGCCGAATGCGGCGTGGGCGCGATCCGCCAGCCAGGCCAGGGCCTCGGCATGGATGCCCGGCGCGGCGACCATCACGCCGAAGGCGGTGGGATCGGGCTTGTTGTAGCGGAGCGGGGCGCCCAGCGCGTCGCTGACCGTTGCGCCCGCCTCCGCGGCGATCAGCGCGGCGGCGGCAATGTCCCATTCGTTGCCCCAGCGCAGCGTAGTCAGCAGATCGGCCTCGTCGGCGGCGACCATCGCCATCCGCAGGGCGATCGAATTGGGCTTGTGGACCGGGGTGAGATGCCGGTCGATCTTGGGGAGCGCATCGGTCGGCACGCGTGCCCCCGCCAGCACGTTGCGGTCGCCGGCGTGGAGTGCCACGTCGTTGCGCCACGCCCCCTGCCCCCGCGTCGCATGCCAGCGCTCATCGCGCGCCGGGGCGTCGAGCACGCCGAGCACCACCTCGCCGTCATCGACCAGCGCCACCGAGACCGCCCAGCCCGGCCGGCCGCGGATATAGTCGCGGGTGCCGTCGATCGGATCAACCACCCAGACGCGCGACCGCCGGAGCCGGTCGGGACTGTCGACCGTCTCTTCCGACAGCCAGCCGGCATCGGGCAGCAGCCCGGCGAGCCGGGCGCGCAGCATCCGGTCGACGTCGAGATCGACCTCGCACACCGGGCTGCCCGGGGTTTTCTCCCAGCGCGCGAAATCGGTCTGCCAGCGGGCGAACGCCATCGCCGCCGCCTCGCGCGTCACCGCGACCACCGCGGCGGTCAGGTCGGCGATCGCCTCAGCCACTCGCGACCGTCATGCCGTCGACCCGCACCGTCGGCACGTTGATGCCGTGACGGAATTCGAGATCGTTCGCGGGGGTGAGCGCAAGGAACATGTCCTTGAGATTGCCGGCGACGGTGAATTCCGCGACGGGGCCGGCGATCTGCCCGCCGACGATGCGGAAACCCGCGGCGCCGCGGCTGTAATCACCGGTTACGCCGTTAATGCCCTGCCCGATCAGCTCGGTGACGTAGACGCCATCGGCGATGTCGGCGATCAGCGTCGCGACGGGGACGATGCCGGCGGCCATATAGAGGTTGCTCGGCGACACGCCGGGACCGCCGCCGACGCCGCGCGCGGCATGGCCGGTCGGCTCCAGCCCCAATTGCCGCGCCGACCCGCTGTCGAGCAGCCAGGTCTCCAGCATGCCGTTCTCGACGATCGCGACCGGCGACACCGGCAGCCCCTCGCCGTCGAACGGCCGCGAGCGCAGCCCGTGCGGGCGATGGGGATCGTCGCAGATCGACACGCCGCCGGCGAACACCTGCGTGCCGAGCGCGTCGAGCAGGAAGCTGGTCTTGCGCGCGATCGCCTGTCCGGAGATCGCGCCGGTGAGATGGCTGAGCAGCGACGAGCCGACGCGCGGGTCGAACACCACCGGCATCGGCCCGCTCGCGACGCGGCCCGGGTTGCGGCGCGCGACGGCGCGTTCGCCGGCGCGGCGGCCGATCGCGTCGGGGCTGTCGAGATGCGCGCGCTTGCGGGCGGCGTGGTACGCATAATCGCGTTCCATGCCGGTCGCGGCATCGCCGGCCAGCACGCTCGCGGACAGGCTGTAGGCGGTCGCGGCATAGGCGCCGGCGAAGCCGTGGCTGGTCGCCAATGCCCAGATCGAGCGCGACGCGCTGGCGCCGCCGCCCTCGCTGTTGGTGACGCCGGGCACCGCGCGGGCGGCATCCTCCGCCGCCAGCGCCCATTCGCGTAATTCGGCCGGGGTCGGCTCGTCGCCGTCGGCAAGGTCGAGCAGCGGCGGCGCGCCGTGCATCAGCCGGTCCTGCGGCGCGAGCCCGGCCCAGCGATCCTCGGGCGCCTCGCGTGCCATCGCGACGGCGCGGTCGACCAGCGCATTGGTCGCGTCGGTCGACAGATCGGAGGTGGAGACGCTCGCCGACCGCTGGCCGACGAAGACGCGCAGGCCGAGTTCCTCGCTTTCCGAGCGGCCGACATCCTCCAGCGCGCCGAGGCGGACGGAGAGGTCGAGCGAGGCGTCGGCGGCGAAGACGGCATCGGCGGCGTCGGCTCCGGCACGGACGGCACGGGCGACGATATCGGCGGCGCGATCGCGCGCCTGATCGGGGGTCAGCATCGTTCCGACTTAGGGGGCCAACCGGCGGGATGCTAGGCCCCGCAATTGTGGCGAATTAAGGCAACGTGGACAAGATGGACACCTTAACGGAAACGATCCGGCCCCATCGTTTCCGTTTTTGCGATGATGGGAGAAGAACAGGTGCGACATGGCCGGCAGTATACGGTGACATCGCCCTGTAGGACATAGGGGGAACGGTCAGTCGGCAGGAAGGGCTTGGCCTTCGGTCGCGCAGAGCGTGTCGACCAAGTCGTCGACGGCCGTTTCCGCTGCGGCGATCGAGGCGGCGAGGCGTTCGTCTCCGAATTCGTCATATTCGATCGCGATGGTCCGGCTGCCGGTGAGGCCGATATAGCCGAGGGGTACGGTCAGCCCGGCCTCTACAAGATTCATGCCGGCGAGCCGTTCGCCGGGTCCATAGCCGTGATCGCCGCGCGCGGTGAGGATGATGAGCCGCTTGCTGGTGGGCAGCATCGGCCAATAGGGTTCGCCGTCGCGCGAGCGATCGAAGCCGAAGGTGAGACCGACCCGCACGATGTTGTCGATCCACGCCTTCAGCTGCGACGGCACCCCGAAATTGTACATGGGGACGCCGACGACCAGCAGATCGGCACCGAGAAGCTCCTCAGTCAGCGCGTCACTTTCGCGCAGACGCGCGGCCTGTTCGATAGAGCGGCGCTCCACCGGCGTGAAGCTCGCGTCGATCCAGGCGGCGTCGACAGGTGTCGGCGGATGGGCAGCGACGTCGCGGCGGAGGACGATATCTGCAGGTCGCCGTGCCTGCCACCTTGTGACGAAGCGATGCGACAATCGTCGACTGTGTGAGCCGTGGGGTTGATCGTCCGAACGGCCGAACCGGGCGCTCGCATCGATGTGGAGCAGGCGGCGGGGCTTATCGGCATCGCTGTACATCGTCATATTGTCCTCATCCATGATGCCGCTAATTTATCGCTCCGCTTCGTCAGCGACGAACGCGAATCGCTCAGGGGGTAGCTGAGATGCCTTCATCCATCGTCAGCCGCCGCGACCTCCCGCCACTGGCGACGCTGCGCGCGTTCGAAGCTGCCGCGCGACATCTCAGTTTCCGCATGGCGGCGGCGGAGCTCGGCGTGACGCCGACCGCGATCAGTCATCAGGTGCGCCTGCTCGAAGAGACGCTGGGTCAGGCGATGTTCGTCCGCCATGTGCGGCGGGTATCGCTGACCCCGGCCGGGGCAATGCTCTATCCCGTCTTGCGCGACGGTTTCGACGCGTTCGCCCGCGGCGTGACGCAGCTCCGCCGCGCCCGTGCGCGGACGGCAGTGGTCGTGTCGGCAACCCGGCTGTTCACCGCGCGGCTGCTCGTCCCAGCGGTCGGCGGCTTCGCGGCGGCGCATCCGGCGATCGACCTGCATCTGCATGCCAGCGACCTATTGGTCGATCTTACCAGCGGAGGCGCGGACATCGCGATACGCTATGGCGATGGCCCGTTCGGCGACCTCGTCGCGACGCCGTTGCTGGCCGAGCGCGTCGGCGTGCTGTGCAGCCCCGCGCTGGCCGTCGCGACGCCCGACGATCTGCGGCACGTACCGCTGCTCCATTCGGAATGGACGAGCCCGGTCGCCGGGCCGGATTGGGCGAGCTGGGCGCGGCTCGCCGGGATCGAAGGGCTGCCGGTCACCACCGGGCCGCGTTTCACCGACGACGGCCATGCGCTACAAGCGGCGATCGCCGGTCATGGCGCGGTCGTCAGCAGCCTGACGCTGGCGGCGCCCGATCTGGCGGCGGAGCTGCTGGTGCATCCGTTCGGCCCGGTGATCGTCGGCGGTTCCTATCATGTCCTGACGACGCGCGCTGCGGCGGTGCGGCCGGAGATCGCTGCGGTCCGGGATTGGCTGGATGCCGTGACGCGGGTCGGCGCGGGATAGACAGCGGCAATCGCCCCCCTCATCCCGCCGCCGATGTCCCCACGACGACGCAGGCGAGGAACATCAGCAGGCCGGCGAAGCGGTTGCTGCGGAAGCGGGCGAGCGCGTTGCCGCCGTCGTCGGGGCGGAGCGTCGCAACCTGCCAGACGAGATGCGCGGCAACCGGGAGCAGCGCGAGCAAGGCGACCGGGTCCGGCTGGACGCGCCAGATCGCCGCCGCCCAGCAGGCGAGCGCCAGCGCGTAGAACAGCGCGGTGCCGCCCCTGACGTGCGCGCCCATGCGCAGCGCCGACGAGCGGACGCCGATCAGCGCGTCGTCCTCGCGGTCCTGCAGTGCGTAGATCGTGTCATAGCCGATCGTCCAGGCGATGCAGCCGGCGTAGAGCAGCCACATCGGCAGCGACAGGTCGCCGGCGACCTCGCTCCAGCCGACCAGCGCCGCCCAGGAGAAGACGAGGCCGAGCCACGCCTGCGGCCACCAGGTGATCCGCTTCATAAAGGGATAAGCGGCGACCGGCGCGAGGCTGGCCAGCGCGACGCCGGCGGCGAGCGGGCGGAGCTGGACGAGGACGACGAGGCCGATCAGGCAGAGGACGAGCAGCCAGATCCAGGCGAGCTTGAGCGAGACGAGACCGCTCGGGATGGGCCGCGCACGCGTGCGGGCGACCTGCGCGTCGAGATCGCGATCGACGATGTCGTTGTAGACGCACCCCGCCCCGCGCATCGCGATGCTGCCGGCGAGGATCCACAGGATCAGCGGCCAGCGCGTCAGCGTGCCGCCGGCGAGCGCCACCGCCCATGCCCCCGGCCAGAACAGCAGCCACCAGCCGATCGGCCGGTCGAGCCGGGCGAGCAGCGCGAGGCCGCGTGCGGTCGGCGGAAGGCGGCCGACGAGGCCGCGGTGTTCGCTGTCGGGGACGATCTCGGCTGACATGGCCCGCCTTTGCCGTGCAATCGCCGCCGCGGGCAAGGGCATGGGCGTGCTTTTGCCTCGCTATCGCGGCGGACTTGCGGCAATCGCAATGGATGATCGGGTTGTCGGTAGCGGTGGGACGGTTCGTGGAGGCGCTCTTCTGGGCGATCCTGCGCGTCGCCGGCGTGATCACCGTCGCGGTCGTCGCGGTGGCGGCGGCGGCGTTGCTGGCCTGGATCGTCGCACGCAAATTATGGGCGCGGCAACGCCGCAAAAGAGGATCATGACCGCCACCCCTGCCTGGCCGCCGCAATCGACGCCGCGGCTGTTCGTCGAGACCGAGCTGGCACCGGGGCCGCTGCGCATCGACGGACCGGCGGCGCATTATCTCGTCGCGGTGATGCGGATGGCGCCCGGCGATCCGGTGAAAGTGTTCGACGACGTCACCGGCGAATGGCTCGCGACGGCCGCCAGCGTCGGCAAACGCGAGCTGATTGTCGACGTGTCGACACGGTTGCGGCCGCGTGAGCCGGTGCCCGATCTGTGGCTGTGCGCGGCGCCGCTCAAGAAGGGGCGGATCGACTGGCTGGTCGAGAAAGCGTGCGAACTGGGCGTCGACCGGCTGGTGCCGGTGGTGACGCAGCGGACGATCGTCGACCGGCCCAAGCTCGACCGGCTGCGCAGTCATATGATCGAGGCGGCGGAGCAATGCGCGCGGACCGCTTTGCCCGTGCTCGCCGAGTCGCTGAAGCTGGCGGCGCTGCTGCGCGACTGGCCGGCGGAGCGGACGCTGTTCTTCGCCGACGAGACCGGCGGGCTGCCCGCCTTCGCGGCGATGCGCGCGCGGCGCGGGCCGGCGGCGATTCTGATCGGGCCGGAGGGCGGCTTCACCGAGGAGGAACGGGCCGCGATCCGTGCGTTGCCGCAGGCGGTGGGGATCGGCCTCGGCCCGCGCATCCTGCGTGCGGATACCGCCGCGGCGGCGGCGGTTTCCTTATGGATGGCGGCTTGCGGGGACTGGCAGGAAGACTGACTGGCGCCGCCGTTCATCCCCGCGTAAGGGCGCGATCATGACGACCAAGACCGAGAGCGCCACGACCTCGCCCATCATCGAGTCGCGCGACCAGCTGATCGCGCATTTCGCGCGTGGCGAGAAGCCCGCCGACCGCTGGCGGATCGGCACCGAACACGAGAAATTCGTCTATCGCCAGAGCGATCATGCCGCGCCGAGCTGGGACGAGCCGGGCGGCATCCGCGACCTGCTTAACGAGCTCCAGCAATATGGCTGGCAGCCGGTCGAGGAAGGCGGCAAGATCATCGCGCTCAACGGCGCCGACGGCAGCGTCAGCCTCGAGCCGGCGGGCCAGTTCGAACTGTCGGGCGCGCCGCTCGACAATCTGCACCAGACCTGCGCCGAGACGGGGCGGCATCTGGAGCAGGTGAAGGCGGCGGGCGAGAAGCTCGGCATCGGCTTCCTCGGGCTCGGCATGTGGCCGGACAAGCGCCGCGACGAGCTGCCGATCATGCCCAAGGGCCGCTATGCGATCATGCTGAGACATATGCCGCGGGTCGGCAGCATGGGGCTCGATATGATGCTGCGCACCTGCACGATCCAGGTCAACCTCGACTATGCTTCGGAAGCCGACATGGTGAAGAAGTTCCGCGTCGGGCTTGCGTTGCAGCCGATGGCGACCGCGCTGTTCGCCAATTCGCCGTTCACCGAGGGCAAGCCCAACGGCTTCCTGTCGTATCGCAGCCATATCTGGTCGGACACCGATCCGGCGCGCACCGGCATGCTGCCGTTCGTGTTCGAGGACGGCTTCGGCTACGAGCGCTACGCCGATTACATGCTCGATGTGCCGATGTACTTCGTCTATCGCGACGGCCGCTATATCGACGCTGCGGGTCTGTCGTTCCGCGACTTCCTCAAGGGCGAACTCAGCGTCCTGCCCGGCGAGAAGCCGAGCATCGACGACTGGAACGACCACCTGTCGACCGCCTTTCCCGAGGTGCGGCTCAAGACCTTCCTCGAGATGCGCGGCGCCGATGGCGGGCCGTGGAATAAGATCTGCGCCCTCCCCGCCTTCTGGGTCGGGCTGCTCTACGACCAGGGCGCGCTCGACGCGGCGTGGGACCTCGTCAAGGACTGGTCGATGGAGGATCGCGAGGCGCTGCGCTCGGCGGTGCCGAAGCTGGCCCTCGACGCGCCACTGCAAGGTGGCGGGCGGCTCGGCGATATCGCCGGGCAGGTGCTCGACATCGCCCACGCCGGTCTTGCGGCGCGGGGCCGCGGCAACGGCATGGGCGACAACGAGACCGGCTTCCTCGACCCGCTGCGCGAGGTGGTGCGATCGGGCAAGGTGCCGGCGCAGGTGCTTCTCGACCGCTATCACGGCGAATGGGCGGGCGACCTGTCGCGCGTCTATGACGAGGCGAGCTTCTAACCGTCAGTCGAGGCCCAGTGCCGCCCGCGCGACGCGCTCCACCTCCGGGTCGAGCGCCGGCGGGGTCATGTCGACGTTCGCCTCGAGATGGTCGGCGATCGCGGTGAGCGCGTGGATGCGTGCGGCCTTCTTGTCGTTGCCGTTGATCACCGTCCACGGCGCGCCGCCGGTGTCGGTGCGCGCGAACATGTCGTGCATCGCCGCCAGATAATCGGCGCGGCGGGCGCGGTTGCGATAGTCGTCGAGGCCGGTCTTCCAGCGCTTCCACGGGTCGTCGAGCCGGTCCTCGAGCCGGCGGTCCTGCTCGGCCTGAGAGACGTGGACGAACAGCTTGATCAGCGTGGTGCCGCCGGCGATCAGATCGGCCTCGAAGGCGTTGATCTCCTCATAGGCGCGATGCCACTCGGCCTCGTTGGCATAGCCCTCGACGCGCTCGACGAGGACGCGGCCGTACCAGCTGCGGTCGAAGATCGCGATGTCGCCGGGCGCGGGCAGCGCGCGGCCGAACCGCCACAGGAAGTCGTGCGCCTTTTCCTCGTCGGTCGGCGCGGCGATCGGGTGGACGGCGAAGTGACGCGGGTCCCAGTCGGCGGTGAGGCGCTGGATGATGCCGCCCTTCCCCGCCGCGTCCCAGCCCTCGAACATCACGACGGCGCGGCGGTCGTGGACGATATGCGCGACGAGGATGCGCTCCAGCCGGTCCTGCAACGCGGCGAGATCGCGTTTGTAATGGCCCTTATAGGGCTTGGTCTTCTCGAAGTCGGCAAGATCGATCACGCGCGGCATCCTCCTTGGCATCGCTGCGTCGAACGCACCAGTCGCGCGTGCGGCTCAGCGATGCGTCGAGAAATAGCGACGGTCAGTCGGTCGGGCCGTGCCAGTCGATCCAGGCGCCATAAGCGTGACAGGTGGCGAGATGATGCGTGGCGCCGTCCGGCCAGACGGTCAGCGACAAATGGACGGCATCGCGCGGCGTGGTCCATTCGAAGCCGATGCGCGCGAGCGGGCGCGTCGCGGTGGCCCGCGCGCCCGCGTCGCGGAACGCCGCCTCGACGGTCTGGCGGCGGACCGGATCAAGATATTGCAGCGCCATCGAATGGACGATGATCCGGCAGCGCCCCTCCGGCTGCGGCCGGGCGAGCTGGTCGGGCAGCCAGAGCGCGATGTCGCCCGCATCGACCTGCGGCGGCCGTTCGCGGGCGATCGCCAGCGCCGCGGCGAGCCGCGCGGCGCGATCGTGCTGGTCCGCCCAGATATAGGCCATCAGCCGCGCGCGGGCGGCGGCATCGCCGATGTCGACCGGGCGCAGGTCGACGCCGCATGCCGAGACGATCTCGACCGGGCGAACCGGCGGCGGCGCGCCGCGCCACGCCGGCGCGACGCGCACCGGCGATCCCGCCAGGCCGACGGTGCGGCCGCCGAGGTCGTAGACATAGCGATCGAGATTGAGGTTGAGTCCCGCGCTGGCGCCGAGTTCGCGCAGGTCGCAGGGCATGTCGTGATGCGCGCGCACGACCATCAGCGCCGCCATGATCGCCGCGGTGCGGCCGACCTCGTTGGTCTGCGGCGGGTCGCGCATCCATTCGACGATGACGTCGTCGGCCACCGCCAGCGCCTCGCCGATGACGCGATCGAAGTCGCCCGCCTGATCGCGGTACAGCGCGGCGAGCGCGGGCAAGGTCTCGCCGCGCGCGACCGCATGGAGCGCGGCGTTGAAGCGCATCGCCAACGCGTCGGCGGCGACGTCGCGCGGCCAGGCGGCGATCAGCGCGGCAGTGCGTGGCGCCTGATGCAACTGGCGCTCCGCCGCCTCCAGCACGGTGGCGACGAAGCTCGATCCCATCTCGCGCACCGCGGCGGCCTGCCGTCGCAGCGGCCCGCGGTCGGCGGCGTCGTCAGACGTGGCGATCATCCCGGTCAGGACGGTCAAAACGTATCCCAATCGCCATTGGCGACGAGGCGCGGACGCGATGGCGCCTTGGGCAGGCGACCGACCTTGGGCTTCGACGGGGTTAGAACCCGCACCGGCGGCGGCGGCGGTGCCGCGAGCGCCGGTTCATGATCGATGACGAAGGCGCCGACCGACTGGTTGAGATGGTCCGCCTCCTCCGCCAGCCGCCGCGCCGCCGCCGAGGTCTCCTCGACCATCGCGGCATTCTCCTGCGTCATCGTGTCCATCTCGCTGATCGCGACGTTGATCTGGCCGAGGCTCTTGGCCTGCTGATCGGAGGAGGTCGCGATCGCGTCGATCGCGACGCTGACCGTGCCGACGCGCTCGATGATGCGCGCCAGCGCCTGGCCGGTCTGATCGACCAGATCGACGCCGGTGCGGATATGGACGGAGGCGGAGGTCACCTTGTTCTTCACCTCGGTGGCGGCATTGGCCGAGCGCTGGGCGAGCGCGCGCACCTCCTGCGCGACGACGGCGAAGCCGCGGCCCGCATCGCCCGCGCGCGCCGCCTCGACGCCTGCGTTGAGGGCGAGGAGATTGGTCTGGAAGGCGATGCCGTCGATCAGGCTGATGATCTCGGCGATCTCCTTGCTCGCCTTCTCGATGCCCTGCATCGCGCCGATCGCCTCCTTGACGACCGCGCCGCCGCGCTCCGCCTCGCCGCGCGTCTCGGTCATCGAGCCGCTCGCGCCGATCGCCGCGCCGGCGCCCTCGCGGATCGACTTGGTCACCTCGTCGAGAGCCGCCGCGGATTGCTCGATCGCCGCCGCCTGCTGTTCGGTGCGCTGCGACAGATCGAGCGTCGCGCGGCTGATCTCCTCGGAATTGTGCGTGATCGCCAGCACGCCGCCGCGGACCTCGCCGAGCACGCGCGACAGGCTGGAGGTGGCGCCGTTGAAGTCGCGCGACAGGCTCTGGAAGGCCTCGGGCACGTCGGTGATGCGGACGGTGAGATCAGCCTCCGCCAGACGATGCAGCGCTACGCCGATCGTCTCGCGTGCCGCATCGCGGTCGCGGTCGTCGGCGAGCTTGGCCCTGGCGGCGTCGCGGAAGACGGTCACCGCCCGCGCCATGTCGCCGAGTTCGTCGGTCCGGTCGGTCGCGGTGATCGCGATGTCGTGACGCCCCCTGGCGAGATCGGCCATCGCCTCGGTCAGCGCGGTGATCGGCCGGGCGAGCTGGCGGCTCAGCATCATCGCGAGCGTGATGGCGATCCCGATCAGCGCGATGCCACCGATCACCAGCGTGATCAGCGCGGTGCGGATCGCGCCATCCTGACTGGCGGCGTTCTGCTCCATCTCCTCGGTCTCGGCCTTGCGCAGGTCGCGCAGCGGCAGCGCGACCTTGCTGACCAGCACCTTGTCGCCGGCGGCCCGGACCGCGGCCTCCGCCTCCTCGCGACGGCCGGCCTTGACCCAGCCGATCAGCCGGTCGCCCCAGTCGCGCCGCCAGGCGAGCGCCTCGCGATCGGCGCTGCGCACCTGATCCAGCTTGACCGGGTCGGTGAGCAGCCGCTGGAGATCGACGGCGGTGTCGTCGAACTCCTTGCGCCCCTCTTCGTAGGATTTGAGGTAGCTGGGGTCGCCGGTGACGAGGAAACCGCGGAACTGGCTGTTCTGCCGCAGCATCGACGTCTCCAGCGTCAGCGCCTTGGCGTAGATCGTCTGGCTGACGTTGTTGCGCTCGGTCGAGCGCTGGATCGACAGGATGTTGGCGAGGAACACCAGCATCACGACCGCGGCGGACGCGTTGATCGCCAGAAAGGACAGGCCGAGTTTGCGCGGTATCTTCATGGTCGTCGTTCCTTCGGGGCAGGATGAGAGCGATCTCACGTCGCGGATTGACGCCGGCGTACGGCGCCGTCGCTTCCACCATCCCCGTCGGTGCCCATGCTCTCGCCGATCGGTCCCAGCGACGGGTTGGTTTTCCTATTATAGCTGCTCGTCGGCCCCGGCTGGCACCTGCGGCGCATTCGTCGCGCCGCTAAGATGTGGAGTCCGTTCGATAGCCGGGTGGTACGGGCCGTTCCGACCGGCGTGGCGACGCAAGGAATCGCGCGTCGCCACGCCGGGCAGGTCAGAAGCGCGAGCGGAGCGTGACGCCGTAGGTACGCGGCTCGGCGAGGTAGGCGCTGGTGACGGCATCGCCGGTCGCATATTTGGGCGCGCCGAACATCTGGACGTGAGAGGCAGTGCCAGTCCCTTGCAGATAGGGCGTGAAAGCGAGCTGCTGATAATCGGCGTCGAAGAGGTTCTGGCCCCAGAATTCCACCGCCCAGCGCTGCTTGCGACCGCGGATGCCGATGCGCGCGTTCACGAGCACGAAGCCGTCCTGCGCCTTTTCGAGGAACAGATCCGAGCCCGTGTTATAGTCACTGGTCATCCGGCTATCGACGTAGAACAGGCCGGTCAGGCCCTGGCTACCCAACGCCGGCGTCCACGTCGCCGAACCCGTCACGACGTGGCGCGGCGCGTTCGACATCTGGTTGCCCGGCAGCATGAACAGCGTTCCCGCCAGCGGCGTGCCGGACGCGCTACCGACCAGATCGTCCCTGTATTGCGTATGCGCATAGGTATAGCCGAGGTTGAAGGTGAGGTCGGGCGTCGGATAGGCACCGGCATCCAGTTCGATGCCCTGGGTGATCACACCGGCGCGAACCTTGCCCGAACAGGCACCAGTCGTGGAGTCTTCATCGCGATCGGCACCGGCAAGCGAATGGCTGCACGCACTGGCGTTCTGTACGACATAGGCGTTGCCGCTGAAGGTGTTGAGCTGGAAGTCGCGGAAGGCCGAGCGGAAAGCCGCAAGACTGGCGCTGAACTTTGGCACGCTGTACTTGATGCCAAGTTCATAGGCCTGCACCGTCTCCGGATCGAAGCGTAGCTGACGTCCCGCCTCTGCCGACGAATTGTAGGCCGCCCTGGTGAGGCCGAACCGCGTCAGGTTGAAGCCGCCCGCCTTGTAGCCACGGGCATAGGACCCGTAGAGCAGCGTGCTGCTCCGCGGCTGCCACGACACGACGGCCGTGCCGGTGAATTGCCCCTCGCGAATGGAATCGTTGATCCGCATGCCGTTGAGCGCCGGCGTGGCGCTTCCGGCGCAGCTCAGGTCACTCAGTGCACGCGCGATACGCCTGCGCGTACCATCGTCGCTGCGCATGGCAGCGCGCAGATTCGTGCGCTGTTCGATGCAAGCGACGTTGTTGTTATTGAAATCGGCGGCCAGGCGTTTGTATTCATTGGTGTAGCGCAGCCCCCCGGTCAGGCTGAGCGTGTCGGTAAGACGGTAGATGTTATGCGTGAAGAACGCGAAATTGTCGCTCGTCTGGCGAAAGGCGTCACGCACGGTACCGACGTCGTTGATCGTGCCTAGCCGGTCCAGGCCACCGACGATGTCCTTACCGAGCCTCGCCGTCAGCGCCGCGCGGCCGGCGCGGCTAAGACAACCGGGCGCCGACGGATCGCGCAACCCCGACGCGCTGTTGATCGCGACCAACGTGCGGCAGGCCGCGAAGGCACCATATTGCGAACCGAACTTCAGATTGTCGATATTGTCGAGCGTTTCATGGGCGAAATAGCCCCCGACCAGCCAGTCGAGCCGGTTGCCGAACAGCGCGCCACTCAGCCGCGTCTCCTGCGTGAAGGTGTGGAACTGCCGATAGGCGTTGCCGTCGTCGCTGCGATAGACCAGATCGAGGTTGCTATAATCAAGATCGGCGGCGCCGCCCGCCTTGTACTCGCGATAGGCACTGATTGAAATCAGCTGGACGCCGCCGATCGTCCACCCGATACGTGCGGAGCCGCCATAATCCTTTACGACGTTGCCGTAGGCGCGGCCGGGCGTCTGGGCGATCTGGCGATTATAGGGATGGCCGTCGCTGGGGAATAGGCCACCCAGTTCCTTCATGATCGTGACCACGCCATTGCTCGGCGCGATCGCATAGTCGCCCGGCACATTCGGCGTGGGATCTACCTTCGCATGCGTATCGTAATAGACCGCGCCGCAGCATTTCTCGTTGCGATAGGTATAATCGCCGATCAGTCGCAACGACAGATCGGGCTGCGGCCGGAAAAACAACTGGCCGCGCAGGAAGTAGCGGTTGCGATCGTTATAATCGGTGGCGTTGACGGTGTCGCGGTAGAAACCGTCTCGCTTGTTCACCAAGCCGTCGATCCGGAACGCGAGCGTATCCTTGATCACCGGCCCGGTAAGCCCACCGACAAGCCGAACCGCATTGTAATTGCCGTAACCCGCCTCGCCGAAGCCGCCGAACTGGAATTCCGTATACTTACTATAGATGCTGATCACGCCTGCGGAGGCGTTGCGGCCCGACAGGGTCCCCTGCGGACCATGCAGCACCTCGATCCGCTCGACCTCGCCGAGATCGGTAAGGCCTGATCCGGTACGATTGCGATAGACGCCGTCGATGAACACCGCGACGGAACTCTCCAGTCCGGGATTGTCGCCCATCGTCCCGATGCCGCGCAGCCGCGCGCTTGCATTTGCCTCCGATCCGGTCGACGACACCGAGAGCGACGACGAAAGCTGCGAGGCTTGGCGGATATCGGTGGCGCCGGAATGGCTCAGTGCGTTGGCGCCGTAAGCGTTGACCGTGATCGGCACCTGCGACAGACGTTGTGACCGGCGCGTCGCCGTCACGATGATGTCGGTGCTATTCTCGGCGACGGGCTTGTCTCTCTCGCCCTGCTTCGGCGATGGCGCTACGCCGCGCAATCCCTGTGCATCAACCGGCGCGACCGCGCCCACGCTGGTCGCCGCCGCGACTAGAAACATCCACTTTCGCATTGATTCGTTACCCCCCGGCTACGCTGTTGGAGCAGCGCGAATGCGGGGTGAATTCTAACGAAAGGTTAATTCCATAATAGAGTCATAGAGGATTACGGGAGGCTTGAGCACATTGTGCGGTGATGTCACAGTGTTGACCTCGCGCGAGGCCGTAAGATTTTTGGACGATACCACGCGTCTGCAAGCTCACGTCAGGCATGCGTGGACGACGTCGATCAGTTCGTCGGCGGGGCGCCGGCGGGGACTGTCGGCGACGGCGGCGGGGTCGACGAGATGTTCGCGGATATGATCCTCGATCACGTCGAGTCGATGGAGCGAAACACCCGCTCGCCTGACGAAGGACGATGATCAAACCCTGATCTACGCCCGTGTCCGGCGCAGGGGACAGTAAGAGCGTTGCTCCGCTGATCCACTTGGCCCCGGCTTGGCCTGCGACGCATTCGTCACGCCCAAAAAGATGTGGAGTCCGTTCGACAGCCGGGTGGTGCGGGCAGGATCGACCGGCGCAGCGACGCGAGGAGCAGCGCGCCGCTACGCCGGGCAGGTCAGAAGCGTGAGCGGAGCGTGACGCCGTAGGTGCGCGGCTCGGCGAGATAGGCGGTGGTGAGCGCATTGCCGACCTCATAACGCGGCCAACCGAAAGCCTGCACCTGCGACTGGCTGCCGGTGCCCTGCAGATAGGCCGCCGCGGCGATCTGCTCATAATTGGTGTTCAAGACATTCTGCCCCCAGAATTCCACCGCCCAACGCTGATCGCGTCCGCGCACGCCGATCCGTGCGTTGACCAATATGTAGCCGTCCTGCCGCTTCTCGGCGAACAGGTCGGAGCCGGTGTTATAGTCACTGGTCAGGCGGCTATCGACGTAGAACAGGCCGGTCAGCCCGTCATGGCCGATCGCCGGCGTCCACGTCGCCGAACTGGTGACCACGTGCCGCGGCGCGTTCGACATCTGATTGCCCGGCAGCATGAAGAGGCTGGAGCTCAACGGTGCGCCCGACGCGCCGCCCACCAGATCGTCGCGATATTGCGTATGGGCGTAGGTGTAGCCAAGATTGAAGGTGACGTCCGGCGTCGGATAGGCACCGGCCTCGATCTCGAATCCCTGGGTCACGACACCCGGCCCGATCTTGCCCGGGCAGGCACCGGTCGTCGACGATTCGTCGCGATCCGCCCCGCCGAGCGAATCGGCGCAACTGCCGATATTCTGTACGACGAACGCCGTGCCGTTGAACGTGTTGAGCTGGAAGTTGCGGAAACTCGAGCGGAAGCCGGCGAGATTCGCACTGAACTTCTCGGTGCTGTATTTGACGCCGAGTTCATAGGCCTGCACCGTCTCCGGATCGAAGCGCAGGTTGGACGCCCGGATGCGACCGGGGACGAGGCCGGAACGGGCGAGATTGTAGCCGCCCGCTTTGTAGCCGCGCGCATAGGAGCCATAGAGCAATGTGCTCGGCGTCGCCTGCCACGACAGCACCGCGGTGCCGGTGAACTGGCCCTCGTTTAGCGAATCGTGCAGCGGCACGCCGTTGAGGCCGCCCCCGGAATTGCCCGCGCATGCATAGCCGATGAGCAGCCCCGCCGCGCTGCGCCGCGTGACGTTGCCGTCGCCGAGATAGCTGCCCAGCGCCGCCTGCTGCGCTTGGCAGACGAAATTGTTGCTGTTGAGCGCCGCGTCGAGAACCTTGTGCTCGTTCGTGTAACGCAGGCCGCCGGTGACGCTGAGCGTGTTGGTGATGCGGTAGATGTTGTGCGTGAAGAATGCGAAATTGGTGCTCGACTGGGCGAACAGATCGCGCGTCGTGCCGACATTGTTGGCGGTGCCGAGCGTTTCGAACCCGCGGACGAAGTCCTGGCCGAGCGCCTGCCCTATCGCCGCGCGACCGCGATCGCTCAGACAGCCGGGTCGGGCCGGATCGCGATAGGCCTGGACCGGTGCGAAGCGGGCGATGATGGTGCACGTCGCGGTCTTGCCGAACTGGCTGCCGAACTTGAAATTGTCCGACACCTCGAGCCGCTCGTGCGCGAAATATCCGCCGACGAGCCAGTCGAGGTGATTGTCGAACAGGCCGCCGCTGAGCCGGGTTTCGTGCGTGTAGGTACGGAAACGGCGGTAGGCATTGCCGTCATCCGCGCGATAGGACAGGTCGAGATTGCCATAGTCGGGATCGCCCGCGTCGCCCGCCTTATATTCGCGATAGGCGCTGATCGAAATGAGCTGCACGCCACCGATCATCCAGCCGATGCGCGACGAGATGCCGTAATCCTTGACGACATTGGCATAGGCGCGCCCCGGCGTCTGGGCGATCTGGCGGTTGTAGGGATTGCCCGCGCTCGGCAGCACCGCCCCGAGGCCCTGCAAGACCGAGACGACGCGGTTTTGCGGCGCATAGACGAAGTCACCCGGTACACCGCGCGTCGGATCGAGCTTTTCGCGTGTGTCCATGTAGACCGCGCCGCAGCATTTTTCCTTGCGATAGGTGTAATCGCCGATCACGCGTAGCGACAGGTCCGTGCTCGGCTTGAAGAACAGCTGGCCGCGCGCGAAATAGCGGTTGCGGTCGTTGAAATCAGTCTTGTTGACGACGTCGTACAGGAAGCCGTCGCGCTTGCCGATTACGCCGTCGATGCGGAATGCGAGAACGTCCTTGACGATCGGGCCGGTCAGACCGCCGGCGAGCCGTACCGCATTGTAATTGCCGTAGCTCGCCTCGCCATAGCCGCCGAAGTCGAATGCCGGATATTTAGTGTAGATGCTGATCGCGCCGGCAGACGAATTGCGGCCGGACAAAGTGCCCTGCGGACCGCGCAGGACCTCGATCCGCTCGATCTCGCCGAGATCGTTGAGGCCCGAGCCGGTGCGGTTGCGGTAGACGCCGTCGATGAATACCGCGACCGAGCTTTCCAGTCCGGGATTGTCACCGACCGTACCGATGCCGCGCAGGCGCGCGGTGGCATTGGCTTCCGAGCCGGTAGAGGTGACCAGGAGCGACGGCACGAGCTGCGCCATCTGACGGATATCCGTCGCACCCGAATGACGGAGCGCGGTGGTACCGTAGGCGCTCACGGCGATCGGCACGTTCGACAATCGCTGCGAACGCCGCGTCGCGGTGACGACGATGTCCGAGGTATTTTCCGCCACGGCCGGCTTGGCCTTGTCCTGTTCGCCTTGCTTGGTCGTCGGCGCCAGCCCCCGCAACCCCTGCGCCTCGGCATGGCCGATCGCTCCTGCGCAGCCAGCCGCTGCCAGAAGATATACCCATTTACGCATTCTACCGCCCCCGGTTCGAGTTAACCGGGGCGCGATTGCCGTAACAAACGATAACGAAAGGTTAAACCTGTATAGGTGCGAAGGCAGTTATTCTGGGATGTTGGAGCATATGCCTTGCAAGATCCTGCACGAGAACGATTTCCGATTCTGTTACAAAAACGAAAACCTTGAGCTGTGAGTTGCGATCCGCAATCGTCGCTTGCTCAATCAGCCGCTCACGTCAGGTACGCGTGGACGATGTCGATCAGTTCGTCGGCGGCGCGGCGCCGGGGACTGTCGTCGGCGGCGGCGGGGTCGACGAGATGTTCGCGGATATGATCCTCGATCACCTCGGCGATGAAACCGTCGAGCGCGCCGCGGCACGCCGTCGCCTGTTGCAGCACCCGCGCACATTCGCGATCCTCGGTGACGGCGCGCTCGATCGCGGCGATCTGTCCGCGCAGCCGGGCCAGCCGGTTGAGCAGCTTCTTCTTCTCTTTTTCGACGTGGCTCATGCATGCTCCATTTGGACTTGAACCTATACTCCGGAGGGGTATGTGGCGTCCATCGGCATCGCGGTGGACGCGAGTCGACAGAGCGGATCTCCCGCTCGCCAGACGAAGGACGATGATGAAACCCCGATCTACGCCCGTGTCCAGCGAAGGGGACAGTAGGAGCGCCGCTCCACTGATCCACGTCGTCGGACATGCCCCGGTCGGGGAGCGCACGCCCACCGCCTGAGCGCGGCGGCGTCCCTCCCGGCCGGACCCAATTATCCGGACCAAGGAGGTCGCCATGATCCTATCGATACGACGCGCCCATCCGCGCGCCGATGCCGGCCGTAGCGAGCCGCTCAACCGTCGCATCCGGCTGGCCGCGTGCCGCCTGCAGCACGACCGCGACCTGCGCGAGCGGCGAACCGCGGCGGCCTGAGCGCCGCCCCTCCCCCCTCGCCGCCTTATCGAACGACGCACGCGGAGATCGTGCCATGACCAACCTCGCATTAAACGGGGCGCCGCCGCGCGCCACCGCCCATCTCGACGACGCCCATCTCGGCGACATCATCGGCGCCTTCGGCACGATCGCCCGGGACGATACCGGCACCCGCCCGACCTGGCGGCGCAAGCTGCTGACATTGGCCGCGATCATCGGTCCCGGCCTGATCGTGATGGTCGGCGACAACGACGCCGGTGCGTTCGGCACCTATACGCAGGCCGGGCAGAATTACGGCACCAGCCTGCTCTGGACGCTGCTGCTGCTGGTGCCGGTGCTCTACGTCAACCAGGAGATGGTGCTGCGGCTGGGCGCGGTGACCGGGGTCGGTCACGCCCGGCTGATCTTCCAGCGGTTCGGCCGCTTCTGGGGCGCGTTCAGCGTCATCGATCTCTTCCTGCTCAACGCGTTGACGATCGTCACCGAGTTCATCGGCATCACATTGGGGCTCGATCATCTCGGCGTGCCCAAGGTGGCGGGCGTCGCGGTGGCGGCGGTGCTGATCGTCGCGGCGGCGAGCACCGGCAGCTTCCGCCGCTTCGAGCGGTTCATGATGGTGCTGGTGTTCGGGTCGCTGCTGCTGATCCCGGTCGCGCTGACCATCCATCCGCCGGCCGGGCAGATCGCCCATGACGTGCTCATCCCCGGCCTGCCCGCGCACGGCAGGCTGTCGGAGGTGATGCTGCTGATCATCGCGATCGTCGGCACGACGGTGGCGCCGTGGCAGCTGTTCTTCCAGCAGAGCTATCTGATCGACAAACGGATCGGGCCGCGGTTCATGGCCTATAGCCGCATCGATTTGTGGGTCGGCATCGCCGTCGTCATCGCCGGCGGGGTCGCGATGATGGCGTTCACCGCCGCCGCCTTTGCCGGGACTGCCGGGGCCGGTCATTTCACCGACGCCGGCGCGGTGGCGCGCGGCATCGCGGCGCACGGCGGGCGGCTGATGGGCGTGCTGTTCGCCGTGGCACTGATCGACGCCTCCATCATCGGCGCGTCGGCGGTGTCGCTGAGCACCGCTTATGCGATCGGCGACACGTTCGGCATCCGCCATTCGCTGCACCGCTCGCCCCGCGATTCGATCGCCTTCTACCTCGTCTTCGCCGGGCTGATCGCAGTGGCGGCGGCGCTGGTGCTGATCCCGGGAACGCCGCTGGGGCTGCTGACCAATGCGGTGCAGTCGCTGGCGGGCGTGCTGCTGCCGAGCGCGACGGTGTTCCTGCTGCTGCTGTGCAACGACAAGGCGGTGCTGGGGCCATGGCGCAACGGCCGCTGGCTCAACCTGTTCACCGGGGCGGTGATCGCGGTGCTGGTGCTGCTGTCGGTGATCCTGACCGCATCGGTGCTGGTGCCGGACCTCGGCGCGGGCGCGATGCTGTCGATCCTCGGCGGCGGGCTGGGCATCGCACTGCTCGGATGGGGCGTGCAGCAATTGGTCGCGCCGGTCCGTGCCGCGCCGATCGATCGCACCGGTCGCGACGACTGGAGGATGCCGCCGCTCGACGCGCTGGCCCCGGCGACGCTGCGGCGGGGCGAGAAAGCGTGGCTGACGGTGCTGCGCCTCTACCTCGCCGTCGCCGGCGGGCTGGTGCTGATCCGTATCGGCCAGCTCGCGCTGACCCGCCAATTGTAATCAAGCGCGCCTAGGGGGACCAACATGACTCGTATCGCAACCCTGCTGGCGGGCGCCTGCGCGCTCGCCGGCCTGACCCTCCACGCCCCGGCACGGGCGCAAACGATCGCCGAGTCCGCGGTGGCAGATCAGGATTGGGCGATCCACGGCCAGGCGACCGGCGTGCTGCAGGGCACGCCCGGCTTCGCTTCGCCCTATCAGGGGACGAACAGCCTGACGCCGCGGCAGATCAAGGAGACGGTCGACGTCACGCTCTATGCCGGGGTGCGGCCCTGGCGCGGCGGCGAACTCTGGATCAATCCGGAGATCGACCAGGGGTTCGGCCTGTCCAACACGCTGGGCGCCGCGGGCTTCCCGAGCGCTGAGGCGTATAAGGTCGGACGCAAGAGCCCGTATCTCCGGCTGCAGCGGCTGTTCTTCCACCAGACGATCGGGCTGGGCGGCGGGCGCGAGGCGGTGGCCGGCGCGATGAACCAGCTCGCCGGCACGCGCGACAGCGACCGGCTGGTGCTGACCGCGGGCAAGTTCGGCGTCGGCGACGTGTTCGACACCAACAGCTATGCGCACGATCCGCGCAGCGACTTCCTCAACTGGTCGGCGGTGGATGCGGGCAGTTTCGATTATGCCGCGGATGCCTGGGGCTATTCGACCGGGATCGCGGGCGAATTGTATCGCGGCGACTGGACGCTGCGGCTCGGCCTGTTCAACCTGTCGAAGGTGCCCAATGGCGAGACGCTGGAGACGCGCTTCCGGCAATATCAAGTCGATGGCGAGATCGAGCGCCGCCACCGCATCGGCGGCCACGACGGCGCGCTGCGGCTGACGCTGTTCCGCAACCGCGGGCGGTTCGGCCGGTTCGACGATGCGCTGGCGCTGGCGGCGGCGACCGGCGGCGATGCTGACACCGCACTCGTCCGGGCGCGGCGGACGCGGCTCGGCGCGAGCGTCAACGGCGAACAGGCGGTCACCGATACGCTCGGGCTGTTCGCGCGCGCCGGCGTCGCCGATGGCGCGATCGAGCCCTACGATTTCACCGATATCGACCGGACGGCGCAGCTCGGTCTGTCGCTGAAAGGTGCGGGCTGGCACCGTACCGTCGACACGGTGGGGGCGGCGCTGATCGTCAACGGGATCAGCGCGGCGCATCAACGCTATCTCGATGCGGGCGGGCTGGGTGTGTTGGTCGGCGACGGCCGGCTGCCGCATCCGGGGGACGAATATATCGGCGAGGCCTTCTACAAGCTCGCCGCGACCCGTCGGTTCGAGCTGACGCTCGATTATCAGCGGATCGGCAATCCCGGCTACAATCGCGACCGCGGCCCCGCCAACGTGATCGGGGCGCGCGTGCACGGGGCGTTCTGAGCCGGTCCGGCCGACGGGCACCGCAAGGATACCCGTCGGCCGATCGATCAGCCGGCCTTGGGCGCGACCGCCTTGTCGACGTCGGCGGCGGCGGCACCGGCCTGCGGCGCGACGCGCAGGTTGAGTTCCTTGAGCTGCTTGGGCGTCGCGAAATTGGGCGCGCCCATCATCAGATCCTCCGCCTTCTGCGTCATCGGGAAGACGATGACCTCGCGAATGTTGGGCTCGTCGGCGAGCAGCATGACGATCCGGTCGATACCCGGCGCCGAACCGCCGTGCGGCGGCGCGCCGAATTTGAACGCGTTGATCATGCCGGCGAAATTGGTGTCGACCTCGGCCTGCGAATAGCCGGCGATCTCGAATGCCTTGTACATGATCTCCGGGCGGTGGTTCCGGATCGCGCCCGACGACAGCTCCACGCCGTTGCAGACGATGTCATACTGATAGGCGAGGATGTCGAGCGGGTCCTTGGTCTCCAGCGCCGCCATCTCGCCCTGCGGCATCGAGAAGGGGTTGTGGCTGAAGTCGACCTTCTTGTTGTCCTCGTCATACTCGAACATCGGGAAATCGACGATCCAGCAGAATTCGAAGCGGCTCTGGTCGATCAGGCCGAGGCTCTCGGCGACGCGGGTGCGGGCGAGGCCGGCGAGCTTGGCCGCCTGCCCTTCCTTGCCGGCCGCGAAGAACAGGCCGTCGTCCGGGCCGAGGCCGAGCGCATCGGCCATCGCGGTCATCTTGTCCTCGCCATGGTTCTTGGCGATCGGGCCGCCCCATTCGCCGCCCTTGCGGGTGGCATAACCGAGGCCGGCGAAGCCCTCGCCTTGCGCCCAGGCGTTCATGTCGTCGAAGAACTTGCGGCTCTTGTCGGCGGTGCCGGGCGCGGGGATCGCGCGGACGACGTCGCCGGCCTCGACGATCGAGGCGAAGCGGCCGAAACCCGAGCCGACGAACTGGTCGGAGACGTCGCTGATCAGGATCGGGTTGCGCAGGTCGGGCTTGTCGTTGCCGTATTTCAGCATCGATTCGCGATAGGGGATGCGCTTGAACGGCAGCGCGCTGACCGTGCGGCCCTTGCCCTGCCAGTCGGCAAATTCCTCGAACACGCCGTGGAGGACGGGCTCGATCGCCTGGAAGACGTCTTCCTGCGTGACGTAGCTCATCTCGAAATCGAGCTGGTAGAATTCGCCGGGGCTACGGTCGGCGCGCGCGTCCTCGTCGCGGAAGCAGGGCGCGATCTGGAAATAGCGGTCGAAACCGGCGACCATCAGGAGCTGCTTGAACATCTGCGGCGCCTGCGGCAGCGCGTAGAATTTGCCCGGATGGACGCGGCTGGGGACGAGATAGTCGCGCGCGCCCTCGGGGCTCGACGCGGTGAGGATCGGCGTCTGGAATTCGGTGAAGCCCTGGCCGATCATCCGTTGGCGGATCGAGGAGATCACCTTCGAGCGCAGCATGATGTTCTGGTGGAGCCGCTCGCGGCGCAGGTCGAGGAAGCGATAGCGCAGGCGGATATCCTCGGGATATTCGGCGTCGCCCGCCACCGGCATCGGCAGCTCCTGCGCGTGGCTCTGCACGGTCGCGACCTGCGCGAACACCTCGATCGCGCCGGTGGCGAGATTGGGGTTCTGCGTCGCGTCGGAGCGCGCCTTCACCACGCCGTCGATCGTGACGACCGACTCGACGCGCAGCGATTCGAGCGTCGGCAGCGCCGGCGAATCGCTGTCGGCGACGATCTGGGTGATGCCGTAATGGTCGCGCAGGTCGACGAACAGCACGCCGCCGTGGTCGCGCTTGCGATGGACCCAGCCCGACAGGCGGACGGTCTCACCGACGTTGCCTGCGGTAAGCGCGGCGCAGGTGTGGGAGCGATAGGCGTGCATGATCGTTTCTTCCGGCCGGATAATGGCGTTGTGCGAGGGGTCGCGCTTCCCCGTCTCACTTGGCTTTGTCAACCCGGCCGCGTGTGGCTATGGCAATGCCATGCATATCCACCCGTTGATTACAGACAGCGCCAGCCTCGCCAATCTGTGTGCCCGCCTCGCCAATGCCGACTTCGTGACCGTCGACACCGAATTCATGCGCGAGAGTACCTATTACCCCGAATTGTGCCTGATCCAGATCGCCGACGTGAACGAGGCGGCGGCGATCGACCCGATGGCACCGGGGCTCGACATGACGCCGCTGCTCGAATTGCTCACCGAGAATCAGGACGTGCTCAAGGTGGTCCACGCCGGCGGGCAGGATATCGAGATCATCTACAATCTCACCGGCAAGACGCCGCATCCGCTGTTCGATACGCAGGTCGCGGCGATGGCGCTGGGGCAAGGCGAGCAGATCGGCTATTCCAACCTAGTCGACAGCTGGCTCGGCATCGTCGTCGACAAGGGCGCGCGCTTCACCGACTGGGCGCGGCGGCCGCTCGATGCGCGGCAGATCGAATATGCGATCGGCGACGTGACGCATCTCGCGGTGATCTTCCCCAAGATGCTCGAACGGCTGCGCAAGACCGGGCGCGGCGTGTGGCTCGACCAGGAGATGGAGCGGCTCGCCGACCCGGCCAATTACGCCAACGATCCCGATCAGGCGTGGAAGCGCGTGCGCATCTCCGGGCGCAAGCCCGACGTGCTCGGGCGGCTCAAGGCGCTGGCGCGCTGGCGCGAGCTGGAGGCGCAGTCGAAGGACCTGCCGCGCGGGCGGATCGTCAAGGACGAGACGCTGGGCGACATCGCCGGCCATCCGCCGCGCAAACAGGCCGATCTCGCCAAGGTGCGCGGCCTGTCGGCGACCTGGGCGTCGAACGATATCGGCGGGCGGCTGATGGCGGCGATCGAATCGGCGGCACCGCTTGGCGCCGACGAGCTGCCGCCGCGCGACGACCGCAAGCCGGGGCTGGGCAAGGAGGGCGCGCTGGTCGCCGATCTGCTCAAACTGCTGCTCAAGATCCGCTCGCGCGATATCGACGTCGCGTCGCGCCTGCTGGCGCGGTCGGAAGAGCTGGAAGCGCTCGCCGCCGGGGTGCGCACCGGGTTGCCGATGCTGGAGGGCTGGCGGTTCGACCAGTTCGGGCGCGATGCGCTCGATCTGGTCGAGGGGCGGCTCGGCTTCGCAGTGCGCGGCGGCAAGCTCAAGATGACGCGAACGGAGGAAGCAGCATGATGCGGTTGGCCTTTCTACTGCCGGTGCTTGCGGCAGGATGTGCGACGATGCCCGCGCCCGAGCCCGAACGCGGCCCGTGCGTGATCGACGAGGCGGTCAAGATCCGCTTCGCAGGCGTCAAATTCCGCGAGCGGATGCGGCCCGAGATCGAGCATATGACGCATTCGGCGATCTCGCGGTTGATCCATCCCGACGACGTCACGACGCAGGATTTCCGCGTCGACCGGCTGAACATCCTGCTCGACGACGGCGGGCTGATCAGCGGACTGAAGTGCGGCTGATCACCTGATCGCGAGGCGCGGCTTGCGCTTGAGCGCCGTGGCCAGCGCGGCGTGGCGGCGCTCGACCGTCTCGGCATAGAGCGGCCGGTCCGCCTCGGTCAGCGACAAGGCGACGTGGCCGGGGACCAGCGCCAGCGACGCGCGCTGCAGCGGCCCGGCGAGACCGGCGCTGAACCGCTGGCCTAAGCGGATCGCCAGCCCCCAGTCGATCGCCAGCGCGATCTGGCCGGTGCTGGCGAGACCGGCGAGCAGGGGATGCGGCGTCGTGCTGCCGCCGAGGCTGGTGTGCAGCGCCTGCGCGAGCATCGCCCGTTCGGGCGCGTCGATCGCCACCCAATTGCCGTGCAGCGCGACCTCGAACCCGCGCTCGTCGCGGAATTCGGGATTGGCGCGCCAGCCGGTATCGGCGAGAAGACAGGCGGCATGGCGGATCCGCGCCAGCTCCGGCATATCGTCGGGGAAGAGCGGTGCGATCCAGGCGGCGAGCAGGTCGCCGTGCTCGGCGAAGCGGCCGAGCAATTTGCCCTCCTCGCGCGCCGCGACGATCAGCGGGTCGAGCGCCCGCGTTTTCGGATCGAGCGTCGCATAGAGCAGCCCCTCGCGGAGGCCGAAGGTCGAGGCCATCGCGCTCGCCGAGCCGAGTTCGCGCATCACCACCGACAGCAGCGCAGTCGCGTCGCCGAGCTGCGCGGCGCGGACCGACGACATGCCGGGCACGCTGCGCAGCCGCGGGCGGGAGAGGTGCGCGATGCTGCGGCCGAGGCGACCGACGGTTTCGGGCGCGAGGCTGTAGCCGTGGATGATCGGCAGCGGATAATGCGTCAGGCTCATGTCGAGCCGTGCCAGCGCGCGCCACGATCCGCCGACCATGTAGAGCGGCAGGCCCCTGCCCCGCCCGGTCCAGCCCGCCTCGGCGATCAGTCGGGTGACGTGGCGGTCGAACGCCGGGCCACGGCTGGCGCGCAGCGCGGCGATACGCAGCACGCCGAGCGGGAAGGAAATGCGGTCGGTGACGGTGCCCGCCACGACGCGGACGAGTTCGAGGCTGCCGCCGCCGAGATCGCCGACGATGCCGTCCGCATCGGGGATCGCCGACAGCACCCCCATGCCCGCGGCGGTCGCCTCCTGCTCGCCGGAAAGGAGCTCGACGGTGAGGCCGAGGTCCTTCGCGGCGGCGATGAAGGCGGCGCCGTTGCTCGCATCGCGCACCGCGGCGGTGGCGACGGTGCGGACGGGGGCGTCCATTTCGCGGGCGACCATCGCGAAGCGGCGCAGCGCGCCGATCGCGAGCGTCATGCTGTCCGCGTCGATCGCACCGGTCGCGGCGAGGCTGCGGCCGAGCCCGGCCATCACCTTTTCGTTGAACAGCGTCGCGGGGATGCGCGGATGGCCCTGATACACCACCAGCCGCACCGAGTTGGAGCCGATGTCGATGATGCCGGTGCGGGGATAGGGGGCGGTCATTGCAGGTTCAACGGCCGGCGCGAGCTGGTGTTCAGATGCGGGTTTGTCGCGCAATGTCGTGATGAACGGCAAACGGACCATCAGCGGGCATCCGCGGCGGGCCGCACACCCCGAACCCCGCCCCGATCCGCCGTCATCGCCGCCGCCGCAGCGCCAGCGTCGGCACCGCGTTGCTTTCCGCCAGCGCCGCGCCGCGGCCGGAGAGCGACGGGTTGGTCATGAAATAGCGGTGGAGGTTGAACGGCTTGTCGCCCGGCGTCTCGCGGACGTAGCGGCCGTCCGATTCCAGCTCCCAGCTTTGTTCGGTGTCGATGAGGTTGGCGACCATCACCTGGTCGAGCACCTGGTCGTGCACCGTCGGATTCTCGATCGGCAGCATATATTCGACGCGCCGGTCGAAATTGCGCGGCATCCAGTCGGCCGAGGAGATGAAGACCTTCGCGCCGTCGTTGGGCAGCGCCGCGCCGTTGCCGAAGCAGAAGATGCGGCTGTGTTCGAGGAAACGGCCGATGATCGACTTGACGCGGATATGTTCGGACATGCCCGGCACGCCGGGGCGCAGGCAGCAGATGCCGCGGATGATCAGGTCGATTTCGACCCCCGCGCCGCTCGCCTCGTACAATTTGTCGATGATCGCGGGATCGACGAGGCTGTTCATCTTCGCCCATACCGCCCCGGTCTTGCCGGCCCGCGCATTGGCGATCTCGACGTCGATGAGGTCGAGCAGCTTCTGGCGCAGGTCGCGGGGCGAGAGGCTGAGTTTGGTGATGTCGGTCGGTTCGACATAACCGGTGACGTAGTTGAACATCTGCGCCGCATCGCGCCCCATCCGCGGATCGGCCGTGAAGAAGCTGAGATCGGTATAGATGCGCGCCGTGACCGGGTGATAATTGCCGGTGCCGAAGTGGCAATAGGTGCGAAACCGGCCATCCTCGCGGCGCACCACCATCGAAACCTTGGCGTGCGTCTTCCATTCGAGGAAGCCGTAGACGACCTGTACGCCGGCGCGTTCGAGCGCGCTCGCCCACAGGATGTTCTGCTCCTCGTCGAAGCGAGCGCGCAGTTCGACCACCGCGGTGACCGACTTGCCCGCCTCGGCGGCGGCGATCAGCGCGTTGATCACCGCGGGCTGCTTGCCCGCGCGATACAGCGTCTGCTTGATCGCGATGACGTCGGGGTCGAGCGCCGCCTGTTTGAGGAAGGCGAGGACGACGTCGAACGTCTCATAGGGGTGATGGACGATGATGTCCTTCGCGCGGATCGCCGCGAAGCAATCGCCGCCGAATTCGCGGATGCGCTCGGGGAAGCGGGGCACGAAGGGCAGGAACTTGAGGTCGGGGCGATCCTCGTCGATCACCGCGTCGAGATCGCCGATGCTGAGCAGATTGCCGCTCTCGGTGATCGTCGCATCGGCGCCGCCCAGCTCGTGGCGCAGCACCTTGGCGAGCGCGTCGGGCATTCCCGTCTCGAGTTCGAGCCGGATGACGCGGCCGCGGCGGCGACGCTTAATTGCATTGGCGAAGTAGCGGACGAGATCCTCCGCCTCCTCGTCGATCTCGATGTCGCTGTCGCGCAGTACACGGAAGGCGGCGGCACCCACCAGCGTATAGCCGGGGAAGAGTACCGGGGCGAAGCGCTTGAGCAGCGCCTCGATCGACACGTAACGCGCGGGCTCGCCGGGCAGGCGGACGAAGCGCGGCGCACTTGCCGGGATCATCACCAGCTCGCGTACCGGCTCGCCGTCCGAATCGCGGACGACGTCGAACATCACCGACAGCCCCTTGTTGGGGATGAACGGGAAAGGATGCGCGGGATCGAGCGCCTGCGGCGTGAGGATCGGGAAAATCTGTTCGCGGAAATGCGCCTCGAGCCATTCGGCGTCTTCGGCGTCGACCTCGTCGCGGCGCAGGACGTGAAGGCCGGCCTCGTCGAGCAGGGTGCGCAGGTCGCCCCATACCGCCTGCTGACTCGCCATCAGCGCATCCGCCTCGCGGGTGATCGCGGCAAGCTGTTGCCCCGGCGTCAGACCGTCCGACGAGCGGCGGTCGACGTCCTTGAGCTGCTGCCCCTTCAGGCCGGCGACGCGGACCATGAAGAATTCGTCGAGATTGTTGCCCGAGATCGACAGGAAGCGGAGCCGCTCGAGCAGTGGATGCGCCGGATTGCACGCTTCCTCGAGCACGCGCCGGTTGAAGGCGAGCCACGACAGCTCGCGATTGAAATAGCGATCGTTCACTTCGGGAACAAACGGATCGTCATCGGGAGCGGCGAGATGCGAGAGGTGGATTGGGCGTGTCATACTTCGGTCATAGGTAGCAACGGTTGCGGTTGCGTGACGATCCCCGCCGCGGTCAAAACAGTGCGCGCGAGCGGAATCGACAGGCGGCGGCGGCTTTCGAGTACCTCCTGATCGAGCGCGTCGACGACGCGCTGGACGATGACGTGGCTGCGTTCGATCCGCGTGCTGAGCCAGCTCACCAGATCGGGTCGTGCGTCAAGCCCGCGACGGTTAAACAGATGCGCCAGCAATGCGGCGATCAGTTCGTCGTCGGGCGCGCCGATCGCGGCATGCGGGCTGGCGGCAAGGCGCGAGCGCAGATCGGGCAGTTTGACCGCCCAGCTCGGCGGCAGCGCGTCGGCGACGATGACCAGCGGCCGACCCTCCGCCTGTGCCTGGTTCCAGGCGTGGAAGATCTGCGCCTCGGGCACCGCCTCGGCATCGTCGATGATCCGGCCCTGGCTCTTGGCGGCGAAGATGCGCGCGAGCAGGCTGCGGCCGGATTTCCGCGGGCCGGTCAGCACCGCAGCCATCACCGGCCAGCTCGCCCATTGCTCCAGCACCTGCGCGGCGCGGATGTTGGACGGGGTGACGAGAAAGGCGTCGTCCTTGGGGTCGGCCGGCCACCCGAGGGGCAGCGCCAATTGGTTGCTCATGCGTCAGCCGGTCGGACTGGCGGAGGCGGCGGGTGCCGGTGCCGCACGGCGGATGCGCAGCGTTTGGCCCGAACCGCTGACCTGATAACCGCGCACCTCCAGCGCCGCCCGCAACGCATCGGGATCGCCGTCATAGGTGACGCGCATCAGCGACAGACCGCCGAGCGCGAGGCTGGTGGTGCTCGCCGCGCGGACGCCGGGGATGCTGCGCACCAGCCCTTCGGTATTCGCCACCGCGCTCGCGCCCGGCGTCTCGAACTGGATGGTGAGCGCGATGCCGGCATTGGCAGCGCCGGTGTCGCCGACGATCTCGGCGAGCGTCTCGCCGCTCGCCGCGTCGTCGATCGCATCGGGGTCGACCACCGGCTCGGGCGGCGGCGGCGGCGACAGCGACGGGTCGACGCCCAGCGCGCCGCCGCGCAGCGCCTGCTGGAACAGCGCGTCCATGCGGGTGACGCCGGTGTCGAGCAGTCGCGGCAGGCCGGCGGCGCTGCCGACGCGCAGCGTGAAGCTGCCGATCAATTCGTTGTCGGGGCCGTGACGCGCCTGGAACACGCCGATCACCGGTCCGCCGGGATAGCTGCGATAGAGGCGGACGACGGGGATGAGGATGTCGGCGGCGCCATATTGGTCGATCACCGTCCGCCACCAGCCGCGCCCCGGTCGCGCGATCTGGCCGGCGTTGAGCAGCAGCGAATCGGCACCATTGCCCGAGGGGCGGACGTAATCGACGGCGCTGTTGCCGGTGCGGAAGCGTGCCCAGGCCTCCTGCCAGTCGGTGCGCTGTTCGAACACCGTCTCGACCCCGCCCGACACCTGCAGCGGCAGGAGCAGCATCGGCCGCGACCGGTCCGAATAGGCGCTGATCCCGAGCACCGAGGCGGCGCGGCTGCGATTGAACAGCACGCCGAGCTTGGCGATATAGCGGGTCGGGCCGATCTGTTCGTTCTCGACGACGATGCCGGAGACGAGCTGGTCGAGCGTGCCGTCCGAGACGAGGCCACCGTCGCCACCGAGCCGCTTCGAAAGCTGCACCCAGGCCTTGCGCTGCGCCAGCCGCCAGCCGCCGAGCCGCGCCGCCTGCGCCGTCCTGGCGGCGACGTCGACATCGACGCCGCTGACCTCGAAATCGCCCGAACTGTCGACCGGCGCGACGCCGCGCCCGCCCTCGATCTGCGCATAGGCGCCGGCGGCGAGCAGCAGGGCCGCACCGGCGAGCGAGGGAAACAGGGGGATGCGCATGTCGCGGGCCTTTTGGCGAAGCCGGCGGGCGATGCCAAGCGGGATGTGCGGCGACCGTCATTCCTCCGCCGGGCGGGAGCGGTATTCGGTTCGGCATTGCCAGCAACCATCGCAAATCGTAGCAGGCTGGCCGGATGAGCAACCCGCCCTCCCCGTCCGACCAGTCCTACACCTATGCCGATGCCGGCGTGTCGATCGCCGCGGGGAACGCGCTGGTCCGCGCGATCGGGCCGCTCGCCAAGGCGACGCGCCGGCCCGGTGCCGATGCCGAGCTCGGCGGCTTCGGCGGCATGTTCGACCTCAAGGCGGCCGGGTTCAACGACCCGCTGCTCGTCGCCGCCAACGACGGCGTCGGCACCAAGCTCAAGCTCGCGATCGAATGGGACCGGCACGAAGGCGTCGGCGTCGACCTCGTCGCGATGTGCGCCAACGATCTGATCGTCCAGGGCGCCGAGCCTTTGTTCTTCCTCGATTATTATGCGACTGCCAAGCTCGACAACGGCATCGCCGAGCGCGTCGTCGCGTCGATCGCCGAGGGCTGCCGGCAGGCGGGCTGCGCGCTGATCGGGGGCGAGACCGCCGAGATGCCCGGCATGTATGCGCCGGGCGATTACGACCTCGCCGGCTTCTGCGTCGGCGCGGTCGAGCGCGACCGCGTGCTGACCGGGCGCGAGATCGCCGCGGGCGACGTGATCCTCGGCCTCGCCTCGTCGGGCGTCCATTCGAACGGCTTCTCGCTCGTCCGCCGGCTGGCGGCGGACCGCGGCTGGAAGCTCGACCGTCCCGCGCTGTTCGATGCCGACCGGCTGTTGATCGACATCCTGATGGCGCCGACGCGTATCTACGTCGCCAGCCTGCTGCCGCTGCTGCGCGAGGGCGCGATCAAGGGGCTGGCGCATATCACCGGCGGCGGTCTGCTCGAGAACATCCCGCGCGTGCTGCCCGAGGGAACGCATGCCGTGGTCGATGCCGATGCGTGGGAGCAGTCGCGGCTGATGGCTTTCCTCCAGGCGCAGGGCGCGATCGAGCCCGAGGAGATGGCGCGCACCTTCAACTGCGGGATCGGCATGGCGGTGGTCGTCGCGGCGGAGCGCGCCGAGGCGGTCGCGGCGGCGCTGACCGCGGCCGGCGAGACGGTGCACCGGATCGGCATGGTCGAGGCGGGGACGCGCGGCTGCACCGTGCGCGGATCGACGGAGACGTGGAGCGCGCGCAGCGACTGGACGGCTACGCACCACCATGGCTGATGCGAAGACGGTTGGCATCCTGATCTCGGGACGCGGCTCGAACATGATGGCGCTGGTCGAGGCGGGGATCCCCGTCGCGCTGGTCGCCTCCGACAAGCCCGACGCGGCCGGTCTTGGCTGGGCGCGAGGGCGCGGCATCGCGACCTTCGCCCTGTCGCCCAAGGGAATCGGCAAGGCCGCCTATGAGGCGCAGCTCGACGCGGCGTTGCGCGAGGCGGGGTGCGAGGTGATCGCGCTCGCCGGCTATATGCGGCTGCTGTCGGACGCATTCGTCGCACGATGGCGCGACCGGATCGTCAATATCCACCCCTCGCTGCTGCCCAAGTACAAGGGGCTCGACACCCATGCGCGGGCGATCGCCGCCGGCGATGCGGTCGCCGGCTGTTCGGTGCATATCGTCACCGAGGAGCTGGACGGCGGCGCGCTGCTCGGCCAGGCCGAGGTGCCGGTGCTGGCCGGCGACACCCCCGATACGCTCGCCGCGCGGGTGCTCGCCGCCGAACACCGTCTGTATCCCCAGATCCTCAAGGAATTCGTGACGCGATGACCGACGTTTCTCCTGTCCTGGCGCGGGTACGCGCCGTCGCCCTGCTGCTGCCAGATGTCGAGGAGCGTACGCAGGACGGCTACAGCTTCGTCGTCGGCGACGCCGCCTTCGTGCGGGTGCGCGATGGGGAGAATGGTGCGGCCGTGGTGCAGGTGCTCGACGACGTCGACCATTGGGCCGATGTCGCGATCGGCGAGGATACCGACTGGACGCTGGTCGAGGACCGGATCGCGCACAGCTGGGAGCTGGCCGCGCCGCGCGACCTGCTCGAAGCGGGCGGGCGATGAGCGAGACGCGCGATCAGGCGCAGACCCGCCGGCGCTGGATCACGCTGGCCGAGGTGGTCGCGGTCGCCGGCGTCGTCATCGCCGCGCTGACGCTCTACAGCAACTGGCAGGACCGGCGGCAGGCGGCGGCCGACAAGGCGATCGAACAGGCGAGCGCGACACGCGACAAGACGCGCTTCGTGCTGCGCGGCGCGCCCGACAAGGACAAGCGGACGATCGTGCTGGCGCGCGAGGAGGCGCATCCGCTCGGCGACATCCGCGTCAGTTTCCCCACCGCGCTCGGCGTGTCGCCGCAGGATTCGGTGACGCAGACGATCCCGGCGGACTGGTTCGACAAGGCGCTGCGCCAGGCGACCGACGGTGGCGCGGACGATCTGACCGGGCGGCTGCCGGTGCTGATCCGCTACACCTATTTCACCGACGACCAGCCGACGACGCGGCAGGCGATTTACGACATCGTCTGGCATACCCGGCCGCAGCGCTTCCAGGGCCGCAAGGTCGAGCTGCTCGACCTCCGGCTGCGCGAGACCGGCGGCAACCAGAAGCGCGTCGACGCGCTGTGGACGAAGGATAAGCCGAAGGTCTAGCGTCCGACCAGCCAGCGGCCGAAGCGCGGCACCGCGCCGTGCCGCGTCATCCAGTCGCTATAGGCGCGATAGACCGGGTCGAGGCCGAGGTGGCGTTCCTCGGTGCGCGCGCGCCAGTAATAGATGCCGCTGACCACGCCCATCAGCGCGGTCGCGCGCACCGCGTCGACCAGGCTGCCCGTCGTCAGGATCGGCACGGTCGACAGCCACCAGAACAGGTTCTTCGACAGATAGGCCGGGTGACGCGACCAGGCATAGGGACCGTGCGTCAGGATGCCGCGGTGGGTGAGGTTGGAGAAGCGCAGCCCGAATGCGACCGTCGCCCACGCATAGACCGCGGTCAGCAGCACGAGAATCGCGCCCCATGACGTCAGGACGGTCGGGTGGCCGGCGAACCATGACGTCCAGTCCTGCGTCCCCGGATGATAGTCGAGCGGGCCGCCCGCCTCCATCAGGATGAACGGCGGATAGCACATCAGCGCGGCGGTCCAGGCGGCGGCATAGGGGTTGGCGCTGCGGATGTGCGCGTCGAGCGGGCGCAGCGTCAGGATATAGCCGACGGTGGCGAAGCTGACGTCGATGACGAACATCAGCCCGATCAGCCATTGCGCGAGCGCGACGGGATCGCGGAGGCTCGCCCGATCGGTGTGGATGAAGCCCGCCCAATTGCCCGGCAGCACCGCGAGCATGAAGGCGAGGAAGAACGCCTTGACCGCCCAGGCGCGCAGATGGCCGTAGATCGCCTCGGGCATGACGCCGGGCTGGCCGGTGAGCCACGCGCCGAGGTGCCAGGCGCCGTCGCGCGGCTCGATCAGATAGCGGTCGATCCAGAGCACATAGGGCATTGCGAGCACCGCAACGATCGGCATGACCCAGCCGAAGCACCACATGGCGAACGCAAAATTGCCGTCCCAATAGAAGCGGCCGACACCGTAGAGAAAGGCGATACCGCCCCAGGTGAGATACAGGCCGGCGAGCTTGGTCAGACTGACGTCGCGGCGTTCGACCAGCGGGCGTGGGTTATGCCAATCGATGCCGGTGCTGGCGCGGCGATGCACCTTGTCGACCAGCAGCGACCAGCCGATCATCGGCAGCGCGCAGGCGACGAGCGCGACCAGCGCCGCATAGGGGCCGTCCATGCCGATCGCGAGCGCCGCCACCAGCCAGCCGAACAGCCCGGCGATACCGGCAAGTCCGACTCCATGGCCGACCACCGATGCGGGTCGTCCCTCGGCCGGTGCGGCTGCCTGCTCGGTGTCGTGCTCCATGCCGGTGGCTTAGCGCGGCAACGGTAAGCAAGCCATGAACCACAGCATGCCACGATCTTGGGTCTTGACCCCGCATGCCGCGCGACGATAAGCCGCCGCTCGATCGACGCCTGCGGGCCGTCAGGTCGTGCGGGTATAGTACAATGGTAGTACAGCAGCCTTCCAAGCTGAATACACGGGTTCGATTCCCGTTACCCGCTCCACCCTCCTGAGCGCGGACGGCTGCGGCCGACGACCGGCCACAGCCGCCACACGATCAATGGTCGGCGGTACCGGGTTCCGCCATCTTGCGATGCTGTTCGGCGAGCACCGCATTGGGGGTGACGTTCGCCACCGCCGACTGGATCTTGTTCTTCCAGCCGGAGACGATCGCGGCCTTGCCCTCCATCAGCGCGTCCCAGCCGTCGGCGGCGACCTTGGCGGGGTCGTCCTTCTTGGGATCGCTGCCGACATCGGTGTCGAGCATGTCGCCGCGCGCGAAGAACTCGGTGTCGGTCGGCCCCGGCATCAGATTGGTAAGCGTGACGCCGTCGGCATCCTTGATCTCGTTCTGCAGGGCGGCGACGAAGCTGTCGAGGAATGCCTTGCTGCCGTTGTAGACCGCCTGGAACGCGCCCGGAATGTAGCCGGCGATCGAGCCGGTCACGAGCACCTTGCCGTCGTTGCGCGCGACCATGTCGCGGAGCACCTTCTGCAGCAGATAGGCTGTGCCGGTGATGTTGGTGTCGACCACCGCGCGCCAATCCTCGACCTTCTGGTCGAGGAAGGCGTGGCCGAGACCGCGGCCGGCATTGGCGCAGAGCAGGTCAATCCGCCGCCCGCCCGCGGCGTCGAGCAGGCGATCGACACCTTCGGGCGTCGACAGATCGGCCTCGAGTGCCTGTACGTCATGCTCATATTGGCGGAAGTCGGCCGCCGCCGATTCGATCAGCGATTCGTCGGCGACGACGAGGATGTCGTAGCCGTTGCGCGCCGCGAGCGAGGCGAGTTCGAAGCCGATGCCGGTCGATGCGCCGGTGATGATCGCGAATTTGTCAGCCATGTTCGATTATCCTTGCAGGGCGTTGAGGTCAGCCGACCATGTCCGGCTTCAGTACGATCTTGGTGGTCTCGTTCTGGTGGTTCTTGAACAAATCGTAGCCCTTGGGCGCATCGGTCAGCGGCATGCGGTGCGAGATCAGGAACTCGGTATCGATCTTTTCTTCCAGTATCGCGTTGAGCAGCGCCGGCATGTAATGCTGGACGTGGGTCTGGCCGGTCTTGAGCGTCAGCCCCTTTTCCATGAACGCGCCGAGCGGGAATTTGTCGACGAAGCCGCCATAGACCGCCGGCATCGAGACGCGGCCGCCCTTGCGGCAGGCGATGATCGCCTGACGGATCGAATGGGGGCGATCGGTGCCGAGGAAGGTCGACGCCTTGATCTGGTCGATGATGTTGTCGACGAACATGCCGTGCGCTTCGAGCCCGACCGCGTCGATCACCGCATCGGGGCCGATGCCGCCGGTCATCTCCATCAGCGCCTCGTAGGTGGCGCTTTCCTCGAAATTGATCGTCTCGGCGCCGAAACGCCTGGCGAGTTCGAGGCGATGCGGGAAATGGTCGATCGCGATGACGCGTTCGGCGCCCATCAGGAACGCCGATTGCACCGCGAACAGCCCGACCGGGCCGCAGCCCCAGACCGCGACCGTGTCGCCGGGTTCGATCTGGGCATATTCGGCCGCCTGCCAGCCGGTCGGCAGGATGTCCGACAGGAACAGCACCTTATCGTCGGACACGCCGTCGGGGATGACGATCGGACCGACGTCGCTGAACGGCACGCGGACGTACTCCGCCTGGCCGCCCGCATAGCCGCCGGTCATATGGCTGTAGCCGAACAGGCCCGACATCTCATGGCCGTACAGCTCCTGCGCGATATCCTGATTGTCGGCGGGCAGGCCGTTGGGACAGGCCGAATATTGATGCTTGCCGCAATGGTAGCAGCTGCCGCAGGCGATGGTGAACGGCACCACGACGCGCTGGCCCTTCTTGAGCGTCGACTTCGCGCCGACCTCGACCACTTCGCCCATGAACTCGTGGCCGAGGATGTCGCCCGCCTGCATGGTCGGGATGTAGCCGTCGTAGAGATGGAGGTCGGAGCCGCAGATCGCGGTCGAGGTGACCTTGATGATGCAATCGCGATCGTTGACGATCTCGGGATCGTCGACGGTATCGATGCGGACGTCGTGCTTACCGTGCCAGGCGAGTGCTTTCACAGCCCCATCTCCTCGAACTGCTTGGGGTTCATCGCGGGCGTGGCGATCTCGCCAGTTTCCATGAGCTGCTTGAAGCGGCGCAGGTCGCGGCGGGCCTGGATCGCGGGCTCGCGCTGGAACATCTTGGCGATCAACTTGCCGACGATGCCGCCGGGCGGGTCGTAGGCGATCGTCGCGGTCACCACCGTGCCGCGTGGACCGGCGTCGCGAAACTCGATGCGGCCGGAGTTGGCGACGTCGGCACCGGGTTCGGTGGTCCAGGCGATCAGCCGGTCCTGCTCCTCCTGCGTGATCCGCGCGTCCCATGCGACGGTCGCGCCGGCGGGGGCCTTGACCACCCAATGCGACAGCTTGGCGTCGACGACATCGATCGAGACCACGTTCTCCATGAAGTGCGGCAGGTTCGTGAAGTCGCGGAAAAAGTCATAAAGTTCACGCACAGGCCGGTTGATCGTCACCGATCGGCCGGCGACCGCACTGCCCTGCCCCTCGATCAGCGAGGCGGTGGTGGCGTCGGCGGCGTCGCCGTGCTTGTAGGTCGTGGAGGGCGCGTCATCGCGTCGGTCGGTCATGCTGGTCTCCCTGCGCAAGACCGCTCCAACCCGTCTGGAGTCGCACCCGTTCCTATCGTTACGCGTGTGGATTCAAATAGATAAAGCTGATTTTACCATGCGGCGCGGGGCGTTTCCGATCGGCGGCGGCGCTGGGTGCAGGCCCTCCCCGCCGAAGCGGGGAGGTGGTGGACAGGGCTGGATTCGAACCAGCGTACGCTTGCACGGGCAGATTTACAGTCTGCTGCCTTTAACCACTCGGCCACCTGTCCAGATGGGCCGCTTCGCTGAAGCGAGGCGGCCTATTGGCGAAGCGAAACGCGGCTGTCAACGCGCCCGCGGCGGTTTTTCGCATCGCCCTCGCCGGCTTGCGCGAACCGCGACCGCCGCCTAGCACCGGCCGCAACGTTCGCCGGGGACCTTCATGCGCCACTTCCTGCTCGCCACCGCCGCCCTTTGCCTCGCCCTGCCCGCCGCGGCGCAGGATCGCGCCGCGCTGGCGACGATCATCGATCAGGGCACCAATCACAGCCAGGTGGTGCAGACCGCGCAATATCTCACCGACGTGATCGGCCCGCGCCTCGCCAATTCGCCGGGTGCGCGCGCCGCCGAGTCATGGACGCAGGGCAAGTTCCGCGAATGGGGACTGCGCAACGTCCGTAAGGAAGGCTTCGCCTTCGGCCGCGGCTGGGCGATCGAACGCGCGAGCGTGCGGATGGTGACGCCGCGCGCGGTCCAGCTCACTGCTATCCCGGTCGCCTGGACGCCGGGGACCAACGGCACGATCACCGCGCCCGTCGTCGTCGCGCCGATCGCGCGCGAACGCGACTTCGCCAAATATCGCGGCCAGTTGCGCGGCAAGATCGTGATGGTCACGCTGCCCCGCGCCGCCAAGGACCCGACCGATCCCGATTTCCGCCGGCTGACCGGCGACGATATCGCGAAGCTCGACCAGTTCCAGCAGCCCGAATACGACCCCGCCAGCATCAACCGCCGCGCCAAGCGGCTCGATTACACCAAGAAGCTCGATGCCTTCCTGAAGGCCGAGGGCGCCGTCGCGATGGCGACGATGTCGTATCGCGACGGCAAGCTCGTCCATGGCGAAGGCTATCTGTTCGGTGTCGGCGACACCGCCACGCTGCCCGCGGTACAGATCGCGCAGGAGGATTATCTGCGCCTCGCCCGGCTCGCCAAGATGGGCCCGGCGCCGACGCTGGAGATCATTAGCGACGTCCGTTTCGACGATGGCGACGTCAACGCCTATAACGTCATCGCCGAGATCCCCGGCACCGACCCCAAGGCCGGCTATGTCATGGCCGGCGCGCATCTCGACAGCTGGGTGGCCGGCGACGGCGCGGCGGACAATGGCGCGGGCTCGGCCGAGGTGATGGAGGCGGCGCGCATCCTCGCCGCGAGCGGCGTGCGGCCGAAGCGGACGATCCGCTTCGTGCTATGGGGCGCGGAAGAGGAAGGGCTGCTCGGCAGCCTCGCTTATACCAAGGCGCATCTCGCCCGCCGCGGTGCGCCGTCTGAACAGCCGGCCGGCGCCGATTACGGTTTCTCGGATCGCTGGCCGATCGTGCCGCTGCCCGGCCATGGCGAGCTCGCCGCCTATTTCAACATCGACAACGGCTCGGGCAAGCTGCGCGGCCTGTATGCCGAGAACAATCCCGCGGTGGTGCCGATCTTCCGCGAATGGCTCGCGCCGCTCGCCTCGATGGGCGCGGCCAACGTCGTCGCGCGGCAGACCGGCGGCACCGATCACGTGCTGCTCCAGCAGGTCGGCATCCCCGGCTTCCAGTTCGTCCAGGACCCGCTCGATTACGGCAGCCGCGTCCATCATTCGTCGGTCGACACGTTCGACCATCTCAAGCCCGAGGATCTGCGGCAGGGATCGATCGTCCTCGCCTCGGTCCTGCTCTCCGCCGCCAACGCCGACAAGGCGCTGCCCCGTCCGCCGCTGCCGACGCAGCCGGTGGTCACCGACCCCTTTGCCTATAGCGATGCCAATGATGACTGACACCATGACCCCGATCCCCGCGAGCGCCCGCTGATGGCGCGCCGTGGCCACCGCCCGTCGACCGGCACCGCCAACCGCCCCAAATTCTGGGGGCGCCATCCGGTGACGGCGGCGCTCGCCAATCCGAACCGGGTCGTGCGCAAATTGTGGGGGACGCGCGAGGCGCTCACCTCGCTCGACATTCCGGCGTCGATGCCCGTCGTCTATGCCGATGTCGCCGATCTCGGCCGGCTGGTGCCGTCCGACGCGCCGCATCAGGGCCTCGTCGCCGAGGTCGAACCGCTCGAGGATAGCTGGCTCGCCGATCTGCTGATCGAGGGCAAGGACGATCAAAGACCGCTGGTGGTGCTCGATCAGGTCACCGATCCGCACAACGTCGGCGCGATCCTGCGCTCGGCGGCGGCGTTCGACGCGCTCGGCATCGTCACGCAGGACCGCCATGCGCCGCCGGAGAGCGGCACGGTGGCACGCGCCGCCTCGGGCGCGCTGGAGACGGTGCCGTGGGTGCGCGTCGTCAACCTCGCGCGCGCGCTGGAGGAGATCGCCGAGGCGGGCTTCTGGCGGATCGGCCTCACCGGCCATGCCGAGCAGACGCTGGCGCAGGCGATGGGGACGCAGCGGATCTGCATCGTGCTCGGCGCCGAGGGCGAGGGCATGCGCCAGAATACCGAGGCGCATTGCGACGAACTCGCCAAGCTGCCGATCAGCGAGAAGGTGGAGAGTCTGAACGTCTCGAACGCCGCGGCGATCGCGCTGTACGCGGTGGCGGCGCGGTAGACGCATTCGCCTTGATCGTCATCCCCGCGAAGGCGGGGATCCATATACGCTGACGCCGCGGCTCAAGCCGGGTCAGAGGGTATGGATCCCCGCCTTCGCGGGGATGACGGTAGGGATTTAGACTACGATCCTAGACGAGATACCGATCAATCCTCCCCCGCGATCGTCACCTTCAGGCCGTCGAGGGCCGGGGTCATCTGGATCTGGCACGACAGGCGCGAGGTCGCGTTGCGCTCGTCGCTCGAATCGAGCAGGTCGTCCTCGTCCGGACCCATCGCCGGCAACCGGTCCGCGAAGGCCGGATCGACATGGACGTGGCAGGTCGCGCAGCTGCAGCAGCCGCCGCACAGCGCGAGCAATTCGTCGATCCCCGCGTCGCGGATCACTTCCATCACCGACAGGCCGGCTTCGCCGTTGATTTCGCGTTCTTCCCCCTCGCGCGTGACGACGATAAGCTTGGGCATGACAGTCTCCGATAAAGGTGTCGCCGGCCATGCCGCGCGACGGGTCAAGGATCAAGCATGGGCCTGAGCGCCGAACAGATTCGCACGGCGATGGACGCACTTGCGCTGACCGAACCCGCCTTCGCCGCCGGCCTCGCCCGCGTCGGCTATCCGCCGCCGCGCATTCGCGAGCGCGGCTATGCGACCTTGCTGCGCACGATCCTCGGCCAGCAGGTCAGCGTCGCCTCCGCCGCGGCGGTCTATCGCAAGCTCGAGACGCTGGTCGGCGATCCCGGCGATCCGCATACCATCCTCGCCGCGAGCGACGAGACGCTGCGCGCCGCCGGCCTGTCGCGGCAAAAGGCGAGCTATGCGCGCAGCCTCGCCGAGGAGGTGACCAGCGGGCGGCTCGATCTCGACCATTTACCCGCGGACGACGAGGAGGCGATCGCGCAGCTCGTCCGGGTGAAGGGGATCGGCCGCTGGTCGGCGGAAATCTATCTGCTGTTCGCCGAGGGGCGCGAGGACGTCTGGCCGGCGGGCGACCTCGCGGTGCAGATCGAGGTCGGGCGGCTGCTCGGCCATGACGAGCGGCCGTCGGAGAAAGTGACGCGCGCGCTGGCCGAGGCGTGGCGGCCGCATCGCGGCGCGTTGGCGATCTTCACATGGCACCATTATGGTGCAGGCCCCGACGTGGATGCGGCGCCGGTCTAGGCGGGGTCGATTTTCGATATTCGCTGTTTCCGTCGCCCTTTCGTGACCGCGGGTCGACTAACACCCCTGCGGAAGTCTTCATCATCGGTTAGATCAGCGCAGTGCTCCTGCGGACGCAGGAGCACAGAGCCAAGTGCAACACCGTCTTATGGTGTGCGCGACTCCTGGGCTCCTGCTTTCGCAGGAGCACTGGGCTCTCGCAGATGTCTGGGCTCGGGGGTGCCGCTTCTTCGCGATCGGTCCTCGACGAACGTAGCGGGACCCCGGATCAAGTCCGGGGTGACGAGGCTGGGATGGCGAGGCCGCGTGCGAGTGAACGTCGATCCGGCAGCCGCGTAGTGGGTGTGGGCGGGCGCAAGTCTCTGATCCGTCGTCTCTCCCTCGTCCGATCGTTGCAGCCGATTGATCCAGCGGGCGCTCTCGCACCTTGCCCGCGCGCGCGGCTTCCGCCACACACCGGCGCCATGACGCCACCCGCTTCTGCCCCAGCCGTTTCCCTCAGTGGCAGTCATCGCAGCATCGCATTGCCCGTCGGCGGCGCCGGCTGGCGGCGGCTGGCGGCGTTCATGGGGCCGGGCTTCCTCGTCGCGGTCGGCTATATGGACCCGGGCAATTGGGCGACCGACATCGCCGGCGGCTCGGCGTTCGGCTATACCCTGCTGTCGGTCATCCTGCTGTCCAACCTGATGGCGATCGTGTTGCAGGCGCTGTCGGTGCGGCTCGGCGTCGCCGCGGGGCTCGACCTAGCGCAGGCGTGCCGGGCCTATTATTCCAAGCCGGTGTCGCTCGTCCTCTGGCTGCTCGCCGAAGTGGCGATCATCGCCTGCGATCTCGCCGAGGTGCTCGGCACCGCGATCGCGCTGCAATTGCTGTTCGGGATTCCGCTGGTCTGGGGAGTGATCGTCACCGCGCTCGACGTGTTCCTGATCCTCGCGCTGCAACGCTACGGCTTCCGCAAGATCGAGGCGTTCATCCTCGCGCTGCTCGTCATCATCGCCGGCTGCTTCGCCTTCGAGCTGTTCTACGCCAAGCCCGACATAAGCGCAGTGCTCGCCGGGCTGGTGCCGACGCCGGGGATCGTCACCGATCCCGCCAAACTCTATCTCGCGATCGGCATCCTCGGCGCGACGGTGATGCCGCACAATCTCTACCTCCATTCGTCGATCGTCCAGACCCGCGCCTTCGCGCCGACCGACGAGGGCAAGGCGGAGGCCGCCAAGCTGGCGACGATCGACAGCACGATCGCGCTCGGCCTCGCCTTCTTCATCAACGCCGCGATCCTGATCGTCGCCGCCGCGGTGTTCCACACCGCCGGCCGCACCGAGATCGCCGAGATCGACGAAGCCTATCGCCTGCTCGCGCCGATGATGGGCGTCGGCGCCGCCAGCGTCGTGTTCGGCGTCGCTCTGCTCGCGTCGGGGCAGAATTCGACCGTCACCGGCACGCTCGCCGGACAGATCGTGATGGAGGGGTTCCTCAATCTGCGGCTGCCGGTGTGGCTGCGGCGGATGGTGACGCGGCTGCTCGCGATCATTCCGGCGGTGTTCGTCGTCGGCCTGTCGGGCGATGGCGGTGCGACCAGATTGCTGGTGCTCAGCCAGGTGGTGCTCAGCCTGCAACTGCCGTTCGCGGTGGTGCCGCTGGTGCTGTTCACCGGCCAGACGCGGGTGATGGGGCGGTTCGTCAGCCCTTTATGGTTGCGCATCGTCGCCTGGACGATCGCCGCGATCATCATCGGGCTTAACCTGACGTTGCTGATCGGCATGCTCTAAGTCCGGGTCGGCGGCATTCGCGGACGATCGCACCGCCCTCTCCGCCCCGCCCTCTCCTTCGCCTTCCTCTTGCATCGGATATGCCGTGACAGACAGCCAAGCCGCCGCACCGACCGCACTCGACCCCCGCCCCGCCCTCGCCTCGGCGATCGTCGACACGCTCGTCCACCGCATCGGCAAGGACGCGCAGGCGGCGCGGCCGCACGACTGGCTCGCCGCGACGATCCTGACGCTGCGCAACGAGATCATCGAACGCTGGATGGAATCGACCAAGGCGGCGCATGCCGCCGGGGCGAAGCGCGTCTATTATCTCAGCCTCGAATTCCTGATCGGCCGGCTGCTGCGCGATGCGCTGTCGAACCTGCGCCATAACGACGAGGTGGCGGCGGCGCTGGCCAGTCTCGGCGTCGACCTCGCAGCGATCGAGGAGATCGAACCCGATGCGGCGCTGGGCAATGGCGGGCTTGGCCGGCTGGCGGCGTGTTTCATGGAGAGCCTCGCCAGCCTCGACCTGCCTGCTTACGGTTATGGCATCCGCTATGTGAACGGCATGTTCCGCCAGCGGCTCGACGACGGCTGGCAGGTCGAGCTGCCGGAGAACTGGCTCGCGCACGGCAATCCGTGGGAGTTCGAGCGGCGGGAGAGCGCCTATTTCGTCGGCTTCGGTGGCGAGGTGACGGCGACGGCGTCGGGCCAGGTCCATTGGTCGCCGATCGAAGCGGTCGAGGCGGTCGCGGTCGACACGCCGATGGTCGGCTGGCGCGGCAAACGCGTCAACACGCTGCGGCTGTGGAACGCCCGCGCCTTCGACCCGATCAAGCTCGACCGGTTCAACGCCGGCGATTTCGAGGGCGCGCTCGCCGGACAGATGCGCGCCGAGACGCTGACCCGCGTGCTCTATCCCAACGACAGCACGCCGGCGGGGCAGGAATTGCGGCTGCGGCAGGAATATTTCTTCTCCTCCGCCTCGATCCAGGACATCGTCCGCCGGCACCTGCAATATTTCGGCGACATCCGCACCCTGCCCGACAAGGCGGCGATCCAGCTCAACGACACGCACCCGGCGGTGGCGGTCGCCGAGCTGATGCGGTTGCTCACCGATTTCCACGAACTGTCGTTCGACGAGGCGTGGGACATCACCCGCGCGACCTTCGGCTATACCAACCATACGTTGCTGCCCGAGGCGCTGGAGAGCTGGCCGCTGCCGCTGTTCGAGCGGCTGCTGCCGCGGCACATGCAGATCGTCTATGCGATCAACGCCAGGCTGCTGCGCGAGGCGAGCAAGGTCGACGGCATCGACGGCAATGCGATCGCCGCGATCAGCCTGATCGACGAGGGCGGCGAGCGGCGCGTGCGGATGGCGAACCTCGCCTTCGCCGGCAGCCACAGCGTCAACGGCGTCGCGGCGCTGCACACCGAATTGATGAAAAAGACGGTCTTTGCCGACCTTCACCGGCTGTATCCCGACCGGATCAACAACAAGACCAACGGCATCACGCCGCGCCGCTGGTTGCAGCAATGCAATCCCGGCCTGACCAGCCTGCTGGTCGAGGCGATCGGCGAGGATTTCAAGGACGACGCCGCCCGCCTGACCGCGCTCGCGCCCTTCGCGAATGATTCATCGTTCCGGGAGCGTTTCGCTATGGTTAAGCGTTCCAACAAGGTGACGCTCTCGACCTACATCAAGGACAGCATGGGTCTGACGTTGGACCCCGATGCGATCTTCGATGTGCAGATCAAGCGGATCCACGAATATAAGCGCCAGTTGCTCGGCATCGTCGAGGCGGTCGCGCTGTACGACCAGATCCGCAGCCATCCCGAACGCAACTGGACGCCGCGCGTCAAGCTGTTCGCCGGCAAGGCGGCGTCGAGCTATCATACCGCCAAGCTCGTCATCAAACTGGCCAATGACGTCGCCAAGCGGATCAACGCCGACCCCGCGGTCGGCGACCTGCTCAAGGTCGCGTTCGTCCCCAATTACAACGTCAGCCTCGCCGAGAAGATCATCCCCGCCGCCGATTTGTCCGAACAGATCTCGACGGCGGGCATGGAGGCGTCGGGCACCGGCAATATGAAGTTCGCGCTCAACGGCGCGCTGACCATCGGCACGCTCGACGGCGCGAATATCGAGATCATGGATCATGTCGGCGACGATAATATCTTCATCTTCGGCCTCACCGCCGACGAGGTCGCTGAGAAGCGCGCCAGCGGCTATCGCGGCCGCCAGGTGATCGAGGGATCGCGCGAGCTGGCGCAGGCGGTCAATGCGATCGCGTCGGGGGTGTTCTCGCCCGACGATCCCGATCGCTACAAGGGGTTGATGGACGGGCTGTACGAGCATGACTGGTTCATGCTCGCCGCCGATTTCGACGCCTATGCCGCCGCGCAGCGCGAGGTCGACGCCAAGTTCGGCGACACGGCGGCGTGGGGCCGTTCGGCGGTGCTCAACGTCGCCAATATGGGCTGGTTCTCGTCGGACCGGACGATCGGCGAATATGCGAAACAAATCTGGGGGGTGATGTGAAACCACCGCGTGGCGCCATCGCCGCATTGCTGGAGGGGCGCCACGACGATCCGTTTTCGTTGCTCGGCACGTTCGCCGGGCCGCAGGGGACGTTCGGACGCGCCTGGATCCCCGGTGCCGAAACCGCCGAGGCGCATGATCTGGCCGGCAAGCCGCTCGGCGCGCTGACGCGGATCGAGGCTGCCGGCCTGTTCGAGGGGCCGATCGCCGGCGATCCGCAGCCGGTGAAATACAAGGCGCAGGGGTTCGGCGCCGAATGGTGGGTCACCGATCCCTATAGCTTCGGCCCGGTGCTCGGCCCGACCGACGATTATCTGATCGCCGAAGGCTCGCATTTCCGCCTCTACGACAAGATGGGCGCGCATCTGATCGCGCATGAGGGCGCGAGCGGCGTGCATTTCGCGGTCTGGGCGCCGAACGCGCGGCGCGTCTCGGTGGTCGGCGACTTCAACGACTGGAACGACACGCGCCACGTCATGCGCCGCCGCAGCGACATCGGCGTGTGGGAGATCTTCCTGCCCGATGTCGGCGCGGGACGCAGCTACAAGTTCGCGATCGTCGGCCCCGACGGCACGCTGCAACCGCTGAAGGCCGATCCCTTCGCCTTCGCCGCGGAGCTGCGGCCGAAGACCGCGTCGATCACCACCGCGCCGCCCGCGCATGTCTGGGGCGACGAGGCGCATCGCGCGACCTGGGCGAAGGTCGATCCGCGGCGCGTGCCGGTCAGCATCTACGAGGTCCATGCGGGCAGTTGGGACAAGGACGAGAACGGCTGGTATCTGTCGTGGGACGCGCTCGCCGACCGGCTGATCCCCTATGTCGTCGATCTCGGCTTCACGCATATCGAGTTCATGCCGATCAGCGAGCATCCCTATGATCCGTCATGGGGCTATCAGACGACCGGCCTCTACGCGCCCTCGGCGCGGTTCGGCGATCCCGACGGCTTCGCCCGCTTCGTCGACGGCGCGCACCGTGCCGGCATCGGCGTGCTGCTCGACTGGGTGCCGGCGCATTTCCCGGTCGACCCGCACGGCCTCACCCGCTTCGACGGCACCGCTTTGTACGAGCATGAGGATCCGCGGCTCGGCTTCCATCCCGACTGGAAAACCGCGATCTACAATTTCGGGCGCCGCGAAGTGCGCTCGTTCCTCATCAACAACGCGCTGTTCTGGCCGGAACGCTATCATGTTGACGGGCTGCGCGTCGATGCGGTCGCCTCGATGCTTTATCGCGACTACAGCCGCGAGGCGGGCGAATGGATCCCCAACGAGGACGGCGGTCGCGAGAATTGGGAGGCGGTGAGCTTCCTGCGCGAGATGAACCGCGCGGTCTATGGCAAGGACGACGGCGTCTTCACCGTCGCCGAGGAATCGACGAGCTGGCCGGGCGTGTCGATGCCCGCGTTCGAGGAGGGGCCGCGCGAGGCGCTCGGCTTCGGCTTCAAGTGGAACATGGGCTGGATGCACGACACGCTCCAGTATTTCGCGCGCGAGCCGGTGCATCGCCGCCATCATCACGGCGAGATCACCTTCGGCTTCGTCTATGCCTTCGACGAGAATTTCGTGCTGCCGCTCAGCCACGACGAGGTGGTTCACGGCAAGGGATCACTGCTGACCAAGATGGCGGGCGACGATTGGCAACAATTCGCCAATTTGCGCGCTTATTATGCCTTCATGTGGGGCTATCCGGGCAAGAAGCTGCTGTTCATGGGCCAGGAGTTCGCACAGCGGCAGGAATGGAGCGAGGAGCGGGCGCTCGACTGGCATCTCGGCCATTCGGCGGCGCATGGCGGCGTGCGCAAGCTCGTCCGCGATCTCAATCGGCTCTATCGCGACACCCCGGCCTTGCATGCGCGCGACTGCGAGCCCGAGGGGTTCGAATGGCTGATCGGAGACGACGCCGCCAATTCGGTGTTCGCCTGGCTGCGCAAGGCGCCGGGTGAGCAGCCGGTCGCGGTGATCGCCAATCTGACGCCGGTGGCGCGCGCGCCCTATCGCATCCCGCTGCCGCAGGACGGACGCTGGCGCGAGATCATCAATTCCGATGCGCATGACTATTGGGGTTCCGGCCTCGGCAATCTCGGCGGGGTCGAGGCCAAGGACGGTGCGGCGTGGGTGACGCTGCCGCCGCTGGCGACGGTCATGTTGCAATTCGACGGCTGATCGCGCCCCGCGCGCACCGATAACGACGATAATGGAGGGAGCCGATGGTAGACAGACGAGGACAGCCGCTTTCGCGCGACGCGATGGCGTACGTGCTGGCGGGCGGGCGCGGCAGCCGCTTGATGGAATTGACCGACACCCGCGCCAAGCCGGCGGTCTATTTCGGCGGCAAGAGCCGGATCATCGACTTCGCGCTGTCGAACGCGATCAATTCGGGCATCCGCCGGATCGGCGTCGCGACGCAATACAAGGCGCATTCGCTGATCCGCCATCTCCAGCGTGGCTGGAACTTCCTGCGCCCGGAGCGCAACGAGAGCTTCGACATCCTGCCCGCCTCGCAGCGCGTGTCGGAATTCCAATGGTATGAGGGCACCGCCGATGCGGTGTTCCAGAACATCGACATCATCGAGACGTATAACGTCGAGTATATGGTGATCCTGGCCGGGGATCACATCTACAAGATGGATTACGAGATCATGCTCCAGCAGCATTGCGACAGCGGTGCGGACGTGACCGTCGCCTGTATGGAGGTGCCGCGGATGGAGGCGGTGGCGTTCGGCGTGATGCACGTCGACGAGACCGACCGGATCATCGACTTCGTCGAGAAGCCCGCCGATCCCCCCGCGATCCCCGGGCAGCCCGACATCGCGCTCGCCAGCCTCGGAATCTATGTCTTCCGCACCAAGTTCCTGATCGAGCAGCTCCGGCGCGATGCCGCGACCGAAGGCTCGGCGCGCGACTTCGGCAAGGACATCATCCCCTATCTCGTCGAGCACGGCGTGGCGCAGGCGCATCGCTTCTCGAAGAGCTGCGTGCGGACCAGCGAGGAGCCGGCGGCCTATTGGCGCGACGTCGGAACGGTCGATGCCTATTGGGAGGCGAACATCGACCTGACCGACATCATCCCGCAGCTCGACGTCTACGATCACGAATGGCCGCTGTGGACCTATTCGGAGATCACCCCACCGGCCAAGTTCGTCCATGACGAGGACGGGCGGCGCGGCTCGGCGGTGTCGAGCCTCGTCTCGGGCAATTGCATCGTGTCGGGCTCGGCGATCCATCGCAGCCTGTTGTCGACCGGGGTGCGGGCACACAGCTTCTCGTCGCTCGATGAGGCGGTGGTCCTCCCTTATTGCCATATCGGCCGCAACGCGCGGCTGAGCCGGGTCGTGATCGATCGCGGCGTGGTGATTCCGGACGGGCTGGTCGTCGGCGAGGACCCCGAGCTGGATACGCGCCGGTTCCGGCGGACCGACAAGGGCATCTGCCTCATCACCCAGCCGATGATCGACCGCCTCGGGCTGTGACGCTCTCCGTCCTCTCGGTCGCCTCGGAGGCGTTTCCGCTGGTCAAGACCGGCGGGCTCGCCGACGTGGTGGGGGCGTTGCCCGATGCGCTGACGCCGCATGGCGTCGCGACGACGACGCTGATCCCGGGCTATCCGGCGGTCGGCAAGGCGGTGAAGGGCGCCAAGGTGGTGCGGCGCTGGCGCGATCTGCTCGGCGTCGAGGCGCGGTTGCTCGGCGCGCGGCTGGGCGAGCATCCGCTGCTGGTGCTCGATGCGCCGGCGTTGTTCGCGCGGGCGGGTGGGCTCTACGACCAGACCGACGACTGGTACAGGTTCGCGGCCCTGTCGCGCGCCGCCGCCGACGTCGCGGAAGGGTTCGACGTGCTTCACGCGCACGACTGGCAGGCCGCGCTGGCGCCGGCCTATCTGCGCTATTGCGGTACGGCGCAGCGCCGGACCGCCAGCGTGATGACGGTCCATAACATCGCCTTCCAGGGCCAGTTCGGTGCGGAGATATTTGCCGGGCTCGATTTGCCGGACGAGGCCTATGCGATCGACGGCGTCGAATATTATGGCGGTGTCGGCTTCCTGAAGGCGGGGCTGGAGGCGGCCGATGCGATCACCACGGTCAGCCCGACCTATGCTGCCGAGATCCGCGAGCCGCGGTTCGGCATGGGGCTGGAAGGGCTGATCGACACTCGACGCGACCGCGTGCACGGCATCGTCAACGGCATCGATCCCGCCGTGTGGAATCCCGAGACTGACGCCGCCTTGCCGAGCCGCTTCACCGCACGTGCGCTCGGCCGGCGCAAGGCCAACAAGCGCGCGGTCGAGAAGATGTTCGGGCTCGATCGCGACGACGGGCCGCTGTTCACCGTCATCAGCCGGCTGACGTGGCAGAAGGGCATGGACGTGCTCGTCACCTGCCTCGACGAGCTGGTCGCGGGCGGGGCGCGGCTGGCGCTGCTCGGCTCGGGCGATGCGCATCTGGAAGCGGCGCTGCTCGCCGCGGCGGCGCGCTATCCGGGGCGGATCGCGGTACGGATCGGCTATGACGAACCCCTGTCCCATCTGTTGCAGGGCGGTGCCGACGCGATCCTGATCCCGTCGCGGTTCGAACCGTGCGGGCTGACTCAGCTTTACGGCCTCGCTTATGGCTGCGTGCCGGTCGTCGCGCGCACCGGCGGGCTCGCCGATACGGTGATCGACGCCAACGAGGCGGCGCTCGCCGCCGGGGTCGCGACCGGCTTCCAGCATGGCGAGGCGAGCCATCATTCGCTCGGCCACGCGATCCGTCGTGCCATTGCCGCCTACGCGCGCCCCGATCTATGGTGCGCCATCCAGCGCAACGGGATGCGCGCCGATTTCTCCTGGTCGGAAAGCGGCCGCCGCTATGCCGACCTCTACAAGAGCCTGACAGGAACCGCATGATCCGTACCGTCGCCAGCCACGCCTATTCCGACCAGAAGCCCGGCACCTCCGGTCTGCGCAAGAAGGTCACCGTCTTCCAGCAGCCCGATTATGCCGAGAATTTCGTCCAGGCGGTGTTCGACGTCATCGACGGCAAGGACGGCGCGACCTTGGTGATCGGCGGCGACGGCCGGTTCCTCAATCGGGAGGTGATCCAGAAGGCGATCCGCATCGCCGCGGCGAACGGCTTCGGCCGCGTCGTCGTCGGCCGCGGCGGGCTGCTATCGACGCCCGCGGCGAGCAACATGATCCGCATCCGCAAGGCGCTGGGCGGGCTGGTGCTGTCGGCAAGCCACAATCCCGGCGGCCCGACCGAAGATTTCGGCATCAAATACAATATCGCCAATGGCGGCCCGGCGCCGGAGCAGGTGACCGAGGCGCTGTACGAACGGACGAAGACGATCGACCGCTGGCTGACAGTCGATGCCGAAGACGTCGATCTCGATACGCTCGGCGAGGTGACGGTCGGTGGGATGACGGTCGAGGTGGTCGATCCGGTCGCCGATTATGCCGCGCTGATGGAGCGGCTGTTCGACTTCGACGCGATCCGCGCCGCGAAGCTGACGATGGCGTTCGACGCGATGAGCGCGGTGACCGGGCCTTATGCGACCGAGATCCTCGAGACGCGGCTCGGCTTCGCCGCCGGCACCGTCCGCAACGGCGAGCCGCTGGAGGATTTCGGCGGGCATCACCCCGATCCCAATCTCGTCCACGCGCACGAACTCTACGAGACGATGATGGCGGCGGATGCGCCGGACTTCGGCGCGGCGTCGGACGGCGATGGCGACCGCAACCTCATCATCGGGCGGGCGCGGTTCGTGACGCCGTCGGACAGCCTCGCGATGCTGGCGGCGAACGCGCATCTCGCGCCGGGCTACAAGGACGGGCTCAAGGGGATCGCGCGGTCGATGCCGACCAGTGCGGCGGCCGACCGTGTCGCGGAGAAGCTCGGCCTGCCGATCTTCGAGACGCCGACCGGGTGGAAATTCTTCGGCAATCTGCTCGACGCGGGCATGGCGACGATCTGTGGCGAGGAAAGCGCCGGCACCGGATCGGATCACGTCCGCGAGAAGGACGGGCTGTGGGCGGTGCTGCTGTGGCTCAACATCCTCGCCGTACGCGGCGAGTCGGTCGATGCGATCGCGCGCGATCACTGGGCGACCTATGGCCGCAACTATTACGCCCGCCACGATTACGAAGGCGTCGAGAGCGCGCGCGCCGATGCGCTGATGGCCGAGCTGCGCGGCAAGCTGGATACACTGGCGGGGACGCAGGTCGGCGGGCTGAAAATCGCGGCGGCGGACGATTTCGCCTATACCGATCCGACCGACGGCTCGGTGAGCCGCAACCAGGGCGTGCGCGTGCTGTTCGAGGGCGGCAGCCGCGTCGTGTTCCGGCTGTCGGGGACCGGCACCAGCGGTGCGACATTGCGGGTATATCTGGAGCGCTACGAGCCGGCGGGCGGCGATCTCGATCGCGAGACCGGCGAGATGCTGGCGGATATCGTCGCGGCGGCGGACGAGATCGCGGGCATCGTGCGGCATAGCGGGCGGACCGAGCCGGACGTCATCACGTGAGCGACGCGCCCGCGCTGGGCGCGATCTCGTACGATGGCGAAGTGCGGTTCGCGGTGCGCTCGGCGACGGCGGTGACGCTGTGCCTGTGGGACGGCGCGGTCGAGCGGCGGGTGGCGATGGCCGGTGCCGACGGTATCTGGTCGGTGGATGTGCCGGGGATCGGGGCGGGCCAGCGCTACGGCTTCCGGGCGGCGGCCGATCCGGCGAAGCTGCTGGTCGATCCCTATGCCGTCGAGCTGGATCGGGCGTTCATTTTTGACCAGCGGCTGGGTCAGCCGGGAGTCGAGACGGGTGGGTTGGTGCCTTGGGGTGTGGGTGTTGCGACACCCTTCCCTCATCGTCATCCCCGCGAAGGCGGGGATCCAGACGCGCAGGTCCTCGAAGGGGCCGCGAGGTCCGTGGGTATGGATCCCCGCCTTCGCGGGGATGACAACAAAGGGGTTGCCGATAAGGGGGAGGACGCGAGCCTTCTCCCCCCGCCGCTCTTCACGCCGGGCGGGTTGATCTACGAACTCAGCGTCCGCGGGTTCACGATGCTGCACCCCGAGGTGCCCGCGGCGCAGCGGGGAACGATCGCGGCCTTGGCGCATCCCGCGATCATCGCGCATCTGCAGCGGCTGCGGGTCAGCGCGGTCGAATTGATGCCGATCGTCGCGTGGATCGACGAGCGGCATCTGCCACCGCTCGGGCTGCGCAACGCCTGGGGCTATAATCCGGTGGTGCCGATGGCGATCGATCCGCGGTTGGCGCCGGGCGGGATCGCCGAGCTGCGCGAGACCGTCGCGGCGCTGCGGGCGGCGGGGATCGGCGTGATCCTCGACCTCGTCTTCAATCACACCGGCGAGAGCGACGTGCACGGGCCGACGCTGTCGTTGCGCGGGTTGGACGAGCGGCTCTATTATGCGCAGGCCGAGGACGGCACGCTGATCAACGACACCGGCACCGGCAATACGCTGGACTGTTCGCGAGCCGAGGTCCGCGCGCTGATCCTCGCCAGCCTGCGCCATTTCGCGCGGCTAGGCGTGGACGGCTTCCGGTTCGATCTGGCGCCGGTGCTGGCGCGCGGGCCGGGGTTCGATCCGCATGCGCCGATCTTCGCCGAGATCGCCGCCGATCCCCTGCTGTCCAGCCGCATCATGATCGCCGAGCCGTGGGACATCGGCCCGGACGGCTATCAGCTCGGGCGGTTTCCAGCGCACTGGCTCGAATGGAACGACCGCTATCGCGACGACGTACGGCGCTTCTGGAAAGGCGACGGCAGCGCGGGCGCTTTGGCGACGCGGCTCGCCGGCTCGGACGACGTCTTCGGCGGCGGCGACACGCGCAGCGTCAATTTCATCGCGGCGCACGACGGCTTCACGCTCGCCGACACCGTCGCTTTCGCCGAACGCCACAATCACGCCAATGGCGAGGACAATCGCGACGGCCATGGCGACAATCACAGCTGGAACAACGGCGTCGAGGGACCGAGCGACGATCCCGTCGTCACGGCCCGGCGCGATGCCGACCGGCGTGCGTTGCTGGCGACGCTGTTCGCATCGCGCGGTACGATCCTGCTGACCGCGGGGGACGAATTCGGACGGACGCAGCGGGGCAACAACAACGCTTATGCGCAGGACAATGCGATCGGCTGGGTCGATTGGCACGGGCGTGATCGGGCGCTGGAGGATTTCGCCCGCGATCTGGCGGCGTTCCGGGCGGCGGCCGGGCTCGATCGCGTCGCGCCGTATGAGGCACCAGACTGGCGGCGGCTCGACGACGCGCCGATGCGGCCGGACGATTGGGCCGGCGCCGACGGCTTCGCGCTGCGCTTGCCCGACGGCGAGCGGTGCGTCACATTGCGGTTCGATCGCCGCGCGCGGCGCGTGACGCTGACGCAGGGCACGCTGTTGGAGAGTCGCGCATGATCCGTCCCCTGATGCTGGCGCTCGCCGGCCTGCTCGTCGCGGCGGCGCCGCCATCGCCGGCGCAGCGGTTCGGCGCGCTGTTCCGCGACGTGCAGATGCGGCAGATCTTTCCCGATTCGAAGACCTTCGCGGATGCCGAACCGCGCCGCGGCGATGCCGCGATCCTCGCCGCCTACCGCCGTTGCGATTGCAAGGACGATGCCGCGCTGAAGGCGTTCGTGCTCGCCAATTTCAACGTGCCGGTGGCACCGGCCGCGCCTCCGCCGTCGCGCAAGCTGGGGCTGGCCGAGCATATCGACGCGCTGTGGCCGCAGCTTACCCGGACGCTGCCGACCGTGCCGGCGGGATCGTCGGCGCTGCCGCTGCCGAAGCGCTTCGTGGTGCCGGGCGGGCGGTTCCGCGAGATGTATTATTGGGACAGCTGGTTCACGATGCTCGGGCTGCAGGTGTCGGGCCGGCAGGATCTGGTCGAGGACATGGTGACCGACTTCGGCAGCCTGATCGATCGCTACGGCCGCATCCCCAATGGCACGCGCAGCTATTATCTCAGCCGCTCGCAGCCGCCGTTCTTCTATCTGATCGCCGGCCTGTCGAAGAATGCCGCGACGCTGGCGCAACGTACGACATGGATGCGCGCCGAGCATGACTTCTGGATGGCGGGCGAATCCGGATTGCGGCCGGGCGGCGAGCGCGCACGCGTGGTGCGGCTGGCGGACGGGTCGCTGCTCAACCGCTATTGGGACGATCGCGACGATCCGCGCGACGAAAGCTATCGCGAGGATGCGGCGCTGGTCGCGGCGACGCCGGGACGCGATGCCAAGGCGATGTACCGCGACCTGCGCGCCGGGGCGGAAAGCGGCTGGGACTTCAGCTCGCGCTGGCTCGGCGACGGCAAGACGCTGGCGACGATCCGGACGACGCGGATCGTGCCGGTCGATCTCAACAGCCTGATGTACGGGATGGAGCGCAGCATCGCCGACAATTGCCGCATTTTGAAGGATGCCGCCTGCGTCACCACCTACGCTGCGGCCGCGGATGCGCGCGCGAAGGCGATCGCGGCGCATCTGTGGAACGGCGCGGGCTATTATGCCGATTACGATCTCGACGCGCGCCGGGTCGCCGACGGGCGGACCGCGGCGATGGCTTTCCCCCTGTTCGTCGGCCTCGCCTCGCCGGAGCGTGCGAAGGCGACCGCGCAGGCGCTGACGCCGCTGGTCGGCGAGGGCGGGCTCGGGACGACCGCGGTGAGGACTGGGCAGCAATGGGATGAGCCTAATGGCTGGGCGCCGCTGCAATGGGTCGCGATCGACGGACTGCGCCGCTATCGCGAGGATGCGCTCGCCAAGCGGATCGCGACCAACTGGCTGGCGACGGTGGACCGGGAGTATGCGGCGAGCGGCAAGCTGCTCGAAAAATACAATGTCGTCGAGCGGTTGCCCGGTGGCGGCGGCGAATATCCGCTGCAGGACGGCTTTGGCTGGACCAACGGCGTGACGCGCGCGCTGCTCGCGGCGGGCTATGCGCCGCCGCGATAGGCGCTACATCGCCGGCATGCTCGCCGGCATCAGATTGTGGTCGAGGTGCGCCATGATCCAGATCGAGCCGATCAGCACCAATCCGACGATCAGCACGCCGAACGCCAGCGCGAGGACGTTGTTGGTATTGTCCGGCCCGCTGGTGACGTGGAGGAAGAAGACGAGGTGGACGCCCATCTGCGCGATCGCCAGCGCGATCAGCGCCACCGGGATGCCGGGACCGTAAATCACCCCGCTATGCACCGCCGCGAAGGAGGCGATGCTGAGCACCGCCGCCAGCACGAAACCCGCGACATAGGTCAGCACCTTGGCGCGGATGTCGCCGGCGTCGCTGCTGCCCTCGCCGGGCGCGCGATCATCGTCCAGGTCGCTCCGGTCGCTCATCGCGCCACTCCCAGCAGATAGACGGTGGTGAACAGCGCCACCCAGATGATGTCGAGTGCGTGCCAGAACAGGCTGAAACAGGCGATGCGGCGGACGATCTCGTCGCGGAAGCCCTTGGCCTGGACCTGCGCCATCATCGTCGTCAGCCAGATCAGCCCGAGCGTGACGTGCAGGCCGTGGCAGCCGACCAGCGCGAAGAAGGCGGAGAGGAAGGCACTGCGCTGCGGCCCGTTGCCCTCGTTGATGAGGCGCAGGAATTCAAAGGCTTCGAGGCCGAGGAAGCCGGCACCGAGCAGTGCGGTCGCCGCCATCGCGATCTGGAACCAGAAGCGGTTCTGCGCCGCGGTCGCGATCCCCGCCATGCCGCAGGCGAAACTGGACGCGAGCAGCAGCGCCGTCTCCGCGCCGACCAGCGGCAGTTCGACGATGTCGCGCGCCGCCGGGCCGCCCGCGGTCGCCTGGGCCAGCACCGCATAAGCGGAGAAAAAGCCGGCGAACATGATGAAGTCGGTGAGCAGGAAGATCCAGAAGCCATAGGCCACGACGATCCGTTTGGGCGCGGGGCCGCGTTCGCTGGGCGCCGTCTCGCCGCGGCCGAGCTTGTGCGGATCGCCGCTCATGCCGGCTGGTCCGCAGGGATATCGAGCAATTGCGCCTTGGCGGCGCGCCGCTCGCGGTCGAGCCGCTCCGCTTCCTCGGCACTGATCTCGGTCTCATTCTCGTCGCGCCAGGCAAAGACGACGAAGGTCGCCCAGGCGCCGAGGAAGCCCAGTCCGAACAGCCACCAGATATGCCACACCGCGGCGAAGCCGAGCGCGGTGGTGAAGAAGGCGGTGACGACGCCGGTCGGCGAATTACGCGGCATGTGGAACGCCTCGTACTTGGGGCGTTCGGAGAGTTCGCCATTCTCGCGCGCGGTCGACTTGATGTCCCAATAGGCTTCCTCGCCCTTCACGTCGGGCAGCGCCGCGAAGTTGAACGGCGGCGGCGGCGAGGTGGTGATCCATTCGAGGCTGCGCCCGTCCCACGGATCGCCGCTGATGTCGGCAAGGTCCTTGCGGTTGCGGATCGAGACGTAGAGCTGGATCACCTGACACGCCATGCCGCCGGCGATCATCAGCGCACCGAAGGCGGCGGCGATCAGCCACGGCTGCCAGCCGGGGACGTCGTAATGCTGCATCCGCCGCGTCATCCCCATCAGTCCGAGCACGTAGAGCGGCATGAACGCGACGTAGAAGCCGATCACCCACAACCAGAAGGCGCGCTTGCCCCAGCGTTCGTCGAGGGTGAAGCCGAACGCCTTGGGGAACCAGTAATTGTAACCGGCGAAGGCACCGAACAGCACGCCGCCGATGATGACGTTGTGGAAATGTGCGACGAGGAACAGCGAATTGTGCAGCACGAAATCGGCGGGCGGCACGGCGAGCAGCACGCCGGTCATGCCGCCGATCACGAAGGTGATCATGAACGCCACCGCCCACATCATCGGCACGTGGAAGCGGATGCGGCCACCGTACATGGTGAACAGCCAGTTGAAGACCTTCACCCCGGTCGGCACCGCGATGATCATCGTCGTCACGCCGAAGAAGCCGTTGACGTCGGCGCCCGCGCCCATCGTGAAGAAGTGATGCAGCCAGACGATGAACGACAGGATGCAGATCACCATCGTCGCGACGACCATCGAACGATAGCCGAACAGCGGCTTGCTCGAAAAGGTTGAGACCACCTCGCTGAACACGCCGAAGGCCGGCAGGATCAGGATATAGACCTCGGGATGGCCCCACGCCCAGATGAGGTTGACGAACATCATCTGGTTGCCGCCGGCGTCGTTGGTGAAGAAGTGGAAGCCAAGGTAGCGATCGAGCAGCAGCATCGCGAGCGTCGCGGTGAGGATCGGGAAGGCGGCGACGATCAGCAGATTGGACGCGAGGCTGGTCCAGCAGAACATCGGCATGCGGGTATAGCCCATGCCCGGCGCGCGCATCTTGAGGATCGTAGTGACGAGATTGACCCCCGACAGCAACGTGCCGACGCCGGAAATCTGCAGCGCCCACAGATAATAATCGACGCCGACGCCGGGCGAGAAGCGCAGCTCCGACAGCGGCGGATAGGCGAGCCAGCCGGTCTTGGCGAACTCGCCGATGACGAGGCTGAGATTGATCAGCAGCGCGCCGCTCGCGGTGAGCCAGAAGCTGACGTTGTTGAGCGTCGGGAAGGCGACGTCGCGCACGCCGAGCTGCAACGGCACAACGAAGTTCATCAGCCCGATGACGAACGGCATTGCCACGAAGAAGATCATGATCGTGCCATGCGCCGAGAAGATCTGGTCGTAATGCTCCGGCGGCAGATAGCCGGGATTGCCATAGGCGATCGCCTGCTGGCTGCGCATCATCGCCGCATCGACGAAGCCGCGCATCAGCATCAGCAGCGCGAAGATGCAATACATGATGCCGATCCGCTTGTGATCGACCGAGGTGATCCACTCGTTCCAGATATAGGGGACGTGACCGGCGCGCCACGTCCAGACCAGCACCGCGAGGATGCCGCTGCCGACGATGGCGGCGGCGATCAACGGGATCGGCTGGTCCCAGGGGACCGAATGCCAATTGAGCTTGCCGAACATGCTCAATTCTCCCGTCCGCCGTTATCGACCTCGTGCACCGGCGCGCCCGCCTCGCGCACCGCGGCGGCGAAGAAGCCGGTCGGAACGCTGCCGTAGGCGAAGGGCTTCAGATTGCCCCGCCGGCGCGCGAGCGCGTGATAGCTGTCGGCGTTTAGCGCCGGCCCCCGCCCCTTGGTGCCCGCCGCCCAGGCCGCGAATTGCTGCGGCGGTACGGCGTCGACGACGAAGTCCATGTCCGAAAAGCCTTCGCCGCTATAATGCGCCGACAGGCCGGGATATCGGCCGGGTTTGTCCGCCATCAGGTTGAGCTTCGCCTCCATGCCGGACATCGCGTAGATCTGGCTGCCGAGCCGCGGCACGAAGAAGCTGTTCATCACCGTCGCCGAGGTGATGCGGAAGTCGATCGGCGTGCCGGCGGGGACGATGACGCGGTTGACCGTCGCTATCCCCTGTTCGGGATAGACGAACAGCCATTTCCAGTCGAGCGCGACGACCTGGACGACGATCGGCTTCTGCCTGGACGCCAGCGGCCGGCGCGGGTCGAGATCGTGCGCGGCGATCCAGCCCATCCCGCCGAGGAAGATGATGACGAGCAGCGGCACCGACCAGACGAGCAGTTCGAGCTTGCCCGAATAGGCGAAGTCCGGGCGCCGCCTGGCGCGCGCATTGCCGGCGCGGAACCACCAGGCGAAGGCGACGGTCGCGACGATCACCGGTACGACGATGCCGAGCATCACCGCGAGCGAATTGATCAGCAGCGTCTTCTCGCCCGCGGCGACCGGTCCGGCGGGATCGAGCAGCGCGGGCGCGCAACCGCCCAGTCCGAGCACGGTCGCGGCAACAGCGAGCGGTTTCAACATGCGGTCGACGGCGAGCAGATCATCGAATCCCTTTGCGGAGCCGTCGTGACGGTTCTCCTTCATCTGGCAAACGGATGGCGATGCGGGTGGTTTCGTCGGGTGACGAACTATTGCTGGTGGCGCACCCGTTCGAGTCGATCATCGATGAGGTGGCCCTGCACCAGATATCAGAGCATTGTGGGAGCCGCAGCCTTCCTCTCGCGCCGCCACGTCAGCGACTGGCGGTTGAGCGCGGCGAGATCGACCGTCCCTTCGGCGGCCCCCTGCCCGAGCGACACCGCCCGCTCCAGCAGGTCCACCGCGATGAACCGATACGCCGGCCGCCCCTCGACCGCGTCATACCAGATTCCGCCTACCGCCGCGTCGAGCAGGATGCGCTGGAAACAATGATCCGCGCGTACCGGCCACATACGAAGACCCGCGAGACCGGGCAGGGTCCCGCGGGTCAGCGTCAGCCATGCGACCTCCAGCGCGGCGCGGCGGGTGTCCGCGCCCGCCACGATCAGATGTGGATCGGCTTGCCGGTCACCGCCATCGCCGCTTCCTTGATCGCTTCGGAATGCGTCGGATGGGCGTGACAGGTATAGGCGATATCCTCCGATGTCGCGCCGAACTCCATCGCCTGCGCCGCCTGCGCGATCATCGTGCCCGCGACGCTGGCGATCGCCCAGACGCCGACGACGCGATCGGTCTTGGCATCGGCGATGATCTTCACGAAGCCGTCGGGCTCGTGATTGGTCTTGGCGCGGCTGTTCGCCATCATCGGGAACTTGCCGACCTTGATCTCGCCCTTCGCCTTGGCGGCCTCTTCGGTCAGACCGACGCCGGCGAATTCGGGCAGCGTGTAGACGACGCTCGGGATGATGTCGTGGTTCACGATGCCGGTCAGGCCGGCGATGTTCTCCGCGACCGCAATGCCCTCGTCCTCGGCCTTGTGCGCGAGCATCAGGCCGGGGGCGACGTCGCCGATCGCCCAGATGCCGGGGACGCTGGTGGCGAAGTCATGGTCGATCTCGACCTGGCCGCGCGCGTTGACCGAAAGACCGGCGGCGTTGAGGTTGAGGCCATCGGTGTTCGCCTTGCGGCCGATCGCGAGCAGCACCACGTCCGCGTCGATCGTCTGCGCCTCGCCGCCGGCGGCGGGCTCGACGGTCAGCGTCGCCGCGTCGCCATTCACCGCCACGCCGGTGACCTTGGTCGACAGCTTGAACTCGAAACCCTGCTTCTTGAAGATCTTCTGCGCTTCCTTGCGGACGTCGCCGTCGAAGCCGGGCAGGATCTGGTCGAGATATTCGACGACCGTGACCTTCGCGCCGAGCCGGCGCCAGACGCTGCCGAGTTCGAGCCCGATCACGCCGCCACCGATGACGACGAGATGCTGCGGCACCTTCGCGAGTTCGAGCGCGCCGGTGCTGTCGACGATGACCTTCTGGTCGACGGTGACGCCGGGCAGCGGCGTGACCGACGAGCCGGTGGCGATGACGATGTTCTTGGCGCGAACGGCCTTGCCGTCGATCTCGACGCTGTCCTTGCCGGTGAAGCTGGCGCGGCCCTTGAGCCATTCGACCTTGTTCTTCTTGAACAGATATTCGATGCCGCCGGTGAGCTGGTTGACCGCGTCGCGGCGCTGGCCGTGCATCGTGTCGAGATCGAGTTCGGCGGTGACCTTGATGCCCATCTTGGCCATCGTGCCGTTCGAGGCAGCATCGAAGAACTCCGACGCGTGCAGCATCGCCTTCGACGGGATGCAGCCGACGTTGAGGCAGGTGCCGCCCAGCGTCTCGCGGCTCTCGGCGCAAGCGGTCTTGAGCCCGAGCTGCGCGGCGCGGATCGCCGCGACATAGCCGCCGGGGCCGGCACCGATCACGAGGACGTCATAGTCGTATTGCTGTTCGTCAGCCATCTTCAGGTCTCCTCCCCGGCGCAGGCCGGGGTCCAGTTGGGGGACATATGGGAAGAGCGTGGCGCTTCGTCACCGCCGCCTTCCCAACTGGGCCCCGGCTTTCGCCGGGGTGAGTTGGTGTTTCGATTCTTACAGGTCGATCAGGATGCGGGTCGGGTCTTCGATCGCGTTCTTGAGCGCGACGAGGAAGGTCACCGCTTCGCGGCCGTCGATCAGGCGGTGATCGTAGGACAAAGCGAGATACATCATCGGGCGCACGACGACCTGGCCGCCGACCACCACCGGGCGCTCCTCGATGCGATGCAGGCCGAGCACCGCCGCCTGCGGCGGGTTGATGATCGGGGTCGACATCAGCGAACCGAACACGCCGCCGTTGGAGATGGTGAAGGTACCGCCCTTCATCTCGTCCATCTTGAGCGTGCCGTCCTTGGCGCGGCGGCCGAAGTCGCCGATCGTCTTCTCGATGCCCGCGACCGTCAGGTCCTGCGCGTCACGGATCACCGGGACGACGAGGCCGTTGGGCGCACTGACCGCGACCGAGATGTCGGCGTAATCGTGATAGACGATCTCGTCGCCCTCGATCGAGGCGTTGACCGACGGGATGTCCTTCAGCGCCATCGTCGCGGCCTTCACGAAGAAGCCCATGAAGCCGAGGCGGACGCCGTGCTTCTTCTCGAACAGGTCCTTATACTTGGCGCGCGCCTCGATCACCGCGGTCATGTCGACGTCGTTGAACGTCGTCAGCATCGCGGCGGTGTTCTGCGCTTCCTTGAGGCGCTTGGCGATCGTCTGGCGCAGGCGCGTCATCTTGACGCGCTCTTCCTTGCGGCCGCCCGTGGAGGCAGCGGCGGGCGCCGGCGCGGCGGCGGGGGCCTGCGTCGCGGGCTTCGACGCGGCGGCGGCGGCGACGTCCTCCTTGGTGATGCGGCCGTCCTTGCCGGTGCCGGTGATCGACGACGGATCGAGGCCATATTCGAGCACGGCACGGCGCACCGACGGCGACAGCGCCGCGGGCGAATCGCTCGACGCTTCCGGCTGCGCGGCAGGCGCCGGCGCGGCGGCAGGTGCCGCAGCGGGTGCCGGCGCGGCAGCGGGAGCGGCGGCCGGGGCCGGCGCGGCGGCAGCCGAACCGTCACCCGCCTCGATCGTCGCGAGCATCGCGCCGACCTCGACCGTGTCGCCGACCTTGACCGCATGCTGGCCCATCACGCCGGCGACCGGCGACGGCACCTCGACCGAGACCTTGTCGGTCTCGAGGCTGGCGATCGGCTCGTCGACCTTGACCGGGTCGCCGGGCTGCTTGAGCCATTCGCCGACGGTGGCTTCGGTGATCGATTCACCCAGAACGGGCACGGTAACTTCGGTTGCCATCTCTTGCATCCTTCTCCCCGGGGAGGGGTCTCAATCGGGGAACGTTGTTAGCTGCTGGGGGCCTGGGTGGGCCGGGCGGTGGTGGTGGACGCCTCGCTGCGGGTGCGGCGAATTTCCTCGCGGACGTTGTGGCCGAGCGCATCGGCGACCAGCGCGCCTTGTTCCGCGGTGTGGCGCTTCATCAGGCCCGTCGCCGGCGAGGCAGCGGACTGACGGCCGGCATAGCGCGGCCGCTTGACCGCGCAATCGGCGGCCTTGAGCGATTCCTCGATCAGCGGCTCGACGAAGAACCAGTAACCGTTGTTCTTCGGCTCTTCCTGCGACCAGACGACATCCTCGAGCTGCGGCATCCGCGCGATCCGGCGGGCGAGCGCATCGCCGGGGAACGGATAGAGCTGCTCGATCCGCACGATCTGCGTGCCGGTATCGTCCGCGGCGTTGCGCGCCTCGATCAGATCATAGGCGACCTTGCCGGTGCACAGCACCAGCCGCTTCGTCTCGGCATCCGCCGCACCATTGGTGTCGGACAGGATGCGCTTGAAGTGGCTGTCGCCCTGGAAGTCCGCCGCGGCCGACACCGCCAATTTGTGGCGGAGCAGCGACTTGGGCGTCATCACGATCAGGGGTTTGCGGAAGTTGCGGTGCATCTGCCGGCGCAGCAAGTGGAAATAGTTCGCCGGCGTGGTGCAATTGGCGACCTGGATATTGTCCTGCGCGCACGACTGGAGGAAGCGTTCGGGACGTGCCGAGCTATGCTCCGGCCCCTGCCCTTCGTAGCCGTGCGGCAGCAGCATCACGAGGCCGTTGGCGCGCAGCCACTTGGATTCGCCGCTGGTAATGAACTGGTCGATCATGATCTGCGCGCCGTTGACGAAATCGCCGAACTGCGCCTCCCACATCACCAAAGTCTTCGGATCGGCGAGCGCATAGCCGTACTCGAACCCGAGCACGCCATATTCGGAGAGCGGACTGTCGAGCACCTCGAACCGGCCGTGCTCGACCGTGGTCAGCGGGACGTACTTATGCTCGTCGGTCTGGTCGACCCAGACGGCGTGACGCTGCGAGAAGGTGCCGCGCCCCGAATCCTGCCCCGACAGACGGACGCCATAGCCTTCCGACAGCAGCGAGCCGAAGGCCAGCGCCTCGCCGGTCGCCCAGTCGAAATTCTCGCCGGTCTTGAACATCTGCCGCTTGGCGTCGATCACGCGCGACAGCGTCTTGTGGATCTGGATGCCCTCGGGCACCGTCGTCAGCGTGCGGCCGAGCGCGTCGAACAGCTTGAGTTCGATCCCCGTTTCGACGTTGCGACGCTCGCTGCCGCCATCGGTCGGCGCCGACAGGCCCGACCAGCGGCCGGCGAACCAGTCCGCCTTGTTGGGCTTGTAGCTCGCGCCCGCCTCGAATTCGCCTTCGAGCAGGGTGGTGAACTGGTGGACCTTGTCGTCCAGCCATGCCTGATCGATGACGCCTTCCGACATCAGGCGCTTGGCGTAGATCTCGCTGACGCCGGGATGCTGGCGGATGACATTGTACATCAGCGGCTGGGTGAAGCCCGGCTCGTCGCCCTCATTGTGACCGAAGCGGCGGTAGCACCACATGTCGATCACGATGTCGCGATGGAACTTCTGGCGGAATTCGATCGCCATCTTGGTGGCGAAGGTCACCGCCTCGGGATCGTCGCCGTTGACGTGGAAGACCGGCGCCTGCACGCCCTTCGCCACGTCGGACGGATAGGGCGACGAGCGTGCGAACTGCGGCGAGGTCGTGAAGCCGACCTGGTTGTTGATGATGAAATGGACGCAGCCGCCGGTGTTGTAGCCGCGGATGCCCGAGAAGCCGAGGCATTCCCAGACGATCCCCTGCCCCGCGAACGCCGCGTCGCCGTGGATCAGCACCGGCAGCGAGCCGGTGTGCTCGACGAGGTCGTTGGCGAGCGTCTGGATCGCGCGCGTCTTTCCAAGCACGACCGGATCGGCCGCCTCGAGGTGCGACGGATTGGCGACCAGCGACATATGGACCTTGTGACCGTCGAACTCGCGGTCGGTCGAGGTGCCGAGGTGATATTTGACGTCGCCCGAACCGCCGATCTCGTCGGGGTTGGCCGAACCGCCGGCGAATTCGTGGAAGATCACGCGCAACGGCTTCGCCATCACATTGGCGAGCACGTTGAGGCGGCCGCGATGCGCCATGCCGTAGACGATCTCGCGTACGCCGGCCTGGCCGCCGTATTTGATGACGCTTTCGAGCGCCGGGATCATGCTCTCGCCGCCGTCGAGGCCGAAGCGCTTGGTCCCGACGTACTTCTTGCCGAGGAACTTCTCCCATTGCTCGGCCTCGATGACCTTGCTCAGGATCGCGCGCTTGCCGTCGCTGCTGAACTCGATCGCCTTGTCCTTGCCCTCCATGCGGTCCTGCAGGAAGCGGCGCTCCTCGACGTCGACGATGTGCATATATTCGAGGCCGACGTTGCCGCAGTAATTGCGGCGCAGCGTGTCGACGAGCTCGCGCACGGTCGCCCATTCGAAGCCGAGCGTGCCGCCGAGGTAGATCGGCCGGTCGATGTCGGCGTCGGTGAAGCCGTGATATTCGGTGCGCAGATCCTCGGGCATGTCGCGGTGCGACAGGCCGAGCGGATCGAGGTTGGCGGCGAGATGGCCGCGGACGCGATAGGTGCGGATCAGCATCTGCGCGCGGATCGCGTCGCCCGCCGCCTTGATGATGTCGTCCTTGGAGGGCGCCGCGGTCGGCGCCGCGGCGGGCTTGCCGCCCTTGGCCGGCTTGGGCGCCGGCTCCATCTGGGTGGGGTCGAGGCCCGCGGTCAGGTCGTCGGTGGTCGACAAAGGCCAGCGCTTGTTGGTCCAGCTCGGACCGCCGGTGCCGGCTTCGAGACCCTCGAAGAAGCCACGCCAGCCGAGATCGACCGACGACTGGTCGGCCTGATATTTGGCGTAGAGCGCTTCGATGAACGCAGGCGACACGCCGGATGCGATGTCGCCGAAATCCTGACCTTCGTAGCCCATGGTCTTCTTCCTTCAACCCCTCTCCCCTTGTGGGAGAGGGAGGGGCCCGCCGCCGTCAGGCGGTGGGAGGGTGAGGGGAAAGGGTGTCGCTCAACATCCCCCTCATCCAACTTCGACTAGGCGGCTGCGCCGCCAAGTCTCCGTATCCTTCTCCCACGAGGGGAGAAGGGTCAGATCAGCCGTTCAGCACTTCCAGCAGCGTCGAGCCCAGTTCCGACGGGCTCGCCGCGACCTTGATGCCGGCGGCTTCCATCGCCGCGATCTTGCTCTCGGCGTCGCCCTTGCCGCCCGACACGATCGCGCCGGCATGGCCCATGCGACGGCCCGGAGGCGCGGTGCGGCCCGCGATGAAGCCGGCCATCGGCTTCTTGCGGCCACGCTTGGCCTCGTCGATCAGGAATTGCGCGGCCTGCTCCTCGGCGTCGCCGCCGATCTCGCCGATCATGATGATCGACTGGGTCGCCTCGTCGGCGAGGAACAGTTCGAGCACGTCGATGAAGTTGGTGCCGTTGACCGGATCGCCACCGATGCCGACCGCGGTGGTCTGGCCGAGGCCGGCGTTCGAGGTCTGGAACACCGCCTCATAGGTCAGCGTACCCGAGCGCGACACGACGCCGACCGAGCCCTGCTTGAAGATGCTGCCGGGCATGATGCCGATCTTGCACTCGCCCGGCGTCAGCACGCCCGGGCAGTTCGGGCCGATCAGCCGCGACTTGGAGCCCGACAGCGCGCGCTTGACGCGGACCATGTCGAGCACCGGGATACCTTCGGTGATCGCGACGATCAGCGGGATCTCGGCGTCGATCGCCTCGAGGATCGAATCGGCGGCGAAGGGGGGCGGCACGTAGATCACCGACGCATCGGCGCCGGTCTTCGACTTGGCTTCGGCGACGGTGTTGAACACCGGCAGGCCGAGATGCTCGGTCCCGCCCTTGCCCGGCGTCACGCCGCCGACCATCTGCGTGCCATAATCCAGCGCCGCCTTGGTGTGGAAGCTGCCGGTTTCTCCGGTCATGCCCTGGGTGATGACCTTGGTGTTCTTGTTGACGAGGATGCTCATTGGTGCTCCCACTCTTTATGGCCCCCGCCGAGGCGGGAACACTTGATATCTAGAACAGCGACTCGAACAGATCGTCCCAGTCAGGGTTCTTCTCTTCGATCAGCCGCAACTTCCACTGGCGGTTCCACTTCTTGAGCTGGAGTTCGCGGTATCGCGCACTCTCCAGTTCGTCGTGGACCTCGTACCAGACGAGACGTTTGCAACCATATTTCTTGGTGAAGCCTTCGACCAAGCCGTTGCGGTGCTGGTACACGCGGGCAGGAAGGTCGCTGGTAAAACCGAGATAAATCGTGCCGTTCAATTGGCTCGCCATCATATAGACGTAGCCCGGCTTGCTCACCGCCCGCCCCCCTGTGTCCCCGCGAAGGCGGGGACCCAGTCTGGGCTCCCGCCTTCGCGGGAGCACAAAGGGGCAGCGGGTTGCACCTTAATTCAGCGAGCTGTCGATGCCCTTGCACGCCTCGAGCAGTTCCTTGACCGCATCGACCGAGACGGTGAGGTTCGCCTTCGCCTCGTCGTCGAGCGCGATCTCGACGATCTGCTCGACGCCGCCGGCACCGATCACCACCGGCACGCCGACATAGAGGTCGTTCACGCCGTACTGGCCGTCGACATAGGCCGCGGCGGGCAGGACGCGCTTCTGGTCGTAAAGATAGGCTTCGGCCATGGCGATGCCGCTGGTCGCCGGGGCGTAATAGGCCGAGCCGGTCTTGAGCAGGCCGACGATCTCGCCGCCGCCGCCGCGGGTGCGCTTGACGATCGCGTCGATCTTGTCCTGCGTCGAGCGGCCCATCTTGATGAGGTCGGGGACCGGGATGCCCGAGACGGTCGAATAAGAGATGACCGGGACCATCGTGTCGCCGTGGCCGCCGAGCACGAAGCTGGTGACGTCCTTGACCGAAACCTGGAACTCGTCGGCGAGGAAGTGGCTGAAGCGCGCCGAATCGAGCACGCCGGCCATGCCGACCACCTTGTTGTGCGGCAGACCCGAGAATTCGCGCAGCGCCCAGACCATCGCATCGAGCGGATTGGTGATGCAGATCACGAACGCGTCGGGCGCGTTGGCCTTGATACCCTCGCCGACCGCCTTCATCACCTTGAGGTTGATGCCGAGCAAATCGTCGCGGCTCATGCCGGGCTTGCGCGCGACACCGGCGGTGACGATGATGACGTCGGCGCCGGCGATATCGGCATAATCGTTCGAGCCGGTGATCCTGGCATCGAAACCTTCGACCGGGCCGCACTGCGACAGGTCGAGCGCCTTGCCCTGCGGCACGCCTTCGACGACGTCGAACAGGACGATGTCGCCAAGGCCCTTCAATGCCGCGAGGTGCGCGAGCGTGCCGCCGATATTACCGGCGCCGATCAGCGCGATCTTCTTGCGAGCCATCCAATCCATCTCCGTTACAGGCAGGGCGTGATTGGCCACGCCGGTTACGCCCGTTTTGCGCGCCCGGCAACCGTTAAACGGCATGGGTTAAGAGTTTATCTGATAATGGTTCGCAAGTGCATTAGGTCGTGCCATGGCCTTGCGCCAGATAGTCTTCGGAGCGCATTTCCTCAAGCCGGCTGACCGTGCGCTGGAATTCGAACCGGCCATCGCCCTCGGGATAGAGCGCGTCGGGCTCGGCATCGGCTGCCGCGAGCAGCTTGACCTTATGCTCGTAGAGCGCGTCGATCAGCGCGACGAACCGTGCCGCCTCGTTACGGTTCTCCGGCCCGAGCTTCGGAATGCCGACGAGGATCACCGTATGATAGCGGCGTGCCACCGCAAGATAGTCCGCGGCGCCGCGCGCCTCGCCGCACAGCTTTTTGAAGGAGAAGACGGCGACGCCCTTGAGCGTCTTGGGGACGTGCAGGGTGCGCCCCTGCACCTCGATCTCCTCCGACGGGATCGGCTCGGTCACCTCGTGATCGGTCAGGCGGAAGAAGGCGGCGGACAGGTTGCGTGTCGCCTCGGCGCCGTTGGGGACGAGCCAGGTGTTCTGCTGGCCGAGCCGGTCACGGCGATAGTCGATCGGTCCGTTCAGCGTCACCACGTCGAGCCGGCTTTCGATCAGCGCGATGAAGGGCAGGAAATGCTCGCGGTTAAGGCCGTTCTTGTAGAGGTCGGCGGGCGCGCGGTTGGAGGTGGTGACCATCGTCACGCCGGCTTCGAGCAAGGCGGTGAACAGGCGGCTGAGGATCATCGCATCGGGCGAGTTGGTGACCATCATCTCGTCGAAGGCGAGCAATCGCGTCTCGGCGGCAAGCGCCGCGGCGACGGGGGCGATCGGGTCGCCCGCTTCCCGGCGGCGTTCGATCGCGATGCGGCCGTGCACCTCGAGCATGAATTCGGAGAAATGGACGCGGCGCTTCCTGTCCACCGCGACATTGGCGAAGAACAGGTCCATCATCATCGACTTGCCGCGGCCGACGTCGCCGAACATGTAGACGCCGCGCGGGCCGCCGCCGCCGCGCCCGGTAAGGCGGCTCAGCAGGCCCTTCTTGCGCGGCGCCTCGAGCGCGGCGGCGAGTTCGTCGAGGCGGGTGGCGGCGGCGCGCTGTTCGGCGTCGGGGCGCAGCTCGCCCGCGGCGACGAGCGCGTCATAGGCGTTGAGGACTTTGGTCATGGGGAGCTCCTGCGAACGCCGGGGCGCTCATGGTCATTATAGGCGTTTCGCCTCACCCTCACCTGTCGGTCGGCGGGAGAGGGATAGATGCCGCAGGCGGCGCCGGGTGCGGGCAAGCGCGATCGGCCAAAGCGTTCGCCTCAGGCCGTCGCCTTGCGCAGCGTGCCGGTGAAGCTGGCGATCGTTCGCGCCTCCTGCACGATCAGCCCGCGCAGGAACAGCATGCGCCCGGTTTCACGCAGCAGTTCGATGCGTGCTTCCAGCGGCACCCCGATCGCGCCGCCATCGATGAACTGCGCCGACAGATCGACCGTCACCGCGCCCCCTGCGCCGAGAACGCCGAAGCCGCGCGACGCGGCGAACAGCGCGACGTCCATGAAACCGAGCAGCGCCCCGCCATGGACGTTGTCGCGCATATTGGAATGGTCGCGCCGCGGCTGCATGCGGACGCGGGCGATGCCGTCCTCGACACGGACGTGCAGCGGTTCGACGAACGCGTTGAAGCGCGACACGTCCCGGAACTGCCAGCGCTTCCAGCCGGGCAGCTCCGGATCGTCGTCGTAGACGAAGACCGGCGACTCCGTCACGCGACGCGCCTTACAGGATGCGCTCGGCTTCCATCTTCTTGATCTCGGCGATCGCCTTGGCCGGGTTGAGGCCCTTGGGACAGGTGTTCGCGCAATTCATGATCGTGTGGCAGCGATACAGGCGGAACGGATCCTCGAGCTGGTCGAGCCGCTCGCCGGTCATCTCGTCGCGGCTGTCGGCGAGCCAGCGATAGGCCTGGAGCAAGATCGCCGGCCCGAGGAACTTGTCGGCGTTCCACCAATAGCTCGGGCACGAAGTCGAGCAGCAGGCGCACAGGATGCACTCGTAGAGGCCGTCGAGCTTGGCGCGATCCTCGGGCGACTGCAGCCGCTCCTTGCCCGAGGGCGGCGGGCTGACCGTCTGCATCCACGGCTTGATCGAGCTATACTGCGCATAGAAATGCGTGAAGTCGGGGACGAGGTCCTTGATGACGTCCATCGCCGGTAGCGGCGTGATCTTTACTTCGCCCTTCACGTCCTCGATCGCGGTGGTGCAGGCGAGGCCATTGCGGCCGTCGATATTCATCGAGCAGGAGCCGCAGATGCCCTCGCGGCACGACCGGCGGAAGGTGAGCGACGAATCCTGCTCGGCCTTCATCTTGATGAGCGCGTCGAGCACCATCGGGCCGCATTCGTCGAGGTTGATCTCGAACGTATCGTAACGCGGGTTCTCGGCGGTATCGGGATCGTAGCGATAGACCTTGAAGGTCTTGATGCGCTGCGCGTCACCGGTCGCTTTATGAACCTTGCCCTTCGCCTTGACCTTGCTGTTCTTGGGCAGGGTGAACTCGGCCATCGCCGCAACGCTCCTCTATATGCTGCGTTGCGGCTATGCCTTTCGTCGGGCGAGTGCAACCCCCGAGAGATAGGCGGCGATCAGATCACATCAAGAACAAGGCCGCGCTGGCGCGCCTCCTCGGCCTCGATATACCAGTTGGACGGCGCCTTGCTGCGCAGCTCGTCCAGCGTCACCGACGAGCCGCGGACGATCTCGCGGAAGCCCTCTTCCTGGATCTTGATCGACTCCTCGATCTCATGGAGCTTGGCCTTGAGCACCGCGGGCAAGGTGGTGAGCGGACCGGAGAGCTGCACCGTGCTGGTCATCAACCGCTCGTGCAGCATCAGCCGGGTGCCGCGGGTGAGGAACCGCTTCTCGACCGGGAAGGCCGCCATGAAGGTCGCACCGGCGGAATAGACCGCGACCTTGCCGAGGAACAGCGTCTCGCGGCCGGTATAGTCGCGCAGCAGCTGGATATCGTCGCCCATCGCGCGGCCCATCTCGGGGTCGCCGCCGAGCGTCGTGATCGACACGACGAGCGGGCCGTCCTGCGGCGCTTCGGCGAGCTGCGTCTTGAAGCGGGCGTACATCATGTCGTCCACGGTGCCGTGGAGCTGGATGTGCGGGAAGGCCAGCAGGGGGTATTTGCTGGCGACGTTTTGGCGGGCGCTATCGGTCATGTCGCGGCGAACCCCCGTGGCCCGCCGAGGTTCCCGACCTCGGCGGAACCCGCCGCCGTGGTGGCGCGCTTGTGGCGCACCCCAGCGAAAGATGATCTCATGAAGCCAGCGCTAAAGCCTCTCGCCGAGCAGGTGATCGTGATCACCGGAGCAAGCTCCGGTATCGGCCTCGTCACCGCGCGGATGGCGGCGGCGCGCGGCGCCAAGGTGTTGCTGATCGCCCGCGACGAAGCGGCGCTACGCGAGGCGGTACAGGGCATCGTCGCGGCGGGCGGGACGGCGGACGCCTATGCCGCCGACATCGGCGACGCGGATACGATGCGCGCCGCAGCCGCGCATGCCAACCAGCGGTTCGGACGGATCGACACCTGGGTCAACGATGCCGGCACCGCCATCTACGGCAAGCTGGTCGAGCTGCCCGACGACGAACATCGCCAGCTGTTCCGCACCAATTATTTCGGCACCGTCCACGGCTGCCTCGCCGCCATCCCGTATCTGACCGCGTCGCGCGGCACGTTGATCACGGTCGGGTCGGTCGCGTCCGACATGCCGAGCCCGATCATGGGCGCCTATGCCGCGAGCAAGCACGCGACCAGGGCCTATATCGACGCGCTGCGCATGGAGCTGGCCAGCGACGGGGTGCCGATCCAGGTGACGTTGGTCAAACCGTCGGGGATCGACACGCCGATCGCCCAGCATGCCGCCAATCACGAGCCCGGCGAGGCGCAGATCCCGCCGCCGGTCTATGCGCCCGAGCTGGTCGCGGACGCGATCCTGTTCTGCGCGACGCATGCCAAGCGCGACATCACCGTCGGCGGGGCGGGCCGCGCGCAAGCGCTGTTCGCCGCGCATTTCCCCAAGCTGTTCGACCGGCTCGCGCCGCTGGCGGCGACGATGTTCGTCGACCCCAAGAAGGACCAGCCAGCGCCGAGCAATCTGTTCACCACCACCGATACCGGCCGCGTCCATTCGGGCGAGCATCCGGCGGCGCGGCAGACCAGCCTGTATACCGCCGCGGCGAAACATTCGGGGCTGACCACGGCGCTGGTCGCGATCGCCGCGGCGGGCGCCGGCGCCTTCCTCTACGGCCGGAAGGATGCGGCGTGAGCGATATCGAATGGCAGATGAGCGCCGTCCTCGCCAACGTCGACCGCGGCGGCAACGAGGTTCCCGAGGTGACCAATCTCGCCGATGCGGTGCGGGCGTGGCTGGCGCTCGACAACGGCTTGCAGAATGACGCGGTGCTGCGCCCCGAACGCCCGGTCGCCGTCGACGGCGAGCCGGTCGCGGTGTTCGCCGGGCAGGCGATCCGCGCTCTGGCGGCACGACTGAGCGGCTGAGCGTTCAGGCGCGCTTCGCGCTTCCGATCAGGGCCAGCATCGTCGCGGCGAGGCCGTCGCCGCGTGCTTCGAGCCGGATCGGACCACCCTTCTCCCCTGCCTGGATCAGCGCCATCGCCAGGCCGTTGAACGCGGATCGCGTCGTGGCGTGATCAGGCTCCAGACTGCGCGGATCGCCGTTGCCGACACCGAGCAACACCGCGTCGCCGCTCAGCGCGAAGGTGATGCGGTTGCTCGCGGTCGGCACCTCGCGGCGCTGTCCGTCGAGGATCGCGGCGCGGACCACCGTGACCTCGCCCGGCGCGAGCTGGCGTCGGTCGCTCGACAGGCCGATCCCTGCGGGTGCGCCGGTCGTCTGTCGTTCGGCGGTCAGGATAGGGCGACCATCACGGAAACCCCGCGCGGTGATCCGGCCCGGCGCGTACGGCACCTGCCAGGCGAGATGCGTGTTGCGCGCCACCGTCTGCCGCCCGAGGCTGCGACCGTTGAGGAACAATTCGACCGCGTCGCAATTGCTGTGCACCCAGACCGCGACCGTCTGCCCCTCTCGACCCGGCCAGTTCCAGTGCGGGAAGAGGTGGATCACCGGTTCCGCCCCCCACCAGGCGCGGTAATAATGGAAATTGTCCTTGGGAAAGCCGCACAGGTCCATCTGTCCGAAGTGGGAGACGTTTTCCGGCCAGCGTTCGAACGGCGTCGGCTCGCCGCGATAGTCGAAGCCGGTCCAGACGAACCCGCCGGCGAGGAACGGCCGCGCGTCGTAGAAAGACCACCATTTCTCCGCGGTCGTCGCCCAGACCGGATAGTCCTGATCATAGGCGGGGACGAGCCCTTCCTTGTCGTTGCGGACATATTCGCCGCGCGTCATCACCGTGCTGCCCGTCTCGGTGCCGATCATCGGCACGGTCGGATGCTTGGCGTGATAGCCGTCGATCTCGCCGAGATAATAATTGCAGCCCATGACATCGAGCACACGCGAGGCGCCCTGCCCGAGCTTGCCGTTGAACGCCTCGGTCACCGGACGGGTGCCGTCGAGCGCATGGACGCGGCGCTTCATCGTCTCGGCGATGCGGGCGCCGTTTTCGGTGCCGCGGTGGATCTCCTCGTTGCCGATGCTCCAGATGAAGACGCTGGGGTGGTTGCGGCCCTGCCGCACGACGCGATCGAGCTGCGACAGGCCTTCGGCATTGCTCGACATCTGCCGCGTCTCGCTCATCACGAGGATGCCGAGCCGGTCGCAGGCGTCGAGGATCGCCGGCGCGGGGGCATGGTGGGTCGAGCGATAGGCGTTGGCGCCCATCGCCTTGAGCTGTTCGAGCCGCCAGACGTGCAGGCTGTCGGGCACCGCGAAACCGACGCCGGCATGATCCTGATGGTTGCAGGTGCCCTTGATCTTCACCGGACGGTCGTTGAGGAAGAAACCGCGGTCGGGATCGAAGCGGATCGTGCGGATGCCGAACCGCGTCTCGTCGCGGTCGACCGGCGCATCGTCGATCAGGATCTCGCTGGTCAGCGTATAGAGGTGCGGCGTCTCCAGCGACCAAAGCGCCGGACTGGCGAGCAGCGTCTGCTGCGCCGCGATCGTCTCGCCCCAGGCGGGCAGCGCGAGCGGATCGGAGGTCAACCGCGCCACCACCCGTCCGTCCGGCGCGGCGATTGTCGAGCGCAGCCGCACGCGTGTGGCGGGGCCGTCGTTGACGATCTCGGTCGCGATCGCCACCTGCGCGCTCGCCGCGGCGACGGTGGTGCGTACGGTCGCACCCCATTGCCGGACGTGCACCGGCGCGGTCTTGACCAGCCGCGCGTGGCGATAGAGGCCGGCGCCCTCGTACGACCATGCCTCGCCGAGGCTGACGTCGCAGCGGACGAGCAGCACATTATCCTCGCCCGGCTTGGCGAAGTCGGTGATGTCGATCTCGAACGGCGTATAGCCGCTTTCGTTCGACCCGACGACGAAGCCGTTGAGGATGACGAGGCAGTCGCGCGACACGCCGTCAAACTGGAGCAGCAGGCGGCGCGTCGCATCCGCCGGCGTCAGGCGAATGATGCGTCGGTACCAGCCGACGCTGGTCGCCGGCCACATCCGGCCGAGCGGCTTGAAGCCCTGATAGGCGCCGGTTTTGTCCGCGTCGCTGCCCGGCGCGCCGAACCGCTCGAACGGCAGGTCGACTGCCCAGTCGTGCGGCAGCGACACCGTCGCCCAATCCTTGGCGTCGAACCTGGCTTCGGCGGCCGGGGTGCCGGCGTCGCCCGATTTGGCATAGGTATCGTGGCTGCGGCCGAAGCCGAAATCCCTGGCCGGGTCGCTGGCGTGGCCGAGGTGGAAGCGCCAGTCGGTATCGAGCGGCTCGACGATGCGCGGGCTCGGAGAAGCGGCCGGAGCCGCCGCAGCGAGCGGCGCGGCGGGCAACAGCGCCGCGACGGCGGAGGCGCCGCCGGTCTTCAGGAGCGCGCGGCGGTGCGGGTGGCTCAAAAGGCGTCCTTCCGTCGGTTGATCGGATCGCCATTCCATCATTTCGACTTTAGCCCGTCAAATATATTATACGATGAGAACGTCTTCGATCATCTGCGTATGGCAGGCGACTGGTGAAGCCGGATTCTATTTTATGTGCGTTCGCAATGACTTGTGCCGCAACGTCCGATCATGGCGGGGACGCATGTTTAACGTCAGTGTCATGGGTCGATTTGCATCAGCGCAGGCCAGTGTGACCTCCTGAATCACGCCCGGCGTTCCGCTAGTAAGCAGTTGAGCACGCGTGCTTTATTCGAAGTTCGATGCCGCCGGGCCGATCATGTCGGATGTCGGCCGCGACGGTGGCGACGCCGCCATCCCCCGTTGCCCGAGATTGCAAAATCGCCTGCATTAACCCAATGGTAGCCTCCTCGTGCCAGGGATGGCCGAGGGGTAACCCTACAATAGGAGATTAGCGTGATTCGTAAGTACCTCACCGCCGTTGCCGCTACGGCCCTCGTCGCTGCACCGGTCGCTGCGGCACCGGCCAACCCCGCTGCGAGCCTGTCGGTCGCCAAGTCGGTGCGCACCGGTTCCACCTCGGCCAAGAAGAACGAGCTCGCCGGTGGCGGCGTCATCATCGCCGTGCTGGCGGTCGCTGCCGTGGCAGCCGGCATCGTCGCCGTCGCTTCGGACGACGACAAGGCCGACAGCAACTAAGATCCGTTTTCCGCGGTCGTCGCCTGCGGGCGCGGCCGCCGGTCACGGCAGCGCCACGGGCGCTCGCAAAGGGGGCTACGGCCCCCTTTGTTGTGTCTGCGGACGGGACACGTCGTCGCGCTGATCGGTCAGGCGCGCCGGTCCGCGGCCCCATCGGCCCATCAGCGCGCGCACCAGTCCGCCGCGCCGGTAATAGGCATCGTGCCACTCGGCAGCGCGCCGCTGCTGCACGCGCCGGTCGTAGCGCAACGCGAGATACAGACTGGCGATCAGCACCGCGATTGCGGCGAGGATCAGGGCATCGCTTGCGGAAAGATGTTCCCAATACATTCTCAAGCGCCCCATCGGGCGCCCTGCCGGCCCGGGAGTTGACGAGCCCGCCGGCAGGGCGTGGTACAGACATGCCGGTCGGGACGCCGGCGAGCAACCTCAATCGCTATAGGGTCTTGCGCCGGAATCCCGTTCCGAAACAAATCAACTCACGCCGCACCGCTTCGCTCCGCCCGGCGCGTCGCTGCCGATCATCGCCGGCAGCGGGCGTCAGGCGCGCTTCGTCGCCAGCACAACCGGCGTCGCGGCGACGCCGGGCACGGGCAGGTCCTTGATCCGTCGCGCGCGGATGGCGCCGGAGGGACCGGCCATGTTGACGTACAGACCGTTGGGTTCGGTGTCCTCGACGACCAGCGCCTTGGCGCCGATCTCGCAGCCCGCGCCAATCGTGACGCCGGGATTGATCGTCACGTCGGTCATCACCCAGCTGCCCGCCTTGATCGTGATTGGGGAGTCGATCGTCTCCTGCGACGAGCGCCGCTTCGGATTGCCGGTGTGATGATGCGTGCTGGTGGTGAAGGTGACGCCCGACGAGACGCGCGCGCCCGCTTCGAAGATCAGCGGCGCGGCTCCGTCGTAGCGGGCGAAGCAGTTGAGCATCGCATCCGGTCCCATCACGATGTCGGCGCTGTCGAGCCAGCAGGAGTGACGGATGGTGGCGGTCGGGTGGATCCGCGCGCCCGCGAAATTGAGCAGGCGCCGCCGCAAGCCGTCGGAGATGAACACCGAGCCCTGGATGCGCAGGATCAGGGCGCGCAGCTTCGTTCGTTTCCAACGAATCTGGGTCATCGGCTGTCTCCCGGCACACTACGGTCATCGTCGTTTTCGACGGAACTCGGGCACGAATGTTGTCCTAAAGCTACAGACCCATTTTGTCATCAGTCAAATGATTCTGTCCGATCGGCGTCACGGTCGATCGCATGGCAATCCGATGGCCGCGAACATACGGAACGCGACGTTAACCTTTTCCAACTACACGCATACTTGGTCGGAAAGACCATGGAAGGGATTGCCGGACTGACCTGCCCGCCCAGTATCTGGTGGGTGGGTCAGTCTACCCACAGGCCCCTGCCCTGCCGCGCCCGTCACACCCGTGCGCTGTCGACGACACGCCGCGCCGCCGGTGCGCTCCGCTCGTAATAATAGAGCGCCGGCGCCTCATAGGTGATCAGATACAGGCGGCCGCGGATGATCGCGCCGAACGCCTCGCCGCGCCGGTGCAGCGATTCGTCGAGACGGATATAGCTATAGGTGAAATGGACGCCGTCGCTGCCGGCGAAGCGTGCCGGCTCGACCCGTTCGATCGTCATCGCCGCGATGCCGCGCGCGACGCGATAGCTGTTCTCCAGCAAAATCGGGATGTCGGTGACCAGCATCGTCGCCGCCACGCGCGGCAGTGGCCGCTCCTTCCGGTTGACCTCTCGGAACAGCGTCTTGCCGTCGGCGATCCCGCCGTAGAAGGTCAGCGCGTCGAGCTGGTCGCCGTCGCGTGTCCAGCGTTCCGCATAGCGTCCGGGGCGTGCGCCGAGCCTGTTCCATTCGGCGTCGGGCTGGACGGTCAACGCCGATCCGGCGACGGCGACGCGCTGCCCCGCCGGGATGAGCGTGTTGCCGGCGTGGACCGGCGCCGCGAGGGCGAGCGCCGCGGCGGCGAGCGCGATGGAGGGGAAGCGGCGCAACGTCATCGGCAAGCCTCATGAAGCGATCAGGGTGGAGATCAGCGGCGCATCGCCCGCATCGGGCTTGCGGCGGAGATAGTCGCGCAGCGCCGCTCTGCCCGGCTCGGCCTGGTTGCCGCGCAGCAGCGCGAGACCGAGCCCGCGATAGGCTTCCGGCGGCGCGTCGCCACGGCCGATCGCGTCGCGATAAAAACCAGCGGCGCTCACCAGATCGCGCGGATTGCCGCGTTCGCGATACAATTCGCCCCGCGCGAACAGCAGCGGCGTCGTCCAGCCGTCCGCCGCCAGTTGCGCGAGCAGATATTCGCTGCCGCCGAAATCGTTGCGCTTGATCTGGTCGGCGAGCAGGCGCGGCAGCCATGGCGCGAGCGCCGCGCGATACCGCGCCGCCTCGTCCGCGCCGTGAACGCCGATCGCCGCCGCCGCGGCACGCAGATAGGTGGCGCGGGTGAGATCGGTCGGATGCGTCGCGAAGAAACCGGCGGTGTAGCGCTGGTCGGGCTTGCGATAGCGGCCGATCGCGCTCGCGTCCGTCTCCGCCATGGCGCGCACCCAGATGTCCGCCGCCGCCGATGCCGGATAGGACGAGGCCGCGAGGTAGCGCAGGCCGAACAGGTCCGCCGCTTTTTCCTGCGCGCGATCGAAGCGGTAGAAGCCGCCGATCGTCGCCACCTGCAAGGCGAAGCCGCCGCCGAGGATCGAGGCCCAGGCGAGCAAAGCGTTGCCGCTGCGCCGGTGGCGGAAGCTTGCCACGGTATGACGCAGCTCGAAATGGCCGAATTCGTGGCCGAGCATCGCGCCGAGCTCCGCCTCGCTGTGCAGCCGCAGCAGCGCACCCGTCCACACCGTCATCATCCCGTTCGGATAGGTGGTCGCGTTGAACGCCGGGATGCGCACGATGTAGAGCCGGATCGCCGCGCAGCGATCGGCACCGACGGTGCGGCACAGGACGTCGCGGACGAAGGCGTTGAGCGCGGGATCGCGGATCACCTCCGGCGCATCGCGCAGCCGCCGCTCCTCTTCGTCGGCGATCATCCACGCACCGCGCTCGTCGACATCGCTGGGCTGATAGGCGGGAACATAGGGCGGCAGCACCGGATCGGACGCCGCAGTCGCGGTCGAGACGATCAGCGCGGCGGCGATCAGGCGGCGCATCTCAAGGCGCTGCTGCGGGCTTGCCGGGGAAGCCGGCGAGCAACTGCCGCACGCGCTTCTCGGCGCCGGCGGCATCGCGGACGTCCCCGCCCATCTGCCAATCGGCGTTGAGCCACACCAGATCGCCGGTACGCAGATCGACCAGCCCGGCGAACCCCCGGTGTACCCCGGCGGTGACCGGCACCCGCGCGAGTGCGGCGAAGATCTGCAACACCTTGCGTCCGGTCGAACCGAAATGATCCTCGGTCGAGACGAACAGCGCGTAATCGGCGCCGGCGAGGCCGGGCAGCGTCGCAACCTCCGGCCCGAGGCTCCAGGCGAACTGGTCCTTGCGCTTCTTGGTCGGCAGCCGGTTGCCGACGAAGAACTGATATTCGATCACCGACGCCGCGACCGTATCGAACAGCGCCTGATATTCGGCAGGCCGCGCGGCGTCCGCGCCGACGGGCTCGACATAATCGGTCACGTCGTTGCCGAGCCGCCGCTCCGCCGTACGCAACGCGGCGCCAAGTGCGTCGCGTGCCTGTGCGGTCCAGTCGGCATTGGGTTCGAACATCCCCGCGGTTGATTGCGCCCCGACCTGAATCGATGGCCGGATCAGCACGATATGCGCCGATCCCGGCGTCAGCGTGAAACCCGGTTTGACGCCGGACTTCTCCTGCGCCGACGCCGACGACGCCCCGACCAGCAACCAGACCACCATAATGATCCGAACAATCCGCAAGTTATCGCCCCCGGCCATCGGATTGCTACCCGACTCGCAACTCTGCATATCACACCGAGGCGAGATTTATAACTGCGCCTCTGGTTCTACTTTCTTAATATTGCTTAAGTGTTGAGCCACAAAGTATGGGTCGCTCGCCTAATACATTGATGATACTGCATTTCGCAGACGTGACGCGCCCGATTACCGGGTCGGCACCAAACCGGCGCACGGGCGTTACGATCGCGCAATGGTTTCCCGCCACCTGAAAGTCGCCAGCTACAATATCCACAAGGGCGTCGGTCTCGACCGTCGCCGCAACCCGGAACGGGTGCTGGAGGTGCTGCGTGAGATCGACGCCGACGTCATCGCCTTGCAAGAGGCGGACCGCCGCTTCGGCACGCGCGAATCGGTGCTGCCTACGCATCTGCTCGACGAGCACAGCGACTGGAAGCCGGTCGAATTCGGCATGCGCGCGCTGTCGATGGGCTGGCACGGCAACGTCATCCTCGTCCGCAAGTCGGCGCGGGTCGTCGAGCGCGCGCCGATCCATTTGCCCTCGCTCGAACCGCGCGGCGCGGTGATGGCCGATATCGAGACGCATGCCGGCATGCTGCGCGTCGTCGGCATGCACCTCGACCTGTCAGGCCTGTGGCGGCGGCGGCAGGCGGCGGCGATCATGGCGCATGTCGAGACCGCGACGCTGCGCCATCCGACCGTGCTGATGGGCGACCTCAACGAATGGACCGCCGCGGCGGGGTGCCTGCGCGACTTCTGCCGCGACTATCGCATGGCGGCGACCGGGCCGAGCTTCCACGCGCGCCGGCCGGTCGGGCGGCTCGACCGGATCATGGTGTCGCCCGAGCTGACCGTCGCCGAGTGCGGCGTCCATGCCAGCGCCGCGGCGCGCAAGACCTCGGATCACCTGCCGATCTGGGCGACGCTGGCGCCCGCCTGATGCGCGAGAAGGAACTGCGCCTCGCCCTGGTCTGCTACGGCGGGATCAGCCTCGCGGTCTATATGCACGGCATCACCAAGGAGGTATGGCATCTGGTCCGCGCGAGCTGCGCCTACCATGCCGGCGATGCGCGCGAGGGCGGCAGCGAAGCGGTCTATGCCGCGCTGATCGAGGAGATCGAGGCACTCGCCGGCATCCGGCTGCGCGTGCTCGCCGACATCATCGCCGGTGCGTCGGCGGGCGGGATCAACGGCATCTTCCTCGCGCAGGCGATCGCCACCGGGCAGAGCCTCGAACCGCTCACCGATCTGTGGCTGACCTCCGCCGACGTCGAGGCGCTGATCGATCCCGATGCCGCACCCGCCAGCCGCTTCTCGAAACTATGGGCGCTGCCGCTCGCCTGGGTCGCGGCGGGGCGCAGCAAGGACAAGGTCGAGGCGCTCGACGAGGCGACGCAGGACGAGGTGCGGACCAAATTGTCGCATTTCGTCCGCTCGCGCTGGTTCGAGCCGCCGTTCGGCGGCGCGACCTTCACCGGGCTGCTGCTCGACGCCTTCGTGGCGATGGAACGATCGACGGCGGGACCGCGGTTGCTGCCCGACGGCCAGCCGCTCGACCTGTTCGTCACCTGCACCGATTTCACCGGCCATCCCGAACGGCTGCGCCTCAACTCGCCACCCGAGGTGATGGAGACCGAGCATCGCGTCGTGCTCGGCTTCTCCGATCATGCCAGCGGCGGCGTGATCGGCGCGATGCCCGATCTCGCCTTCGCCGCGCGCGCGACGTCGAGCTTTCCGGGGGCCTTCCCGCCGTTCACCGTCGGCGAGCTCGACGACGTGCTCGCGGCGCGCGGCATCGACTGGCCGGGCCGCGCCGCCTTCCTCAAGCGCGCGCTGCCGCGGCAGTTCGCCGCCAACCAGGTCGACAAAGCGGTGCTGATCGACGGATCGGTGCTCGCCAACGCGCCGTTCCGGCCGGCGATCGACGCGCTCAAGGAGCGGCCGGCGCGGCGCGAGATCGATCGCCGCTTCGTCTACATCGATCCCTCGCCGGGCATCAAGATCCGGCTCGGTTCGGGCGGCGAGAAGCCCGGCTTCTTCCAGACGATCCTCGGCGCCCTCAGCGACCTGCCACGCCAGCAGCCGATCCGCGACAATCTCGATGCGCTCGCCGAGCGCTCCGGCCGGATCGACCGGATGCGCGGCATCGTCACCGCGCTGCGCCCCGCGGTGGAGGAGGAGATCGAGCAGCTCTTCGGCCACACCTTGTTCCTCAACCGGCCGACGCCGGCGCGGCTGGTCGCCTGGCGCCGACGCGCGCAGACCGCGGCGGCGACCCGCGCCGGCTACAGCTACGCCGCTTACGGCCATCTCAAGCTCAGCGGCGTGGTCGAGACGATCACGGGCCTGCTCTACCAAGTCGGCGGCGAGCCCGGCCAGCAACGCTGGCGCCGCATCCGCACGAATATCGAGGCGGCGATCGCCGAACGCGGCTTCGGCGGGCTCGCACCGAGCTTCTCGGGCAAGGAGAGCACCGCGACGATCGACTTCCTGCGCACCTTCGACCTCGGCTTCCGCATCCGCCGGCTGCGGCTGATGGCGCGGCGGCTGGAGGAGATCGAGGCGCAGCACGAGGGTGCCGCAGGCGAGGCGAGCGCGATGCGCGAGGCGATCTATGCCTCGCTCGCTGCCTATCTCGACCGCCAGCGCGCCGACCAGCATCCCGAGCTCGGCCATCACGTCCGCCGCCTGCGCAGCGGCGATGCCGCGCCGATGCTCGACGCGCTCGGCGCGGCGCTGGACCTCACGACGTTGGACGGCGATACCGACCGGCGGCTGGCGCACGCCTTCGCGACGCTCGACCGGCCGATGCGGCGGGCGTTGCTGCTCGCCTATCTCGGCTTCCCCTATTTCGACACCGCGACCTTGCCCTTATTACAGGGCGAGGGGCTGGACGAGTTCGATCCGATCAAGGTCGATCGCATCGCCCCCGACGACGCCACCGCGATCCGCGCGGGCGGTGCGGAGGCGACGCTGAAGGGCATTCAGTTCAACAGCTTCGGCGCGTTCTTCAGCCGCGCCTATCGCGAGAACGACTATCTCTGGGGCCGCCTGCACGGTGCCGAGCGGATGATCGACATCTGCGTCTCGACGCTGCCCGCGCAGGTGCGGATGAAGCCCGGCCGCGTCGCCGCGATCAAGCGCGCCGCGTTCCGCGCGATCCTCGACGAAGAGGAACCGCGGCTGACGGCGATCCCGGCGCTGATCGCGAGTTTGCGGGTGGAGGTGGGGTGACGCGGTTCCCCGCCTGCAAGGACGGACTGGGGCGGCGAGGTTCGATCGGTTTCTCCGGATGATCCGTCACCCCGGACTGGTTCCGGGGTCCACCCCGCGGCGAGGAGAAAGGCTTGAGGCGACACCATTCCCTTGCGGCCAGGTGGACCCCGGAACCAGTCCGGGGTGACGAATCTAGCAGGGAAACCGGTCGAGCCTCATTACCGTAGTCATATGCGATAGTCCTGCCCTTCCGGGAGAGGACCGCCCCCTCTGGCCATCGGCGCGCGCCCCGGCTACCCTTGCTACTCCTCAGGAGTGTTGCATGCAGTTCCTCAAGATCCTGTTCTGGTTCCTGCTCGCGTTCGTCGCGGCGCTGTTCACCTATGGCAATTGGACCGGCGTCCAGATCAATCTGTGGAGCGGCCTGATCGCGGACGTGAACCTGCCGCTGCTGCTGCTCGTCACTTTCCTGCTCGGCTTCCTGCCGACCTATCTATACCTCGGCACGGCGCGCTGGCGACTGCGCCAGCGTCTCGCGGCGTGCGAGCGGCTGCTGGTCGACCAGCGTGCCGCACCGGCAATGCCCGCACCCGTTGCGGCCGACCCGACGCTCGACGGACGCCCGGCATGAGCCCGATCTACGTCGCGATCGACACGCCCGATCTCGCCCGCGCCAAGGCGATCGCCACCCGCACCCGCGCGCATATCGGCGGCATCAAGCTCGGCCTCGAATTCTTCTGCGCGCACGGCCAGCCCGGCGTGCGCGAGATGGCGGAGCTCGGCCTGCCGATCTTCCTCGATCTCAAGCTGCACGACATCCCCAACACCGTCGCCAAGGCGGTGCAGGCCTTGAGCCCGATCGAGCCCGCGATCCTGACCGTCCACGCCAGCGGCGGCCGCGCGATGCTCGAGGACGCCAAGGCGGCGGCACCGCTCAACACCAAGGTCGTCGCGGTGACGATGCTGACCAGCCTCGACGCGAGCGATCTCGCCGCCACCGGCATCGGCGGCAGCGCGCACGACCAGGTCCTGCGTCTTACCCAATTGGCGCATGAGGCGGGGATCGACGGCATCGTCTGCTCGGGCGCCGAAGTCGCCGCGGCGAAGAAGGCATGGCCCAAGGGCTTCTTCGTCGTCCCCGGCGTCCGCCCCGCCGATGGCGCGGCCGGCGACCAGAAGCGCGTCGTCACGCCCCGCGCCGCGCTCGATGCGGGCGCGTCGATCCTCGTCATCGGCCGCCCGATCACGCAGGCAGAAGATCCCGACGCCGCCGCACGGGCGATCGGCGGGACGCTGTAGGACCCGATCGACCCTCACCCTTCCCACCGCCTACGGTGGCGGGCCCCTTTCCTCTCCCGCCGGGAGAGGGAAAAGCCGCCGGAGGCGGCGACGGGTGAGGGTGACGGCTGAATGCGATCGGTCTGCAGCCGCCGCCGAACCCTTGCACTTCCCCCGCCGAACGCCGACACGCGCAATCATGCCCGTCCACACCAAGATCTGCGGCCTCTCCAAGCCCGAGACGCTCGATGCCGCGTTGCGGCACGGCGCGAGCCATGTCGGCTTCGTCTTCTTTCCACCGTCGCCGCGCCACCTCGATTTCGCGCACGCGGCGCAGCTCGCCGCGCGCGTTCCTGCGCACGTCCGCCGTGTCGGCGTGTTCGTCGATCCCGACGATGCGCTGGTTGAACAGGCGGTCGCCAGCGGCACGATCGACGCGGTGCAGCTCCACAAGACCGCCGCGTCCCGCGTCGCCGCGATCCGTGCCCGCACCGGCCTCGAAAGCTGGGCCGCGGTGGCGGTGAAGACCCGCGCCGACCTCGACGCGGCCCGCGCTTTCGCCGGCGCTGCCGATCGCATCCTCTACGACGCCAAGACCCCGGACGACGCGAAGCTGCCCGGCGGCATGGGGCTGCGCTTCGACTGGGCGCTGCTCGACGGCTTCCGCCATCCGATGCCGTGGGCGCTGTCGGGTGGGCTCGACCCCGCCAATGTCGGCGAGGCGATCGCGCGCACCGGCGCGACGTTGGTCGACGTGTCGTCGGGCGTCGAGTCTGCGCCGGGGGTCAAGGATATGGACAAGATCGGCGCCTTCCTTAAAGCGACGCAGTCATGAACGCCCCCAACACCTATCGCGCCCAGCCCGACGAGCGCGGCCACTTCGGCCAGTTCGGCGGCCGCTATGTCGCCGAGACGCTGATGCCCTTGGTCCTCGACCTCGATCGCGAATATCGCGCCGCCAAGGCCGATCCCGCCTTCGCCGCGCAGTTCGACGACCTCATGGAACATTATGTCGGCCGCCCCAGCCCGCTCTATCACGCCGAACGGCTGAGCGAGGCGGTGCGCGAGGGCGCAGGGCCCGGCATGGGCGCGCAGATCTGGTTCAAGCGCGACGAGCTCAACCATACCGGCGCGCACAAGATCAACAATTGCATCGGCCAGATCCTGCTCGCGATCCGGATGGGCAAGACGCGGATCATCGCCGAGACGGGCGCCGGCCAGCATGGCGTCGCCACCGCCGCGGTCTGCGCGCGCTTCGGCCTGCCCTGCGTCATCTACATGGGGGCGAAGGACGTCGCGCGGCAGCAGCCCAACGTCTTCCGCATGAAGCTGCTCGGCGCCGAGGTCCGTCCCGTGACCAGCGGCGCGGCGACGCTGTCGGACGCGATGAACGAGGGGCTGCGCGACTGGGTCGCCAACGTCCACGACACCTTCTACATCATCGGCACCGCCGCCGGCCCGCACCCCTATCCCGAGCTGGTCCGCGACTTCCAGAGCATCATCGGTCGCGAGGCGCGCGAGCAGATGCTCGCCCGCACCGGCCGCCTGCCCGACCTGCTCTGCGCGGCGATCGGCGGCGGATCGAATGCGATCGGCCTGTTCCACCCGTTCCTCGACGATCCCGCGGTCGGGATGCTCGGGGTCGAGGCGGCCGGCCACGGGCTCGACGGCAGCGAACATGCCGCCAGCCTCGCCGGCGGTTTCCCGGGCGTGCTCCACGGCAACAAGACCTATCTGTTGCAGGACGAGGACGGCCAGATCGCCGAGGGTCATTCGATCTCGGCGGGACTCGACTATCCCGGCATCGGCCCCGAACACGCCTGGCTGCGCGATATCGGCCGCGTCGAATATACCAGCGCGACCGACAAGGACGCGCTCGACGCCTTTCAGTTGCTCTGCCGCACTGAGGGGATCATCCCGGCGCTCGAGCCGGCGCATGCGATCGCCGCTGTGGCGGTGCGCGCGCGGACGATGCGCGACGACCAGATCATCCTCGCCAACCTCTGCGGTCGCGGCGACAAGGATATCTTTACCGTCGCCGACGCTCTCGGGGTGGCGATATGAGCCAGCGGCTCGCCAACGCCTTCGCCAAGGGCCGCCCGGCGCTGGTGACCTTCGTCACCGCCGGCGATCCGACGCCTGATGCGACCGGCGCGATCCTCGACGCGCTCGTCGCGGGCGGCGCCGACGTGATTGAGCTCGGCATGCCGTTCACCGATCCGATGGCGGACGGCCCGGCGATCCAGGCGGCGAACCTGCGCAGCCTCGCCGCCGGCACGCGGACCGCCGACATCCTCGCCATCGCCACCGCCTTTCGCGCCCGGCATCCCGAGGTGCCGCTGGTGCTGATGGGTTATGCCAATCCGATGCTGCGTCGCGGCCCCGACTGGTTTGCCGAGGCGGCCTCGGCGGCGGGCGTCGATGGCGTGATCTGCGTCGACATCCCGCCGGAGGAAGACGATGCGCTGGGGCCGGAGCTGCGCGCGCGCGGCGTAGATCCGATCCGCCTAGCCACGCCGACCACCGATGCCGCGCGCCTGCCGCGCGTGCTCGATGGCGCGAGCGGTTTCCTCTATTACGTCTCGGTCGCGGGCATCACCGGGCTGCAGCAGGCGGCGCAGGGCTCGATCGACCAGGCGGTCGCGCGGCTCAAGGCGACTACCGACCTGCCCGTCGCGGTCGGCTTCGGCGTCCGCACCCCAGAACAGGCCGCCGCGATCGGCGCCGTCGCCGACGGCGTCGTCGTCGGCTCGGCGATCGTCGAGCTGGTCGCCACCCATGGCGCCGCCGCGCCCGATGCGGTGCGCACCTATGTCCACTCCCTCAGCGAGGCGCTGGCCTCGTCGCGAAAGGTCATCCGATGAGCTGGATCACCAACGTCCGCAACGCTTTGCCCTTCGTCGCCAAGCGTGAATCGTCCGACGAGAATCTCTGGCACAAGTGCAAGGGCTGCGGGCAGATGGTCTTCACCAAGGAGCTGGAGGAGAACCTCTACGTCTGCCCGAAATGCGATCATCACGAGCGCATCGGCCCCAAGCTGCGCTTCGCACAGATCCTCGACGAGGGCAGCTGCGCCGAACTGCCAGTGCCCAAGGTGCCCGAGGATCCGCTCAAGTTCCGCGATTCCAAGCGCTATACCGACCGGCTCAAGGCGGCGCGCACCTCGGCGCACGAACAGGACGCGCTGATCAACGCGCGCGGCACGATCCTCGGCCATCGCGTCGTGATGGGGGTGCAGGATTTCGCCTTCATGGGCGGCTCGATGGGGCTCGCGGTCGGCGAGGCGTTCGTCCGCGGCGTCGAGGAAGCGATCCGCGAGAAGGCTCCCTATGTGATCTTCACCGCCGCGGGCGGCGCGCGTATGCAGGAGGGCATCCTCAGCCTGATGCAGATGCCGCGCAGCACGGTCGCAATCCAGATGCTGCACGACGCCGGCCTGCCCTATGTCGTCGTGCTGACCGATCCGACCACCGGTGGCGTCACCGCCAGCTATGCGATGCTCGGCGACGTGCAGATCTCCGAACCCAATGCGCTGATCGGTTTCGCCGGCCAGCGCGTAATCGAGAGCACGATCCGCGAGAAACTGCCCGAGGGCTTCCAGCGCGCCGAATATCTGCTCGACCACGGCATGCTCGACATGGTCGTCCACCGCAAGGAGCTGCGCGAGCGGCTGGCGACGGTGATCGGCTATCTGTCGGTGGCGCAGGCGGCGTAACCGGGGGGACGCTGTCCCACCCACGTCGTCACCCCGGACGTATTCCGGGGTGACGAAGGGAATTTGGCAAGCGGACCCTCGGACTCCAATAAATGCCAGACCACGCCACCTCCACCGATCCCGCGGTCCAGCAGCAGCTCGACCGCCTGTGGTCGCTCTCCCCCGGTGCCGACATCCTCGGTCTGGACCGCATCACGACGCTGCTTGCCCGGCTCGGCGACCCGCATCTGGCGCTGCCGCCGGTGTTCCACGTTGCCGGTACGAACGGCAAGGGCTCGACCTGCGCCTTTCTGCGCGCGGCGATCGAGGCGGCGGGGCATGACGTCCACGTCTTCTCCAGCCCGCATCTCGTCCGCTTCAACGAGCGCATCCGCATCGCCGGGCGGCTGATCGACGACGCCGCGCTCGCCAGCCTGCTTTCGGAGGTGCTCGACCATGCCGGCGGCATCGGCGCGAGCTTCTTCGAGGTCACCACCGCCGCCGCCTTCCTCGCCTTCGCGCGCACTCCCGCCGCCGCGACGATCGTCGAGGTCGGTCTCGGCGGCCGGCTCGACGCGACCAACGTCATCCCCCGCCCCGCGGTCACCGGCGTCGCCGCGCTCGGCATGGACCACGAAGCCTTTCTCGGCAGCCGCATCGTCGACATCGCCGGCGAGAAAGCGGGGATCGCCAAGCCGGGCGTGCCGCTGGTGACGATGAACTATCCCGCCCCCTGCCGCGCCCGCGTCGCGGCGGTCGCCGCCGCCGCCGGCGCTCCCGTCATCGCGCGCAACGTCGACTGGTGGAGCGAAACCGCGCGCCAGACGATGCGCTATCGCGACGGCGGCTTTGCGGTCGTCACCGATCGGCCCCGACTGGTCGGCCCGCATCAGTCGCGCAATCTGGCGCTCGCCATCGCGATGCTGCGCCATCAGGGCGCGCTGGCGATCCCCGAAGCGGCGATGCGCGCCGCGGCCGATTGGGCGCAATGGCCCGCGCGCATGCAGCGACTCGGCGCCGGACCGCTCCACGATCACCTGCCGGCCGGCAGCGACCTGTGGCTCGACGGCGCGCACAACCCCTCCGCCGCGCAGCCGGTGGCACGCGCGCTGCGCACGCTCGCCGGCGAGCGGCCGGTGGTGCTCGTCCTCGGCATGCTCGCCAACAAGGATGCGCGCGGAGTGCTGCGCCTGCTCGCCCCCGCGGTGTCGCGGATGATCGCGGTGCCGGTTCCCGGTCACGCCTGTCACGCCCCCGCCACGCTCGCCGCGCTGGCCGAGGAGTTCGGCGTCGCCGCCGGAGTCGCCGACGACCTCCCGCAAGCGCTCGATCTGGCGGGAGAAACCGCCGCGCCGGTCGTGCTGATCGCCGGTTCGCTGTATCTTGCCGGTGAAGCGCTCCGCCTGAACGACGAGTATCCGCAATGACGCGTTGATTGCGATTGACTTGCAATAGCGGATTGTCGAGTGTTCGGGACGACCACAGGAGTTGCCCCCGATGTCCGACCTGACCACTACGATCGCAGCCCTGCCCTATGCGCTTCCCGCCTGCCCCAATGCGCGGATCGCGTTGTTCGCGCTGCGCCGGATGGGCGCGCAGGGGTTGCACGATGCGCGCGCCAGCCACGCGCTGTTCACCGCCTTCGGGCAGGAATTCCGCCGGCCGCTGGTGCTGATGCGCGCGCTGATGGCGGACCTCGCCGGCACCGCGGCGGGGACGATCGCGATCGCGCCCTGCTGCTGCGCGCGGATGACCGCGGCGGAGCGGACGATGCTCACCATCCTCGCCCGCGTCGAGACCGCGCCCGATACCGCCCGGCTGCTGCTCGGCGACCTGCTCGGCGTCCGCCGCGTCGACGCGGTGCTGGCGAGCGTCGCGGCGGTGGCGACCGCCTTCGCCGACGACGGCCGCCCGATCTGCGTTTAGGCCTGGGGCGTGTCGCGCACGTCGCCTTCGCCCGCCACGCCGGCGCTGCCGATCGACCGGTCGATCAGCCCCGACCGGCACATCCACCAGAACAGCAGCACGCCGGGCAGCGCCGCGACCGTCGTCCCCCAATAGAAAGCGACATAGCCGAAACTGTCCACCAGCCGCCCGGTCGTCGTCGCGGTCAGCACGCGGCCGACGATGCTCGCCGCCGCCGAGATCAGCGCATATTGCGCGGCGGTGAAGCGCAGGTCGCACAATGCCGAGAAATAGGCGACGACGGTTACGCCGCCGATGCCGCTGGCGAGATTTTCGAATGCCATCGCCCCGGCCAGACCGAGGTTGCTGTGCCCCGCCCCGGCGAGCAGCGCAAAGGCGGCGTTGGAAACCATCATTAGCACGAGGCTGAGCATCACCGAGCGCTTCAGCCCCATGCGCGCGTAGAGCACGCCGCCGACCGCGATACCGATCCAGAACGCCCAGAAGCCGATGACGACATCGTACAGCGCGATCTCGTCGTTGCTGAAGTGCAGGTCGTCGAGCAACAGCCGCAGCGCCTGCTGCCCCAAAGTGTCGCCGATCTTGTGCAGCAGGATGAAGGCGAGGATGATGAAGGCACCGTGGCGGCGGAAGAATTCGAGGAACGGGCTGACGATCGATGCAGCGATGTCGCGTGCGCCATGCCGCTTGATCGGCTCGCGGCGCCGATGCGGCTCGCCGCGGACCAGCGCGACGATCATCGCCGGGAAGGCGAACAGCACGCAGGCGAGATAGGCGACATGCCAGTTCGAGCGAGCGGCGATCACCAACGCCAGCGCGCCGGCGAGTACCGAACCGATCCGCCAGCCATATTGCGTCATGCCCGAGCCGATGCCCATCTGCTCGGGTTCCAGCGTCTCGATGCGATAGGCGTCGATGACGATGTCGTAGGTCGCGCCGGCAAAGCCGACCAGCACCGTCGCGATGATCGTCGCCTGCAGACTGGCGGCGGGATCGACGAAGGCGAGGTTGGCAACCGCAAGGATCACCAGCACGCCCGATAGCAACACCCACGACACCCGCTGGCCCAGCCGACCGATCAGCGGCAGCCGCACGCCATCGACCATCCACGCCCATAACGGTTTGAGATTGTAGACGAGGAAGCCGAGCGTGAAGGCGGTGATCGTGCTCTTGTCGAGCCCGTCCTGCTTCAGCCGCGTGGTCAGCGTCGCGCCGATCATCGTGAAGGCGAGGCCCGAGGATATCCCCATGAAGAACACGGCGATCGGGCCACGCTCGGCATAAGGTGCCAGCGGCGCGAGCCGCGCCCGCAGCGCCGCGGAGCGCCGCATCGCGACGATCAGCACAAGCACGAGCGCGACGACGATCAGGAAATACAGGTTATTGCCGGTCATCGGCGCGACACTAACGCCAATTTCGCGTGCGCCTAGCGGCTTTGCGAATGGGGCGAGGGCCGAAGTCGATCACCCCATCTCATACCGTTCGCCCTGAGCCTGTCGAAGGGCGGCAGGACCCACCGTGCTTCGACAAGCTCAGCACGAACGGCGTCGGGATGTATGCCAGCCCGTCTTATCCCGCCGGCGCCTCGAACAATTGGAACCCCGACGGGAGGCGCTTGGTCTTGCGGCCGGCGCGTTTGGCTTCGATCGCCTCGATCGCACCGATCAGGTCGCGCTGCTGGTAGGGCTTGGCGAGGCAGCCTGCCGCCAGCGACATCGCCTCGGCGGGGAAATTGCCGGTGACGAACAGCACCGGCACGCCGCCCTCGCCCGCGGCGCGCGCGACGTCGAGCCCCGATCCGTCGGCGAGATGCACGTCGACCAGCACCAGATCGACCTCCGCATCCGAACGCAGCACACGAACCGCATCGGCGACACGGTCCACCGTCGCGACGATCTGATAGCTCGCATCGGTCAGCAGATGCTCAACGTCGAAGGCGATCAGCGGTTCGTCCTCGACGACCAGCAGGCGCACGATCTGGCGCTTCTTCCTCCCGAACAGCATCGATGCGCTCCGCGTGGCGTCAGGGTATTCGTTACGCCTCCGCGACATAACGCACGCACGCAGCTTCGGACGCAAATATTTTCGCAGCTTGGACGAATGCGCGTTATGGGCGGACCATGGCCCAAACCCCCGAACCCCGCACCGGCGACCGGATCGCGAAACTGCTCGCCCGCGCCGGCGTCGCGAGCCGCCGCGAAATCGAACGGATGATCGCCGACGGACGCGTCGCGCTCGACGGCAAGCCGCTCGACACGCCCGCGACGGTGCTGCGCTCGCTCGCCGGCGTCACCGTCGACGGCGAGCCGGTCGCGCCGCCCGAACCGACGCGTCTGTTCCTCTACCACAAGCCGACCGGCCTGCTCGTCACCGAGCATGACCCGGCGGGGCGGCCGACGATCTACGACCGATTGCCCGACGACCTGCCGCGGCTGGTGCCGGTCGGCCGGCTCGACCTCAATACCGAAGGCCTGCTGCTGCTGACCACCGACGGCGGCTTCAAGCGCCAGCTCGAACTGCCGGCGACCGGGGTCGAGCGCAGCTATCGCGCGCGCGCTTACGGCAATGTCACGCAGCAACAGCTCGAGGAACTGGCCGAGGGCATCGAGATCGACGGCATCCGCTACGGTCCGATCGACGCCAATATCGAGCGGCGCACCGGTGCCAACGTCTGGATCGAGATCACGATCACCGAAGGCAAGAACCGCGAGGTGCGGCGCGTGCTCGAACATCTCGAATTGCAGGTCAGCCGGCTGATCCGCACCCGCTACGGCCCGTTCATCCTCGGCGACCTGCCGGTGGGCGGCGTCGGCGAGGTCAAGCAGCATGAGGTCGTCGCCTTCCGCCGCACGCTGAAGGGCGGGGCGCCCGACGAACCGATGATCGAGGCACCGCGCGACGGCTTCCGCACCGCACCGACCGCCAACCGGCCGGCGCGTGCCCGGCCGCGCCCCGTCGACGTGCCGGCACCACGCGATGTGCAGGAACGCCCGGCCCAGGCGCGCTCTCCGGTCGCCGGCGAGGGTCGCCGCGCGCCACGCCGCAGCGATGCGGCACCGGCCGGCGTCGCCACGCGTCCAGCGCGTCCCGGCGCGACGCCGGCGTCGTCGGCAGGCGGCCGTCAGGACACCCGTCGCGTCGCACCCCGCGCCGAACGCTCCGGTTCGGAGGAAGGCCGTCGCTTCGCTCCGCGCGCCGATCGCGGCGGCGAGCGTGACGCTTCCCGTCAGGAAGGCCGCCGCTTCGCGCCACGGGCGGATCGCGGCGACGAGCGTGAGGCGGGCCGCGGTCGGTTCGGCGATGCCCGCCGCGCGGTCCGTGCCGGCGACGCCAAACTCGCTGGCGCGCGTCCGCCCCGATCGAGCACCCGCCCGCCCCGCGACGACGACCGGCCGAAAGTCCCGACCGGTGGCTCGGCGATCAAGCCGTGGGAGCAGGGCGACGATCGCAACGGCGGTCGCACCCGATCGAATGACGGCCAGCGCTCGTCCACTGCCGGCAGTCGTCCTGCGCGCGCGGGCGCCCGCCCGCCGCGTGGCGATGCGCCCCGGAGCGGAGGTCCCGCCGGCGGCCGCGGTTCGCCGCGTCCCAAGACCCCCGGCGGCACGCCACGTGGCGCGCCGAAGGGCGGCCGTCGATGAGGGTGATCGCCGGCCAATGGCGTGGCCGCCCGCTCGTCGCGCCCAAGGGCGACGCCACCCGCCCCACCGCCGACCGGACGCGCGAGGCGCTGTTCTCGATGCTGACCAGCCGGCTCGGCAGTTTCGAGGGGCTTGCCGTCGCCGACCTTTTCGCCGGCTCGGGCGCGCTCGGCATCGAAGCGCTGTCGCGCGGTGCCGCCTCGTGCCTGTTCGTCGAACAGGACGGCGCGGCGCTCGACGCACTCAAGGGCAATCTCGCCAAGCTCGGCACCCGCGCCGACGTGCGGGCCGGCTCGGTGATGGGGCTCGGTCCCGCACCGGCGGCGCTCGACCTCATCATGATGGACCCGCCTTACGGCACCGGCGCCGGCCTCGTCGCGCTCGACAAGCTGGCGCGGCTCGGCTGGGTTTCGCCGGCGACCTGGGTCAGCATCGAGACCGCCAAGGCGGAAGAGATCGCCCCGCCCGGCTTCACCGTCGATGCGACCCGCGCTCATGGCAAGGCACGGCTGACGCTGCTGCGGCAGGCGTAGCGCCGTTACGCCGCGGGCCGTCCCCGCAACAGCGCCAGCCCACCCAGGCTGAGCAGCCCCGCGCCGACCAGATACAGGCCGATCCACCCCAGGCCGCGATGCGCCAGCGCCTCTGCGGCGATCGGTGCGACCGCGCCGCCGAGGATGCCGCCGAGGTTGAAGGTCATCGACACGCCGGTATAGCGCACCCCCGCCGGAAACAGGCTCGGCAGCCACCCGCCGAGCGGCCCGTAGGCGAAGCCCATCACGAACAAAGCGAAGGCGAGCCACAGGAAGACGACGAAGAGCGAGCCTGCGCCGAGCATCGGCCCCATCGCGAGGCCCGCGGCCATGCAGCCGAGAAACCCGATCACCAGCATCCGTCGCGCACCGGTGCGATCGGCGGTGACGCTGGCGACGATCACCCCGGCGGCGAGGAACAGGATTGCCACCAGTTCGACCGCCAGCATCGCTTCGCGTCCGTATCCCAGCGTCTTGGTCCCGTAGCCGAGCGTAAAGGCGGTCGCGAGATAGAAGAGCGCGAAACAGGCGATCACCCCGCCCGTCCCCGCCAGCACCGCGCGGCCATGGTCCAGCATCAGCGTCGCGATCGGCACCTTGGGCAGCGCCTCCGCCTGCTCCGCCTCGACGAACGCGGGCGTCTCGGTGAGCTTCAGCCGCACCCATAGCCCGAGCACGACCAGCACCGCGCTGACCAGAAACGGCAGCCGCCAGCCCCACGCCCGGAACTGCGCCTCGTCGAGCGCCAGCCCGAGGATGAGGAACAGTCCGTTCGCCATCAGGAAGCCGACCGGCGCACCCAGCGGCGGGAACATCCCCCAGGTGTTGCGGCGGTGCGGCGGTGCGTTCTCGACCGCGAGCAGCGCCGCCCCGCCCCATTCGCCGCCGAGCCCGAACCCCTGCCCAAGCCGCAGCAGGCACAGCAGCAGCGGCGCGACCCAGCCGACCTGATCGTAGGTCGGCAGGAAGGCGATCGCGACGGTCGACCCGCCCATCAGCATCAGGCTGGCGACGAGCGTCGACTTGCGCCCGACGCGGTCGCCGAAATGACCGAACACGATCGCGCCCACCGGCCGCGCGATGAACGCGAGGCCGAAGCTGGCGAAGCTCAGCATCTGCTGCGCGGTCTTGCTCTCGGCGGGGAAGAACAATTCGCCGAACACCAGAGCGGCGGCGGTGGCGTAGATGTAGAAATCGTAGAATTCGACCGCGGTGCCGACCAGGCTGGCGGTCAGGATGCGTCGGGCGGAGGCGGGCGCGGGCGGCGTGGCGGACGGCGAACTCATGCCGTCACTCTAATCGCGAAAAAATCGTCGCGGGCAACAGTTGTGAAATCCGTTCGCAACAATCCACGCCTAGAGAGAGAACGTCGCTGCTCCTCTCCCCCTGTGGGTAGCGACGTGTCGGTCGCCTCCCCTGTCGGCCGACCCTCCCTGAACTACGGGGCGGTCGCTTTGCGGCTGCCCCGATTTTTCATGGACTTGACCGCTTGTCGCAACGCGCCGGCAAGCGCGGCGCCGCCGAGCGAAATCCTTATTCCGAACGATCGGCGTCGTGCAGACCGGCGAGTCGCACGTCGCCCGCCCGTGCCGCGAGCTGGCGCGTGCCGTCGTCGCGAATCTCCCTGACGCAGCGCAGCGCGTCGAGTCGCATCTCCAGCGTCGCACCATTGGGGATGCATGCCGCGCGCGCCGCGCGGACGATGCGGCCTTGCAGCGACCGCCGGCCCGATTCACTGTGCAGGTCGAGCCCCTTGGCCGACACCTTGACCTGCACCGGCTCGCGCTCCGCGGCGATGGCGGCGCCCGGAACCGCGGCGAACAGGCACGACAAGGCGACCGCCGCGATGGCGGCGTGATGCGACGTCTTCATGATGACACTCCTGCAAATCGGACTCGCCGCAGCGGGCCGGCTCGATCCCCGCGCGCCTCCCGGGCGCCGGCTGGACGAAGCCGACCATTCCGCCGGCGGGGTCGCCCTAGCAGTCGGTCGTTACGCATGCGTTACATACCGGTGTCGCCTTGATGACGACCGGTGGCCGATCGGACTTGCCCGCTCGCGCGCCGTTCCCTACCTGTTCGCCGGTGACCGATCTTAGCGCCCCCGCCAACGCCTTGCAGGACCCGCCCTATCTCAAGGGGCTCAACCCGCCGCAGCGCGACGCGGTCCTAACCACCGAAGGCCCGGTGCTGATGCTCGCCGGCGCCGGCACCGGCAAGACCGCCGCGCTCACCGCCCGGCTCGCGCATCTGCTGTGGACGCGCAAGGCGTGGCCGTCGGAGATCCTCAGCGTCACCTTCACCAACAAGGCGGCGCGCGAGATGCGCGAGCGCGTCGGCCGGCTCGTCGGCGACGCGGTCGAGGGCATGCCGTGGCTCGGCACGTTCCACGCGATCGGCGCCAAGATGCTGCGCCGCCACGCCGAGCTGGTCGGGTTGCAGAGCAATTTCAGCATTCTCGACACCGACGACCAGCTCCGTCTGCTGAAACAGCTCATCCTGGCCGCCGATCTCGACGAGAAGCGCTTCCCCGCGCGCAGTCTCGCGGGGCTGATCGACGACTGGAAGAACAAGGGGCTGGTGCCCGCCGACATCGATGCCGGCGAAAGCGAGCGCTATGCCAACGGCCGCGGCGGCGAACTCTACGCGCAATATCAGGAGCGGCTGCGCGCGCTCAACGCCTGTGATTTTGGCGATTTGCTGCTCCACATGCTGACTGTGCTCAAGACCTATCCCGAGGTGCTGAAAATGTACCAGGAGCGGTTCAAGTACATCATGGTCGACGAATATCAGGACACCAACGTCGTTCAGTATCTCTGGCTGCGGCTGCTGGCGCAGGCGCGCAAGAACATCGCCTGCGTCGGCGACGACGACCAGTCGATCTATTCGTGGCGCGGCGCGCAGGTCGAGAACATCCTCAAGTTCGAGAAGGATTTTCCGGGCGCGAAGGTGATCCGGCTCGAACAGAATTACCGCTCGACCCCGCATATCCTCGGCGCCGCCTCGGGCGTCATCGCCAACAACGGCGGCCGGCTCGGCAAGACCTTGTGGACCGAGCTCGACGCGGGCGAGAAGGTGCGCGTGCTCGGCGTCTGGGACGGCCCCGAGGAGGCGCGCCGCGTCGGCGAGGAGATCGAGGCGGCGCAGCGCAGCGGCAAGAGCCTCGACGAGGTGGCCATCCTCGTCCGCGCGCAGCACCAGACGCGCGAGTTCGAGGACCGTTTCATCGCGATCGGCATGCCCTATCGCATCATCGGCGGCTTCCGCTTCTACGAACGCGCCGAGATTCGCGACGCGCTCGCCTATCTGCGCATCGTCAACCAGCCGTCCGACGACCTCGCCTTCGAACGGATCGTCAACGTCCCCAAGCGCGGGCTCGGCGACAAGGCGCTCGCCAAGATCCACCAACTCGCGCGGATCGAGGGCATACCGCTGACCATCGCCGCGGCGCGCATCCTCGACACCGACGAACTCACTCCGCAGGCGCGCCGCGCGCTCGGCAACCTCGTCGGCGACATCGCCCGCTGGCGCGACATGGCGCGCGACCTGCCGCATGCCGAGCTCGCCCGCCAGTTGCTCGACGAGAGCGGCTATACCGCGATGTGGCAGGCCGAAAAATCGGTCGACGCCGCCGGCCGTCTCGAGAACCTCTCCGAACTCGTCCGCGCGATGGAGGAATATGAATCGCTCGGCGCCTTCCTCGAACACGTCAGCCTCGTCATGGACAAGGAGGGCGGCGTCCAGGACCCGCAGGTGACGATCATGACGATCCACGCCGCCAAGGGCCTCGAATATGACACCGTCTTCCTCGTCGGCTGGGAGGAGGGGCTGTTCCCGTCGCAGCGCTCGCTCGACGAGGGCGGCACCAAGAGCCTCGAGGAGGAACGCCGCCTCGCCTATGTGGCGATCACCCGCGCGCGGCGGCGCGCGACGATCCTCCACGCCGCCAACCGCCGCATCTATGGCCAGTGGACGTCGAGCATTCCCAGCCGCTTCGTCGGCGAACTGCCGCCCGAACATACCGACGCCGAGACGACGATGTCGGGCGGCGAGAGCCTGTGGCGCGCGAACTGGAGCGAACGCGCCGACCCCTTCGCCGACGTCGGTCGCGGCACCGGGCGCGGTCCCGGCTGGCAGCGCGCGGCGGGCAGCGGCTCGGGCTTTTCGACCGCCCCGACGCGAGTCGTCGAAAGCCGGTCGAGCGCGGTCAGCATCGGCAACAAGGGACGCAGCGACCTGTCGGTCGGCCTGCGCGTCTTCCACCAGAAGTTCGGCTATGGCGCGATCGCCGAGATCGAAGGCAACAAGCTCGAGATCGACTTCGAGGCGGCGGGGCGCAAGCGCGTGATGGACAGTTTCGTCACGATCGGGTGAGGGTCGTTCAGGAACCGCCAAGGTCGGATCGGATTATGCTCGTTGCGGACCCGACTCCACGGGTCCCTTAGAGGATCATCCCGATGTTCAGGTCCCTTCTGCTGTCCGCCGCGGTCTGCGCGAGCCTCGCCGCGACCGCCCCGGCGATCGCCCAGTCCGCCGCCGACGATGCCCGCTTCGCCGCCGCGCAACAGCGGTTCGATGCCGAGATGGCGCGCTACCGTTCCGAATTCGACCGCTATCGCGCGCTGCGCGGCACGCCGGGCCCGGGCGGCTATCGCCAGGCGCCGGTGCCGGGCGGCTATGACGACCAGCGTTACGACGATCGCGACGACGACCGGTACGAAAACGGCTACGATCCCGCCCGCTATTATCGTCCGGGCGCGCAGGAGCGCGTGCTGAGCCCCAACGACCGCGTCTATGCGGGCAATGACGGCCGCTATTATTGCAAGCGCAGCGACGGCACGACCGGCCTCATCGCCGGCGGTGCGGCGGGCGGCATCCTCGGCAACGTCATCGACGGCGGCCACAGCCGGATCGTCGGCACGTTGCTTGGCGGAGCGGTCGGCGCGCTCGCCGGCAAGGCGATCGACCAGAATCAGGCGCAGGTGCGCTGCCGCTGAGCGAGCGGCGGTCGAACGGTCAGGCCCGTTCGACCGCCATCAGCGTCACGCCGGCATATTTCTCGGCTTCGGGCTCGAACAGGCTGCTCGGTGCGAACGCCTTGTCGGTCAGCGTCGGCTCGCCGAGTCCGTCCATCTTGAACGTGCCGACCTTCTCCTCGCGCGGCGGCTTGCCGTCGCGCTCCACCGTCACCGCGTCGACGTAGATCTCGCCATGGCGCGTGTAGAGAATATGCGGCGCGATCGTCACCGTCCCCTTGTTGTAGGTGGCGGTCACGGTCAGCAGGCGCACGATCGCTTCGAACATCGTCGGCACCGGTCCCGTCGGTGCGGCAGTCGCGGCTTCGGTCTGGGTCATCGGCGGCACCATAAACGTTCGTGTTGCGTCGCAGCAAGAACGCTTTGCCGTTAACGATGTTTCACGGCCGGCGGATCGCCCCGCCGGCCGCCGTCCGCCTTAGCGATAGACGGTGAAACAGCGCCGCTGCGGTCCGTAATAGCCGCGATGCACACGGCAGACGACGCGGCCGCGACCATAACCGCGGCCATAGCCCCGCCCGTAACCGCCGCCATAACCCCGGCCATAGCCATAACCGCGACCACGATCGTAACCGCGCCCGTGGAATCGCGGACCATCACGCCAGCGGCGGTCGTCGCGCCGGTCGTAGCCGCGGTGATCGTACCCGCGGTCATAGCCGCGATCGTAGCCGTAGCGCTGCGCCTCGGCGGGCGCGGCGGTCATCAAGGTGCCGGCAGCGAGCGCCGCGGCGCTGAACAAAGCAATGAGCTTCATGGGGTTACTCCTCACACGCCCGACATCGGGCATGTCCGCACCATGGCGTGGGCGCCATGCATGCGATCTGAACCCGCGGTTGTGAAAATGTCAGGATCGCTGCCCCGCCACCCCGTCAGGGCAGGCGCACCGTCAGCCCGTCGAGCGCCGCGGTCAGCCGCACCTGGCAGGCGAGGCGACTCGTCCGCGACGCGGCGGGGACCAGATCGAGCAGGTCCTCCTCCTCCTCGCGCGCCGCCGGCATGCGGGCGAAATCCTCCGCGGCGATGACGACGTGGCAGGTCGCGCAGGCCATGTCGCCGTTGCACGTCCCTTCGAGCGGATGGCCATCCGCCTGCGCGAGATCGAGCAATCGGGCGCCCTCGGCGCCTTCCGCCTGTCGGCTGCGGCCATCCGGATCGACGAACACCACGCGAATCATGCCATCCCCCCCTGCCGCGCCGCTGCCGCGACGATGGCCGCCAGTCCGTCCCGCAGCGCGTCCTCGCCGGTATAGCGCCCGAAACCGAGCCTGATACTCGACCGCGCCTGCGCCTCGGTCAGGCCGAGCGCGCGCAGCACGTGGCTCGACCGGCTCGAGCCGCTCGCACACGCCGATCCCGCCGAAAGGGCGAGATCGCGACAGTCGCTCATCAGCCGTGCCACGTCGAGCCCGTCGCGTCGCACGTTGAGATTACCGCGATACCGCCGCGTCACCGACCCGTTGACATCCCATCCCGCCAGCGCCGCGGTCGCGATCGCCCAGAGCCGATCGACATGCGCCGCATCGGCCGCAGCCCGCTCCGTCATCAGCTGCGCCGCGGCACCGAAACCCGCGCACAGCGCCGGCGATAGCGTTCCCGAGCGTCCCGCCGCCTCCTGTCCGCCGCCGTGGATCAGCGGCGCCAGCGTCACGCCGTCGCGAATCCACAAGCCTCCGATCCCCTTCGGCCCATGCAGCTTGTGCGCCGACACCGCGATCAGATCGCATCCCACCGGCACCGGCATACGCCCATAGCCCTGCACCGCATCGCACAGCATCAGCGCGCCGGCCGCATGCGCCAGTTCGGCGAGCGCCGCGATCGGTTGGATCACGCCGATCTCGTTATTGACCAGCATCGCCGCGACCAGTCCCACCCCCGGCCCGATCGCCGCCGCGGCCCGATCGAGGTCGACCAGCCCGTCGTCGCCGACCGGCAGCACCGTCACCTGCCGTCCACGGGCCGCCTCCGCCGCGACGGTGTCGAGCACCGCGGCATGTTCGGTCGCCAGCGTGACGATCGCGCCGCCGGTCCCCTTGATCGCCCAGTTGAGCGCCTCGGTCGCGCCGCTGGTGAAGCTGAGCGCGCCCCCCGCCGGCGCGAGCGCCGCCACCGCATCGCGCGCGACCTCGACCGTCGCCCGGGCGGCGCGGCCCGGCCGATGCGGCGAATGCGGATTGGCATGTTGCGATTCGAGCCATGGCAGCATCGCCGCCAAGGCTTCGGGTGCGAGCGGCGTCGTCGCCTGATAATCGAGATAGATCATGCCGCGCGCCGCGTCGTCTTCGCCATCTGCCGCCACGCCGCGACGAAGGCGTCGACGTCCGCCTCGCTTGTGGTGCGGCCGAAGCTCACCCGGATCACCTCGCGCCCGGCGGCCGCGTCCCAGCCCATCGCACCGAGCACATGGCTCGGCTTCATGCTGCCGCTCGAACAGGCGCTGCCCGCCGAGACCGCGAAGCCGGCGCTGTCGAGCAGGATGAGCTGCGCCGCCGCCGCGACCCCGCGCAGACGATACGATCCGATCGCCGGATGGCGCGGGCTGTCGGCGGCGACGATCTCGCCCCCCGACCGCAGGATCGCATCGTCGAGCCGCGCGCGCAGCACGCCATGATCCGGCTCCGCCTCGCCGAGCGCCGCGGCATAGCCGAGCGCGCCGGGCAGATTCTCCGTCCCCGGTCGATAGCCGCGCTCCTGCCCGCCGCTGGGATGCAGCAGCGCGAGATCGCGCACCAGCAGCGCCCCGATCCCCGGCGGGCCGCCGCGCTTGTGCGCCGACAGCGCCACCATATCCGCAACCTCGGCCAGCTCGACGGACGCCGGCATCTGCGCGGCATCGACCAGCAATCGGCTGCCGGCGTCGCGCACCAGCGCCGCGATCGGTGCCAGCGGCTGCCGCACCCCCGTCTCGCTGTTCGCCCATTGCACGCAGACCAGCGCCGGCCCCGCCGCGAGCAGCGTCGCAAGCGCCGCCAGATCGACGATCCCGTCCGCAGCCACCGGCGCCACGGCGGCATCGCCGCCGGCGCGCAGCACCGCATCATGTTCCACCGCGGTGACGATCCGCCGCGGCAGCGTCGTCCGCCCCAAGGCGATCGCAAGCGATTCGCTCGCGCCGCTGGTCAGCAGCGTCTCGCCCCGCCAGCCGTACGCCGCGGCGATGGCGCGTCGCGCCGCCTCCAGCGCCGCCCGCGCCGCGCGCCCCTCGGCATGCGGCGACGACGGGTTCGCCCAGCGCATCAATCCGTCGACGACGGCCGCGCGTGCGGCATCGGTCATCGGCGTGGTGGCGGCGTGATCCAGATAGAGACGTTGGGACAGGATTCGTTCCAATTGCGTGTCGGAGCCCGACGCCTATATAGCGCGCAACGTTCTGCGCTGCACAGCGCGCCCCTTCTTACGTGGCGAGACCCATGCCCGAAGTCATTTTTCCCGGCCCCGAAGGCCGTCTCGAAGGCCGTTTCGCGCCCGCTCCCCGTCCGCGCGCACCGGTGGCGATGATCCTGCATCCGCATCCCGCCGCCGGCGGCACGATGAACAGCCGCATCGTGCAGGAGCTCTACAAGACCTTTCAGCGCCGCGGTTTCGCGACGCTGCGCTTCAACTTCCGCGGCGTCGGCAAGAGCCAGGGGACGTTCGACAACGGCATCGGCGAACTGTCCGACGCGGCGAGCGCGCTCGACTGGGTGCAGAGCTTCCATCCGGAGGCGTCGACCACCTGGATCGCCGGGGTCAGCTTCGGCGCGTGGATCGGCATGCAGCTGCTGATGCGCCGTCCCGAGATCCGCGGCTTCATCTCGATCGCGCCGCCCGCGAACATGTTCGACTTCTCGTTCCTGGCACCCTGCCCGTCGTCGGGCATCATCATCCAGGGCGAGGCCGACGAGGTCGCCACCCCGGGCGCGACGCAGAAGCTCGTCGACAAGCTGCGCACGCAGAAGCACATCACCATCCATCACGACACGATCCCGAAGGCGAACCACTTCTTCGAGAACGAGACGCCGGAGCTGATGCGCTCGGTCGACAAGTACCTCGACATGCGGCTCGACCCGAATTCGCCGATCCGGTGACGTCGACGCCGGGACCGCACGATGATGCGGTCCCGGCCACGCTGGCGGTCACTGGTCTCGATCAGTCGCCGGTCAGCAGACCCTCAAAATCGCGAATGCCGGCGTGATATCGTTCGCCCCGCACCTCTTCGAGGATGTCATAGATCGCCATGAGCTTGTCGCATCCCTCGGCCGTCTTGCCATTCGTGTCGTCGGGATCGGCTAGAAACAGTGATTTGGCTTCATCCGCATCAGCGAGAACCGTCCGGTAGCGCTCTTCGCCGACCTTATCCGCGACGGCGGCTAGCCCCAGTTCAATACTTGCAAACTGGTTATCGATCGATCGATGATAGCCGTAGAACGTCACCTCGTTGAAATACGGCGCCGCCGCCATCGTGCAGATCAGGAAATCTTGGATTTCGCTCAACTGTTGGGGGACGTACAAACGCCCGCCTTCCTTGCGTTGCGGTTCCATATTGCCTCACTGTTTTATGACATATGTATGGTTAGGATGCGTACCGCTGGGGGTGACGACAACGATATAGCGTGGCTTTGGACTGGTTTCAGAAAAACGCCGTAGTTGCTCATCGGCCATCGTTTTTCTAGTTATACTGACTTCAATATAGGTATCAGCAATCCGAATATCTGGCAGACCGTACGAGCCTTTCGATGTTACATATTCCCGCCGATTGACTCTCACCATTCCATTGCTAGACATTTTTATACCATATTGATTTAACGTTTCTCGAATGTTTTCTCTCACGTGAACATCTATGAAATTTCCTAATTTCATGCCGTTGTTCACACCACGATTTTTTAGCGTTCCCTTATTAAGCCGCTCCAATCCTTCTTTATAAGCTTTATCCACCTCTCGCTGCACCCGACGGATCATCTGTGCGCGCAGCGGCGCGTAGTCGGCTAAAACCCTTGCATGCGTCGCGGCTTGCCACATTAACAGATCGTCAAGCCTGTTGGCGCTCCCTTCGACGCTGGGGTGACCCGAGTTCATGTACTGATAAACGAAATTCGGGTCTAATCTCTTTATATCGCTAAGCACCTCCTTCGAGTGCCGATCGAGTACTTGGATTTGCGCTTCAGCGGCTGGCCCGACGATGTCTAATAATGGCCCGGTGATTGCAGCGAATGTTTTCAGCGCAGGATCATTGATCTCGGGAAACGCCTGCTCCACCGTCATAGGGTCTTCGAACGCCCGGCTGTTGCCGCCGCGCCCCATTCGTGGCCCTTGCCCTTCGCCATAAGCGGCGACGGACCCAGCCCCTCCGGGACCGAAGGTGAATCGGCCGTCTTTCGGATCGTGATAGGGGTTGAACTTGAGCTCCAGCCCCGCCGCCGACCTGACGGTCGGCAGGCGGCCCGTCCTCAGCCATCATGAAAATGCCTGCCGTTTCTCACTCGTCGATAGTTGCATCCCGCCGCCCCTTCCGGTTACGGCAGGAACATATCAGCAACATTTTCCAACAAAGCAAATGTGTATTTTGGCGCGCTGGCAACAGATCGCCGACGTGGTTGATATCCTAAGATTCTATCTTTGCTCTTATCGTCGACGGTCGATGCGCGTGACCGGCGACTCGGCCGTTACAATTGCCAGATCACTACATTGCCGAGCAATACCGCCGCCATCACCAGCAACAGGATCGCCTTCCGGCGATCCCCGCCGCGGGCGAGCAGCGCGCCACCGCCGATCAGGCAGGCGAAGCAGCCGAGCATGGCTATAGCCGGGGCGGCGTTGGCGATTGATCCGAGAAGCGCTTGCATTACGATAATTTGCCTCTCACCGCCTGCAATGTCGAGGCAACGCGGGCGCGTGACCGCGTAGCGCGCTAGCCGATCGTCCGTGCATAAGCGTCGATATCCACATTGCCGCCCGACAGGATCACCAGCAGCCCCGGCGCCGCCGCCACCTTGCCCGCGAGCACCGCTGCCAGCGCCACCGCACCGCCCGGCTCGACCACCAGCCGCAAATTCTCCGCCGCCCAGCGTTGCGCCGCCGCGGTCTCCGCCTCGCTCACCGCCACGCCGGTCGCATCGCGCCGCGACAGCACGTCGAAGGTCAGCGGCGACACGCGCTGCGTCTGCAAGGCATCGCAGGCGGTCGGCGGCGGATTGGGGCCGACCGGCTCGATCCACGACGCCTCCAGCGAGCGGCGCATGTCGTCCCAGCCCTCGGGCTCGACGACCGTCACCGCGCTGTCCTTGAGCGCCAGCGCGAGCCCGGCCGCCAGCCCGCCGCCGCCGCAGGGTACGACGACGCGAGTCGGAACGCTCAGCCCCAGCGCCGTCATCTGCGCCGCCGCCTCGATGCCCGCGCTGCCCTGCCCCTCGATGATCCACGGATCGTCGAAGCTCGGCACCAGCGTCGCGCCGCGCGCTTCGGCGAGTCGGGCAGCGATGCCTTCGCGGCTCTCGGTGGCGCGATCGTAGCGCACCACTTCGGCGCCGAGAGCCAGCGTCGCCGCCAGCTTGGCGTGCGGCGCATCCGCGGGCATCACGATCGTCGCGGCGATGCCCAGCCGCCGCGCCGCCCAGGCGATCCCCTGCGCGTGATTCCCCGAGGAGAAGGCGACCACCCCGCGCCGCCGCGCATCCTCGTCCAATGCGGTGAGCCGATGCCAGGCGCCGCGAATCTTGAACGCCCCGATCGGCTGCAGCGACTCCGCCTTGAACGCCACCTCCAAGCCGTTGATTTGGCGCACATAAAGTGGCGTCGGCGGCAGGATTCTGGCGATCTTTTCGGCCGCGTCGCGCACCCCGGCGCGCGTCGGTTGTCGCAAAAACGTCACTTTTCGTCCTTTCCTACGCTAACCCACTTTACATGGGGGTCGGACGACCATAGATCGCGCCTCCGCTGCCCCATGGGACTTCCAACCGCAAGGCAGCTTTTGTCACCGTATGCCGAAAGGCAATTGGAGGTCCCTTGAATTGGCCAAGCACCATAGCGCGCTGGGGTTAGCGCCCCTCTCGACCGCCCGTTCCGCCGTTAGCCGCACGGGCATCGACATCGCCAAGAGCCGACCGGTCGATCCGGTCACGCTCGTTCGCCCGCACGCCGCTGCGCGCGCCGCCCGCTTCTTCGTCGAGAAGTTTCCGGGCCGCTCGATGTATGCCGTGAAGGCGAACCCCAGCCCGGACCTGCTCAAGGTCCTCTGGGACAATGGCATCACGCATTACGATACGGCATCGATCGCGGAAGTGCGCCTGGTCAAGGCGACGCTGCCGGAGGCGACCTGCTGCTTCATGCATCCGGTCAAGTCGGAAGAGGCGATCGCCGAGGCGTATTTCGTCCACGACGTGAAGACGTTCTCGCTCGACAGCATGGAAGAGCTGGCGAAGATCGTCCGTGCGACCGACGGCGCCGCCGACCTCACGCTCTGCGTGCGCCTGCGCGTCTCGTCCGAATATGCCAAGCTCAGCCTGGGCTCGAAGTTCGGCGTCGGTCCCGGCGAGAGCAAGGAATTGCTGATCGCCACCCGCCAGGTCGCGGACGCGCTCGGCATCTGCTTCCACGTCGGCAGCCAGACGATGTCGCCGGACGCCTATACCAACGCGATGGAGCGCGCCCGCGCGGCGATCGTCGAGGCGGCGGTGACCGTGGACGTCATCGACGTCGGCGGCGGCTTCCCCTCGGCCTATCCCGGCATGACCCCGCCGCCGCTGGAGCGGTTCTTCGAGACGATCCACCGCGCGTTCGAGAGCCTGCCGATCAGCTATTCGGCCGAATTGTGGGCCGAGCCGGGCCGGTCGCTGAGCGCCGAATATGCCTCGGTCGTGGTGCGCGTCGAGCGTCGCCGCGGCACCGAGCTGTACATCAACGACGGCGCCTACGGCACGTTGTTCGATGCGGCGCACATCGGCTGGAAATATCCGGTACAGCTGCTCCGCGAGCCGGATTCGGACGCGCGCGACATGGACTTCGCCTTCTGGGGTCCGACCTGCGACGATCTCGATTACATGCAGGGCCCGTTCCCGCTGCCCGCGGACACGGTCGCCGGTGATTATTTCGAGATCGGCATGCTCGGGGCATATGGCTCGGCGATGCGGACCGCGTTCAACGGCTTCGGCACCGGCGACACGGTCGTCGCGTCCGACGAGCCGATGCTCTCGGTCTATCTCGACGACGAGATCGCCGACGTGCGCACGAACAACGTCGTAAAGCTGTAACGCCAACGCTATAACCGATTGTCTTCCCTCCTCCCGCTTCGGCGGGAGGGGCGGCCCCTGGGTTTCCGCGTCCCCAATGTTGAACGACGACGGCTGGATAGCCAAAGGCGAACCATGACCGACACGCTGAACAAGACCGCCGGCGCCGACGCGCCGATCAACGACAACCGCAAGGCCGAACTGCTCTCGAAGCAGGTCAAGCATATCGACATCAAGAGCTTCGACGCGCGCCCGATCGTCGACGCGATGGCCGACATGAGCTTCACCAGCCGCGATCTCGGCCGCGCGACCAACATCTACAACCAGATGCTGGCCGACAAGGATTGCTCGATCTTCCTCGTCATCGCCGGTTCGACCTCGGCGGGCGGCTGCATGGATCTCTATGCCGAACTGGTGCGCAACAACATGGTCGACGGCATCGTCGCGACTGGCGCGACCATCGTCGACATGGATTTCTTCGAAGGGCTCGGCCACAAGCATTATCAGGCGCTCGAGATCCCCGACGACGATACGCTGCGCTCGCTCTACATCGACCGTATCTACGATACCTATATCGACGAGGAAGCGCTCCAGAACGTCGACCATACGATCTTCGAGATCGCCGAGAGCCTCGAGCCGCGCGCCTATTCGAGCCGCGCATTCATCCGCGAGATGGGCAAGTATCTCGTCGAGCATGGCAAGAAGGACAACAGCCTCGTCAAGCTCGCCTATGAGCATGACGTACCGATCTTCTGCCCGGCGTTCGTCGATTCGTCGGCGGGCTTCGGCCTCGTCAAGCATCAGGTCGATGCCGCCAAGGCGGGCCGTCCGTATCTGATGATCGACGCGGTGGCGGATTTCCGCGAGCTGACCGAGATCAAGATCCAGGCGGGCACCACCGGCCTGCTGATGATCGGCGGCGGCGTGCCGAAGAACTTCATCCAGGACACCGTCGTCTGCGCCGAAATCCTCGGCCATGACGACGTCCAGGTCCACAAATATGCGGTGCAGATCACCGTCGCCGACGTCCGCGATGGCGCCTGCTCGTCCTCGACGCTGCAGGAAGCGGCGAGCTGGGGCAAGGTCAACACCGGTATCGAGCAGATGGTGTTCGCCGAGGCCGGCTCGGTGATGCCGCTGCTGGCGTCTGACGCCTATCACCGCGGCCTGTGGAAGGACCGCCCGGTCCACCGCTGGGGCGCGATCTTCGACAAGTAAGCCATACCTAAGTCCTCCCCCGCCAGGGGGAGGTGGCACGGCGAAGCCGTGACGGAGGGGGAGGACAGGGCAAAGCTTCGTTCTGGAGCTGCCACCCTGTCCTCCCCCTCCACCATTCGGCTGACGCCGAACGGTTCCCCTCCCCCTTGCGGGGGCGGAATGGCGGATATTGCGCCCGCCCTTCCAATCCGGCACTTTCAAGCGAAAGGGAGCCACCGATGCACGCCGAAATCCTCCGCCCGATGGCGGCGCTCGTCGCCTGGACGCTCGTCATGCTGGTCTGGATGCTCGCCACCCGCCTGCCGGCGATGAAGGCCGCCGGCCTTCGTCTCGGCACACTCGTCGGCACCAAGCCATCCGATGCCGACCGCGGCCTGCCACCCCAGGCGCAGTGGAAGGCCCACAATTACAATCATCTCCACGAACAGCCGACGCTGTTCTACGCGATCTGCACGGTGATCGCGCTCAGCGGCACCGGCAACGGCGTCAACGCCGCGATCGCATGGGCCTATGTCGGCCTGCGCGTCATACATTCGCTGGTACAGGCGACCACGAACAAGGTAGGGCCTCGCTTCATGCTCTTCATCGCCTCCAGCCTCGCGCTCGCCGCGCTCACCCTCCACGCCGTCATGGCGGTGTTCTGATGGCCAAGGGTGAGGTGTTCGAACGCCACCGCCAGCCGTGGACGCAGGACGAGATCCAGAAGCTCCACCAGTTCGCCAAGAAGGGCATGGCGCTCAAGGCGATCGCCAAGGCGCTCAAGCGCAGCGAGGAATCGACCAAGGATCGCGCCAAGGAAGACAATCTGTCGATCGCCAAGCTACGCTAGACGCCTCCCGAACCGGACGACGCCTACCCGAACAACCGTTTCGCGCTGCGCTCCAGCATCAGCAATTGCCAAAGGGTGCGGCCATGGTCCGCCCGGCCGCTGCGGTGCGCATCGGCGAGCCGCGCGACCTGCGCCATGTCGAGCCAGCCGCTCTCTACCAGCGTCCGCGACCGCGCCAGCCCCTCCGCTTCCGCCGCCAGCGCGCCGCGGAACCACGCGCTGATCGGCGTCACGAAGCCCATTTTCGGCCGATACAGGATCTCCTTGGGCAGATGGCGTTCGAGGCTGCGCTTCATCAGCCATTTGCCCTCGCCGCCGTGCAGCCGCATGCCGGCCGGCAGCGTCGCGCAGAATTCGACCAGCCGGTGGTCGAGCAACGGCTCGCGCGCCTCCAGCCCGACCGCCATGCTGGTGCGATCGACCTTGGTGAGGATGTCGCCAGGCAGCCAGATCATCATGTCGGCATATTGCGCGCGGTCGAGCGCATCGCGCGCCGGCGCCGCCCGCATCGCCGCGACGTAGCGATCCTCGGCGCGATGTCCGCCGAGCACCCGCCGCGCCTCCGCGCTCAGCAATTGCGCGCGCAGCTCGGGCGAGGTCACGCCCACGGCGCGTGCATAGGCTTCGTCGCCGTCCGTCCCCAGCGCAAGCAGCGTCGCCTTGGCGCGCAACGGTCGCGGTGCCCAGTCGGCCTTGGGGTAATAGCGCCCGAGCGTCCCGAACGCCGCGCGCCGCCACCGATCGGGCAGCATCCCGCGCACCCGTTCCTCCGCCGCCTGGAATCTGTAGCGGCGATAGCCCGCCAGCATCTCGTCGGCGCCGTCGCCCGACAGCGCCACCGTCACGCTCTTCCGCGCAAGCGCCGCGACCTGATAGGTCGCCAGCGCGCTGCCGTCGGCGAAGGGTTCGTCGAAATGGTGGACCAGCGTGTCGATCAGCGCGAAATCGTCGGGCCGGACCACCTGCGCGTGATGATCGGTGGCGAAACGCTGCGCCACCAGCGCGGCATGGGCACGCTCGTCGTGTCCCGCCTCGTCGAAGCCGATCGTGCAGGTCTTGACCGCCGCCTTGCTCGCCTCCGCCATCAGCGCGACCACCGCCGAACTGTCGACCCCGCCCGACAGGAAGGCGCCGAGCGGCACGTCGGCGACCATCCGGCTGCGCACCCCGTCGCGCATCCGCGCCAGCAATTCCTCGCCGAGCGCCTTGGCCGATCCGCCCGCGCGATCGGCGAAGCTCAGCGACCACCAGCGCCGCGGCCGCGGCACGCCCTGCCAGCGCTGGACGTGGAGGAAATGGCCGGCGGGCAACTTGCGGACGCCCGCGACGAGGCAGGCATCGTCCGGCACATAGCCATAAGCGAGGAAATCCTCGACCGCGGTCACGTCCGGCACCCGCCGCAGCAGGGGATGCGCGAGCAAGCCCTTCAATTCCGAGGCGAAGGCGAGGCTGCCGTCGGACAGTTCGACGTAATGGAGCGGCTTCACCCCCATCCGGTCGCGCGCGAGGAACAGCGTCCCCTGGTCGGCATCGTGCAGCGCGAAGGCGAACATGCCGTTGAGCCGGTCGAGCAGCGCCGGCCCCCACGCCCGCCAGCCATGCAGCAGCACCTCGGTATCGCCCTCGGTGACGAAGCGCGCGCCCTTGCGCTCCAGTTCTGTACGCAGTTCGGCGAAATTGTAGATCTCGCCGTTATAGGTGACCGTCAGCGCGCCCGCCTGCATCGGCTGCGGCGAACCGTCGAGATCGATGATCGACAGCCGGCGATGGCCCAACCCGACGCCGGGTGCGGTCCAGATCCCCTCGCCATCCGGCCCGCGATGCGCCTGCGCCGCGATCATCGCGCCGATCCGCGACGGATCGACCGGCTTGGGCGTCTCGGGATGGAAGATACCGGCGATGCCGCACATCAGCGCGGCGCCACGACGGCATCGCTCACGCCGTCGACCGGGCCGAGCGCCGCCGCCAGCGCGGCGATATCGGCGCGCGCATCGCGCCCCGGCAGCACCTCCGCGGAGAGATGGACCGCCACCGCGCGCTGCGTGCCGCCGAACAATTTCGCCTTCATCGTCTCGATCTTCACCACGCGCTCGTCCGACGTTACCGTATCGGCGACGACGTACCATGTCGCGACGACGCGCTCCACCGGCCCGGCGGCGGTGATCCGCATCGCCTTGCCGCCGGCGATCGGGGCTTCGTCGGCGACGCGCACCCAGCGGTCCTCCTCGCGGATCGCGCCGGTGCCGAAGGCACCGATCTTATGCCCCTCGCCCTGCGACCCGAAGACCGCGATTCCCAGATCGACCGCCGCCCCGCCCCGCGCATAACGGCCGAACAGCATATGGTCGGCACCCGGATAATACGGCATCCACGGCGCCCGCCGGCTGAGCGGCGCGCGCGTCCACCCCGTCACCTGCGGCAGTTCGATCCGCGCGGGCAGCGGTGTCGCGCGATGCGCGATTCCCGCGCTCCACATCGGCCAGACGCCCGCCACCGCCAGGGTGAGCAGCACGCCGATCGGCAGCCCCATCCGCCCGCCGGCGACCGGCGGTAACGCGGCGGGATCGAACGCCGGCGCATCGGGCGCGCGATCGAACCAGCGCCAGCCGATCGCCAGCACCGCCGCCATCACCAGCCCGAAGAACAGCCAGCCGTAGACGATATGATCGAAGCCCGTCGCCGCCTCGACGCTGGTCAGATGCGCGGCATAGATCGTTCCGAACGCGCGCAGCCCGTTGGCGAGCACCGGCACGACCAGCGCGGCGAGCAGGAACCACGCCCGCCGCCGCCACGACACGAAACAGACGTCGGTGACCAGCACGCCGAAGGCGAGCATCGCGATGACGAACTTGGCGCCCGAACACGCCTCCGCCACCTCGAACCAATAGCGGCCCGCGTGGATCAGCACGCCGTTCGAGCTCGCCGGCACGCCGGCCAGATGCAGCAGCGGCATCACCATCCGCACCGTCACGGCTTGCAGCAGCGGCTCCATCTCCTCGCCGAACGGCACGAGGAACAGCGCATAGCCGAGCGGAAAGGCGAGCCCGCGCGCCACCTGCGGCCCGAGCAGCGTCACCACCGCGCCCTGCAGCATGACGACCAGCCCCAATTGCCGCGCGAAGCTGACCGAGCCGGCGTCACCCATCAGCCACCCCGCCCCGCCGACCGCGACCAGCGCCAGCCCCGGCCACCACGCCACCGGCGTCAGCACCGCCAGCTCGCGCCGCCGCTGCCACACCAGCCAGCCAATCACCGGCCCGATGAAGAGGCAATGGCCGAAGGTCGTGCTCGTCCACCAGATCGACACCAGCCGCGCGACGTCGTCATGAAGCAGCAGCAGGATCGCCGCCGCCGCCAGCGCCAGCCCGATGGCATGCCGCCGCCATTGTGCGCCGGTCACGCCAGCCCCAGCAGAGCATCGAGCGGCGCGAGCCGCGCCTCCCAGTCGTACCGTGCGATCACCCGCGCCCGTGCCGCGGCACCAAGCGCCACAGCTGCGTCTGGATCGTCGAGCAGCGCGCCGATCGCCGCGACATGCGTCGCGGCGTCGTCGGCGACACGCAGCGTGCCGCCGTGATCGATCCCCTCGGCTGCGGCGACGGAGGCGACGACCGGCCGCGCCATCGCCATTGCCTCGAGTACCTTGTTCTGGATACCGCGCGCGAGCCGCAGCGGCGCGACGCACACGTCCGCCGCCGCGAGCCACGGCCGCACGTCGTCCACCGCGCCGGTGACGATCACGGCGTCGGACGCGAGCGCCTGCACCGCCGCGGTCGGCGCCCGCCCGACGATCGCGAAGCGCAGGCCGGGATAGCGCGCCCGCAAGCCCGGCAGGACGTCGCGGACGAACCAGATGACGGCGTCGATATTGGGTCGGTAATCCATCTGCCCGGTAAAGACGATCAGCGGCCCGTGAGGCGCGGACCCGCCCCCCAATCCCCCCGTCACCCCGGACTCATTCCGGGGTCCACTCCGCGGCGAGGAGAGCGGCGCATGAGCCGCGACCGTTCTCCCGGAGACGGGTGGACCCCGGAACGAGCCCGGGGTGACGGCGTGGGTGGGGCCGGCTTTCCGTGCCACCACGCCTGGATCGAACGCCGCGGCGTCGATCCCGTTATCGACCGCCACGATCCGCCCGGTCGCGCCGCCGGAGCGAAACAACGCCGCCTCCGCCTCGCTGACGAACAGGCTCGCCGAAACCTCCGCGGCAACCCGCCGTTCGAACGCGCCCAGCATCCGCGCCTCGCGCCGCATCATCCACCGCATCGGTGCCGATCCCGCCTCGGCGAAGCCGGCGAACTTGGCTGAATCAACATCGACGAAGTCCATCGCCGCCGGCACGTCGGCGGGCAGATATTGCGCCATCTGCCCCGAGAAACAGTAGACCGCATCGGCCCTTGCCGCCGAGACCGCCCGCCGCATGTCCCCCGACCCGAAGGCGGTCAACGACACCGGCAAGCCACGCGCCAGCGCCTCCACCGCCGCCACCGCCTGCGGCTTGCGCCGCCGCACGATCGTCACGCTCGCCAGCCCGTCGAGCGCGGCCGGCACGTCGAAATCCGCCTCGCCCTCTCCGAACGCGACCAGATGCACCCGCGCCCGCGCCATCAGATAGCGCAACACGTGATAGCTGCGGATCTTGTCGCCCCGATCGGGCGGGAAGGGCGCGCGATGGGCGAGGAAGAGGAGCTCCATCACCCCAGCCCGCGCGAAATCCACGGCCCCAGCGCATTGGCGACCGGCAACGGCAACCGCTGCCACGTCCGCACCATCAGCGCATATTTCGGGTTGAGCGGGTTGACCTCTCGGCTCCCCCCCTCGCTGCGCTTGGCATAGAGCCGCGGCACGCCGGCGAAGCCCCAATTCTTCTTGAACGCCGCCGCACCCGTCCCGGTCTTCGATCGCCCGAAATCGAACCGCGTACAGCCACGCGCCCGCGCATGGCCCATCAGCGCGAAATACATCCGGTCGTTGGCGCGCAGCCCCCGCGCCGCCGCGGTGCCGCCACCCCAATAGGGAAACACCGTCCCCTGGAAATACAGGCTGAGCACGCTCGCCACCACCCGCCCCTCATGGCGCACGGTCAGCACGTCGGCGTCCATCGCCTCGGCGACGCAGCGGAACAGTTTCGCCGGAAACACCGGCGTGCCGAGATTGCGCACAGATTCGGCATAGACGCGATAGTGATCGCCGAGCTGCGCCGCCCCTCCCGTCTGCACCGTCAGATTGAACCCGAGCGCCCGCCGCACCTCGGCACGCTGCTTGCGCGGCACGGCGAGCAATTCGGCATCGTCGTCCGCCGCCAGATCGCGCACGAAGCCGAGATAGGAGGTGTCGTCCGTTTCCCATCCCGCCGGTGCCGGCCCGCCACGCAGCTCGACGCCCGGACAGCCGATCCGCCGCGCCAGCGCCCAGGCCGCATCGCCCAGCGCATCGACGCCCTCGCCGAGCACCCCGCCATCCACTCCGAAGCCGGTCGACACCAGCGCCTTGCCGAACAGCGGCGAGCGCATCACGGTCAGCGGCAGCGCGCCGACGATCGCCCCGCCCCGCTCGGCGACGAGATAGCGCGCGCGCTGGCCGCAGCCGCGTTCGACAGCGCGGCTCCAAGCGGTGAGATGGAACGGCGTCGCGCCTGCGCTACGACGGACGAAGTCGTCCACCGCCGCGCTCTCCCCGCTATCGCGCAGATCGGCCTCGCGCACGCCGATCGCGGTCACGACAGCAGCGCCGCCTCGCGCGCCACGACCGTATCGACCCGGCCCCAATCGTGCCGCGCGATCAGCCCGCGCAGCTTGCCCGCCATCGCCCCCAGCCGCGAATAATGCCGCACCTTCGATCGCAGCGGCGCCTGCCGCACCCGCGGCTGGTCGGCATCGACCTCCCAGGGGTGGAAATAGAAGATGCCGGCATGGCCTTCGCGATTGACCTGCCGCACCGCGAAATCGGTCAGCGCCGACGGCAGCAGCCGGAAAAACCCGCCCCCCGTCGCCAGATGCCGCCCGCCGATCCGCGCCACCGTCACCGGCAGTTCGATCAAAGGCGAGTCCATGAGCGGCCGGAACGCATAGCGCGGTGCATCGCGCCAGCCATAATGGTCGTGCGCCACCGGTGCGACGCTCGACGAATAGGCATAGCCCGCCTCGGCGAGCTCATTGAACGCCCACAGGTTGCGCGTGTCGATAGAGAAGCTCGGCGCGCGATAGCCCGTCACCGCCTGCCCGCCGGCATCCTCCAGCGCGGCTCGCGCCCGCGCAAGATCGGCGCGGAACGCCGCCGCATCCATCGTGAACACGCGCTGATGGTCCCAGCCGTGGCTGGCGATCTCATGCCCCGCCTCGGCGATCCGCCGGATCAGCCGCGGCTGCCGCGCCGCCACCCAGCCGAGCGTGAAGAAGGTCGCCTTGACCCCGCTTTCTGCGAACAGGTCGAGTACCGCGCCGGTGTTCGCCTCGACGCGGCTGGCGATCGTCGCCCAGTCGCTCTTGTCGATGACCCGCTCGAACGCGCCGACCTGAAACCATTCCTCGACGTCGACCGACAGGCCGTTGCGCACCGCGCTACGCGGCATGGTCCCACGCCGCCGGAGGACGGATCGGGACGTGATCGTCGCGGATGTCGGATGCGCCAGCGGCCATCGCCGCGGAGGCTGCCGCCGCCTCGTCACGATCGGCCTCGACCCAGTCGACCAGCAGCGTCAGCACGCGCCGGAGCGCGCCCTCCTGCTGGTTGATCCGCGCCTCCAATGCCGCGATCCGCGCCTCCGCGGCGGCAGACAGTCCCTCGGCCGCGGCGGCACGATCCGGCACCGGCTCCGCGACCGGCTCCGAAGGCGCGGCGCGCGGCACGAAGCGCCGCACCGAACTTTCCTGCTCGACCGGCGCCGGTGGCGGCGCAGCGGCCGCCGACGGTTCGCTCGCCGGCATCGGCAGATCGCCGTGGAGGTCGCCGAGCACCTGCCGGACGACCGCGCCGTCGATGATCTCCGCCCCCTCGACCGCAGCGTGCAGCATCACCCGTCCCGCGAGCTGGTTGAGCCGCCGCGGCACGCCGCCCGACCCCTCGTACAGCGCCGCAAAGGCATCCGCGGCGAAATCCGGCCGCCCCTGCCAGCCGACCACCGACAGCCGGTGCGCGACGTAATCGGCGACCTCATGCGCCTCCATCGGGTCGAGATGGTGGATGGCGATCACCCGCTGGCGCAATTGCTCCAGCCGCTCCGAACCGTGCAGCCGCTCGCGGAATTCCGGCTGGCCGAGCAGCAGGATCTGCAGCAGCGCATGCCCGCCCGCCTGGAAGTTGGACAGCATGCGCAGCTCTTCGAGCGAATCGATCGGCAGCGCCTGCGCCTCGTCGACGATCAGCAGCGTCCGCCGTCCCGAGCGCGCCACCGCATGCAGTCCGCGCTCGATCGCGGTGAGCAATTGCGCCTTGGCGAGGCCCTGCGGGTCGACGCCCAGCCCGGTCGCGACGATGCGCAGCAGGTCGTCGGCGGGGACGGCGGTCGACACGATGGTGATGACGTTGAGCGCCTCGGGATCGATCTGCGCGGTGAGATGGCCGACGAGCGTCGTCTTGCCCGCGCCGATGTCGCCGGTGACGACGACGAAGCCTTCGCCCTGCGCCAGACCGTAACCGAGATAGGCCATCGCCTTGCGATGCGTCGCCGTCTCGTACCAGAAGCGCGCGTCGGGCGTCAGCTGGAACGGCCGCCCCGATAATCCGAAATGCGCGTCGTACATAAGCCGATGCCCTTAGAACGAGTAGCGCGCGGCAAGCAGTGCCTGCGCCGACCAAGCGGTATCCACGTCACCGGTATCGAACGCGTAAACGCCCGCGCTCGCCGTGGTGGTGATCCGCCCGAAACTGTGACCATAACTCGCCGTACCGCCATAGGACCAGAGCCCGGCGCTGCGTGCGATCCCCGATTCGTAGTAATTGACGAACAGATTGGCGTCGAACGTCGACAGCGCGGTCAGCGTGCGGTTGAAGAACAGCTGCGCATAGGCGCTCTGGTCCTCGATCCCGTACAGCGTCACGCCGGGCACGTCGTCGCGGTTGAACAGCTTGCGGTTGGCATAGCCGACGCCGCCGCCATAGGTCGACCGTCCGCGCGTGATCGACAGCACCGCGTCGACGCCGCGCGCGCGATAGCTTGCGGTCGAGATCGACTGGAACACGTCGTTAAGGCAGCCACCCGGCGTCGATCCGCTGGTCGAGAATATGCAGCCGTTATATTGCTGGGTGAAGGCGTCGCGCGCCGACAGGAAGCTGGTCGGCAGATTGGCGAGCCCGGTGCGCAACTGCCGGCCGAAGGTGGTGACGCTGTCATAGACGTCGGCGGCGAAGCCGACATGCTCCGACGCCTGATAGGTCAGCAGCCCGGTATAGCTCAGCGAGCCGTAACGCTTGCCGACATGCGCCTCCGCCGACAGCCGCCGGTTGGGCCGCCACACCACGCCGGCATCGTAATAGACGCCGTCGGTACGATAGGCGATCTGGCGCGGTGCCGCCGGATCGGTGACGAACCGTCCGTCGCGATCGACCACCGGCGCCCCCGCCGCATCGGTCAGCGCCGCCCGGTTGCTCGTCTCGACCCGTTCGTACCCGATTCCGCCGGTCAGCGCGACATAGGGCGAGACCGGCAGCAGCGCGTCGCCGCGTACCCGCCAGCTCTGGTAGCGGCCGTCGAGCTGACCGGCATCCTCGCGCTCCCAGCCGCCGCTCGCGGTCAGACCGACCGGCAGAACCTGCCCCGGCCGCACGCTGGCGCTGACTCCGGCTGCCTGGCCGAACGAATCGTCGTAATTATCGAGCCGCGGCTCTCCCGCCGGCACCGCGGTGAAGCTCGGGCTCTCGACCTTGGTATAGCCCGCCTGATAGCTTGCCGCGATCGCCACCGGCCCGGCCTGCGTCGCATAGCTCGGACCGCCGTAGACCGCATAGACCTGGCTGATGTTGTCGACATTGCCGACCAGCACGCCCGGCGCCGCGCCGCGGATGTCGGAGCGGCTGCGCGTCGCGATGCCGCCCGCCTCCAGCGTCAGCCCGCGCGCGACCTGCGCCGACACCCGGGCGAGCCCGGTATGGATGTCGTCGTCGCCGATCCGATCGTCCCAGGCGATCCGCCGTTCGTAGCGATAGGACAATTGTCCGGTGAGCCGCGCGCTGCTCGCCGCGACGTCGATCCCCGCGGCGATCGTCGAATAGGTCAGCACGTCGCCGGAATTGAGATCGGCGTCGAGCACCTGACCCAGCTCGATATAGGGCACGGCATTCAGCCGCCGGCTCTGCGCCTCGGCCTGACCGGCGACCGCCAGCGCGGCCAGCGCCACCCCTACCGACAGCATCCGGATCACTTGCCGGGCTCCTGCCCGTAATAGGTGCCGTAGCGATGGCCGCCGGGGACGAAGGACACGGCATTGAGCACCAGCGCGATCTCGTCGCAGCCGTCGAGCCGCTGCACCGCCTCGCGTAACTCATTCTCCGGCGTGCGGTCGGCGCGCACCACCAGCACCACCTGCCCGACCAGCATCGCCAGCACCGCCGCCGGCGACGCCGCCAGCGCCGGCGGCGAATCGAAGATCACGATGCGCCGCGGATTGGCTTCGAGCAGCCGCGCGAGCACCTCGCGCGTCCGCGCCGAGGCGAGCAGCTCGGTGTCGGTCGCGGTCTTGGTCCCCGCCGGCAGGATCGCCAGCCCGCCGACATCGGTGCGGATCACCAGGCTCTCAACGTCGATCCGGCTGTCGGCGAGCGCGTCGAGCAGTCCCGGCTGTTCGGCGAGGCCGAGCCGGGCGAGCACGTCGGGCTTGGCGAAATCGGCATCGACCAGCAGTACCTCGGTGTCGCGCTCAGCCGCCATCGACAGCGCCAGATTGACCGCGCAGAAGGTCTTGCCGTCCCCCGGCCGCGCCGAACAGACGAGCGCGGTACGCGCCCGGTCGCGCGCCGCGGGATCGTCGCGCCCGGCCCGCGCGACGCGTTCGCGGGTGATGAGCAACTGCCGCTTGATGAGCCGGAATTCCTCGGCGAGCGGGCCGACCGGCGCGCCCGGGACGATCATCCCGGCCTCGGCGAGCATGCCGCGGTCGATCCCGGCGATATCGGTCAGCTCGGGCGTTTCGTAGAAGGCGTCGGGCAGCTCGTGGCCGACCGGCGCACGCAATTCCGCCGGAATCGCGAGGAAGGTCGGGTCCGCACCGGGATCGGCGGCGGTCCAGGCGTCGACCGGCGGCGGTGGCGGCGGCGGTGCGGCGACCGCCTCCAGCACCGGCAGGTCGAGCGCCGGCGCCCGGCGACGCAGGTGCGTGCCGAAGTCATAGACGCGCGCGGCGCGCTCGAGCAGCGATTCGCCACGATCCGGCGTCGGCGTCATCTCGTCGTCCCGTCGCAACCCGTTCATGCCGCCATCCCCCGTTGCAGCACTTCGACGCCGAGCAGCAGCACATAGGCCGCGACCAGTCCGGCGGTGCCGCCGAGGAACAGCTTGAGCCGTTTGGTACGTTGGTCCGCCTGCATCCGCGTCACCACCTCGCCGATCGAGCCGATCACCGGCATGCCGGTCGCTTTCTCCAGCCGCGGACCGGTCGCGAAGGTCGCGCGCAACTGGCCGAGCGCGAACGCCGCACCGATCCCGGCGGCGAGCCCCGCGATCAACACGCCGGTCAGCAGCAGCATCCGGTTGGGCGCGGTCGGCGCGCGCGGCATCGTCGGCGGGTCGATCACCGAGAATTTGACGTTGTCGGTCTGCGTCTGCGCCTGGCCGCGCAATGCGATCTGCTGGCGCTGGGTTAGCAACTGGTCGTATTGATCCTTGAGCACCTGATAGTCGCGGTCGATCTGGCCCTGCTCCGCCGCCACTTCGGGATCGCCCGACAATTTGGCGTTGAGCTGGTCGAGGTCGCCCTGCAACTGCGCCTTGCGCATCTTGAGCGCCGCCACCGCCGACTGTTTGTCCGCCATCATCGACTGCAGCGAGAGGTACAAGGGGTTGGGCGTACCGCCGCCACCCGCGCCGACCGGCTCGCCGCGCGCCGCCGCCTGCGCCGCGGCGAGCTGCCGCTTGAGCGCCACCACATCGGGATGCTGGTCGGTATAGCCGCGCGCCCGCGCATCGGCGAGCTGGCCCTGGATCGCGTTGAGCGCCGCCCGCGCCGGCCCGGCGGCGACGCCGCTCGCACCCGGGATCGACGCCGGCGTCCCCGCCATCTGCCCCTGCACCGCCGCGAGGCTCGACTGCGCCGCGGCGAGATCGCCGTCGACCTGCGCCATCTGGCTGCGCGACGCACCGATGCGGTCGCCGACCGATCCGGTGCCCGGCAGGGAGCCGAGGTAGCGCGTCTGGAAGTCGGCGCGCTTGGCGTCCGCGTCGGCGAGCTGCTTCTGCAACTGGTCGAGCTGCTTGTTGAGGAAATCGAGGCTCTGCGTCGTCTGGCTGCGGTCGCGGCCGAGGTTCTGCTCGACGAAGATGTCGATCAATTTCTGCGTGATCGCCCGCGCCAGCTTGGGGCTGGCGGCGGTCGTCGTGATCTGGAACAGATTGTCCTGCTGGCTCTCGACCTTGATCGCGCTGGCGAGGCCGGCGACGCGATCGGCGACGTCGCGATCGCTCGACACCGTCTGCGCCAGATCGGTGCCGCGCACCACCTTCTCGAGGTTGACCGCGCTGATCAGCGTCTGGCGGATCGTGTCGACGTCCTTCTGCTGCGTCTGCGCCGGCGCGTCCATCGACGCGGGCAGGATCGACTGCATCTGCACGAAGACGCGCGCGCGCGATTCGTAGCGGCTCGGCATCTGGCTGACCCCGAACCAGCCGGCGACGCACACCCCCCACGCCACCGCCAGCGCGAGCCAGCGCCGCGTCCAGATCGCATGCAGCGCCAGCCGCACCTCGTCGTAGAGGCCGTTCATCGCGCGCCGATCCCGCCGGGCCGGTTCAGGACACCCACGCCCACGCTCAGAACATCGATTCGGGGATGATGATGACGTCGCCCGGTTGCAGGCTGACGTTGGCGCTCGAATCGCCCTTTTTGAGCAGATCGGCGATCTGCAGCTTATATTCCTGCTGCTCCCCGGTCTTGCGATCGTGGCGCACCAGCTTCGCCTTGTTGCCCGCGGCATATTGGTTCAGCCCGCCCACCGCGATCATCGCATCGAGCAGCGTCATATTGGCGCGATACGGGATGGACGCGGGCTTCTCGGTCGCGCCGATCACCCGCACCTGCTGGCTGTAGGTGCCCGAGAAATTCTCGACGATCACCGAGACGATCGGGTCCTTCACATATTGGCCCAGCGCCTGCTTCATGTCGGCGGCGAGCACCGACGGCGTCTTGCCGACCGCGGGCATGTCGTTGATCAGCGGCGTGGTGATGCGGCCGTCGGGGCGCACCTGCACCTTCGCCGACAATTCCGGATTGCGCCACACGAAGACGTTGAGCTGGTCGAGCGGGCCGATGACATATTCCTCGCCCGGCTGCTCCTTGCTCGCGACATAGGTCGCCGGCGGCAGCACGGGTCCGCTGGCACTGCTCGCACAGCCGCCGAGTACCGACGCCGCGGCACCGACGGCGAGCAGGACACGGACGGGAACACCGGAACGCATAATCTTCTCCTGACCCCCAGACGCAGGACCGCATTGCGATGCGGGGCGCGTGCGGCACGTCATGGGGCGGGAGAGGTGAAGATAGCGTTAGGAACGCTAGGTCAACGATTTCGCCGACATGCCGACGCCCTCCCCAAGGCCGCCGGCCTTCGTTATCATGAAGCGATGATCCGTGCTCTTCTTTTGGTGACCGCGTCGTTCACCTTCGCCGATCCCGTTTCGGCACAGTCGCTGCCGCCGCTGACCGATCTCCAGATCACCGGGGTCAGTTCCGCCACCCAGTCGGAACGGATCGTCCCCGGCCAGCAGCTGACCGTCCGCCGCCACAGCGGCCCGGTCAGCGTGGTCGTGACGGAGAGGGGCATCGGCCGCGCCCGCCTGCTTCGCATCGACGGCGAGGTCGCGGCGGCGGAAGCGACCCAGCGCCCGCTCTGCGGCGCCGCGGTGACCGCCGGCGCCTGCCACCCCGGCGACCCCGCCACCGGCATCGAGGTCACCTATCATCTAGGTCCGCTGCCGTCCGGGACGCGGATCGGCGTACAGGACACGTCCGCCGCGCTTCCCGCCCGGACGCTGGACGCGGAGATCGTGCTGCGATAGCCGCCGCGGCAGATCAGCCCGCGACGATCTCCACCGCCGGCGGATGGCCGAGGAACCCCGCCGGGCTCGCCGACGCGCCATAAGCGCCGGCGAGGAACACCGCGATCACGTCCCCCGGTTCGGCATGCGGCAGGCCGACACGATCCCCGAGCCGGTCGAGCGGCGTGCAGAGCGGCCCGACCACCGAAACCTCTTCCGCCGCCGCGCCGCCGATCTCCGACGCCAGCGCCAGCGGATAATTGCGCCGCACCACCGTTCCGAAATTGCCGCTCGCCGCGAGCTGATGGTTGAGCCCGCCGTCGGTGACGAGGAAGGTTTCGCTCTGGCTCTCCTTGCGATCGATGATCCGCGTCAGATAGACGCCCGCCTCGGCGACAAGCCACCGCCCCAGTTCGATCGCGAACCGCGCGCTGCGCAGCACCTCGGCGCGCCGGTCGAGCACTTCTGCCAAAGCCGCCCCGACCCGCTCGACGTCGAGCGGCACGTCGCCCGCGAAATAGGGGACGCCGAACCCGCCGCCGAGATTGACCAGAGGCGGCGCCGCCCCCGCCTCCTCGCCCAGCCGCGCAGCGAGCGCCAGCGTCGCTGCCTGCGTCTCGATGATCGCGCCCGCGTCGAGCGCCTGGCTGCCCGCGTAGATATGGAAGCCGCGCCAGTCCGCGCCGGCGGTGACGATCCGCCGCACCAGCGCCGCGGCGCGCACCGCATCGACGCCGAACGGCGACGGTCGCCCGCCCATCTTCATCCCCGATCCGCGCAGCTCGATATCCGGATTGACCCGCACCGCGAGCCGCGGCGCCACGCCCAGCTCGTCACCGAGCCGCAGCGCGCGTTCCGCCTCGCCCGCCGATTCGACATTGAGCGTCGCGCCGCTGCGGATCGCGCCGATCAGCTCGGCATCGCGCTTGCCCGGCCCGGCAAAACTGATCGCCGCCGCCGGCTTGACCGCCAGCGCCGTCTCCAGCTCGCCCCCCGACGCCACGTCGAGCCCGTCGACCAGCGGCGCCACGCGTTCGAGCAATGCCGGCAAGGGATTGGCCTTGATCGCGTAATGCAGGTCGATCCCGGGAAACGCCGCGCGGAACCGCTCCACCCGCGCCGTCACGATCCCGACGTCGTAGACGAACACCGGCGTCTCCACCGCCCAGTCGGCGGCCGACGTCCCGGCGATCGTCAGCATGCCGGATTGTGCGGCGAACTCCGCCGGCAGGGGTCCCATCGGCTTCATGCCGTCACCTCGCTGCGGATCGCGGCGCGATCCAGTTTGCCATTGGCGTTGCGCGGCAATTCGTCCCGCCACACGTAACGCGCCGGCTGCATGAAGCTCGGCAGCAGCGTGCGCAACCGCGTCCGCAGTGCCTCCTCCTGCGCGGCATCGCCGGCGACCATCACAACGATCCCCTGCCCCAGCCGCGCGTCCGGCACGCCGACCGCCACCGCCTCGCGCGCCTCGCCGCCGGCGAGCACCGCCTCCTCGATCTCGAGCGGGCTGATGCGATTGCCCGCGCTCTTGATCATCTCGTCGTCGCGCCCGACGAAGCGGAACAGCCCGTCCGCCCCCTCGATCACGGTATCGCCCGACCAGACCGCCAGCCCGCCGCTCGCCGACCAGTCCGGCGCCGGCCGGAAACGCTGCGCGCTCCGCTCGGGATCGCACCAATAGCCCTGCGCGACCAGCGGCCCGGCATGGACCAGCTCGCCCGGCTCGCCGATCGCGCGCACACCGTCCGCCCGCACCGCCATCACCTCGGCGAACGGGATCGCCCGCCCCATCGCATCGGGATGCGCATCGATCAGCGTCGGATCGAGCCACGTCGAGCGGAACGCCTCGGTCAGCCCGTACATCGCCACCAGCTCCGCCCGCGGGAATTGCGACCGCAGCCCCCGCACCAGCCGCTCGGTCAGCGCCCCGCCCGAATTGGTCAGCCGCCGCAACCGCGCCGCGGTCGCCGCCGGCCAGTTGACATCGAGCAACTGCACCCACAAAGGCGGCACCCCGGCGAGCGTCGTCGCTTCGACCCGCTCGACCGCCTTCATCACGTCGCGCGCGGTAAGATAGTCGAGCGGCGCCACCGCCGCCCCCGCATACCAGCTCGAAAAAAGCTGGTTCTGCCCGTAATCGAACGACAGCGGCAGCACGCCGAGCACCCGATCGTCCGCCGCGATGCGCAGATACTGCGCGACCGACACCGCGCCGAGCCAAAGATTGGCATGGCTGAGCATCACCCCCTTCGGCCGCCCGGTCGACCCCGAGGTATAGAGGATCGCCGCCAACGTCTGCGGGTCCGCCCCCGACCGGCCCGGCCCGTCGCCGTCCAGCGGCACGCCCTCGACCACCCGGCATCGCGCCGGCACGTCGCCCGCCTCCAGTGTCGCCGCCCGCGCTGCCTGCGTCACCAGCAATGCCGCGCCGCTGTCGGCGAGGATATGCGCGACCTGCGCGCGCCGCAGCGCCGGATTGACCGGCACATGCACCAGCCCCGCCCGCGCCGCCGCCAGCGGCATGACGCAGGCGAGCGCCGTCTTGGGCAGCCACGTCGCCACCCGCTCCCCCGCCGCCAGCCCGAGCCCGCCGAGCCACCCCGCCGCGCTCGCCACCGCCGCCTCCAGTTCCGCGAACGTCCATGACCGCTCGCGCTCGATCAGCGCCGGCGCGTGCGGCGCGCCGCGCAGCAGATGGTCGATCGGAAACGGCGTGGGATCGGGTGTCGGCATGGCCCCTCATAGCGCCACCCCGTTGCCGAATGCAGCCCCAGCCTCTAACGGGCGTCGATCCGCAACCGGTAAGGGCGCCGCTTTGCTTCCCGAAGGCTATGATACCGTTGAAACCACCGTCCGCGCCGTGCTGCGCGACGTGCTCGGCCTCTCCGCGGACCGCGTCGCGGGATTCACCGCGACGACGCCGCTGTTCGGCGCGCTGCCCGAACTCGATTCGATGGCCGTCGCCGGCGTCCTCACCGAGATCGAGGACCGGCTCGGCATCCTGATCGAGGACGACGAGGTCGACGGCGACATGCTCGAGACGTTCGGCGCGCTCGTCGAATTTGCGGCGAGCAAGGCGCTCGTCTAGCGTCGCGCGGCATGGCGCCGCGCATCGATCATTACGACTGGGCCGGCGGCCGCGAGGCGATGCTGCGCTTCGGCCCCGATACCGGCCCCCTGCTCGTCGCCGCGCTACCGCTGTTCGAGGAAGCCAATCGTACGCGCACCTTCACCGTCACGCTGCTGCGCGCCCTGGCCGCGCGCGGCATCGCCAGCGTGCTGCCCGACGTGCCGGGCCAGGGCGAGAGCCTCGCACCACTCACGACGCTGCCGCGCATGGCCGAAGCGCTCGCCGCGATCCCGGCCGAGCGGCGCCCCACCTATGCGATCGGTATCCGCAGCGGCGCGCTCCTCGACACCGCCGCGCCCCGCATTGCGCGCTGGCATTTCGCGCCGCAGACCGGCGACGAGCTCGCCCGCCTTCTGCTCCGCACATGGCGGGCGGCGGGGAACAGCGTGCCGCAGCCCGACCCGATCGAGATCGCCGGCAATCCGATCCCGCAGACGCTGCTGGCATCGTTCGGCGCGGCGAAGCCGGCCCCGGCCGATCGTGTCGTCCGTCTGACGACCGACCCCGCCGAGGCCGATCGCAAGATCGACGCCGCGCCCCTCTGGCGGCGCAGCGAACCGGGAAACGATCTCCAGCTGGTCGAGATACTCGCCGATGACATCGCGGCGTGGCTGACCCGATGCGCAGCCTGATCGCCTTCCCCTGTGCGGGCGAGACGTTGGTCGGCACGCTCGATGCCGCCCCCGGCCGGACCGGCCTGCTGATCGTCTCCGGCGGCAACGAGATCCGCTGCGGCGCGCACCGCGGCATGGCGCTGCTCGCCGCCCATGTCGCCGCAGCGGGATATCCCGCTTTCCGCTACGACCGTCGCGGCGTCGGCGACTCGACCGGTGAGAACAACGGCTACCTTTCGAGCGCCGACGATCTCATCGCGGCCGCCACCACTTTCCGGAGGCAGGCGCCGCAGCTCACGACGATCCTCGCTTATGGAAATTGCGATGCGGCGAGCACGCTTGCGCTTTACGGCCGCGCCGCGGGCATCGACCGCCTCCTGCTCGCCAATCCGTGGACGATCGAGGACACGGACGACATGCCCCCCGCCGCAGCGATCCGTACAACCTATCGCCAGCGCCTGACCAGTCCCGCGGCATGGGCCAGATTGCTCAGTGGCAAGATAGATTTGGTCAAAGCAATCGATGGCTTACGCAAGGCTTCTCGCACCATGCCGCAACCGCTGGCGACGCAGATGGTCACCGCCATCGAGGAATGGGGCGACGTGGCGACGGTCATCCTCGCTACCGGCGACGCCACCGCTCAAGCCTATCGCGCCGCCGCCCGCCACCTGCCCGCGCGATCGATCGAGACCGCCTCGCACAGCTTCGCCCGCGATGAGGACCAGCGCCAGCTCCGTGCCGCCGTTCTGGCGGCGCTGGCGGGTGCCGAGGTTTAGTTCACGCGAAGACGCGAAGGCGCGAAGACGCGAAGGCGCGAAGGCGCGAAGATGATTTGCGCAGAGACGCGAAGACGCAGAGATGTTGCGTTCAGGAATGCTCTGCGCGCCGTCACGTCGCTCCGCTCTCCGCCCCCCCAATCGTCACCCCGGCGAAAGCCGGGGCCCATGGTAACGATGGTCCAGATCGCGCGCGCGACCCCAGGCGACTGCGTGTCCATGGGTTCCGACTTTCGTCGGAATGATGAAAAGGTAGGCCGGCCGCCTCCGACTATATCCGCGCAGGCGGCCACCCCACACGAACCATCTTCGCGTCTTCGCGTCTTCGCGCGAAAATCCTATTCCGCTGCCTCGGCCATTTCCTCGAACTCCGCCGCCGCGAGGAACCGCTCGGCGTCCAGCGCCGCCATGCACCCGGTCCCCGCCGCGGTCACCGCCTGACGATAGACCTTGTCCGCCACGTCGCCGCAGGCGAATACGCCCGGCACGCTGGTCCGCGTCGAGCCCGTCTCCACCGCGATATAGCCGTCGTCGTCGAGCGCGAGATGCCCGCGGAACAGCTCGGTCGCCGGATGATGGCCGATCGCCACGAACCCGCCCTCGACGTCGAGCCGCGACTGTTCGCCGGTCACCGTATCCTCCAGCGTCAGCGCCACCAGCCCGGCATTACCGCCGCCGTCGACGAACTCGCGGACTTCCTTGTTCCACAGAACCTTGACGTTGGGATGCGCGTGCAGCCGCTCCTGCAGGATGCGCTCGGCGCGAAGGGTGTCGCGGCGATGGATCAGCGTCACGTCGTCGCTGTGATTGGTCAGGTACAGCGCCTCCTCGACCGCGGTATTGCCGCCGCCGATCACCGCCACCTTCTTGCCGCGATAGAAGAAGCCGTCGCAGGTCGCGCAGGCGGACACGCCCTTGCCCTTCATCGCCTCCTCGGACTCGAGCCCGAGCCACTTGGCCTGCGCGCCGGTGGCGATCACCAGCACCTCGCCCTCATAGACGTCGCCGCCGTCGCCGATCAGCCGGAACGGCCGCTGCGACAGGTCGACTTGCGTGATCGTGTCCCACATCAGCCGGGTGCCGACATGTTCGGCCTGCTTCTGCATCTGCTCCATCAGCCACGGCCCCTGGATGACGTCGGCGAAACCGGGATAATTCTCCACGTCGGTGGTGGTGGTGAGCTGTCCGCCGGGCTGGATGCCCTGCACCACGATCGGCGCCATCCCGGCCCGCGCGCCATAGATCGCCGCCGACAGCCCCGCCGGGCCGGAGCCGAGGATCAGCATACGCGTGGAATGAGTGGTCATGGAAACAACGCCTGTCGGGGAAGTGGAAGATTCGGATGCTGATCTAGGGGATCGCAACGCGAATTTGAATGCCGTCGGCAAATCGCCGCCGTCCGGCCACGTCGATGGCGAGAAACGTCTATCATGAGCCTGCTGGCCGGAGCGGACGACGATGACATGGCGCTTGATCCTGGTTGCGGCAACGATGCCGGTCGATCCGGCGGCACTGGAGCGCCTGCCCGCCGTCCGCATCGTCTATTACGACGTGCACGGAACACGCTATCGGGAGATCGACGACGATCAGCGGCGGCGGGGTCCGGTCGATCCCGCCGACGGCCAGCGGTACGACGCGTTCACCCGCCTGCGCATCCGCTGGCGCTGGCCGATCGGCCGCGACGGCCGATGCAATGTGCGACATCCGCAGGTGACCTACCGGATCACGGTGACGCTGCCCCGCCTGCATGATCGCGACGCGGTGTCGCCCCTGTTGCGACGGCGCTGGGATCGTCGGGTCATGCATTTGCGCGTGCACGAGGCGGGGCATGTCAGCCTCGATCTCACTTACGTACGACGCGTGACGCAGGCGCTGCGCCACTCGACCTGTACGCCCGCCGATCCCGTTGCTGCGGCGCTCGGCGAGCAGCTTAATGCCGCCACGCGCGCCTACGATCGGATCACCGACCACGGGCGGCGGCAGGAGCGCTGGCATGGTACGGATATCTGACGGTTTCTCCTGCATCCAACCCACGCCCCGCGCGTTCCCGTTTGCGAAGCGAGAGGGATAACCCAAGTGGCCGACGACAAGATCAGTACCGAACCCTATACCGGTCCGTCCGGCGGCTGGGGGTCGATGAAATCGGTCGCCCGGATCAATCTGCGCGAGAAGGTCAATCCCGAGACGGTCCGCGAGCTCGCGCGGCAGAACAAGCCCGAAGGCGTGATGTGCGTCTCGTGCGCCTGGGGCAAACCCGCGCATCCGCATATCGCCGAATTCTGCGAGAACGGCGCCAAGGCGACGGCCTGGGAGCTGACCACCTATCGCACCACGCCCGAATTCTTCACCAAACATACCGTCACCGAATTGCGCGGCTGGAAAGACTTCGACCTCGAACAGGCCGGCCGTCTCACCCATCCGCTGAAATACGACGCCGCCAGCGACCGCTATGTCGCGGTGAGTTGGGACGAGGCGTTCCAGGACATCGGCGCGCACCTCAAGACCTACGACCCGACCAAGGTCGTCTTCTACGCCTCGGGCCGCGCGAGCCTCGAGACGAGCTATATGTGGGCGTTGATGGCGCGGATGTACGGCAGCCAGAACCTGCCCGATTCGTCGAACATGTGCCACGAGACGACGTCGGTCGGGCTCAAGTCGGCGATCGGCTCGCCGGTCGGCACGATCCACCTCTCGGATTACGACAGTTGCGACATGATCCTCTATTTCGGCCAGAACCCCGGCGTGAACAGCCCGCGCGCGCTGCACCCCCTGCGCGCCTGCGCCAAGCGCGGCGTCGAGATCATCGTGTTCAACCCGCTCAAGGAGCGTGGCCTCGAACGCTTCACCGACCCGCAGAACCCGATCGAGATGGTGACCGGCAAGTCGACGCCGATCGCCAGCCAATATCATCAGGTCAAGACCGGCGGCGACATCGCCGCGATGATGGGCATCTGCAAATATGTCATCGAGGCGGACGACCAGTGCCGGCGGATCGGCGCGCCCGCGATTCTCGATCACGCCTTCATCGCCGACCATACCACAGGCTTCGAGGCGTTCGCCGAGATGGTCCGCGCGACGGAATGGGATCGGATCGAGCATGAGAGCGGCCTCACCCGCTCCGAGCTGGAAGGCGTCGGCGCCATCTACGCCAAGTCGAAGCGCGTGATCTGCGTCTATGGCATGGGCCTGACCCAGCACGTCCACGGCATTGACAATCTGCACACGCTGGTGAACTTGATGCTGCTGCGCGGTAACGTCGGCAAGCCCGGCGCGGGCTTCGGCCCGGTGCGCGGCCACAGCAACGTCCAGGGCCAGCGCACCGTCGGCATCACCGAAAAGCCGGAACTGGCGCCGCTCGACCGGCTGAAAGAGCTCTACGACTTCGAGCCGCCGCGCGAAAAGGGCTGGGACACGGTCGAGGCGTGCGAGCATATCATCGCCGGCACCGCGCAGGCGTTCATCGGCCTTGGCGGCAACCTCGCCCGCGCCGTCCCCGCCACCGCCGAGATCGAGCCGGCGTGGCAGGGCATGGACCTGACCGTCAGCATCGCCACCAAGCTCAACCGCACGCACCTGCTGCCCGGCAAGACCTGCTATCTGCTCCCCTGCCTCGGCCGGATCGAGACCGACGATCAGGCGAGCGGCCCGCAGGCGGTGACGATGGAGGACAGTTTCAGCCGCATCTACGGCTCGCGCGGCAAGGCGACGCCCGCGGCCGAGACGTTGCTATCCGAACCCGCGATCCTCGCCGGCATCGCCAAGGCGACGCTCGATCCCAACCCGAAGGTCGACTGGGACGCCTGGGTGGGCGATTACGGCCTCGTCCGCGACGCGATCGAGGCGACCTATCCGGACAAATTCACCCGCTTCAACGAGCGGATGTGGGTGCCGGGCGGCTTCTGGAAGGGCGTCGAGGCGGCGCATCGCCAGTGGCTGACGGAGAGCGGCCGCGCCGAGTTCAACGTGCCGACGACGCTCAACGCCACCGGCTTCGAGGAGGCACCGGGCCGCTTCCGGTTGATGACGCTGCGCTCGAACGACCAGTTCAACACGACGGTCTACGGCTATCACGACCGGTTCCGCGGCATCAAAGGCACGCGCGACATCGTCTTCATGAACCGCGCCGACATGGCGAACATGGGGCTGGCAGAGCACGACCTCGTCGATCTCGTCGGCGATGCCGGGCAAAACGGCGACCGCCGGGTCAACAAACTGCTCGTCGTGCCCTATGACATTCCGCAGGGGTGCCTGGGCGCTTATTATCCGGAGTGCAACATCCTCATGCCGGTGACCCACAAGGCCGAGCAAAGCCATGTTCCGGCTGGCAAATCCGTGCCCGTCCGGGTGGAGCGCACCGCCTGATCCTCGCCGCTATCCTCGCCGGCGGCCGCTCCAGTCGATTCGGACGCGACAAGGCGGCCGCCCTGTTCGGCGACCGGCCGCTGCTCGACCATATGTGCGACCTCGGCGAGGCCCGCGCCGATGCGGTCGTCGTCGTCGGGCGTGACGGCGGTGTGCCCGACCTGCCGGGCCCGGACCTCGGTCCGCTCGGCGGCATCGCTGGCGCGCTCGCCTATGCCGCCGCGCAGGGTTTCGAATCGGTGTTGACCCTCCCCTGCGACATGCCCCGGCTGCCCGCCGCATTGCTCGACGCGCTGCTGCGACGCGCGCCGAGCTATTGCAGCGATGCGCCGGTGATCGGCCATTGGCCCGCCGCGCTGGCCCCCGATCTGCTCGCGCATCTCGGCCGCTCCGAACGCCGCTCGGTGACCGGCTGGGCCCGGGCGATCGGCGCGCTGCCGGTGGCCAGCCCGGAGCCGCTCGCCAATATCAACACTCCCGCCGACCTCGCCGCTTTATGACCGCGGCGCGACTGGAAGCGACGCTGATCCTGCGCCCTGACGGCTCGGTCACCCCCGGCACGCGCACGATCGCGGTCGAGACGCCCGTCGCGATCGAGGTCGACGGACTCGGCTATGCGGTGATGATGATGACGCCGCAGGATCTGGAGGCGTTCGCGACCGGCTTCATGCTCACCGAGCGGCTCGCCGACACCCCGGCCGACATCCTCGATATCGACGCCTATCACGCCGAGGCGGGCTGGATCGTCCGCATCGCGCTCGCCGACCGCTGCCGCGGCCGCATCCACGACCGCGTCCGCCACCGCACCAGCGACACCAGTTGCGGCCTGTGCGGCATCGCCAGCCTCGAGCAGCTCGCCCGCCCGGTGGCGCGCCGCCCCGACCGCCCGACGGTGTCGCCCGCCGCGATCTTCGCCGCGCTGGCCGCCGTCCGCGACCACCAGCAGCTCAACCGGGAAACCGGCGCGGTCCACGCCGCCGCCGCCTGCGCCGCCGACGGCGCGATCCTCGCGCTGTGCGAGGACGTCGGCCGTCACAATGCGCTCGACAAGCTGATCGGCCGCGGGATGCCGGGCGCGTTCACGCTGGTGACCTCGCGGATCAGCTTCGAGATGGTCGACAAGGCGCTGGTTGCCGGCACGCCGCTGCTCGTCGGCATTTCCGCCCCGACCAGCCTCGGCATCGACCACGCGCGCGCCCATGGCCTGACGTTGGTGGCGCTGGCCCGGTCCGATGCGATGCTGGTGCTGAGCGATCCCTGGTCGCTGTTCGCTCAGTGACCCCAATCCCAGACGTGCGCCGACCAGTCGCGCACCCCGGCCGCGATCCCCGCGAACCAGTCGATCACCATGTGCCGGTAGGCGCCGTCCAGAAACGCACCATCGGCGACGATCATCACCATCACCACCGCGGCCCACAAGACGCCGCGGTGCATCGGCTCGGGCTTGCGGACCAGCTTCACCTCGCTCGCGCGGCGGTCGGCCAGCCGTCGCTCGGGCAGCGCCGGGCGCGCGACCGGCGCGGCGCGCCGCTCGCTGCGGCGTCGTTCTGGGGGATGGTGATAGGGCATGACCGGTCTCGCTGCGCAGCACCGCCCGGCGTCGCACACCGAACGTTTACAAAGCGTTATCGCTGTCCGTATCGCTCACACCGGCGGGCGCTACCGAAGAAATGGTAGCGGAGGAGGGACTTGAACCCCCGACCCCAGGATTATGATTCCCGTGCTCTAACCAGCTGAGCTACTCCGCCCCGCCGTGTGAGGTGGCGCCTATAAGTGTGCGATGCAGCAGCCGTCAAGCGAACATATGCCGGGAAAGCGCTTCCCATGGTCCGCCGCGATACCACCAGGTCGCAAGTCCCGCGATCTCGACCTCGCGCGGCCGGAAATCGCGGCTGAGCGCGGTCAGCAGCAGCTTGGCGATATTGGGCTGCACCTTGTTCTGAATGGTGACGTGCGGTCGCCAGCCGCCCGCGTCCTGCGGCGTCAGCATCCCGACGAAGGCGTCGGCGAGTTCGGCGCGGATCGCGACCAGCTCGGGCGATTCGATACGATAGGCGACGCCGCGCCCCAGCGAGATCAACCCGCCGACCCGCGCCACCGGCGCCGCCACGCCGCGCGTCATGCCCGTGAGCCGATGCTTCAGCTCGGCCTCCGCCGACGGCGGCAGATGATGGAACATGGTGAGATGGGCGGAGAGCTGGTTGCGCTCCGGCGGAAAATGCGCGGCGCGCTGCGCGTCGAACCAGCCCTGATCCTGCCGACCGAAGAGCGCGGTCACGATGATCGGCGCGGTCAAATCTCCACCTGACTGCCGAGCTCGACGACCCGGTTCGTCGGCAGGCGGAAGAATTCCATCGCGCTTTCGGCGTTGCGCAGCATCCACGAGAACAATTTCTCGCGCCACAGCATCATGCCGGGCCGCTCGGAGGGCAGCAAGGTCTGGCGCGACAGGAAGAAGCTGGTGTCCATCATCTTGAAGTCGGTGCCGCAGCTATGGACGCGCTTCAAAGCCGCCGGCACGTCGACCTCTTCCATGAAGCCGTAGCGCAGGATCAGGCGGAAGAAGCCGTCGCCCATCTCCTCGTTGCTCGCGCGCTCGGCCTCGGGCCAATAGGGCTGCTGGACGATCTTGACGGTGAGCAGGATGACGCGCTCGTGCAGCACCTTGTTGTGCTTGAGATTGTGCAGCAGCGCATGCGGCACGCCGTCCGACGACGAGGTCATGAACACCGCCGTCCCCGGCACCCGGCTCGCCGAGCTGGCGGCGGAAGTGATGAACACCTTGATCGGCATCGCCGCCTCGCGCAGCCGGTCCATCATCAGCTGCCGCCCCTTCGACCAGGTGGTGAGGAAGGTGAAGACGATGAAGCCGACCATCAGCGGAAACCAGCCGCCATCGGGCACCTTGGTGAGGTTCGCCGAGAAATAGGCGCCGTCGACGAGGAAGAAGACCGCGAGCAGCGGCGCGGCGGCATAGATCGGCCAGTTCCACAGCCGGGTCAGCGCGACGCCGAGCAGGCAGGTGTCGATGAACATCGCCCCCGTCACCGCGATGCCATAGGCCGAGGTGAGGTTGGACGAGGTGCGGAAGAACAGCACCAGCAGGATCACCATCACCATCAGCATCCAGTTGACGATCGGGATGTAGATCTGGCCGGCGGTCGCCGCGCTGGTATGTTCGATGCGCAGCCGCGGCATGAAGCCGAGCTGGATCGCCTGTTGCGTGACCGAGAAGGCGCCCGAAATCACCGCCTGGCTGGCGATGATCGCCGCCATCGTCGCGAGCAGCACCAGCGGCAGCTGCAGGCTGTCCGGCGCCAGCATGTAGAAGGGGCTCTTCAACGCCTCCTGCCCGTCGCGGAACAGCAGCGCGCCCTGCCCCAGATAATTGCACATCAGCGCCGGCAGCACGAACACCAGCCACGACAGGCCGATTGGCTTGCGCCCGAAATGCCCCATGTCGGCGTAGAGCGCCTCGGCGCCGGTCACCGCCAGCACCACCGAGCCGAGCGCGAGGAAAGCGCGCACCGGATCGGCGATGAAGAAATGCACCGCGTGATGCGGCGAGAAGGCCCAGAGCACCTCGGGTGTCTGGACGACGCTGATGATGCCGAGCACCGCGATCACCGCGAAATAGACGAGCATGATCGGTCCGAAGACGAGGCCGATCCGCGCGGTGCCGCTCTTCTGCACCCAGAACAACGCGATCAGGATGGCGATGACGATCGGCAGCACGAGCCCGGCGAAGGCCGGCGCGGCGATCGCCAGACCTTCCACCGCGCCGAGCACGGTCACCGCCGGGGTGATCATCGAATCGCCGTAGAACAGCGACGTCGCGAAGACGCCGAGCAGGATGATCCCCGCCGACCAGCGCCGGCTCTTGGTCCGCCCCGAGACGAGCGCGAGCAACGCGAGACTGCCGCCCTCGCCCTTGTTGTCGGCGCGCATAATGATCGCGACATATTTGATCGTCACGACGATCATCATCGACCAGAACATCAGGCTGAGCACGCCCATGATGTGCAGCGGATCGAGTGTCAGTTGATGATGCCCGGCGAAGGTCTCGCGAAAGGCGTAGAGCGGGCTGGTGCCGATATCACCGAAGACGATGCCGATCGCCCCCACCGCCAGCTTGAGCAGGCCGTCGTGATGGCCGTGATCGCCCGAATCGTCCCGCGCACTCGGGACGGCGGCCGGTACGGGGCCACTCACGAGCGGTACGACCGATCCGACGCGCTGCGGAGACCGGCGCTGTTCCCAACCTGTTCCATAGACGCGGGCCTTAGCATGGGCTGAACGATGCGGGCAACGGCGTCGCGGCGGCGCCGTATCGATCAGGGACGTCTAAACACCTCGCGAATCACGAAATGCGACGCGAGCCGGGTGACGCCGGGCAACCGCGCCAGCGTCTCGCGATGGATGCGCTCGAACGTGTCGTCGCGCCGCACCTCAACGTGGAGCATATAGTCGGCCTCGCCGCTCATCAGGAAACAGTCGCGGATTTCGGGAACGTCGCCGATCTCGCGCTCAAACGCCGCCATCGTCTCCTCGCGCTGGTCGCGCAGCGTGACGTTGACGAGGACGACGCTGGGGTTGCCACGCGCCGCCTTGCTGAGCACCGCGCGAAAGCCGGCGATATAGCCGCGCTCCTTGAGCGAACCGACGCGGCGATGCGCCGCGCTCGGCGACAGGCCGACCGCCTCGCCGAGTTCGGCGCTGGTCAGGTCGGAATTGGCGAGCAGATGGGACAGGATTTTGCGGTCGAGGGCGTCGATCATGGATTTCCCGCTACACTGCCATTCTGCGCAAGAAAATCCTGCTAGCCATGTCACTGTCGCAAAACATTGCGACCTTCTCCCGCCCGGTCGCGGCTATGGGTAGCGCAGAAGAGGAGAACAATGATGCGCATCGGCGTCCCCAAGGAAATCAAGAATCACGAATATCGCGTCGGCCTGACCCCGCCGTCGGTCGCCGAGCTGGTCGCCGCGGGCCATGAGGTCGTCGTCGAGACCAAGGCCGGCGCCGGCATCGATTTCGAGGATCAGGATTATATCGACGCGGGCGCGACCATCCTGCCCGATCCCGCCGCGGTGTTCGCCGCCGCCGACATGATCGTGAAGGTCAAGGAGCCGCAGGCGAGCGAGATCGCGCTGCTCGAACCGCGCCACCTGCTGTTCACCTATCTCCACCTCGCCGCCGACAAGCCGCAGGCCGAGGGGCTGATCAGGTCGGGCGCGACCTGCATCGCCTATGAGACGGTGACCGCGGCGCGCGGCGGCCTGCCGCTGCTCAAGCCGATGTCGGAAGTCGCGGGCCGCATGTCGGTGCAGGTCGGCGCGCATTATCTCGAGAAGGAACAGGGCGGCCGCGGCGTGCTGCTCGGCGGCGTGCCGGGCGTGGCGCCGGCGAAGGTCGCGATCCTCGGCGGCGGCGTCTCGGGCGTCAACGCCGCGCAGATGGCGGTCGGCATGCGCGCCGACGTGACGATCTACGACATCTCGAACGATCGCCTCGCCGAGCTCGACATGTTCTTCTCCAGTCAGATCAAGACCGCGTACGCCAGCAAGGCGGCGATCGCGGCGGCGGTGAAGAGCGCGCATCTCGTCATCGGCGCGGTGCTGGTGCCGGGTGCGGCCGCGCCCAAGCTGGTGACGCGCGAGATGGTCAAGACGATGAAGCGCGGTGCGGTGATGGTCGATATCGCGATCGACCAGGGCGGCTGTTTCGAGACCAGCCATGCGACGACGCACGAGAACCCGGTGTTCGAGGTCGACGGCGTCACCCATTATTGCGTCGCCAACATGCCGGGCGCGGTCGCGCGCACCTCGGCCTTCGCGCTCAACAATGCGACGCTGCCGTTCGCGCTCAAGCTCGCCAACCTCGGCGCCGAGGCGGCGATGGCGGCCGATCCGCATCTCGCCAACGGCCTCAACGTCTCGGGCGGAAAGATCCGCCATCAGGCGGTCGCCGAAGCGCTCGACCTGCCGTTCGAGGCGTGGAACGGCTAAGCGGAACGAACGTGGAACAGGGTGGTTGAAGCCTCCGATACCAAGAGAGGCTCCAACCATGTCCGAGACCGAAAACCCCAAGACCCACCCGACCTCGAACGCCGAAAAGGATCCGAGCGACTGGACCACCGGCGACGAGACGATGACCGGCGCGCAGGCGAGCTACCTCAAGACGCTGTCCGAGGAAGCCGGCGAGGAATTCGACGATTCGCTGACCAAGGCGGACGCATCGAAGCGCATCGACGAACTTCAGGGCAAGACCGGCCGCGGCAAGTAATCACGCCGTTAGCGGAAGACGGGCCTCGGCGCTCAGGCACGAACGGCCGTTCGGCCTGACGCCGGGGCCCGTTTCGCATGATCCTGCCCGGCGACGCAGACGGGACGCGCACCCGATAGGATCGCATGTGTCTCAAGCGACTGCATCCACAGCGCAAATTCGCCGCGCTGTCCTACGCCACAACCAAGATGCTAGGGATCGCCGTCATTCGGCGCTCTTTCTCATCGTGATCGATCAGCACAGAATTGGAAACGATGAGGCCGGATCGTTTCCGTTCAGGTGTCCATCTTGTCCATGTTGCCTCGATTTCGCCGCAATTACTGCGGCCCTTGCGTCGCCAGCAAACGGTCGAGCAAGTCGAGCCGGACCGCGATGTCGCGGCGATAGGATGCCCCCTCCGGACACAAGGCCAGCGCCTTTGCCCACGCCTGCCGCGCCGCCGGATAGTCGTTGGCGCGGACATAGGCGAGGCCCAGAAAGAACAGCGGCGCCGGATGCTCGGGTGCGATCCGGATCGCCTGACGGAAGGCGAACAGCGCCGGCGGCGACAGCATATTGCCGTCATGCGTCGCCAGCGCGGTGCCGAGCCCGGTCCACAGCATCAGGCTGCGCGGATAGCGGTTGAGCCCGCCGAGGATCGCCCGCACCGCCGACCGTCGGTCTCCCGACCGCGCCATCGCATCCGACGCGATCAGATAGGCCGCGTCGGCAGTGAACCGGCCGAGCATCCGCTCGCGCAGGTCGACCAGCGACGGATCGTCGGCGACGCGCAAGGCCTCGGGCCGTGCCGGACTGGCCGGCAGCGTCGGCGAGCCCTGCCACGCGTAGCCGGCCGCGCCGAGCATCAGTGCCGCGCCGATCATCGACCACAACAGCCTGTCGACCCGCAGCAGCACGAGCGCGGCCATTGCCGCCGCCGCGATCAGAATGAGCATCAGCCAGCCCATCAGCGCCTCCGCCGCCGAAAACTCGACCGCGCGATCACGGCACCGAGCACCAGCAAGGCGATCGGCGCGAGCCACAAGGGCCAGGTCGCCGCGCCGAGCGGCGGATCGTAGCTGACGTAATCGCCGTAGCGTTCGATCAGCCACGCGCGGACCGAATCGGGCGTCTCGCCCGCGGCGATGCGGCTGCGCACGAGCGCGCGCATGTCGCCGGCCATGCTCGCGTCGCTGTCGGCGATCGACTGGCCCTGGCAGACGAGGCAGCGCAGCGTCGCCATCAGGTCGCGCGCCTTCGCCTCCTGTGCGGGGTCGCGCAATTGCGTGTTGGCGAGCGCTGCGGGCGGCGTCGACGGATCGGCCGCGACCGGCGCCGCGATCAGCGCCAGCAGGAGCAGGGCATGCTTCATCGCGCGCTCCTGACCGCGGCGGCGATCGCGTCGACGTCCTCGGCGCGGATGTCGCCGATATGCTGGAGGACGATCCGCCCCTCGCCGTCGATCACGAAGCTTTCCGGCACCCCTGACGAGCCGAGCGCGAGTTGCACGGCGCTCTGGGCATCGGCGCCGATCCGCTCGTAGGGATCGCCGTAGCGGGCGAGGAAGTCGCGCAACGCCGGCGCGGTATCGCGGATCGCGATCGCGTCGACTTGGACCCCCATCGCCTCCAGCCGCAGCAGCTGCGGCGATTCGGCGGCGCAGGGGATGCACCAGCTCGCAAAGACGTTGAGCAAACGTGGCTGGCCCCGTCGGAAGTCCGCGGTGGATAGGCCGGGCTTGCCCGGGACGATCGGCGGCAGCGCGAAGTCCGGGAGCGGCTTGCCGATCAGCGCGGACCGTACGGCGCGATCGGCGGGAGCGAACAGGCCGCTCGCCACCACCACGACGATCGCAGCGAACACCGCAAAGGGTAGCCAGAGCAGCCACCGCCTCATGCATAGGCCTCGCGCGCCGCCGCTCGGCGCTCGCGGCGCCAGCGACCGACCAGCGACAGCGCGCCGCCCAGCGCGATCAGCGCACCGCCGAACCAGATCAGGGTGACGAACGGCTTCCACCACAAGCGCAATTGCCAGCGCCCCTGCCCGTCCGGCTGACCGAGCACGGTGTAGAGCTGGCCGTCCCATTCGGTGGCGATCGCGCTCTCGCTGGTGGTCGTCACCGGATCGGAGAAGAAGCGCGATTGCGGGCGTAGCACGATCCGTTCGCCGTTGCGGGTGGCGCTGAGCCGCGCCTCGAGCGCCGACCAGTTTTCGCCCACCACCGGTTTGATGCCGTCGAGCCGGACCACATAGGGCCCGACGCGCACCGGCTGGCCGACGCGCGCAGCGATCAGCGTCTCGGCGGTATAGGCGCTGTCGCACGCCATGCCGGCAAGGCTGACCGCGATGCCGAGATGCGCGACGACCATCCCCCAGGTGAACAGGGGCGTGCGCCACGGGTTGCGGCCGATCGTCGGCAGCACGCTCGCGACCGCAAGCCCGGCGGCGAGCGACAGGCCGAGCAGCGGCATCACCCCGGGCGGCGCCAGTGCGATCAGTCCGGCGCCGGTGAAGCCCGCCGCGGCGATCGGCCAGATCAGCCGGTCGAGCAGCGCGCCCGCCTCGTCACGGCGCCAACGCAGCAGCGGACCGACCGCCATCGCCACGACCAAAGCGAGCGCGATCGGCCCCGCCGCGGCGTTGAAGAAGGGCGGGCCGACCGAGAGCTGGACGCCGAAGCTCGCGGCGACGAGCGGATAGAGCGTGCCGATCAGCACGACGCCGAGGATCACCGACAGTAGCAGGTTGTTGATGACCAGCCCGCCCTCGCGGCTGACGAATTCGAAGGTCGTGCCGGCGCGCACGGTGCCGATCCGCGCCGCGAACAGCGCCAACGCGCCGCCGATATAGAGCGCGAGCAGCACGAGGATGAACGCGCCGCGCTCAGGATCGACCGCGAAGGCGTGGACGCTGGTCAGGATGCCGGAGCGGACGAGGAAGGTGCCGATCATCGACATCGAGAAGGCGACCACCGCAAGCATCACCGTCCAGGCGCGCAGGCCGTCGCGGGTGGCGAGGACGGTCACCGAATGGAGCAGCGCGGTCGCCGCGAGCCACGGCATCAGCGAGGCATTCTCGACCGGATCCCAGAACCACCAGCCGCCCCAGCCGAGCTCGTAATAGGCCCAATAGCTGCCCGCGGTGATGCCGAGCGTCAGGAAGATCCACGCGCCCAGCACCCAGGGGCGCATCGCCTTGGCGAAGACCGGGCCAACGTCGCGGGTGATTAGCGCGCCGACCGCGAAGGAGAAGGCGACCGAGATGCCGACGTAGCCGATGTAGAGCGTCGGCGGGTGGAAGGCCAAACCCGGGTCCTGCAACAAGGGGTTGAGGCCGAGGCCGTCGCGGGCCGCGGGGCTGATCCGGGCGAAGGGGTTGGAGGCGAAGAGCAGGAAGGCGTAGAAGCCGAGTGCGATTCCCGCCTGCGCTGCCAGCGTCGCGATCAGCGTGCGTTCGGGCAGGCGCCGTTCGAGGATCGCCACCGCGCCGCCGGCAAGACCGAGGATCGTCACCCAGAGCAGCATCGACCCTTCGTGATTGCCCCAGGCGCCGGCGAATTTGTAGAGCCACGGCTTGGCGGAATGGCTGTTCTCGACGACGAGTTTCACCGACATGTCCGAGCCGAGGAACAGCGCGATCAGCGCCGCCATGGCGATCGCAGCGAGCCCGCCCTGGACGATCGCGATCGGCCGTACCGCGGCGACCAATGCCGGCTGGCCGCGCGTCAACCCGAGCGCCGCCATCGCCAGTTGCACCGCGGCGAGCGCGGCGGCGAGCCACAAAGCGGCGAGGCCTGCCTCGGCGATCACGGCTTCAGCGTCCGCGTCTCGTGCATCTTGCCAGCGAGTTCGGGGGGCATGTATTTTTCGTCGTGCTTTGCGAGCAGATTGGTGGCGGTGAAACTGCCATCGGGGTTGAACTGCCCCTCGGCGACGACGCCCGAGCGTTCGCGGAACAGATCGGGGGTGATGCCGGCGAAGGTGACGGGCGTGGTCGCGATGCCGTCACCGACGACGAAATGGACGGTGACGCCGTCGGGAGCGCGCTTGATCGAGCCTGCCTGTACCATCCCGCCGAGCCGTACCGCCCGGCCGAGTGGCAAGCCCTGTCGCGCGACGTCGGAGGGCGCGTAGAAGAAGGACGCCTGATCCTTGAGCGCCGACATCGCCAGCAGCGCCGCGGCGACCACCGCCGCGAGCGCCAGCAGCGCCAGCGTCAGCCGTTGATGCTTTGCCTTCACTTCTCGAGGCGCTTCATCGCCAGCCAGCTCGCCAGCGTGAGGGCGGCGGCGGCGCCGAGCGCGACCGCATAGGCCGCGAAGACGAACGGCCAGGCGTTCACGGCCGGGCCATCCGCCGCAGCCGCGCTTCCGCCTTGAGCCGCGCGAGCGTGGCGCGCATCCGCATCAGCACGATCGCCGCGAACAGCAGGGTGAAGCCCGCCATGGTGAAGCCCAAAGGCCAGAGGATGCTGCCGGCGATGCTCGACCGGGTGAGGCCGATCGACGGCCCCTGATGGAGCGTGTTCCACCACACCACCGAATAGCGGATGATCGGCAGCAGCATGGTGCCGGCGATGCCGTAGAGCGCCGGGATACGGCCGTCGCCGCCGCGGTCGGCATCGGCGCGGGCGAGTGCCATATAGCCACAATAGACGAAGAACAGCAGCAACATGGAGGTCAGCCGCCCGTCCCATTGCCACCACGTCCCCCAGGTCGGCCGGCCCCAGATCGAGCCGGTGACGAGGCAGACCGCGGCGAATACCGCGCCGGGCATGGCGATCGCACGCGCCGCGACATCGGCGAGCGGATGACGCCAGACGAGGAAGGCGATGCTGCTGATCGCCAGCCCGCTCCAGCCGCCCATGCCGAGCCAGGCGGCGGGGACATGGATGTAGAGGATGCGAACGCTTTCGCCCTGGAGATAATCGGGTGGCGTCTGCGTCAGCCCGGCCCAGCAGCCGATCGCCAGCAGCACGATTCCAGTCCACAGCAGCATCGGCGTCGCCGGACGCGCGAGGGCGACGAAACGCGCAGGATTGGCAAGGGCATGGAGGGTCGGCACGGCTGTGCGAGCCATAGGAAACTTTGCGGGCGGCGTCACCCGTTGTCGTCGGGTGTTGGACGACATGGACAACATGGACACCTTAACGGAAACGATCGAGCCTGATCGTTTCCGAAATTGCACCGATCGTCACGATGAGAAAGAGCGTGATGTCGGTGATAGCGATATGGCGGGGTGTAGGACAGAGGCGGGGCGTTGGCGGCGTGACATGTCGCGGCATTGACGCGTGCGGAGACGCCCCCTCCACCACTCGCCTACGGCGAGCGGTCCCCCTCCCCCGCTAAAGCGGGGGAGGACTTGATCTCATTCCTCCCCCGCCGTGGCAGGGCAATCGCATATGGACGCTCGCGCGAGCCTGTCGTCTTCCACGCCCATCCCGTCACCCCGGACTTGTTCCGGGGTCCACTGCGGCGAGGGGAGAGGCTTGATTCGACACCGCTCCCTTGCGGCCCGGTGGACCCCGGAACGAGTCCGGGGTGACGAACCTCATGAGGAAAGCAATCGGTCCTCATCCCTGCAGCCATATGCAATTGCCCTCCACGCCAGAGGGAAGTGGCGCGGCGAAGCCGTGACGGAAGGGGGGATACGCACCAACGCGCCTTTGCCCCCCGCGGTTTACCCCCGCCCGATCAGCCGTTGGGCAATCGTGTCCGCCACTTCAGCGGCGGGACGACCGGTGCGCTCGCTTTCGTCCCAGACCTCGTCGAGGCGGGCGGGTATCTTGGCGATGCGTGCCATTACCTCAGCCTCGTCGCCCTGACCGAGATATTCGAGGCCGACGTTGATGATGCCGCCGGCGTTGATGACGTAATCGGGCGCGTAGAGGATGCCGCGATCGTGGAGGCGATCGTAATCCTCGCGCGTCGCAAGCTGGTTGTTGGCGCCGCCGGCGACGACCTTGGCGACCAGCGTCGGGATCGTCGCCTCGGTGAGGATCGCACCCAAAGCATTGGGGCTGAAGATGTCCGCCTCGACGCCGAGGATCGCGCCGGCCGCCACCGTCTCGGCGCCCAGTTCGGCGGCGAGCGCCTTGGCGCGCTCGGCATCGACATCGGCGAGCGTCAGGCGCGCGCCGTCCTTCGCGAGCAATTTGGCAAGCCCGCCGCCGACCGAGCCGACGCCCTGGATCGCGACGTGGACGCCCTTCATGTCGTCGGTGCCGAGGCCGCGCTTTGCCGCCGCCTTGACGCCGAGATAAACGCCATGCGCGGTATACGGGCCGGGGTCGCCGCCCGCTGCGCCGCTCGCCACCGGCAGGCCGCTGACGAACTTCGTCTCGCCGGCGATGACCTTCATCCGCGCCTCAGACATGCCGACGTCTTCGGCGGTCACGTATTTGCCGCCGAGCGATTCGACCGCGCGGCCGAACGCCTTGAGCCGGTCTTCACTGATGACCGCACCGGGCGCATCGGCGAGGATGACGCCCTTGCCGCCGCCGAGCGCGAGGCCGGCCATGGCGTTCTTGAAGCTCATGCCGCGCGACAGGCGCAGCGCGTCGGTGACCGCCTGATCGCCGGAGGCATAATGCCAGAAGCGCGCGCCGCCCGCCGCCGGCCCGAGATGGGTGGAGTGGACGGCGATAATGGCGCGAAGACCGGACTCCCGATCGGTGAAGGCGTGGACGCCCTCATGCGAATCGAAATCGGGAAGGTCCCACACCGAGGTCATAGCTCACTCCGCTGCCAGAAATTGCCCCGCCAGAAAATTGCGGAAGGCCGTAATATTATTTCTCGACGCGCTTGGCTAGTCAGGATTTGACCAGATGCCGACAGGGCGGAGAATGGGGCGACCGACGGGACTTGAACCCGCAACTTCCGGCATCACAAGCCGACGCTCTAACCAATTGAACTACGGTCGCCGCGAACGCATGCGCCCCTAGCGGGGGCGAACGCCCCGCGTCAAGGCCGTCAGAAGCTTCCTTCGACGGAAAGTCGATATCCCCCCTGCCCGCCGACGAATCCGGCGGCGGCGAGACGCTGTGCCGCAGCGGGGTCGCCGGGCGCGATGCGCAGCGCCGCGGTGTAGCGGCCGGCGCCGGTGATGCGCAGCTCGATACTCTCTGTGCCGGCCTGGCTGGCGAGCGGCAGCAGCAGTGCGCCAGCGTCGCAGCGCGCGACGCCCGACACTTCGCTCGGCAGCGGCACGCCCGCCGCCTCGCCGATCAGCCGGGCGCGGACGCGACCCTCCGCCTTGTCGCAGACGGTATCGGTGAAATGGACGGTGAAGCCTTCCAGCGACAATTGGTTGACCGGCAAGGGCGCGAAGGCGCCGCCGGTGGGCAGCGTCGCGGTCATGTCGTCGATACCCTGGCCGTGACGGCTGAGCGTGATCGCGCCGTGGATCAGACCGGGGGCGCCGTCGACGGCGACGCGGGCGCGACCGAGCAGCAGGGCGAAGGGCGAGAGGCTGGCGTCGAGCGAACCGAGCGCGAGATCGCCGAACCGCGCCTCGTTGAGGCGGCCGTCCCAGACGCTACCGGTGACGGTGCGCGCAGAAAAGCCCTGTTCGCCGAGCCCGACCGCGCCGAGCACCAGCCGCAGCGGCAGGAAGACGAGCAGCGTGAGCAGCAGCAGCGCGCCGAACAGCGCGACCGGGCCGGTGCGGAGCCGGATGCGCCTCATGCCGCACGCGCCCGGACGACGAGGTCGGCGGCGACGCTGCCGTCCTGATTGTCGCGCCACGTCGCCGATTCGACGAGGATACCGTTCGCCTCGAGCCCGCCGAGCCAGCGGCCGAGCGCAGCGGGCTTGGCCGCCTGGATCGTCGCATGGACGCGGCCGCCGCCGGTGTCGTCGACGGTGGCGAGCGCGAGACCGGCGGCATCGGCGCGCAGCCGCAGCGTGTCGGCGAGCGAGCCGTTGAGCGGCACGCGCCGGCCGGCGGAGCGGAGCAGGTCGACCTCGTCCTGCGTCGCGGCGAAGCGGACGACCCCGTCGGCATAGCGTTCGCGGGCCCCCGACAGGCCGTCGCGGACGGGCAGGATGATCCCACCCCAGACGATCGTCACGACGAGCAAAGCGAGCATGACGAGGATCATCCGCCGTTCGCGCAAAGATCGTCCCGCGAACCAGTTGCGCAAGGACCTCATCGCCGGCTCACCGTCATCTCGCCCGTCACCCTTCCATTGGCGGACTGGAACGTCCCCGCCTCGACGGTGAAGCCGGCCGCCTCGAGCGTGCGCTTGAGATCGGTCGGCAGCGATTCGCGCGCCGCGCCGACGCCGATGCGGACGCTGCCGTTCGACTGGAAATCGAGCGATGTCAGCTCGGTACCGGGTGTCGCTCGCACCGCGTCGTAGATCGCCGCGACCGTCGTGGTGAAACCGAGGCCGGGGCCGCGCACCGCGGCCAGCCGTTCGGCGAGCTGGCGGTCGACGTCGGTCACCGTCTCGCCGCGGGCGAGGCCGGTGCGGCCGAGTGCCTCGGCGCGGCTTTCCAGCGCGTCGGCGCCGAAGCTGTATTTGGCGATGCGGACGAGATCGATGGCGAGCGTCACCAGCAGGATCGCGGCGCCGAGCACCGCCAGCCGGCGGACCAGCGCCCAGTCGATGCCGATGCGGCGACGACGGCGGGCGAAGGCCCCCTGACGCAGGTCGAGCACCGGCGCGGCGAGCGCAGCGGCGAGCGCGGCATCGATCCCGTCCCGGTCCAGCGTGTGTTGCGGCGTGTCACCGATGACCAGATCGGCGAGCGGCGCCTCGTCGGCGAAGCCGGTAGTGCGGCTGCGTACCAGCGCCGCGCCGGCGATCGTCGCGCGGACATAGCCTTCCTCGGGACGCGGCAGCAGCAGCGGCGCGGGCAGGATCGCCAGCGGGTCGATGCCATGCGCGGTGAGGTCGGTGAGCCATTGCGCCATCTGCGCGAGCGCGACGACGGCGATCGGGCGTTCGCCCTCGCCTTCGTCGCCGACCGCGACGTGGAGTTCGGTGAGCGGGGTGGCGCTCGCCTCGGCGACGAGCAGGCGTGCGGCGGCGACCGCTTGCGCGGGCGAACGGACCGGCAGTTCGGCCCAGTGCAACGCGACCGATTCGGCGGGCGCGATCGCGATGACGGGATCGTCGCTTGCCGGCGGCACGCCGTCGCTTTCGCGGATCGCGCCATCGGCAAGTCGGAGCCAGCGATAGCCGCGGTCGCCGGACGGGAGGAACAGGAGCGTCGTCATGATTCGTCGCCCCATTGCCGCGCAACGAGCCGCGCGGGAAGTCGGCTTGCGTCGATCAGCGCCCTTTCCTGCAATTGCACGCCGCCGGTACTGACGTCGATCGCGAGCGCGAACCAGGTCGAAGTGACGGCGAGGCCGCCGCTGCCGCTGTCGGGCGTGGCGCCGTTACCGGCGAGATTGAGGAAGGTGCTGGCGTCCTTGAACCCCTGCGGCGGGCGACGGAGCAGCATGCCGCGGATCGCATCGGCCGACAGATTGCCGGGGAAGAGCATCGCGACCAGCGGCGCCTGTTCGGGGGTGAGCGTGTTGATGTTGATCGCCGCCGGCTTGGCATCGGGCAAAGTGCAGATCCACGGGCGGAGCTGCGCGTAGATGTCGGGCGTGACGCCGTCGACCGCGCGCAGCTCGCTGGGGTCGGCCATCAGCGTGCCGGCGGTGCGATACGGGGTGGCGCGGGCGAGATAGACGGGGTCCTCGGCGCCGTTGCCTTGCTGGTCCTGATCGCTGTCGATCCAGTCGGCGGTGGCGGCGGCAATCCGTTCGGCGGATTGCGTGGGGACGTTGATCGCGCGCATCAACCGGACGAACTGGATGCGCGACGCGATCGCCTGTGTCGAAGTGTAGACACCGGGGCCGAGCTTCGTGACGAGGCCGTTGAGGTTGAAGCAATTGCCGCCGTCGCGCACCCGCGCCACCGCGAGGCCGCCGCCGGGCAGCGGCAGACCGAACGGGCGGTTGCTCCAGCCGCCGGCGAGCGTGACGCGGTCGCGGCTGGAGCCGAGCATATCGGTGACCTTGGTGGTGGCGAGCGCCTCGGCGGCGCGGGCATAGCCGCGCGCCTGTTCACCGGCGAGCGCGTTGCCGGCGAGCCGCGTCGTCAACCGCAGCCGTTCGAGCGCGGTGCCGGCGAGCACCGCGATCATCGCGACGAGCAGCAGCACGGTCAGCAGCGCGGCGCCGCGCTCGCGGTCAGCCACCCGACGTCGCCGTCGGATTGGGGGTCGGCGATGCACCCGGGAGCGGGCTCGCGCTGCTGCCCGCGCCGACGAGCAGCATCAGGCGGAAGGCGGTGCCGTCGGTGCGGCGGACGGTGATCTCGGCGGCCTGCGGCAGCGCGGCGCCCTGCGTGCCGTCCCAGCGGTCACTCCACGCGCCCTTGTAGCGATAGCGCGCGGCGACGCCGGCGACCTTGTCGAGCAACGTCACCGCGGGCAGCGGCACGGCGCCATCGAGCATCGGATAGGCGACGCGCAACAGGGTGTTGCCATCGAGTTGGTACGCGACCTTCTGCGCGCTGGCGCGGGGGGCGGCGTCGACGTTCGCCCAGCCGGTACGGACGAAGCGGATGCGGCCGTCGCTTTCGCCGGTGAAGGCGGGAAGCAGGGTGCCGCCCTCGTCGCGCGCGGGCCGGTCGATCGCCTGGCCAAGGTCGCCGGCGAGCAGCGACGCGGTGCGGTTGAGCGCGGCGATATCGTCGAAGCGCTTGCCGGTGGCGGTCTGCGCGCGGACGCTGAAGGTGAGGATCGCGACGCCGGCGGCGGCGATCAGACCGAAGATCATCAGCGCGATCATCACCTCGACGAGGGTGAAGCCGGCTTGCGTGATCGGGCGGGACGGCGGCATGGCGATCACGACGGCTGGTCCGGCGGGCGGATCGCGGTGGTGCGGCCGACGATCTGGCCGGCGCGGTTGGTCACCGCGACGTCGATGCGGACGATCGCGGCATTGCCGGTGCCGCGCACCTGCCGCACCCAGGTCCACGTCCGGCCGCCATTGACCTCGCTGCCGGTGGTGCGGCCGGCGACGGGCGGCTGTGCCTCGGTGACCGCGTCGTTGGCGACGTTGCGCGCGACGAGGCCGGCGACGAGGCTCTCGTCGAGCGTGCGGGCGCCGCGGATCGTCGCGGTCTCGAGCCGCAGTAGCGCGAGCACCGCGAGGCTGAACACCGCGAGCGCAACCATGATCTCGATGAGCGTGAAGCCGCGCGTCCGCATCAGCTCGCCACCCGGACCGAACCGTCGGCGGCCATGTCGATCACCGCGCGCGCGCCGCTGCGGGTCAGCGTGATCTGCGCGGGGCGGTCGGCGAGGCCGGTGGGGTCGAAGACGATGCGCAGGCGGCCACTCGCCTCGCCGGTGGCGGCGACGGTGCCCTCGGTCCAGCGTTCGACGCGCAGCGGCTTCTCCGCCATCGCCACCCACTGGCCGGCGCCGCGCCGGTCGAAGCCATAGCCGCCCGCGGTGACCCAGATGCTGACCGGCCGGGCGTCGACGATCGCGGCATCGTGCGCGGCGCGGGCGCACAGGGCGAAGCGCGCGGCCTCGTCCGCCACCCGGCCGCGCGGATCGGGCATGTTCCACACCGCGACGGCCGCCGCGAGGCCGATGATGGTCACCACCACCATCAGCTCCACCAGCGTAAAACCGTTGCGGCGCGAGGCCATGGCTATTGCCAGCTGGTGATGTCGGCGTTGACGCCCTCGCCGCCGTCCTTGCCGTCGGCGCCGAGGCTCCAGACGTCGGCCTCGCCGTGCTGGCCGGGCGAGGCGTAGAGATACGGGCGGCCCCAGGGATCGGGCGGCAGCTTCTTGATATAGCCGCCGCGCTGATATTCGGCGGCGTTGACGCCCGCGGGCGCGGTGACCAGCGCCTGCAGGCCCTGCGACGTGGTCGGGTAGCTGTTCATCTGGAGCCGGTACATTTCCAGCGCGCCCTCGATCGTGCTGATGTCCGATTTGGCCTTGGTGATCTTGCCCTTGTCGCCGGCGGGCAGGACGTTGAACGTCACGATCGCGGCGAGCAGGCCGATGATGACGATGACCACCATCAGCTCGACGAGCGTGAAGCCGTGTTCGGCGGAACGCCTCACGGGCGTGAAGCCCTCTTCGCGGCGGTGCGGCTTCTTCTTGGGTGTACGCATGACTTGCCTCATTGTCCTGCCAGCGTGTTGAGCTGGAGGATGGGGAGCAGGATGGATAGCACGATCGTCGCGACGACGCCGCCCATCACGACGATGATCGCCGGTTCGAGCAGCGACAAGGCGGTGGCGGTGAAGCGGTCGAACTCGCGTTCGAGATAGTCGGCGGCACGCTCGAGCATCTCGTCGAGCCGCCCCGCCGCTTCGCCCGACGCCGCCAGATAGGTCAGCAGCGGCGGGAAGACGTTGGCGCGGCGCATCGCCGCCGACAGGCTGCCGCCGCCACGGATGGCGTCGACGATCTCGTCGGAGGCGGCGCGCAGGCGGCGGTTGTGGATCGTCGAGGCGGTGAGCGCGAGCCCTTCGAGCAGCGGCAGGCGGCTGGCGATCATCGTGCTCAAGGTGCGCGACATGCGCGCGGCGTGGAGGTCGCGGAACAGCCGGCCGAGCAGCGGCAGGCGCAGCAAAGCGGTGTCGAAGGCGAGGCGCAGCGCGGGGTCGCGCAGCGCGTACCAGCTGCCTAACGCCACTAACGCCACGCATAGAGCGATCAGCCACCAATAGCCGACGAGGAAGTCGGACAGGCCGATGACGATCCGGGTGAGCAGCGGCAATTGCTGTCCAACCGTATCGAATTGCTCGACAACTTGCGGGACGACGAACATCATCAGCGCGGTGACGACGCCCATCGCCACGACCGCGAGGATGGTCGGATAGGCGAGCGCGGTAATGAGCTTGCCGCGGATTTCCGCCTGGCGTTCGAGCAGCGCGGCGAGCCGGTCGAGGATCGTCGGCAGGCTGCCCGAGCTTTCCCCCGCCGACACCATCGCACGATAGAGCGGCGGGAAGCTCTTGCCCTCGCGCGCCATCGAATCCGCGAGGCGGCGGCCCTCGACGACGCCGGCGTGGACGTGGGCGACGATGGTGCGGACGCTGTCCTGTTCGGTCTGGCGGGTGATGGTGCGGAGCGATTCCTCGAGCGGCGAGACGCGGTTTAGCGTCGCGAGCTGGCGGGTGAAGAGGGTGAGCTGCTTGACGCTCATCTTCCTCGACCCGAATTTGATGCCGAACAGCGGGCGGCTGGTCGCCGCGGGCGGCGCGCCGGGGTCGAGGCGGACGACGTACAGCTTGCGGCGGTCGAGCTGCGCGCGCGCGGCGTCGAGCGACGGTGCGGCGACGTGGCCGCGCTGCTCCTGCCCGCGGGTGTCGATGGCGAGATAGTCGAAGTCAGCCATGCCATTTACGCCTGCGAGGAGAGAGCGATGGCTTATGGCGCGTGTTTGCGCGGGACATGTCCTCAATTCCATCGTCACCCCGGACTTGTTCCGGGGTCCACCGGGCCGCAGGGGTGCGGCAGGCTCCTCCAGCCGTTCTCCTCGCCGCGGGGTGGACCCCGGAACAAGTCCGGGGTGACGGAATATTGTGGACGAAGCGATCGAGCCTCACGGGCGCCGCCATAGCCAATGGCGATGCCCTGCCGGGAACGATGGTCGCGCAGTTACGCATCGTCCACCACCACGACATCGGTCGCGTCCCTGCGCGAGACGCGCACCGCCTCTTCCGGCGTGGTCAGGCCGCGGCGGACCAGCGCCTCGGCGGCCTGGGCGAGGCTCGGCGTGCGGGCGAAGGCGTGGGCGGCGATCGCGGTCTCGTCGGTGCCGTCGTTGATCATGCGGCGGATCGTGTCGTCCACCCGCACCGCCTCGAACACGCCGATCCGGCCCTTGAAGCCGGTGTGGTTGCATTCGGGGCAGCCGACCGATTCGTAGACGGTCGCGTCGGGCTCGATGCCGAGCAGGCCGGCGACGCCATGCGATCCGGGTACCGCATGGCGGCAGACCGGGCAGAGCCGGCGCACCAGCCGCTGCGCGATCACCGCGCGCAAGGTCGAGGCGAGCAGGAACGGCTCGACCTTCATGTCGCGCATGCGGGTGATCGCGCCGATCGCGTCGTTGGTATGGACGGTCGAGAGCACGAGATGGCCGGTCAGCGACGCCTGCACCGCGATCTCGGCGGTTTCGCGGTCGCGGATTTCGCCGACCATGACGACGTCGGGGTCCTGGCGCAGGATCGCGCGCAGACCCGCGGCGAAGGTCAGCCCGACCTTGGGGTTGACCTGCGTCTGGCCGACGCCCTCGACGGCATATTCGACCGGGTCCTCGACGGTGAGGATGTTGCGGCTGCCGTCGTTGAGCAGGCGCAGCGCGCCGTAGAGCGTGGTCGTCTTGCCCGAACCGGTCGGGCCGGTGACGAGGATGATGCCATTGGGCTCGGCGAGCGCGCCGCGCAGCAGCGCGTACATCGCCGGATCGAGGCCCAGCGCCTCGAGATCGATGCCGGCATTGTCCTTGTCGAGGATACGCAGCACGACGCGTTCGCCGGCGCGGCTCGGCAAGGTCGAGACGCGGACGTCGAGCAGCTTGCCGCCGAGGGTGAGGCCCATGCGGCCGTCCTGCGGCACGCGCCGCTCGGCGATGTCGAGGCGGGCCATGACCTTGATGCGGCTGACGACGACGGGGGCGACGTGCGGCGGCATGCGCAGCGTCTCGCGCAGCACGCCGTCGATGCGCATGCGGACGATCAGGCCGGTCTCATAGGGCTCGATATGGATGTCGGAGACGCCGTTGCGCGCGGCGTCGGCGATGATGCCGTTGATCAGGCGGATCGCGGGGGCGTCGTCGGCGGTGTCGAGCAGGTCCTCGGCGGTCGGCAGCCCCTCGGCGAGGCTGTCGAGCTCGTCGCCCATGCCGACCGCGGCGAGCGCATTGGCCTGGCCGTCCATCGCGTAATTGTCGGAGAGCAGCCGGTCGAACTGCGGCGCCTCGACGATCGATACGTCGAACGGGCGGGCGAGATAGCGGCGGATCTCGATCAGCGCCTTGGGATTGGCGCCGGCGCGCAGCGCGACGGTGAGATGCGTGTCGGTGTCGGTATGGGTGACGACGACGCCATGCTTACGGGCGAAGGCGTAGGGGATGGCGAGCATCGGGAGCGGCTCGGCCGCGGCGGGGGGTTCGGGCAGGACGAGGGTCTCGGGGGCGGTGTCGAGGGCGTCGAGGGCGTCGCCGGTGCGGATGATCATTGCTGGTGCCTAACCGGGTTCGTCATTTCCGTGGTGGAGTCGATGTCCCTGACGGCCGCCGCCTCCCCTTCGTCATCCCCGCGCAGGCGGGGATCCAGACGCGCAGGTGCCGCGATGGCGCCGTGAGGTCCGCGGGTATGGATCCCCGCCTGCGCGGGGATGACGGTGTTGGGGGTGAGAGGTGCGCCCTCTTCCTTCGTCATCCCGGCTGAGGCCGGGACCCATGGGTGCGGGTCGTTGATGGCGCGCGCCGACGCCGGTTGCGCCGCGTCCATGGGTCCCGGCTTTCGCCGGGATGACGATGGGGGGAGCGTCCTCCCCGATAGTCCCGTGGCGGTGGGGAGAATCGCGGCGGGCGCCTCCCCCTTTTCGTCATGCCCGCGGAGGCGGGGATCCAGACGCACAGGTGTTGCGATAGCACCGCGAGGTCCGCGCGTCTGGATCCCCGCCTGCGCGGGGATGACGGTCTTGGGGGTGAGAGATGCGCCCTCTTCCTTCGTCATCCCGGCGAAGGCCGGGAGCCATGGGTGCGGGACGCCGGTGGCGCGCGCCGACGCCGACCGCGCCGCGTCCATGGGTCCCGGCTGTCGCCGGGATGACGATGGGGGGGTATGCGCGGCGGGCGTGGTCCTCATCGGTCCCTCGGGCGGATGACCTTCGTCGTATTGTGCTGGATCGGCACCGCGATGCGCGGGTCCTCGATGTTGCCGGGGATCGGTGCCGAGGGGATCGGTGGCGCCGCGCCGAGATAGTCGCGGACCAGCTGGTCGATCGACGGCTCCTCGTTGGGCGATTGCAGCCCCTGTTGCAGGCGGATGTAGCCGTAGCGCTGCTCGGCGACCCGGCGGCTGTCGGCGGCGCTGCGCAGGATCGTCGGCCGGATGAAGATCATGAGGTTGGTCTTGTTGCGCGACTTGGCCTTCGACTTGAACAGGTTGCCGAGCACCGGAATGTCGCCGAGCAGCGGGATCTTCTCGATCGTGCGGCGCTCCTCGTCGCTGAGCAGGCCGCCCATCACCGCGATCTGGCCCTCGTCGACGGTCAGCGTCGTCTCGATCTCGCGCTTGTTGAGGATGAGGTCGCTGTTGTCGCTCGACACCGGGCCGGCGATCGAGCTGACCTCGAGGCGCAGGTTGAGCTTGACCGTGCCGCTCGAATTGACCTGCGGCCGCGCGGTCAGCTCGATACCGACATTCTCGCGCTGCGTGGTGCGGAAGGTGTTGTCGAAATTGTTCGACAGCGCCTGGCCGGTGGTGATCGGAATCTCCTGGCCGACGAGGCTGTGCGCTTCCTGATTGTCGACCGTCACCAGATGCGGGACCTGCAACAGGTTCGACGTCGTATCGCTCTTCACCGCGTTGATGATCGCGCCGAACAGGACGTCGCCGATCTTGCCGCCGAAACCGCCGAAGCCGCCGGTCGAGCTGAGGATCGAATTGAGCGCCGACTGGGTGAGCGTATCGGACGCGGTATTGTTGGTCACGGTGGTGACAACGCCGTTCGAGACCGTCGTCGTGGTGTTGTTCGACAGTTCGCGCGCGCCGATTGCGCCGGCGATCTGGAGGATATTGGGCGCGCTGTTCGAGAAGGTAGAGGCCGCGAAGGCGCCGCCCGACGGGTTGGCGAGGACGAATTGCGCGCCGAGCTTGTTGACCGTCGAATCGGAGACTTCAGCGACGATCCCCTCGATCAGCACCTGTTCGCGGCGGGTGTCGAGCTGGCGGACGACGTCGGCGAGTTGCCGCTGGATATCGGCGGGCGCGGCGATGACGATCGCATTCGCGCCCTGGAACCGGGTGACGACCGCGGCGGTACGCCCGCCCTGGGTGGTGATCGCAGGCTGGTTGGGGCCGTTGGCGCTGCCGCCGCCGCTCGGCTGCTGGACCGGTGCCTGCGTCACCTGACGCTGCTGGCTCTGGCCGCCGCTGCCGCCGGTGCTGCTGCCGAAGCCGGTCTGGGTGCGCGAGAGCTGCGTCTCCTGCACCGCATCGGGGGTCTGGCCGACGAGCTGCTGGAGCACGGGGAGCAATTGCGCGGCGTCGGCATTTTCGAGGAAGACGACGCGGATCTCGGTGCCGTTCTTCGCCTTCTGGTCGAGGTCCTGCGCGACCTGGACGAGGCGCGCGACGCTGTTGGCGTCGCCGCGGATGATGACCGAATTGCTGCTGTCGACCGCGGTGACGCTGGTGCCGACGCCGCCCTGCGCACCGCCGCCGCCCTGCCCGCCGGGCGCGCCGGTGGCGAGGCCCTGCAAGGCGGCGGCGATCTCCTTGGCGGAGGCGTTCTTCAGCGCGACGACGCGGGTCGAGGCATTGTCGGCGTCGACGCGGCGCAGCACCTCGCGGATGCGGCGGATGTTGTCGCCGAAATCGACCACGACGAGGCTGTTCGAGCCGCGATTGGCGCTCACCGACCCTTGCGCGCTGACCAGCGGGCGCACCGTCTCGATCGCCTGCGTCGCGTCGATCGAGCGGAGGCGGACGATCTCGGTGACGAAGCTGTTGCGGTTGGCGCCGGCCGACCCGATGCGGCTCGGTTGCGAGGCGGCATTGTCGATCGGCTGGATGCGGAAGGCGCCGTTGCCGGTCGGCACCGCGACGAGGCCGTTGGCGCGCAGCGTCGACAGGAAGGTCTCGAAATATTCGGAGCGGCTGAGCGGCCGGTCGGTGACCACCGTCACCTTGCCGTTGACGCGCGCGTCGATGATGAAGGTGCGACCCGTCACCTTGGCGGCGTCGGCGATGAAGGCGCGGATGTCGGCGTCGCGGACGTTGAGCGTGGTCTGGGCCAGCACCGTCGTGGGCAGCGCGAGCGCGGCGGTGGACAGCAGCAGGGCGGAGGCGAGCGTCTTCATGGGAACCGTCTTCATCAATTGGGCGCGATCGTGATGGCGAGCGCAAGCGTCTGCGACCCACGTTCGACGGTGATGGGGATGTTGCCGCCGCCGGCGAAATCGGCGGTGACGCGGTCGAGGTCCTGCGGGCCGCTGACCGGCCGGCCGCCGATCGCGGTGACGACGTCGCCGTCGCGCAGGCCGGCGTTGCGGAACAGCGCGCCCGACCCCTGCGAGCGGACGACGAGACCGGAGATGCGGCCCGAATCGATGCGCGGGATGAAGCCGATCTCGTTGCGGATCTGGTTGGCGCGGATCGCCGCGGGGGCGCCGGTGCCGGGCGACGGCGGCGCGGGCGGCGTGCCGGGGGCGCCGAGCGCGGCGGGCTGGGCGCCGGCGGGCGCGTCGGACTGGACGAGGAACAGATCCTCGGCGGTGCCGCCGCGATCGATGGTGATATGGTCGAAGGCGACGGCCTTGAGCCGGACGCCGGGCTGGATCTCCTCACCGACGACGACGCTCTTCTGGACGTTGTCGGGACCGGCAAGGATCGCCGAGCCGCGGCCCGACGCCTCGTCGACGCGGATGCCGAACAGCGTCAGCTGGAGCGAGGTGACGGTCGCCGGACCCTGTTGCGGCCCGCCGAGACGGAAGAAGGGATCGAAGCCGGCGAGCACGTCATAGGGGCGGCCGGGCACGGTGACCGCCGCCGGGCGCCAGTCGCCGAGCGGCGACACCGGCGTGACGAGCGTCCACACCAGTCGCGCGCTCTGCGTCGCCAGTCCTGCGATCAGGATCAGCTCGGCCAGCGAATAGACGTTCACGACGGGCAAGCGGCGCAAAAGGCGCCGCGTGCGCGCGTCGAGTTTCAAGCGCATGAAGTCATCCCGTCCCGCAGCGTCCGCCTACGCATGGCATGTTACGCTTTTGCGGCAAAGAGGGATCATACGGTGACGATGCGGGTGCCGAGCCGTTCGGCTTCCTCGGGATCGTGGGTGACCATCAGGATCGGCAGGTCGGCCTCGTCGCGGACGCGGCGCAGCGCGTCCATGATCTCGCCGCGGCGCGACCGGTCGAGCGAGGACAAAGGCTCGTCGAGCAGCAGGAAGGCGGGGTCGCTGAGCAGCGCGCGGCCGATCGCGACGCGGCGCGCCTCGCCGCCCGACAGGGTGCGCGGCCAGCGGTCGAGCAGATGGCCGATGCCGAGCATCGCGACGGTGGCGGCGAGGCCGCTGTCGTCGGCGGCGCCGTAGAGGAGGTTGGCGCGGACGCGGCGATGCGGGAACAGCCGCGGGTCCTGGAAGACGTAGCCGGCGCGGCGGTGCTCGGGGGCGACGTCCACCCCTTGCGCCGAATCGAACAGCGTGCGGCCGGCGACCACGATGCGGCCGGCATCGGGGCGAAGCAGGCCGGCGACCATGTTGAGCACGCTCGTCTTGCCGATCCCCGACGGGCCGAAGAGGACGGTGAGCCCCTCGCCCGCATGCAGGTCGAGCGCGACCGGGGCCTCGCCGAGCCGCTTCTCGACGCGGATCTCAAAGGACATGCAGGCCCCGGCGGACGCGGCGGGTGAGCAGTTCGGAGATCAGCAGCGCGGCGAGGCTGAGCGCGACCGACATGGCGGACAGGCGCCAGACGGTCGCCTCGGCACCGGGCTGCTGGAGCGCGGAATAGATGGCGAGCGGCAGCGTCTGCGTCTCGCCCGGCACGTTGGAGACGAAGGTGATCGTCGCGCCGAATTCGCCGATCGAGCGCGCGAAGCCGAGCACCGCGCCGGCGAGGATGCCGGGCAGGCTGAGCGGCAGGGTCAGCGTCCAGAACACCCGCCACGGCCCGGCGCCGAGTGTGCGCGCGGCGCTTTCGAGGCGGCGGTCGACCGCCTCGATCGACAGCCGCATCGCGCGGACCATCAGCGGCAGCGCCATGATCGCCGCGGCGATCGCCGCGCCGGTCCAGCGGAACAGGACGGTCACGCCGAACCAGCGTTCGAGCAGGCTGCCGAGCGGGCCGTTGGGACCGAAGGCGAGCAGCAGCAGCCAGCCGGTCACCACCGGCGGCACCACGAGCGGCAGATGGACGAGCGCGTCGAGCAGCAATTTGCCGGGAAACCGCCCACGCGCGAGCAGCCATGCCAGCGCGAAGGCGAGCGGCAGCACCGCCGCCATCGCGACGCCACCGACCTTGAGCGACAGCGCGACGATCGTCCATTCCGCCGGCGACAGCATCAGCGCGGGGTGAATCCGTAGCGCGCGAAGATCGTCTTGCCCGCGCGGCTGACGAGGAAGCGGCGGAAGCCCTCGCCTTCCGGATTGCGCGAGGCGGCGAGGCGCGCGACGGGATAGGTGATCGGCGGATGGCTGCGCGCCGGGAAGACGCCGGCGATGCGCACATTGGACGAGGCCCTCGCGTCGGTGGCGTAGACGATGCCGAGCGGCGCGGCGCCGCGCTCGACCAGCGTCAGGGCGGCGCGGACGCTGTCGCCGCGCACGATTTTGGCGGCGACCGCGCTCCACACGCCGAGGCTGCGCAGCGCCGCCTCGGCGTAGCGGCCGGCGGGGACCGGCGCGTCGGCCATCGCCAGCGGCCCGGCGGCGAGCACCCGTGCCAGCGCGGCGGGCGGGCGGACGGGGATACGGACCGGGTTGCCCTTCGCCGCGACGACGACGAGGCGGTTGCCGAGGAAGGTGACGCGGCTGCTCGCGACGATCAGCCGCTTGGCGGCGAGCGCGTCCATCCACTCCTGATCGGCGGAGACGAACAGATCGGCGGCACCGCCCGCCTCGACCTGCCGCGCCAGCGCCGACGAGGCGGCGAAGGACACGACGGGGCGTGGATGGCCCTGCTTGGCCCAAGCGTCGGCGGCGGCGTTCATCGATTCCTGAAGGCTGGCGGCGGCGAGCACCAGCGGCGGCTTGCGCTGCGCCGCCGCGGGCGCGGTGATCGCGAGCGACAGGAGCAGCAGGGAACGGATCATGACGGCACCTCGAACCAACGAATATATACCGTCGTATACAAGGGTTTCGTCCGGCGCGACCGGCGTTTTCAACGCACTTCGTCGAGGCTCATCATCGCGTATCGATAGGCGGCGAGCCGCGCGCCGAGGCAGGCCACCATCGGCGCGACGCGGTCGCCGGCCGAGGATGCGCCTGGCGGCAGAACGAATTGCGCCGACGGCAATGCGGACTGACGGTCGTGGCCGATCGTCCCGCTGACCGCATGACATGCGCGCGCGATGGCTTTCGCCGCCGACGCGGTCAGGACCGGCTTCTCGCCGCGCGTCGTCGTGCACGCAGCGAGCGCGACGACGCCGAGCGCCGCGACGGTGATGCGCTTCGTGGTCATTCGCTACCCCTTCCCCACAGTCATCCGTGACCTCCGACGTGTTCGAAACCGTTGCGGGAGCCCACCAATGCTCCTGCGAAAGCAGGAGCCCAAGAGTCCGGAACACTATAGGCTGGTGTACTGCTTGGCCCTGGGTTCCGGCTTTCGCCGGAACACTGTACTACATCGGAAGGCGAGTGGACTTTCGCGGAGGATTCGAACACGTCGGGGTGACATAGCCACAAGATGGCCATTTCCCCGCGACCGCCTCACGTCGCGCTTACCCGCCCGGTGCGCTGGAGCTTGCCCCAGCCGACCATCGGGCCGCGCAGCGCCTGCGCTATCGCCTTGAGCACGACGTAATACATGATCTGGCGATAGCCGATCCGCTGCGGGATCAGCAGCCAGAGCAGACGCCATTTCTCGCGGCGTTCGAGCGCGAAGGCGATCGTCGCGGCGAGCAGGTCGATCGCGGTGAACACCAGCCAGAAGCCGAGCATCGTATAGACGTCGTGGCTGGTCTGCGCCCAGCCGTGCGCCTGGATGTCGAGATAGGTGACGAAGAAGCTGACGAGCAGCGCCAGATCGATGATCGGGCTGATCGCGGCGAGCAGGATCTGGAAGACGATCGCCTGCGGCAGGCCGACCCAGCCGAGCCCGCGCGGGGCACTGCGGCCGATCGCCGAGCGATGCTTCCACAGGCATTGCAGCGTGCCGAACGCCCAGCGGAACCGCTGTTTGGCGAGCGCGCGGAACGTCTCGGGCGCCTCGGTCCAGGCGATCGCATATTGGTCGTATTGCACGCGCCAGCCGGCGCGCTGGATCGCGATGGTGAGGTCCTGATCCTCCGCCAGCGTGTCGTGCGGATAGCCGCCCACCGCGCGGATCGCCGCCAGCCGCCACGCGCCGACCGCCCCCGGCACGACGGTGATCGCGTTCAGGCGGGCGAAGGCACGGCGTTCGAGGTTCTGCGCGGTGATATATTCGAGCGCCTGCCATTTGGTGACGAGGTTGACCCGGTTGCCGACCTTGGCGTTGCCGGCGACCGCGCCGAGCTGCGGATCATCGAACCAGCGCGCGAGGCGGGCGATCGTCGTCGGCTCGAACTGGGTGTCGGCGTCGAGCGCGATGACGATCTCGCCCTTGGCCAGCTCCAGCCCGGTGTTGAGCGCGCGCGCCTTGCCGCCATTCTCCAGCGTCAGCAGGCGCACGCGGGGATCATCGGCGAAGGTGGCGGCGACGATCGCGGAGGTCGCATCCTTCGAGCCGTCGTCGATCACGATCACCTCGATCCGGACGTCGGTGGAGGCGAGCACGCCGCGCACCGCGCGTTCGATGACGCGCTCCTCGTTATAGGCGGGGATGAGCACGGTGACGAAGCGGTCCGGGTCGATGCGCGGGAAGACGGTGCGCCCCTCGCGCCGCGCCTGGATCAGCGCCAGCGCGGAGAGCGCCAGCGCGCGCAGGATGCCGATCGCGATCGCGATCGCGAACAGCCACCGCAGGCCGATCGCCATCGCGCCGAGCATGGTGAACAGGCCGAGATCGACATTGGCGGCGAGCTGGTCGCTCGCGCTGATCGGCGGCATCGCGGCGTGGCGCGACAGGCCGGCGAGCGTCGACACCGGCACGAACTGATAGCCGAGCGCGCGCAGCCGATCGATGATCACCGGCAACGCCGCGACCGTCTCGGCGCGATTGCCGCCGGCGTCGTGGAGCAGGATGACGTTGCGGCTGCAATCCGCATCCGAATCCTCGTCGCAATGGTCGGGGCCGCTGGTCACCCGGGCGATGGTGGCGTCGATGATCTGCTGGACGCCGGGCCGCTTCCAGTCGCCGGGATCGACGTGCAGGCCGACCGAGACGTAGCCGCGTTCCTGCGCCTGCAGAGCCGGCTCGATCTCGTCGGCGGTGGAGGGTTCGGCGTCGCCGAAATAGGGCGCGCGGAAGAAGCGCAGCGAATGGCCGGTGAACGCCTGGAACAGGCGCTGCGTGGCGTTGAGCTCGAACCACACCTGCCCCGGCGAGACGGTGGCGAGGTTCGGGTGGGTATAGGTGTGGCTGCCGATCTCATGCCCCTCGGCGACCATCCGCTGCAGCAGCGAACGCTGGGTCAGCGCATTCTCGCCGACGATGAAGAAGGTGGCGGCGACGTGCTTCTGCTTGAGCACGTCGAGGATCTGCGGCGTCCAGGTGCGATCGGGACCGTCGTCGAAGGTCAGCGCGAGCTGGGTCTTGCGATAGCCGGTACGATCGACCTCATAGGCCTTGGGCAGGCGATCGAAGCGCACGTCGGTGATCGCGCCACCCGGCCCCGCCACCGCATGGCGCGCGCCGGGCACGGGGGTGGCGGCGATCTTGAGGATCTCGCCCGCGCCCTCGATGTCGACGTTGGTGCCGGCGGGGATGGCGTCGATCGCCGAGGGCGGCGGCAAGGTGCGGTGATCGCGCCCGAACAGCGACCACAGGCCCGGGTCTTCCGAGCCCAATCGCCACAAAGCGACGCTGCCGACGCCGGCGCGGTGCAGCATCTCGATCTGGTTATAGGCGGAGGCGGCGTCGAGCAGCCAGACGACATGGCGGGTGCCGCCCTCGCTATAGGCGAAGCTGCTGTTGCCGCTGGCGCGGTCGAAGGCGGGCATCGTCCCCGAATCGCGCGCCGCCTGCCACGCCTCCTCGACGCCGAGCGGGTCGCCGCTGCCGTCGTGCCAGTCATAGGCGTAGGAGCCGATCGCGACGACGAGCTTGGCGGCGGGGATGCCGCGCGCCGCATTGGCGACGGTCTCGGCGAACCAATGCTGCGAGGCGATCGGACCGGCGGGGCCGCTCGTCTCATGCTCGTCATAGGCCATCAGGAAGATCTTGTCGGTGACCCGGGCGTAGGCGGGCAGGTTCCATTCGGGATTGGCGACCGGCGCGGCGATCGACACGCTCCAGCCACGCGGCGCGAAGCGGCGCTGCGCCTCGCCGAGGAAGGTGCGATAATTCGCCTGCGCGCTTGCCGGCAGGTCCTCGAGATCGAAGAAGGCGCCGCCGGCGCCGTTCGCCGCCAGCCACGGGATCAGCCGGTCGAGAAAGGCCGCACGCGCCTTGGGGTCGGCGAGCAGCGCGGCGGTGCCGGCGCCGTCCCAGGTGCCGTTGGTCGCATTCTGGATCATCGGGATGACGACCGGGCGATGCACCGCGCGGTTGAGGATGGCGCGGCCGGCGGTGTCGCGGAACACGGTGAGGTGATGATCGGCGCCGGTGACCGAGACCCAGCCGGGGATCACCCAGTTGAGCTGTTCGACATGGCGTTCGAGGCTGGCGGCGCTCGACGGGTCCCAGGGGGTGTGGAAGGCGATGGCGAGGTTGGGGTTGGCCGCCGCATCCTTGCCCCGGCCGGTGCCGAGCAATTCGCCGGCATAATAATTGAGGCCGCGCTTGGCGCGACGGATGACGCCGTGCGGGGGGGCGAGCCGGCGCAGCACCGGGCGCTCGACGTCCACCGGCAGCAGCGGCGCCGCGGGAACGGCGCCGATCGACACCGCGAACACCGCGACCGCGAGGATGACCAGCGCGACGAACGCGACGACGCCGAGCGTGAAGCGCCGCTTGCGCCGCCCGCTGGCGTCATAGAACACGGGATGTTGAGACATGATACGGCACTTCCCCCCCGCCCCACATGCGCCAGACCGGGTGCCGCTATCAAGACGCGCCGATGACAAAGCCGTCACGGGCGGCGGTTGGGCGCGGCGCTAGGTCGACGTTCGGTCAAACTCCTCCCCTCTGGCGAGCAGGGCTATTGCATGTGGCTATGTTGATGGGGCTCGATCGGTTTCCACATGAGATTCGTCACCCCGGACTGGTTCCGGGGTCCACCGGGCCGAAAGGGAATGTCGTCGAATACAGCCTTTCTCCCCGCCGCAGGGTGGACCCCGGAACCAGTCCGGGGTGACGGGGTGGGTTTGGAAAACGGCGGGCTCACACGACCCTTTATATGTGAGCGTCTTACCCCGCCGAGGGGAGCAATTCCGCTCGGATCCCCCTCGTCGATGCGGCGCTATCGGTGCGGTACGACCAGCACCGTGCTGCCGTGCGTGTCGCCGGCTTCGAGCGCGCGATGCGCGTCGGCGGCCTGTTCGAGCGCGAAGCGCTGGCCGATGTGCGGGCGGATCGCGCCACGGCGCAGCATTGCGAAGACGCGGTCGACACCGGCGCGGCGCTCCTCGGCGGTGACGTAATAGTCGAACAGCGTCGGGCGGGTGACGAACAGCGAGCCCTTGGCGGCGAGCGTGCCGAGCGCGACGCCGGTGACCGGGCCGCCGGCATTGCCGTAACTGACGATCAGCCCGCGTCGTGCGGTGGCGGCGAGCGTCGCGTCCCACGTCGCCTTGCCGACGCCGTCGAAGACGACCGCGACGCCATCGCCATCGGTCAGCGCGCGGACCCGCGCGGCGACATCCTCGTCGCGGTGGAGGATGACGCGGTCGGCGCCGGCGGCACGTGCGTGCTCGGCCTTGTCGGCACTGCCCGCGGTGCCGATCACCGTCGCGCCGATCGCCTTCAGCCAGCCGACCAGCAGCTGGCCGACGCCGCCGGCCGCCGCCCAGACCAGCACCGTCTGCCCGGGCTGCACCCGCGCGCAGCGATCGGCCAGGCATTCGGTGGTGCAGCCCTTGAGCAGCAACGCCGCCGCGGCCTCGTCGTCGACGTCGTCGGGGAGGTGGAGAAGCTGCTGCGCGGCGACGTTGCGCGCGGTGGCGTACGCGCCGCGCGCCGGTCCGAAGGTGCCGACGCGATCGCCGACCGCAAAGCCCTCGACGCCGTCGCCGACCGCCTCGACCACGCCCGCCGCCTCGCTGCCGAGGCCGGCGGGCAGGTCGACCGGATAGACGCCGCTGCGGTGATAGGTATCGATATAGTTGAGGCCGACCGCGTGGTGGCGCATCCGCACCTCGCCGGGGGCGGGCGGCGGCAGGTCGGCGTCGACCCATTCGATCACCTCGGGCCCGCCGGTGCGGGTGATGCGTGCTACGCGTTCGCTCATCTCATCCTCCTTCGTCCACGCCTTCCGAACCGTCCGGCCGGCGCGGGGTTGCACGGTCAGCGCGGCACCGCGAACCAGATCGTGTGCATCGCGCCCTTGCCGTTGCTGCGCGCGCGGACGGTGACCTCGTCGACGGCGAAGCCGCCCTCGCGCAGCCGGCGGGCGAAGGCGGCGTCCTTCGCGGCGGACCATATGGCGAGCACCCCGCCGGGGGTCAGCGCCGCGCGCGCCGCGGCGAGGCCGCGTGCCGCATACAGCCGGTCGTTGGCGGCGCGGACCAGCCCGTCGGGGCCGTTGTCGACGTCGAGCAGGATCGCGTCATAGGTCCGCGGCGTCGCGGCGATCACCTCGGCGACATCGGCGAAGGTGACGGCGACGCGCGGATCGTCGAGACAGCCGGCGGTCAGCGCCGCCATCGGCCCGCGCGCCCAGTCGACGATCTGCGGCACCAGTTCGGCGACGGTGACCCGCGCCTGCGGGCCGAGCGCGGCGAGCGCAGCGCGCAGCGTGAAGCCCATACCATAGCCGCCGACGAGCAGATGCGGCGCGGCCCGGCCGGCGAGCCGGTCGATCGTCATCGTCGCCAGCGCCTCTTCGGAGCCGCTCATCCGGCTGTTCATCAGCTCGTTGCGGTCGAGCACGATCATATAGTCGCCGCCGCGGCGGAACAGGCGCAGCGGCTCGCCGCCGGGGACCGGGGCGGTGTCGATCAATTCGCGTGGCGTCATGCCGGCTCGCTCCTGCTGCGCACAAAGCGCGCCTCTACCGCGACGATCGCCGCGCCGCGATGGGCGTTTTTGCAGAATCGGGCGTTTTGCTTTAACGGGCGTCGCCGAGACGGCGTGCCTGCTGCGCGCCGTCCATATCGAATCGACAGGATCATCACGCCCCACATGTCAGCCTACAAGCCCCAGACGTTCCAAGAGCGCGCCGCGCTGTCCGCCCAAGCCAAGCAGGCGGCGTTGGAGAAGCTGCGCGCCAAGCCGCCGCTCGACCCGGCCGTGGTGGCCGCCCGCGTCGCCGCCGCCGAAGCCAAGGAAGCCGCGCTCGCCAAGGCGCGCGCCGACAAGCAGGCCGCGCGCGAACAGGCGATCGCGGAGAAGAAGGCCGCCGCCGAAGCCGCCGCGCTCGCAGCCGCCGAGGCCGCCGCGAAGGCCAAGCCCAAGATGCCGACCGAGGCCGAGATGAAGGCGGCGCGCGACGCCCGCTACGCCGCCCGCAAGCAGCGCGCGGGGAAGAAGTAAGCCTTTCGGACGCTAGTCCGGAAAGCGACTGGCCCGGACCAACAGCGGTTGGTCCGGGCCATTTCTTTAGGTGCATCGTGCAATCGCGAGGCGTGCCGGGTTCACGGCACGCCTCGACGCGATCAGAACAAGCGGCCGGTCTTCACGCGGACGCCGGCGTAGGCGAACCGACCGACCGAGCTGATCGGATAGGTGGTCGCCCCGACATCCGGCTTCTGGTCGAAGACGTTGTTGACGCCGCCATAGATCTGGAACGACTTGTTGACGTCGACCGACGCGAACAGATCGTGCTGCCAGCGCTCCTTATAATACAGATATTCGGGTGCGACATAGTCCGGATCACCGGCGACGATCAGCTTCGAGTAGCGGAGCGTCTTGTCGAACCACGACAGGCCATAGTTGAGCGTGATGACGCCCGACGACCAGGTGAGATCGCCCGTCGCCTGATATTTCGGCGCATAGGCCGTGCCGCGCGAGTCGGTCGGATCAGCGCCGGGGGTGCCGACGAAGTTGAGCTTGTCGAGATAGCCGCCGACGAGCTTCAGGTTGAACGTGCCGATCTTGGCGGTTTGCAGGCGATAGTTGACGTTGACGTCGAGCCCGGCGGTGCGGAACGCGGCGACGTTCTGCGGGCCGACGACGAAGCCGGTGATCTGCCCCGCGGTGGCACCGCCGTTCTGGCGCGTGATCGACGAACAGAAGCCATTGTCGAGCGACGGCTGGTCGACGCACAATTCGGCAAGCTGCTGCGGCGCGACCGTATTGATCGCATTGGTCAGACGGATGTCGTACCAGTCCGCCGAGGCGGTGAACCCGGGCAGGAAGCTTGGCGCCAGCACGAGGCCCGCGGTCCAAGTCTTCGCCTTTTCCTGCGACAGCGACGGATTGCCACCCGACAGACCCGGGATGTTGGTCGAGCGCGAATCCGTGAACGCCGCCGGATTGGCGACGCCGAGACCGCTCAGCAGCGTCTGGCAATTGGCCGCCCGTGACGACGTGCCATTGTTCAGGTTCTGCGTCGTGCAGGGATCCTGGAAGAAGGCGAAGGTCTGCGACTGGCCACCGAACAATTCACTGATATTGGGTGCGCGGATCGCGACCGAATAGGTGCCACGGACAGTGATGTCGCGGATCGGGGCGTACATGCCGTCGACCTTCCACGTCGTCGTGCGGCCGATCGTCGAATAATCGGAATAACGGATCGCCGCCCCCAGCTCTAGCGAATGGAAGAACGGCCGGTTCTTGACGATCGGCAGGTTGAGTTCGCCGAAGATCTCCTTGACGTCGAACTCGCCCTTCGTCGGCAGCAGCACGTTGGTATAGGTCAGCCCCTGCTGGATGATCGGGTCAGGCTAGAAGCTGCTGTTCTCCTTGCGATATTCACCGCCGATCGCAAAGCCGACGGGACCACCGGGAAGCTCGAAGAGTTGGCTCGTATCGCCGCTGATCGAACCGGATACCACCTGCTGCCGAATGGTCGAATAATCGGTCGTCGCGGCGGTGATGAAATTGACCGCCTCCGCGCTCTGCCCGTTGTTGAACAGGTTCAGCGGCGAACACTGGCCGGGCGTGAACGTCGTCACCGGATTGGCCCGACGCGACGCATAGGGCTGATCGGGCTCCCACGTCGGATCGACGTTGATCCGGCAGGTGATCTGACCGTTCGCCGGATTGCGGACCGCGTCGAGCGCCGCGAAGAACCGGTCGCTGTAGACGTCGCCAAGGTACCGGCTGCGGACCTTTGTCTCACCGTAATTGTACGACAGCTCGTAATGGAACGACGGCGAGATATCACCGCGAACGCCGATCACGCCACGATAGGTCTCGCGCCGGATGCGCTCGCCGCGCTGGCCGAGATCGAAATTGTCCCGGCTGACCAGCACGCCGCCGATCTCCGGATCGATCGCCGCGCGGATGCTCGCGGGCAGATACGGATTATCCTGAGGTACGAGGATATTATAATCGAAACTCGGCTGGCCGAAGGTGAAGGTGTTGATGTTCGCATATTTGCCTTCGGCAAAGATCGTCAGTTTGTCGCTGACGTCGAAATGGCCGAGAACATTGATGATATCGCGATTGGTCTGCGGCAGCAGATCGTTGGCGTAGCTCGCAACGGAGGTCGCCGACCCGCCTTGCGTATAGCCCTCGCCGAGCTGAAGGCCGCTGTTCCATACGGCACCCGACCCGTCGAAATCGGGGTAGCCGTCGAACGTGGTGTCGACCGCACCGTTCGGCGCCGAGCCGTCATACCGGATGTCGCGCAGCGGCACGCGATCGGGAAGCTTCGGATCGTCGCTGGGATCGTTGGGGTTGAGCACGAAAGTTTGCAGATTGCCCTCGCGATACCGCGCACGCTGCTTCGCCTGAAGACGGTCCTCTTCGCCATGCTCGTAGGACAAGGCGATGTTACCGCGGCCGTCGGCGAAGTTGCGGCCGACGGTCAAATCGAGCAGCCGCTGCGCCGCGTCGCCGCGCGTCGAGATACCCGCCTGCGCCCGCGCCGAGACGCCCTCGAAATTCTGCTTCAGGCGGAAGTTCACCACGCCGCTGACGCCGTCGGCGCCATAGATCGCCGATGCGCCGCCGGTAAGGACGTCGATCCCCTCAACGAGGTCTGTCGGAATGGTATTGATATCGACCGACTGTTCGCCGGGCGTGGCCGCCACCTGACGACGACCGTCGATCAGCACGAGCGTCCGCTGCGTCCCAAGATTCCGGAGATTGAGCTGATTGAGACCGGTCGCACCGATACCGGCGTTGGAGCCGGCGTTATCGCCCGACGTCGACGACCCTATCAGCGCGGGATAACCGGTCAGGAAGTCGGTGAGATTGCTGGTTCCCGACGACTGGATCGTCTCCGCGCCCAGCGAGACGATCGGACTGGGGCTGGCGAAATCGGGCCGACGGATGCGCGATCCGGTTACGACGATGTCGTTCTCGCCGGTCGCCGCATCACTCGGCGGCGTATTGCCGATTTCACCCTGCTGGGCCTGCGCGTCGGCCTGATTGAGCGGCGTAGCAGCATCGGCCTGATCGGGGCTGGTCGTCGTCGGCGTGGCCGTCTGCGCGCCTGCCGGGCTCGTCAACCCGACGAGAGCAATGGCGCTCGCGCTCAGCAGGACCCGCGACCGGGAAGCACGGAAAATCATAAAACTGCCCCTGAACCAATGTTTTGTAGCTCAACGCCACTGGTAGGTTTGGGACGCCCGATGGGTCAATCTGACTGACCGACATAGCACGATTTGTTTCAAATTGTTGCAAAGATGCTACAGCCGGCTCACCGCCGCGCGGCCGACGGGCGACTGCCGCAATGACCTCAATAATCCTTCGACACGCGGACGTTGGCGCTCTGTCGGCCGAGCGTCGAGATGCTCGACAGCAGCGAGAGCCAGCGGGTCACCTGGAATTCGACCTGCGTCGCCGAATAGCCCTGACCGTCGGTGACGATCTCCGCATAGAGGCGGCGGGTCACGTATTTGCCGGCGGCGATCGAGGTGCCCTGGCCGGTCTGCGGATCGGCGGGGAGGATGCGCAGCCGGTCGAGCCCGGCGGCGCGGCGTACCGCGTTGATCGGGTTGAGGCCGTTGCCGCCGTTCTGCAACGCCGCCACCGCCGCGGCGAGCTGCAACGCCTCCGGCGCGGACAATCGCGTGATCGAGGTGCCGAACAGCAGCCGCGACAGCAGTTCGTCCTCGGGGAGCGCCGGCGTGCTGGTGAAGCCGATCTCGGGCTTGAGCGCGGTGCCGGTGACGCGGATCGTCGCATTGAGGCCGGTGCTGTCGGCGTTCGCCTCGATATCGAGCACCGGATTGGCGGGCACCTCGCCGGCGAAGCGGATGACGCCGCGCGACAGCTGGAACTTGCGGCCGGCGAATTCATAATCGCCGCGGATCATGTTCGCCTGGCCGGTGATCGCGGGATTGCCGGGCTGGCCGGCGATGCCGAGGTCGGCGGACCATTCGCTGGACAGGCCGAGGCCGCTGACGATGACCTTGTCGGGCGCCTTCGCCTTGATCGCCAGCGTCCACGGCGCGGGCGGCGCCTCGTCCTCCTCGCCGCCCTCGGGCAGATTGATCTCGCGGATCTTGAGCTGCGGCAATGCGCTGGCGGCGCTCGCCTGGCCGAGCCGGTAGCGGCTGCGGTCGAGCACGACGTCACCCGCGATCGTGCCGCCGGCGCCGTCGGAAGTGAAGGTGAGCGGCCCGGTGACGGTCGCGCCGATGTCGTCGCGGTTGATCATCACCGCGTGATCGGCGCGCAGCTTGAGGTCGAGGCCGATGCCGTGCGCCGCGGCGAAGTCGAAGCCGCCGCTGCCGGTGACGCGGCCGCCCTTGCCGGCGTCGGCGGCGAACCGGTCGATCTGCAGGCGCGAGCCGCCGAAACGGCCGGTCGCCTGGACGTTGGTGAGGACGGTGCCGGTATTGGCGCTCTCGATGCGCGCGCCATTGGCCTGGAGCACGCCGCGGATCACCGGCGCGCCGATCCGGCCGCTGACGTCGGCGCCGATCGCGACCGGGCCGGAGAGGTCGAACAGTTCGATCCCGGTCAGCCGCCAGACGGTGTCCGCCGGACCCTGGTAGCGCAATTGCGCGAACAGCGGCGCGGCGGCGATGCGGCTGGCGAGATCGCCCTCCCCCAACGGCCGCAGCAGCGCCTGCGCGCGGCCGATCGTCCTGCCGCCCGAGGCCATCACCGCGCGCACGCCGAGCCGGTCGGCGGACAGTACGGCGGCAAGGCCGAGGTCGATCGGTCGCAACGCCAGCACCAGCCCGGCGCGGCTGAGCCCGCGTACGGTGAGATCGGCCTTGCCGGTCGGCGCGGCGCCGGCGGCGGTCGCATAGCTGACGCTTCCCGAGGCGGTACCGCTGAGGCCGAGGCGCGGATAGCCGATGTCGAGGATCGCCAGCGGCATGCGGGTGAGCGAGGCGTCGACGGCCAAAGCGGTGTCGCTGAACCGGCCGCCGACCTGCGCCTCGCCGCCGGCGAAGCTGAGGCGGGTCGGCGCGAGTGTCCAGCCGTCGCCGTCGCGGGTGATCCCGGCGGGCGAGAGCAGGCGCAGCGGACGGCGATCGAGCGTACCCTGCGCGGCGACCGAGAACCGACCAGGGGCGACCTGCGTCACCGTCTGGATGTCGAAGGCGCGGCCGCGCGAGCCGGCGATCGAGGCGCGCACCTCGCCGACGCCGCCGCGCAGTTTCGCATTGGCGGCGAAGCGGGCGAGGCTGAGCCGGCCCTGACGGACGCCGGCGCCGGTCGCGGTGAGGTCGAGCGCGGTGCCGGCGGGGTCGAGCAGCAGCGCGGCATCGACATGGCCGCGGCGCAGGGTGGCGGCGCCGAGCCGCGCGTTGGTGGCGTCGAGATGTGTCTCAATACGCTGCACGGTGCCGACCGGGCGGAACAGCAGCTCCCCCGCCAGTCCGCCGCCGGTGACGGCGAGCCGGCCGGTGAAGCCGCCATGGCCCATCGCCAGCCGGCCGGCGGCGGTGGTGCCGCTAACCGCGATGCGATCGACGACGAGGATGTCGTCGACGCCGGGCGGTAGCAGCAGAATCGATCCCGCCGCGGTGAACGGCCCGAGCCGCGACCCGCCTTCGCCGCGCCAGGTGAAGCCGGTCGGGGTGGGATCGAGATGCGCGCGCACCTGCGACAGGCCGAGTGCATCATTCGGGGCGGCGAACTGGAGATCGAGCGTCGGGCGATCGATCTTGCCGTCGAGGCGCAGCGTCACCGGACCGTAGGTGCCGTGGCGGCCGCTGGCCTCGATATGGAAGGTGTCGTCGACGCGGCGATAGCCATTGCCGCGCAGCGTGAGCAGCGGCGAGGTCAGCACCATGTTCGAGAAATGGAGCAGGCCGTCGGCGCTGCGTTCGAGGTTGGTGACGATGCGCGGCAGGCCGCCGGTGAGGCCGCGCAGGAAGCCGTTGTCGAGCCGCACCACCTGCGCGGTGCCGCGACCGACGATGCGCGTGCCCCGGCCGCCCGGCCCCGGCACGACGCGCAGATCGGAACGCAGATCGACGATGCCGAGCCCCTTGATGAACAGGCGGTTGAGCGTGCCGTTGAGCCCGACCTCGTAGCGGCCGGTGGCGAGGTCGAGCGCGACCATCAGCCGGCCGGCCAGCTTGTCGGAGCGCAGCCGCAGCGCGTCGCCGGTCAGCAGCGACCCGTTGAGCACGAGCGGCCCGTCGAGGCTGAAGTTGCGCAGGATACCGCCGGCGACGGTGCCGATGCCGGTGACCTGCGCCGCGGTGAAGCGGGTCGGCAGTGTCAGCTTGCCCGGCCCGAGCCGGCCGCTGCCGGCGAGGCGGACGGTGTCGAGCCCGGTACGGTCGATCGCGAGCCGGTCCGCCTTCAGGCGATAATCGAAACGGGCGGTGCGGAAGCCGCCGTCGAGCACGGCACGCAGCTCGACGCCGCTGCCGGACATCGCCGGGATCACCGCCGCCGGGCGGAGCAGCCGCGCGCGCAGCCGCACGTTGCGCCAGGCGTTGGCGCCGAGATCGACCAGCCCGACCGCGTCGAGCGCGAGCGCCGGGCTGCGCAGGTCGAGCCGGCCGTCGAGGCGACGGTCGGCGAAGGTCGCGTCGCCGCGGACGCGCATCCGCAGGCCGGCGAGGCGCAGCGCGGCGCCGGTCACGATGCCGGCGGGGGCGATCTCGCCGGACAGCGTGTACCGGCCGTCGGTCGCCGCCAGCGCGAGGTCGAGCGCGCGCGCGGCACCGACGCGGCCGGTCGCCCTGCCCCGCCAGCGCGACCAGCGACCGTCGCCGTCGATGTCGAGCGCGACGCTGCGCTTCAGTCCGAGGCTGCGCGCGAGCACGCCGCCGGCGGCGCCCGCGGCGCGGACGTCGACGTCGAACCGGTCGCGGTCGGGCTCGGCGTCGAGGCGCAGCGCGAGCCGGTCGGAGCCGGCGATGCGCGCGTCGAGCCGGACCAGCGCGCGACCGTGGCGGATGTCGGCGCGGCCGGCGACGCGGCCGACCCGCTCGCTGCCGAGCACGCGGCGGGCGAGCACCAGCCGATCGACGCCCAGCGCCCCGATGCGGATATCGAAATCCGGCAGGATCGGCCCCGAGCGCGCCGACGGTCGGGTATGGGGAACGTGAAAGAGCGTCGCCTGCGCGATCGCGAGCCGCTTGATGACGAGCTGGTGCCGCGCCCAGCGCCACGGCGCCCAGTCGAGGTCGACCGCGGGCGCCTGGACGAGCAGACCGTCGAGATCGTAGACGCGCACGTCCTTGAGCCGCGACCGGCCGTAGAGCGAACCGTCGATCCGGCCGATGGTGAAGCGCAGCCCGTTGGCGGTGCGGATCGCGCCGATCCGCTGCGCCACCCAGCGATGGCCAACGTCGGTGTCGACGATCAGCAGCGCCAGCGCGGCGATCGCGGCGAGCGCGACCAGCGCAGTCGCGATGCGCCGCAGCCAGCGCCTCAAAACGCCTGCCCCAGCGAAACGTAGACGGCGATGCGGCTGTCGCCCGGCTGCGGATTGAGCGGGGTGCCGACGTCGAAGCGGATCGGGCCGAAATTGGAATAATAACGGACGCCGACGCCGGCGCCGTATTGGAAATCGCCGAGCTTCGGGATCGCGCTGGTGTAGATCGTGCCGCCGTCGAGGAAGGGGACGATGCCGAAATTGCCGAAGGTCTTGACCCGTGCCTCGATCGAGAATTCGGCGAGACTGCGGCCGCCGATGGGGTCGTTGTTGACGTCGCGCGGGCCGATCGCCTGATAGCCATAGCCACGCACCGAGGCGCCGCCGCCGGCATAGAAGCGCCGTGACGGCGCGATGCTGTCGCGCGATGCGCCGAGGATCGAGCCGAGCCGGATACGCTCGGCCAGCACGACGCCGCGGTGCGCCGGCTGGTAGGCGCTGGCGTCGATCTGCACGCGCGCATAGCCGAAGGCGTCGTTCTCGAGCGAGAATTCCGGGCTGAACCGGCCACCGAGGCGGAAGCCGCGGGTCGGGTTGAGCAGATCGTCCGAGCCGTCGTAATTGAGGCTGGTCGGCGCGGCGGCGATGTAGAAGGTGCGGCGGCGCGGCTCGCCGGTCGCGGCGATGACGTCGCGTTCGTCGGAGCTGAGCACCTCGCCGCCGATCGACCAGGTCCAGGTCTTCTGGAAGAAGATCGTCGTCTGCCGCTCGATATTGGCGGCGACGGTATAGGTCTTGGCCTCATAGGCGTCGCGCTGGACGTGGCTGGCGGAGATCTGCGCGGTGAAGACGCGATCGCGGTCGCCGAAATTGTTGCGGCGGAAGACGACGCTGCCGAGCTGTTCGCGGGTGCCGAGCACGCTGCGCAGCGTCAGCGCGCCCTCCGGCGGGAACAGGTTACGGTGCGTCCAGCTCAATTCGGCGCGGGCGCCCTCGCCGGTGCCGTAGCCCAGCTCGCCGGCGATGGTGTGCGGCGGCGCGGCGGCGAGCTTGACGCCGATGTCGACGGTGCCGGACGCGTCGCCGGGGATCGGCTTGACCTCGACCGAGGAGACGAGCCCGGTCTGGATCAGCGCGCGGCGCAGATCGTCGAGCGTCGTCGCGTCGAACGTGTCGCCGGGGGACAGGCGGGCGATTTCCTGCACGTGTTCGGCGTCGAACACGCGGTTGCCGGGCAGCGCGACGAACTTGCCGAAGCGGCTCTCGGCGCCGGGCGCGACCTGGAGGTCGAGCGTCGCGCTCTTGCTGGCGTGGTCGACGACGACCTGCGGTTCGCCGACGTCGGCGAAGGGGAAACCGGACTGGCCGATCTTCGCGGTGAGGCGCGCGGTGCCGGCGACGATCGCATCGGCATTGACCGGATCCTGCGGCTTTACCCCGAACGCCTCGCGCAGCGGCTGCGCCTTGGTGCCCGCTGCGGCGATGCCGCCGAGCGTCACGTCCTTGAGCCGATAGAGCGTGCCGGGCTCGGCGGCGAGCACGACGAGCGGCTTGGCGCCGGCCTCGACCCGCGTCGTCACGCGCGCGTCGTAATAGCCCTCGCCGCGCAGCAGCGTCTGGAGCAGGTCGGCGTCCTCGCGCGCCCGGCGGTCGAGCTGCGCGGCATTGGCAACGCTGCCGTCGTTGGCATCGAGCGTCGAGAGTTCCTCGAAGCGCTTGCGCAGCAGCGGCGTCGCGGCGGTGTCGATACCGTCGATCCGCCAGCTATAGCGGCGTTCGGCGGCCCCGTCGGTCGCCGCCGCGGCCGCCGCGCCGGCGGGGTCGGCGCCGAGCTCGGGCCAGGCGACACCGATGTCGGGCAGCGGCGCGAGCGGTGCATTGGGATCGAGCGGCGTCGCCTCCGCCGGCATGGTCTGCGCCGCGGTTTGTCCGGGAAGAAGGAGCACGGCAGTCGCGCCAAGCCCGAACCACCCCAAACGCAACAGCATAGCGCCGTCCTAGCGCGCGTCCGTGGCTCGCAACAGTCCCATTTCCGACGCTTTTGCGCTCGATCGGGCTCGCATATCGCCCGGCCGGGCGCGGTATGGCCGCGACGGCGAGCCCGACCAAGGTTGCGGTTGCGCCGTCGCACCCCGCGCGGGCATGCGAGCGAACGTTCGCCGATGAAAGGAACGCCATGAAGGCCCTGCCCCTGCTCGCCGCGCTGGCCGTGTCGCTCGTCCCCGCCGCCGCGGTGGCGGAGGACCAGTTCAAGCTGCTCGTGATCGCCGCGCCGAGCACCTATCATTATGAATACATCCCCGTCGCGCGGGAAAATCTGGAGCGGCTGGGGCGGTTGCACGGCTTTGCGGTTACCTGGACGAGCGACGGCGCGGCGTTCGACGGCGATCTCGGCCAATATGCCGCGGTGATGTTCCTCAACACGCCCGCCGAAACGCTGAGCGAACCGCGACGGCGGCGGTTCGAGGCCTATATGCGCGGCGGCGGCAATGCGATGGTGGTGCATCGCGCCGCGATCATCCCGCCGGCGGCGTGGCCGTGGTACGAGCAACTGGTCGGCCGCTCCTTCGTCAACCACCCGATGCTGCAGACCGGCGTGGTGACGGTGACCGACAAAAGCTTCCCGGCGACCTTCGGCCTGCCCGATCGCTGGATCTGGAGCGACGAATATTACGTCACCGCCAACCCCTATAAGGTGACGATCCATCCGGTGCTGAACGCCGACGAGACGAGCTACGATCCGACGCGGATCTGGCCGGGGCAGATCGGCCGGCGGATGGGCAAGGACCATCCCGAGGCCTGGTATCATTCCTACGAGAAGGGGCGCGTCTTCGTCACCCTGCTCGGCCACAATGTCGAGATGTACCGCGACGACCGTTACCTGCAACACCTGCTGGGAGGCATCTACTGGACCGCGACCGGGCGCGGGCAAGGGTGAGAGGCGGGGATCGGGTTACCGGGTCATCGCCGGCCGCCCCGGCGCGGGCGTGGAGGGCGATCTGGCGTCTCGCGGCGGGACGTGGCAGGACCGCGGCATGGCCGAAACTCCTCCTTCCGCCGCCGGCGGCATTCTCGTGGCGATCTGCTCGATCGGCGGCGCAGTCGTCGGCCTGATCCAGGGTCAGGTGACGATCGGTTTCCTCGCTGGGCTGGCGATCGGCGCGGCAGGTGCGGTCGCGGTGTGGCTGCGCGACAGCCGCCGCTGATCAGCGCGGCTCGCGCATCAGCCAGACGACGCGGCCGATCACCTCCACTTTGCCGTCCGGCACCGGCGGCGCGGCGGGATGGTCGCTGGCGATCGTCAGCCCCTCACGGCGCCGCGCGATACGCTTGACCATGACGGCGTCGTCGATGCGGATAACGAAGACCCGCCCCTGCGCATCCGGCGTGCGACGCGCCTGATCGACGACGATCAGGTCGCCGTCGACCAGCCCCGGCTCCATCGAATCGCCGCGCACGCGGACGATCGCCGCCATCCCCTCGCGCAACCCGAGCCGCGTCGCCAGCGCCGGATCGATCGCCGCCGCGCCGAGCGTCACCTCGCCGTCGACGAACGCGCCCGGGCCAGCCGAAGCGGCGACGTCGAGTCGCGGCAGCGTGAACGGCCGGCGGCCGGGGTCCGCCCCGAGCTCGACCTCATCGACACCGAAATAATCGGCGAGCCGGCGGCGATCGTCGGGCGCGAGCCGGCGCGGCGAGCCGCGTGCGACGAATTGCTGGAGATAGGCGGCGTTGCGGCCGAGCATCGCCGACAGCGCGGCGAGGCTGTCGCCCCGCGCCGCCGCCAATGCCTTCAGCCGCAGCCCTGCCTCGCCTTGTGCCATGCCGACGGATGTAGCGTAGGAAATTTTCCTAGACAAGTTGGATCGACCGGAACAGATCAAGAACATCACCCAAGGATTCGGGAGGGAACGATGTCATTGCTGCTCAAGATCGACCGCTATCTGCGGCGGACCAACATGTCGCGGACGCAGTTCGGCCGGCTCGCGGTCAACGATCCGAGGCTGGTCACCGACATGGTGCGCGGTCGCGTGATCGGCCCAGCGGTCGCGGCGCGAATCACGCGGTTCATGGACGGGACGGAGGCATGATGCGCCATCCCGACGAACAGACCCGGCTGCATCGCGCGCTGGCGGCGAGTGCCGCCTGTCACGGGCTGACCGTGCACCCCGTCACGGTGCACGAGCGGCCGTGGTCGAGCGCGACCTTCACCGGCTGGCGGCTGACGCTCGACGTGGCGATCGCCGGTGGCGATCCCGGCGACTGGCTGGCGGCGCTGCCCGAGGAGGATCTGGCGGTGCCCGGCCGGCTGGTCGCCGACCTGGTGGTGACGCACGCCGCCGGCGCGCGCGCGACGCTGGCGGTGCTGCTGCTGGAGGGCGGTGACGGCTTCGGCTAAGCTGCTGCAATGACGATCACTTATCGCAGCTACCTGCGCCTGCCGGAATTGCTCGACCTGCAAACGCCGCTGAGCGGCGTGCATGACGAATTGCTGTTCGTGACGATCCATCAGGCGTCGGAACTGTGGATGAAGCTCTGCCTGCACGAACTCGGCGAGGCGCGGCGGCGGATCGCGGCGGACGATCTGCCGCCGGCGCTCAAGATGATGGCGCGGGTCAGCCGCATCCAGACGCAGCTCATCCAGTCGTGGGAGGTGCTGGCGACGATGACACCGGCGGATTATGCCGCGATGCGTGGCAGCTTGGGGCAAAGTTCGGGCTTTCAGTCCGACCAATATCGCTGCCTCGAGTTCATCATGGGCAATCGCAATGCGGCGATGCTCGCGCTGTTCGAGGAAGAGGCCGTGCGCGCGCGCCTGACGGCGGAGCTCGCGGTGCCGAGCCTGTACGACGAGGCGCTGCGGCTGCTCGCGCGCCGCGGCCTGCCGATGCCCGCGGGACGGATCGAACGCGACTTCGCACAGATCGCGCCGCCGTCGCGCGAGGTCGAGGCTTGCTGGGCGATCGTCTACGGCCGGCCGCACGACCATTGGGATCTCTATGAACTCGCCGAGAAGCTCGTTGATCTGGAATATCACGTCCAGCTCTGGCGGTTCGGGCATCTCAAGACGGTCGAGCGGGTGATCGGGTTCAAGACCGGCACCGGCGGCACCGCCGGCGTGCCCTATCTCGCCAAGGTGGTGGAACAGCGTTTCTTTCCCGAATTGCTCGACGTGCGCACGAGTTTGTAGCGCGACGAAGCGAGATATGGGCACGACGAACCGCGAGCGAATGCGCTTGGATATAATGTAACATATCGCTTAGATGCTTCGCACCTGCACAATCGCGGGTTCTCTATCGTGCACCGCGGAGTTTCGATGCTGAAGTTTTCCCTGCTGGCCGGCGCCGCCCTGATCGCTGCCCCCGCCCTCGCCCAGACCGACCCGACCGCCACCCCGGCGCCGCAGAGCCGCGACATCATCGTCACCGCGGCGGTGCCGCAGAGCGAGCGCGACGTGTTGCAGGGCACTTCGGTGATCTCGGGCGATGAACTGACCCGCAACCTGCGCCCGACGATCGGCGAGACGCTGGCGCGCCAGCCGGGCGTGTCGGCGACCTCGTTCGGGCCGAGCGCGTCGCGGCCGATCCTGCGCGGCTTCCAGGGCGATCGCATCCGCGTGCTGACCGACGGTATCGGCTCGATCGACGTGTCGAACACCAGCGTCGACCATGCCGTCATCATCGATCCGCTGCTCGCCGAGCGGATCGAGGTGCTGCGCGGCCCCTCCGCGCTGCTGTTCGGCTCGTCGGCGGTCGGCGGCGTGGTCAACGTCATCGATACGCGCATCCCGCGGACGGTGCCCGAGAACGGCTACCGCCTGAACGGCATCGCCAATTACGGCTCCGCGGCGAACGAGCGGTCGGGCGGCGCGGCGGGCGACGTCGCGGTCGGCGAGCATCTCGTGCTGCATGCCGATGGCTCGTACCTCAAGGCGGACGATCTGCGCACCGGCCGCGGCTATCTGCTGTCGCCCAGCGCGCGCGCGGCGGCGCTGAGCCAGGTCGGCCTGCCGCAGGATACCGACGAGCCGATCGACTTCGCCGCCTCCGCCGGCCTGCGCAACCGCCTGCCCAATTCGGCGGCGGAGACCTGGACCGCGGGCGCGGGCGCGTCGATCATCACCGACACCGGCAATCTCGGCGTGTCGTACAGCCATTACGACAGCCTCTACGGCGTGCCGATCCGCTATGCGACTGCGGTCGGGCAGGAGCAGGAGGCGCCGCGGCTGTCGGTCGTGCAGAACCGCGTCGACCTACGCGGCGAGGTGAATACCGGCGGCGAATGGCTCGACAAGATCCGCATCCGCGCCGGCCAGGCGAGCTATCGCCATTTCGAGCTGGAGGAGGACGGCAGCGTCGGCACCGCCTTCTACAACAAGGGGCTCGAAGGGCGACTCGAGATCGTCCAGGCGAACCGCGGCGGCTGGCAGGGCGCGAGCGGCGTCCAGTATTTCAACCGCATCTTCAACGTCGTCGGCGACGAAGCCTTCCTGCCCAAGAACGAGACCAACCAGACCGGCTTCTTCACGCTGCAACAATATAGCGCGGGACCGTTCCGCGCCGAGGGCGGGCTGCGCTACGAACTGACCGACGTCGCCGGCCGCGTGCCCTATGGCGAGGACCGGTTCTTCGGCGGCACGCGCCATTTCGAGGCGCTGTCGGGTTCGATCGGCGCCTCCTATGCGATTGGCGACGGCATCCGCATCGGCCTCAACGGCTCGCGGACCGAACGCGCGCCGTCGGCGGAGGAACTGCTCGCCAACGGGCCGCATGCCGGCACGCAGGCCTATGAGCTGGGCGATCCCGATTTCCGGCTCGAGAAATCCTGGGGGCTGGAAGCGACGCTGCACGCGCATGGCGACGGCTACAGCTTCGACGCGTCGGCTTATTACAACTGGTTCACCAACTATATCTCGGAGAACCGCGTCGATCCCTCGGTCTGCCTGACGCGCACCGACGAACTCGATGGCCTGCCCTGCTTCCAGTACCAGCAGGGCGACGCGCGCTATTATGGCTTCGAGGCGGATGCCTCGGTGCGGCTGGCGCGGATCGGCGATTACACGATCAACGCCGACCTGCTCGGCGATTACGTCCATGCCAATATCGTCGACCTCGGGCCGGCGCCGCGCATCCCGCCGGCGCGCGTGCTCGGCGGCATCGAGGCGCAGGGCGAACGGCTCGGCGGGCGCGTCGAGGTGGAGCATGTCTTCGAGCAGAACCGCATCGCCGCGTTCGAGACGCCGACCAGCGACTATACGATGGTCAACGCCTCGGCCTCGATCAGCCCGTTCGGCAAGGACAGCAAGACCAGCCTGCTGCTGTCGGCGAACAATCTGTTCGACGTCGTCGCGCGGAGGCATTCGAGCTTCCTGAAGGACTTCGCACCGCTTGCCGGGCGCGACATCCGCGTGACGCTGCGCTTCGGGTTGTAAACATCGCATTCCTCCCCGGCACGGGGAGGTGACACGGCGAAGCCGTGACGGAGGGGGGCTTCCACCAGGTGAATCGTCTGTGGAAGCCCCCCTCCACCAGCTTCGCTGGTCCCCCTCCCCGTGCCGGGGAGGAGCTTGCGTCGCTCACCGTCCTCCCGTACCGCACCTTCAAAAGGAGACGATGCGATGGCCGGCATGGGCAAGTTCGACTGGGCCGATCCCTTCCTGCTCGACGATCAGTTGAGCGAGGACGAGCGGATGATCCGCGATACTGCGCGCGGTTATGCGCAGGACAAGCTTGCGCCGCGGATCGTCGAGGCGTTCCGCACCGAGCACACCGATCCCGCGATCTTCCGGGAGATGGGCGAGCTCGGCCTGCTTGGGCCGACGCTGCCCGAGGACTATGGCGGCGTCGGCGCGGGTTACGTCGCTTATGGGCTGGTGGCGCGCGAGGTCGAGCGGATCGACTCGGGCTATCGGTCGATGATGAGCGTGCAGTCGAGCCTCGTGATGTATCCGATCTTCGCCTACGGCTCGGAGGAGCAGAAGCGCGCCTTCCTGCCCAAGCTCGCGAGCGGCGAATATATCGGCTGTTTCGGGCTGACCGAGCCCGATGCCGGTTCCGACCCCGGCGGGATGACGACGCGGGCGCGCAAGGTCGATGGCGGCTACGTCCTCTCCGGCGCCAAGACCTGGATTTCGAACAGTCCGATCGCCGACGTCTTCGTCGTCTGGGCCAAGTCGGAGGCGCATGATGGCGCGATCCGCGGCTTCGTGCTCACCAAGGACATGAAGGGGCTGTCCGCGCCGAAGATCGAGGGCAAGCTCTCCCTGCGCGCCTCGATCACCGGCGGCATCGTGATGGAGGATGTCGAGGTCGGCGAGGATGCGTTGCTGCCCGGCGTCGAGGGATTGAAGGGGCCGTTCGGCTGCCTTAACCGCGCGCGTTACGGAATCAGCTGGGGCGCGCTCGGCGCGGCGGAATTCTGCTTCCATGCCGCGCGCCAATATGGCCTCGACCGCAAGCAGTTCGGCACGCCGCTCGCCGGGCGCCAGCTCTACCAGAAGAAGCTCGCCGATATGGAGACCGAGATCGCGCTCGGGTTGCAGGCGTCGCTGCGCGTCGGGCGGCTGATGGACGAAGGCCGGTTCGCGCCGGAAATGGTCAGCCTCGTCAAGCGCAACAACGTCGGCAAGGCGCTGGAGATCGCGCGGATGAGCCGCGACATGCACGGCGGCAACGGCATCTCGGGCGAATATCAGGTGATGCGCCATATGATGAACCTCGAGACGGTGAACACCTATGAGGGCGCACACGACGTCCACGCGCTGATCCTCGGCCGCGCGATCACCGGGATAGCGGCGTTTTGAACCTGCGGCTGACGCAGGAGCAGCGCGGTGGCTGACCACCCGCTGGCCGGGCTCAAGGTGCTCGAACTCGCGCGTATCCTCGCCGGCCCGTGGGCGGGACAGGTGCTCGCCGATCTCGGTGCCGAGGTCACCAAGATCGAGAGTCCTGCGGGCGACGACACGCGGACGTGGGGGCCGCCGTTCGTCGATTATGACGACGGCACGCGCGACGCCGCCTATTTCCACGCCTGCAATCGCGGCAAGACGAGCCACGTCATCGACTTCACCACGGCCGAAGGTCAGCAGCGCGTCCGCGCCCTCGCCGCCGACGCCGATGTGCTGATCGAGAATTTCAAGGTCGGTGGGCTAGTCAAATACGGGCTCGATTATGCCAGCCTGTCGGCGCTCAACCCGCGCCTCGTCTATTGTTCGATCACCGGCTTCGGGCAGGACGGCCCCTATGCGCCGCGCGCCGGCTATGATTTCATCGTTCAGGGGATGAGCGGGATGATGGACCTGACCGGCGACCCCGACGGTGCGCCGCAGAAAATCGGCGTCGCGATGGCCGATATTACCACCGGCCTGTATGCGGTGATCGCGATCCAGGCGGCGCTGGCGATGCGCGAGCGGACCGGGCGCGGCCAGTGGATCGACATGGCGCTGCTCGACACGATGACCGGGGTGCTCGCCAATCAGGCGGCGAATTACTTCGCCAGCGGCGTCACGCCGGCACGCGTCGGCAACGCGCATCTCAACGTCTGCCCCTATGCGGTGTTCGAGACCGCGGACGGCTGGTTCATCCTCGCGGTCGGCAACGACGGCCAGTTCCGGCGCTTCTGCGCCGTCGTCGGGCTGAATGCCGACGATCCGCGCTATGCGACCAACGCGTTGCGGCTGGAACATAAGGTGCCGCTGTTCGCGGAGATCACCGCCGCGACGCGGACCTTCGCGCGCAATGACCTGCTCGGCGGGCTGGAGGCGGCGGGCGTGCCGGCGGGGCCGATCAATACCGTCGAACAGGCGCTCACCGATCCGCAGGTGCTGGCGCGGGCCATGGTGCTTGACCAGCCGCCGATCCGGGGGCTGCGGACGCCGATCCGCTTTTCCGACGCCGCGCTCGCCACCGACCGGCCGGCGCCGCGGCTGGGCGCGGGCGACCGCGCCGATGCGGCTCAGCCGAAGCGATAGGCCGACACCGCCCAGCCGAGCACGACGTCGCGATAGTCGCATACCGCCGCCGCCTCGCCGCCTGCACCGAGCGCGACCATCAGCGGCAGCAGATGCTCGGCCTCGGGATGGGCGAAGCGGGCGTGCGGCAGGCTTTCCCAGTCGATCACCCGCGCCGCGCGGCGGGCGGAATCGGGATCGGTGACCGCGTCGGTGAGCGCCGCGTCCCATGCGGCGGCGACCGGCGTCACCTGCGGGCCGCGGGCACGCAGATTGTGGAAGCTCATCCCCGATCCGACGATCAGCACGCCATCGTCGCGGAGCGGCGCGAGCGCCTGCCCGATCGCGACATGCGCCGCCGGGTCGAGGTCGGCGCGCAGCGACAGTTGCGCCAGCGGGATGGTGGCGGCGGGATCGGCGACCATCATCGGGATGAACACGCCATGGTCCCAGCCGCGCGCCGCCTCCTCGCCGACCGCATGACCTGCACCGCGCAGCAACGTCGCGGCGCGGCGGGCGACCTCGGGCGCCCCCGGCGCATCCCAGCGCAGGCGGTAGGTGTGCGCGGGAAAGTTGTAATAGTCGTACAGCAACGACGGTCGCTCGCCGACATGGACGGTGAGGTCCGGCGCCTCCCAATGGCCCGAGACCATCAGGATTGCGCGCGGCCGCTCCGGCAGCGTGGCGAGCAGGCCGGCGAGATAGGCCTGCATCGGCCGCCACATCGGATCGGGCGGCCCGCCGGCCGGGTCCATGAAGAAGCAGGGGCCGCCGCCATGCGGCACGAACAGCGTCGGAAGCGTCATGCCGGCAAGGTCGTGCCTCGCGGGGCGTACCGCAATCATCTGGATCGAAACGCGGCGTTTCGCCTAAGAGGCGCCATGTCGCGCCTCACGGTCAACAACCAGCCGGTCGAATACCGGCTCGATCCCGCCACGCCCCTGCTGTGGGCGTTGCGCGACGCATCGAACCTGACCGGGACCAAATATGGCTGTGGCACAGGCGATTGCGGCGCGTGCACGGTGGATGTCGACGGGCGCGCGGTGCTGTCGTGCCGGGTCGCGATCGGATCGGTCGAGGGCAGCTACGTCACCACGATCGAGGGCCTGTCGCGCGAGCGCAACCATCCGCTGCAACTCGCCTTCATCGCCGCAAACGTGCCGCAATGCGGCTTCTGCATCCCCGGTATCCTCATGGCCGCCGCGGTGCTGCTCAAGCGCAGTCCCGATCCCAGCGAGGCCGATATCCGCGGCGCGATCCGCAACCTGTGCCGCTGCGGCATCTATCCGCGGCTGATCGAGGCGATCCAGCGTGCCGGTCGCGCCGCCCGCGGCGAGGAGACGATCCCCGCCGGCGCGCGACCCGGTATCGATCCCGCCGACGCGGCGCGCGTCGTCCCGGCGCTCGTGCCCCCGCCGGCCGACGCCGCGCGCGACAAGCTGTCGGAACGCTGACGATCCAATTCAGCTTCGTCACATCGCGTCGTCGCTAGAAGGAGTCATCATCGGAGTCGGCTCGTGCGCCGGCGGGTTGAGGACGAACAGGATGAAGACCGTGATCAAGGCGTTGCTGGCGGCATCGATGCTGATGCCGGTGGCCGCACAGGCGCAGGACGGACGCGGCGGCTGGGACCAGCGCGGGCCGGGGCCGGACCGCGGCCCACGCCCTGATGCCGGGGAGCGGCCGGAGCCCTCGGGCGATCGCGGATGGCAGGGCCAGGGACGCGCCGAGCGGCCGCAGCCGGGCGACTTCGGGCCGGATCGTGGTCCGCCGCCACCGCGCGAGCGGCGCGACGATGGTCCGGGGCGCGGCCCCGGCGATGGGGGACCGGGCTTTCGCGACGACCGTCCCGATCGCGGGCCGCGGCCGGATCGCGACGACCCGCGTCCTGATCGCGGCCCCAACGTCGGCTGGGGCAATGTCGGCCGCGCCGACGATGGCCGCGGCTGGGACGAGCGCCGGTTCGACGATCGCGGCCCCGCGGCGCGCGACTGGCGCGCGGGGCAGCGGGGCGACGCCTGGGACCGGCGCTGGCGCGACGACGACCGGTATGACTGGAACCGCTATCGCGCGGTGAACCGCGGCGCCTATCGCCTGCCGCGCTATTACGCGCCGTCGGGCTGGGGCCGCGGCTATCGCCGGTTCGGGGTCGGCGTGCCGCTGTCGCCGGTGTTGTTCAGCCGCGCCTATTGGATCGGCGATCCCTATGCCTATCGCCTGCCCGAAGCCTATGGTCCGTATCGCTGGGTGCGCTATTATGACGATGCGCTACTGGTCGACCTGCGCAGCGGGCTGGTGATCGATACGGTGTACGGCATCTTCTATTGATCGGGCGGGGCGTTAGCCTGCTTTGACGGTTGTCTTTGCGGCGCGGCGACGGCATTTTCCCGCCATGTTCGCCCGTCGCAAAGCGCCCGCCCCCTCCCCGCTGCGCCAGCAGGCCGGTGCCCGCGTCGCGCAGCGGCTCGACGGCAATCCCGCCGTCGTCCGGGCCGAGGTGCCGGCGATCCAGATCTATTATCAGCTCGATTTCCTCGATGCGGCGCAATGCGCGACGCTGATCGCGATGATCGACGCCAATCGCCGGCCATCGTCGCTGCTGTCGGATCGCGCCGACCCCGGCTTCCGCACCAGCGAGAGCTGCGACATGAACCGCTATGCGCCCGAGGTGCAGCCGATCGACGAGGCGATCGCGGCGCTGCTCGGCCTGCCCGCCGACCATGGCGAGACGCTGCAGGGCCAGCGCTACGCCGCCGGACAGCAGTTCCGCGCGCATCACGACTATTTCCACGAGACCGAGAGTTATTGGGAGCAGATGCAGGCGTCCGGCGGGCAGCGGACGTGGACCACGATGATCTATCTCAACGACGTCGCCGAGGGGGGCGCGACCTGGTTTCCGCAGGCCGGGTTCAAGATCGCACCGCGGCAAGGGCTGCTGCTCGCCTGGAACAACATGAACCCCGACGGCACGCCCAATACGGCGACGCTGCACGAGGGGACGGCGGTGGTGGAGGGGACGAAATATATCGTCACCAAGTGGTTCCGCGAGCGTTCCTGGCTCAAGCGATCCAATTGACCCGATGCTATAGGGTGGGAGCCGGGACGACCCGCGGCGAAATCGTTGCGGCTGCTTCCTTCCGGACCTGACCGGGTTGGCGACGACCACGTCCGCCCGACTCCCGCGCAAGCCTATGGCGACGTCGGGCCGCGGGATCAAGTGGTGAGTTGGATCAACGCCCTGCCCGATTCAATGCGACGAGCTTTTCGAACACGTCGAGATCGAGCGCCTGTTTGAAGCGGCAGCCGGCCGCGAAATCCTCGGCCCAGCGGACCTCGGCGGCGATCGGCGCTTCGCCGGGCAGCGTCAGCCAGATCATGCTGTGGCGGGTCAGCGGACAATAGGTCTGGAGGCGTGCGCCGTGGATCGAGATGTCGACGACCTTGCACAAGGCGCGGTTGGCCTTGCCGATATCGCCATCGAACGAAACCGGCGTGCGCGAGGCGCGACGCCGGCCGTAGGTCAGTGCAGGTTCGAACTCTGCCGCGAACATAGCCACGGTCTATCTAGACCATGGTTATGTTCGCGTTAACGCGCGGATCAGCTCTTGCGGAGCGTGAGACCGCCGCCGAAGCGCTTGTTGAAGCGGGCGACCTGGCCGCCGGCGTCGAGCATCGTGCCGCGACCACCGGTCCACGCCGGATGCGCCAGCGGATCGATGTCGAGCTGCATCGTGTCGCCTTCCTTGCCCCAGGTGGAGCGGGTCTCGAACACGGTACCGTCGGTCATCTGGACCTTGATCATGTGGTAGTCGGGATGGGTATCTTTCTTCACGTCACAATGCTCCGGATGCGGCTGGTTCCGACCAGCCTGGAAGGGAAGCGGCGCCCGTAGAGGAGCGCCGCGGGATTGTCAAAATGTGATGCCTTCCCCGTTCGTGCTGAGCCTGTCGCAGCACAGGTGGGTCTCACCTGCCCTTCGACAGGCTCAGGGCAAACGGAGGGGGCCGGTCCGCTGCTCAGGCCTTGGGCGGATCGGCGATCATCGCGGTGAAATTGGCTTCGGCGACGACCTGGCCGTCGATCTTCGCGACGCCGGCGAACTTGCACACCGAGCTGCGCTTCTGGACGAAGGTCGCTTCCAGCCGCAACAGCACGCCCGGTTCGACCGGCTTGCGGAACTTGGCACCGTCGATCGCCATGAAATAGACGAGCTTGCCCGAGCCGGCGAGGCCGAGACTCTCGACCGCGAGGATGCCGGCGGCCTGCGCCAGCGCCTCGACGATCAGCACGCCCGGCATGATCGGCCGACCGGGAAAATGCCCCTGGAAGAAGCCTTCGTTGATCGTCACCGCCTTGATCGCCGCGATCGACCGGTCGAGGATGATCTCCTCGACCCGGTCGACCAGCAGCATCGGGTAGCGATGCGGCAGGGCCGCCATGACCCGCCCGATATCGAGCGGCCCCATGGCCGTGCCCTGCTGCTGGGGTGCGTCGTCGCTCACCCGTGCAGCCTTAGCGGCCCTGCGGCGTGGCGCGCGGCGCGGCGCCGGCGGCCGGTGCCGGGGTGCCGGCGGCGGGAGCGGGCGCACCGGCCTGCTGACGACGGGCGGCGTTCGCATAGACGAGCTGGCGATATTGCTGCAGCAGCTCGACGGTCTGCTGCTGCGGCTGCCAGTTCGCCGGCGGGGTGATCGAGACGGTCGGCGTCGAACGGTCGAGCTCGGCGATGATGTCGCGGGTCACGTCGGTCGCCGGCGGCGCGTACTGGATCGCATTGGGCGCGAGCACTACGGTGATCTTCTTCGCGGCGACGACGGCGCGCAGCGCCGGATCGTATTTGGCGGTGATCTGCTCGAGCGCATAGGCCTGCGCCTTGATCGCCGGACCCTGCAGCGATTCGATGTTCGGCTGCGCCTTCTGCTGCGCGGCACGGACCTGGTTGCCGATCGCGCTGTTCTGCGCCTCGGCGGCGGCGGCTTCGGCCTGGCTGACCTGGCCGTCCTTGTTGGTGTCGAGCAGCGTGCGCAGCTGCGTGTTCAGCGCGGTCTGCGCAGCAGCGGCCTGATCGAGCTGGGTCTTGTAGGTGGTCGAGATCTGCTGATTGGCAGCGTCGAACGCCTTGGCGCTGAAGATCGCCGCATCGGCCTGCGCCGTGGCGATACCGGCCGTCTGCGCGGTCGCGGCGCCGGCCGCCAGCGCGATCGAGGCGCCGGCGAGTGCCGCCAGCGAGGTCTTGGTGATCGTCTTCATTAGAACTGAGTCCCCACGTTGAAGGTAATAAGCTTGGGATCGTCACCCTTCTGCGTGACGAGCGCCTTGGCAAGGTCGATCCGCAACGGACCAAATGGCGAAGTCCAGTTGACGCCGACGCCGATGCTGACGCGCGGCGTCGCACTGCTGGCGTAATAGGTTTCCTTGAACGGCGAAATCGGCGACTGATAGGCAATCGCGTTGGTCGAACTGCCCGAGCAGACGCCGCCGAGCGTCGCCGAATAGCCGATCGCGCAGGTCGTGAAATCGGTGGCGCCGGTCGCGGCACCGGTCGGCACCTGATACAGCTGCCGCCCCGACGAATCGAGCAGCAGGCGCTGGATCGGCAGTACGGTGACGTTGCCTGCGGCGTCGGTGATCGTCGGGAAGTTCGCGGTCGGCAGCGGTCGGGTCAGCCCGAACAGGCTGCCCGCCTGGACGTAGATCGACGGACGCAGGCCGAGTTCGCGCGCACCGGCGCCCAAGGGGATCTCCAGCTCGGCGCGGGCGAGATAGTAAGCACGACCGCCGAGCGCGTCGTCGACGAGCTGGTCGCGGTCGGTGACGAGGATCTGCTTACCCGTCGTCGTATCGACCGTATATTGCTGGCGCTGGACGCGCGGACCGACGCCGCGGATGTCGAAGCCGCGGAACTGCGGTTCGCCGAGATAGAAGCGATCGGTGATGCGGATGCGGTCGACGCCCTCGCCGCGACTGCCTTCGAGCGACTTGATATAGCCCGCCTCGCCGACCAGCGAGCCGATGAAGCCCGAGCCGACGTTGACGAACTTCGAGCCTTCGAGCCGGGTGCGGATGTACTTCACGTCGCCACCGAGACCGGCGAAATCCTGGCTGAAGCTGAGCCGCTGACCCGCGGTCGGGCGCAGGCGGCTGTTGAGGCTGTCGTAGATCAGCGAATAGCCGACCGACGAGGTCCAGCGGTTGCCGATCGCCTCGCAGAGATAGCGGCCGGCCTTGAGCGGGTCGCAGGCGCCGTCGGTGAAATAGGTCGACTGGTCGAGCCCGACCTCGTCGTAGGACAGGCCGTAGCGGCCGGCGAGCGACCAATATTCGGTCAGCGGCACGCCCATGCGGACCTGGAAGCCGGTCGACACCTGCGAATAGGTCGTCTGGCGCTGCGTGCCAATATAGTTGAACGAATTATAGTCGCGGCGGAACACGTCGACGCCGACCGCGACGTTCTTGTCGAAAAGATAGGGCTCGGTGAAGCCCAGCTCGACCGACTTCGAATAGGTCGAGTAATTGACACCGGCACGCAGCACCTGACCCTTGCCGCGGAAGTTGTTCTGCGTGATGTTGGCCTGGATGATGAAGCGTTCGAGGCTGGAATAGCCGACCGAGAGCTGGAGCTCACCGGTGCTCTTCTCTTCGAGCGTGGTGTCGAGGATGATGCGATCGGGGGTCGAGCCGGGGGTCTGCTTGATCTCCATCTTGTCCTGGAAGAAGCCCAGCGAGTTGATGCGATCCTGCGAGCGCTTGACCTGGAAGCTGTTGAACGCATCGCCCTCGGCGAGACGGATCTCGCGACGGACGACCTTGTCCTGCGTCTGCGTGTTGCCGTTGATGTCGATCCGCTCGACATAGGTGCGCTGCGCCTGCGCGATGTGGAAGTTCAGCCCCATCGTCAGCGTGTCGGCGTCGCGCGCATAATCGGGCTGCACGTCGGTGAAGGCGTAGCCGAACAGGCCGGCTGCCTCGCTCAACTGGTCGATCGACGTCTCGACCAGCTTGGCGTTGTACCAGTCGCCCTTCTTGACCGGCAGCGACGCCGCCAGCTTCTTGTTGTCGAAGTCGCGGATCTCGCTGTCGACGGTGACGTCGCCGAATTTGTAGCGCTTACCCTCTTCGACCACATAAGTGATGATGAAGTCGCGCTTGTCCGGGGTCAGCTCGGCGACCGCCGAGGTGACGCGGAAATCGGCATAGCCTTCGGTCAGATAGAATTGCCGCAGCTTCTGCTGGTCGTAATTCAGGCGATCCTGATCGTAGGAGGTGTTGGACGAGAGCAGGCGGAACCAGCGCGATTCCTTGGTGACCATCTCGCCGCGCAGTTTGCCGTCGTTGAAGATCTCGTTGCCGATGATGTTGATCTGGCGGACCTTGGACTTCGGCCCCTCGGTGATCTCGAACACCACGTCGACGCGATTCTGGTCGAGGCTGACCATCTTCGGGCTGATCACCGCGGCGAAACGGCCCTGGCGGCGATACAGTTCGATGATCCGCGACACGTCCTGGCGGACCGCGGTGCGGGTGAAGATCTGCCGCGGCGCGAGCTTGATCTCCTTGGTGATCTTGTCGCTCTTGAGCGCCTTGTTGCCCTCGAGGATCACGCGGTTGATGATCGGATTCTCGCGGATGCGCAGCACGATGTCGCCGGTCTCGACGCCCGAGATCGAGAAGTCGACGAACAGGTCCGACGCCTGCAGATCCTTCAACGCCTGATCGAGCGTCTCGGCGGTATAAGGGATGCCGACGCGCAGCTTGGTATAGGACAGCACCGTCTCGGGCTCGATGCGCTGCGAACCCTCGACGCGCAGCGTCTTGATCGTGCGTGCCACGGCCGGAGTCGCAGCCTGCGCCGTCGCCGGGGCGGCCGGGGCGGCGGGCGTGCGGGCGGCGCGGGCCGGCGTGCGCCCGGTGGCGGATGCGCGGGTGGGCGCCGGAGCCGGCGTCGGTGTCGCGGCGGGCGAGTCGGCGGCTGGCGCGGCGGGCTGCTGCGCCGCCGGTTCGGGCGCGGTCTGCGCCATCGCCGGCATGCCCGACAGCATCGTGCCGGCCAGCAACGCGGCGCTCACCGGCGCGAACTTGGTACTCTTCATCGCTGTCACTCAACCCACCCCAAATACGTCAGGATACCAATATCCGCCGGGACGCAGGCGCCTGCCCTGCCCCAAGCCGGTCAGCCGATCAAGCCGGCCAGCCGCTGCCACAGACCGACTGCACTCAAATCGTTGAAGGTCACGATCAGCATCAGCGCCAATACCGCGGCGAGTCCACCACGGAATGCCCATTCCTGCACCCTGGGTTCGAGGGGCCGGCGGCGGATCGCCTCGATCGCATAGAAGAAGAGGTGTCCGCCATCGAGCATCGGTACTGGCAGCAGATTGATGAACCCCAGATTGATCGACAGCATCGCCACCAGCCAGACGAACGCCGACACGCCGAGCGCCATCTGCTCGCCCGAGATCTTGGCGATGCGGATCGGGCCGCCGAGTTCGTCGATCGAGCGGCGGCCGCTGATGATCTGGCCGAGCGTTTCGAGCGTGCCCGAGATGATGTCGACGGTCATCCGCACGCCCGCCGCCGGCGCCTCGGCGAGGCCGACCGGCGCGAGCACCGGATCGCCGCTGCCGATGCCGATCCGCCCGATGCGATATTCGTTGCCGAAGCGGTCGCGCTGGTGAACGACGCCGATCGCGAGCGGGCGGTCGAACGTCGTGCCGCCGCGCACGACGCGCAACGTCACCTGCTCGCCCGGCCGGATCAGCGCATAGCGCGCGACGTCGGTGAAGGTCTGGATGGCGCGGCCGTCGATCGACAGGATGCGATCCCCCGGTTGCAGGCCCGCCTTCGCGCCGGGCGCGCCGGCGATCACCGTGCCGACCACCGCCGGGGTACGGTCGACGCCGTAATGATGCGCGAAGCCGGCGAGGATCAGCACCGCGAGGATCAGGTTGATCGCCGGCCCGGCGGCGACGATGATCGCGCGCTGCCACAGGGGCTTTGCCTGGAAGGTCAGCGCACGTTCGGCAGCGGGGAGCGCCAGCCACGCGGCGTCGGGCTGGCTCGCCGGGTTCATGTCGCCGGCGAAGCGGACATAGCCGCCGAGCGGCAGCCAGCCGAACTTCCAGCGGGTGCCGCGCGAATCGGTGATCCCCGCGATCTCGCGCCCGAAGCCGATGGAAAAGGCCTCCGCCTTCACGCCGAACAGCCGGCCGGCGAGATAATGGCCCATCTCGTGGATGAAGACGAGCGGGCCGATCGCGCAGAGGAACGCGAGTACGGCCATCAGAACGCCGGTAGACTGGATCAAGCTAGGCAATCCTTCACGCGCGAACCCTTACACGCCCCTTAGCATGGTCCCGAATACGCTCGTCCGCCATTCGTCGCGCCTCGCCGTCGATGGCGAGGACCGCCTCCAGCGTTTCCGGAGCCGGCGGATCGTAATGATCCAGCGTATCGGCGACGATTGCGGCAATTTCGAGGAAGCCGATACGCCGGTCGAGAAACGCGGCGACGGCGATCTCGTTGGCGGCGTTGAGGATGGCGGGACGCGCGCCACCCGCCTCCAGCGCGTCGCGCGCCAGCTTGATCGCCGGGAAGCGGACGGGATCGCACGCCTCGAAGTCGAGCCGGCCGATCGCGACGAGGTCGAGCGGCGCCATCGGCGTCGCCATCCGCTCGGGCCAGGCGAGCGTATGCGCGATCGGCACGCGCATGTCGGAGGGGCCGAGCTGCGCGAGCATCGAGCCGTCGACGTAATCGACCATCGAATGGATCACCGACTGGCGGTGCATCACCACCTCGATCCGTTCGTGCGGCACCGGGAACAGCCGCGCCGCCTCGATCAGCTCGAGGCCCTTGTTCATCATCGTCGCGCTGTCGATGCTGATCTTGGCGCCCATCGACCAATTGGGATGCGCGACCGCCTGTTCGACGGTGACGTCCGCCATCTGCTCGCGCGACCAGTCGCGGAACGGGCCGCCGCTGGCGGTGAGGATGATGCGTCGCACCCCCTCGGGCCGGGCGAAGTCGAAACATTGGTAGATGGCGTTATGTTCGCTGTCCGCGGGCAGCAGCGTCGCCCCCGAGCGCGCCGCGGCGGCGAGGATCACCTCGCCCGCCGACACCAAAGGCTCCTTGTTGGCGAGCACCACCGTGCCGCCGTGGCGGATCGCCGCCATGACGGGTTCGAGCCCGGCACAACCGACGATCGCGCCCATCGTCCAGTCGGCGCCCGCCGCGGCGTCGCAGATTGCCTGCCGCCCCGCGGCGACCTGCGTGACCGTGCCGGCGAGCGCGTCGCGCAAAGCAGGCAGGCAGGATTCGTCGGCGACCACCGCGAGCTCCGCCCCGGTGCGGCGCGCGGCGGCGGCGAGCTTGCCGACGTCGCCGTTCGCGGTGAGCGCGCGGACCCTGAAACGGTCGGGTTCGCGCTCGACGAGATCGAGCGTGGAGGTGCCGACCGAGCCGGTCGCACCGAGGATGGAGACGGTTTTCATATCAGAAGGCGAGCGGCACGACGACGAGCAGCGCCGCGACCGGCATAACCGGGACGACGCCGTCGAGACGGTCGAGGAAGCCGCCGTGGCCGGGGATGACGCTGCCCGAATCCTTGACGCCGGCGCGGCGCTTGAGGTGGCTCTCGTAGAGGTCGCCGGCCTGCGCGAGGATCGCGAGCAGCGGCGTCGCGATCACGAAGCGCAACGGGAGAAGGTAGACCTGGCCCATCACCGCGGCGACGACCGTCGCCAGCACGATGCCGCCGATCAGGCCGGCCCAGGTCTTGTTGGGACTGACCCGCGGCGCGAGCTTGGGGCCGCCGATGCTGCGCCCGGCGAAATAGGCACCGATGTCGGTCGCCCAGACGAGGCTCAGCGCCCATAAAGCGTTGCGCAGGCCATCGGGTTCGTGGCGGATCAGCAGCAGCGCGTAGATCGGCAGGCCGCAATAGAGCACGCCGGCGCCCAGTTGCGGGCGACGGCTGATGATCGTCAGGAAGAAGAAGGCGCCGACCAGCAGCCCGAGCGCGAAGAAATCAGGGCCGGCGGCAAGCGGACACATGATCGCAAGCGGCACCGACAGGACATATTGGCCGAGCCGCTTGGTCTTCGAATCGGCGCCGTGGAGGTCGCTCCACTCCGCCATCATGAAGACGCCGAGGGTGACGGCAAGCAGCCAGAAGACGAAGCCGCCGAGTGCCAGCGCGACCAGCGCGAGCGCGATCAGGGCCAGACCGGTAAGCGTACGGGTCGCAAGCTCCGAGGGGCGCTTGCCGGCGGGCGCGTCGCTCACAGGCCGCCGTAGCGCCGCTGGCGCTGCCCGAAGGCGGCGATGGCGTCGCCGAGCGTGTCGGCGGTGAAATCGGGCCAGAGCGTGTCGACGAACAGCAGCTCGGCATAGGCCGCCTGCCATAGCAGGAAATTGGACAGCCGCTGCTCGCCCGACGAACGGATCACGAGGTCGAGCGGCGGCAGGTCGGCGGTGTCGAGCTCCGCCTCGATATGCTCGGCGGTGATCGCGGCCGCGTCGATCTCGCCCGCGGCGGCGCGTGCGGCGAGCCGGCGGGTGGCGGCGACCAGTTCGGCCTGCGAGCCGTAGTTGAGCGCGATCACCAGGATCGGACCGGTGTTGGCGGCGGTCTTGGCCATCGCATCGTCGACCAGCGCGACCAGATCGGGTGCGAAGCGGCGATAGTCGCCGATGATGCGCAGCCGCACGTTCTCGGCGACCAGCTCGGCGAGATCGCTGCGGATGAACAGCCGCAGCAACCCCATCAGCGCGCCGACCTCATCCTCGGGACGGCGCCAGTTCTCGCTGGAGAAAGCGTAGAGCGTCAGCGCCTCGACGCCCATCGCGCGCGCGGCGCGCGTGACGCGGCGCACCGCCTCGACCCCGGCCCTGTGACCGGCGACGCGCGGCAGATGCCGCGCCTTCGCCCAGCGGCCGTTGCCGTCCATGATGATCGCGACGTGACGCGGCACCGGCCCCGTGTCCGGGACCGCCGCCAGCGACGCAACCGAGGCCGCGATCGGACTCACTTTCCGAGGATTTCCTTTTCCTTCGCCGCCGCCGCCGCATCGAGCTCGGCGACCGTCGCGTCGGTGAGCTTCTGCACCTCGGTCTCGTGGCGCTTGCGCTCGTCCTCGCTGATGACGCCCTTCTTCTCGTCGGTCTTCAACGCGTCCATGCCGTCGCGCCGCACGTTGCGGACCGCGATCCGCGCGCCCTCGGCATATTTGCCGGCGAGCTTGGCGAGTTCCTTGCGGCGATCCTCGGTGAGATCGGGGATCGGCAGGCGCAGCGTCTGGCCGTCGTTGATCGGATTGAGGCCGAGGCCGGCGGAGCGGATCGCCTTCTCGACCGGGCCGACGTTCGACTTGTCCCACACCTGCACCGACAGCATGCGCGGCTCGGGTACCGAGACGGTGGCGACCTGCACCAGCGGCATGTGGCTGCCATAGACCTCGACCGTCACCGGATCGAGCAGGGCGGTGGAGGCGCGGCCGGTGCGCAGGCCGTTGAGGTCGTGCTTGAGCGCCTCGACGGCGCCGGCCATCCGGCGCTCGAGATCGGCCTTGTCATAGGCTGCCATGGTCTACTCCTGTTCGTTCTGGACGACCGTCGAGATGCCATCACCGTTGAGAACCGCGGCGAAATTGCCGTGTTCGCGGATGTTGAAGACGACGATCGGAATGTTGTTGTCGCGGCACAGCGCGATCGCGCTGGCGTCCATGACCTTGAGGTCGTCGGACAGCACCTTCGAATAGCTGACCGTGGCATAGCGCGTCGCGGTCGGCACCTTCTTGGGATCGGCATCGTAGACGCCGTCGACCGAAGTGCCCTTGAACAAGGCATCGCACTTCATCTCGGCGGCGCGCAGCGCGGCACCGGAATCGGTGGTGAAGAACGGGCTGCCGACGCCCGCGGCGAAGATCACCACGCGCCCCTTTTCGAGGTGGCGTTCGGCGCGGCGGCGAATGAACGGCTCGCACACCGACGCCATCGGGATCGCCGACTGGACGCGCGTTTCGACGCCGATCTGCTCAAGCGCATTCTGCACCGCGAGGGCGTTCATGACCGTGGCGAGCATCCCCATATAATCGCCGGTCGCGCGTTCCATGCCACGCGCCGCGCCGGAGATGCCGCGGAAGATGTTGCCACCGCCGACGACGATGCAGAGCTCATAGCCCTGCGCCTTGACGTCGGCGATCTCCTCGGCGACGCGCGCGGTCACGGCGGGATCGATGGACAGGCCACCGCCCTCGCCCATCAGCACTTCGCCGGACAGTTTCAACAAGATGCGTTTGAAGCGCGGCGCGAACGTCATAAGTTCCTATCGCTGGTGGGAGAAAGCGGGTCGGACCTTAGGCCGACGCGCGCGCCGGGGCAACCTTCGCCTGATCGGATCCGGGGTTATGTGCGCCGGTGCAGGATGCCGATCCGCCCGACGGTCATGGCAACGACAAAGGGCGCCGCGCGGGATGCGCGACGCCCTTCGCTGGATGCCATGGCGCGCCGCAGCGCGCCGGCCGGATCAGGCCTTCTGCGCGACGCCCGAGGCGGCGGCGACTTCGGCGGCGAAGTCGGACGTTTCCTTCTCGATGCCCTCGCCGAGCTGGAAGCGGACATAGTCCTTCAGCACGATCGACGCGCCGGCGTCCTTGGCCGCCTTGGCGACGACGTCGCTGATCTTGGTCTTGCCGTCCATGACGAACAGCTGGCTGACCAGCGCATGCTCCTTGCGGAACTTGGCGATGCCGCCCTCGACCATCTTGGCGATGATATCGGCGGGCTTGCCCGATTCGGCGGCCTTCTCGGTCGCGATCGCACGCTCGCGCTCGATCTCGGCCTCGTCGAGGTCTTCCTCGTTGAGCGCCTTCGGGAAGGCCGCGGCGATGTGCATCGCGATCTGCTTGCCGAGACCCTGCAGCACCTCGTCCGAGGCATCCGATTCGAGCGCGACGAGCACGCCGATCTTGCCGAGACCCGGCGACGCCTGATTGTGGACGTAGGACACGACCGCGCCCTGCGACACTTCGAGGCGACGCGCGCGGCGCAGCGACTGGTTCTCGCCGATCGTGGCGATGTTGTTGGTCAGCACTTCGGCGACGGTGGTGCCCGACGGCATCGCCTCGGCCTTCAGCGCCTCGATGTCGCCGCCGGTGGCGAGCGCGATCTGGGTCACTTCACGGACGAACTGCTGGAACTGGTCGTTCTTGGCGACGAAGTCGGTTTCCGAATTGACCTCGACCGCGGCGCCCTTGGTGCCGGCGGTGGCGACGCCGACGAGACCTTCGGCGGCGGTGCGGCTCGACTTCTTCTGCGCGGCGGCGAGGCCCTTGGTGCGCAGCCAGTCCAGCGCGGCGTCCATGTCGCCCGAGGTCTCGTTGAGCGCCTTCTTGCAATCCATCATGCCCGCGCCGCTCTTCTCGCGCAGGTCCTTGACCATCGCTGCGGTGATATCAGCCATGTTGCATATTCCTTGTTCTGAATGTGTTTACGGGCGAGGCAGGGCGCCGCCCTACCCCGCCCGCATGACGGTTCGACGACGGCGGTTACGCGTCGATCTGACGCTCGGCCTCGGCGCCCGCACCCTCGACCGTGCCGGCAGCCTGCTGCTCGGGCTCGGGGGTCGGGACGGTCAGCGCTTCCTCGACCGGGGCGACATCCTGCGCACCGAGATCGACGCCGCGGCGCGACTGCTGCTCCTGGTTGCCGCGCGTCGCCGCGATGGCGATCGCTTCGCAATACAGGCGGATGGCGCGGCTGGCGTCGTCGTTCGCCGGCACCGGGAATGCGATGCCGTCGGGCGAGACGTTCGAATCGAGGATCGCGACGACCGGGATGCCGAGCGTGTTGGCTTCCTTGATCGCCAGCTCTTCCTTGTTCGCGTCGATCACGAACATGACGTCGGGCACGCCGCCCATGTCGCGGATGCCGCCGAGCGACATTTCGAGCTTGTCCTTCTCACGGGTGAGCTGGAGCACTTCCTTCTTGGTGAGGCCGTGCGTGTCGCCCGAAAGCTGCTCTTCCAGCGTCTTCAAGCGCTTGATCGAGTTGCTGATCGTCTTCCAGTTGGTGAGCATGCCGCCCAGCCAGCGGTGGTTGACGAAATGCTGGCCCGAACGACGCGCCGCATCGGCGACGGCGTCCTGCGCCTGGCGCTTGGTGCCGACGAACAGAACCTTGCCGCCGCCGGCGACCGACGACGAGACGAACTCGAGCGCGCGGGCGAAGAGGGGAACGGTCTGCGACAGGTCGAGGATATGGACGCCGTTACGGTCGCCGAAGATGTAGGGCTTCATCTTCGGGTTCCAGCGGTGGGTCTGGTGGCCGAAGTGCGCGCCGGTCTCGATGAGCTGCTGCATGGTGACGACGGGAGCCGCCATAGGATGAGTCCTTTCCGGTTAATGCCTCTGGGAAGCGGATGACGCGGGCCTTGCGGCCGCACGCACCGGGCTATGATGCTTCCCATGCGGGGTTAGAGGGCTGCGCCATTAGCCGCAGCGGACGCAGAACGCAAGTCGTTCCAACCCGCTTGACAGGTAGAACGTAGGTGGAACATAAAGCGTCCAGACAGTGGACACGGTGAGTCTAACCCAGTTTAGCGGCGCTGCGGCGAAGCGAAATCGGCGAAAATGGACCCAGCGCGGAACTCACTGATTAAACAATGGTTAAGCGAGTTATCCACAGGCTGCTCGCTCGCCTGCCAGGGAGTCGGTTCGATGGTTGCAGTCGTCAGTGTTCTCGTTTTTGCCGGTGCGTTCGCGGTTGCCGCGGGCGTGATCGCCGCGACGGTCGCGCCCCAGTGGCAGCGTATCGTCCGCCTCGCCGCCGGCAACGTCGAGCCCGCCTTCGCTCCGCTGTCGCAGCTCGCCTCGGCCGAACGCCGCATCGCCGTCAGGCGCTGGGCGTCGGCTCCGGTTCCCGCTGGCGTTCGCCGCCTGCGCGCTGCCGCCTGATCTTAGCATAACTGGCGACGCTGAACGGGATCGTGATCAGGTAACCGACACAGATCGCGCTCAGCGTATGCCATGGCGCCGAGACGAGCGCCGCGCCGAGCAGGACGACGCCGGCGATCGCCTCGAACCGGATCGTCCGGCGCAGGCGCAGCGAGCCCCACGAGAAGGTGGCGACGCTCGACACCATCAGCAGCGCGATGAACGCCACCCAGAGCGCGACGAGATACGGGTTGGCGAAGATCGGCTGATCGGTCCAGAACCAGAAATAGAGCGGCAGCATCGCGAGACCCGCCCCGGCTGGTGCCGGCACACCGGTGAGGAAGCCCGCCGATTTGTGCGGCTGATCGTCGGCGTCGATCGCCGCGTTGAACCGCGCGAGGCGAAGCGCGCAGAAGACCGCGAGGATCAGCGCGCTGATCCAGCCGAGCCGCGGCAGCGCGGCGAGCGACCAGAGATACATGATGAGCGCCGGTGCGACGCCGAACGAGATCGCATCGGACAGCGAATCGAGTTCGGCGCCGAAGCGGCTCTCGCCGTGGAGCATGCGGGCGATGCGCCCGTCGAGCCCGTCGAGCACGCCGGCGATCATGATCATCGTCACCGCACTCTGCCATTCGCCGCCGATCGCGAAGCGCACGCCGCTGAGGCCCGAGCAGAGCGCGAGCGCGGTGACGGCATTGGGGGCGACGGCGCGCAGCGGCAGCCCGCGCGGACGGCGGGGCAGGCGACGCGGCAGGCGGCGGGCGGGATCGGGGGTGGAGTCGCGCGGTTCCATTTACTTGCCGATCATTGTGCGATGCCGGTGACGGCCATGCCGCCGATACGGCCGACCACCGTCTCGCCGGCGATCGTGCGCTGGCCGAGCGTCACCTGCGGGATGATGTCGTCCGGAAGGAAGACGTCGACGCGGCTGCCGAAGCGGATCAGGCCGATCCGCTGGCCGGTCGCGACCATGTCGCCCGGCTTGACGAAGGGCACGATGCGGCGCGCGACCAGCCCGGCGATCTGGGTGAAGCCGATGCGGCGGCCATCCCGCCCCTCGACAACGATATGCTGGCGCTCGTTCTCGTCGGACGCCTTGTCGAGATCGGCGTTGAGGAACTTGCCGCTGATATAGACGACCTGGCGGATCGTACCCGCGATCGGCGTCCGGTTGATGTGCACGTCGAACACCGACATGAAGATCGACACCCGCGTCAACGGCACCTCGCCCAGTTCGCCGACCAATTCGCGCGGCACCGCCACCCGCTGGATCATCGTGACGAGCCCGTCGGCGGGGGCGATGACGAGGCCGTCGCCGACCGGCGTGGTCCGGATCGGATCGCGGAAGAAGGTCAGCACCCAGACGACGACGGCGAGCAGCGGCCAGAACAGCACCTTGGTGACGATCGTCGCGATCAGCGTGAGCCCAAGCGCGATGGCGGCGTATTTATGGCCTTCGGGGTGGACCGAAGGGAAGCGCCACTTCACCGTGGTCGTCGGCAGCGGGCTGGTCGGTGGCTTTTCGAGCGATGGCATAACCACGGGGTGTAACCGTGTCGTTCATGCAACACAACGTTTGCCGGCGACGACGTTCACCGCGCGGCCAATCCGCCCGAGATGGTTGATCCCCTGCCCGCTTGTGCCTAGACGACGGCGCAAATCCCCTCTCGCAGGAAGCGCATATGGCCAAGATTCAGGTGAAGAACCCGATCGTCGAGATCGACGGCGACGAGATGACGCGGATCATCTGGGAATGGATCCGCGAGCGCCTGATCAAGCCGTATCTCGACATCGAGCTCGACTATTACGATCTCGGCATCGAGAATCGCGACGCGACCGAAGACCGGGTGACGGTCGACGCCGCCAAGGCGACGCAGAAGCACGGTGTCGCGGTCAAGTGCGCGACGATCACCCCCGACGAACAGCGCGTCGAGGAATTCGGCCTCAAGAAGATGTGGAAGTCGCCCAACGGCACGATCCGCAACATCCTCGGCGGCACGATCTTCCGCGAGCCGATCGTGATCAAGAACGTCCCCCGCCTGATCCCGGGCTGGACGCATCCGATCGTCGTCGGCCGTCACGCCTTCGGCGACCAGTATCGCGCGACCGACTTTCTCGTCCCCGGCCCCGGCAAGCTGCGCCTCGTGTTCGAGGGCGTCGACGGCCAGACGATCGACCGCGAAGTCTTTGATTTCCCGAGCTCGGGCGTCGCGATGGCGATGTACAACCTCGACGATTCGATCCGCGATTTCGCGCGCGCGTCGATGCATTACGGCCTCAACCTCAAGTGGCCGGTGTATCTCAGCACCAAGAACACGATCCTCAAGGCCTATGACGGCCGTTTCAAGGACCTGTTCGCCGAGGTGTTCGAGACCGAGTTCAAGGACAAGTTCAAGGAAGCGGGCATCGTCTACGAGCATCGCCTGATCGACGACATGGTCGCCTCGGCGCTGAAGTGGAACGGCGAGTTCGTCTGGGCCTGCAAGAACTACGACGGCGACGTCCAGTCGGACCAGGTCGCGCAGGGCTTCGGGTCGCTCGGCCTGATGACCTCGGTGCTGCTGACGCCGGACGGCAAGACGGTCGAGGCGGAGGCCGCGCACGGCACCGTCACGCGCCACTATCGCCAGCACGAGCAGGGCAAGGCGACCAGCACCAACCCGATCGCGTCGATCTTCGCCTGGACCGGCGGCATGAAGTATCGCGGCAAGTTCGACGGCACCCCCGAGGTGACCAAGTTCGCCGAGACGCTGGAGCGCTGCTGCATCGAGTGCGTGGAAAACGGCCAGATGACCAAGGATCTCGCGATCCTGATCGGGCCGCACCAGCCGTGGATGACCACCGAGCAGTTCTTCGAGGCGGTGCGCGCCAACCTCGAGCAGAAGATGGCGAACTGGGGCTGATCCGCTTCGCCTGAGACGATCGGGGGCTCGGAGGCTTAGGCTTCCGGGCCCTTTTTCGTAAGGCCGGCGACGAACAAGGCGAGCGCTGCGCGGGCGGCCTCCGGGTCGGGCGGCAGGCGGCGGTCGAGCGCGAGCGTCGCGAAGCCGTGGACCAGCGCCCAGGCCGCCATCGTCGCGGTCGCCGCGGTACCGGGACAGAGCGTCGCGACGCGCGCGGCCAGTATGCCATAGGCATCGCCCTCGACGGCGTGATCCGGGCTGACGTGCGCGGCGGTGGCGATCGCATCGGTGAACATCAGCCGGAACAGCGCGGGATGCGCCTGCGCGAAGGCGACATAGGCCAGCCCCTGTTCGACCAGCGCCTGTTCGGGGGCGATGGCGTTCCCCTGCGCGTCGGCGACGACGAGCCGGCCGTGCAGCATCGCAAAGCCTTCCGCCGCGACCGCGCCGAGCAGTGCTGTCTTGTCGGGAAAATGGCGATAGGGCGCCATCGCCGATACCCCTGCGGCGCGCGCGACGGCGCGGAGCGAGGGGTCGTGATCGCCCGCATCGAGCAGACGCATCGCGTGCTCGACAAGCGACTGGCGCAAAGAGGGAGTCGACGTCATCCGGCGTGTTTACACTGTAAGCATTTGATGTTAGCTTACGGTGTAAACAAAGGAGTGGGATGATGCAAATGGATGGGCGCGCCGCCACGGCCCGCGCGACGGTGGATCTGTCGGACTATCCCGATCTGGTGATGGTGTTGCTCGGCTTCCGGGTCGGCAGCCTGCGCGGATTGCCCGCGCTGATGCGGATCGGTCGCGGCCTCGCCACCATCGGCCGTACGCCGCCCGACGGCTTGTTGGGCAATGACGGCATGATGTTCGCGTGGAACCACGTCGGCATCCGCCATTATTGGCGCGATCTCGACAGCCTCGGCCGCTTCACCCGATCGGCGCCGCATAGCGGCTGGTGGCGGGACTTCCTGAACGATCGCCACGGCTGCGGCTTCTGGCACGAGGCCTATAGCGCCAAGGGCGGGATCGAGGCGATCTATGTCGCGATCGACGCTCCCGTGGGGCTCGGCGCCTTCGCACCGGCGCGGCGGCCGGAGGGACCGTTCCTGTCGAGCCGCGACCGGTTGATGGCGGATGCGCGCGAACGGCGGGACGGGGCGGCCTGATCCCCGTCCGTCATCCCGGCAGGTACCGGGACGACGGTGGAGGACGATCAGCCGTTGTCGTTGACACCGCCCTGGCCCTCGCCGTGGTTGCCGTAGCCGGCACCCGATTCCTCGGTGTCGGTATTTTCCGTCGGGGCGAGCGGATCGATATTGTGGTCGTTCTTGTCCTGGTCGTCGGTGCGGTCGGGGTCGGTCATCGTCAGTCCTTCTGCAGCGCGGAGGTGGAGGACCAACCGACGGTCGGCCGCTACGTTCCGTGCGTGTTTCCGGGTCTCGCCGGCGGCGCGGCGGCCGGCAGGCGACGATAGACGGTCACGCCGAGCTCGCGCGCGACGGCGCGATAATGACGCGCGAGCACGCGGTGGACGAGGATCACGCCGGGCCGCCGGCGGTTGCGGGGGATGTCGCCGACCGCGATCACCGGCGGGCGGGCGGCGAGGATGCGGGCGACCTCCTGTGTCGGGTCGATGCCGATCGCGCGCGCCTCGCTTGCCTCGACGAGGTGGAACGGAAATGGATAGCGCGTCGGCAGGCAGCTCTCCGTCGCGTCGTAGAGCGCCGGGGGGGCCTGGACGAGGAACAGACAGCCCTGCCCGCGCATCCGATCGATGACCCGGGCGAGCGTGGCGACGCGCTGGCGCATGTCGGCGGTCTCGCCGCGATGCGGATAGCCGCTGAACAGCAGCAATGCGCCCCCCGCGACGGCGGCGAGCGCCCGCATCGCGCGGCGGTCGAGCGCGGCGGCGGCGCAGATCGCGATCGGCACGAGCAGCGGCAGCGCGTAATGGTTGAAATAGGGCGGGACGAGCAGCCAGCCGACCACCGCGACGGCGAGCCAACCGGTCAGGAATCGATCGGGGCGCACGATCAGCCCGCGGATCGCAAGCCCGGCGGGGACGAGCAGGACGACGGCGACGCCGGCCAGCCGTGCCGCGATCGGATCGCCGGGGGTCGCCTGTCGCAGGAAGATCGATTCGATCGTAGCGAACCACCAGGCGCCGCCGTGCCCCATGCCGGCATAAGCGGCGGCAGCGGCGATCGTCGGGAGCAGCGCGCTGGCGGCATAGAGCGCTGCCGCAGCGGCGAGCCGTGCCGGGTTGCGATGGCGGTGCCATGTAGCGCCGAGCAGCGCGACGCCGAAGAAACAGCCTTCGAAGACGGCGGTCGGCTTGATCTGCAACGCCAGCCCGGCGAGCAGCATCGCCGGGATCGCGGCGCGGCGGCGACCGGCGATCGTGTCGCGGGTCAGCAGCGCCGCCGCGACGATGGCGAGATCGTAGAAGACCGGCGACTGGCCGCCGCGGCCGCCGAGCAGTTCCAGCCAGACGAGATAGAGCAGGCCCGCCACCAGCGCACCGGCGGCGCCGGCATGGCCTCGTGCCATCGTCGCGATCAGGCCGGCGGTGGCCGCTGCGGCGGCGAGCGCGAGCAGATGATAGGCGACGACGGGATCGCCGGGCAGGCCCCGTGCCGCCGCTGCGATCAGGAACAGGCCGATCGGCTTGCGGTCCCAGATGTCGACATAGGGGATCGCCCCCTCCCACATCCGCTGCCCGACGAGCAGGTACATCTGTTCGTCGACGTCGATCAGCGGGTTGCCGATATCGGGCAGGCGCAACGCCACTGCGACGAGGATCAGGATCAGCCAGGAAAGCCGTTGCGTCATGCGCCATGCGTCATGGCGCAAAGAGGGTTAGCGGCGCGCTAACGCGGTCAGAACAGCTCGCCCTGCGGCCCGGCGGGCGGGCGGAACAGGTCGGTGCGCAGCGGCGCGCCGCGATTGCCGAGGCCGTGCTTGCGGCAGGCGATACGGAAGCGGGTGCGCATCAGCTCGGCCCAGGGGCCGGCGCCCTGCATGCGCGTAAAGAAATCGGGATCGTTGTCGCGACCGCCGCGCAGCGACTGGATGATGGCCATCACCTTGCCGGCACGATCGGGGAAATGTGCGTCGAGCCACGCCCGGAACAGCGGCGCGACCTCGTGCGGCAGGCGGACGGGGATGAAGAAACAGGATTTCGCCCCCGCCTCCGCGGCGCGTTCGACGAGATGCTCGAGTTCATGGTCGGTGATCGACGGGATCACCGGCGCGATCGAGACATAGACGGGCACGCCGGCATCGGCGAGCATCCGCACCGCGCGCAGTCGCCGTTCGGGATGCGGCGCGCGTGGCTCGATCGTCGCGGCGATCGTCGGGTCGAGCGAGGTGATCGACATCGCGACGCCGGCCAGCCCCTCGGCCGCCATCGCCGAAAGCAGGTCGATATCGCGCGTCACCCGATCGGACTTGGTGGTGATCGTGAGCGGATGGCGCGTCTCGGCGAGCACCTCAATGACGCCGCGGGTGATCCGCCAGTCGCGCTCGATCGGCTGATAGGGATCGGTATTTGTGCCGAGCGCGATCGGCGCGACGACATAGCCGGGCTTGCGCAATTCGGCGCGGAGCAGCTCGGCGGCCTGCGGCTTGGCGAACAGCCGCGATTCGAAATCGAGACCGGGCGAGAGATCGTGATAGGCATGCGTCGGCCGGGCGAAGCAATAGATGCAGCCGTGTTCGCAGCCGCGATACGGGTTGATCGAGCGATCGAAGAAGACGTCGGGCGAGCTGTTGCGGGTGATGATCGTGCGCGGGGTTTCGACGGTGACGCTGGTCCGCAACGGTGCGGGCGCGCCATCGATCTCGCCCTGCGCATCGAGCCAGTCGCCATCCGCCTCGCGCTCGGGCAGGTTAAAGCGGCGGCTCCCGGTGTTGACCGTGGCACCGCGAACGGCGCGTTTGACGAGCGGCTTGGCCATTGCGCGATGGTAGGCAGCTGACTAGAACATATCAAGAACATGATGGGAGATATGGTATGGCAAGGCTGAACTATCTCGAACTGCCGGTGGCCGACACGACGCGGGCCAAGGCGTTCTACGGCGAAGCGTTCGGCTGGGCGTTCAGCGATTTCGGGCCGAGCTATGCGGCGACGACCAGCGGCGATACCGATATCGGCTTCCAGGCCGATCCCGCGCAGCAGACCGCGGCAGCGCTGCCGGTGATCGAGGTGGCGGATGTCGACGCAGCGCTCGCCGCGGTCGAGGCGGCCGGCGGCCGGGTGACGATGCCGGTCTTCGCCTTCCCGGGCGGACGGCGGTTCCACTTCGCCGATCCGGATGGGCACGTGCTGGCGGTGATGCAGGTCGACGCGGGTTAGGTCCGTCGTCACGGGCCGGCCGACCCACACGTCCGTCATGCCGGACTCGTTCCGGCATCCACTGTTCCGCAGGAGCAAAAGCTGTTGGTCCTGCGGGCCGGTGGACCCGGAACAAGTCCGGGGTGACGGGTAGTTCGGGGCGACGTCGGCACACCCGACTCGCGCTTACGGTCGCGGACCGATCACCGCTCCATCAGCCGCGGCATCAGTTCGACGAAATTGCAGGGGCGGTGGCGGCTGTCGAGCTGGTCCTGCAGGATGCCGTCCCAGCCGTCCTTCACCGCGCCGGTTGAGCCGGGCAACGCGAAGATATAGGTGCCGCGCGCCACGCAGGCGCAGGCGCGCGACTGGACGGTGCTGGTGCCGATCTTGGCGTAGCTCAGATAGCGGAACAGCTCGCCGAAGCCGGGGATCATCTTGGTGGCGACGCGCTCGACCGCCTCGGGGGTGACGTCGCGGCCGGTGACGCCGGTGCCGCCGGTGGTGATGACGCAATCGACGCTCTCGTCGTCGATCCAGCGATGGAGTTGCGCGACGATCGCGTCGGCATCGTCGCGCAGGATGACGCGCTCGGCGAGGACGTGGCCCGCGGCCTCGAGCCGTCCGACCAGCGTATCGCCCGAGCGATCCTCGGCGAGCCCGCGCGTATCCGAAACGGTAAGCACCGCGATGTTGACCGGGCGGAAGGCGAGGCTGGTGTCGATCGGCATGGTTCAGCCCACCGAGCGCAGTTGCGAGGCGACGCGGTCGAGCGCGACGTCGCTGATGCCGGGGATCGCCTGGATCGTCTCGACCAACTCCATGTCGAGCAGGAAATCGCGACCGAGCAGCACCGTCGCCTCGCCCTCCCCGACCGGGATATGCGCACGCACCTCGCCGCGGGCGCCGCGGTGATGCGCGAGCAGCGCCGACAGCGCCTCGAAGGCGGTGGCATGCGCCACCCTGGCGGCGATGGTGAAGCGCGCGATCGAGGCGAGCCCCTCGAACGGCTGGATGCGCTTCACCGAGACGCGCGGCGTCTCCTCGCCGGGCCGGCGGTCGAGCTCGACGGTGATGAGGCCGCAGCCGCCGCAGCGCGCGGCATCCTCCAGCTCGGCGGCGACCGAATCGTCGAAACAGGTGGCGACGAACTGGCCGCTCGCATCGGACAAGGTCGCCATCATGTACCGCTTGCCACGCGCCGAGGTGCGCCAGCGCGCATCCTCGACCAGCACCGCCATCGTCGCGCCGGCGCGGGTGCCGTCCTCGGGGATGTTGAGCTCGGTCAGCGCGACATATTGGCGCGCACCGTGCATCTTGGCGAGATGCGCGTGGCGGTCGACCGGGTGGGCGGAGAAATAGAAGCCGAACGCCTCCTTTTCCTGCTCCATCGCATCGGCCATCGACCAACGCACGTTGGCGGGCAGCTTGATTGCATCGCCCGCGACATCCTCGGCGCCGAACAGGCCGTGCTGGCCGCTGGTCTTGCCCTCGTGGGTGCGGGCGGCGACGGCGAGGATCGTCTCGGCAACGGCGTGGATGCCCGCGCGGTTGGCATCGAAACAGTCGAACGTGCCGCTGGCGGCGAGCGTTTCAAGCTGGCGCTTGTTGATGAGGCGCGGATCGACGCGGGTGGCGAGATCGTCGATGCTCTTGAACGGACCGTTGGTGCTGCGCTCGACGACGAGCTTCTCCATCGCCCCCTCGCCGACCGACTTCAGCGCGGCGAGCGCGTAGCGGACGGCGAGGCCGCCGTCCTCAGTCGCCTCGACGTCGAATTCGGCGTCGCTCTTGTTGATGTCGGGGCCGCAGATCGTCACGCCAAGCCGGCGCATGTCGTCGACGAAGATGCAGAGCTTGTCGGTCTGCGCCATGTCGTAGCACATCGACGCGGCGTAGAATTCCTCCGGATGATGCGCCTTCAGCCATGCGGTCTGATAGGCGAGCAGGGCGTAGGCGGCGGCGTGGCTCTTGTTGAAGCCATAGCCGGCGAACTTGTCGATCAAGTCGAACAATTCGTTCGCCTTGGCCTTGGGGATGCCGTTCACCTTGGCGCAGCCCTCGACGAAGATCGCGCGCTGCGCGTCCATCTCCGCCTTGATCTTCTTGCCCATCGCGCGACGCAGCAGATCGGCGCCGCCGAGCGAGAAGCCGGCGAGGATCTGCGCCGCCTGCATCACCTGTTCCTGATAGACGAAGATTCCGTAGGTTTCGGACAGGATCGGTTCGAGCAGGTCATGGGGATAGACAATCGGCTCGGTGCCCTGCTTGCGGCGGCCGAAGCTCGGGATATTGTCCATCGGGCCGGGCCGGTAGAGCGAGACGAGCGCGATGATGTCGCCGAAATTGGTCGGGCGCACGGCGCTAAGCGTACGGCGCATCCCCTCCGATTCGAGCTGGAACACGCCGACCGTGTCGCCCTTCTGGAGCAGTTTGTAGACCGCCTCGTCGTCCCACAGCAAAGCGTCAAGATCGACGGTGATGCCGCGCTTGGCGAGCAGCTGCACCGCCTTCTTGAGCACCGACAGCGTCTTGAGGCCGAGGAAGTCGAACTTCACCAGGCCGGCGCCTTCGACGTACTTCATGTCGAACTGGGTGACCGGCATGTCCGACCGCGGGTCTCGGTAGAGCGGCACCAGTTGCGCGAGCGGGCGGTCGCCGATCACCACGCCGGCGGCGTGCGTCGACGAGTGGCGCGGCAGGCCCTCCAGCTTCGTCGCCAGATCGAGCAGGCGGCGGACCTGATTGTCGTTCGAATATTCCTTGGCGAGCTCGGGCACGCCGTTGAGCGCGCGCTTGAGGTCCCAGGGATCGGTCGGATGGCTGGGGACGAGCTTGGCGAGGCGATCGACCTGGCCGTAGCTCATCTGGAGGACGCGGCCGGTGTCCTTGAGCACCGCGCGCGCCTTGAGCTTACCGAAGGTGATGATCTGCGCGACCTGATCGCGGCCGTATTTCTCCTGCACGTAGCGGATGACCTCGCCACGCCGGGTTTCGCAGAAGTCGATGTCGAAGTCGGGCATCGAGACGCGTTCCGGGTTGAGGAAGCGTTCGAACAGCAGGCCCAGTTTCATCGGATCGAGATCGGTGATCGTCAGTGCCCAGGCGACGACCGAGCCGGCGCCCGAACCGCGCCCCGGCCCGACCGGAATGTCGTGATCCTTCGCCCATTTGATGAAGTCGCCGACGATCAGGAAATAGCCGGGAAAGCCCATCTGGACGATGACGTCGACCTCGAAGGCGAGCCGCTTGCGATACACGTCGCGCCAGTCGGGATCATCGGCGGGCTGGGTGCCGAGTGCCTCGATCCGGTCGAGCCTTTTTTCCAGCCCCGCCGCCGCCTCGGCGCGCAGCATCGCCGCCTCGCCCTCGCGATCGCCGGCGAGGCTGGGCAGGATCGGCTTGCGATAGGGCGCCATTACCGCGCAGCGCTGCGCGACGACCAACGTATTGTCGATCGCCTCGGGCAGGTCGGAGAAGAGTTCGCGCATCGTCTCGGCGGGCTTGAGCCATGCGTCGGGACAGGAGCGGATGCGGTCCTCGCTCTCGACATAGGTCGAATGCGCGATGCACAGCATCGCATCATGCGCGTCGAGAAAGGCGCTGTCCGAGAAACAGCAGGGATTGGTCGCGACCAGCGGCAGGTTGCGATCGTAAGCGAAGTCGACCAGCGCCTGTTCGGCGGCCTCCTCGATCACGTCGCTGCGGCGGGCCAGCTCGATATAGAGGCGGTCGGGGAACAGCGCCTGCAACCGGTCGAGATAGGCGGCGGCGCGATCCGGCTGGTCCTCGTGGATCAATCGCGCCAGCGCGCCCTCGCCACCCGCGGTCAGGGCGATCAGGCCGTCGGTGCGCCCCTCCAGCGCGGCGAAATCGACATGCGCGGGCAGTTCGATCGGCCGTTCGAGATGCGCGAGGCTGACCAGCGCGCACAGATTGTCATAGCCCGTCGCATCCTGCGCATAGAGGGCGATCCAGTCGAGCGGCACGGCGACGCCGTCGGGCATGCCGGGCCGCGCGACGCACAGCATCGTGCCGATCACCGGCTGGACGCCGTCCTTCTTGGCGGCATCCGAAAAGGCCATCGCCGCATAGAGGCCGTTGCGATCGGTCAAACCGGCGGCGGGAAAGCGCATCGCCTTCGCCTGCTTGGCGATCGCCTTGGGCTCGATCGCCCCGTCGAGCATCGTGTAGGACGAGAAAATGCGGAGCGGTACGAAACCGGAATGAGCCATTGCGGAGACTTAGCCGCTCAACCCCGATTCGAACAGGGCGGGCCAAGGAACCTGCGGTGGATAACTCCGTTACGCGGGCATAACGGAGGAGGTTACGTCAATGTCGGACACTGTATTCACCGATCCGCTCGCGCCGCGTGCCGCCGGTGCCGGCTGGGGCTGGATCCTCGCTTATGGCGTGCTGTCGATCGTGCTCGGCGTGCTCGCCTTCCTCAATCCCTTCGCCGCGACCTATGCGGCGACGCTGGTGATCGGCGCCTTCTTCATCGCCGCCGGGCTGGTGTCGATCGCGGCCGGATTTGCCGGCAGGGATCACGAAGGGCGCGGCTATGCGATCGGCTTCGGCGTGCTGTCGCTGGTCATCGGGCTGCTGATGGCGTTCGCGCCCGCGACCGCGGCGATCTCGCTGACCTTGCTGGTCGCGATCTGGCTGGGCATCCGCGGGGCGCTCGAGATCGGGCTCGGCGCGCGATTCAAGCGCGGGCGCGCGCTGATGATCGTGCTCGGCGTGGTCAACATCCTGCTCGCGATCTACGTGCTCGCAACCCTGCCCTGGTCGGCACTGACGCTGCCGGGGTTCATCCTCGGGATCAGCTTCCTGCTCGGCGGCGTCGCCTCGGTGGCGTCGGCGCTCAACCACAAGACGGGCGCGAAGCCCTTCGCCGCACCGGAGGTGTGAGCGCGAAACCCGTACCCCGGCGGAGGCCGGGGTACTGGACGTTGCAAGCGTCAGAGTAGCGCCTCGATATCGGCGGCGATCTCTTCGGGCTTGGTCGTCGGCGCGTAGCGATGGACCACCTTGCCCTCGCGGTTCACCAGAAACTTGGTGAAGTTCCACTTGATTGCCTTCGAGCCGAGCAGCCCCGGTGCCTCGATCTTCAACCGCGAGAATAGCGGATCGGCCCCTGCCCCGTTGACCTCGACCTTGGCAAAAACCGGAAAGGTGACGTCATAGGTCAGCGAACAGAAACTGGCGATCTCGGCGGCGTCGCCGGGTTCCTGTGCGCCGAACTGGTTGCAGGGGAAGCCGAGGACTTCGAACCCCCGCTCGGCGAAGCGGCGATGCAGCGCCTCGAGCCCCTCATATTGCGGGGTGAACCCGCATTTCGAGGCGGTGTTGACGATCAGCAGCACTTGCCCCGCCCAGCGATCGAGCGGGATCGGTGCGCCGTCGGCGCCGGTGACGGTAAAGTCGGTGATCGCGGTCATGCGTGCCTCGCGAGCAGGAAGAGGAGGTTCTGCTTCACCCCCGGCCATTCGCGGTCGAGGATCGAATAGACGATGCTGTCGCGCAGCCGCCCGTCCGCCATCTGCTGGTGGCCGCGCAGCACGCCGTCCTGCTTTGCGCCGAGCCGCTCGATCGCCGCCTGGCTGCGCTTGTTGAGCGAATCGGTACGGATCTGCACGCACTGGCAATCCAGCGCCTCGAAGGCGTGGGTGAGCAGCATGAGCTTGGCCTCGGTGTTGACGCCGGTACGCTGCACCGCCTTGGCGTAGAAGGTGCCGCCCAGTTCGAGCCGGCGATGCGCCGGCGCCATGCGCATATAGCGGGTGGTGCCGACCACCTGCCCCGCCGGATCGGACACCGCGAACAGGCGGGCGCGGCCGATGTCCTGCTGCTCGAACGACGCGTCGAGCCAACGGTCCGCATCCTTGAGCTGCGAGACGTTGGCGTAAAAGGTGTTCCACAGATCGTCCGCCGCGGCGACCGCGACCAGCGCGTCCCGGTCGGCGCGCTCCAGGGGCCGCAGCGTGACGTGACGCCCGACGAGCGTCGGCGTCTCGCCCCACGCCGTCACGTGAGCACGCCTTCGTGCAGGCGGACGACGCGATCCATCTTCTGCGCCAGCCGCTCGTTGTGCGTCGCGATCAACGCCGCCGAGCCCTCGCCGCGCACCAGCCGCAGGAACTCGGCAAGCACCACGTCGGCGGTATGTTCGTCAAGATTGCCGGTCGGTTCGTCGGCGAGCACCAGCGCCGGCCGGTTGGCGAGCGCGCGCGCCACCGCGACGCGCTGCTGCTCGCCGCCGGAGAGCTGGCTCGGCCGGTGCGTCAGCCGGTGGCCGAGACCGAGCGCCGTCAGCAGCGATATCGCGCGATCGTCGGCGGGCTTGCGCTCGGCACCGTGGACGAGCTGCGGCAGCACGACATTCTCGGTCGCGTTGAAGTCGGGCAGCAGATGGTGGAACTGGTAGACGAAGCCGAGCCGGTCGCGGCGCATGATCGTGCGGCCATGCGCGTCGAGCTTCGCGGCTTCCTCGCCGCCGATCATGATCGAGCCTTGGAAGCCGCCCTCGAGCAAGCCGACTGCCTGTAGCAGCGTCGACTTGCCCGAGCCCGACGGACCGACCAGCGCGACGATTTCGCCTGGCGCGACGGAGAGGTCGACGCCGCGCAGGACGTGGATCGTCTCCTCGCCCTGGCGGAAGCTGCGGGTCAGGCCGGTGGTGCGGAGGACGTCATTCATAGCGCAGCACCTGTACCGGATCGGTGCTCGCCGCCTTCCACGCCGGATAGAGCGTGGCGAGGAAGCTGAACACCAGCGCCATCAGCGCGATGATGACGATCTCGACCGGGTCGGGCTTGGACGGCAGCTCGGTGAGATAGCGGATCGACGGGTCCCACAGATTCTGCCCGGTGACGAGCTGGACGAGGTTCACCACCGCCTGGCGATAGAAGAGGAAGACGAAGCCGAGCACGAGGCCGGCGAGCGTGCCGAGCGCGCCGATCGTCGTGCCGACGACCATGAAGATGCGCATCAATCCGACCCGCGTCGCACCCATCGTCCGCAGGATCGCGATGTCGCGCGTCTTGGCACGGACAAGCATGATCAGCGACGACAGGATGTTGAACACCGCGACGAGGATGATGATCGACAGCACGGTGAACATCGCGACCCGCTCGACCTCGAGCGCCTGGAACAGCTGCGCGTTCATACTGCGCCAGGTGGCGATGACCGCGCCGCCGCGCAGACGGTCGGCGAGCGGCGCGAGGATCGGCGCGACCTTGTCGGGATCGACGGTCTGCAATTCGATCTGGCTGACGTTGTCGCCGAGCAGCAGCAGCGTCTGCGCGTCCTCGATCGGCATGATGACATAGGCCTTGTCGTAATCGTACAGGCCGATCTCGAAGATGGCGCCGACCGTATAATTGACGATACGCGGCACGGTGCCGAACGGAGTCGCCTGCCCCTGCGGGTTGAACAGCGAAATCTCGCTGCCGACCTGCGCGCCGAGCGCCTCGGCAAGCCGCGATCCGATCGCGATCCGGCCGCTGCCCGGCGTGATGCCGGCGAGCGTGCCCATCACGAGCTTGTCGCCGATCACCGGCTTGACGTCGGCGAGGCGGACGCCGCGGACCAGCACCCCTTCGGCGCGGCCGTTATAGGTCGCGGCGAGCGGCTGTTCGACCATCGGCGTGGCGGAGGTGACGCCGGGCGTCTTGCGCGCCTCGGCGACGATCTCGCGCCAGTCGGGCAGACGGCCGCCGACGCCCTGGATCACGGCATGGCCGTTGAGCCCGACGATCTTGTCGAACAGCTCGGCACGGAAGCCGTTCATCACGCTCATCACGATGACGAGCGCGGCGACGCCGAGCATCACCGCGACGAGGCTGATCGAGGCGACCAGGAAGATGAACGCCTCGCCCTTGCCCGGGAGCAGGTAGCGCCGGGCGATCATCCGTTCGTAGCGTGAGAGGAGCATGGCCGGACCTCTAGGTGACGTGCGAGTCACAAGCAACAAATGTTGCGGATTCGACACAGGTTTCGGTCAATCGATTCCGCCCCTCCACATAGCCGGTGACAAAGCCGGCAGTGCTGCCTAGCAAAGACTTACTGAGACACAGGCAACGGCCGTGGTTCGGGGAAGAGCGGAACGACAGCGCAGCGAAACAACGCGCGATTGTCGGAAAGCGACCTAAGGGGGCTGACGGGTTTTCTCGTCACGCAGGCGCCCGGATCGGCAACGGTCCGGGCGTTTGCTTGTCCGCCGCAGTTTTAGACCAGAGTAGCCGGGCAGAGGGTGGGAGCTTCCAGGTCGCGCCCCCTGTCCGGCGATCGTCTTTATTGCCGATCAATTCTGAACCGGGTCATAACGCGGACCGAAGTATCTGCGATTCCGAACCGTTTGGCACACACAATGCGGGCGTGGCGTCATCCCTCCCCCGCTTCGTCATCCCGACGAAAGTCGGGGCCCATGGATGCGATGGCGACAACGGTATGCGCTGCCTTTGAAATCACCGAAACCATGGGCCCCGGCCTTCGCCGGGGTGACGACACTGTGGGTAGCTCAGGCGGTTGGCAGACCGGCCGAACGTGTCGCAACATTCTCCGATCCCCGCCCTTCCCGAACGTATCGAACGCCTAGAACCGCTTCGACACCGTCAGGCCATAAGTGCGCGGATCACCGGGCTGGCCGACGATCAGGCCGGTGTTGCCCGACTGCGTTGACAGCAGTTCGAAGTAGTTCTGGTCGAACGCATTGCGCACCCAGCCGAAGACGTTGAAATCGTTCTTGCGATAGCCGGCGCGGACGTTCGACAGCGAATAGCCCTCGATCCACGTATAGGCCGACGGCGACGGGTTGGACGAGAAGCGCGACCGGTAATTGCCGTCATAGCCGACATAGACTTCACCACCCGCGCCATCGACCGGGAGGTTATATTCGCCGCCGTAGGAGAAGGACCATTTCGAGATGCCCGGCAGGCGCTGGCCGGAGATGTCGCAAAAGGCCGGGCTACGCCCGCCGGGCGTCCCCGCCGGATCGGTCACGCCACCGGGCGCAGTCGCGGTGCCACCCGACAGTTCGGGCGGGCACGGCGCGTTCTTGAAGTCGACATATTTGGCGTCGGTAAAGGCCCCGCTGACGTAGACGCTGAACCGCTTGCTCGGGCGGAAGCTCGAATCGAACTCGACGCCGCGAGACCGCACCTTGCCGGCATTGGCGAGATAGCCGCGGATCACGTTGATCGCATTATTGTTCACCGTCGCCTGATAGTCGGACACGTCGGTCCAGAAGCCGGCGAGGTTGAGCGTCAGCCGCCGGTCGAGGAACTGCGTCTTGAGGCCGATCTCGTAATTGTTGACCTTCTCAGGCTTCACCGTCTGCGTCGTCAGATCGACGCCGGTGCTGTTCGAATTGAGCGGCAGGCCGGATAGATTGATCCCGCCCGATTTGAAGCTGCGCGCATAGGTGGCGTAGCCGTGAATCTCGGGCGCGAAATCGTAGGATACGGTGATATCGCCCGACGTATTCCAGGCGCTGAACCGCGGGCTGTAACGCTGCGGTGCGAGTGTATTGATCTGGTTCTGGAAGGTCGTGCGCGCCGCCGTGGTGGGCTGCGCGGCCAGCAGCGTCGCGACGTTATCCGCCGTGGCGGTAAAATTATACTGGCTGTTGGCGATGCTGACGACCGATTCGTAGAAACCCGACTTGCGGTCGTAATTGACGCGCAGCCCCGGCTGGATGTGGAGCGCATCGGTCAGCGCCCAGTTGAGCTTGCCGAACACCGCGAAGCTCGTGTTGTCGAAGCTGATCGTATTGGTCGAGGTCAGGCCGTTGAGGACGTTGGGATTGTTGGCGTCGGTGCCCGACAGCAGGAAGCGGCTCGCCGCCGATCCCTGCACCTGCGACCCCTGGGTATCGATCGTCTGGTGGAACAGGAAGGCGCCGACCGTGTAGTCGAGCCGGTTGGTGCCGTTCGAGGCGAAACGGAATTCCTGCGACACCTGCTTCTGCTGCGACGGATTCTGCGAGACGGTGGTGATCGGCAGGCCGGTGAAGTCGCGATCATTCTGCGGCTGCCAGTCCCAGTAGCGCCACGCACTGACCGAGGTCAGCGTCGCCGGGCCGAGATCCCAATTGGCGACCAGCGAGGCGCCGCCGACCTCCTGCCGCGAATTGATCGCCGCATCGAGATCGGTGCGCCGATCGAACGGGTCCCTGCTGGGCGGGGTATAATTGAGCGCCGCCGCGAGCGCATTATATTGCCGTGCGAGCGGCCGCTGCGTGGTGCCGACGCGGGCATAATATTGCACGCAGCATTCCGGGTTCTGGACGTTGAAATCGCCTGACAGCGTGAAATTAAGCGACGGGCTTGCGTTCCACAGCAATTGGCCGCGCACCCCCAGATTGCGCTGGCGATGCAGGTCCTCACCCGAGGTGACGTCGCGGATCGTCCCCTTGCGCGTCGTCGCCGAACTCGACAGCCGCAGCGCCACCGTGTCGGATAGCGGCCCCGACACCGACGCCTTGGCCTGCACGAAATCGTAATTGCCGACGCTGACCTCGGCCCTGCCCTCCGGCGTGAAGCTCGGCGGGCGGGTGGTGACGTTGAGCGCGCCGGCGGTGGTGTTCTTGCCGTAGAGCGTACCCTGCGGGCCGCGCAGCACCTCGACCCGGTCGACGTCGACGAAATCGAAGGTCGAGGCGCCGATCCGGCCGATATAGACGCCGTCGACGTAGAAGCCGACGCCTTGCTCGATGCCGTCGTTGGTCAGGCCGAACGGTGCACCGAGACCGCGGATGTTGATCGCCGAATTGCGCGGGTTGCTGGAGAAGAATTGCAGCGAGGGTTGCTGCTGCTGCAGCCGGTTGACGTTGAACGCGCCGGTCTTGTCGATGTCGGCGCCGCCGACCACCGACATGGCGATCGGCACGCGCTGCACCGATTCGGCGCGCCGGCGCGCGGTGACGAGGATGTCGCCGCCGCCCGGTGCCGAAGCCGCCGGCCGGGCGTCTTCGCTTCCCCCGGCGGTCACCGGCGCGGGTGCGGCATCGTCCTGCGCTGCGGCGGGTGCGGTGGCGGCAGCGGCGGTCTGGCCGGCGAGAAGAATGGCGAGCGTCAGCGACATGCGGTTTCCCTGATGTTATTTTCGCCGCAAACTCCACTGGTTCGGGGGATGTTCAAAGATGGAGATGCTTCGCGGCGACAAAGCGGGGCTTCGGCGCCAACCCCGAAAATTACGGATCGGGCGAACAGAGGCCCTCTTGAACCGCGGCCGGAGCAATCCAAAATCGGGGCTGCACGGCGCCGATCACGGGCCGTGCACCGGCATCGCACGCTCGTGGATGCCGTCGTTCAACTCGCTTCTCGCGGAGGATTTGACATGCGACTCGACCTGACCCCCTATCGCCGCTCGACCATCGGTTTCGACCGCCTGTTCGACATGCTGGAAAGCAACGCGCGCGCCGCCACGGCGGAGAATTACCCGCCCTTCAACCTCGAACGCCTCGCCGAGGATCGCTATCGCATCACGCTCGCGGTCGCCGGCTTCTCGCGGGACGAGATCGAGATCACCGCGCAGCAGAACCTGCTGCTGGTCTCGGGCAAGAAGGACGACAAGGCCGGCAACGCCAACTTCCTGCACGTCGGCATCGCCAACCGCAGCTTCGAGCGCCGCTTCGAACTCGCCGATTTCGTCTTCGTCGAGGATGCCCGTCTCAACGACGGCCTGCTCGTCATCGATCTGGTCCGCGAAGTGCCCGAGGCGATGAAGCCGAAGACCATCGCGATCAAGACCGGCGCACCGCTCGCCGCGGTGGAGAACAAGGACGTGGCCGCGGCCGCGTAATCCTCGGGGCGTCCGGGCCGATCGGTCCGGGCGCCTTTCTATATCAGGCCGATGAGCCCTTGGCGGCACGGCGATCCTCGCTGGCGACATGATCGCGCAGCACGCGATTGATCTCGGTCTGATAGCCCGCCCCGGCGGCGTGATCCTTGAACCAGGCGACGATATCGGCGTCGAGCCGCAAGGTCACCGGCTGCTTGACCGGCCGATACAGTCCGGGACGCACCGCATCGCGCCACGCCGCCGCGGGTGCCTCCGGAATGTCCACGGTATCGATCGATTCGTCCGTCAGCGCCGCAAGTCGCTCGGCTTCGCGCTGCAAGGCGCAATCAAGTCGCGTCTTCTTCATATCGCCTCCTCTCATGACGCGTCGCACGGCGCGCGCCGATGATACGCACCCGGTCCGCATCCTCCCCATCGGGGTACATATGGACGACGACCAGCAAGACGACATGACCGATCATGCCGATCGCGTGATACCGACGTTCTCCATCGGTCACGCGATCCGGCACGATGACATGCAACGGGTCGTCCCAGACCGCCTGCGCCAACGCGAACGACACGCCATGTTTGGCGACATTCGCTGCCGCCTTGGCCGGGTCGAACTCGAAGACCGTCATGCCGTACAGGAATGTACGTACACGACGATCGACGTCAAGATCAGACTAAGCGGCTCTTCGTCAGCGCCGCCTGGATGAAGCTCGCGAACAGCGGGTGGGGATCGAACGGCTTGCTCTTCAGCTCCGGGTGGAACTGGACACCGACGAACCACGGATGATCCGGCCGCTCGACGATCTCGGGCAGGGTGCCGTCGGGCGACATGCCGCTGAACACCAGCCCGCCCTTCTCCAGCGCATCCTTGTAATGCGTATTGACCTCGTAGCGGTGGCGATGGCGCTCGTGGATCACCGTATCGCCGTAGATCGACGACACGACGCTGTTGCCGTCGAGCGATGCCTCATAGGCGCCGAGCCGCATCGTGCCGCCAAGATCGCCCTGCTCCTCGCGTTTCTCGAGCCCGTCGCGACCCATCCACTCGGTGATGAGGCCGACGACCGGCTCGTCGGTCGGGCCGAATTCGGTCGACGAGGCATTGGCGATACCGGCGAGGTCGCGCGCGCCCTCCACGCAGGCCATCTGCATACCGAAGCAGATACCGAAATAGGGGATCTCGCGCTCGCGGGCGAATTTGACCGCCTTGATCTTGCCCTCGGCACCGCGCTCGCCGAACGCCCCGGGGACGAGGATCGCGTCGCACGGCTCGAGCTGGCTGACGATCTCGCCATTGTCGTTCTCGAAGATCTCGGCGTCGATCCAGCGGACGTTGACCTTGACCCGGTTGGCGATGCCGCCATGGACGAGCGCCTCGTTGAGCGACTTGTACGCATCCTGCAGGCCGACATATTTGCCGACGACGCCGACGGTCACCTCGCCCTCCGGATTGGTCAGCCGGTCCATGATGTCGGTCCAGCGGCTGAGGTCGGGCGCCGACGACGGCGTAATGCCGAAGGCGCGCAGCACCTCCGAATCGAGGCCCTCGCCGTGATATTGCAGCGGCACGGCATAGATGCTCTTGGCGTCGAGCGCCGGAATGACCGCCGTCTCCGGCACGTTGCAGAACAAAGCGATCTTGGCGCGCTCCGACGGCGGCAGCGGATGTTCGCAGCGGCAGACCAAAACGTCGGGCTGCACGCCCAAGGCGGCGAGTTCGCGCACCGAATGCTGCGTCGGCTTGGTCTTCAGCTCTCCGGCGGCGGCGATATAGGGGACGAGCGTGACGTGGATGCTGATCGCATTGCCGCGGCCGACCTCGTTCTTGAGCTGGCGGATCGCCTCGATGAACGGCAGCGACTCGATGTCGCCGACGGTGCCGCCGATCTCGCAGAGTACGAAGTCGAGGTCATCGGTTTCGGCGCGGGCGAAGGCCTTGATCGCGTCGGTGACGTGCGGGATCACCTGCACGGTGGCGCCGAGATAGTCGCCGCGCCGCTCGCGCTCGATGATCGTCTTGTAGATGCGGCCCGAGGTGACGTTGTCCGACTGGCGCGAGGCGACGCCGGTGAATCGCTCGTAATGGCCGAGGTCGAGGTCGGTCTCGGCACCGTCGTCGGTCACGTAGACCTCGCCGTGCTGATACGGGCTCATCGTGCCGGGATCGACGTTGAGATAGGGATCGAACTTGCGAATCCGGACGCGGTAGCCGCGCGCCTGGAGCAAAGCTGCGAGAGAGGCCGCCATGAGGCCTTTGCCGAGCGACGAAACCACGCCGCCGGTGATGAAGATGTACCGCGCCATGGGAGAAATCGCCTAGCGTGTTATGGGGTCGAACGACAAGAGCGCGCGGGTCGGCCCCGCGCGCGATTCACGATGAACGGATCAGCGGGTTAGCGCTGGAGCGGCACCGCGCCATTGTCGGCGGGAGCGTTGGGCACCGCATCCTGCGCGGGCGCAGGGGCCGGTGCCGCCGCCGGGGGCGTGCGGGCGAGCGAGGTGTCGATCGTCTGCGTCTGGCGATGCGCCGCGATGAAGGCGAGCGCGATCGACATGCCGACGAACACCGTCGCGAGGATCGACGTCATCCGGGTCAGGAAATCGGCCGCGCCGCGCGCCGACATCAGCCCCGACGGGCTGCCGCCCATGCCGAGGCCACCACCCTCCGACCGCTGCATCAGGATCACCGTCACGAGCGCCGCGGCGATGATGGCATGAACGACGAGGAGGAAGGTGAACATCTATGGTCCCGGAAACGCGTATGAAGGCGCGCACATAGGCGAGGGCTGCGAAACGATCAACCGTGCGGGTGTGCGCGACGATGATGGCATCGATGCCGGGGGCCACCCGCCGGTCCGCAACCGTACCCAGGCCACTTATTCACCCTACCCGTCCGTTTACCGGAAACCTGCACCGTGCGGGGGCGTTATGACCGCGAAACAAAGCCCCGAAAACGGCGCAGAAACGGATATTTGAACGTGGGAACTGCCGCGCAATCACTCGCGACGTGGATGACGGCCCTGGTGGATTACGTGCGCTCGGGCGAACCCGATCTCACCAACCGGCAGATGGCGCTGCTCCTTCTCGTCTACCTCAATCCCGGCCCGCATACGGTGCGGGGCCTGGCCCGGGCCCTCAACGTATCGAAGCCCGTCGTCACGCGCGCCTTGAACAGGCTGGGTGCGCTCGGCTATCTGCGCCGGCAACGCGACGACAGCGACAAGCGCAACATCTTCGTCGCGCGTACTTCCGAAGGGGCAGAGTTTCTTGAAGAGTTCGGGCAATTCCTTGGCGAAGGCGACGCCCGGTCGCGCCAGCCAGCCCTCGCGTAGGGCGTTCGCGCTCACCGGCCCGTCGGTCACGCTCGATCCCCGGACGCACGCGGTGCGCGGCGATCTCGCCGACGTCCGCCTCGCCGAACAGGTGTTCGCGCCGCATTATGCCGCGCCGATGGCCGCGGTAGCACTGGGCGATGCCCGCCTGTTCGCCGATCGCAATCTGAGCGAGCCGATCGCGACGCTCGCAACCGGCGACGTGTTCGAGGTGCTCGAACTCGCCGGGCGCCACGCCTGGGGCCGGGCGATCGGCCAGAATCTGGTCGGCTATGTCGACCGTTCCATCCTCGACAAGGCGAGCGCAGCATGAGCGTCACCGTGTTCATCGACGGCGCCGTCGGCACGACCGGCATCGACATCCGCGAGCGGTTGAGCGGCCGCACCGACATCGATGTCGTGACGCTCGACGACTCGCGCCGTAAGGACGCGGATGCTCGCGCCGAGGCGCTCAACGACGCCGATATTGCCATCCTCTGCCTGCCCGACGAGGCGGCACGCGAGGCGGCGGCGCTGGTGCGCAGCGGCACGACGCGGCTGATCGACGCCTCGTCGGCGCATCGGGTCGCCGAGGGCTGGACCTACGGTTTCCCCGAACTGACCGAGGGTCAGGCGGCGCGGATCGCCGCGGCGCGGTTCGTGTCCAACCCCGGCTGCTATCCCACCGCCTTTCTCGCGCTGGTTGCGCCGCTGGTGCGCGCGGGGCTGATCCCCGCCGACTGGCCGCTGACCTATAATGCGGTGTCGGGCTATTCGGGTGGCGGCAAGGCGATGATCGCGGAATTCGAGGGCGGCGGAGTCGATACAGCGCTGCGCGCCTATGCGCTGACGTTGTCGCACAAGCATCTGCCCGAGATGCGCGCGCATGCCGGCCTCGCCCATCCGCCGGTGTTCGCGCCCGCGGTGGCGCGGCTCAACCGCGGCATGCTCGGCGAGGTGCCGCTGGCGCTCGCCCAGCTACCCGGCCTGCCAAGCCTCGCCGCGGTCGAGGAGACGCTCGCCGCGGCCTATGCCGACAGCGCGCTGATCACGGTCGCGAGTGGCGACGTCGCCGCGGTGACGATCGAGGAAAACAGCGGCACCGACCGGATGACCTTGCGCGTCTGCGGCAATGCCGACAGCGGCCAGGTGCGGCTGATCGCCACGCTCGATAATCTCGGCAAGGGCGCCGGTGGCGCCGCCGTGCAGAATCTCAACATCATGGCCGGGCTCGATCCCCTGGCCGGCCTGATCGTTTAACAGAAGGACCGTCATGCAGCGCAATCCCGTCGGCAAGCTGCTCCTGTTCGGAGCGACCGGTGACCTCGCCCAGCGCATGCTGTGGCCGTCGCTGTACGGATTGCACGCCGACGGGCTGCTGCCCGAGGCGTTGACGATCGTCGGCTCGGCCCGCGGCGAGCAGAATGACGACGCCTTCCGCGCCTTCGTGCAGAAGGCGCTCGGCCAGTTCCTCGCCGCCGACCGCAAGGACGACGACAAGATCGCCAGCTTCCTCGAGCGGTTGTTCTTCCAGCCCGCCGACCTGTCCGATCCGGCGAGCTTCGCCGGCCTCGCCGAAAAGATCGGCGACGTGTCGGGCGGGCTCGCCATCTATCTGTCGACCGCGCCGTCGCTGTTCGAGCCGGCGGTCAAGGGGCTGGAAAGCGTCGGCCTTGCCGGCGAGACGGTGCGGATCGGGCTGGAGAAGCCGCTCGGCTACGATCTCGCCTCCAGCCGCGAGATCAACGACACCGTTGCGTCCGCCTTCCCCGAGGAGCGGACCTTCCGCATCGACCATTATCTCGGCAAGGAAACCGTCCAGAACATCCTCGCGCTGCGCTTCGGCAATTCGTTCTTCGAGCCGGTGTGGAACGCGCAAGGGATCGACAACGTCCAGATCACGATCGCCGAGACGGTCGGGCTGGAGGATCGCGCCGGCTATTACGAGGGCGCGGGCGCGTTGCGCGACATGGTCGCCAACCATATGCTCCAGCTCGTCGCGCTGATCGCGATGGAGCCCCCCGCCCTCTACGACGGCGCCGCGATCCGCGACGAAAAGGCGAAGGTGTTCCGGTCGCTGCGCAAGATCGCGCCCGAGGACGTGCCGATCTGCACCGTCACCGGCCAGTATGAGGAGGGCGCGGTCGGCGGCAAGGTCGTCAAGGGCTATGACGACGAGCTGGGCTATGACAGCAACGTCGAGACCTTCGTCGCGATCAAGGCGCATATCGACAATTGGCGCTGGCAGGGCGTGCCCTTCTATCTGCGCACCGGCAAGCGGATGGCGAAGCGGCGCAGCGAGATCGCGATCCAGTTCAAGCCGGTGCCGCATTCGATGTTCTCGGGCCGCGGCGGCATCCTCCAGCCGAACACGCTGGTGATCCGGTTGCAGCCGGAGGAATATGTCCAGCTGCTGGTGATGGCGAAGGAGCCGGGGCTCGACCGCGAGGGCATCCGCCTGCGCGAGGTGCCGCTCAACCTCAGCATGGACGCCGAATTCGCCGGCTCGCGGCGGCGCATCGCCTATGAGCGGCTGCTGCTCGACCTGATCGAGGGCGACCAGACGCTGTTCGTCCGTCGCGACGAGGTCGAGGCGCAATGGACGTGGATCGACGCGATCCGCGCCGGCTGGGATGCCAACCAGACCAAGCCCAAACATTATGCCGCCGGCACCTGGGGCCCCGCCGGCGCGATCGCGCTGACCGAGCGCGACGGCGTGACCTGGCAGGACGATTGAGGCTTCAGGCCGAGCCGTTCACCCCCGTCACCCCGGGCCTGACCCGGGCTCCCGCTTCTCCCGCGGTCGGCCAATAGCGGGACCCCGGGTCAAGCCCGGGGTGACGGGATATGGGGTGTGTTTTGGGTCACCATACAGTCGATTCCGTCGCTCATACGTATGCGCGGCCTCTTACCTTGCGCGTCCGCCCGGTCTATCGGGCGGGACGCCGACCGAACGAAAGCAAACACATGACCGAGATCGAATGGTGGGAATATGACGACGCCGCCGAAATGGCCCAGGCGGTCGCCGGCGACATCCAGTTCATCATCGAGGCGGCGATCGACGCACGCGGCGCGGCGGTGATCGCGCTGTCGGGCGGCAAGACGCCGATCCCGATCTACGACACGCTGTCCAAGGCGAAGCTCGACTGGAAGCGGGTGACGATCGTCCCCACCGACGAGCGTATCGTGCCGCTCGGCGACGCTTTGTCGAACGTGACGATGATCGCCAAGACCTTCCTGCCCAAGGGCGCGCGGGTGATGCCGATCGTGCCGCAGGCGACCGCCGACTATAAGTCCGCCGGCCGCTCGGCGGATGCGCTGATGCAGGACCTGCACTGGCCGCTCGACCTGTGCCTGCTCGGCGTCGGCGGCGACGGCCATACCGCGTCGATCTTTCCCGGCCCCGATTTCGACGAGGCGCTGTCCGGCCCCAAGGAACGCCGCGCGCTCGGCGTGATGCCCGAACCGCTGCCGCCCGAGGCCCCCGTCGCCCGCGTGACGCTGTCGCGCGAGGGCATCGTCACGGCGCGCGCGCTGATGATCGCGGTCACCGGCCAGGCCAAGCGCGACGTCATCGAACAGGCGATCAAGCAGGGGCCGTCGTCGCCCTATCCGATCGGCCGCGTGCTCGCCGACGCCGAATTGCCCGTCGATATCCACTGGGCGCCGTAACGCCGGTGACGGAGCGGGGTTGAGACCCACCGTGCTTCGACAGGCTCGGCACGAACGGTGAAGGGGAATCGCTCCCGCCCCGTTCGCCCTGAGTCTGTCGAAGGGCCTGTGTCCCGATCCGCTTCCGTCGTTCGTCCCGATATGGTTTATGGTGACACCTCAGGCACCTAACGCCCCCTCCCCAGGATCCGCGTCATGAACCCCGAAGTCTCCGCCGTCACCGACCGCATCATCGAACGATCGCGGGAGCGCCGTGCCGCCTATCTTGCACTGATCGAGCGCGAGCGGGAGAGCGGCGCGCGCCGGCCGCAGCTCGGCTGCGCCAACCTCGCCCATGCCTATGCCGGCACCGAGGAGGATCGCGACACGCTGCGCGCCGATACCGGCATGAACATCGGCATCGTCACCGCCTATAACGACATGCTGTCGGCGCATGCGGTCTATTACCGCTACCCCGAGCTGATGAAGGTGTGGGCGCGCGAGGCCGGCGCCACCGCACAGGTCGCCGGCGGCGTGCCGGCGATGTGCGACGGCGTGACGCAGGGCTATGCCGGCATGGAGTTGTCGCTGTTCAGCCGCGACACGATCGCGCTCGCCACGGCAGTGGCGCTCAGCCACGGCACGTTCGAGGGCGCGGCGCTGCTCGGCATCTGCGACAAGATCGTGCCGGGGCTGCTGATGGGCGCGCTGCGCTTCGGTCACCTGCCCATGGTGCTGATCCCCGGCGGGCCGATGCCCTCCGGCCTCCCCAACAAGGCCAAGGCGGCGGTGCGCGAGGCCTATGCGGAAGGCAAGGCGGGGCGCGAGGAACTGCTCGACGCCGAAATCCAGGCCTATCATTCCAAGGGCACCTGTACCTTCTACGGCACCGCCAACACCAACCAGATGATGATGGAGGTGATGGGCCTGCACATGCCCGGCGCCGCTTTCGTCAATCCCGGCACCAAGCTGCGTCAGGAGCTGACCCGCGCCGCGGTGCATCGCCTTGCCGGCATGGGCTGGCGCGGCAACGACTATCGCCCGCTCGGCCATTGCGTCGATGAACGCGCGATCGTCAACGCGGCGGTCGGGCTGCTCGCCACCGGCGGCTCGACCAACCATCTGCTTCACGTGCCCGCGATCGCGCGCGCGGCGGGGATCGTGATCGACTGGGAGGATTTCGATCGCCTCAGCCGCGCGGTGCCGCTGATCGCGCGCGTCTATCCCAACGGCGCCGCCGACGTGAATGCGTTCGAGGCGGCGGGCGGCATGCCCTTCGTCATCCGCGAACTGCTGTCGGCCGGGCTGCTGCACGGCGACATCACGACGGTCAGCGGCGACAGCCTCGCCGCTTATGCCAACAAGCCGGCGATCGTCGACGATCGGCTCACGTGGCAGCCGGTCGGCGACAGCGGCGACACCAGCATCCTGCGTCCCGTCGGCGAGGCCTTCTCGCCCGATGGCGGCATGCGCATCCTCGCCGGCAACATCGGCCGCGCCTGTATCAAGGTCTCGGCGGTCGACAAGGAACGCTGGGTGGTCGAGGCGCCGGCGCGCGTCTTCCACGACCAGCTCGACGTGCTCGAGGCGTTCAAGCGCGGCGAGCTGGAGCAGGACATGGTCGTCGTCGTCCGCTTCCAGGGGCCGCGCGCCAACGGCATGCCCGAGCTGCACAAGCTGACCCCGCCGCTCGGTGTGCTCCAGAATCGCGGCTTCAAGGTCGCGCTGGTCACCGACGGCCGCATGTCGGGCGCGAGCGGCAAGGTGCCGTGCGCGATCCACTGCTCGCCCGAGGCCCTCGGCCATGGCGCGATCGGCAAGATCCGCGACGGCGACATCATCCGCGTCGATGCGGTCAACGGCACGCTCGACGCTTTGGTCGACGCGGCGGAATGGCTGGCGCGGCCTTTGTGCGACGCCCCCGGCGCGGCGAGCGGCACCGGCCGCGAGCTGTTCGCGATGTTCCGCGGCCTCGCCGACGAGGCGGAGAAGGGCGCATCGGGCATGCTCGCGGCGGCGGGTCTATAGCAACACCAACCACCCTCACCCTTCCCACCGCCTGCGGCGGCGGGCCCCTTCCCTCTCCCGCCGGGAGAGGGAGAGACGGCGAAGCCGGCAATGGGTGAGGGTGAGAGCGGAACGTCAGGAGAGAATAGAAATGCAGCTCGTCAGCGTCGATATCGGCGGCACCCATGCCCGCTTCGCCATCGCGGAGGTGGAGGACGGCCATGTCGTCGCGCTCGGCGAACCGGTGACGCTCAAGACCGCCGAACACGCCAGCCTGCAGACCGCGTGGCAGGCGTTCGCCGCCCGCCACGGCGCGCCCCTGCCCAAGGCGGCGGCGATCTCGGTCGCCTCGCCGATTACCGGCGACATCATCCGCCTGACCAACAATCCCTGGGTGATCCGCCCGTCGCTGATCCCCGAGCGGCTTGGCGCGGACATCTATACCGTCATCAACGATTTCGGAGCGGTCGGTCACGCCGTCGCGCAATTGCCGCACGACGATTTCGAGCACCTTTGCGGCCCCGACATCGCGCTGCCGACCGAGGGGGTGACGACGGTCTGCGGCCCCGGCACCGGCCTCGGCGTCGCGCAGGTGTTCAAGACCAAGGGCCGCTATCACGTGCTGCCCACCGAGGGCGGCCACGTCGACTATGCGCCGCTCGACGGCATCGAGGACGCCTTCGTCAAGCGCCTGCGCCGAACCTATACGCGCGTCTCGGCGGAGCGGATCTGCTCCGGTCCCGGCATCGTCGCGCTGTACGAGACGCTCGCCGAGCTCGAAGGCCGCGCCGTTCCCAGCCGCGACGACAAGACGATCTGGACCGAGGCGGTCGACGGCACCGATTCGATCGCGCTCGCCGCGCTCGACCGCTTCTGCCTCGCGCTCGGCGCGGTGGCGGGTGACCTCGCGCTGGCACATGGCGCCAAGGCGGTGGTGATCGCCGGCGGGCTCGGCCTGCGCATCAAGGACAAATTGATCCGGTCGGGCTTCGATCAGCGCTTCGTCGCCAAGGGCCGGTTCCAGAACATGATGGCGGGTATCCCCGTCAAGCTCATCACCCATCCGCAGCCGGGCCTGTTCGGCGCCGCCGCGGCCTTCGCCCAAGAACACGCATAAGAGGCTCCTGCGTCATGACCGACATCGCCACCATCATGCAGACCAGCGCCGTCATCCCGGTGCTGGTGATCGACGACGCCGCCACCGCGCGGCCGCTGGCCGAGGCGCTCGTCGCCGGCGGGCTCAAGGTGCTCGAGGTGACGCTGCGCACCGGCGCGGCGATGGAGGCGATCGCCGAGATGAAGACGGTTCCCGGCGCGATCGTCGGCGCCGGCACCGTGGTGAACGAGAGCCAGGCACGGCAGGTGATCGACGCCGGCGTCGAGTTCATCGTCTCGCCGGGGCTTACCGAGCGGCTCGCCACGCCGATCCTCGACGCGGGCGTCGCCTATCTGCCCGGCACCGCGACCGCGGGCGACATCATGCGCGGGCTCGACCTCGGCCTCACCCATTTCAAGTTCTTCCCCGCCGAGACGTCGGGCGGGCTGAAGGCGCTGAAGGCGCTGGCGGCACCCTTCTATCAGTGCCGCTTCTGTCCGACCGGCGGCATCACGGAGGTGAGCGCGCCCGACTGGCTGGCGTTCGCGCCGGTGCTGTGCGTCGGCGGCAGCTGGGTGACCGGCGGCTCGATGGCCGAGGTCGAGGCCAAGGCGCGCGCCGCGAGCGGCCTGCGCCGCTGACGGCAGGGCGGAGGCGGGCGGATCACTCCCCCGCCTCCGTCACCAGCCAGTCCCGGAACGCGCGCATCGCCGGCGACGGCTTGCGCGACAGCAGATGCGTCAGCCAGTAGCGGCCGGCATCGATCTCGACCGCAAACGGCTGGACGAGCTGCTCCGCGGCGAGTTCGCGCAGGAACATCGCGCGCGGCGCCAGCGCGACGCCCAGCCCCGCCATCGCCGCGCTCGCCATGACCGCCGAACTGTCGAACAACGGCCCGCGCAGCGCCGGCGGCGACAGCCCCGCCTCGGTGAACCACCCTTCCCACTCGCTGGTCCGGTACGAGCGCAGCAGAGGTTCGCGCAGCAGATCGGCCGGGTCACGCAACCGCGCGGCGATACGCGGCGCGCAAAGCGGGGTCAGCGGCGCGGCGAGTAACGGCTCGGCCTGCGTGCCGTGCCACGCGCCGTCGCCGAAGCGGATCGCGCCGTCGAGCCCCTCGCCCGCCAGATCGACGCGGTTATTGTTGATCGACAGCCGGACATCGACGTGCGGATGGCTTGCGGCGAAGCGATCGAGCCGCGGCAGCAGCCAGCCGGTGGCGAACGTGCCTACCACGCCGAGCGCGAGGGGATGTTGCAGGCGTCCGCCCTCGAACCGGTCGAGCGTGGCGCCGATCCGGTCGAACGTCTCGGCGAGGACCGGGACCAGCGCCTGCCCCTCGTCGGTCAACGCCAGTCCGCGCGGCAGCCGCCGGAACAGCTTCGTACCCAGCCTCTCTTCGAGCGCGGCGACCTGATGGCTCACCGCTCCCTGGCTGACGAATAATTCGCTCGCGGCGCGGGTGAAATTAAGATGCCGTGCCGCCGCCTCGAAGGCGCGCAAAGCGTTGAGCGGGAGCTGGGCGCGATCCATCGGTCATGAGTAAACCTCATGGCTAACGCGAGGGAAGATGGTTTGTATGGCATCGCCGTGACGGGCATTCCGGGAACGAAGGAGACCCGTCCATGATCGCCAGCCTCGTTGCCGCCATGCTCGCCGCGCAGACCACGCCCGTCGCCACAACGCAGCGCGACGATCCCCTCACCCGGCCGATCGTCGGCGAGCATGTCGCCGAATGGCTGGCGCCGCGGCCGCCGGTGCGGGTGTTCGGCGACAGCTATCTGGTGGGCTTCGGCGGCCTCAACGTCGCACTGATCGACACGGGCAAGGGGCTAATCCTGATCGACGGCGCCCTGCCGCAAGCCGCGCCCGCGATCCTTGCCAATGTCAGAAAGCTTGGCTTCCGGCCGCGCGACATTCGCTACATCCTCAGCACCGAACCGCATTTCGATCATGCCGGTGGCATCGCCGCGCTCGCCCGCGCCACCGGCGCGACGGTGATCGCCAGCGCCCGTGCTGCCGAAGGGCTGCGATCCGGCCGCCTCGCCGCAGACGATCCGCAGCGCGGTTACGACAGCCGCTTTCCCGCCGTTTCCGCGGTGCGGGTGATCGGGGACGGCGAGCGGCTGACGGTGGGGCGCACCACGGTGACCGCGCATGCGACGCCCGGCCATACGATGGGCAGCACGAGCTGGAGCTGGCAGTCTTGCGCGCGCCAAGGGTGCAGGACGATCGTCTTCGCCGCCAGCCTCAATCCCGTCTCGAGCGACGGCTATCGCTACACCGCCGCCACGAGCCGCCCGATCGTCGCCGGATTCCGCAAGAGCTATAGGGTGATGCAGGCCCTGCCGTGCGATCTGCTGATCACCGCCCACGCCGATCAGGACGGCGCCACCGATCGCTTCCGCACGACACCCGGCGCCTGCCGTGCCTATGCCGCCTCGTCACGTCGCAAGCTCGACGCGCGCCTGCGCGAGGATCGGGCGACGCGGTGACCCGCGCTACATCTCGCCGCGCTGGCGCCTGATCGCATACCATTTCTGCACATTGGCGTTGTGCTGCGCCAAAGTGTCCGCAAACACGTGCCCGCCGGTGCCGTCCGCGACGAAATACAACGCCTTCGACGATGCCGGGTCGAGCACCGCATCGATCGAGGCACGCCCGGGATTGGCGATCGGCCCGGCGGGCAGGCCCGCCTCGGCATAGGTGTTATAACCGTTCTTCGCATGCAGCTCCGAGCGCAGGATGCGCCGGCCCAGCGGCCGCCCCTTGGTGATCGGATAGATGACCGTCGGATCCGCCTGCAACGGCATCCCCTGCTTCAACCGGTTGCCATAGACCGCCGCCACCGTGCGCCGCTCGGCAGGCTTGCCGGTCTCCTTCTCGACGATCGAGGCGAGGATGATCGCCTGTTCGGGGGTCGTCACCGCGATCCCCGGCTTGCGCTTCGCCCAGGCGGCGGCGAGATAGTCGCGCATCGCCGTCTGCATCCGTGCCATCACGCTCGCGCGCGTGTCGCCGCGCTGGAAGGCATAGCTGTCGGGCAGCACCGAGCCCTCGGCAGGCACCGGCACGTCGCCGGTCAATCCGTCAGCCTTCATCAGCGCGTCGTGGACGAGCACAGAAGGATAGCCCTCCGGCACCACCACCAGCCGCTGCAACACCTTGCCGCCCTGCAGCATCTTGAGGATGTCGGCCGGGCTGGTGTGCGCCGGGATGCGATATTCGCCCGCCTTGATCGGCTCGCCCGAACCGAACACGCGGGCGAGCAGGCGGAAGCGCCCGGCCGAGCGGATCGCCCCCGCCTTCTCGAGTTCGCGCGCGGCGGAGGCGAGACTGCTGCCCTCCGCCACCTGCACGGTCAGCGTCCGCGGCGCCGGACCGCTGCCACCCCAGCCCTGCACCACCAGGAACGCCGCGACGATCGCAACGAGGCCGATCAGCAGACCGAGGCAACCGACCTTGCGCATGGAATCAGATCGCCTTCATCACCAGCGAGGCGTTGGTGCCGCCGAAACCGAACGAATTGTTGAGCACCGCGCGCACCTCGCGCTTGCGCGCGACGTGGGGGACGAGGTCGACGCCCTCCGCGCCTTCCGACGGATTGTCGAGGTTGAGCGTCGGCGGCACGATCTGGTCGCGCATCGCGAGGATGCAGAAGATGCTCTCCACCGCGCCGGCGCCGCCGAGCAGATGGCCGATCGCCGATTTGGTCGAGCTCATCGACAGGCCGCCGATCGCATCGCCGAACAGGCGCTTGACCGCGCCCAGCTCGATCATGTCGGCCATCGTCGAGGTGCCGTGCGCGTTGATATAGTCGATGTCGCTGAGCGCGAGGCCCGAGCGCTTCATCGCCATTTCCATCGAGCGAAACGCACCCGATCCTTCGGGTTCCGGTGCGGTGACGTGATAGGCGTCACCCGACAGGCCGTAACCGACGACCTCGCAATAGATTTTCGCGCCACGCGCCTTGGCGTGTTCATATTCCTCGAGCACGACGACGCCCGCGCCCTCGCCCATGACGAAGCCGTCGCGGTCGCGGTCATAGGGGCGGCTGGCCTGTTCGGGCCGGTCGTTGAAGCTGGTGTTGAGCGCGCGCGCCGCGGCGAAGCCGGCGATGCCGATCGGACAGATCGTGCTTTCCGCGCCGCCCGCGAGCATCACGTCGGCATCGTCGAGCGCGATCATCCGCGCCGCGTCGCCGATCGAATGCGCACCGGTCGAACAGGCGGTGACCACCGCATGGTTCGGCCCCATCAGCCCGTATTTGATCGACACCTGACCCGAAATCAGGTTGATGAGCCGGCCGTGGACGAAATGCGGGCTGACGCGCTTCGGCCCCTTTTCGGCGAGGACGAGCGATTCGCTCTCGATCCCCGGCAGACCGCCGATGCCCGAACCGATCGAACAGCCGGTGCGGAACCGCTCCGCCTCGCTCATCTCGGTGAGGCCGGCGTCCTCGAGCGCCTGGCCGGCGGCATCGATGCCATAGACGATGAACGGATCGACCTGACGCTGGACCTTGTGGTCGACGCGCTTGTCGGGGTCGAAGCCGTAAGGATGATCCGCCGGCTTGACCTCGCAGGCGATCAGGCATTTCTGGTCCGACGCGTCGAAGCGCGTGATCGGGCCGGCGCCCGACTTGCCCGCGATCAGGTTCGCCCAGGCGGTTTCGACGTCCGCGCCAAGCGGGGTCACCAGACCCAAACCGGTTACGACAACGCGCCGCATACCCTTACTCCATCCAGTCCAAACAGGTCGCCGTCCGACGGAAGCGGGCGGCTGTTACGAAAAACGGCCCCCCGCCCTCACAATCGGGGACGGGGAGCCGTTCAGATCCGGCCCTTAGCGGGCGCGGGCAAGCCGAAGGCTCAGCCCTTGTGCTCGTCGATATAGGTGATCGCGTCCTTGACGGTCGTGATCTTCTCGGCGGCATCGTCGGGGATCTCGACCCCGAACTCTTCCTCGAACGCCATGACGAGCTCGACGATGTCGAGGCTGTCGGCACCCAGGTCGTCGATGAAGCTCGCGTCCTCGGTCACCTTGTCGGCTTCGACGCCGAGATGCTCGACGACGATCTTCTTCACGCGGTCGGCGGTCTCGCTCATGGTATAGTCCCTCTTCGCTTTGGGGGGTGTTTGTCAGTTACCAAACGCCCGTAGAACGGGGCGGTTCGGGTGGCAAGCGTCTGTTAAGGTCGATCGTTGTGATCAGCCCCAACCCGCCTAGATCATGGCCATGCCGCCGTTGACGTGCAAGGTCTGGCCGGTGACATATCCGGCTTCGCGGCTGGCGAGGTACACGACGGCGGCACCGATATCCTCGCCGGTGCCGAGATCGCCGGCCGGAATCCGCCCCAACAGCGCGGTTTTCTGCGCCTCGGGCAGCACGTCGGTCATCGCCGAGCGGATGAAGCCGGGCGCGACGCAATTGACCGTGATGTTGCGGCTGGCGAGCTCCTGCGCCAGCGCCTTCGACATGCCGACGAGGCCGGCTTTCGATGCGGCATAATTCGCCTGCCCCGGATTGCCGGTCTGCCCGACCACCGAGGTGATCGACACGACGCGGCCGAAGCGCTGCTTCATCATCGGCTTGGCGGCGGCGCGGACGAGGCGGAACGCGGCTTCCAGATTGACGCGGATCACCTGATCCCATTCGTCGTCCTTCATCCGCATCGCCAGATTGTCGCGCGTCACGCCGGCGTTGTTGACGAGGATGTCGAGCCGCCCGCCGAGCGCCTGCACCGCCTGCGGCACCAGCGCGTCGACCGCGGCGGCATCCGACAGGTCGCACGGCACCGCGACATGCGCGCCGCCAAGCCCGGCGCGAAACGCCTCGAGCTTCTCCGCATTGGACCCCGACACCGCCAGCGTCGCCCCCTGCCCCGCCAGCGCCTTCGCGATGGCGGACCCGATACCTCCCGAAGCGCCGGTAACCAGCGCAGTCATGCCTGTCAGATTGAACATTCTTCGAAATCCTTATTGATCCACGCGAAGACGCGAAGACGCGAAGACGGTGTGGCCGTTGACGATACGTCGCAGCCCTTCCTTGAGCGTCGCGCCTCCAAAGTTGATAAGCAGCCCAAGGGGCTGGCTGGTCAGCCGAAGGTAGGTGAGCAGTTGCTTGGCGTGAGCGGCGTTAAGCCGCTCGACCGATTTGATTTCGACGAGCAACGCCCGGGCGACGACCAGATCGACCTTGAACGCAGCGTCGAACGAGAGCCCCTCGAACGAAAAGGATACCGGCATCTGCCGGTGGACCTCATAACCGAGATGCGTGAGCTTCGCGGCCAGAACGGTCTCGTATACGCTCTCTAATAAGCCGGGTCCCAAATCACGGTGAAGACGAAAAGAAACGTCGATGACATCCGAGGCGGCGGCCTCGAGATCCACCATCTTCGCGTCTTCGCGTCTTCGCGTGAACATCACACCTTTTTAAGCAAATCCTCGATGTCGTCCATCGTCACGACGCTGGCCGCCTCGACGTCCGGGGCGATGCGCTTGACCATCGGGGCGAGGACCTTGCCGCCGAATTCAACGAAGTGAGTCACCCCCGCCTCGGCCATCGCCAGCACCGATTCGCGCCAGCGCACCATGCCCGTCACCTGACGGACCAAAGCGGCGCGGATCGCGTCGGGGTCGGCGATCGGCGCGGCGTCGACGTTGGCGTAGACCGGCACCAGCGGCGCGGCGATCCGTGCATCGGCGAGCGCGGCCTCCATCGCCTCGGCGGCGGGCTGCATCAGCGGACAGTGGAACGGCGCCGACACCGGCAGCAGCAGCGCGCGCTTGGCGCCATGGTCCTTGGCCAAAGTGACCGCACGCTCGATCGCGGCGCGGTGGCCCGAGATCACCACCTGCGAGGGATCGTTGTCGTTGGCGACGGTGCAGACGAGATCGCCGCCACCCTCCGCGGCGATCGCCGCGACGGCGGCGGAGGCGATCGCCTGCGCCTTGGCGAGATCGGCACCGAGCAGCGCCGCCATCGCCCCCTTGCCGACCGGCACCGCCGCCTGCATCGCCTCACCGCGCAGCCGCAGCAGCCTCGCGGTGGTGGCGAGGTCGAACGCCCCCGCCGCGCACAATGCGCCATATTCGCCCAGCGAGTGGCCCGCGACATAATCGGCCTTGTCGGCGAGACGGAGGCCGCCCTCGCGCTCGGCGACGCGCAGCGTGGCGATCGCATTGGCCATGATCGCCGGCTGCGCATTGGCGGTGAGCTGCAGGTCCTCGCCCGGCCCCTCGGCCATCAGCCGGAACAGATGCTGGCCGAGCGCCTCGTCGACCTCGCCGAACACCTCGCGCGCGACCGGGCTCGCCTCGGCCAGCGCCTTGCCCATGCCGACCGCCTGGCTGCCCTGGCCGGGAAAGATGAATGCCCGCATCACGCGTCTCCTCTGAACAACAGGAGCGCGCCACTAGGACCGCAGTGGCCCTCACGCAACCTGAACGAACCTCCCGGAGTTGCGACACCTTGCGACCGTTTTCCGGGATCGACGAGAGAGGTGTGCGACAAGTCGCCCCTATCTCTCGTATCGACGCCGGACACGGCGCCGGTATGCAAATGGGAGTGATTACAATGAAGAAGCTGATCCTGAGCGCGATTGCCGCGACCCTCGTCGCCAGCCCGCTGGCGGTCGCCGCCGCCGACGCCGCCCCCGTGCAGCGCGAGCGCACCGTCACCACCGTCAAGGAGCGTCCGAACGGCCGCACCGTCGTCACCCAGCGCACCACCGTCCGCAACAACGGTCCGCGCGCCTGGCGGGCCGGCCAGCGTTTCGATCGCCGCTATGCGACCAACTACCGCGTCGTCCGCGACTATCGCACCTATCGCCTCGCCGCCCCGCCGCGCGGCCAGTATTGGGCGCGCTCGGGCAACGACGCGGTGCTCGTCCGCGACAACGGCACCGTCGTGCGGGTGATCCAGCGCTCGTTCCGCTAAGCGCCAAGGCTTGCCTTTTCGCCCGCAAGGCGTATGAGCATCGATATCCGGGGTGGAGAGCCAGTCTCTCCGCCCCGGTTTTTATGTTTGAGACGACAGTCGGAGGGGCGTCGCATGGGGCGGCGTCAGCGATCGGCCAACGAAGGACAAGGCATGGCTCTGTACGAGCACACGTTCCTTGCGCGCCAGGATCTGGCACAGGCGCAGGTGGACGCGCTGGCGGAAACCGCCACCAAGATCATCGAAGACAATGGCGGCAAGGTCGTCAAGACCGAGACCTGGGGCCTGCGCAGCCTCGCGTATCGCATCGCCAAGAACCGCAAGGCGCATTACGTCATGCTCGAGATCGATGCCCCCGGCACCGTGATCGCCGAGCTGGAGCGCCAGACGCAGATCAACGAAGACGTCATCCGCTACATGACCGTCAAGGTCGATGCGCTGGAAGACGGTCCGACCGTGATGATGCGCAAGCAGGAGCGCGATCGTGAGCGTCGTGGCGACCGCGAAGGCGGCCGTGATGGCGGCCCGCGCGGCGACCGTGGCGATCGTCCGGACCGTGCCCCCCGTCGTGACCGTGAAGAGGAGGCCGCATAATGGCTCGCCCGTTTTTCCGCCGCCGCAAGTCGTGCCCGTTCAGCGCCAAGGATGCGCCGCGGATCGACTATAAGGACGTCCGTCTGCTCCAGGGCTTCGTGTCCGAGCGTGGCAAGATCGTGCCGTCGCGCATCACCTCGGTGAGCGCCAAGAAGCAGCGCGAGCTCGCCCAGGCGATCAAGCGCGCCCGCCACCTGGGCCTGCTGCCCTACGTCGTTAAGTAAGGAACGGACACATGGACGTCATTCTGCTTGAGCGCGTCGAGAAGCTCGGCGCCATCGGCGACGTGGTGAAGGTCAAGGACGGGTTCGCCCGCAACTTCCTGCTGCCGAACAAGAAGGCGCTGCGCGCCAACGAAGCCAACCGCAAGGTGTTCGAGGCGAACCGCGCCCGCATCGAGAGCGACAACGCCAACCGTCGCGGCGAGGCCGAGAAGGAAGCGGGTTCGTTCAAGGACGCGAGCGTCACCCTGATCCGTCAGGCGTCGAACACCGGCCAGCTCTACGGTTCGGTCGCGGTCCGCGATCTGATTGAGGCGCTCGTCGCCGACGGCCACAAGGTCACCAAGAGCCAGGTGGTGCTGGACAAGCCGATCAAGTCGATCGGCCTGTACACCGTGCGCGTCGCGCTGCACCCCGAGGTCACCGTGACCGTCAAGGTCAACGTCGCCCGCTCGCCGGAAGAGGCCGAGATGCAGGCATCGGGCGTCGACGTGATGTCGTCGATGTTCGAGCGCGACGAAGCCGGCTTCGTCGAGGATTACGATCCCAACGCCGAGCCGGGCGCGACTGCCGAAGTGCAGGCCGACACCGCGGAGGAGGCACCGGCGCAGGGCTGAGCCCCGCGTTCGCCTTTGCGAAGACAAAGAGGCCGTCCGGAGCGATCCGGGCGGCTTTTTCCATGGCATCGGACGCCGACGGCAGCATTCCCAGCCGGGGCAAAATGGTCAGTGCTAATCAACGCGTTAACACACGCGAAAGACCTAGACCATTATGGACTGATTCATGCCAGCCCGTTTCAGCATCGCCGTCGACCCCGTCCGGCATCTCGTCACCGTCACCTCGGCGGGGTTCTTCCTGGTGGAAGACGTTGCGGCGTTCCGGGAGTCCTATCGCGATGCGCTCGAGCTGCTGCATTGCGGTCCCAACCAGCATCTGACGCTGACCGATGCGTCGGGAATGCGTATCCAGAGCCGCGAGGTCGTCGAGGCGTTCATGGCGATGACGCGCGATCCCACGCTGCGCTCGCGCCGCATGGCGTTCGTCGTCGGCATGTCGCTGTCGCGCCAGCAGATGCGCCGCCTGCCCGAGCCGGGCCGCGAGGGCGTCGGCTATTTCTCCGAGCGCGCCGCGGCGGAAGCCTGGCTGTTCGAGGACTCGCTCACCGGCGGCCGAACAGTTTTTCAATATCGCCATGCGCCAGCTTCACCCAGGTCGGACGACCATGGTTGCATTGGCCAGAGTGCGGCGTAGCCTCCATCTCGCGGAGCAGCGCGTTCATCTCGGTCACGCCGAGCACCCGGCCGGCGCGCACCGAGCCGTGGCAGGCCATCGTCCCCGCCACCGCGTCGAGCCGCTCGCGCAGCGATAGCGCCTGATCGAAGGCGGCGAGTTCGTCGGCAAGGTCGGTGACCAGCCCGGTCGGGTCGGCCTGACCGAGCAGCGCCGGCGTCGCGCGCACCAGCATCGCGGTCGGCCCGAACCGTTCGAGGTCGAGGCCGAGTTCGGCGAGTTCTGCGGCCCGCGCCTCGAGCCGGTCGCAGGCGGGCTCCTCCAGCTCGACCACCTCGGGAAGCAGCAGCGCCTGCGAAGCGACCCGCCCGCCGGCGAGCGCGGCGCGCATCCGCTCGAGCACCAGCCGTTCATGCGCGGCATGTTGGTCGACCAGCACCAGCCCGTCCTCCGCCTCGGCGACGATATAGGTCTTGGCGACCTGTCCGCGCGCGACCCCGAGCGGATGCGACGCGGTCTGCGGCGGCGGCGCCCAGGCGGGTTCGGCGCGCGCGGCCGGCGGCGCGGTGAAGAAGGTCGGCCGATAGTCGCGCACAGCCCCGTAAAGCCCCTCCCCGCGCGGCGAGGTGTCGAGGGCCGCGGACACCTCACCGATACCGACCGTCTCCGGCAGCCCCCAACTCGGCCCCTCTGCGGGAGGAGCGGGGCTTTCGGGCTGCCACATCGCCAGCGCATCCGCGCTCGGCCGCTGCACGCTGCGATGCCCGGCAGCGTCCAGCGCCCGCCGCAGCCCCGACACGATCAGCCCGCGCACCATGGCGGGATCGCGAAAGCGCACCTCGGTCTTGGCGGGGTGGACGTTGACGTCGACCTCGCTCGCCGGCACGTCGAGGAACAGCGCCACCACCGCATGGCGGTCGCGCGGCAACATCTCGGCATAGGCGCCGCGGATCGCGCCCATCAGCAGCCGGTCGCGCACCGGCCGGCCGTTGACGAACAGATATTGGTGATCGGCGACGCCGCGATTGTAGGTCGGGATGCTCGCCACCCCGCCGAGCACCAGCGGCCCGGCGTCCGTCGGCCGCTCGAGGTCGATCGGCACCGCATTGTCGGCGAGCGCGCGGTCGGTCAGCGCCGCGACGCGCTCCGGCCGCTCCTCCGCCTGCGTCACCGCCAGCGCACGGCGGCCGTCGTGTTCGAGCGTGAAGGCGATGTCGCAGCGGGCCATCGCCAGCCGCCGCACCGCATCAAGGCAGGCGGCATATTCCGCGCGCGGCGAGCGCAGGAACTTGCGCCGTGCCGGCACCCGGCCGAACAATGCCTCGACGATCACCCGCGTCCCCGGCGGCAACGCGGCCGGCCCCTCGCGGAGCAGCGCACCATTGTCGATCGTCCGCGCCCAGCCCTCGGCCCCCGCGACTCGGCTTTCGATCGTCAGCCGCGCGACGCTGGCGATCGACGGCAGCGCCTCGCCGCGGAAGCCGAGCGTGGCGACCATTTCGAGCGCGCCCTCGTCGCCAACCAGCGAATCCGGCAGTTTCGACGTCGCGTGCCGCTCCAGCGCCAGCGCCATGTCGGCGGGGGTCATGCCGCACCCGTCGTCGGCCACCTCGATCCGTGAAAGGCCGCCCTCGGAGAGGGTTATCGCGATCCGCCGGGCACCCGCATCGATCGCATTCTCGACCAGCTCCTTCAACGCGCTGGCGGGCCTTTCCACCACTTCACCGGCAGCGATACGGTTGACGAGATGTTCAGGCAGACGGCGTATTGACACCGCGCAAGCTCTATACCAAGCGAACGCATCCCGCGAGCCCCTCCGCCAGACGTGACGAACTTCGTGACCGACACGGTCTGCGGCGGGTCTCCTGGAACTCCCGCGTCCCGCATACGGAACCTAGCGCTCGATGGCATTTCCTCGCTTCTTCAAATTCATGTCCCATGACATGGCGATCGATCTCGGCACCGCGAACACGCTGGTCTACGTCCGCGGCCGCGGCATCGTGCTCAACGAGCCGTCGGTGGTCGCGGTCGAGACGATCAACGGCGTGCGCCGGGTGAAGGCGGTCGGCGACGACGCCAAGCTGATGATGGGCAAGACGCCGGGCTCGATCGAGGCGATCCGGCCGCTGCGCGACGGCGTCATCGCCGACATCGACGTGGCCGAGGAGATGATCAAGCATTTCATCCGCAAGGTGCACGGGCCGCGCAAGTTCGCGCGCTGGCCCGAGATCGTCATCTGCGTGCCGTCGGGTTCGACCAAGGTCGAGCGCCGCGCGATCCGCGACGCCGCGTCGAATGCTGGCGCGAGCCAGGTCTATCTGATCGAGGAGCCGATGGCGGCGGCGATCGGCGCCGACATGCCCGTCACCGAGCCGATCGGCTCGATGGTCGTCGACATCGGCGGCGGCACCACCGAGGTCGCGGTGCTGTCGCTGCGCGGCCTCGCCTATACCACGTCGGTGCGCGTCGGCGGCGACAAGATGGACGAGGCGATCGTCAGCTACGTGCGCCGCAACCACAATCTGCTGATCGGCGAGGCCACCGCCGAGCGGATCAAGCAGGAGGTCGGCATCGCCCGGCCGCCCGCGGACGGCATCGGCAAGATCATCTTCGTCAAGGGCCGCGATCTCGTCAACGGCGTGCCCAAGGAGATCCAGATCAATCAGGGCCAGATCGCCGAGGCGCTGAGCGAGCCGGTCGCGACGATCGTCGAGGGCGTCCGCGTCGCGCTCGAGAATACCGCGCCCGAACTCGCCGCCGACATCGTCGACCAGGGCATCGTGCTCACCGGCGGCGGCGCGCTGCTCGAGGGGCTGGACGAGGTGCTGCGCGACGAGACCGGCCTGCCGGTGACCGTCGCCGAGGACCCGCTGACCTGCGTCGCGCTCGGCACCGGTCGCGCGCTCGAGGATCCGATGTTCCGCGGCGTGCTGCAGACCGGCTAAGCCGCGGACGTTCTTTCACACGAGACGGGGGGACATCGGCGCATGGCGCCTGCCCGCGACCGTCGCACGGGTTTCTCGCGGCGACGGCAGTATAGTACGTTCTTCGGCTACGTGCTCGCAGTGGCGGGCGCGGTGGTCGGTGCCGCGCTGCTCGCCGCCTCCATCTTCAATCCGCCCGCGTTCAGCGCGGCGCGGATGGCGGTGGCGAGCGTCACCGCGCCCGTCGCCAGCGTGCTCGACGCCGGCGTCGACGCGGTGGCGTCGGTGCCGGAGGCGATCGGCACCTGGTTCCACGTCCATGGCGAGAATGCCACGCTGCGCGCTGAGGCCAAGCGCCATCGCGCGCTGCTCACCAAGGCGCGGGTCATCGCCTATGACAACCGCCGCCTGCGCGCGCTGCTCAAGGTACGCGACCGCACGCCCGAACCGGTCGTCGCGGCGCGGCTCGTAGCCTCGACCGCATCGAGCGGCCGGCGCTTCGCCTTGCTCGACGCCGGGCGGGTGCAGGGCGTCACCCCGGGCATGCCCGTCCGCGGTCCCGAAGGGCTGGTCGGCCGCGTGCTTGAATCCGGGCCGTTCGCCGCGCGCGTGCTGCTGATCACCGATCCCGACAGCCTGGTGCCGGTACGCCGCACCCGCGACGGCATGCCGGCGATCGCCGCCGGCCGCGGCGACGGCCGCGTCGACATCCGCTCGGTCAACGCGGCCAATGTCCGCTTCGCGGCCGGCGACATGTTCGTCACCTCGGGCACCGGCGGCCTCTACGCGCCGGGCGTACCCGTCGCGCAGGTCGAGGCGACGGGGTCGGACAGCGTCCTCGCCATTCCGTTCGCCGCGCCGGATTCGCTCGATTTCGCGTTGGTCGAACGCCCGTTCATGCCGCTGCCGCCGCCCCCGCCGCCGCGTGCCGCCGCCCCCCCCGCGACGCCGTCCGCGCCCGCGCCAGCCCGTTGAGCGGGGTGACTCCCATGTCCCGCTCCACGATCGACTATCGGCCCTTCGAACCGCCGCTGCCGCCCGGCCGGGCGCGGGCGGTGCCGTGGATGAGCGTCCTCGGCGGCTCGGCGCTCACCGCGGTGCTGCCGGTCGTCGCCAGCCTCGCGCTGGTGCCGCCGCTGGGGCTGCTGATGCTGCTGACCTGGCGGCTGCTCGCGCGCTTCGCGCTGCGCCCCTGGGCCGCGGCGCCGCTCGGCCTGTTCGACGATCTCGTCAGCGGCCAGCCGCTCGGTTCTGCGGTGCTGCTCTGGTCGCTCTGCTTCATCGCCATCGACCTCATCGAGCAGCGACTGGTGTTCCGCGACTTCTGGCAGGACTGGCTGATCGCCAGCGGCGCGCTCGCCTTCTGCCTCACCGTCGGGCGCTGGATCGCGCTTCCGCTCGGCGCGCACGTCGATCCCGTGCTATTGGCGCAGATCATGATCGCGGTGATGCTCTTCCCCCTCTCGGTCCGCTTCGTCGCCTGGATCGACCGCAAGCGCGGACCGGCGGCATGATCCGCCGCTCGCCCCGCATCGTCACCGAGGCGATGCAGACGTACAGCTTCTCGCGCCGCGCCTGGCTGCTCGGCACCGCACAGGCGGGGGTCGGCGTGCTGCTCGCCGCGCGGATGGGCTGGCTCGCGATCGCGCAGAACGAGAAATACAACCTTCTCGCCGAGAGCAACCGCGTCAATCTGACGATGATCCCGCCGCGCCGCGGCTGGATCATCGACCGCCACGGCGCGCCGATCGCCAACAACCGCACCGACTTCCGGATCGACATCATCCCGGATCGCCTCGAAGGCGGCGACGCCGGTCGCGACCGCGTGCTCGGGCTGCTCACGCGGCTGCTCGATCTGACCCCGGACGACGTCGAGCGGATCAGGATCGACCTCAAGGGCGCGGCCGGCTTCCAGCCCGTCCAGGTCGCCGAGAACATCAGCTGGGACCGGTTCGCCGCGATCAGCCTGCGCCAGCCCGAGCTGCCCGGCGTCGCGCCGACCCGCGGCTTCGCGCGCGCTTATCCCGCCGGTGCCGCGGTCGCGCATCTCACCGGCTATGTCGGCGCCGCCAACGCCGAACAGTTCAAGAAGACGCGCGACCCGCTGCTCGTCACCCCCGGCTTCAAGCTCGGCAAGGACGGGCTGGAAAAGCAGCTCGAGACGCAATTGCGCGGTACGCCGGGCGCCAAGCGCGTCGAGGTCACCGCGCGCGGCAAGGTCGTCGCGGAATTGCCGACCCGCGCCGACGTGCCGGGCAAGACGCAGCGGCTGACGATCGATGCCGGCTTGCAGGAATATGCCGCGCGCCGGCTCGGCACCAATTCGGGCTCGACGGTGGTGATGGACTGCCGCACCGGCGAGATGCTGGCGATGGTGTCGATGCCCGCCTACGACCCCAACAGCTTCTCGGACGGGATCAGCCATCTCGAATGGAAGATGCTGTCCGACGACGACCACGTGCCGCTGATGAACAAGGTGACGCAGGGTCTGTATCCACCGGGGTCGACGGTGAAGCCGATGAACGGCCTCGCCTTGCTCGCCGCGGGCGTCGGTGCGCACGACCGCATCGTCTGCTCGGGCGCGTTGCGCGTCGGCACCGGCATCTTCCACTGCCACAAGAAGGGGGGCCACGGCCCGCTCGACCTCAAGGGCGCGATTGAGCAGAGCTGCGACATCTATTTCTACGAGATGATCCGCCGGCTCGGCTATGACAAGATCGCGCCCATCGCCCGGCTGGTCGGGCTCGGCCAGAAGTTCGATCTGCCGATCGCCACGCAGCGCTATGGCACGGTACCGGATTCCGAGTGGAAGCTGCGCAAGTACAAGCACAATTGGACCGTCGCCGACGGCCTCAACGCGTCGATCGGCCAGGGCTATGTGCTTGCCAACCCGCTCCAGCTCGCGGTGATGGCGGCGCGCATCGCCTCCGGGCGGACGCTGCAGCCGAGCCTGCTCGCCAACCACGTCCACCTCGACGCCCCCGCCCTGCCCGTCGCGTCGGAGCATCTCGCGATCGTCCGCGATGCGATGTATGGCGTGATCAACCAGGGTGGCACCGGCGCCGCCGCGCGGATGCTGGTGCCCGGCGTCGCCATCGCCGGCAAGACCGGCACCGCGCAGGTCCGCCGCATCACCATGGCGGAACGGCGCAGCACCGGCGTGATCAAGAACGGCCAATTGCCCTTCAAGATGCGCGACCACGCGCTGTTCGTCGGCTTCGCCCCCGCCGACAACCCGCGCTACGCGATCGCGGTGGTGCTCGAACACAATGGCCACACCGTCCGCAACCTCGACACGCCGATGATCGGCCGCGACATCATGACCTATCTGTTCGATCGCGACCGCGCGATGAAGAGCCTCGCCGACGTCGAGCCGACCTGGGGCGGCGACATCGGCACGCGCATGGCGGCGCAGGCTGCCGCCTACCGCGCCGCACAATCGCCGCCGCCCGCCGCCAACGCCACCAAGACCGACGCGACCGTGCCGAGCGATTCCGATGCGGTGGAGGCGGCGACCGATCTCGCCAACCAGACCCAGGCGGCGCTCGCCACCCCCGGTCCGGTCGGCAACACCGTCGCCGAAGACGGCACGACCGAACGAAGCGAACCATGACCCGCAGCCGTATCGTCCCCGATCCCATCGCCCGCCAGCCGTGGCGCGTCATCCTGCTGGTGGTGGCGATCGGTGCGTTCGGCCAGATCGTGCTCTATTCCGCCGCCGGCGGCTCGCTCCAGCCCTGGGCGCTGTCGCAGGGCATTCGCTTCTTCGTGCTGCTCGGCGCGGCGCTCGGCATCTCCTACGTCCCCGAGCGGATCTGGAAGGCGTCGGCGCTGCCCGCCTATGTCGTGATCGTCGTCGCGCTGGTGCTGGTCGAGCTGGTCGGCGCGGTGCGCGGCGGCAGCCAGCGCTGGCTCGACGTCGGCATCAAGCTGCAACCCTCCGAATTCATGAAGCCGGTGATCGTGCTCGCCTGCGCGCGCTTCTACGACATGCTGCCGCCCAACGAGACGCGGCGGTTCGGCGCGATCTGGCCCGCCGCGCTGCTGGTCGGCATCCCCGCCGCGCTGATCGCCAAACAGCCCGATCTCGGCACCGCCTTGATGGTCTGCGGCGGCGGCGTCGTCGTCATGTTCCTGGCGGGCGTACCGATGCGGCTGTTCATCGGCGGCGCCTTGGCCCTCGCGGTCGCCGCGCCGATCGCCTTCAACTACGTGCTGCACGATTATCAGCGCAACCGCGTGCTGATCTTCCTCGATCCCGAGAGCGACCCGCTGCGCACCGGCTATCACATCAGCCAGTCGAAGATCGCGATCGGGTCTGGCGGGATATGGGGCAAGGGCTTCCTCAACGGCACGCAGAGCCACCTCGATTATCTCCCTGAAGGTCACACCGACTTCGTCTTCGCGACGATGGCGGAGGAATGGGGGCTGGTCGGCGGCTGCCTGCTGATCCTCGCCTTCATCCTGGTGGTGCGCTGGGGGGTCAACGTCGGCCAGCACGCCACCACCCGCTTCGCGCGCCTCACGGCTGCCGGGCTGGCGACGACGATCTTCTTCTACGTCGCGATCAATCTCGCGATGGTGATGGGCCTCGCGCCGGTGGTCGGCATCCCCCTGCCCCTCGTCAGTTTCGGCAGTTCCGCGCAGATGACCGTCCTGCTTTGCATCGGCGTTCTTATGTCGATCGACCGCCAAAACCGCCGTGCGGTACGCTGGTGAGACAAAAAATGCCGCAGGTGCAAAAAAGGGTTTGCAACCTGCGGCACGACTGCTAATTGGCCGCCTCCCGACGGGGCCGGCGCCTCTCCAAAGCGCCAACAACAGGCCAAGTCATGGACGCATAGCTCAGTTGGTAGAGCAGCTGACTCTTAATCAGCGGGTCCTTGGTTCGAGCCCAAGTGCGTCCACCACCCTTCTCAATGACTTACGGGATGAGGCGGCACTTCGTGCCCGACCCACCCCCTCCGGTTTACAGCGCAGTTTACATTTTGCCTCGCTTTTCGAGCTTCGAAATGGCCGTTTCCGCCATCCCGGAATCGCGGTTGAGATAGTGCGTGTCGAGGATCGACTCGACATCCTTGAGGCTGTGCCCGGTGATCGTGGCGATCTGCGGAACGCTCGCTCCCGCGATCGCCAGCCGGGTCACCACGGTGCCGCGCAGGTCATGAAATGTCAGCCCAGCAATGCCGGCCTTGCCGCAGGCCTTGCGCCATGACGTACGAAACCCATCGCTCGTCCATGGCTGGCCGCGTTCGGTAAGCAGGATGGTCGCAGGGAGTGGCCTGCCTGCGTCCTCGTACGAAGCTTTGCGCGCATCCAGCAGCCGCTTGAGCGGCGCACCCACGGGGATCTCAATCCGCTTGGGCTTCCGGTTCCTCACCCTGCTTTTCGTCTTGCCCTGGACGAGCCGGATTTCTTTTCCGTCATAGGCCGTCCATGGGAGACCGATGAGATCACCTTGACGCTGACCGGTCCAGAGCGCCAGCGTCATCGCCAGATGAAGATGGGCCGGCGCATGCGTGTAAAAGGCTTCCTCGTCGCCATCCTTCCAGACGGAGTCGATCCGGCCCGACTGGTACAGCCGTCCGGGACGCTTGCACGGATTGGCGGTGACCAGCCCGCGGTCCAAGGCCCATGCGAGGATGCGCGCCAGGACGGCAAAGCGATAGTCCGCCGTCCGTTCCGATCGGGCGGCGATGCGATCACGCCAGGCCAGCAATTCGCCACGCGTACGCGGATCTCCGAGGGCAGCAATCGGGAGGTCGCCAAATTCCGCATCGATGAATGCAAGGTGCTTGGCATAGTCCGTCCGGGTGCGTGGAGCGAGCCGGGTATAATCGGAAGACTGCTCGAACGCCCGGAATATGCCATTTAACGTGTTGGTGGGTTTCGGCCGGTTCTTGAGCGCGTCGTGCGCCGCGACGTAAGCTTGGTGAAACGCGGGTGTGCCGAATGAGGCGTTGATTCGCGGGCCGCCGCGCCATGCATAATAATAGGTCGCATACAGGCCGCTCGCCAGTTTCTTGCGAACCCTATGCACACCTTTAAGATTGACGCGCATCACACCGCGCCTTCCATTCGTCGAACGGGGTCGACGAAACCGCGGATGGTTCCGTTTCCAGATGCACGAGAACGATCCGCCCGTCCGGGTGGATTTCGGTGCGGACGATCGGCAGCCCGTTTTCGCAGGCCATCCTGATCGCTTGCGCCAGACTAAGGCGTCGCGGCGTGCCCGCGAGCGGTCTAGGCATCGATCGATACGCTGTCACAAGCGTCGCACCAACCCGTGTTCCCCGACCGGCCCTCCCCCTGCTCCCCTCCCACGCGCGATCGCGTCGCGATTACCGGGCAGGACGGGTTCCAACTATGCCACCGGAGCCGGACTGGCCGACGAGGTGGTCGCCGACGTCAGGAAAGCCGGCGGCGAAGCCATCGCCGTGCAGGCCGACGTCAGCGATCCGGCCCAGGTCGCCGCGCTGTTCGACGCCGCCACACAGGCGTTCGGCGGCGTGGACGTGCTCATCAACAACGCCGGCATCATGAAGCTCGCGCTGCTCGCCGAGACCAGCGACGGGCTCTGGTCGCAGACGATCTCGATCAACCTGACCGGTGCCTTCAACGGCCTGCGCAAGGCCGCGACGGCGTCGCGCGACGGTGGGTGGATCGTCAGCTTCTCGTCGAGCGTGGTCGGCCTCTACGCGCCGACCTACGCCGCCTATGCCGCCACGAAGGCGGGCATCGAGGCGATGAGCCATATCCTGTCCAAGGAACTGGGGCCGCGCAGGATCACCGTCAACGTCATCGCCCCCGGGCCGGTCGCGACCGATCTGTTCCTGAACGGCAAGAGCGAAGACGACATCAAACCGCTCGTCGGCCGGACTCCGCTCGCCCGGCTCGGCGAGCCCGACGACATCGCGAAGGCGATCTTGTTCCTTGTCGGCCCCGATGGCGGTTGGATCAACGGCCAGGTGCTCCGCGCCAACGGCGGCATCATCTGAGGAGCATCGCCATGACCCGTATCGCCCTCGTCACCGGCGCACCGAGCTGCTTCGGCCTGACCAGCTACCCTTATGCGCGGCACGAAGGAACATAACGCCCAGGCGGTCGAAGAGAGCGCCAGCGAAGCGACATCCCGCGCCATTGACCTGCGGACCATCAAGCTCGACGTGCAGGACGAAGCCAGCATCGCCGCCGCCGTGGACAGGATCATCGCCGCCACGGCAAGATCGACGTGCTCGTCCATAATGCCGGTCACATGGTCTATGGCGCGCTGCAGATCGAGGCCGTCGAGTTGTGCAAGCCGATCATACATGTCCGGCGCACCAGCGATATCGACGCTGAACTTACTTGTCCGCTTGCCGGTCGTGATCTTGGCGTGCGTTCCGCCGTCGACATCGGGGTTCACGCGCAAAACCGTCGGTGCTTGCACCCGGCGGTGTTGCGCGAGCTGCGCGAGGACTTGGCCCTCCTCTTCAAGCTCCAGATTAAACTGGCCGATGCCGGCCTTCAACGCGTCGATCAGCTCCCGACCGGTCTTTTCGACGCTAGAAAAGACGATGGCATCGGGCGCGGCACCTGCACTCAAGGTCCGACGTAGTTCGCCGCCCGATACGATGTCAGCCCCTTAGCCGCACCCAGCGAGCAGGCGCAGGACAGCTCTATTGGGGTTTGACTGATGGCGAGCGCGAACCGGGCGGCAGGCAGTTCGCGTAAGGCTGAGGTGAAGGCATGGGCGGCATGCCGAAGCACACCTGCAGAATAGACGTGAACGGGCGTACCGACCGCATCGGCGATAGCGGCAGTGCGATTCCCTCGGCATGCAGGATGCCGTCACGATAGTCGAAGAAGTTCATGAAAATAGACCTTGCGTATCAGCGCCCGAAGCCGTCGTCGGCCTGTCCACGCCAACGAACGCGGCGGGCGTGGACCGCCTCGACGGTATAACTGACCACCATCAGCACTCGCAGCCGACGGCCATCGAACAGCGCGTCCGAAACAAAATCCATCGACCACACCTCGATCGGCGCCGATGGCGTAGCCGGCAAAATCGTCGACCGTGCACCCCATCTGATCGGCGAGCAGCGTGAGCATGGCGTTGGGCACCGCCTCGCCCATTAGCAGCGACTGCTTTATGTCCGGCTCCTTGCCCGCAAGTGTTAAAGGGCCGGAAAACTCTCATTCAGCACGGATAAAAAGAACGCGAGGACGTCAAGCGCCCGGTGCCGCAAGGGGATGGGTTAAACGTGCCGACCGAGTCACCGCAACTCGCATGTCTGCGGGTGAGCACCGCCGCACGCCTGCAGCAATCGTTTTTTATAGCTATTGCGATTCAATTGCAGGTTTGCTTATAACGGTTGCCTGAACGGGAGGGGGTGCCGTTGACGAGGGTATTTGCGCGCGTAACCGGTGCACTATTATGCGCGTCGTCGCTCACGTTGCCGGCCGACGCGGTGGCGCAGGGTGCGTCGCAGGCGGAGGAAAAGCAGGGCGACATCATCGTCACCGGACACCAGGAGGGCGGCGCGGTGGTCGCATCCAAGGCGGACATCCCGCCGCTGGAAAACTCGCAGGCGATCTCGATCGTCTCGCGACAGACGTTGCTCGACCGCGGCGTGCTGCGGCTCGGCGATGCTTTGGCCGGGGTTGCGGGGGTCTCGCGCAACAACACCTACGGCTTCTTCGACGGCTTCAACATCCGCGGGTTCAACGCCTCGTCGGGCGCCACCTATCTGGACGGGCTGCTCGACGATACGGGCTATGGCACGTCGGAGATGTCCGGGCTGGAACGGATCGAGGTGGTCAAGGGCCCGGCGTCGGGCCTGTTCGGACAGGGCCCGCTGTCCGGCATCGTCAATCTCGTCAGCAAGCGACCGCAGGACGAGGCGTTCCTCGATATCGGGGGCAGCGCCGGATCCTATGATCTGGTCGAGCTGCGCGCCGATGCCAACGGACCGCTCACCCGCGACCGCACGCTCACGGCGCGGCTGGCCGGGATCTATCGCGATCAGGATTTCTTCGTGCGCTCGTCAGGCCAGAAGCGGATATTTCTCGCGCCTTCGGTCGCGTGGAAGATCACGCCCCGCACCTCGCTCGTCATGCTGGGCCGCTACCAGAAGGATGATATCCGGCCATGGTCGCCGACCACGGCCTATGGCACCGCGCTGCCCAACCCCAATGGGCCGCTGCCGATCGACCTCTCGATCAACGATACGGCCTATCCCGCCGTGCAGAAGAACGATTACTGGAACATCGGCTACGTGCTCGATCACCGGATCGGCGACGCGATCACGCTCCACCAGTCGCTGCGCTATCAGGATTTCCACAACAGCTGGGACAATTGGCTGTTCGTCACCGGGATCAACACACAGGCCATCCCGGCCACCGCCACGGCCCCTTCGATCCCCGCCTATCGCCGGATCAGCCGCGCCTTTTACGGCCCCTTCGAGGAAGACGGGACCTATTTCCGAGTGGATACCAACGTGAGCGCGCGGTTCGGGACCGGACCGCTGAACCATTATGTGCTGACGGGGGTCGATTATGGTCGGCGCAAGGCGGACAACGTCAACCTCTACGATACCAGCAAGCCCTATTATCTCGACCTCTACGCGCCGGTCTACGGCACGGTCAGCGCCCATAACCCGGCCGTCCCCGCGTCCAGTGCCGGCAGCCGGACGAAGCAACTGGGCTTCTACGTCCAGGATCATATCAAGCTCGGCGACGCGCTGGCGGTGACGGTCGGCGGCCGCTGGGACGACGCGTCGGCGATCAACCTGAGCAGCGGCGTGCGTAGCCCAAAGTCCCGTGCGACGGCGTTCAGCCCGCGCGCCGGTGCAACGCTGGCGCTGAACGACTGGTCGTCGCTCTATGTGAACTATTCCCGATCCTTCACGCCGCAATTCAGCTACCGCGACGTCCAGCAGCGCGTGCTACCGCCGGAACGCGGCGTCAATCACGAAGGCGGAGTGAAGATCGCGCGCGGCGATGGCCGCGTGACCGGCATGCTGACCCTGTTCTCGCTGACCCGCGCCAATGTCGCCACTGCCGATGCGGTGCTGCCCAACGTCTATGTGCTGACCGGCGAGCAGCGCACCCGCGGCATCGAGGCGGAGGGGGCGTGGCGGCCGGCGAGCGGCATCGACCTCACCGCCGCTTACACCGTGCTCGATGCGAAGGTGACCGCCGACAACCGGCTCCGCGTCGGATCGCGGCTGGGCAGCGTGCCGCGCCACATCATCGATCTGTGGGCGCGCTACACGATTCCGGACGGACCGCTTGCCGATCTGGGTGCCGGTGTGGGCCTGCATCGTGAAAGCGACCGTGCCGCCAGCACGGCGTCGGCTGTGCCGGGCGCGACCCAGCCCTTCTACCTGGATGGCTATACGCTGGTCGATGGCGCGGTCTTCTACCGGTTCGGCGACTGGTCGGCACAAGCCAATGTCCGCAATATCTTTGACGCCCGGTATTTTCCGACCGCCTCGCTGACCCGCACCACGCCCGGCGAACCAAGGACCTTCCGGCTCTCGCTCCAGCGGTACTTTTGACGTGGCGGGCACCCCGGCGCCGCCGTTCGAAGAGCCCGAACGGATCGCTCCAAACATCATCGACGGAAAGCTGCCAGCATGACGAGGATCATCACAGAGATCGAGCCGATCCAGGCCGCACCCGACCTGCCCCGGTTCAGCCTCGCGCCGCTGATGTTCGAGACCTTCGTCTGCACGATGGCGATGATGGCGTTCGTGGCGCTGGCAGGCCCGATCGCGCGGCGGATCGGGCTCGATCCGTGGCAGATCGGCGCGGCGATGACCGTGGCGGGACTGGCCTGGACGGTGATGGCGCGCGTGTGGGGCGCGGCGAGCGACCGGCGCGGCCGGCGGCCGGTGATCCTGTTCGGCCTCGGCGGGTTCGCGCTGACCTATCTGTTGCTGTCGCTGTTCATCGATGTCGCGCTGCGGACGGCGATGCTGCCGGCGCTGACCTTCATCGGACTGGTGATCGGCCGCGGCATCGCCGGGGTCTTCTATGCCGCGGTGCCCGCAACCAGTGCGGCGCTGGTCGCCGATCACGTGGCACCTGCCGATCGCGGCAAGGCGATGGCCGCGATCGGCGCGTCGAGTGCCGCCGGCATGGTGATCGGACCCGGCGCCGCCGGGCTGATCGCACCATGGAGCCTCAGCCTGCCGCTCTACCTGACCGCCGCGCTGCCGATCCTCGCGCTGGTCGTCCTGTGGCGGATCCTGCCGCAGCGCGAGCATCACGCCCCGCCCAACCCCGAGCCGCTCCGCCTGACCGATCGCCGCATCCGCCGTCCGATGACCGTCGCCGCGATCGCCGCGTTCAGCGTCGCCGTCGCCCAGGTAACCGTCGGTTTCTACGCGCTCGACCGGCTGCATCTGTCCACCGGCGCCGCAGCGCGGGCCGCCGGCATTGCGCTGGCGGCAGTCGGCGTCGCGCTCGTCATCGCGCAGGTCGTGCTGCGCCAGCTCGGTTGGGCGCCGGCCAGGCTGATCCGGATCGGCGGCCTGATCGGTGCGGCGGGGTTCCTGGCCGTCACGGTGGCGGACAGCGCGCCGTCGCTCTGGGCCTGTTACGCGGTCGCCGCGTTCGGCCTGGGGTGGGTCTATCCCTCGGTTTCCGCTCTCGCCGCCAATTCGGTCCGGTCGCAGGAGCAGGGCGCGGCCGCCGGCTCGATTGCCGCCGCGAACGGCCTCGGCATCATCCTTGGGCCGATCGTGGGGATGTTCGCCTATACGATCGATATCGGCGCACCCTATGCATTGATCGGGATCATGCTGGTCGTTGTGTCGCTTTTTAACGACCGTTCCTGTAGCGGCTCGGATTGCGACGGCGCCTGCGGATGATCATTGTGTTAGGGTCAGTACTCGTTGGTCACAGCCAGAAGATGACAGTGGCAGCGAGGGCGATGGCGGAGAAGAAGGCGGTGGGACAGCGGTCGTAGCGCGTGGCGACCCGGCGCCAGTCCTTGAGACGGCCGAACATGATCTCGATGCGGCTGCGGCGCCGGTACCGGCGCTTGTCGTACCGGACCGGCTCGTTACGCGACCTGCGGCCTAGGATGCAGGGCTGGATGCCTTTGGCCTGGAGGGCGTTCCTGAACCAGTCGGCGTCGTAGCCGCGGTCGCTCCGCGGCACGATCGTGTCACGCGTTGTGCAGGTTCATGTCGGCCTTCGTTGGAGCAGCGTGCCTAGCGGCGGCTACGATGAAATCCACTGCGGCCCCAGAGTTGTCCGTTATGAGGATCGAATTGGCAAAATCTTTCTCTGCTGCAAGCTGCCTGACCAACGGTAGGAGCGGCTTGCGCTTGTCCATCGGCTTGTCACCGGGCTTCGACAACGCGTCGCAGGCGCGGTCCCAGTAGCCGTTGGTGTTGAAGAATATCATCGGCGTGGGGGTGATGCCCGGAGTCGGATAGTAATTCTGCGATACGTCCTGGAATATTTCCTGAACCGTACCGGCGTTTTCTTCAAAATAGAGTATGCCGCTGTTGGCCCAAGTGACGAGCCCGTCCTCACGCAGACTGTTGTAGAACATCTTCGCGTGGTGACTGGCGAACATGTTTGGCGGTTCATGGCCGTAGAACCAAGTCGGGATGCCCAGGCTCTGCTGCTGCGGCGATGGAACCGCGCCGCCGAGGATGAACTTGCGCGCCGCGAGCCCGGTCGCCCGCCATTCGGCCGAGCCGAACTTGTAATTTTTGAGGATTGCCCGGACCGCCGCGACCTTGGCCACGTCCGCGCCGGCGAGCAGTGCTCCGAGATTGGCCGCCTCCATGAGGCCCGGCCCGCCGCCCGACAGGACCAGAAACCCGGCCTCGGCAAGCGACTTCGCGATCTCCACGCACTGCCAATACACGTCGGGCTTGCCCTTGGCAGCTTCGGCCGGATCGAGTTCGCGCGCGAAATCATGGCCACCCATGATCGCGACGACCCTACGTCCCTCGAGCAGCATGGCGACTTCTCGCTCCTGAACGCTGTCGTGAAGCCTCGCCGACAGCATCTGGACGAGATCCAAAACCTTAGGCTCGCCCGGCCCCTTCATGAACCAGCGGTAGCCCGCGTAGTCTGGTGTGCTCTCCCAAGACGAACCGTCCGGGGCAAGGCCGGCATAGAGGTCATTGACCGTATAGATACCGGTGCCGAACGCCGGCAGCGCCAGTGGCAGAACGCCGGTTTCGGAGATCATTGAAACACCTTGCCTGTGGGCTGATACGACGAGATCCTCGTCCATCCTACAGCCCAGGAAGAAGCTGCCTACTAGCGATACCCCGACGAACGCTGCGCTGCGCTGCGTGAGATCAAGCCCGAGTATTGCAGCAGGCTCCGACGCACCTTCGTCTAGCCACCGGTAGAGGTCCTTAATGGTGTCGATGACTTGCATGATCGCCTCCCCGGCCATCTGGCATCTCGTGCTACGGCAAACGCCCTGATCGACGATCCAAGGCACTCGAAGCACTCGACTCACCCCGGCGACAGCAGCTTAACTGAGCCTGACGCCGGAAAGCAACGTTTCGGCAAGCCCCTACCACGACAGCACCGCGCGAAGCGCCTCATTGCTCCAGTGCGCATTGAATATACCCTTATGGCACCGCATGGCGTGGGTCATTTTTCCGTAGCGAATAAGCTTCAGAAAAAAGCACTCGGTTTTACGCAAAGTCGTCTTGGGCTCTAGAGCTTCTGCGCCGCTCCTATCGACCGACGTTAAACGGCGGCGTATGGCGGGCCACGTCCGATGAAGATGATCACTACGTTTTCGCTACCGCCCTATGACACAGGCCGGAAGACGATGGGAATTGCAAGTCGTCGCCTTTACGACGTCCACTTCGGAGAAGCACAGGACGACCTCCCGAAGAGGATACCGACACTTGGGACCATCCATAGCCGGGGAACCCATCAATCGTTGGTCACAGGTGAAGACCAGATGCTATCTCGCACGCCTGTACGAGCGCGCTTACGGGCGGTGCGAGATGCGGTAAATAGAATGACGGCCAGCGTGGTTGCGATACCATCGACGAGCATCAGAGCGGGCGGTGCCGATCGCAGGATCATCGTCACTAGGCTTGCCGTAGGAATCGTCAGCACCGCCAGACCGGTAGCGAACGCCAGTTCACATCCAGCGCGCGCCGCGCCGCGATGCAAGGCCCATCCGGTCCATAGCAGGAAAACCGCGTAATAGATTCGGCCGTGCGTCTCTATCGTGGCCGCATCGCCGAGCCATCGCGCCGCCGCCAGCGTCACGGCGATCCCCGCGACGCACCCTAGCGATACGCCCACCGTCAAGGCACCTAATAGACGGGTCGCGCGGGTCTGCTGGACCGCGCCATCGCGTCGTTCGCGACAGCGACGGGATTCGATCCACAACAAGTTGCCGGTGTAGAACAGGAACGCGCCCGACAGGCCCAGCAGGAAATAGGACCAACGGATCGGCCATCCACCGAAGCTACCGTAGTGCAGCGCGAAAAAGCTTGTAACGGCGGTCGACCAGCCGTCCTGACGACCAGGCATGTAATCGACGCTGAGCACCTTCGCCGATGCCGGGTCCATCGTCACGACACCATAGATGGGCGTGCGTACCGGATAATCGGGATCGCCGCCGAGGGCGCGCACGACCGTCCTGCCGCCCGGCACGGTCGTATAGCTCAGCGTATAGGGCATGAACTCCGGCACCTCAGCGCGCAGTCGCCCGACCAGTGTCGCGGGCGGGGCCGGTGAAGGAGATGCATGACGGGGCGCATGGACGCTCATCGGCGGACGCCTGCCGCCGAACGCCAGCCCCTGCGCCATGTAGAATTGGTCGTGAAAGGCGAACACGATCGCGGTCAGCGCCATCACGACGTGCAGCGGCAGGCTGAACACGCCGAGCAGATTATGCACGTCGAGCCACATCCGCTTCACATTAAGGCCGAACCGCAGCGCGAACAGGTCGCGAACCAGGCTCGGCAGCAGGACGATGATGCCCGATACGAGCGCGACGAAATAGAGCAGCGCCACGCCGCCCATGATCGGGGTCGCGATCGCGGGGCCGAAAGGCAGGCCCACCTTGCGATGCAGATCGTCGATGAACTGGGCGACCGGCGAGGGGCCTCGCATCTCGACCTGCAACCGCCCATCGGGGGTGAGCGAGGCATAATGTGCGACGCCGCCGCCATGCTCGATTTCTTCGGGATCGCCGCTCCGCCAGGAGACGCGCGCCGGATGCTGTGGATCGATTACCAGATTGACGTCATAGGCCGCCATCGCTTCAGGATGCGTGACCGCCACGCGCGCCAGAAGCTCGGGAGTTCGCTCCAGCGAGGGCGGCGGCGAAAGCCGGCCGGGCGGCGATGCCCATTGTTGCAACGGCGCCTCGAACATGGTCACCGCGCCGGCGAAGAAGGCGATGAACAGCATCAGGCCACAGATAATGCCGACCCAGCCATGGACGGCCTTATAGGCCTTCAGGATGTCGGTCGCGATTTTCATGCCGACATCCTCTTCAGCAGGATCACGACGCCCCACAGGACGATGGCGGCGGCGGTCAACCAGCCCCAGGCGCGCGCGCCGCTGCGGAACAGGAAGCACAAGGACAGGACCAGCGCCCAGACCGGCGCGGTCATCCACATCGCGAATTGCGCCACGGTGGACATGGGCGGGCCGTGCGGTGCGGCAATCACGCGGATCAGCCCCGCGACACCCAGCGCCAACGCGAATCCGGGGACCAATGCGGCACCGACCTTGCTCGGCCAGCCATGCGTCGTCAGCGGCGGCGTCATGGCCTGGTCTTTCGCGACCGCAGGCTCCATCCGAACACCAATGGAACCAGCGACCACACCAGCATCGCGATGGTCACTGCGATGAACAGCGCAAGCCGCACGTCACGCCCCGCGATCAACATCGCCACGCCGCAGGGGAACAGAACCATCCCTGCCACCCCCAGCATGCGACGAACGGCCACGGTCGACGCGACCGGCGCCCATGACGACGCCAGATAGAGTAACAGCGCCGCCACCGCCGTGACGGCTTCTCCGATCCCGACCATAACGATCACCAGCGATACTGGAGCCGCGCCGCGACCGTTCGACCCTGCCCGATGTAGCAGCCGGGCGCGATGCAACTGGCCAGATAGCGCCGGTCTGCAAGGTTGCGGGCGTTGATCGAGAAGGACAATCCGTCATAATGCGGATCGATCGCCCCGGCATCGAAACGCAGGCTGGCGTCGAACAGCGTATAGCCGGAGATGCGGAGGCTGTTGGCGGTATCGCCGAAGCTGCGTCCGGTATGGCGGGCTCCGGCACCCACCGCGAACCCGGTAAGCGCACCGGACCGGAAACGCTGTTCGGCGAACAGCGAGGCCATCCAGTCCGGTATTTGAGGCAGATGATTCCCGACCTGAGCCGTGATGCCGCTCCGTGTCACCTTGGCCTCGCTGCGCGTCGCGGTGGCGATGACCGTCAGCCCCCACGGCAGACTTCCCTTGCCCTCCAGTTCCGCGCCGCGAATCCGGCCCTCTCCGGTCTGGACCAGACAGACCGACAGCCCGCACAAGGTCCCGGTCGGGTCGGGTGTGGTGATATTCTGCTGGGTGATCTGATAGGCACCCAGCGTCACATAGATCGCCTTGCCATGCTGGAAGCGCAGGCCGGCTTCATATTGCTGGCCCGTCGTGGGGACGAACGGCTTGCCGCCCGCGACCTGGCTCGCAGCCGGATCACGGTTGGACACCATCGGCTGGAAACTTTCCGAATAGCTGAGATAGGGCGCCAGTCCATTGTCGAACAGCCAGACCCCGCCCGCGCGCCAGGTGAAGGCGTTGCTCCGCGTCGTCAGCCGTCCGCCGGTCAGCGGATTGTGGCTGCGATCCTCTGCCCAGTCCTGCCGTCCACTGACCGTAAGGCGCAAGGGACCGGCACTGACCTGATCCTGAAGATAGGCACCGGTCTGGAGGCTAACCGTCTCGGTCCGGATGAGCGGCGTCAGATTGTTCGCGAAGCCCGCTGCCCTGCGTGGCACCGGGTGGAAAATGTCGAGCAGCGGCAAGACCAGCGCCGGACGCACCATGTTATAGGTGTTGTTCCATTCGGTATGGAAGTGATCGACGCCGCCCAGCAGGACATGGCCGACAGCTCCGGTCGCGACATGCCATTCGACCTGGGTATCGGTGGCGATCCCATCGGTCTCGCCATCTCCCTCGACGGCGCGGCGGTTGAGCGTGTGGCCCACGGTACAGCCCGCGAGTTTGGCCGGACAGGTCGTCAGCGTGTTACCCGCAGGAACCACGCCGCGATACAGAACGCCGATATGCGCGTAGCGCGTATTGTTGCGCACCGTCATCGCCGAACCGAACTGTCGTTCGAACAGCGACGCGACCAGATACTGGTTGCGATCGAAGCGGTTCCAGTCGGGCTCGCCGAGATAGGCGCCATTGTCGAGATAGCGACCGGAGACTGCGTAGAGCGTGCCGAGCGCGGGCAGGAACTGGAAGGACGAACCGCCTTCGTCGCGTTGATATTGGGCGAGAAGCGTCCACCGGGTCCTCTCGTCGGGCTGCCAGGCGAGGCTTGGCGCGATATAATAGCGGCCGGTTTTCACCTGTCTGATCTGGGTGTCGCCGTAGCGCGCCAGACCGACGAGCCGCCCCGCCAGCTTGTGGTCGGCGGTGAGCGGGCCAGTGATGTCGGCGCCCGCCTGCCAGGCCCGGCGATCGAGGTCGGTGAACCCCACACCCTGGAACTGGATTTCGCCATGCGGCGCAAAGTCGGGCCGTTTGGTCACGAGATTGACCACCCCGCCGGGCGCGGATTGACCGTACAGCGCGCCCGAGGGGCCCTTCAGCACGTCGATCCGGTCCAGCGAGAAGGGGTCGAAGGCGGGCCTGATCCACGTCCCTTCGCCCCCGGACGCAATGCGCAGTCCGTCGAGGAAGTTGTTGTTGGTCGAAAAGCCGCCGGCCCCGAAGCCGCGCACGCTCACCTCGTCCACCCGGCTGTCGACACCGGTCGGCTGAGCCTGCACCCCGGCGGTATAGGACAGGGCATCGGCCACCGTCTGCGATGCCCGCACTTCGATTTCGTCGCGGCTGACGATCGATATCTGCTGCGGCGATTCGATGATCGGGGTTCTGGTCTTGGTGGTGGCGGCGGCGATGGACTTGCCGGTGGCGATCACGACGATGTCGCAACCCATGTCGGCGCTTTGAATGGTGCATCCGTCCTGCCGGTTTCGTGGTTTTTGCCGGGCGCTGGCGGACGAGGGGGCGAGCGCTGCCACGAGCGCGATACATGACACCCAGACGACACGATCCAACCTCGACATTCACAGCCCCCCTGATCACCCGACTTGCAACTCACTCGCGTTATTATCTCGGAGGGAGGCAGGGCAATCTGGTTGGCTGTCGCTTGCGGCACGAATGCTGTCGCCGACGGCATGTTGGTGCGAAACGACGCGACTAACCGGGCTTGCGTCCGGTCGGCGGAAACCCGAACCGCCGCTTGTACGCGGCAGCAAAGGCGGAAGGACTGGCGAAACCGACCCGGTAGCCCGCCTCCGCCGCACCCGCGCCTTCTTCCTCGAGGAGCAGGCGTGCCATCGTCAGTCGTCGTTCGCGCACATAGCCGAATACGGTTGTGCCCAGCAGGGAACGGAAACCGGCCTGAAGGATGTTCCGGTTGACGCCGACGGCCTGCGCCAGCTCGATCGTCCCTGGCGGCGATAGCAGGCTCGCGTCGATCAACTCGCGCGCCCGGCGGATCGCGTCGCGATGTTTGCGAGGCAGCGGCGCGCCGCCCGGCAAAACCCGTCGATCCGCCCGCAGGTGCGCGAGCGTCTCGAACAGCATCTGTGCAATGAGGGTCTCGCGATACAATCGGCCGAGCGTCCCTTGATAGGGGGCCGCTACCAAGGCTTTGGCCAGCCGCACCATCGCATCCGAACGCGCCAGGCAGCAACTCTGGAAGGCCGGTTCGAGCAAAGCGCCCAGCAGATCCGCGTCATCCTCCGCCATCGTGGCGGCATGATGTTCGACAAAGGCGGGCAGGACGATCAGCCCGACGCGGACGCAATGGTTTCCTCGGGCGAGGCTACGCGCGCAGCGGCGCGGTTCCCCGAACCTGACAAGTTGGGGGCGTTCCACCCGGTTGGTAATCGCATCATAACCGTCCGGCTGGAACGTGCCATTCTCGCCTTCGAGCAGCAACGACACCATGACCGAACGTTCCACCGCCTGATCTATGACGGTATCGCTGACCGCCATCATATCGCAGGCCGATCCGATCAGCCCCGGATGGACTGCGTCCATCCACATCCACCCCCGAAACTGCCCTTCCAGGGTGCGCCAATGCGGGATGACGTCGTCATCCGGCCCGGCGGTGAACGTCGCTGCGCGGACGATGTCGAGCGGAACGAATTCACCTTCGATCCTCACCGGCTGGAACCCCATAGGCGCTTGCCTTACCCGCCCGTCGCCTGGAAACCAGTGTCGATTGTCCCCGTTGCTTCGATTCTGGCAAGCGCCGCGCGACCGATCCGTTCGGCCTCCGTGAAATCGGCAACGAAGCGGGTGGGATAGGGCCATGCTCTAAGTTCTGGACTCATAAGTTCTGAGCCAAAGGCGGGAGGAGGCGAGTAGGACGACGGCGAGGAAGTTGCGGGCAAGCTTGTCGAAGCGGGTGGCGACACGGCGAAAGTGCTTGAGCTTGCAGAAGTAGCGCTCGACGACGTTGCGTTGGCGGTAGAGGTGCGGATCGACCGGGCGCTGGATCTTGCGATCGCGCTGGGTCGGGATGTGCGCATGACCGCCACGCGAGCGGACGAGGTCGATGATTGCTTTGGCGTCGTATCCGCGGTCGGCGACGAGCGCAGGTGCGGGCGGCAGGCCATCGATCAGTGCCTCTACCGCCGCCTTGTCGGATGCCTGTCCCGCCGAGAGCACGATCCTGAGTGGCAGGCCGTCCTGATCCACCAGCGCGTTGATTTTGGTACTTAGTCCGCCACAAGAACGGCCGATGGCGTGATCTTCGCCCCCTTTTTACCGCCGGCCGCGTGCTGGTGGGCGCGGATGATCGAGCTGTCGATCAGATGCATGGATGCAGGTGACCCCGTCGAAAGGGCTTCGAACACCCGCACCCACACGCCCGCCTTCGCCCAGCGGTTGAACCGGTTGTAGACCGTCGTATGCGGACCATAGCGCGCCGGCAAATCGCGCCACGGCGATCCTGTCCGCAGGACGTAGAAGATACCGTTCAACACTCACCGGTCATCCACGCGCGCCACACCGCGCGGCTTGTTCGGCAGCAATGGCTCGATCAACCGCCACTCCGTCTCGCTCAGATCATAGCGCGCCATCCAAAGCCTCCTTCGAAAGCCTTGAATCAACACCTCAGCCAACGCGCAACCTTTATGAGTTCACAACCTAGGCCGTGTTGTCAACACAACCTAGAGGTATCGAGGACCATCGAGCACCTACCCAATAAAGACCGCTACTGCTAGGCGACCATCACAGCTCGACGACGCGGCCGGCTCGGTCGCCTGACTTAGCGCTACAGTCACTATGCCAAATAATTCCATCAGGGAATAGCTGGCTGACAGGTGCGAACACCTCACCTGTCTCGGCAGCGTGCCGAACCTTTCCTGCGATGACCTGATCGACCCCGATGCCCCGATCGAGGGCGTCGTACAGATCCTTGCCGTCGACACCGATGACGCGCCGGGCTCGACCGAAGGCGTGAAGGCCCTCATCCGTGAAGCCGCCGAAGCTGATGAACACGCCGCGCGCCCATGCCTCTTTTTGATCGACCTTCCCATGGAACGTGTGCAACTCGGCCGCACCGATCTTTCTGTTCAGCCACTTGGCCTCGACGAGATAGATTTCGTTCGCGAGTTCGAAACTACCGTCGATCTGTTCTCCGAACAGCCGGAACGGTTCACGCGGCCGCAGCCGGAACGCCTCGAAGGCGGTGGTCAGGAAGCGCTCAAAGGCATAGCCGCGCTGATGCGGGACGAGATCGCGAACCGCGAGGAGCTCGTCGCGCAGCCGGAGGAAGTCGATAGTATCAAGGAGCGGCGCCGGCACGACGTTGACCGGATTGGTAGAGATCGTGCCCTCCAAGCGACCGATCAACGCGGCGATCTGACCGCTTGCACGAGGCATCGGGTCAGCCATGCTTGCGCCTCGTAATGCCTCGCGCTGTTCCCAGAAGACACGCAGCGTCCTGGCGGCGGTCCTGTCATCAAGCTGCCCCAGGAAACATCGAAAGCGCTTCCCTTTGGAATCGCCATCTTTCGCATATTGCGGAGCGTCGATATCAACCTCGAGTTCGCGCGCGAAAAACACGGCGAAGGTACGATTGGAGAAGTCGAGTACCCATCCCTTACCGCTGTCGCCGCGAAACACCTCATCGATGAGACTGAGGTCGATCGATCGCAGGCTGCTCATGCGCCTTTTGCTGCCTCATCGGCCAGCCACTCGGCGTGCTTGGCGTCCTCCTCTTCCGCCTTACTGGCGAAGTACGCCCGCGCTTCACTTTCTTCGTTGAAGCTGGGATTATATCCGGAGCCGCCCCCGCTTTCATAGGCGTGGTGGTGACGGATCTGCCACGCATTGTTGGACCAACCCGGTCGATGGGACAGGGTCAACACATGCGTGCCGTCGCGCGACCATTCCCGATGATGCACCATTACCGGCTCATCACATGTCCCGTTCGTCATTGTCTTATTTTCCGGTGATGTAGGCGTCATTTGCAAACCTGGATGCTCACCGACGGGTGAGGAACCGGGCTAAATAGTCCATCGCTTCTCCCCCCAACACGCCGGCCCCGTCGCGGTCCCTCTCCCATCACGCAAATCCTTCCGCGGCGTGGTTGCGAAAAGCTTCCTCGTCCCGGACGTAGGTACTGAGCATCTCGATCGACTTGTGCCGGCTGTGTTCCTGCTTCTTGAACAGCGTCGCACCGGTGCGCCCCGCCTCGGTCAGGAAGCCGGTACGAAAGGAGTGACCAGCGAATAGCGTGGGGTCGTAGCCCACGGCTGCGGCGCGCTTCTTGACGACCAGCGCCACCGACTGCTCGCTCAGCGCCGCGTCGGTGACCCGCCCGTGCGGGGTCAGCCGACGAAAGACCGCCCCCGCGGTGATCCCGGCGGCCTCGATCCAGGCCCGCAGGTGACGTACCGGTTCGATGCGACGCCCCTCCAGGATGGCGACCGATTGGCCAACGCCCGCCTGATCGCCTTTGGAGAACGGGATGGTGATCGACAGCCCGCGCGGATGCGGGGCGATGTCCTCGAGCCGGATCCGCACCAGCTCGGAGCGGCGGAACGCGCCCATCATGCCCATCGTGAGCAACGCGCGGTCCCGCAGATCAAGCATCGTCTCGCCGGTGATCCCGCGGACGATGTCGCGCAGGACATCGGCGTCGGCGGGCCGCTTAACGGCGCGCCGGACCGAGCGCTTGGCGTTGCGGATGCCGCGCATCATCGCACTGAGGCTGGCGGCGCCGGCTTGCGTGGTAGGCGGCTCATGTCCGGCCGCGCGATGGACGAACACGATCGCGGCGAGGCGGCGCTCGATTGACGCCTTGGATAATGGACGCCCCGCAGAGAAGGTCGTGCCGACGTCCGCGATTTCGGCGAGATAGGCGGCGGTCACCGCGGGGGTTGCCGGCAGCGGCCGATATCCACGCGTGGCGCACCAATCGGTGAACAGTCGCCAGTCGGAGCGATAGGCGCGGACGGTCGACGCGGCCGAGGCGCGCGCGACATACGCCGCCACCCGCGCCTCGTCGTCGGACGTGATACGGTCGATCAACTGTGCGGGGTCGATGCGAGACACCGGAAGCAGAGTGACGGCGGTGGATGCCGTTGATGCCCTACCCTCCCCGCCGGACGCCTGGTCCGTCATTGGCGCGTCGTTCGTCATCCTACCGGTCCGTGGGTAGAATAGTCGTAGGCGAGCACGCCAGCATGCCAGATCAATCCGCCGTCCCCCCATGCCCAATAGCCGAGCGGGCGACAGCCTACTGATTCCAGCAGGATTGAAGAGCCCTCACGCTGGAAGATGGAAACAGTTTGCCAGCTTCGTAGATGGACAGCATCCAGCATCAGCCGCCCGTAAGCGATGGCGGCGTCGTCATCCGCCGCCTTCGCGCGATGCCATTGGTATTCATTACGACGCCTCTTCGTTTCCCGTCCGACGACAAACTCGTATCCGTGATGGCGATTGATCGCGGCATCAATGAAGTCAGCGTCGACCGCAAGATGTTCGTCCTGTTCCCGAAGGCATGTCAGGCATAAATTGTGGCTGATAACCGTGCCTCGACAGTCCGGATAGGCGCAATCGTGGCGTTCGACCACGCTGACCGTATCACAGAAGATGCAGCAAAGTGTCGTCGCGCCGGCCTCTTTGGCCGGGAACTGCGCGAGCTTGGGAGGGCCTGTCGCGAAATCACGCTCGGCATTGGCAAAGCATTGCGGGCAGGCATATGCATGCCTGCGATGGTCGAAGCCCAGGAGCTCCAAGGCGTCGGCCGGCGTCAGCAACGCGATCGCGCAGCCGATCTCGCCGACGACCTCGCTGTAGACGTGATCGTCCATGCCGAAGATTGCGTATTTCTGCCCTGCTTCCTGGGCGAGCAGGCGATCGGGCCACGGTATACCTGCGAAGAGGGTCTTCGCCGCGCGCAGGATGGCGAGGACGACCTGGCTCGCGGTGAAGGTCGTGCGCGACGTCGAATGCATGATCCGGTTCCGATCGCGACGGACCGTCTCCCAATAGGTCGCGAACGCGGCGTCCAGCGGTGGGGCGATCAGCAGGTTGTGAACCTTCACGAGCTTGGACGCATCGAGCGTCGGCAGCTCACCGAACGACAGCGGTTCGGCCGCCCCCCTCGCCGGCCAGTCGGCCGGATTGCCGAGCAGAAGGAAGGGCGACACCGAAGCAATCCGCCCCTTCAGCGCCATTTCCATTGCCTGTTGGATCAGGCTGTAGGCGTTGGCCAATTCGGGTTGGACGCTGCGCCAATAATCCTCGGCCGCCTCCCGGTCATCGGCCGCAGCGCCGATCCTCGTTAGCGCCTGCTGCGCGCCGATGGTAATCTTCCACGCCAGGTAGAGCTGGTTGACCCCGGCAGTGTGGAATTCACCCGGCGTCGGCACATCAACAATCACCGTTCCGCCTCCGTTACGACCACAATTTCATCAATGCGTCGTAGTAGTAGAAATGACTCTTATCGCTAGTACCATTATGGCTTGTGGGCTAGTTGGCGGCATTCACTTGTCTCTCGCCTCTTGCCAGCCATTGTGGCATAACCGGCCTTCAATGCCATTTCACGCGGATGCCGTCATATGACGCTACAGCTTAACATCACACCTAACGGGCGCATGAGCCTGCCGGTCGGTATTCGCAAGCGTCTGGGGCTTGAGGATGGCGGTGCGGTTCTGGTCGAAGAAACACCTGATGGTGTTATTCTCCGAACCGTCGAGCAGGCCGTGGCCAAGGCACAGGCGATTGCCAAACGGTACGCTCAGCAGCCCGGTGCGTCGGTTGATGACTTCTTGGCGGCACGGCGCGAGGATAGCGGCGAATGACCCATGTCGTTCTCGATGCCTCAGCGATCCTCGCATTGCTTAAAGGCGAGCGCGGGGCCAGCAAGGTGGGCGGCGTGATCGCGGATGCATCTGCGTGCGCGATCAACCAAGCCGAGGTCATCAGCCACTTCGTCCATCTCGGCGCGCCGCTCGACGACGTGCGGGCGATGCTGGCGGCCCTGCCCTATACCATCGTTGCGGCGGATGATGCGCTCGCCTGGGAAGCCGGTAATCTGCGCGCTGCCACCTCATCGGCCGGGTTGTCGCTGGGCGATCGGTTTTGTCTCGCGCTGGCGAAACACCTTGGCGCGCCTGCCTACACGGCGGACACGGCATGGAAGGATATTGCAAGCGATGCCGGCGTGAAAGTCGTGGTGATCCGCTAATATCGGATGTGCTGGCTCTTTAGTAAAAGACCCAATTCCGGCCGTTCACGGTCAGCTTTCGTCACCCCAAATTCGGTCATTGGTTCACCACAGGCCAAAAAACGCTGCCACACTCCACCACGTTACCGCAGAACCCGACTAAATGTGGAGCATCAACAGGTTGTTCATTAGCTGACCGAGGCGCCCGCTGATCGCCGAACTCATGCTAAGCGATCCGTACTCGACGGAACGGCTGCGGGCGGACGCCCTCTTCGACAGGATCGACATACCACTGAAGTGACGGCCATTGCGTCCGAAGTGCGGCACGCCGATCATCAACCTTCGTGGACGAACTCGCAACGGGGAAGACCGGACGCGTGACACCCGCGTCCTCCTTTTTAACGTCGACACACCATCTATTGGGTTGCAGGTGCGGGTTGGACGCGGTTGGCCAACAGGAAGGCGACGCGTTCGCGATCGGGCATCCTTCGGAGTGTGCCCAGCAGGCGGTTCGCCCTCTTCAACGTGCAGCCCTCGTCGCCGGCGAGGATATAATAGTGTCGGCCGGGTGCGCCCATGTCGCACACCGGCTGCCCTACCGCCGACGCCCCGACGTCGAAGACCCCCCCGCCTACATCCATTTTGTACAGCATGACGCCGACGAGGCCCGATACACCGGGGTTAGCGAGGCCGATCGCGGCGGCGACACATGCGAGGCCAGCCAACGGCCAGCGGCGGTCGCGTAGCCGCATCACGGACTGCACGACGCAGCCAGACAAGACTATTAAGACCATGATCAAAGGCGCAGCGTCGGCAGTGGCCTGCGGCAGCCGAAAATCAGCGATGTGGAGCCACATATCACACCACAGCACGAGCCAGGTCATTGAAAGGAAAGCCCATGTGGACTGGCACACGAGGTTCAGGAGGAACGCGGCCGGATCAATGCCTCCGGCCTCGGTTCCGGATTTCGTATAGACGCCAGCGACAATCAGAGGAACGAGGAGAGCGAGCGGTACCTTGAAGTCGAACCAGGGTGCGATCAGGATCGCAGTGGCAATGACCGCCGCCCGCACATGCGTAAGGTAACGAGTCGCGCCATTCCCCACGATTTGAGGCTCCCACCGCGGAAGCACGAACATGCCGAGGACGCACGCAATGGCGAGCGTACCAAAAATCGCGAGCCCGAAGAGGGGTTGGGCGTCGCTGGAAAAGTCGCCGCCGCCGGACAGCAGCCCGAACACTTCCGCGTATGCGCCGAACGCCATCCAAGACGCGAACGATCCGAACGCGGCCAACACCGCGTATTGTCCGGCAGTCGCGGCACGGCCGCGCCGCAGCCACGCCCGCGCGGCTGACAAGTCCGCATCGAACAGGTCTTCGTCGTACATGGTGAGCGGATCGGTAGCGTGAGCCATCACGGCATCATGGCAGCGGCCGGGCTGTCGGCAAAGATGCCTTGCAATACTGGCCGGCGCAGCCCGCCTCGCCGGACTAAGCTCATTCAGTCGTATGCGATTGCGCCACAGAGCCACTAGAGTGGGCAAAATGAGGACAAACCCGTCATTCCCATGCAGCAGATTGAGTATGAGCTCTTGTCAAAAGCCGACGTTCAGCGCTCGTTTGCGCGGCGTGGCGTTGCGACTGAAGCTGAGCCGGCTGTAGAATTGGGCTGGCGCGCTTGATCTGGCACTGGTGCTGCCTATGCTCTGACGGTGAGCGCCACCGGACCACTTTCTCGAAAGCCAGTCCTCCATCTGACCGGCGCCTATGGTGACCGGGCCGCGATGGGGGCGGTTCGGGATCTGCTCGCGAGTCACGCCATCGACAGCATCGTAACACCGTGGACCAAGGGCGGCGGCGACGCCAATCCTACGCTCGATCGGCAGCGCCCGCCACCGATCGCTGTCTGTTGGTCGTGCACAAGTGTTTCGCTTGACTATCCGCGGCTGCACGCGCTCGCGCGTCGGCTTCAGCAGGACGATCGATATCTTGGTATCTCGCTCGACGGGACTGTTGCTCCCGCCGGATTGGACGCGAGGTCGCTCCCCGATCTGGACACGATGCTCGCAACCCGTGGGCAAGATGCGTTGAGCACGCTTTGGACGGGACCCGCGAGCGCGATCGACTGGCTCTCACGCTTGGCTGTTGGCGCGCGAACATGGTGGCATTGGCTTGTCGCCGTGCCGGTCGTTGCTCTTTTTGTCGTGTTGCTCGAATTCGGCCTTAACTACGCAAACAGTGTCGAAAACGTCTGCAAGTTTTCGATCCTACGGGAACCGTGCCGCTATCTCGAGGGGAGCGGTGTGCCGACACGTGAGGAGGAGCAGGACTGGAACCGCGCGGCGGCCGGAAAGGCCTGCAAGCCTTTCAACGACTATCTCGAAGCGCACGGACCAAATGCGGCTTACTCGGCCGATGCCAGGCAGCGCCTTGAGCTTTCTATCCCGGTCGGCGGCGAGCGCAGGGTAAACTTTCCGATCTTCGTGCCGGATTTCGATCGCACGCCGAGAATCTCTCAGGCGGACGCGGAGGCAGAGGCGCGGACCGCGGCAGCGCGCGATGCGCGCTCCCAGTGTTCCAGCAACGCGCGTAATTTTGATGGCGAGGCGTTGCCCGGCGTGTTCACGCCCAACGGGCTGCCGCGCTGCTCTCAGGCCGGCGGAGGATGGGTCTGCGAGACCACGGGGGCGGCGACATGTCGCTTCAAAGTCGCGAATGTAGCACGCGAGTGTCCTCCCGCGAAGCACTAGCGATAGCCTTTAGCCTCCGGGGAGGTCCGTGCCAGAACCATTAGCAAGGTCGCGTCCGCAAGCACGTCGTCCAAGATCCAGCCGCGCGCTGACGCTTTCCTCAGAGCGGCAAGCGGCTCAGTCCAATTGTGGCCGCCCCTCGCCTTTGCCCGTGCCACGCTCATTGAAATTGCAAGCATCGCCGCCGCTCGGTCGTCCGGGCGATCGTTAGCCAGCTTTCCGGCGATCTGCGCGGAAGCGTCGAACGACGCGAGGGCAAAAGCGCTTTCGCGTTGTTCAGGGATGCGCGGCCCGGCGGCAAGTGCGTGGATCAAACCGGAGAGCGCGGAGAGCTGTGGTTGCTGCGCATAAGGTGCATCGGGCAAGCCACGGTCGCGGTCGATACTGTCTGCGATCTCCTGCCAACCGGTAAACCCCGGTGTGAGATGGCCGATCATGATCGCGACCATCGACAGGATCGTAGTGCCATCATCGAGCGCCGACCGTGCTCTCACGTCATCGCGGATAGCTTCGTAATAGCCGCGCGCTGCGGTGATCCGGCCGCGCTCCAGCGCCAGCTCTGCAAGCCGCATGCGCGCCGCCAGCCGGAGCGAGCTCGCTTGATCCATGAGCGTTGCGACAGGACTGATGGGTAGTGCCGGCTCCGTCGTCAGCGTCGAGTACAGGCGTTCGGCATCGTCATATTCGTGGCGATACAGAGCAAGATCGCCGAGCATCATCGTCACCGCGCCGTCATCCCCGGCTAAAAAATCGGGAGTCGGCCGGTTGTTGTCCAGCAGGGCCTTTGTTTGACCAAGCGTGACGGTCGCTGCCTTGAGATCTCCCGTGCTCGCCTGGGTCAGCGCGATGCGAGCGAGGGTCTCGACGCTGACCCCGTTGCGGGGCGGCACGACTTGCCTGCCGATCGCAAGGGCTGCGGCGAGCGCGTCCAGGGCCGTCCTTAAATCTTCGAATGCCGTGGCGACGATCGCAACCCGAATGTTTGCCTTCCAGAAATCCCGTTGGATGAGGACATTGCCGGGATCCGCTCTCGCGAGCTGCTGCCTTAGCATCGCAGCGCGAAGCAGAGATGTCCGCATCATCGCATAATCGCTGCGCATGCGCGCGACCTCGGCACGGTCCTCCAGTTCGATGGCGTCATCGAGAATACGGGCCAGATTGTCGGATGCGGTAGCCCGGCGGGACCGAGCAATCGCGAACGATTTCTCATAGAGGGCAATGCTCGCCGCGGCGTCCGTCGAGCGGCAGGTGAAGCGCGCTGCGGTGTGCCAATGCTGCCAGACGGCCTTGAGCACATTGTCATCGGTGGGATGACTCTCGATCAGCCTCGCTGCATAGCCGTCGCCTTCCGCCCTCAAGGCGTTGCCGGTCGCAAAGCTCTTCGCCGCTTCGCGCCGCGTCGTCGGGTAGACGTCGAGCCCAGATATTTCGCTTGAGACGGCCACGTCGAGCACGGAGAGAATGGTGATCTTGATGCCGAGGTTTTGCGGATCCTGCTCTGCTAATCGCCGAAGCAGCTTGAGCGCCTCGCCGTATCCTTCGCCGCCCTGCCGGGATGAGGGCGTCGGTATCTGTCCCATAGACGAGAAGAACACCCACCCATTCGCGCGTTGCTCATCCGTCGTTCCGAGCTCGAAAAATTCGACGGCAGCCTTCATCATGCCTTCGGTGTCGCCGAGCGAGCGCTTCAGCCGGGCGATTTCCAGCCACTGATCGGCATTGCCCGGCTCTAGCTCGGCCGCCTCGGTCCAGGCATGAAGGGCATCCTCTATCCGCTTCTGTCCCTTGCCGACCGCATCGAGCATCAGCCTGGCGAAAGTGCGCTGATCGGCTGCACTTTGAGCGTTTTGGGCGGCGAGATTGGCGCGTGCACCCATCTCTCGCGCGCGTCGGATGATCCGTGTCAGCTCCTGGATATTGTCGAGCGCTGTGACATGGCCAGCGGCGTAACGCTCCAAGCCGGCGGTGATGCGGGGATCTCGCTGATTGAGAAGCCCCATCAAGCCATTGCGATATTCGGCAAGCGCCGCAGCAAATTCGACGTCCTTGACGCGCAGCGTTTCGATCAACCGCCGCTCATCAACCTGTACGCGCGCAAGCTCCGCTTTCAGTGTTGCGCGCTTTCGCTCGCCAAGCGACACACGCCGGAGCGCCAGGCGTAATCTGTATTCCGTTGCGACGAGCCGGTCCCTTGCTTCGCGGACTACGCGGTTCGCTTTCTGAAGCGCCACGGTCGTGATCGAAGCGTCGACGCTCAAGGCGAGAATGATGTCGTCATCGCGCGATCGAGACGTCTCCGGCATCGTTTGCGCGATAGCGACGAGCGGGATCGTAGCAACAGACAGCAAGAGCAACGCCAGGCGCTTCATGGGAAGTCAAAACCAACCCGCACCGACGCAATCGCCGACCTCGCGCTTTCGAGTCCACGCCTGTTGGCGCGCGCCGAGGCTAGCACCTTGAGGCTGGTGTCAGCTTGCCGCGCTTCGGCAACGTCAAGAGGACCCTCGTCCATCTCGAAAACATTAGCTGAACACATCGCAGATCGAAACCGCAACAGACACCTCGCCGGTGGATAACTTGGCAGCCAGAACCGTAAGCGCGTTGATCGAGTCTGAAGAGGACCGATCATTCGGGTCGCGATCACAGACGCCGAAAATGGCGCCAAGATAGCATAAGTAGTGCTGGTGCCGCGCGACAGGCGACCGCATGGCAGCTTCTATCATGAGCAGATGTTCGCTGTGGCCAAGCTGAACGGCCGGGTCTGATCGCGAGCTGCCGCGGCCGAACTGCCGAGGGCAGACCCACTTACGGTCGTTCAGGGCACCCCGCCGGTTTCCCAATCCCGGTCATTCGTTCAGGCCCAAGACAAGCGCGAGGCTGCGCCTACCCGCCGTTTTATGGATAATCGAGAATGGTTTCCAGGCTGCACCGGCTACGTCGCGCAGCCTCTCAATTCAGACCGCACAGCCGCAGGAACGCGTCGTCGAACTTAACCGCGGCATCTGCCTGAGAAGGCAAGCGACGATAGGTGTGGAGACGAACGCCACACTCTCCGATCGCGCGCACGAGCGCTGGCTGAGGAAGCGCGGGAAGCAGCAGCACGAGCTCGTGGTCACCTAATCGCGGCAACAGTCTCGGATAAAGCTGGAGCTGCCCCATCCCACCGTAGACGTCGGCGGCCGAGCTGCCCGTCTTGATCTCAACCAGGAGCGCACCGTCAGGCGCCGCGATGACGGCGTCGACCTCATAGCCCGCGGCGTGCCTCGGCTTGTCGATCGCTATGCTCGCGGATCGTAGAAGAACCGCGAGCTGCTGCCAGACCTCCCCTTGCAGCCGCCGTACCTCCCTTTCGTCGACAGCGTCACGGGGGCCAACGGTGTAGCTTTCCGCATTCTCGTCGCGCCCGACCCCCTCGACGGGAGCCGTGTCAGGCAGGTCGCCCTCAGCCTCGGCGTCGCGGAGCCGCGCCAACGCACAACGATCGACGAAAAGACCGGTCGCGTCCCGAATTTGCTCCGCGCCGACATCCAGGCGCGTTACGACGTGCCACTCACGCCTCTTTCCACTCGTGTCCCCCCGCAGCATGGGCGTGGGTTCGAGGCCGGTAAGGCGGCGGAACTCGGCCTCTAGAATGGGCGGGTTACCTGCTACGGGCGAGTTGAGCCGCCCCTGCCTGATTAAAAACGGCGTTCCCTGCTCATCGACAGCGATGCCGGATGTGACATTGGCGTCACCGGGCGTGTCCGCCTCGTTGATCTGCACGGCCCAGTAGCCGCCGGTCGGGTCCGTCCCGAGCGCGGTTCGACGGCCTAGTAGATCGCTTCGACTATCGGCCTGGTTCCGGAACACGAGCGCTGCTCGGACAGACGCCAGAGAGCACCGTCCCTAATGCCGGCGTCTAGAAGCGCCAAACGCCATGTCTCGAAGGCGCGGCCGACGACCACCGGGTCCGAACTCATCGTAAGCATCGCGCCATCCCTCTCCGTTCACGAAGGCCGATTGGACGACACCCGGGTTGTCGGGAAGCTGGCGTGCTTATGCCGCATCCACCGGATAAATGTCGGATTTGCACCGTGCCTTCGGCGCGCTACCCTAGGCGGCAGGAATTGAAAGGTCGAGTTGGGGGCAGTCGGCAACGTGATGTCAGATCGCGTGGGGACCCCGAGCGCCGAGGAGGGGTCGAATGCTGTTGCCAAGTGATCATGAGGAGTTGCGCTGGCAGGCCGAAGCCGCCGTATGCATGGGCTGGCGACGAAGCATATCTGCCACCGCCGCCCCCGACGAGGTCGACCACACCTATCGCCTGATGCGCTGGTCGACCCGCCACTTGGCGAAACTCTGGCAGCCCGTCTTTGCCCGAAGGGGTATCGCGTTGCGGATCACGGGCGTGTTCTGTCACAAGACGCCGCTGGCAACCTTCGACGACGTGAACGGTAAGAAGAACACATGCGAACTAGGCGATCTGCTGGTAGTGCACGATCATCTGGGGCACCGGCCACGCCGACGCGCGGCGATCCTGCAGGCGAAGCGAACAAATCGGGGCAGCGCCACCGCAACCGACCCCGTGCAGAACGACCTCTACCGTCGACTTCCTCCATTTTCGCTGAGCCGCACGGGTTACAAGAGCACGCTCCTAAAAAAGGGCGTGCGCGACGTCGGTGCCGCGAAGGACTTCGCGCGGTTTGCTTTGGTGGCCGATGACGCGCACACCTGCCGCTGGGTGTTTTCTCACCACCCCCGGAGCAGCGGACTGCTGCTTCTTCCGAGTGATTTCGCGGAACTGAGGCCACCTTGGTCCGTGGCATACCCGCAGCAACACCCGGTGACCACGGTCGGCTCGGAAATGCTCGGATCTTTTCTCAGCAGCATGCTCTTCGAGACCTACCCGGCACGAGGCCAAGCCATCTCACCAGTCCTCAATCTAGCCGCCGCGACCCTCGGATCTGGCCAAGACCTCGACATCACGGTCCAGGAGCTACTCGACATCACGGCGAAACGAGTTGCGAATTCCATGCAGAGTTGGGGCGGCCTGCGTCGGGGCATCATGGCGTTCCAAGACGGAACGCTTCCCATTCCCAATCCCGGAAATCCCTTCAGCGACCTACCATCCCGGCCGGATCCGGGCGAGGAACCGCCCGATGGGGCGGCTTCGGAAGACCCCGACGAAGATGGAGAGGGCCTTCCCATCCTCCTCATAGAGACCTTCGGCGATTGAACTAATCCCGCACTGAGGCGCCGTCCCCAGATGGCCTTCACTTGTTGGGGAGCATCGCCAATAAACTGGCCGCGATACCGCGTTGAGTTTTCGTGCCTCGGGCCGATTGATGGTGTCCTCTCCCGGCCGCCCAAGCTACAGCCTGATGATGGTCGGATCACGTGAATTAATCGAATTCTGCGAACTTCCACCAACGATGGATGTCGAGGTCAGAAGAGGCCACCGGCGCGATACCGACTGTGAAGGGCGAGCAGTATTCGATCGGCAAACCTTAGGCGGCAAGAAGGTCCGCTATTCGCTCTCGGCACTCTGGGACGAGAGCCTGCCGCTTCTGTTCGGCATCGGCCTCAATCCGAGCAAAGCGGACGAACAGGAAGGCGATATCACCGTCAACAGGGTCATCCGCGCGGTCCAGCGTGACAATCAGTTCGGTGGTCTCTTCTGGGTCAATTCCGCAGCCCAGATGGAGACCGATTCGCGCGCATGGATCAGTGCCGGTCGTCCGGACGGCCCACTCAACACCGAGCAGCTCAGGAGAGTGTTTGGGCGCTTGCACCCCGAGGAGAAGGAGCGAGATGTCCTACTTGCTTGGGGTGACAGCGGGCCGAAGCTGAAACGCTGGCTCTCTGACACGGAACGCGATGCACGAGTGCAATTGTTGACGCTTGGCATCACCGGGAAGGGGCGCCCTTGGCATCCGCAGCGCTTACCGGGCGAGCTTCGCATCCGACCTTTGGAACTCCCTACCAAATGATAGGAGCAGGACGTGGCTGTTGAGCGCACGGTTGAGACCGTGCGTCTAGGCGACCCACTTCCGGCCGTTCCCGACACTCTTGTAGCGGCCTGACACCTGCCGCTTGTTCATGTGGACCGACCGACCGCGTGGGCGCGCCGGCTCCAGCACCGGCGCGCCCACGCGCTCACATGTCCGCTGCGGTCGGACGTACGATCACCTCGTTGATGTCGACACCCTCAGGCTGCTCCAGCGCAAAGCGGACGGCCCGCGCGATCGCGTCCGGTGTCAGCGACTTCTTTCGCCACCCCGTCAGTGCTGCTGCGACTTCAGGATCGGTGATGTCATGGCCCAACTCGGTCGCAACCACGCCCGGCGAGATCAACGTCGAGCGGATCTCGTCATGCTCCTGCCGCAACCCCTCCGTGATCGCGCGCACCGCGTGTTTGGTGCCGCAATAAACGGCAGCCGTCGGCATCACCATGTGCGCGGCGACAGACGCGACGTTGACGACATGCCCGCTCTGCTGCGCCACGAACCGCGGCAGGACCGCAGCGATGCCGTTGAGGACGCCATGAATGTTGACGTCGACCATCCGCTTCCACTCATCGCGCTTGAGCGCAGCAAGCGGCGACAACGGCATCACGCCCGCATTGTTGACCAGCACGTCGATGCGCCCGAACCGCGCTTCGGCAGCCGCGACGAACGCGTCGAAGTCGTCGCCGTCCGTGACGTCAAGTTCGCGCCAGGCGACGTTTTCGCCCAATGCCTCCGCCAGCGCCTCCAGACGGTCCCCGCGACGCGCGCCGATGAACAGCCGGGCGCCGGCTTTCGCCAATTCGCGCGCGGTTGCCTCGCCGATTCCGCTCGAGGCGCCGGTGATGAGGACGACCTTGTCGATGCTTGCTGCCATGATGCAGTCCTTTCGTTGCAGTGATGGCAGACAGATGGTCCGAGGACAGCGCTGGACGGTAGAGTGATCATCCAAGTAGCTTGCACGATCCTCCAAAATCGAAACAGCATTCTTGCCTGCGCGGTTCGGCTGAGGAAGGATAGCTGGTATGGATCGGATCGCCGAACTCGCCGCCGTCATCGATCGGCACGTCGTCGGCACAGGCATTTGCACGACGACAATGCCGCATGTGTCGCTGATCCGCGCCGACGCGCCGAGCACCTCCACGCCTGCCGTCTACGAGGCTTCGCTTTGCCTGATCGCCCAAGGATCGAAGCGCGTGTCGATTGGCGAACGCAGCGTCGTCTATGACGCCGCCCATTATCTCCTCGTATCGGTCGACCTGCCGCTGGTCGGCCACGTCCTCGATGCAAGCCCCGAACGGCCCTATCTGTGCTGCAAGGTCGATCTGGATCCCGCGATGCTAGCCGATCTCATGGTGAGCGAGGGCGGCGCAATGCAGCGCACCGACCTGCCGGTACTCGGCGTCTACCCCAGCGATCCCGACCTGATCGACGCGGCGTGCCGGCTGGTCGGGCTGCTCGACCGACCCGAGACCATCCGCGTTCTGGCACCACTGATCGAGCGCGAGATCCTGTTCCGTCTGCTCACCGGGCCGCACGGGCCGATGCTACGCCATGTTGCGACCGCAGGCAGCCACATCAATCAGGTCAGCCGGGCGATCGCGGCGATCCGCCGCCGTTTCGATGCGCCGATCCGCATCGAGGAGGTCGCAGCAGAAGCGGGTATGAGCCCCTCCTCGCTGCACGCGCACTTCAAGGCGATTACCCGCATGACGCCGCTCGAATATCAGAAGCAGTTGCGGTTGCAGGAGGCCAGGCGACTGATGCTGGTGGGGGGTGCCACGGCGAGCACGGCGGGCTTTGCAGTCGGCTACGAGAGTCCGTCGCAATTCAGCCGCGAATACAGGCGACTGTTCGGTGCGCCTCCTCGCATGGACATCGAACGCTTCCACGCCGCACCCGGGGCAGCTATGGCGCTGTGACGACAATCCGAGCCGCGAGCAATCCCATGAGATTCTGGGATGACCAATGCCGACGCAGAGACCCACTTTGGGCCGCTCGGAGACTACGAGGCGCCGCGCGAAACCGGCCGCTCGTTCAGCATCACCGACGGCCGATCAACCACATTTCCGAACCGTCGGTTTACCGCGCCTGCGTACGCTCGATTGGCCGGTCCGTCCCGATGGAGATGATCGATGGGGCACTCGTCGATGGACCCCGCCTTTCACGAACTTCGACCCTGGAACGAGGGCCGGCTTATCGGTGCGAAGCGGGCGTTGAAACAGCAACAGGTCTGGGCCATTCGCTTCTGGCTCGACCAGCATAGACGATTGCGCGACCGAGCGCTGTTCGACTTCGCCATCGACAGCAAGCTGCGCGGCTGTGATGTGGTCAAGGTGCGGATCGGCGATGTAGTTTCCGGCGGGCGCGTCCGTGACCGCGCCGTCGTGGTTCAGCAGAAGACCAAAAGACCGGTCCAGTTCGAGCTGATGGATACGGCACGAAAGACGATGCGGGCATGGTTGGAGCGACGCGGCGGCACACTGAACGACTTCATCTTCCCGAGCCGAAACGACTACATGGCTCACATGAGCACGCGGCAATATGCCCGCCTCGTGCACGAGTGGGTGGTCGGCATCGGCCTTCCGGCTCAGGATTACGGGACGCACTCGCTTCGGCGCACGAAAGCATCGATCATCTACAAGGCGACCGGCAATCTCCGCGCGGTTCAGATCCTGCTCGGCCATGCCAAGATCGACAGCACGGTCCGCTACTTGGGCGTTGACGTGGAGGACGCTTTGGAACTGGCCGAACGCACTGAGGTCTGAGCCGACCCAAATACAGTCGTCCCGGCACCCTTCCCTGCCTCCCAACTTCAGCCGTTGGTTCAGCTTGATGCGGCTCCACCCAATGGGGGATGATGTTCGGGGGCCGGTCTCAATGATCGAGGGCTGACCGGATCATGGCTTTTTTGTCAGATAAAGCACGAAGCCGACACTGCTATCAGCAAGACTAGTGCGAATCTGCGCGCCAGCGATGTCCGCCGCGATAACGCCGGAGGATATATGATCTCGCATCAAAGAAGGAGGTCCTTCACAATCCTTCCGTTCTAAGGATCAGCGGACCTGTAGGCGATGCGCTCGACGTTCTAAAAAAGAAGGCGATCGCTCTCGCGACCGCCTTTTATTCGAAAACGAACCTTGGTCAGGTTGCGATGTTCGAAGTCACCGGCTTGTCAGTCACGTCGAAGCGGTCGGCATCCATGACCTTTACCCAGGCCTTGACGAAGTCCTTGACGAACTTCTCTTCATTGCCATTTTCGGCATAGACTTCCGCCGTCGCGCGCAGCTGTGAGTTCGAGCCGAACACCAGGTCCGTACGGGTGGCGCGCCACTTCTCGCCCTTACCGCCGCGATCATGACCGATGAACTCCTCGTCGCTCGACGGATCCACGAGCTCCCAGAAGGTCTCGTTGTCGAAGAGGTTGACGAAGAAGTCGTTGGTCAGCTGACCCTTGCGGTCGGTCAGTACTCCTTCGGGCTTGTCGCCTTGATTGGCACCCAGCACGCGGAGCCCGCCCAGCAGCACCGTCATCTCCGGAGCCGACAGACCAAGCAGCGACGCCTTGTCGAGCAGCAGCTCCTCGGTCTTCACGGACTGCCGCGTCCGCAGGTAGTTGCGGAAGCCATCAGCCTGCGGCTCCATCCATGCGAAGCTCTCGACATCGGTCCATTCCTGCGTCGCGTCACCGCGCCCACCGGTAAACGGTACCTTGACCTCGAAACCGGCATCTTTCGCCGCCTTCTCAATCGCCACCGAGCCTGCAAGGACAATCGCGTCAGCAAGCGACATGCTTCCGCGAAGCTCGTTGAGCTTGGCGAGCACCGTTTCCAGTTCTGCGGGTTCATTGATCGCCCAGTTCTTCTGAGGCTCCAATGCGATACGCGCACCGTTGGCTCCGCCGCGATGGTCGGACTTGCGGTAGGTCGAGGCGGAGGCCCAGGCGGTCTTGACGAGCTGACCGATGCTGAGGCCGGAGCGCAGTACGCTGTCTGCGAATGCCGCTACTTCGGCATCGCTCGGCGCCGTTCCCTCGGGCACCGGATCCTGCCAGATGAGCGTCTCCTCCGGCACCTCTGGCCCGAGATAGCGGACCTTCGGCCCCATGTCGCGATGGGTCAGCTTGAACCAGGCGCGTGCGAAGGCGTCGTCGAGCGCCGCCTGATCGTCGCGGAAGCGTTCGGAGATCGCGCGGAATTCGGGATCCAGCTTCAGCGCCATGTCGGCGGTCGTCATGATCGTCGGCACGCGCTTGTTGGGATCGCGTGCGTCGGGTGCCATGTCCTCCCACTCGGGATTGATCGGGGTCCACTGCTTCGCACCAGCCGGGCTGGACGTTAGCTCATACTCGTACTTGAATAACAGGCGGAAATAGTCACCGGTCCACTTCGTCGGATTATTCGACCACGAACCCTCGATCCCCGACGTGGTGATATGGCCTTTGCCGATCTCCTCGCTGTCCGTGAGCCAGCCGAGACCCTGCATGTGCACGGCTTCCGAGGCTGGTTCCTTGCCGAAGTTCTCCGCAGGCTTTGCCCCGTGAGTCTTGCCGAACGCGTGGCCACCGGCGGTGAGCGCGACGGTCTCCTCCGAGTTCATCGCCATCCGCGAGAAGGTCGCCCGCATGTCGCGCGCCGAGCCGAGCGGATCGGGATTGCCGCCCGGTCCTTCGGGGTTCACGTAGATCAGGCCCATCGAATCCGCGGCGAGCGGACCTTCCAGATCGAGCTCCTCGTCGGGGCGAATGCGGCTCTTGTGCTCCGCATGCCCGATCCATTGCTCCTCGGCGCCCCAATAGGTGTCGCCTTCCGACTGATAAACGTCCTTACGGCCGCCAGCGAAGCCGAAGGTCGGGCCGCCCATGCTCTCGATGGCGACGTTGCCGGCCAGGATGAACAGGTCCGCCCAGCTGATGTGCTTCCCGTACTTCTGCTTGAGCGGCCACAGCAGGCGCCGTGCCTTGTCGAGGTTGCCGTTGTCCGGCCAGCTGTTGAGCGGTTCGAACCGCTGCTGGCCCGAGGACGAACCACCACGGCCGTCGGTAACACGGTAAGTGCCCGCAGCATGCCAGGCCATGCGGATCATAAAGGGACCGTAGTGCCCATAATCGGCGGGCCACCATGGCTTGCTATCGGTCATCAACGCCGTGAGATCAGCTTTCAGCGCGGCGTAGTCGAGCGTCCGGAACGCTTCGGCATAATCGTAATCCTCGCCCATGGGGTTCGGCGACACGCCATGCTGATGCAGGATCTCGACCGGCAGAACGTCGGGCCACCAATCCTTGTTGGTACGGCCGAGGAGCGAACGGACCGTGCCTGCGCCACCGCCATTCCTGCCCATCGGGCAGCGCTCGCTGGGATCTTCGTCAGCCATCTTCTCACTCCACTTGTGCTATCGGGGTACCCTAATGGGGCCGATAAATTTATCCAATGGATTGAAACGATTTCTGCTATCACCTGAACCGATGAAGCCTATCCCCTCGCTCAGACAGTTGTCATATCTCCTCGCGCTTCATGAGCATGGCAACTTCGGGCGTGCGGCTGCCGCCCTGTTTGTCTCGCAGTCAGCCTTTTCGGTGGGCATCGCTGAACTCGAGCGGGTGCTGGAGGCGAGCTTGGTCGAGCGCTCAAAACGCCATGTGCGCTTCACCCCGCTGGGAGAGGAGATCGTGTCCCGCGCCCGACGGATGGTACAAGCCGCCGAGGACCTCCAACTCGTCGCACAACGGTCCCACGAGCCGCTCGTGGGGCCGTTGCGGCTCGCGGCGATCCCAACGATCGCACCGTTTGTGCTATCCAGCATACTGCCGGTGCTCGCCCGGGACTGGCCGCGGCTGAAGCTGTACGTACGCGAGATGCTGACCAGCGTTGCGTGCGACGCGACCGGACGTGGCGAGATCGATTGCGTGCTATTGGCTCTGCCGGTGGAGTGCGGCGATATCGAGAAGGTTGACGTCGCGGTCGATCGCCTGATCCTCGTCACCGCCAAGGGACAGGACCAGTCCGCATCCCCGCTATGTGAGGCGGAAGACCAGCGCTTGCTCCTGCTAGAGGACGGGCACTGCCTCAAAGAGCATGCCCTCGCGGCCTGCCACCGTACCGCCACGGAGACCGAAAGGCTGCTGGTGGCATCCACGCTGCACACGCTCGTCCAACTTGTCGACGCGGGACTTGGCTACACCCTGATTCCGCAGATGGCGATTGATGCCGGCATCCTCGGGGGGACCCGGGTCGAGGCGTATCCGCTGCAGACCGTCCGCGCGGAGCGGCAGATCGCCTTAGTGTGGCGTCGCGGCCATCCACGTACGAGCGAGTTCCGAATGCTTGGCGAGACGATCAGGCAAGCAGTAGGTGGCGACACGGGTGAAGCCAGTTAAAGAGATCCCGACACGCTAGTTCGCCTTATACCAGCTCCTCAAGAACTTTTCTGCGGCCACCCCACGTCCTGATCGACCAGGAATTGGACGCTCCGGTGGGTGTAGCGACTCCCCGACTCCGGTCACTCGTTAACGTCAAGGAACCTCAGCCGCGAGCCACGTGCGTCTGGCAGTGGCTTGCTCGCGCCTTAGTTGCTGATCCATATTTCCAAGTTGCGGTTGCCGACGAACCGCATGGATTTGGGCTCCACACCGCGGATTGGCGTGTCGGTGCTTGCAGCGAGCGCCTTGACCAAAGCATCAGCGGCCGCCGCGCCTCCGTCGCCGTAACGGACCTGGTTCACGCCTATGGCCTTTGTAGTTCGTTCGCCGCTCGTGCTCTGCATGTCCCAGCCAGCAGCGCGCAGACTGGCGTTAAGAGCTGTCATCTGCGCGCGTGTATAGGTGCCCGCGAACTGGATGAAGACCCGTTGCGGAAAGGTGACCCTTTCCGCGGCAACCGGGCTAGTGACGGTAGTGGTGGACGGGGTGTCGGATGCCTCATCGAGAACTGCGACGCGCTCCTGCACCGCGACTTTCTTGGCGAACAGGCCGGCACGCTCTCGGGCAAGGATGCGCCTGATGCGGGAAAGGTCGTTATCCACGACGGCGTTGGCAATCTCACCGTAGACATTGTTATAGCTTTCGATGAGATCGTCGCGCTTTACGTCCGCCTCGACGGCTGCCGCCTTTCGCTCTGCGGCGCGTGCGTTCTGCACCAGCGTCGTGACCGTTGCGACAGCCAAACCGATCGGCACGACGACGCAGAGGAACAGCAGCGACAACACAGTCCCGCGTAACGCCCACGCCCAGCCGGCGTCCCCTTGCGCCGACATAACCGTGCGGAGGTCACGCTTGCCAGCGGCTCCGAGTACCGCGGATTGCGTAGCATCAGGCGCGACGGCACTGCTGCCCTCGGGATAGTTTGCAAATATACCCGAATGGTCGGAGAGAGCCTTACGCGCAGCCTGCTCGCCCCAGCCGGCGAGTAGCACGCTGAGATCGGCGTCGAAGCGGTCAAGGTCGGTGCGCACGCCTCCGTAAAGCTGCTGCGCCTTCTGTGGTACTAAATCGTCGACCTGCTCGCGCTCGCCTCCCCGGTCCACTATGTCGCCGAACGCGCCAGCGTCCTCGGCGCCCTCGCGTCGCTGAAGGCGGATGCTGCCGGCGTTGCGGTGGTCGCCGACGAGCTCGGCTCGATGCTGGGGATCGTCACCTTCGCCGACGTGCTGGAAGCGATCGCCGGGGACATCCCGTCGGCCGATCCCGCAGCCGCCAACTGCGAGATACAGGGCTTCCGTCACGAATCCGACGGCAGCATCGTCATGCCCGGCGCCCAGCCGGTCGACGACCTCATCGAGGAGTTCGGCCTCGCCATCGCGCCCGATCGCGGATTCAAGACGATCGCGGGGCTGGTCATCGAACGGACGCGGCGACTGCCCCGGGCAGGAGACCACGTCGCCTTCGACAACTTCGCCGTCGAGATCGTCGCCGTCGATGGCGGTACGATTTCGACAGTTCGAGTCATTCCTGCAACCGGAGAACAAGCGTGAGCTTCCTCGACCTGCGGGCATGACGGCGGACGGTCGGGGCCGGACCGTGGCGACTAACGGTAACGCTGCACCCGCGGACGCGCGACCTTGCCGGCGTCACCAGCAAGGCGGTGATCCGTTGTCGAAGCACTGGCGAACGAGCGTAGCGATCGCGGCATCAACGGCAGGATCAGGCAAGTCATTGGCAGGATCATGGATGTGATCAATGCCAGCGATAACCAACTGCATATCATGGATCATGGTCATCAGCAGCCGGGGAAGTGGCGACGCAAGTGTGTCATCAGCCCTGCGCTTCCCGACCCCGTCCCGGTCATTTGCGCCACCGACCTTTCCTACCGGGCCGATGGCAATCGACTGCAGACACTCAGCCTATACCTGCCCCAGACGGACGAAACCGAGGCGCTGGTTAGTATGCCGGTGTGTGAACTACCTTGCCTCGGTACGAACTCGGGCTGTCCGGTCGCTCTCGTGCACATCCACGGCGGCGCCTGGCGCAGTCCCGACGTGACGGCCGCGTCGATCGAACCGACGGTTGCCTGCGCGTTCGCCACGCCTGACGATACACCGCTCAAGGTGGTCGCCTCGATCGACTATACCATCTCCCCGTTCCCAAGCGCGCCGAGCGATTCCTACGATCCGCGCGTGGACGGTCACTCGGATCCAGCCCGCGAAGCGGTCCACCCCCAGCATCTCGACGACGTGCTTCGCGCCTTCGAGATGCTGCGATCTCTCGGTCTGTCCGACGGATCATACGTCCTGTCGGGCCATAGTTGCGGCGCCTGCCTGGCTTTTGAAGCGGTCCTGACGGAGCCTGCCGAGTTCGGGCTGTTGGACGTATGTGCACCGCCGACGCCGGCCGCCGTAGTCGGCGTCAACGGCCTATACGACCTGCCCGGCCTGGTGCATCACCTCGACCCGTCGCATGCGCATCTCGAGGCCGAGTACCGAGACCTGTTGACCATTGCGTTCGGGGCCGATGAACAAGTGTGGGCGGCCGGCAGTCCCGCTCGGTTCGAGTTGGGTACGACAGCTAGCCGCCTGCGTCGTTTAGGCGGCCTTGCCACAATCCTGCTCGAGCAGAGTCCGGACGATCAGCTGGTGCCGATGAATCAACGTGAGAAGCTCGCGCGTCATATCATCGATGCGACTGTGTTCGATGTTGTTGAAGGCTGGCGGTGTTCCGGCTCACATGCCACGCCTTGGGAGCAGGGCGACATGATGTGGCGCAGCATTCTCAATGTCCTGGACCGCTATCGGTCCCTGAAACCACCGTGCAATACCTTCGTGGAGTAAACTAATGCCCAAACTAGTAGAGATGGATCAGGCCGTCACGCTGACCGATCAACTGAAGTCCGAGGACGAGGCCGTGGTCCTCATCAACACCTTCGTGGTTCCGCCGAGTCTCGCCGACGCTTTGCTGGCGGCGTGGTCGAGCGATGCCGGACACATGAAGGCACAGCCGGGTTTCATCTCGACCCAGCTTCACCGCGGCATTGCTGGAAGCGGCGTTTTCCTGAACTACGCCGTCTGGCAGTCGGTCGGCCACTTTCGCGCGGCGTTCGCCAGTCCCGCATTTCAGGCGCGCCTGGCAGATTACCCGGACGAAGCCGCGGTCAGCCCGCACCTGTTCCGCAAGATAGAAGTGCCCGGCATTTGCGTCGCCTAACCGGCATTGGACCGACACGCGGACAGATCGCGTGTCCAGCAGACAGCCGCTAGAAAAACGAGTCTCCGAAATTGGAGAGGTTGTGGGCGAGGACCGGCATCACCAGTGAGCCGGTCCTCACACGCAGCCACAGCAGCCCCGCGCCGATCGTGCCGCTTTCGACGAGTGCGTGCCAGTCCACCTGGATCGCCCCTTCCACAACGAACAGTCCGTGCCCGGCTGCGAAGAGGAAGGTGACCGCCGTTCCTGCCCACCAAAGCGACGCCCGTGTCATCTCTCCGCCGTTTCCGAACGCGCGAATCAAGAACGCGAACAGCAGGCCGCGAAAGACCAATTCCTCGTCGAGCCCCGGCATGATGGCTTGGAACAGCAGTCGTTCCGGCGAGAGACTGCTCCCGTCGGACCTGATTGCCCCGTAGGTCCACGCGAAGGCGCAGATCAGCACGACGACGATACCTGCCGGCAGCAGCGATCCCGCCTGCTGCCGCATCGTCAGCCCGATGTCGTCGCGCGACAGCCCCGATCGCCGCCAGACGAATAGGGCGACGGCCAAAGCAAAGACCTTGCCGAGCCAGTTCCAGTGCAACCCGGCAGAGATCGGGACGGCCTCCTGAAGCCGGAGCCCGAGGGGAGAAACGATCCAGTACAGGATCACGACGCCGAACCCGGCGAGTAATGGCTCGCGGCGCGTCCGTACCCCCGCGAGCCGCAGGACGATCACGCCGATGAGCACGATGCCGAGGTGAAGCGCCAGGGTGAGCGGAATGTTCACCGGACCGCCTCCTCGGACACGATGAGGCGCGAACGCCAATCGAGGATCGCCGCGGCGATTTCCGGCGCGGCGTCCTCCTGGATGAAGTGCTTGGCGTCGAAGAGATCGACGATGCGACGGTCGGCAAACAGGCTCGCGAAGCGGTCGCGATCCGCCGCCTGGAACGCGCCGTCGGCGCTGCCCCAAAGGATCAGCGCCGGTTTGTCGCTTAGCCTATTCAGGCCCCTTTCGACCTCGGCCAGATAGGGCGCGCTCGCCCGAATGTGGCGGGCGAAGATCCATGTCGGCAGACGCGACGCAGGGGTTGGGAAAGGTCCGAGACACGCCGCGAGTTCCGCCGCCGACAACGTCCTGCTGATCCCTGCGGGGATCAGCCAGCGTGCGAGGACGTTGGTCCGCCGGATCAGGTAACGCGCGAACGGGTTGCCGAAGATGTAGGAGAACCCCTTCATCCTCGGCGTCGCGGGCCAGGCGAACGAATTGCCGATGATCAGCGATTGCACGCGGTCGGGCTGGCGCGCCGCAAAACCCAATCCGATCGGGCCGCCCCAGTCCTGAACCATGATCGACATCAGGGAAAGATCGAGCGCGTCGACGAACCCCTCGATCGCCATCGAATGTTCGCGAGGCGTGAAGCCGTAGCCACGCCTCGCGACACTGAGGCCGAAGCCGGGATAATCGACCGCGATACACCGAAAATGCGGCGACAGTCGCCGAACGATGTGCCGGTATAGGAACGACCAAGTCGGATTGCCGTGCAGGAACAGCACACCGGGCCCGACCCTTCGTCGATGTAGTGAAGACGATGGCCGCCAACGTCGACGAAACGACTGTCATAGGGAAACAGCCGTCGATCGAGCCAGACCGGATCATCTTCCCTCACGCCGAAAGCTCCTTCGAAGCGAGTGTTCGCTCACATCTATACTGCTGGCGAGACCTCGAAGACGTCGCCGGCGAAATTCGCGGTGTCGAGCCAGATATATTGGAAGTCACGGCGCACGAACAGCCAACGATCGCCAGTCCGGCGCAGCAGATCGTTCGTTACGCTGTGACAGCGGAAGCCGGTGTCTCCGGGGCCTCGTCCTTCCTCGTGGACCAGGGTTCGAGCCCGCGCAATGTCACCGTCGATCACGATCGGTCCCTGGAACGCGAACTGGACGAAGAACTCTTTCGGCTCCTTCAGCTTCTTGAACATCGCGACGATGTCGTCCGGTCCTTCGGCGCGTGCCTCGAAGGGCTTGCCGATGGCCCAGACCCCATCCTCTGCCCACAGGTCGCGAAAGGCATCATAGTCGCCAAACGTTCCAGCATCCGCAAAGCGGGCAGTAGCGTCGCGGATGGCGGCCTCGTCCACGAGGCGGGCGATCAGGCGGTCTGAGTTCGGCATCGACATTCTCCCAATTACACGCGAGAAAGATAGTCGAAACCGGAGCCGAGCCATGTGCAATCCTGCCAATGACGTGCCCGATCCTGCCAGCTTCACGTCCGCTCCGCCGCCGACCGGCAGGCCATGATACGCCAGGAGACCGTGGCCGCGCTGATGCGCCTTGCGGATCGATCGCCGCCAGGCTTGCCGATCAGAACGGCGATCCCGCACGTGATGATCTGGTCGAGCCGGATGCCGACGGACGCGAGACTGGCGCTGTTCGAACCGAAGTTCTACCTGCTTCTACAAGGCCGAAAACGGTTGCTGATCGGTGGCAGGGATCTCGAGTTCGGAGCCGGCGATTGCGCGATATCCGCGGTCGGGCTGCCTTTCTCGACCCAGGTGATCGAGGCGACGCACGAGGCGCCGTACATAGGGCTGGAGCTCAACCTCGATGCGGATGTGATCGCCACGCTGATGGGCGATGCATCGGCCGGAGAGACGCCCACCGCGCCGACGTTCGTGACCGCGCCGCTGAACGAGGATGTGATGGACGCCGTCGATCGCCTCGTCCGCCTGCTACAACGTCCCGATGACATCCCGGCGCTGGCTGGACAGGCCGAACGCGAGCTCTGCTATCGTCTGCTTCAGGGGCCGATGGGCGACACGCTTCGTCAGACCGTCCAGAAGGGCACTCGTGCGGCCCGGATCAGACAAGCGATCGCCTGGATCCGACAGAATGCCCGCGAGCCGATGCGGGTCGCCGATCTCGCGGACGCAGCCGGAATGAGCGGCACCTCGTTCCACCGTCACTTCAAGGCGGCGACCGGGAGCAGTCCGCTCGCCTACCAACGCTACATCCGCCTGCTCGAGGCCAGACGCATGATCGTCTCCGGAGAGGCCGATGTGACCGGCACGGCTTTTGCCTCAGGCTACGCGAGCAGTTCCCAGTTCAGCCGGGAGTATAAGGAGATGTTCGGCACCCCACCGATCGCAGACCGGCGACCAGCACTTCGTCTGACCCGACGCTGCCCAAGTCAGGAGGGAGCGGCACCGGCTTGACGCTCGCCCCCTGTTTTCCATCGTAGCTGGCTATCTTCAGCAATAGGCCGTGCCGGAGAGCGCTGCCTTCGTTCCGATCGTACCGCGATCGACAAGATCGAGGAACAGGCGCTTGGCGGCCACGACGTCGTGGCTCCTGAGCAGCAGCGCATGCGCTTGGAGGAATGCGCTGGCCCAGGCAGCTGCCAGAAGCGCCGCGGCGAACGCCGCATCGGAATCCTGCTCGGGGCGGCCAGCGACTTCCGCCAGGATCACCGCCAAGGCACGGACGAAATCATCGCGCATCTGCCGGGCTCGTGCCTTCAAAGCCTCGCTTTCAAGCACCGTTTCGACAAATCGCTCGGTCCCATCGAATAACGGAAACGGCGGGTCCGGCTGTTCGATAAGACGATGCGCCAGGAGCCGCAGCGCCTCGATCGGAGACGTGCCGCCGCTCCGGGTGCGTACAGCATCGAAGGCGAGGTCGTGGATTTCCTGCTCGCGATCGAGGAACAGGTCTTCCTTGCGCGAAAAGTGGTTGAACACCGTCATGCGACCCACGTCGGCGGCATGAGCGATCTCGTCGATCGTGACGTTGTCGAAGCCCTTGTCGAATATCATTCGCGTCGCGGCGTCGGAGATTGCCCGCCGTGTTGCCAGTCGCTTGCGTGTCCGTCTGTCCACCATTGGAACGATCGTCTCAATCCAGCATTCTATACTCGGTATACAAATGGACTGCATATCGATTGGATAGTTGGTGATGGTAGAGGGACCAATGGACGTTCAGTCAACTACGATGACGCATACGGAACTTCGGACAGCGCTTGTCAGCGGCGCTAGCTTTGCCGGTCTTGCCACCGCATTCTGGCTGAAGAGACTGGGCTATCGCGTTACGATCGTTGAGACGGCGGCAGGAGTTCGTCGCGGCGGCACTCCGGTCGACATAAAAGGCGAAACGGTCGGAATCCTTGAGCGGATGGGCCTGCTTGATCGGACTTGGGCCAAGAGGCTGCCGCCCCGCGCCTTCACCTTCCGGGGCGCCGATAATGAGACGCTGGGTGCCATCGATCACACGGCGCCGACAGACAGGCCGCACGACTTCGAGATCCATCGCGACGACCTTCTCGATCTGTTGCTGGACGCGGTGGATGGTTCCGTCGACATAATCTACGATCGTTCGATCGCTCGACTGCAGGAACATGCAGATCAAATGTCCGCGACCCTGAACGACGGTAGTCGGCACGATGCAACGCTGGTCTTCGGTTGCGATGGCAACCGCTCGAACACCCGGAATCTGGTATTCGGTGACTGTGATGCCGCATCCTACTTCATGGGCGGCTATTTCTACCTCAAGGTGGTGCGGGAAACCGGGCTGCTACCCCCCGACACGTCGGAGGTGTTCAGTGTGCCTGGGCGCACTGCCATGCTGAACGGCTACGACGATCGGACCGACATCTGCTTGGCGTTCCGAGCCGACAGCGAGATCGCGTACGACTATCGCGACCGGGCACGGCTGCGACGTCTGGTGCACGAGCATTTCGACGGGCTCGGATGGAAGGTGCCGCAGATGCTCTCGCATGTCGATGACGAGGAAGACTTCTATTTCGACCGCGCGACGCAGATCAGGATGCCGAACTGGTCGAAGGGTCGCACCGCGCTGGTCGGCGACGCGGGCTATTGCGTGTCCCCTATAGCGGGCATGGGCGGATCAATGGCGATCATCGGTGCCGCCAGGCTCGCAGATGCGCTGGCGCAGCACGCAGACGACCATGCCGCAGCCTTCCGTGCGTACGAAGACGGACTGCGTCCGTTCGTTGAAGAGGTCCAAACCCGGGCAGCGACCGAGGGCATGGCAGTCATCTTTCCCGCCAGTGCCCACGAACTTGCCGAGCGGGACCGCAAGATCGCGGCGAACGAGATCGCGCTGTGATCGACCGGTCGAGCCGTGGATGATGGAGTAGATGCGAATGCTGAAGACGGCTTGTAAGCAGTTCGGCACCGCGTTAGCCGCCGCCGCCTTATCACTTTCCGGCGTCTCGGCGCAGGAACTGGTCCGTCCGTCGGCGGCCAACCCGCAGGTGCGACAATATGACGATCCCAACCTCGTCTACGCGGGCGCGCCATCGCGCAACGCGCCGCTCGTCGTGTTCATGCCCGGCACCAGCGGCCGTTCGGAAACAGCGCCGCGCCTGCTCCTCGATACGATCGCGAGCCAGGGTTATCGCGTCGTGTTCCTGACCTACAACGACATGCCCGCCGTTGCCCAGGTGTGCCCTTCACGCCCCCCGGCCTGCTCGGCCCGTTTCCGGGAAAGTCGTGCGTTCGGGGGCGACGGACCGCCGGTCGCGACACCCGCACCGGAGGCCATCGCGAATCGTCTGGGCGATCTGCTCCGCTATTTGCAACGGACCCATCCCGACGCGGGATGGAGCGAATATTTAGACGCGGAGGGCCGTCCGGCCTGGCCGCGGATTATCCTGTCAGGGCTGTCGCAGGGCGCCGGCATGGCCGCCTTCATGGCGCAGCGATATCCCGTCAGCCGGGTCGTGCTGTTCTCGAGTCCCTGGGACGTCACCGGACCGGATCAGCGTCCCGCGCCGTGGCTCTTCGCTGCCTCGGCAACGCCGCCCGCACGCTGGTGGGCAGAGCGACACATTCGCGAGAATACAACGCGACTGATCGCGAACGCCTATGACGCTCTGCGTATACCAAGAGACCACATCCTGCTGTTCGACGGTGGACTTCCACCCGGCAAGTCACCGGATGACGGCAATCCTTATCACGTCTCGACCGTGCAGCTCCGCCAGTATGTTCCGCAGTGGCGCACGATGTTCGGCGCCGCCAACCAATAGAAGGAATTTGCGATGCTCTTACTCGCCTTCGCGCTTGTCGCATCCGGTGAACTCGACCGTTGCCTCAACACCGGCGAAGCGGCACGCGGCGTGACGACGGACATGGCGGCATGCTTCGTCGCGGATTTCGAGCGTGCCGATGCGACGCTCAACGTTACCTATGCGGAGACCATGAAACGACTGCCCGCATCCCGTCAGGCGGCATTGCGCGCGTCGCAGCGCGCGTGGATCGCACAGCGTGATCGGGCCTGCCCGCTCGACAACTCCCCCGGAGCGGGCACGATCGAGAGGTTGAACCATCCCGGATGCCTGGCGACGCAAACCAGGCGGCGCACAACCTGGTTGTCGCGTTACCGCTGACGGAGCGATCGAATTGGACAGGACCGTGCGAACTCGATCGAAGCGACGAAAGTGCGGAGCGCTGAACTCCTGCTGCGACGTTACGGTGGTCGCCAATAGGGTAGGACAATCGCCAGCGGCAAAATTGATTGATGGCTGCGCAACGAACAATTGCGGATGAGCAGTGTACGACGCCGGCATCAAGCTGCCCCTGCCCTGCCGGCTTTGGACAAGAGCAGTGTCGCGCGACAGCTATCACGTCGAAGTGTGAGGGTGACGAACGATGATTGAGATCTCCCGTACTACGCTGTTTGCGGATGCGCTCCCGATCGCCTGGTACGAGATGGGAAGCGGGCGTCCTACGCTGCTCCTGCATGGTGGTGCCGGCCCAGGATCGATGATGGGCCTTGCCACGGGCCTGGCCGCACGGGGCAGGCGCGCTATCATCCCGGTCTATCCAGGTTTCGACGGTGAACCTCGGCCTAGTTGGTTTCACCGCATTGACGATCTGGCGATCATGGCACTCGCGCTGATCGAGTGGCTCGAGATCGGCGATGTCAGCTTGATCGGTAACTCGGTTGGCGGATGGCTGGCGATCGAGACAGGGCTTCGCCGCAGTCCGCGCATCGCCGAGCAGGTCATCATCGATGCTGTGGGGCTCGACCCGACGCCCGAAGGCGGTGGAATCGTCGATCCCGCCACACTGCCGCCCGCCGTGCTGCTTGCACACTCATTCCATGACCCATCACGCGCATTGGTGCCGAGGGATGCCGCGGCGGCAACGGCCATGGCGAACAATCAACGTGCGTTGCGCGTCTATGCCGGCGAGCCGTTCATGCACGATCCATCGCTGCGAGGCCGCCTTTCCAGCGTCAACATTCCGACACTGGTGCTCTGGGGGGAAAGTGACCGGATCGTGACCCCGGCTTATGGCCAGCAGTTTGCAACTTTGATCCCGCACGCGCGGATGCAGTCCATCGCAGCGGCCGGCCACTTTCCACAAATCGAGCAACTCGACGACGTCTTGGCTGCCATACGGTAGACGCATTCAGCAGCTCGACGCTGTCGACCCAAGAAACGACATTCACGACGTCGCAATGAGCCTTGAAACTGGCCATTCGTTCAAGCGTGGACCCGTGTGGGCCGCATCCAATACATCCCGATGACGGGAGACGTTCATGTCTCGGCGATCCGCCGCTCCTCCTCGGGCAATAAGGTTAGCTCCCTCCAGTCGAGTTCCTCTTGCAGAACGTAGAAGCTATCTATCCCAACTTCTTCGCCATCCAGTAGCCGGGCCAGCTCGGCCCGTTGTGCCGACACCACGGCAAGCCCGGCGCTGTGCTGCCCCTTGATCCAGTCCAGCAACTCTGGACGGTCGCGCTTATCTCGTTTGGCTTCGAACAACCGAGCGAGATCTTCCGCCTGGGGATGGCTCCGCAGCTCGTCGAGCGCGACATTGACCAGCCGGGTACGGGCGGCCCACATCTCGTCCGCGGGATTCTCCATCCGGTCCAAGCCCAGCCAGCGGATCAGCGGTGCGAGCGTCAGCCCCTGCCCTACCAAGGTCGCCAGCACGACCGAGAACGCCGTCAGCACCACGAGGTCGCGCTGCGGAAACGTCGCGGGAAGGGCGAAGGCGGTCGCCAGCGTGACAAGCCCGCGCATCCCGCACCAGCCGACAAGGACGCTTTGCCCGATCGTCGGGGGCGGCAGCGCGCCGCGTGCGCTTTCCGATCGACGAGCGACCTGCCCCCACGCCATCACCACGACGAAGCGCGTCGCGATCACCGCCAGCACGACCAGTCCTGAGAACCGTAGTGCAGGCCAGATCCCGTCGCCCGGCAGCCGCTCCAGGATCGAGCGCGCCTGCATTCCCATCACCAGGAACGCGGTGACGTTGAGCAGGAAGACCACTGCTGCCCAGACCGCGAAGGAGTGAACGCGCATCCGCGGCGACGAGCCGGCGTTTGGCGAATGGGCCGCCGTCACTGCGAACGCGACGACTGCCAGCACAGCCGACAGATCGAGATGGTCCGCGATCAGCCAGATCACCCAGGCGGTGACGAACTGGAGGAGGTTGGCGCCGAGCGTCTTGCCCGCGAAGCGCTGGATCCACCGTACCGGCCACGAGAGCACCACGCCGAGCAAGATCCCACCGGGTACCGCAATCGCCACGTGCAGTCCGATTGCCCCCGGCGATCCCTCCGCCATTTGAAACGCGAGCGCGCCCGAGAACAATAATAGTGCGGTGGCGTCGTTGAGCAGGCTCTCGCCTTTCAGGACGGACACCGTCGTTCGCGGCAGCGCCAACGCGCCGATCACCGCGGTCGCGGCCGCGGCATCGGGCGGCGCCACGATCGCACCGAGCACGATAGCCGCTGCGATGGGCAGCCCGGCCACCGCCCATCCGATCCATGCGACTATCGCGGTCGTCGCGAGTACCGCGCCGACGATCAGGATCACCAGCGGGCGCCACAGCCGCCCGGCCGTCACGAGCGGGAAGTCGAACGCCGCGTCAAGCAGCACCGGAGCGATAAACAGTGCCAGCGCGGTGCCCGGATCCAGTCGGATCGCCGCGACCCCTGGTACAAACGCCACTGCCATGCCCGCAATGGCAAGCATCGCCGGGTACGGTAGCCCGATGCGGCGAGCAATTTGCAGCAGGAGGATGGCAACCAATAACAGTGCCAGCAGGCTCTCGAAGAAGGTCATGGCCGAGAGTACCATCGACACGGATGCAGCGTTAGTAGCGCCGTCGGTCAGACACCTGACGAGCCACGGACGCAGAAAGGCGATGGCGTGCTCGCTGGATCTTCGCATCGGTGTGCGCCGCTACCGCTGGGATAACCTGGATGCGCCTCTGCCGCGACTGATGAGGTACGTCGCAGTCTACGGTCAACATCACCCAATCCCGGCCATTCGAGCACATTTTTTCGCTGCTCGAGTCCTGCCGCCGATTTATGCGAGCGGAGCCCCCCCGGGAGCGCAATTGGCCACGCGGAACGGCTTAGATTGGGGGCAGTGCAATCACGCAGCTATCGCGCGTCTTCGTGAGGATTGCTCACGTAGGCGGACCTTTCCTGCACATTGCCTCCCGATCCCTCTCCGACACGCGCTTCAGGACGACGAAGTCGGGAACAGGTTACGGAAAACGGCCGACCCCGGCGGCATCGAGAAGACCGATCCTGCCTTGGCAGTCCCGCCAGACCCTCTTCTCATGTGCGCCAAACGATCCGGACATGCCGGTTAAAACTTTTCGCAATCGATTGTTGTGCACCTTGGCTTATTGCTGATATGCCCCGCTAACGCCTGCGAAGATGGGCATCAGCCATTGAGGATGTCGATGCCCCTGCCCGGTTCGAAGCCACACCTATCGCTACCGCGAATCCTCGAGATGAACCTCGGCTTCCTCGGTCTTCAGTTCTCGTTCGGGCTGCAGCAGGGGAATATGGCGCCGATCTACAGCTATCTAGGAGCTTCGGAGGCGTCGCTGCCGCTCCTGCAACTGGCGGGACCGATGACCGGTCTGCTTGTCCAGCCCCTGATCGGTGCGATGAGCGACCGGACCGACAGCCGCTGGGGGCGACGAACGCCGTATTTCCTGATGGGAGCGCTGCTCTGCGCGGCAGGGTTGTTCTTCATGCCGCTGAGTTCGTCGCTGCTGATGGCGGTGTCGATGCTGTGGATCCTCGATGCCGGCAACAACATCACGATGGAGCCGTATCGTGCCTATGTTTCCGACCGGCTGAACGAGGACCAGCACCAGATCGGGTTCCTGACGCAGAGCGCCTTCACCGGCCTCGCGCAGATGCTGGCGTTCCTTACCCCGTCGCTGCTGGTCTGGGCGGGGATGAACCAGGACTGGGTCGATGCGCACAACATCCCCTATACGGCGCGGATCGCCTTCATGGTCGGCGCGGCGTTGAGCTTCACGACGATCCTTTGGTCGATCCGCCGGGTTCCCGAACTGCCGTTGTCGGCGGAGGAGAAGCTTCGGATCGCCGCCGAGCCCAAAGGGTTCGGCGCGATGCTGGCAGAGATCGGATCGGCGATCCACGACATGCCCGTTGCCATGCGCAAGCTGGCGCTGATGAGCTTGTTCCAGTGGTATGCGATGGCCGCATACTGGGCCTATGTCATCTATTCGGTCGGGCGATCGGTGTACCGCACCGACGTACCGACATCCTCCGGCTTCCATTCCGCGGTGCTGACCAACGGCGAGATGGCGGCGTGGTATAACGGCGTCGCCTTCGTCGCGGCATTCGCGATGGTGCCGCTGGCGAAGCGAATGGGCGCGGCGAGCCTGCATGCCGCCTGCCTGATCCTGGCGGGTGCCGGCATGCTGTGGCTGCCGCATGTCACGGACAAAGCCATGCTGTTTCTGCCCGCGATCGGCATCGGCATCGGCTGGGCCAGCATCATGGGCAATCCGTACGTCATTCTGGCCGGGGCGATCCCGGCGGAACGAACCGGCGTCTATATGGGCATCTTCAACATGATGATCGTAATCCCGATGCTGGTCTTCTCGGGTACGATGTGGCTGTTCTACGACCGATTGCTCGGCAGTGACCCGCGGAACGTCCTGACATTGTGCGGTGTGCTCATGTTCGCGGCAGCCGCAGCGGTCTGGAGCGTGCGCGAGCGCAATGCTCAGGGACTCCCCGTCGGAGCCAGCGCCCGATGATCGTACACAACGGACCAACCACCAGTCTGGTGCTGGAAGCACGTGGCGATCGGCCGCCGGTATGGCGGTGGTGGGGACCAAAGGTCGATGCCGCGGCCTTGCCGCCGCTTGCCGACATCCGTCCGCCGACGTCCTTCTCGCTCGACGTGGATCAGCCGCTGACCGTGACGCCGGCGTTCGGCTCCGGCTGGTTCGGATCGCCGGCACTGCGCGCGCATCGGGCGGGACGGGCCTTCGCGCACTGGTTCGAGACCCGGTCGATCGTGGCGACGGACGACGGGATCGTCGTCACGCTGGTCGATCCGACCGCGCGTGTCACCGTGGTTCAGCGGATTTCCGTCCACGGTGACGGCATCACGCTTTCGGCGAGCGTGATCAACGATGGCGACGGTGTGCTCGACGTCGAATGGCTCGCCGCGGGAACCCTGCCGCTGCCGGCCGACTGCACCGGCATCCGCAGCTTCCAGGGCCGTCACAACGCCGAGTTCGTCCCGCAGGTCGAACCGATGCCGTCGCACGGCTGGTTGCGCGAGAACCGGCGCGGGCTGACCGGGCACGCCGGGCCACCGGGCCTGTTCGTCATGGGACCGGATGCGGGATGGCACGGCGGCCGCGTGCATGCGGCCCAACTGGCCTGGTCGGGCAACCACCGGCTGTCGATCGAGCGCGACGACGATGGCGTATGGCTGCTCCAGATGGGCGAGGCGCCGGCACCGGGGGAATGCCGGCTCGCACCGGGCGAGCGCTACGACACGCCGGACATGCTGGCGATCTGTTCGGTCGCCGGGCTGAACGGAGCGATGCAGGGCTTTCACACGGCGATCCGTGGCCGTGCGCCCTGGCCGGCAACGGGTATGCCGCCACGCGCCGTGCATGTGAACAGCTGGGAAGGGTTCTACTTCGACCATGACGAGGCGGCGCTGATGGCGCTCGCGGATCGCTCCGCCGCCTTGGGCGTCGAGCGGTTCGTGCTCGACGACGGCTGGTTCAAGGGGCGCGACGACGACACCGCGGCGTTGGGCGATTGGGTGACGGATCGCACCAAATATCCGAACGGACTGGCGCCGCTGGCGAATCACGTCGTGGCCCTCGGCATGACGTTCGGGCTGTGGATCGAGCCGGAGATGGTCAACCCGGACAGCGATCTGGCGCGGGCACATCCCGATTGGGCATTGCAGGCGGATGGCGTTCCGTTGCTGACGTCGCGGCATCAGCTGGTGCTGGATCTCGGTCGGGCGGAGGTGCGGAACTATTTGTTCGAGGCGATCGATGCCCTGCTGCGGGATCTACCGATCGCTTATCTGAAATGGGATCACAACCGCGACCTGGCACCCGCGGGGGGCGCGGACGGACGGCCCGGCTATCATGCACAGGTCGTCGGCGCCTACGCCGTGCTCGACCGCCTGCGGGTGGCGCATCCGGCAGTAGAGATCGAGGCCTGTGCAGGCGGCGGCGGGCGCATCGACGCCGGTATCGCGGCGCGGACACACCGGTTCTGGACCAGCGATTGTATCGACGCGGTCAGCAGGGTGCGGATGCAGCGGGGGTATCTGCACTTCATGCCGCCGGAGATGATGGGCAGCCATGTCGGCGCCAGCCCGGCACATTCCACCGGGCGGCGACAGGGCATGGCGTTCCGCGCTGCGGTCGCGCTTCCCGGGCATTTCGGGGTCGAGCTGGATCCCGCGACGCTGACCGATCGGGATGCGGCGGTGCTCGGCGAGGCGATCTCGCGGTACAAGACGCTACGGGATCGGCTTCACACGGGCCGCGTCTGGCTGGGCGACGGACCCGACGGGCTGGTCTGGCAGATGCATGGTGACATCGGCGACCTGTTGCTGAGCGTGACGCGGATCGATCCCACGATCGTCCGCCGTCCGCCCGCGGTGACGCTGCCGCCGCTGGCCGGTGCCGGGCCGGTGCGTGTCCGCCTGATCGACCTTGCGAGCGAAGACGGACACCCGCCGCCCGATGCCCCTCTGTTCGCCCGGATGCGGGCGGAGGGCGTGCTGTTCGACGGCGACTGGCTGGCACAGGCCGGTCTCCCGATCCCGATGATGAAGGCGGAGAGCGTCGCGCTGTTCGCACTGGAGACACCATGATCCCGACCGCTCCCTCCCCGGCTTTTCGCGATGATCCTGAAATCCCGACGCCCTGGACCGCGGCGCAGGCACGAAGGGCGGCGGACCAGCCCGCCGCGGCGCTTCCGGTCATCACGGCGGCCGATGTCGTTCCGATCATCGCCGGTCACGACCTGTGGGATATGTGGCAGATCGCCGATGCCGACGGCCGGACGGTGATCGTCGAGGGCTGCAGCTGGTGGTTCTTCCTCGCGACGCCGCGGTTCGCCGATCCCGACGACCGGCACGACGCGGCGCGCATCCGGCTGACCAGCCATGGCGCGGACGGCTGGCGCGATCATGGAAATGCCTTTCCGGACGGGTTCACGCCGGGCAGCCGCGAATGGTCGGGGTCGGCAGTGCTGGACGACGATGGCGTCACGCTGACGATGTATTTCACCGCATCGGGGCGCAAAGGCGGACCGCGCACCTTCGAACAGCGGCTGTTCGAAACGCGCGGGCGCTTCGCCGACGGGCGGGTTGGCGACTGGAGTATGCCGGTCGAGTCCATCGCGGCGGATGGCGAATTGTACCTCCGCGCCGACCAGGAGGACGCAGTGGACGGCCGCATCAAGGGCTTCCGCGATCCCGGATATTTCCGCGACCCTGCGGATAACGCCGAATATCTGCTGTTCAGCGGATCGGCGGGCCGGGTCGACGACGTGCATGATGGCGTTGTCGGTGTCGCGCGCCGGGCGAGCAGCGACGATGCGTGGACGCTGGCACCGCCGCTGGTCGAAGCGATCGGCGTCAATAGCGAGCTGGAACGCCCGCACATCGTGCACCGCGACGGCCTGTATTATCTGTTCTGGTCGACCCAGGCGAAGCGCTTCGCCGATGGCCTTGGCGCGCCAACCGGATTGTACGGCATGGTCGCATCCGACATGTCGGGCCCCTGGCGTCCGCTCAACGGTTCGGGCCTCGTCGCCGCGAATCCGCCGGCGGAGCCGTATCAGGGCTATTGCTGGTGGGTGACGGGCGAAGGCGACGTCATCAGCTTCGTCGATTTCTGGGGATTGGCCTGCAAGCCGCTGGATGACGCGACGGTCCGCCGCGCGCATTTCGGCGGAACGGCGGCGCCCTGGTTCCGGCTGGCGTTGCAGGGCGATACGGCGACCGTCGTGGTGCCGCGGTGATGCGACGCCTGTGGCTCGGCCTGCCGTTCATGGTTCTGGCGATACCGGCGCAGGCGCGGGTTACGGCAGCGCCGGGCGCGCGGGTGTTCCGGCTCGATGGCAACGGCGTGACCTATGCGCTCGGTATCGACGACAAGGGCTATCTGCGATCGATCCACTGGGGCGGTGCCATAGCCAAGAGCGATCCCATCGTCGTGCCGATCGTCACCGAACCGTCGAGCTTCGATCCGACACCCACCGTGACGGCGCAGGAGTTTCCGGGGCAAGGCGAAGGGCTGGTCACCGAACCGGGCGTCAAAGTTGCGTTTGCGGACGGCAATCGCGACCTCGTCCTCAAATACCGCAGCCACCGCGTCGATGGCGAAACGCTGACGGTCGAACTGGCCGATATCGCGCAGCCCTTCACGGCGACCCTGCGCTACACGATCGATCCCGACACGGGCATCCTCGCGCGCTCGGCGACCATCCACAACGGCAGCCGTCGCCCGGTGCGGGTCGATCAGCTCGCCGCGGCGGTGTTCACGCTGCCGAGCGGCGACGATTATCGTCTGAACTATCTGACCGGGCGGCATGCCGCGGAATGGACGTTGAAGACGGTGCCGGTCACGCCGGCCCTGACGGCGATCGAAAGCCGGCGCGGCCTGACCGGCCATGGCAACAACCCATGGTTCGCGATCGGCAAAGAGGGCAAGACCGCCGAGGAAAGCGGTCCCGTGTGGTTCGGCGCCCTCGCCTGGTCAGGCTCGTTCCGGATCAGCGTCGCCCAAGACGTGCTTGGTCGGGTGAGGATTGCGGCGGGGTACAATCCTTATGATTTCGCGTGGCGATTGAAACCGGGCGAAACGCTGGAGACGCCGGTCTTCTATGCCGGATATTCGGATCATGGCATGGGCGGCGCATCGCGTACCTTCCACGATTTTCAACTCGCACATATTTTACCGGACCATGCCCGCGCGAAGCTGCGCCCGGTGCTGTACAACAGCTGGGAAGCGACCGCGTTCGACGTAACGGAATCAGGGCAGATGGCGCTCGCGGAGAAGGCGGCGGCGATCGGTGCCGAGCGGTTTGTGGTGGACGATGGCTGGTTCGGCGCACGCGACAGCGACCGCGCCGGACTGGGCGACTGGACCGTCAACCCGCGCAAATTCCCCAATGGGCTGAAGCCGCTGATCGATAAGGTGAAGTCGCTCGGTATGGATTTCGGCCTGTGGGTCGAACCGGAGTCGGTCAATCCCGACAGTGACCTGTATCGAAGGCATCCCGATTGGGTGATTGCCTTCCCCGGGCGTCCCCGCACCGAAGCGCGCAACCAGCTCGTCCTGAACCTCGCGCGTGCCGATGTCCGCGCGCATGTCCTCGGCTGGCTCGACCGGCTGGTGAGCGAGAACGACATCGCCTTCCTCAAATGGGACGTCAATCGCCGCTGGACCGAACCGGGCTGGCCCGGGCAGGCACCCGAGGATCAGCAAAGGCTTTACGTGGACTATGTCCGCAACCTGTACGCGATCCTCGATACGCTGCGGCAGCGCCATCCGGGCCTGGAAATCGAGGGGTGCGCGGGGGGTGGCGGCCGCGTCGATCTGGGGATGATGGCGCGGGTCGACGAGGTTTGGCCATCGGACAATACCGATCCATCGGACCGGCTCGCAATCCAGGACGGCTTTACCCGCGCCTATGCGCCGGCAACGATGATGGCGTGGGTGACCGACAGTCCCAATTGGGCGAACACGCGTGTCACCTCGCTCGACTATCGGTTCCTGTCCGCGATGCAGGGCGGGCTTGGGATCGGCGCGAACTTGATCAAATGGCAGGCGGAGGACTTTGCGACCGCGACGAAATGGATCGCTGCCTACAAGACCATTCGCCCGACCGTGCAGCGCGGAAAACTCTATCGCTTGGTAAGCCCCGATGCGTCGGTCTCGACGTCCGCGACGATGTACGTGGGCCGGGATCAGCGACAGGCGGTGCTGTTCCAGATGCTGCATTCATCGATGTGGCGCGACAACCCGGGTGCGATCCTGCCGTTGGGGCTGGCGCCTGAACAGCGCTACAGGGTGCGGATGCTTGGTGGCGGTGCACTGCCGGCAGGCATACCCACGATCGCTAGCGGACGCTATTGGATGACGCAGGGCATTCGTGCGCCGCTCAAGGGTGATTTCGTGGGAGCGGCCTTCGTTTTCGAGGCGGCACCCTAGGCACTGTCGCGAACAATCAGGCGAGGCGTCATTTCCAGAGACGGTGTGTCTTCACCCTTTATCCGCGCGAAAAGCGCGTCGATCATGGCGGTGCTGCCGATCGCGAGATCCTGGCGGACCGTCGTGATCGACGGGATCATCTGTTCGGTAAAGGGCAGATCGTCGAAGCCGGTGACCCTGATGTCGCCCGGTACGGAAAGGCCGCGTTCGGTCAACGTGCGGATCGTCTGACGCGCTATGACATCGGAGGCACAGGCGATCGCGTCGATCTTTCCCGAAACCCGGTCGAGGTTCGCGGCGATCTCTTCGCCCATCACGTCGGATGCCATGTGCGTGTCCAGCTGGATCGGCGGCGCAATGCCCGCCGCTTGGGCCGCGGCACATAAACCGCGGTGGCGTTCCGTAATCTCGAGTGTGCGGATTTCGCCCATGAAGGCGATGCGGGTCGAGCCCCGGGCGATCAGATGCTCGCCGACCAATCGGCCGCCACCGAAGTTGTCGACGCCGATCGCGCAGTGCCGCTGGCCCGGCACATGACTGCCCCATACGACCAACGGCTGGTAATCCTGTGCGACGGCTTCGATGACGTCGAACTGGTCGGATTGCCCGATGAGCAGGACGCCATCGACCATCCCGGATCGGACCACTCGGCTTAGCCAGTCTTCGGCATCGGGGATGATGCGCGACAGCATGATGTCATAGCCGCGCTCGGTCAGCGCATCGGCAAGATGCCCGAACAGCGTCAGGAAAAACGGGTCGGAGACATGCTGACGGCGTTCGTGACCGAGCGGCACGGCGATGCCGATCACACCCGTACGTTGCGTTCGCAGCCGGCGAGCCATCTGATTGGGTTGGAAGTTGTGCTGCGCCGCGAGCGCCTCGATCCGCAATCGCGTTTCGTCGTTCACCACCGTGCTGCCGGCGAGCGCGCGCGATACCGTACCCGCGTGGACACCGGCGAGACGCGCGAGATCCGCAAGGGTTCGAATGGTGACGCCGGGCTTTGCTTTCGTCATGTGGCCAGCACTAACCCGGCGACAATCCAAACAAAAGGACGGAGCACGGCGTTGCCGCACTCCGTCCACCGGGGAGGATCAGAAGCGGTAACGGACCGAGCCCGTGACCGTACGGCCATAAAGAGCGGTATTGCTGAATACGGCGCTGGAGGAGGACAGGATCGGGCTGAGGCTGCCGCCACCACGGAAGCCGAGCTTGTCGAACAGGTTGTTGACGTTGAGGCCCAGCTCGACGCGCTCGACCGGGCGTACCGTCACGAAGCCGTTGACGAAGGTCGACCCCTTGATCGTGTAGAGGTTGAAATCGTCCGACTTGGTGCTGGTCTGACCATTCACGCTGACGCCGAAGGCCACGATCCCGGCGTCGTACGATGGCGAAACGACGAAGAGGAATTCGGGAAGCCCGCCCGGACGATTGCCGACCAGCGCGGCCGTGCCGCTGCTGGTGATCTTGGAATTCGAATAGGTCGCATCCGCGGCAAGGTGGAAGTTGCCCGCGGTGACCCGGCTGGTAAATTCGATACCGTAAGACCGATAGCCGTTCGAGATGTTCGGATCGTTGTTCGGGGCCGGCAGGCTGATGCGGGTGAAGTCGTAATTGTTCTCGGTCAGCGTGGAGTGGAAGCCGGTGATCTCAACCGAATAGGATCCACCGAACACTCCGCCACGCTGCTTCAGCCCGATTTCCTGCTGATTGAGGAAATTGACCGACGTCGATTGGCCTTGCGCGTTCAGCGATCCGTCGGCGTTGAAATTGCCGGACAGTACCCGGCGATCGGCGTTGAAGCGGCCGCCGCGGCTGGCGCGCGCGAACACGCTGGTGCTGGTATCGAAGGCGTAGAGCGCGCCCAGCGACCAGCTGACATAATGGTCCGTGTAGTCGATGTTCTCGACCGTGTTGCTCAGCACCAGCGACGGGATCAGCGCCGATCCCAGCGCATCGGCGACACGCGTCGTCGGCCCGGCGACGCCACCCTGCGCGGTGCCCTCGCCATGTACACTGTCATAGCGGATGCTGGCATCGAGGTTCAGTCCGCCGAGCTCGTAACCGACCTGCAGGAACGGCGCGGTGTCGGTATAGGTCAGGTCGACGCGCCGCGCGCAGCAGCTGCCCCAATTGTCGTTGAACCCGGCCTGGCCCGCGGCAGTCAGCTGCGTACCGGTGGTCGAGAACAGGTCGAGCGGCGCGGCGTTCTCGCCGTTCAACTCGCTGTACTGGCGATTGACGTGCCAGTCCTGCACGATGTTTTGCTTCATCAGGAACACGCCGGTCGTCACCGTCGCCTTGCCCGGCCCAACATCGAACTTCCCGTTCAACGTCAGGTTGTTGACGAAGTTGTTCATGTTCTTCATCAACGTGTTGATGTTCGGATTGGTGTTGACGTAGGTGCCGGTATAGACCTGTCCGACGTTCGGACCCGCGGCATAGCGAAGCGAGCCCACCGTGCTGCCGTTCACGGTCGAACCGATCACGCCGCCCGCGCCTGTACGGGTCGCGACGTTGATGAACTGGGTGGTGAAATTGCCGTTGATCCACTGATAGCGGATGCTGTCGTCGATCGTGATATTGTCGGTCAGGTCGTAGTGGATTTGCGCGCCCATGCCGGTGACGCGCGGGTGGATGCCCTGCACCTCGGCATTCTTCACGCCGCCGCCATCGTAATCGAGATACTGGAAGCTGCGGTTGTAGATGGAATAGGACGAACCATCGCGACCGTCGAAGGTCGGCAGCGGTGAAAACCCGGTGATCTTCGTGCCGCTATAGGTTGCGAGCGACGGCGTCGTGGTGTTGGTCGGTGCCTGTTCGTCGAGCCGCTTGAAGTTCAGCCGGATGAAGCCGCGATTGTCGGCAAAGTCCTTGGTGAGGTTCGCCTTGATCTGGTAACCCCGAAGAATGTTGAAATTCTCGTTGGTCAGCCCGCCGCCGTTGCGGGCATAGCCACCGATATGGAAGCGCGTCGTGTCGTCGATGGGAGCGCCGTAATCGAAGTCGACGCGATGTTCGCGATAACCGAGGCCGTTGCTGTACGCGACCTGGCCGCCGGCCTTGTCGCCGGTCTTGCTGAGATAGTTGACGACGGCGCCCGGTGCCTGACTGGAGAAGGTCGAGGCGGAACCGCCACGGACGGCCTCGACGCGCTGGACGTTCTGGTCGAAGCGCAGCCAGTAATCGTTGTTACCGAAGTTCATGTCACCGAACAGCACGACGGGCAGGCCGTCCTCCTGCAAGGCGACATATTCGGAACCACCGGTCGACACCGGGATGCCGCGTACGCCGATATTGGCATTGCCGCCCGGACCGGCGGTATCCGAAGGCTGCAAGCCCGGGATGTTGCGGAGCACTTCGGCTTCGGAGCGCGGCGTGAAGTTCTGGATCGCTTCCTGGCTGATCTGCGATACCGAGATTGAGCTGCGAAACCGCGAGCGTTCGCCGCTGGTCGCAGTGACGACGATGTCGTCGCTTTGCAGGCCCGCGTCAGGGATATCGCCCGCCTGGGTCACGGTGTCCGCACCGGTGGCGACGGGATTGGCGGTGGAGTTGGTCGCCTGAGGATCGGCGGTCTGCCCTGCAAAAGCAGGAGACGCCGCCAGCATCGCGATCGGCGACGTGCAGGCCAGCAGAACCTTCATCTTCATGGCAATCCCTCCTCGAACGCCCCGCTCCGGGGGCTATGGAATCGCACATACCAGCTTCACAATCGTTTGCAACACATTGTGCAAAGGATTGCAGCATGCTTGCCTCACATTTTATGCCATCGACCGCGTAAGACGCTGGAGGTAGCTCTCATGGGTCGGCATCGACCGTGCCATCGTCGCCATTGCTTCCGACAGGCGACCGATAAACGTGGTGCTTGCCGCCGCGGCTTTGGAACTGTCCAGCAGAGGGTCGGAACCAAGGGGATGGTTCAATTGGCCGATGTGGACGGCCAGCCAACTCGCGGGGCCGAATAGATCCATATCTCGGGCGATGAGACGGCCGCCCTGCCGGAAATGAGCAATCTTCAGTGCCAGCGTATCGGGTATCGTCATCGCCGCGCAGTCCCTCCACAGCGGCGCATCGTCACGCGACGTCAGCTTGTAATGCAGGATCAGGAAATCACGGATCCGCTCATATTCGGTGATAGCCACGCGATTGTACTCGTCGATCAGTAGCGGACTGAAATCTCGTGTTGGAAAATAGGCGAGCAGTTTGGCGATACCGGTTTGAATGAGGTGTATGCTCGTAGACTCAAGCGGCTCCATGAAGCCGCTTGCCAGTCCGATCGCTATCACGTTCCTGTTCCAGAACGTGCGACGGCGGCCGGTGGTGAAACGCAGCAGGCGGGGCTCGGACAGCGCCTCTCCGTCGAGGTTCGCCATGAGCGTTGCCGTGGCTTCGTCGTCGGAGATATGGCGGCTGCAATAGACATAGCCATTGCCGGTTCGATGTTGGAGCGGGATACGCCATTGCCATCCGGCCGCGCGTGCGGTGGATCGTGTATAGGGCGTCATACCGTCACCCCCTGTGGCGCAAGGCACGGCCACCGCACGGTCGCACGGCAGCCAATGTGTCCAGTCCTCGTAACCTGTGGCCAGCGCCCCTTCGATCAGCAGGCCTCGAAAGCCCGAGCAATCGACAAAGAAATCCGCATCGATCCGCCGCCCCTCCCGTAAACTGACGTGCGCGACATGGCCGGTTTCCCCGTGCAGCGCGACGTCGCCGACCCTGCCCTCCACGCGACTGACGCCACGTGCTTCGGCATAGCGGCGCAGGAGGGCGGCGTAGAGGCCGGCATCGAAATGATAAGCGTAATCGAACGTCGAGGCGACGCTGCGCGGGTCCGTCATCGGCGCGGCGAACCGCCCCCGGCTGGCGGCGGCCCAAGCCATCGAGAGATCATCGAGCGGGATCGTGGATCCCGCCGCGCGTGCCGCCAGCCAGTGCTGATGCACCGCGACCAGATCGAACGGTTTGCCGAACGTACCGAAGGGGTGGAAATAACGATGCCCCAGCTTGGCCCAATCAACGAACTCGATGCCGAGCTTGAAACTACCTTTGGTCTCGCGAAGGAAGTCCGCCTCCGCGATGCCAAGCGTGTCATTGAACAGCCTGATCGGCGGGATCGTCGCCTCACCTACGCCGACGGTCCCGATCTCATCGGACTCGACAAGAGTGATTTGGCACCGCTCGCCAAGGGCATGCGACAATGCCGCGGCGGTCATCCATCCGGCCGTACCACCCCCGACGATCAGAACGGAACGAATTGCAGCATTCGTATCATCCACGCCGCTTACCCCTTCGGTATCCCCTCGTGCGCATTCCGATGCCCATCGAGCCTCATCCATAGACGTCAAAAATTTCTCTGCAATCGACTGCGAAAGGGTCGAATTGGGAACTGGAGGAGTCGAGCGGCGAACCGCACTTCCGTGCGCTGCTTCAGGCCGTCACCGCAGCAACACCCGCCGGGCATTGGAAAAGATGGCAGGGTCCGACATCGCCCGTCGGGTACCGGAGTATCAGGGACGAAGGTCGATCCTTACGCCAGCGCAGCCGTATAGCGGAAGTCGCGAAGGCGCACCTCGCCTTTACCGGCCGCATATATACCGAGCCGCAGACTGAGGAAGCTGCCGAACACATTATGGTGGAACCCCGAGACCTCCATGCGCGTGTCGTGCCGCGTCCAGTTCCGCCCTTCATCGGTAGAGTAGGATTGCGTAACGACATGCTCGTCATTGCTTAGACGAAGGCGCAGCGTCCGCGTCTTATGCGGTTTGCGTGCCCAGCGAAGCTCATCCGAATACTCGAAGAGCTTGAGCGTGTCGGCGGTAAACCCCATCCCGACGTATGCTTTGTGGTTGTAGAACAACAATAGCCCCGCTTCCGCGTCTCCGATGAGATCGAGGGAAACCTCCGCTTCATAGGAGCGGTCGCCCACGATGCAGGTCAGCGGCGATGAATCGCCAGGCGACGCCCCCGTCGCGCGGATGAGGAGACCGTCGGGCTCGTATCGGGCGCGCCCAGCCTCGCCTGCGGCCGGCTCGTGGAAGCTCCATTGTACGCCCATGCGATCACGCGAAAAATCGTCGGTCAGTGCCGGCGTGGAAGGGCCACCCTGCCCCTTCAACGGCTTGGGCATGGGTTGCGACAAGTCGCCGCCTTTTGCCCTGAACCAGCCGTCTGCGGTCCATTCGATCGGCGCGAGCAAGGTCTGACGACCCAGCGTCCTGAACCCGTTCTCGTAACCGTGATAGACCATCCACCAGTCACCACCCGGCCCTTCTACCAGCGTGGCGTGGCCGCGCGACCACCATGGTTCGTCCGTCGAGGTGGTACGCACCAGGGGGTTATGGGGGCAGTGTTCCCACGGTCCGTTCACGGAGCGGGATCGGGCCGCGATGACCATATGCCCCGTCGCCGGACCGGCGGTGCCACCAACAGCGGTAACGAGATAGAACCAGCCATTCCGTCGCAGCAGCTTGGGCCCTTCGGGTGCGAAGTTTTCCGTCACCCAGTCATCCGGATAGTGCCATGGCGCATAAGCGGCTTCGAGGACGCCATCCGTCGCCAGGCCATCGGCGCGCAGCCTGATCCGCTTCACGCCATTGGTAAAAAGGTAGCGCCGGCCGTCTTCGCCGACAATGTGCCCCGGATCGATCTGCCCCATTATACCAAGGTCAATGGGCTTGCTCCACGGCCCGCGGATGTCGTCGGCCCAAATCACGAAGATCGACCAGCCCTTCCCCATGGGATCGGCGGGAATGTAGATGAAGTAGCGGCCATTGTGCTTCACCAGATCCACCGCCCAGATCACGCCGAGATTGTCGTGCAACGCCGGGCCGATCGGCGCCCAATTCACCAGGTCGGTCGAGTGCCAGATGACCAAGGCAGGATAGGAATAGAAAGACGAAAACGTCATGTAGTAATCATCGCCATCCTTCAGGATGGTGGGATCGGGATGGTCGCCTGCCACGATCGGATTGCGGAACATGCCATTGCCGAGGTCGGCCTTGCGTTGTCCGTCAGACCCGACGCCCCAACGCTTGCCGCTCTCGGCTGCTGCCGCGTATGCAGGATCACTGGGGATCGCAGACATAGCAGGCACCAGCGGACCAGCTAGCGCTGCCTTCAACAGGCTACGTCGAGGAAAAGTCAAAGCCGGTCTCCGAGACTGTTTCTTCTTGGCGAGGTAACGTCAGGTTGCGATCACTTCGCTCAGCACGGCGCCACTGGAGACAGCTTTTGCACAGATAGACGGATCTGACGATTGCACCTGGATGGATTTGAGAGCGAACCGCATTTGACGCATCCGAAATCTTTACGGCGTCAGGTCCGATACCGCAGCGCTTCCAGCACCAGGCTGAAGGCCGGTGAAGGCTGTTGGCGGCTGCCCACCTCGAATTGCTGGCGCGAACTGCGCGCATATTGATCGATCGCGCTTCTCAACGGACGCGCTTCCAATGGCGGGTTTCGGGATGACCCCGAATCCAACTGGATGACCGAGGAGGGGCGTCGAGCTGTCGACCAAGTGAGCCTGAACGAAGGGCTGCCTATGCCAACGGAACTCCCGAAAGCGGTCGGACCGTTCTCCACCAAAGTTCGACAACGGGATGTCGGAGAAAACTGGATTTCTCGTTCCTCAAACCTGGTTTACACCTTGACCAGAAACTTAGTTATATCCCGGCACGTAGGGCATCGAAGTTTACAGTCTTTATGCAATGAAATCAGTGTGCAATGACGGACTCTTAATCAGCGGGTCCTTGGTTCGAACCCAAGTGCGTCTACCACTCTCCACCGCAGAAATGATTGCCCTTTTTAGGTCCGCTGCCGGGTGTCGAAGTGGGTGTTTAGAGCTGTGTGCTCCACCCTGCATCCACCTCGCTCTATTCCGGCCTGCTCACCGCACCGCTTTGAACCCCGCCCATTCCTAACCGTGCACCGATGTTGCGGCACACGGCCGGCACCGCATCGGCTTTTCGCAACTCGGCCTGGATTATTGGGGCTTCTCCGGTTTTCTCGCTAGGCGTGAAAGCGGTGACATAGGAGACGGTGGAGATTTTCGCGGACCATCACCGCCGGCTCGTGCCGATGACGTGGGACTGGGCGAGGGTCACGTTCGAGAACAAGGTTTGGCGCGCCGGCGAGGCCGACGACCGCAAACCGCAGATGCTGGCGCTCTGCGAGCGGCGGGGCGGCCATCGAGCAACTGTCGCCCAACGAACATCTGCCCGTCGACAACTGCATCCGTTTCAGCTCGGCGAAGAAGGAGCGCTTCATACTCGCGTGGGTCAAAGATGGCCATTTGCAGAAAGGCCAATGGGTATTCGGCAGATAGGAGAGCCCACCTTCCCGAGCCAGTGCTGGCGCTTCTAGCCCTACACTCTGGCCTGCGATTCGGAGAGGAGGGCCTTCACCACGCCGGGATCGGCGAGCGTCGAGGTATCGCCGAGGCTTGCCGTATCCCCTTCGGCGATCTTGCGCAGGATGCGGCGCATGATCTTGCCTGAGCGGGTCTTGGGCAGGCCGGGAGCGAACTGGATCGCGTCGGGGGTCGCGATCGGGCCGATCTCGCGCCGCACCCAGTCGCGCAGGCCCGCGCGCAGCGTCTCGTCGGCGGCCACGCCGGCGTTCAGCGTGACATAGGCATAGATCCCCTGCCCCTTCACGTCGTGCGGGAAGCCGACCACCGCCGCCTCGGCGACATCGGCGTGGAGGACGAGCGCGCTCTCGACCTCGGCGGTCCCCATGCGATGACCGCTGACGTTGATGACGTCGTCGACGCGGCCGGTGATCCACCAATAGCCGTCCGCATCGCGCCGCGCCCCGTCGCCGGTGGTGTAGACGCCCGGATAGAGGCTGAAATAGGCGTCGAAGAAACGGGCGGGATCGCCCCACAGGCCGCGCATCTGACCGGGCCAGGAAGCGGCGATGACCAGATTGCCCTCCGCCGCGCCATCCAGTTCGCGGCCCTCGGCGTCGAGCAGGCGCGGATCGACGCCGTGAAAGGGCAGGCTCGCCGAGCCGGGCTTGGCCGGCGTGCCGGGTAGCGGCGTGATCATATGGCCGCCGGTCTCGGTCTGCCACCAGGTGTCCATCACCGGGCAGCGGCCGCCGCCGACGACGTCGTGATACCAGCGCCACGCTTCGGGATTGATCGGCTCGCCGACCGAGCCCAGCATCTTGAGCGAGGCGCGGCTGGTGCCGGTGACATAGGCATCCCCCTCCTTCATCAGCGCGCGCAGCGCGGTCGGCGCGGTATAGAGCGTCGTCACCCGATGCCGGTCGACCACCTCCCAAATCCGCGCCGGGGTCGGCCAGTTGGGGACGCCCTCGTACATCAGCGTCGTCGCGCCATTGGCGAGCGGGCCGTAGACGATATAGCTGTGGCCGGTGACCCAGCCGATATCGGCGGCGCACCAATAGACGTCGGGCGCGGTATAATCGAACACCGTGGCGTGCGTCATCGCCGCCCACAGCAGATAGCCGCCGGTGCTGTGGACGACGCCCTTGGGCTTGCCGGTCGAACCGCTGGTGTAGAGGATGAACAAGGGGTCCTCCGCCGCCATCGGCTCGGGCGGGCAGTGGGCGGCGACGCCCAAGACGGCCTCGTGATACCAGACGTCGCGGCCCGCGGTCATAGGCACCGCGGCGCCGGTCGCGCGGACGACAAGGACGTGATCGACGGCGCCCGCGATCGCCAGCGCCTCGTCGACGCAAGCCTTGAGCGCGATCGTGCGGCCACCGCGGCGGCCCTGGTCGGCGGTGATGACGATCCGGCTGTCGCAATCGGCGATCCGGCCGGCGAGCGCTTCGGCGGAAAAGCCGGCGAACACAACCGAATGGACCGCGCCGATCCGCGCGCAGGCGAGCATCGCGAACGCCGCCTCCGGAATCATCGGCATATAGAGGGTGATGCGGTCGCCCTTCCCCGCGCCGAGCCCCTTGAGCACGTTGGCGAAGCGCGACACCTCGCGGTGCAGTTCGGCATAGGTGATGCGGCGTGGCGCGGTGGCGGGATCGTCGCCTTCCCAGAGGATCGCGACCTGATCGCCGCGCGTCGCGAGATGGCGGTCGATGCAATTGGCGGCGACGTTGAGCACGCCGTCCTCGAACCAGCGGATATGGAAATCGTCGCGATCGAACGACCAGTCGCCCGCACGCGTCGGCGCCGTCATCCAGTCGAGCCGGGTCGCCGCCTCCAGCCAGAAGCCATCGGGATCGGCGAGCGAGCGGGCGTGGACGGCCTGACGGTCGGCGAGCGGGGTGGCGGTCGACATGGCATCTCTCCTTGGCGTTCAGCCGATCGCGTCGTGATCGGCGATATAGCGGTCGAGCGCGCTCGCCGCGTTGAGCATGTGCGCGCGCATCCGGCGCGCCGCGGTTTCGCCATCGCCCTCGGCGATCGCCGCCATCACGCCGTCATGCTCCTCGCGCGAGCGGACGATGCGGCGGCCCTGGCGCAATTGCGTGCGGCGGAAGGCGTTGAGGCGGGTGCGAGTCGCGATCGCCTGTTCGGCGAGGAAGGCGTTGTGCGTCGCATGGTACAGCGTCTCGTGAAAGGCGCGGTTGAACGTGTCATAGGCGTCGACGTCGTCCGCCTCGACCATCGCCAGCGACGAATCGTGGAGCTGGATCAGCCGGCTGCGCTCGAGCGGCGTCATGCGGTTGGTGGCGAGCCGCACGCACATCGCCTCGATCTCCGCCATCGCCTCGAACATGTCCATGATCCGCTCGGGGGTCAGCCGGGTGACGACGACGCCGCGGCGCGGGCGCATCTCGGCGAGGCCGCTGACCGCAAGCTGGCGCAGCGCCTCGCGCACCGGCGTCCGCGACGCGCCGAACCGGTCGGCGAGCTGCTGCTCGTCGAGCTGCGTGCCGGCACGCAGCGCGCCGCTGGCGATCTCGTCGGTCAGTGCGTTGCGGATCCGGTCGGACAGCAACGTCCGTTCCTCGCCCAGCTCGTCCACGTCGCTCGCCATCGTCAGCCCCCCACGATCCCGCGCACCGCCAGATAGAGGATCGACGGCGCGACCAGACAGCCAAGACCGGTGTGGAAGGTCGCGGTCAAGGCGCCATAAGGCACCAGCCGCCGGTCGGTCGCGGCGAGCCCGCCGGAGACGCCGCTCACCGTACCCATCAGCCCGCCGAACACCATCGCGCTGCGCGGATTGTCGAGGCCGATGAAGCGCGCCACCAGCGGCGTGCCGATCATTACCAGCACCGCTTTCAGCACGCCGGTGGCGATCGACAGCGCGATCACCGCCGAACTGGCGCCCAGCGCCGCGCCGGTGACCGGACCGACTATATAGGTGACCGCACCCGCGCCGATCGTCGTCATCGACACCGCATCGGTATAGCCGAACGCCGCGGCGACCAGCGCGCCGAACACGAACGGAATCACCGTGCCGAGCGCCAAGGCGACCGCGCCGATCAGCCCGGCTTTCTTCGCCTGCACGACGTCGACCTCGAAGGCGGTGGCGACGATCGCGAAGTCGCGCAGCATCGCGCCGCCCATCAGGCCGATGCCGGCGAGGATCGGGATATCGGCAACGCCCTTCTCGCCGCCGGTCCACAGTCCGGCGGCGAAGGCGCCGGCCAGACCGATGATGATCGCGATCGCCGAGCCGTGGACGCGGCCACGCGTCACATGTTTCGAAAGTGCATTGGACAGCCACATGACCAGCCCGACGACCGCGAAGGCGGTGAGCAGCGCATTGGCGGCGAACACATGGGTGAGCATCGCGGTCATGCGGGGTCTCCCGCGGCGACGCGCGCCGCCTCGCGCGCGGTGGCGCTCCTCGCCTCGATCTCGTCCATCGTCTCGTTGGTGCCGCCCAGCCGGCTGAGGATCGCGACCATGCCGAAGCAGAGCAGCAACGCGCCGACCGCGGCGATCACCACCACCGGGCCGCCCTCGGCAGCGGCAACGACATTCTGCTGCGCCGCCATCGCGACGACGATCGGGATGTAGAGCGCACCCCAGAATTCGACGCCGAGCTTGAGGCCATGGCTCATCAGCCCGCGCGCGCCGAGCCACAGCCGCGCCGCGATCAACAGGATCATCGCGATGCCGACCCCGCCGACATTGGCCTTCACGCCCAGCGCGACCCCGAGCAGATCGCCGAGGAACACGCCGATCAGCGTGCAGATGGCGAGCAGCGCCACGCCGGAGATCGTCATGCCGGCACCTGCGGGAACGCGCAGATCGGCCCATGCGTATGCATCGTCACGCTTCGCATCCTTCCATGTACGCCGATCTGTCGTCGGCACATCGCATTGTATGCAAACTCTTGCATTCGACGCAATAGGCAATACAAAGAGGGCATTCGGAGCAATGTTTGGATACGGACGGGCGATGCGCGACTGGCACAGCAAACAAGCGGCGCGCACGGCGCGGATCGAAGCGGGCAGCCGTTTCGCCACGGGCAAGCTGGTCGCCCCCGCCGACCTGACGCCGTTCCTCGAGGCGGTGCTGCGTCCCGGCGACCGCGTCTGCCTGGAGGGCGACAACCAGAAACAGGCCGATGTCATCGCCCGCGCGCTCGCCGCGGTCGATCCGGCGCGCATCCACGATCTGCACATGGTGCAGTCGGGCGTGGTGCTGCCCGAGCATCTCGACCTGTTCGACAGCGGCATCGCGCGGCGGCTCGACTTCTCCTATTCGGGGCCGCAATCGGCGCGGATCGCCAAGATGCTGTTCGGCGGCACGATCGAGCTCGGCGCGGTGCACACCTATCTCGAACTGTTCGCGCGCTATTTCATCGACCTGACGCCGCAGGTCGCGCTGATCGCCGCGGTCAGCGCCGACCGCGACGGCAATCTCTACACCGGCCCCAATACCGAGGACACGCCGACCGTGGTGGAGGCGACGACCTTCGGCAACGGGCTGGTGATCGCGCAGGTCGGCGAGATCGTCGACACGGTGCCGCGCGTCGATATCCCGGGCGATCAGGTCCATTTCATCGTCGACGCCGCCAAGCCCTTCTATGTCGAGCCGCTCTTCACCCGCGACCCGGCGGCGATCACCGAGACGCAGATCCTCACCGCGATGCTGGCGATCAAGGGGCTGTACGAACCCTATGGCATCCGCCGGCTCAACCACGGCATCGGCTTCAACACCGCCGCGATCGAATTGCTGCTGCCGACCTATGGCGAGCGGCTCGGCCTCAAGGGCAAGGTGTGCACGCATTGGGCGCTCAATCCGCATCCGACGCTGATCCCGGCGATCGAGGCGGGCTGGGTCGAGCAGGTCCATTGCTTCGGCTCGGAGGTCGGCATGGAGGACTATCTCCGCGCCCGGCCCGATATCTTCTTCACCGGCCCGGACGGCTCGCTGCGTTCGAACCGCGCCTTCTGCCAGACTGCTGGCCTCTATGCCTGCGACATGTTCATCGGCTCGACGCTGCAGATCGACCTGATGGGGCATAGCTCGACCGTCACCGCCAACCGCATCGCCGGTTTTGGCGGCGCGCCCAATATGGGATCGGACGCGCGCGGGCGGCGGCATCCGAGCGAACCCTGGCTGCGCGCCGGGGCGGAGGCCGATCCTGACGGCCCCGCCCCGCTGCGCCGTGGGCGCAAGCTGGTCGTCCAGATCGGCGAGACGTTCGGCGACGGCAACACGCCGATGTTCGTCGAGCGGCTGGCCGCGCTCGACCTTGCCGAAAAGCTCGATCTCGATCTGGCGCCGGTGATGGTCTATGCCGACGACGTCACGCATATCGTCACCGAGGAGGGCATCGCCAATCTGCTGCTGTGCCGGACGAAGGACGAGCGCGAACAGGCGATCCGCGGCGTCGCGGGCTATACCGACATCGGCCGCGGCCGCGACAAGGCGATGGTCGAGCGGCTGCGCGAACGGCGGATCATCCAGCGGCCGCAGGATCTCGGCATCGATCCGCTCGACGCCGACCGCAGCCTGCTCGCCGCGCATTCGATCAAGGATCTGATGCTCGCCTCGGGTGGGCTCTACCGGCCGCCGAGCCGGTTCCGGAACTGGTAAGGGGACGCGGGACATGGAAACGCTTCGCTACGATATCGCCGCGCCGCGCGCCGCCGGCGGCGACCGGCAGACCGCGCTGGTCGGCGTCGTCGCCTCGGGCAATCTGGAGGTGCTGCTCGAACGCGGCGGCGCACCCGATCGCTGCACGATCGAGATCGCGACCGCGGCGCATGGCTTCGCCGAGCTATGGGCGGCGGTGACCGCCGACGTGGTCGCGGCGCGCGGCGGCGGCGGCCTGCGCATCGCGATCAACGATGGCGGCGCGCGGCCCGATACCGTCGCGCTGCGGCTGGCGCAGGGCATTCGCCTGATCGAGGAGCCGGTCGCATGAGCCATCTCCGCCAAAGCTGGTATGAGGCAAGCGCCCGCGCACGCCTCGACGCGCTGGTCGACCCCGGCAGTTTCGTCGAGTTCGTCGGTCCCGAGCGGCGCGAGACCAGCCCGCACCTGCCGATCTTCGACCTGCCGCGCCAGTTCGACGACGGCATCGCGGTCGGCGCGGCGACGATCGACGGCAAGGCGATACTGGTCGCCGCGCAGGAGGGCCGCTTCATGGGCGGCGCGTTCGGCGAGGTGCACGGCGCCAAGCTCACCGGCCTGCTCCGCGCCGCCGCGACGCTGCGCCGCGACGTGGTGATCGCCTTCGACACCGGCGGCGTGCGGTTGCAGGAGGCCAATGCCGGCGAACTCGCCATCGCCGAGATCATGCGCGCCGTGCTCAACGCACGGCTGGCGGGCGTACGCGTCGTCGGGCTGATCGGCGGGCGCTCCGGCTGCTATGGCGGCGGCAGCCTGATCGCCGGCTGCTGCTCGGCGCTGGTCATCTCCGAACAGGGGCGGCTCAGCGTCTCGGGGCCGGAGGTGATCGAAACCAATCGCGGCGTCGAGGAATTCGACTCGCGCGACCGCGCGCTGGTGTGGCGGACGATGGGCGGCAAGCATCGCTATCTGATCGGCGGGGTGGACCTGTACGTCGACGACGATGCCGCGGCCTTCCGTGCTGCGACGCTGGACGCGCTGCTTCGCCCCGCGACGCTGGACGCCACCATGCTCGCGGCCGAACAGGCGCGGCTCGAACGCCGGCTGGCGCGCTTCGGCGACGCGCCCGACGGTCGCGACGTGTGGACCGCACTCGGCATCGCCGATGCGGCGACCGTCCCCGATCTGGCGACCAACGATTTCCTCGCCGCTGCCGCCGGCCACCGGGAGAGTGCCGATGACGCCCGCTGATATCCTCGCCTCGCTTTTCCCCGCCGGCCATGACGTCACGGCGACCGGCGCGCTGTTGCGCGGCGCCGGCGATGGCGGCCGCATCCATGTCCTCGGCATCGTCGACGGCGCCTTTCCCGGCGTCGACGAGGCGGTCGCGCTCGCAGGCGACGTGCTCGCCATCGCCGCGCGCGGCGACGGCGCGCCGATCCTGTTCCTGCTCGATTCCGGCAGCCAGCGGATGAGCCGCCGCGACGAGCTGCTCGGGCTCAGCGAGACGCTGGCGCATCTCGCCAAGGCGCTGCGGCTGGCGGCGGCGCGCGGCCATCGCACGATCGGCCTGCTCTATGGCGGCACCGCGGCGGGCGCGTTCATCGCCACCGCGCTCGCCTGCGACACGCTGGTCGCGCTGCCCGGCGCGCATCCGGCGGTGATGGACCTGCCGTCGATGGCGCGCGTCACCAAGCTGCCGCTCGCGGTGCTGGAGGAGAAGGCGGCGGCGACCCCGGTGTTCGCGCCGGGGCTCGACAATATCGTCGCCACGGGTGGCATCGCCGCGGTCTGGGACCCGGACCGGCCGCTCTCGTACCAGCTCGCGGCCCTGCTCGCCGAACCACTGGCCGGCGACGCGCGCGCCAGGCTCGGCGCCGCGCGTGGCGGCCGGCCCAAGGCCGCGGCGATTGCGGCGGAGGTGGAGCGGCTGGCGCTGGCGCATGGCTGAGCTGCCGCGCCATATGCTCGCTTATGTCGCGCCCGAAGCCTGGGCGACGATGATCGGCGCCGACGAGCCGGCGGCACTGCGCGACTGGGCCGCGGCGGGGCGGCCGGCGATCGTCCGGCGCACGCTGTGCGACGATGGCGACGCGGTGCCGCTCGGCGTGCCGCTGCCACCCGCGCTCGGCAAGCGGCGCGTGGCGCTGCGCTGCCCGCCGCACGCGATCCTGCGCACCGCGGCGCCGCCGCTGCTCCGCGACGCGGCCGCCGCCGCGCCGCGCGAATGGCAGGTGACGATCGCCGCGCTGCTGCTGTGCGATCCGGCGATGCGCTGTTTCGGCAGCCTCGCGTGGCAGTATCTGACCGGGCTAGCCTATCTCGGCGAAAGCTCGGACATCGACCTCATCCTCGCCTGCGCCACCGCCGCGGAGGCGGACGCCCGCGCGGCGCAGCTCGCGGTGATCGCCGCCGATGCGCCGATGCGCATTGATGCCGAACTGGTCGCGGCCGACGGCGCCGCCGTGCAATGGCGCGAATGGCGGTCGGGCGCGCCCGACGTGCTCGCGAAATCGCCCGACGCGGCGCGCCTCGTCGATCGTGCGGCGATCTTCCGATGATCGCCGTTGCCCGCCACGGCGAGGATCGCAGCGCCGCGGCGATCGGCGACGCCGCCGCAGACTGCCTGATCCGCGAGGTCGAGACCTGGCCCAAGCCCGGACTGGTCAGCCACGTCGACCAGGGCGCGCACGACGACATGGACGCCGACCTGCTCCGCCGTAGCGCCCGCGTGCTCGCGCCCTATTTCGCCGATCTCGCCGCCGCCGGGGCGGCCGGGGGCGACATGGACCGGCTGCGCACGATCGGCATGGCGGCGGAGGCAGCGATGCTGGCCGCGACCGCCGGGGTGAACACGCATCGCGGCGCGATCTTCGGGCTCGGCCTGCTCGCGGCAGCGGCAGGGTTCCGCACCCGGTACGGCGTCGCGGCACCGCTCGGACGGATCGTCGCGGCGCGTTGGGGTACGGGCATTCTCGGCGGCCCCGTCGATCTGCACAGCCATGGCAGCGTCGTCGCGCGCCGCTATCGCGCGGGCGGCGCGCGCGCCGAAGCGGCGGCCGGCTTCCCCGCCGTCTATGACGTCGCCCTGCCCGCGCTCGCCGACGCGCGCCGGATCGCCGACGGAGACGAAGCCGCCCGCGTACAGGCGTGTATGGCGCTGATCGCCGGGGTCGCGGACAGCAACCTCCTCTATCGCGGCGGCCCCGCCGGCCTCGCCTTCGCGCAGCGGCAGGCAAGCGCCTTTCTCGCCGATGGCGGGGTTGGCGCCGCCGGCTGGCGCGCTCGCGCGGCCGCGATCCACGCGGCGTTCGTCGCGCGGCGGCTGAGCCCCGGCGGCTGCGCCGATCTGCTCGCGATGGCGCTGTTCGTCGCAGCGGTCGAGCGGTGAGCCTCGCCTTGCTCTGTTCGGGTCAGGGACGGCAGCATCGCGCGATGTTCGACCTCGTCGCCGATCACGCGACCCCGGTCCTGGCCGCCGCATCGGCGACGCTGGGGACCGACGTCCGCGATTTCGTGCGGACGGCGTCGGACGCCGATCTGCATGCCAATCGCGCCGGCCAGATCGTCTGCGTCGCCGGCGCGATGGCGGTGGCGGAGGCGCTGTTTCCGGATGGCGCACCGGCGGATACGATCGTCGCGGGGTATAGCGTCGGGGAGATCGCGGCATGGGGGATCGCGCGCGTCTGGTCGCCGGCGGATACCTTCGCCGTCGTCGATGCGCGCGCCGTCGCGATGGACGCCGCGAGCGGGCCGGATGACGGGCTCGGCTATATCCGTGGCCTGCCGCACGACGATGTCGCCGCGCTGGCCGACCGGTTCGGCTGCGCCGTCGCGATCGTCAATCCCGGCCGCCTGTTCGTCTGCGGCGGCACGCGCGACGCTATCATAGCATTATGCGCGGCGGCACTCGCCGATGGTGCGGTCAGCGCCGCCCCGCTGCCGGTTCACGTCGCCTCGCACACGCCGCGTCTCGCCGCCGCCGTCGCGCCATTTTCGCAAATGCTGGGTTCCATCGCGATGGCCCGGCCGACGCTCCGCTTGATGACCGCGACGGACCAGAGCCTCGTCAGCCTGCCCGCCCGCGCCATTGCGGGCCTCGCCGGACAGGTCATGACGACGATCGACTGGGCCGCGCTGCTCGACGCTTTGGCCGAGCGCGGCGTCGATCAGGTCCTCGACCTCGGCCCGGGCTCCGCCCTCGCCGAGATGGCATCCGCGGCGATACCCGACGCGCACGTCCGTGCCGTCGATCAGTTCCGAACCCTGCAAGGGGTGCGAGACTGGCTGGTCCGTCATGATCGGTGAGCGTTACGGCAGATAGGCGATCGGGCGGCGGCCGCCCGTCCGGTCAGCGAACGTGCCATCTTCGCTATAAGGAATGTGTCGGAGCAGTCATCCCAAGCAATTATATTGCAGCGCACCAAATACACCGGCAATAATAGCACTTGCACCCCTATGGCGAACGCGACATCATCCAGCCGAATGAGGAACGACACGTTCCCGCCGGAGAGAGATGCATGATGATCTTCCTGGAAGTCGCGATCGGCGCCCTCGGTCTCGCGCTGCTGACCACGCCTGTCTTCATCGCGCTGGCCGACAAGCGTAAGATGACCAGACCGGAATAAACGCCGCCCCGCGGCGGCGGGGTCACCAGCGTTAATGCATGCGTCGCGAATTGGGTCTAGGATGGTCGCTACCGCACCACCCTGGCACAGGACCTCATCGTGGATTCGCCCTGCCCCGTTACCGCCCAGCTCGTCGCCTCGATTCACCAGCCCTGGCGCGCATCGGTGCGCGAATGCCTCGACCGCTGGCTGCGCCTCGACTCGACGGCACGCGAGTCGGCCTATCTCGTGCTCGAGGGGCCCGAGCCCAACCTCCGCCGCACGCTCAACGCCGCCGAGATCGCCAAGCTTGCCTGAGCGGGCGGCGGCCGGGCCGCGTGGCCCGAACCGGAACGGGAGCTGACATGCGGCAAGCCACGACTACCTTGAGCGTCGAGACGCGGCGGCAGGGCCTGCTGGAGGTGACTGGCGAGGTCATCCGCTGGGTGGCGGCGCAGGACATCGATACCGGGCTGCTCACGGTTTTCTGCCGGCATACGTCGGCGTCGCTCGTGATCCAGGAAAATGCCGCGCCGGCGGTGCGCCGCGACATGGAGGCCTATTTCGCCCGCCTCGCGCCGGAAAGCCGCGATTATGAACATGACGACGAGGGGCCGGACGACATGCCCGCGCATCTCCGCACCGCACTGACCGGCGTGCAGCTGTCGATCCCGGTCATCGAGGGCGCGCCTGCGCTGGGGACGTGGCAGGGCATCTATCTGTTCGAACATCGCACCAGTCCGCATCGGCGCAGCCTGGCGCTGCACCTGATCGGCGCGTGAACCGCGGCGAAGCGTTGCAGACGGGAGCCAAGTCGTTCATCGCTCGTTCCACTCGGACGATGTATAGGCGGCACGGTTCGCCGCATCCGCGAGCGAATGGAGTATTGGAGTCATGAGTCATCTGGGCCGCAAGGCCGTGGTCGCGGCACTCGCTGCCTCCACGCTGATGGTCGCCGGCTGCGCGACCGAGACCACCTATCGCCCCGCCACCGGGCAGGGCTTCAACCGCACCGGCTACAGCGATCGCCGGATCGAACCCGACCGCTATCTCGTCAGCTTCGCCGGCAACAGCGTCACCTCGCGCGATACGGTGGAACGCTATCTGCTGTTCCGCGCCGCCGAACTGACGCTGCAGAACGGCTATGATTATTTCGTCATGGCCAATCGCGACACCGATTTGCAGTCGCGCACGTACAGCACGCCCGGAGTCGGCGGCGGCTGGGGCTATGGCGGCTTCGGCGGCTATTGGGGTCCGTCGTGGCGCTATTACGGCCGCGGTTTCGGCTGGCGCAGCTGGGACCCGTGGTTCGGCGGCGGCTTCGGCGGCGGCCCGTGGGGCAACGATTTCGACATCCGCACGATCGACCGCTACGAGGCAACCGCGGAGATCGTGATGCGCAAGGGACCGATCCCGCGCGACAATCTGCGCGCGTTCAACGCCCGCGCGGTGGTCGACAGCATCGGCCCGACGGTGGTTCTGCCGAAGTAACGTGCCGTTCGCGTAACGACAAAAGGCCGGGTCACCTTGCGGTGATCCGGCCTTTTTCGTGAGATGGTGACAGCGACGGCTGCCGTGCGCTCCGGCATCCCGCTTCGTCAGCCGTCGCGGAGACGAAGCGGGACCCCGGCGCAAGGCCGGGGTGACGGGGGGTGGGAATGCCGCCGGAGCGTCAGGCGGTGACGGCACCGTGGCAATGCTTATATTTTCGGCCCGAGCCGCACGGGCATGGCGCGTTGCGGTTGACGCGGCCTTCCCAATGTTCCGGATTGTCGCCGAGGATCGCCTCCGCATCCGGCTGCATCATCTGCAGCGGCGGGATCTGCGTCGTGATCCGGCCCAGCGTCCCGGCATCGATATCGTTCGAATTGTCCTCGCCGGTGAACGGGTCGAAGTGCGTCGTAATGAAATCGGGCAGCTCGGGCAGGTCGGGTGCTTCCTGCATCTGGAATTGTGCGTGCGCGATCGTCTTGGTGACGTCCTCGCGGATCGAGTCGAGCATGCGCTGGAACAGCGAGAACGCCTCCTGCTTATACTCGTTGATCGGCGTCTTCTGCGCATAGGCGCGCAGGTGGACGACCTGACGCAGCGCGTCGAGCGTCGCGAGATGCTCCTTCCAGTGATGATCGAGGTTCTGGAGCAGGATCGACTTCTCGACCTGTGTCCAGGTCTCCGGCTCGAGCTCGGCGGCCTTGGTGGCGATCGCCGCATCGGCGGCCTCGCGGACGCGCTCCTCAACGATCTCGGGATCGATCGCCTCTTCGGTCAGCCAGTCGTCGACCGGCAGGTCGAGATTGAGGATCTCGGTCAGCCCCGCCTTCATCCCCGCGATATCCCATTGCTCGGGATAGGAGTTGGGCGGGCAGGCGCCGCCGACGATGACGTTGACCGTCTCGGTGCGCATGTCGCTGACCACATCGCCGACCGCATCGGCGTCCATGATGTCGGCACGCTGTTCGTAGATGACCTTGCGCTGGTCGTTCATCACGTCGTCATATTCGACGACCTGCTTGCGGATGTCGTAGTTGCGCGCCTCAACCTTCTTCTGCGCGGTCTCGATCGCCTTCGACAGCCACTTGCTGCCGATCGCCTCGCCGTCCTCGATATTGTTGCGCATCATCTTGGCGAACAAGGTGTCCGGGCCGAAGATGCGGAGCAGATCGTCGTCGAGGCTGAGGTAGAAGCGCGACAGGCCGGGATCGCCCTGACGACCCGAACGGCCGCGGAGCTGGTTGTCGATGCGGCGGCTCTCGTGCCGCTCGGTGCCGAGCACGAACAGACCGCCGGCGGCGAGCACCTCCTGCTTCTCCACCTCGATCTCGGCACGGATCCGTGCCGCCTCCGTCTCATATTCGGGCGTGCCCTCGACGAGATCGGGATGCTCGTCGAGCATGCGGAATTCGAGGTTGCCGCCGAGTTTGATGTCGGTGCCGCGGCCCGCCATGTTGGTGGCGATCGTCACCGCCGCCTTGCGACCGGCCTGCGCGACGATATGCGCCTCCATCTCGTGGTAGCGCGCGTTGAGCACCTTGTGATCGACGCCCTCCTGCGTGAGGAATTCGCTGAGCAGCTCGGACTTCTCGATCGACACGGTGCCGACCAGCACCGGCTGGCCGAGCGCGGCATGTTCGCGGATCTTCTTGGCGATCGCGCGGAACTTGTCGGTGGTGTCCTTGTAGAATTCGTCCTCCTCGTCGACGCGGCGGACGCCGACGTTGGTTGGGATAGTGACGACGTTCATCTTGTAGATGTCGTAGAATTCCGCCGCCTCGGTCGCCGCGGTGCCGGTCATGCCCGACAGCTTCGGGTACATGCGGAAATAATTCTGGAAGGTGATCGACGCCATCGTCTGGTTCTCGGGCTCGATCGTCACGCCCTCCTTCGCCTCGACTGCCTGGTGCAGGCCGTCGGACCAGCGGCGCCCGTCCATCATGCGGCCGGTGAATTCGTCGATGATGATGACCTTGCCATCCTTGACGATGTAATCGGTGTCCGCCTTGAACATCATGTTCGCGCGCAGCGATTGGTTGACGTGGTGGACGACCTGCGTGTTCTCGAAATCGTAGAGGTTGGCGCCCTCCAGCAGGCCCGCCGCCTCGAGCATCCGCTCGATCCGCTCGGTGCCGCTTTCGGTCAGGATGATCGACTTCTGCTTCTCGTCCTTCTCGTAATCGTCGGCCTCGAGCTGCTTCACGATCGCGTCGACGCTCATGTACAGCTCCGACTTGTCGTCGGTCGGGCCGGAGATGATGAGCGGGGTGCGCGCCTCGTCGATCAGCACCGAATCGACCTCGTCGACGATCGCCATGCTGAAGGCACGCTGCACCATCGAGCTGCGCTCGTACTTCATGTTGTCGCGCAGATAGTCGAAGCCGAATTCGTTGTTGGTGCCGTAGGTGATGTCGCTGTTGTAGGCGGCGCGACGCTGTTCGTCGGTGAGGTTGGGGATGATCGTGCCGACGGTCAGGCCGAGGAAGCGATAGACCTGGCCCATCCACTCGGCGTCGCGCGCGGCGAGATAGTCGTTGACGGTGATGACGTGGACGCCGTCGCCGGGCAGCGCGTTGAGATAGGTCGCCAGCGTCGCGACGAGCGTCTTGCCCTCGCCGGTGCGCATCTCGGCAATCTCGCCGCGGTGGAGGACGATGCCGCCGATCATCTGCACGTCGAAATGGCGCATGCCGAGCACGCGCACCGCCGATTCGCGCACCGTCGCGAACGCTTCGGGCAGCAGGTCGTCGAGCTTGGCGCCATTGGCGAGCTGCTCGCGGAACTTGGCGGTCTGCGCGGCGAGCTGCTCGTCGGAGAGCGCCTGGAGCGTCGGCTCGAACGCGGCGATCTTCTGGACGATCGGGTTGAGCGATTTGACGTAGCGGTCGTTGGACGAGCCGAAGAGCGATTTAGCGAAGCCGCCGAACATAGGGATGGTTCCTGGATAAGCGCGCGCGGCCCCAGGGATGCGGGGGCGCGCAGCGTCGTTGGTCACGAAGATGTGGGTCGCAGCCGGGCTGCGACGGGCGCTATTCGCGCCGGCGGCGCGCGTAGAGCGGTTCGCCCGGCGCTACGGCCGGAGCGGCGGCGGCGAGGCCCCAGGCCGCGGACGCGACCAGCGTCGGCAGCGCCTGTTGCGGCCGGCTGGCGACGGCCGCGGGGCGCACCTGCGCTTCGACCACGGCCGCCGCACTCGCGACCGCATGCGCTGCCGCCGGCGTACGCATCGCCGAACCACCGCCGGTAAGGGCGGACAGCAGCGCGGACAGGAGCAGCAGCAAATTCATCGCAGCCTCGCCATAAGGACAAGGTCCGCGGGCGTCCACATGCGAAGCGGCTGTATTACCACAAGCAACGTACCGGATAGCGACGCATCGTGACGTCCGCGGTGACCAACGTCGCATCGAGATGCAGCGCATGGGCGATTAGCATGCGATCCACCGGATCGCGGTGCAGGTCTGGCAGCGTATCTACGATCCGCCACGCGGATGCCGGATATTCGAGTATCTCGGCATCGAGGCGGGCGACGAGCGAATCCAACGGAAGATCAGCGCCAAACCTGCCGCGGCGGTTCAGATCGGCAAATTCATATGCGGTTACCGCACTGATGCACAGCGGCGTAGCACCATCGGTGATCGCAGCCGTCGCCGCCAAACTGAGCCGCGGACTACGGGTAGCGATCCAGACGAGCGCCTGCGTATCAATCAGGATCGCCAAATTTGCGCCCGTAATGTTCATTCCAACGATCGTCCGCCTTTAGAGAGCGGATGTCGATGTCACGATCCCCGACGAGATCTGCAAACATCCCGATCGCGGACCGCCGCTTCGCGGCACGTTGCTCCACATCGGACGGCGGGACCATCACGAGGCGAACCTGGGGTGCGTCGACACTATCGAGCACGACATCCTCACCACGCATCGCCGCCGCGATCAGCTCCGGAAGCCGCGCCTTCGCCTCACCGATAGGGACGTGCATCGCCATGACCTATAGGTGGCGCGGCACGTGCCGGTGGTCAAGCATGCGAGGGTTCGTCGATCATCCGTCTTTGCCCTGTCTTGGAAGCAGCCTATGGCAGCGCCATGTCTTCGTCCATCTCCCCGCTCGCCACCCCCTTCCCCGCCCTGCCCGCGATCGCCGGCGTGGTGCCGCACGTCGCTCGCGCGCGCTACAAGACGTGGGACCGCTGCGATCTCACCTTCGTCACGCTCGCCGAAGGGACCAGCGTCGCCGGCGTCGTCACGCAGAGCAAATGCCCTTCGCCCGAGGTCGAATGGTGCCGCAAGGCGCTGACCCTCGGCACGGCGCGCGCGCTGGTGGTCAACGCGGGCAATTCGAACGCCTTCACCGGCCATCGCGGCCGCGCTGCCGTCGAGGCGATCGCGGCGCGCACCGCGCAGCATCTCGGTTGCCAGCCATCGGACGTGTTCGTCGCCTCGACCGGGGTGATCGGCGTGCCGCTGCCGATCGACAAGGCAGAGGCCGGGCTCGACGCCGCCTTCGCGGCGACGCCGTGCGACTGGCGCGCCGCGGCGGAGACGATCGGCACCACCGACACCTATCCCAAGGGTGCGATGACGACCGCCATCGTCGATGGTCGCACGGTGACGTTGGTCGGCATCATCAAGGGTTCGGGGATGATCGCGCCGGACATGGCGACGATGCTCGGCTTCGTCTTCACCGATGCGGCGGTGACGCCCGGCTTCCTGCAGGCCGCGCTCAACGCCGCCAACCGCAACACCTTCTCGTGCATTACTGTCGACGGCGACACCTCGACCAGCGACACGGTGCTCGCCTTCGCCACCGGCGCGGCCGGCAATGCGCCGCTCGGCGATGCCGACAGCGACGGTGCGGACGCCTTCGCCGCGGCGCTCGCCGACCTCTGCGCGCAGCTCGCGCTGCTGGTCGTGCGCGACGGCGAGGGCGCGACCAAGCTGATCGAGATCGCGGTCACCGGCGCGGAAAGCGACGCCTCGGCGCATCGCATCGCCAAGTCGATCGCCAATTCGCCGCTGGTGAAGACCGCGATCGCGGGCGAGGACGCCAATTGGGGCCGCGTCGTCATGGCGGTCGGCAAGGCCGGCGAGCCCGCCGAGCGCGACAAATTGTCGATCCGCTTTGGCGAGACGCAGGTCGCGCGCGAGGGGCTGGCGGTCGAAGGCTATGACGAGGCGCCGGTCGCCGCGCATCTGAAGGGGCAGGAGATCGAGGTCGGCGTCGATCTCGGACTCGGCGACGGCGTGGCGACGGTTTGGACCTGCGACCTCACCCACGGCTATATCTCGATCAACGCCGACTATCGGAGCTGACATGCATCATCCGCACCACGACTCGGTCGTCACCCTGATGCGCCGGGTGGCGGCGGAGATCGTCCTGCCGCGCTTCCGCAATCTCGCCGCCGACGAGATCGAGGAGAAGGCCGCCGACGATATGGTGACCGTCGCCGATCGCGAGAGCGAGGCGGCGCTGACCGCGGGGCTGGCGGCGCTCGATCCCGGCATCCGCGTCGTCGGCGAGGAAGCGGTCGCGGCGGATGCGTCGCTGGTCGACGGCATCGAGCACGGCCGGGTGTGGATCATCGACCCGATCGACGGCACCAACAATTACGCGAGCGGCATCGCCACCTTCGGGATCATGATCGCGCTGGTCGAGGATGGCGGGACGCAGGCGGGGTGGATCCTCGATCCGGTCGCCGACCGGCTCTGCCACGCCGTGCGCGGCGGCGGCGCCTATATCGACGACGTACGCGTGCAGGCGCGGCCGAGCGGCGGCGAGCGCCCGTCGGCGGTGCTCGCCACCTATTATATGAGCGAGGCGGAGATCGCGGCACTCTACGCCCGCGCCGAGCGCGCGTTCACCGTCGCACCGATGCCGCGCTGCGCGGCGGAGCAATATCCGCGACTGGTGCTGGGGACGAACGACGTCGCCTTGTTCCAGAAGACGCTGCCGTGGGATCATGCGCCGGGCTCGCTGTTCCTGCGCGAGGCGGGCGGCGTGGTGCGCTGGCCGGATGGCGAGGACTATCAGGTCGGCGATCAGCGCCGCGGCATGCTCGCCGCCGCATCGCCCGCCTTGTGGGACCAAGCGGCGAAGCTGCTGTTCGGATAGCAAAAGCCCCTCCTCTTCAGAGGAGGGGTTGGGGTGGAGGACACTAAGAACAGGCCTCCGTGATACAAACCCTACCCCTCCCCCAAAGGGGAGGGACTTGCATCGCTTACGCCAGCGCGCCTTCCAGCCAGGCCTTCAGCCGGCCCTTGGGCTCGGCACCGACCTTGGTCGCCGCCGGGGCGCCGCCCTTGAACAGGATCATCGTCGGGATGCCGCGCACGCCATATTTGCCCGGCGCATCCGGGTTCTCGTCGATGTTGAGCTTGGCGATCGTCACCTGCTCACCGAGCTCTTCCGACAGTTCCTCGAGGCTCGGCCCGATCATCTTGCACGGCCCGCACCATTCCGCCCAGAAGTCGACCAGCACCGGACCGTCGGCCTTGAGCACGTCTGTGTCGAAGCTCGCGTCGGTAATCGCCTTGGTAGCCATTTCAATCTCCTTTGCAGCCCATCTAGGATGGCGCGGACCCCGGCTCAACCGTCGGCGCCCTAGCTTTGCTCCCGGAGGCGAAAGCGCGGCTTGTGCGCGTCGAGCAGCGCCGGGTCGAGCGCGAACAGCCGGGGGCCGCTCGTATAGAGCAACGCCGCCTCGATCCGCCGTTCGGGAAAGATGGTGGCGAGCGCGGCGGCATAGGCCGCCATCTGATCGAGGTGATAAAGCGGGATGTCCGCGACAGCGTCCGGCACGCGCCGGCCGGTCTTGAAGTCGACGACGCGGATATGATCCGGCGCGATCAGCAGCCGGTCGACCGTCCCCGACACGACGAGGCCGTTGGCGAGCGTCGCGGCGATCGGCGCCTCGGTGAGCGCGTCGCCGCCGAACAGGTCGACGAAACGCCCATCGTCGAGCACGGCGAGCACGCCGGCGGCGATCTCCGCGCGTACCGCAGGGTCGGTGACGCCGCCCGCGGTGGCGAGCCAGCGTTCGGCACTGGCGGCGCGCGCCTCGGGTGCGACCGCCGGAAGACGCTCGAACAGCGCGTGGAACAGCCGCCCGCGCTCCGCGGCGGCGCGTAGCGCCGGGCCGGGCGGCGGATCGCTGACCTCGTCCTCGCCGATCGCGGATGGCGCGAGCGGCCGCGACGGCCGGCTTTCGATCGGCGCGGGGCGCTGCGCCCAGTCGGGCAGGACGACGGTCTCGACGCGCTCGACCTTGGCGGCGGCACGCGGTTTGACCGGGGCCTGCACGATCCGGCCGGTGAAGACGCGCGGCCCCTCCCCCGCGACGCCCAGCGCATCGAAGGCGCGCGACGCGGCGGCATACCAGCTCGCCACCGGCGGCTCGCCCTTGGCGCGCGGGCCGAGCGCACCGCCGATCACCAGCCGTTCCTCGGCGCGGGTCGCGGCGACGTAGAACAGCCGCCAATGTTCCTCCAGCTCGCGCCGCTCGACCTCGCCGATCGCCACGTCGAGCGGCCCACCGCGCTCGGCGGAGCGCGGGCGGAAGATCGGGATCGGCTGCGCGCCGGGCTCGGGCGACCAGCGCACCAGCGCGCGAGGCGCGGCGGTCGGATCGACCGTCGCGTCGGCGAGGATCACCAAAGGCGCCTGCAAGCCCTTGGCGCCATGCGCGGTCATCACCCGCACCGCGTCGAGCGGCGCGGAAGGATCGCGGACGATCTCGACATCGCCACGATCGAACCAGTCGAGGAAACGCTGCATCGACGGCGTCGAGGTCGTCTCGAAGGCGAGCGCGGCGTTGAGTAATTCCTCGATCGGATCGCGCGCCTCGGCACCCAGCCGGCGCAGCAGCTTGCGCCGTCCGTCGAGCGGACCGGACAACAGCTCTTCGAGGAACTGATAGGGCGTGGCGATATCTGCACGCAGCAGCATCGAGCGGAGCGGCGCCAGCCGTTCGTCCGACTGGGTGAGCGTCAGATGCCGCCACAGGCTGCCGTGATCGCGCGGCGCGGCGTGCATCAATTCGTCCTGCGTCCAGCCGATCAGCGGCGATACCAGCAGCGACGCCAGCGACAGATCGTCCTCCGGCTGCAACGCGAAGCGCACCGCGGCGAGCAGATCCTGCACCGCCAGCGGCGCGTTGAGCCGCAACCGGTCGACGCCAGCCACCGGTACGCCCTCGGCATAGAGGCGCGCGACGATCAGCGATGCGAGATCGCCGCGCCGCTTGACGAGGATCATCACATCCTCGGGGCGCAGCGGCCGCCCCTTGCTCTCCAGCATCAGCCCGCCGTCGATCCAGTCGCGCACCGCGCGCGCGATCCGCACCGCCTGTTCGCGGACGGCGTCGTCGATCCACGCTTCCTCGTCCTCGTCGCTGCCGCCCGCCACCACCGGCGGCCATAGCTCGACCGTGCCGGGGCCGGGCACCTCGCTGGCATGATCCTCCAGCGCGCCGATCGCGCCGAGGCCCGGCTCGCCCGCCGCCGCGACCGCGGCATCGACGAATTCGAGAATCGGCCGCGTCGAGCGGAAGGAATGGGTCAGCGACAGGCGCTGGAACGGCAGGCCGCGTTCGGACTCGGGCCAGTCCTCGGTCCCCTCCACCTCGGCGGCGCGGGTGGCGAAATGGCCCTCCGCCCAGCGGAAGTTGATCGGGTCGGTGCCCTGGAAGCCGAAGATCGCCTGTTTGAAATCGCCGACGGTGAACAGCGTGCGCGTCGAGGGCGCATGGACGCCGCGGCCGACGAAGAACTCGCCCGCCAGCGCGGTCACGATCCGCCATTGGTTGAGGTTGGTGTCCTGCGCCTCGTCGATCAGCACATGCTCGGTCGCCTGATCCAACTTGTAGCGCACCCATTCGCCGATGCCGGGTTGTTCGAGCAGCCGCACCGTCACGCCGATCAGATCGTCGAAATCGACCGCGCCGCTGCGCCGCTTCGCTGCGGCATAGGCGCGGGCATAGTCACGCCCGACGTCGAGCGCATCGGCGAGCAGATCGGCATAGGCCGCGCGTTGCGTCAGCGACAGCAGATCGAGGCAATGGTCGCCGAGCGCCGCGGCGAGTTCGGGATAATCGGGTTCGGCATCGACCAGCTTCTTCGACGCCTTGCGCGGCTCGTTCTTGCCGGTCAGCACCACGCCGGCCAGCTCCTGCAAGGTCGCCGCACGCGCCTCGGGCGCGGCGGCGAGCCAGCGGTCGAGCGTCTCGGCATGGCCGAGGCCCGTCGCCGCGCCCCACGCCTTGTTCGCCGCCGCCAGCCGCTCCACCAGTTCGACGTCGATCGCGTCGCAGCCGGACGCCAGCGCCTCGCCGATATCGCCCTGCGGCAACTCGAGCGTGCGGCGCAGCCACGGCTGGATGCCGCTCGGCAGCGCCTCCAGCGCGATCAGCGAGCGCGCGCAGGCGAGCAGGAAGCTCTCCGCCCCGCCCTCGCCTAGGCGCAACGACAGCGCGCCGATCGTCTCGATCGGTCGGACGCGGCCGTCGCGCTCCGCCTCGACCAGCAGCGCCGCCAGCGTCTCGCGCGCCAGCACCGCCTCCTCGCGCGCTTCGAGCGGACGGAAGCCGGGGGTCAGCCCCGCCTCGACCGGAAAGGCGGCGAGCAGGCTCTGGCAGAAGCCGTGGATCGTCTGGATGCGCAGGCCGCCGCCCGGCGCGTCGAGCACGCCGGCGAACAAGGTGCGCGCGCGCGCCTGCAAGTCGGGCGTCGCGCGCTCGCCGAGCGCTTCGAGATCGGCGGCGAGCTGCGGCCCCGGCATCCGGACCCAGGCGGCGAGCCGGTTGCTGATCCGCTGCGCCATCTCCGCCGCGCCCGCCTTGGTGAAGGTCAGGCACAGGATCGCGGCCGGCTGGGTACCGCCCAGCAGCAGCCGGAACACGCGCGCGGCGAGCACCTGCGTCTTGCCGGTGCCGGCGGAGGCGGAGAGCCAGACGTGCGCGCGCGGATCGCTCGCCGCCGCCTGTGCGCCCTTCAGCCGCGGCAAAGTGGCGAGGTCAGTCCCGGCCATACCATTCGTCCCGACGCATCAGTTGGTCATATTCGGCATAAGGCGCATATTCCGGCACGAGCTTGGCGGTGAACGGCGCATTGCCGGTCAGCCAATGGCCTGCCGCCTCGATGAAGTTGCTCATCGCGATCGTGGTGAAGTCGGTGGTGACGATCCGGTCGCGCTTGCCCTCGGCGTCGACCGGGGATTCGATATAGCCGAACTGATCGCGCTTCTTGCCGAGCGACCAATATTCGAAACCGCCCGCACGGCCCGAGATGTCGCCGAACCCGCCACGCTCGGCGATCGCGCCGAGCAGGCCGAGCTGGAGGCTGTAGCCGGCCTTGACCGCGGCGGCGGACGGCGGCTTGCCAGTCTTATAGTCGACGATCGCGAGGCTGCCGTCGGGCAGGCGATCGACGCGGTCGTAGCGGCCGGACAGCTTCACCCCCGCCACCTCGATATGCCCCTTGCCCTCCGCCGAGGCGACCTTGCGGCCTTCGGCGTCCTGCGCGGCGACCGTCTTGGCGATCCAGTCGATCGCCTCGACCAGCCGCGGCCGCCACAGCGCGCGCATCATCGGATGCGTCCGCTCGTCGTCGAGCATCGCGGTCGCGCGCGGCAGCAATGCGTCGGCGGCGCAACGGTCGAGCTTCCACCATTGTTCGAGGATGTCGTGTACCGCGGTGCCGCGCCACGCCGCGCTCGGATCGGCATCGACCGGTTCGAGCGGCATCAGCCCGAGCACCCGCCGCGCGTAGAAGGCGTAAGGGTCGGCCTTGAGCCGGTCGATCTCGGTGACCGAAATCGCCTTGGGGCGGCGCGCCGGATCGGGCAGCGGCGCCGGCCGGTCGGCGGGGAGATGCTCGCGCGGATCGTCGAGCGCATGCGCCCAGCGTTCGAGATCGTGGGCGCGGACGAAGCGCTCGCCCGCCATCGCCTGCAGGCGCAGCCACAATCGCGACGCGAGCGCCGGCGAGGCGGCATCGCGGCGCGCCCGCGTCACGATCGCCTGCGGCGCGCCGAGCGCTTGGCCGAATTCATGCGCCGCGACGCCGACCGCGCGCTCCAGCCCCGGCAATCCCAACGTCGCGCGGATGCGCGGCGCCAGCCACGGGTCGGGCGCCGGTCGCCCCGGCCACACGCCCTCGTTGAGCCCGCCGAGCACCATCAGGTCGGCGGTCTGCAACCGCGCCTCGATCAGGCCATAGATGGCGATACGTGGATGGCCGACGCCCGACCCCGGCCGCACCGCGACCTCGTCGAGCAACCCGCGCAGCAGTGGCGCCAGTCCATCGGGCGCGATCCGCGGCGGCCCGGCGGGCGCATCGGCTTCGAGCGCGTCGAGAAACTCCGCGGCAGCACGCCCCGCCGGCCCCGACCACAGATCGTCGCCGCACAGCGCCTGCGCCGTCTCGCGCAGCACCGCGAGCAAGGCCGGCAGCGGCTGCATACCCTGTTCGAAGACCAGTTCGATCGGCTTGAGCAACCCGACCGGCTCGGCGAACCACGCCGCGGCGCGATCGCGTTTGTTGGTCATCAGATGGCCCATGATCCCGTCGAGCCCCGCCGCCGGTCGCGGCCCGCGCAGGCCACGGTCGAGTCCGCGCACGCCGTCGAGCCACGCGCCGCGGATGGCGCGGTCGCCCGGCACGTTGCGGACCAGCGGATGTTTGAGCAGCGCGAGCAACGCCATCGGCGCGAAACGCTGCGCCGCCGCCTCGGCGAGCGCGAGCAGCAGCGTCCCCGGCGGCAGGATCGACAAGGGCCGCCCCGCCGAATCGTTGGCCTCGATCCCCCAGCGGCGCAGATGCACCGCCACCCGTCGCGCCAGCGCACGGTCGGGCGTGACCAAGGCCGCGGTCCGCCCCTCTTCCTCCAGCGCGCCGCGCAGCGCGAGCGCGATCGTCTGTGCCTCCTCGGCCGGCGTCGCCAGCTCGGCCGCGGCGACGCCGGTCAGCCGGCGGTCCTCCGCCTTCAGCTCGGTCCATTTGCCGGTGAAGGCGGCGGGCGCGAGTGCGTTGGCGATCGCCCGCCCGCGCACCGCGCCGGCATCCGGCCCCGCGGTGCCGGGCCAATTGGCCACCTCGCCGCGGCCGACGCTCATCCGCTCCAGCATCAGCTTGAGGTGATATTGCGGATGCGTCTCGAGCGAGCGGCGGATGTGGCCGGTGACGGGATCGGGCCGGTGCGGCCCGAGCGCATCCCATTCCTCCTGCGGCATCGCCAGGTCGAGCCCCGCGAACACCGTCATGCCCTGCGGCGCCTCGGCGACGCAGCGCAGCAGCCGCGCCACCGCCGGCGCCGGATCAGTGACGCCCGCCGCGCAGACGATCCCCTGCGGCGGTTGCTGGCGCCACCGCTCGGCGACCCGGTCGAGCAGCATCCGCCGCCGCGTCGCTGCGTCGATCAGCCCGAGCCGCGCCAGTTCCGCGGGCCAGCGTTCGAGCACGATCGTGAAGGTCGACAATGCGCGCTGCCAATGTTCGGTCAGTTCGGGGGCGAGGTCGATATCGCGCAGCGCCGTCGGCGGCACCTCCTCGACCAGCAACTGGTCGAGCGTATGGCAGAGCTCGCCCGCGAGGCGCACCGCCTCCGCCGCGTCGATCGCCGCACCGGCGCGCGCGCGCTCCTCGAAGACGAGCCGGGCGAGGATCATCCGCCGCTGCATCGGCGCGACCGCGGGCGGCGGCGGTGCGCCTTCGTCCGCCGGATCAAGCGCCGCGCCGACCGCCTCGCCGAGATCGGGGCTGCCGAGCGTCACCAGCCGCGGCAGCAGCAACCCGCCACCGCTCGCGCGGACGAAGGCGCTCGTCACCGCGCGCACCGCACGATTGTTGGGCAGCAGCACCAGCCCGCGGGCCAATGTCATCGCATCGCCCCCCGCCCGCCGCAGCAACCCGGCGACGAGCGTGTCGGCGAACGCCTTGTGCGAGGGAATCGAATAGAGCTGCGGCCTGCGCGCCTCAGCCATTGGCGATCAGCGCTTCGGTCTTCGGGATCGCCGCGGGCGTGCCGACGTCGAACCACAGCCCCTGATGGACCTGCGCATAGGCGCGCCCCGCCTCGATCGCGCGGTTCCAGAACAGGTTGGTGGAGAACGGCCCCTCCGGCCAGTCGCGCAACAGGCGCGGATGGAGAATCTGGATGCCGGTATAGACGAAGGGCGCGACCGTCGCCGCCTTGCGCCGCGCGATGATCCGGCCGTCCGCGCCGATGCGGAAATCGCCCTGCCCCCGATGGTTGTTGGCACGCGCATAGGGCACCACCAGCAGCAAGGCGTCCATCGTCGCATCGTCCCAGCGCGACGCGAGCAATTTCAGCGTGTCGACCGGTCCGTCGAACCACAGATTGTCGCTGTTGATCACCAGCACCGGATCGTCGCCGAGCAGGCCGCGCGCCTGCACCAATCCGCCGCCGGTCTCCATCAATTGCGCGCGCTCGTCGCTGATCGCCACCGCGATGCCGTCGTCGCGGTTGGTGACATGCGCCTCGAGCGTATCGGCGAGATAATGGACGTTGACCACGGCGCGTTGCACCCCGGCGGCGGCGAGCCGGTCGAAAACGTGATCGATCAGCGGCTTGCCCGCGACCTCGACCAACGGCTTGGGCCGTGTCGCGGTCAGCGGCCGCATCCGCTTGCCGAGCCCCGCGGCCATCACCATCGCCGTGGCCGGCACGACGCCGCCGGGATCGGGACGCAGGATGCGCTGCCGCGTCATGCGCTCAACGCCGCCGGATCGCCGCGCAAGGCAGGCGGCACGTTGGCATCGAACCAGCGCGCCACCGGTGCCAGGGCCGGTTGCGCCAGGTCGCGCTCCAGATAGCGCCAGACGCGCGGGCATAAGGTCGGATAGCGCGGCTTGCCGTCGCGCTTCCACAGCCGGGTGAAGATGCCGATGATCTTGGCGTTCCGCTGCGCGCCGAGCACGTGATAGGCGGCGAGGAAATCGTCGCCCGCCCCCGTCGCGCTCCGGTAGCGCGTCAGCATCGCCGCCTCCAGCATCGGATCGACGTCGCGCCGCGCGTCCTGCAGCAGCGACACGAGATCATAGGCGGGATGACCGGCGAGCGCGTCCTGGAAGTCGAGCAGCCCGAGCCGCCGCTCCGCGCCGACCAGCATCAGATTCTCGGCATGATAATCGCGCAGCACGGTGACGGGCGACTCGGTCAGCGCGTGGTCGAACACCGCGTCCCAGGCGGCGCGATAACCCGGCTCGTCGACGGTGAGCCCGACCGCGGGGCAATACCAGTCGACGAACAGCCCCGCCTCGCGATGCAGCACCGCGCGGTCATATGGCGGCAGGTCGCCGGCGGGATGCGCGCGCAGCGCCACCAGCAGGTCGATCGCCGCGGCATAATGCGGCAACGCCGCCGCCTCGCCGGCATCGGCGGTCTCGCGCAGCCGCACGTCGCCGAAATCCTCCAGCAGGACGAGGCCCTGCGAAAGGTCGGCGGCGTGGATCGCGGGCGCGGCGAAGCCGTGGTCGGTCAGCCATTGCGCGATGCGGATGAACGGCCGCGGGTCCTCGTGCGGCGGCGGCGCGTCCATCAGGATCGCGCTGCGCCCGGCGCTGGCGACGCGGAAATAGCGGCGGAACGAGGCGTCGCCGGCGACGGGGGATATGTCCCCCGACCAGCCATGCGTAGCGAGGAACGCCGGCGCGCCGGCGGGCGGGGTCATATCGGCCATCGCGGCTTCCATGACGCCGGGACGTCCGCTGTCAAGATCCGTCCGCCGTCCGGCCCCGGTTGCAAGGTGAGCGCCAGCGCCTGCGGCCAATAGCCCGGCGCCCGCTCGGGCCATTCGACCAGCAGCAGCGTATCGGTCAGCGCCTCGGCGAGCCCGAGTTCCTCCAGTTCCTCCGCATCCTCGATCCGGTAGAGATCGACGTGCAGCACCGGCAGACGGACCTCGGGCGGCTCATAGGGCTGGACGATCGCGAAGCTGGGGCTCGGCGCCTCGCCGGCGAGGCCGAGCGCGGCGAGCAGGCCGCGCGCGACGCTCGTCTTGCCCATGCCGAGATCCCCTTGCAGCGTGATGACGTCCCCGAGCCGGACGCGCGCGGCGAGCGAGGCGCCGAACGCCTCGGTAGCGGCGGGATCGGCAAGCCGGATACCGGTCATGCCGACCTCCGGAATGCACCGAGCCGGGTCGTACGCCACTCCACCGTGCTCCTGCGAACGCAGGAGCCCAGGAGTCCCGCGACCCGCCACCCGTTGCTCTGCTTGGCCCTGGGTTCCTGCGTTCGCAGGAACACGGTAGCCGCAAACGACGCATCGAACGCTTCCATCGCGGCCGGATCGGCAAACCGGATGCCGGTCGTGCTCACGCCCAGCCCCCTCATCGCCGCGGCAACTCCACCGTCACCAGCGTGCCCTCGCCGGGCTGCGAGACCAGCTCGATCCGCCCACCATGCGCCTCGACGAATTGGCGCGCGAGCGGCAGGCCCAGCCCCAGCGCACGCTCGCCGGTCGGTTGCATGCCGGGCTCGCCGAACCGGTCGAACGCACGCGCGATACTCTCCGCATCCATGCCGAACCCATTGTCGGAGACGACGATCCGCGCGCCCGTCGCGCTGCCGTCGGCGTGCAGCAGGATGCGCCCGCCTTCCGGCGTCGAGGCGACCGCATGGCGCAGCAGATGCTCGACCACTTCCTTCAGCCGCTTGGGATCGCCGCGCACCCGGCCGGTCGAGCGCGCCAGCTCAACCGCGAAGTCGAGCTTGCGCCGCTTCGCCGCGGGCCGGATCGTCTCCGCCGCGGCGCGCGAGGTGGCGGCGAGGTCGACGTCGACCCGCTCGATCTCGGCATCGTCGCCGCCCTGCGTCAGATCGAGCACGTCGTCGATCAGCAGCCCGAGCCGCTCGACCGATTGCAGGATCGCCTCGACATAGCCGTCCGCGTCCGCGGTCAGCTTGCCGGCGAATCCCGCGTGCAGCATCTCGGCGAAGCCGCTGATCGAGGTCAGCGGGGTGCGCAATTCGTAGCTCATATTGGCGACGAATTGCGTCTTGACGCGATCCGCCGCCTCCAGCGCATTGGCGCGGTCGCGCAACGCCTGCTCGGCGCGCCGGCTATCGGTGATGTCGAGCATCGTCAGCAACGCATTGCCGTCGGGCAACGGCACCGCGGCAAAGGCGAAATGCCGTCCGTCGGCGAAGGCGACGCGGCCGCCGCGCTGCTGGCGTTCGGTGGTGGCGGAGCGGACCAGCTCGGGGATCAGCGCGGCGCGATTGGGCGTCGCGAGCTTCGACGCCGCCGCGGCCGCGAAGGCATCAACGCGCGGATGACCGGCGAGGAATTCCTCCTCGAACCCCCAGACCGCGCGCAAGCGGTTGTTCCAGAGCTGCAACTTGCCATCGGCGGCGAACACCGCCAGCGCCTCGAACAGATTGTCGAAGGTGGCGGTGCGCACGCGCAGCAGCGTGTCGCGCGCGCTGGCGAGCTGCACCTCCTCGGTACGGTCCTCGAAGATCGTCAGCAGGCCGCCGTCGGGCAGCGGCTGCGCGACGACGCGCAGATGGGTGCCGCCGGGCAGATGCCAATTCTCCTCGCTCGCCGTCTCGCCGGGGACGAACCAGCCGCGCCGTTCCGCCTTCCAGCTCGGGAAGTCGCGCACCTCGGGCACGCGGCTCGCCTCGCGCATCCGTTCGAGCACGCGGTCGAATTCGGGCCGATCGGCGAGCCATTCGGCGCGCATCGCGAACATCCGCCGGAACGGCTGGTTGCAGAAGACGAGGCCGCGGTCGGGGCCGAATTGCGCGACACCGGCCGAGAGGCGGTCGAGCAGGGCGCGCTGCGCGTCGGCGAAGCGCTTGGCGCCCGCGCGCGACTGTTCGAGGTCCTCGATGTCGACCGCGAAGCTCGCCACCCCGCCGGTCGGCAAGGGCACGTCGTGCACTTCGAGCGAGCGGCGCTCGCCACCGATGGTCGCGGGCAGGACCTCGCGTTGCGGCGCTCCCGATGCCCGCGCGGCATGGGCGCCGGCGCGCGGACCGCCGCGCCCCGATCCCTCGACCAGCTCGAGCTGGCGACCGATGACGTCGGCGGCGTCGACGCCGTCGACCGCGCGGACATAGGCGCTGTTGACCATCGCCAACCGCATGTCGCCGCTGCGATACCACATCGGCAACGGCGCCGCCTCGATCAGCCCGGTCAGCGCCTCGAAGGCGATCGACAATTGCTCGACCTGATCGCGCAAATGCGTGATCTCCGCCTCGCTGTCGGTGGCGTCGAGCGTCCAGATGACCACCGCCCCGGTCGCGCCGAGTTCGCCCGGCGCACGGCTGCCGCGGATCGTGATCGCCCGGCCCGAGCCGATCGGATGCAGCGCCCGGACGAAGCCGCGTCCCGCGCGCTGCGCCGCCTGCACGTCGGTGGCGAGCGCCTCGGCCTCCTCGGCGGGCAGCCCCGCCCCTTCCGCGGCAAGATCGCCCAGGAAGCGCGGCGCGACGGACAGTCCCAGCCATTCCACCAGTCGCGGCGGCATCTCGATTCGCCCATCGGCGCGCACCAGCATCGCCATCGCCGGCGAGACGCTGCGCAACACCTCGGCCTCGCGGCTGCGCGCGATCACCGCGGCGGCCTCGCCGCGCAGCCGCCAGCCGACGAACAGCGCGAAGCCGCCGGCGGCGACCAGCGCCGCCAGCACCGCGCCACACAGGACTGCCGCCATCACCGAAAGCTGGATCAACGCTTACCCCTCGTCACGCCCGACACGGCGTGCACGGCCCGAGTGTAGAACGCAACCTACGGCAGCAGCAATGAGAGTTGGTGGCAGCGTCTCCGCCGGGGCGCGTGCAAAGAAAAAGGCGGCGCCTTTCGGCACCGCCCCTTCCCACCACGATCGCGGACGATCAATAGCGATAATGATCCGGCTTGAACGGCCCCTCGACCGGCACGCCGATGTAGCTCGCCTGCTTCTCGGACAGCTTCGACAGCTTGACGCCGAGTTTCTCGAGGTGGAGCGCGGCCACCTTTTCGTCGAGATGCTTGGGCAGGACGTACACTTCGTTCTTGTACTTCTCGCCCGCGGTCCACAGCTCGATCTGCGCGAGCGTCTGGTTGGTGAAGCTCGCGCTCATCACGAACGACGGGTGGCCGGTCGCGCAGCCGAGGTTGACCAGGCGGCCCTTGGCGAGGACGATGATCTGCTTGCCGTCGGGAAATTCAACCAGGTCGGTGCCCGGCTTCACTTCGCTCCACTTGTAATTCGACAGCGCGGCGATCTGGATCTCGCTGTCGAAATGGCCGATGTTGCAGACGATCGACATCGGCTTCATCGCCTTCATGTGATCGGCGGTGATGACGTCGGCGTTGCCGGTCGCGGTGACGAAGATGTCGGCGCGCTTGACCGCCTCGTCCATCGTCACGACCTCGAAGCCCTCCATCGCCGCCTGCAGCGCGCAGATCGGATCGATCTCGGTGACCATGACGCGGGCGCCGCCGTTGCGCAGCGACTGCGCCGAGCCCTTGCCGACGTCACCGAAACCGGCGACGGCGGCGACCTTGCCGGCGAGCATCACGTCGGTGGCGCGACGGATAGCGTCGACCAGCGATTCCTTGCAGCCGTAGAGGTTGTCGAACTTCGACTTGGTGACGCTGTCGTTGACGTTGATCGCCGGGAACGGCAGCTCGCCCTTCTTGGCGATCTCGTACAGGCGGTGGACACCGGTCGTCGTCTCTTCGGACACGCCCTTCAGGTTCTTGACCGTCTCGGTCAGATAGCCCGGCTTCTTGGCGATGAACGCCTTGAGCGCGCGCTGGAACTCGACCTCTTCTTCATTCTCGGGCTCGCCGAGCGTCGCGCCGGCCTCGAGCTTCGCACCCCAGAGCGCGAACATCGTGGCGTCGCCGCCGTCGTCGAGGATGATGTTGGCGGTCTGGCCCTCGACGTCACGATCCCACGAGAAGATGTCGCCGACATAATCCCAATATTCGGCCAGGCTCTCGCCCTTCACCGCGAACACCGGCACGCCGGTCGCGGCGATCGCGGCGGCGGCATGGTCCTGCGTCGAGAAGATGTTGCAGGTCGCCCAGCGCACGTCGGCGCCGAGCGCGGTCAGCGTCTCGATCAGCACCGCGGTCTGGATGGTCATGTGCAGCGAACCGGTGATGCGCGCGCCCTTGAGCGGCTGGCTCGCGCCGAACTCGTCGCGCAGCGCCATCAGGCCGGGCATCTCGGTCTCGGCGATGCGGATCTCGGCGCGGCCGAAATCGGCGAGGCCGATGTCCTTGATGACGTAATCGTTCTGTTCGACCGCGAGCGCAGTAGCCACGTGTCATGCTCCTGAAGAAGATGGATGCCGGCCCCTTAGCCGCTCCGGCCGCGCGGATCAAATATAAAGATATCTTTATATGTCGTCGGCCGCGGCGCGGTCAGGCGGTGCCGGCGTCGGGGACGAGCAGTCGCGCGTCGATCCCCGCCTTGCCGAAGGCCGCGGTCCAGCGCCGTCCGGCGGGGGTGTCGAACAGCAGATCCTCGTCGCCGGCGACATGGAACCAGCCCGGCCGGGTCAGCTCGCCTTCGAGCTGCCCGTCGCCCCAGCCGGCATAGCCGAGCGCGACGAGATAGCGCGTCGGACCGCTGCCCTCGGCGATCGCGCGCAGCACGTCGACGGTGCTCGACAGCGACCAGCGGCCGGCGACGTCGATCGTATCCTGTCCGCTCCAGTCGCTCGAATGGACGACGAAGCCGCGCCGCGGATCGACCGGGCCGCCGAAATGCACCGGCGCGTCGGGCGCGACGCCGTGCGGAATCTCGAACTGGTCGAGCAGGTCGTGCAGGCTCAGCCCCTCGATCGTCGCGCCGACGCCGATGCCGATCGCGCCGTCGGCGTCGTGCGCGCACATCGCGATCACCGCATGGTCGAAGCTGGGGTCGCGCATACCCGGCATCGCGAGAAGGAACTGGCCGGCAAGGAAGGGTCGATAGTGCATCGCGGCGAACATAAGCTGCGCCACGGCTTCTGCCATGCTTGAAATCAACGCCGTCATGCCCGACCTCCCGCGGCGTGGCGCCGTCCGGCGACCACCCGCATTCCAGCATCGGAGACCCAAGATGACGATCACCGTCGGCGACAAGATACCGGCCGCCACCCTGACCAAGGTCACCTCCGATGGCCCGGACCAGATCACGACCAACGCGCTGTTCGACGGCCGCACCGTCGCGCTGTTCGCCGTGCCCGGCGCCTTCACCCCGACCTGTTCGGCCAAGCACCTGCCCGGCTTCGTCGACAAGCGCGAGGAACTGGCCGCCAAGGGCATCGACGAGATCGCCTGCATCTCGGTCAACGACCCCTTCGTGATGGGCGCCTGGGCGAAGTCTGCGAATGCGGAGGGCATCACGATGCTCGCCGACGGCAACGCCGATTTCGCCGAGGCGATCGGCCTGACGATGGACGGCAGCAAGTTCGCGATGGGCAAGCGCAGCCAGCGCTACACGATGCTGGTCGAGGATGGCGTCGTGAAGCAGCTCCACGTCGAGGCCCCCGGCGAGTTCAAGGTGAGCAGCGCGGAATATCTGCTCGGCGAACTCTGACCCCATCGTCCTCCCCCGCAAAGGGGGCAGCGAGGGTTATCGCACCTGCCCTGATATCTCCGTCATGCCGGACTTTATCCGGCATCCCGCTTCTCGGCACCGCCCGAAGAAGCGGGACCCCGGATCAAGTCCGGGGTGACGGATCGGGTTTGGAATGCGTCCGAACCACTCTGACGCTCATAGGCGACTGCCTGCCCCCAAGGGGGAGGGCCTGCGGGCATGCCATTGTCTTGCCAGCGTCACCACCGCCGCGTAACCATCCGGGATGACACTCGCATCCCGGATCGTCGCCGACCTCGACACCCTCTACCGCGCCTCCGTCGAACGGTTGCAGACCGCACTCAACGCCTATCTGACCGACGGTACGCCGCCCTCGCCCGAAAGCCGGGTCGACGGGTCGTTCGCCTATCCCGTCATCCATTTGCGCTACGCCAGCGTCGGCGACCGACCGGCGCCGCTGCGCTCGTTCGGCCGGCTCGTCTCGCCCGGCGACTATACGATCAGCGTCACCAAGCCGGCGCTGTTCGCCGACTATCTCACCGAACAGCTGACGCTGCTGCTCGAGGATTATGACGTCGAGGTCGAGGCGGTGCCGGGCCGGCAGGAAATCCCCTTCCCCTATGTCCTCGATCCGGGTCATGCGCTGAGCCTCGACACCGTCTCGGCGACCGAATTGTCGCGTCACTTCCCCGCCACCGAGCTCGCGCATATCGGCGACGAGATCGCCGACGGCCTGTGGATCTCGGACGGCGGCACGCGCCCGCTCGCGCTGTTCGACGCCTTGCGCACCGACTTCAGCCTCGCGCGGCTGCGCCATTATATGGGGACGCCGTCGGAACATACGCAGCGCTTCGTGCTGTTCACCAACTACCACCGCTATGTCGACGAATTCGTCCGCTGGGGCGCGTCGCAGCTCGGGCCGGAAAGCCGCTTCACCGCGCTGTCCGGCGCCGGCAATATCGTCATCGACCATCCCGGCGACGTCGACAAACTGGTCAACGACAGCGCGTGGCGGCGGCACCAGATGCCCGCCTATCACCTCATGGCGGACGATCGCACCGGCATCACGCTCGTCAACATCGGCGTCGGCCCGTCCAACGCCAAGACGATCTGCGACCATCTCGCGGTGATGCGCCCCGAGGCGTGGCTGATGATCGGCCATTGCGGCGGCCTGCGCCCGTCCCAGCGGATCGGCGACTATGTCCTCGCCCATGCCTATCTGCGCGACGACCACGTCCTCGACGACGTCTTGCCGCCCGAGATCCCCGTACCGGCGATCGCCGAGGTGCAGCAGGCCCTCGCCCGCGCATCGGAGATCGTCAGCGGCCAGTCGGGCGAGGAACTCAAGCGCCGGCTGCGCACCGGCACGATCGTCACCACCGACGATCGCAACTGGGAGCTGCGCTATTCCGCCTCGGCGTTGCGCTTCTCGCTCAGCCGTGCGGTCGGCATCGACATGGAGTCGGCGACGATCGCGGCACAGGGCTATCGCTTCCGCGTGCCCTACGGCACGTTGCTCTGCGTTTCGGACAAGCCGCTCCACGGCGAACTCAAGCTGCCCGGTCAGGCCAACCGCTTCTACGAGCGGGCGATCAGCGAGCATATGCGGATCGGCATCGAGACCTGCGAACAGCTTCGCCTCGAAGGCGCCAAGCTGCACAGCCGCAAGCTCCGCGCCTTCGACGAGCCGCCGTTCCGCTGAGTCGAGCAGGGTCGTCAGCGGACTCGGAAACCAACCCGGGCTAATGCGTTACGCTTGCGAACCAATCAGGGAGTTGCTGCCGTGGCCGATGAAACCGACGACACGCCGAAGTCCGACACGCCCGCGGTGACGCCGCGCCGCCGTGCGCCGCGCAAGACGACCACGACCCGAGCGGCGGCGACCAAGGCTCCGGCAAAGCCGCGCGGACCGCGTGCCAAGCCAGCCGAACCCTCGGCGGTCGAGAAGGTCGAGACTGCGGTGAGCGACGCCGCCGCCAAGACGACGCGCCGCGCCAAGGCCGCGGTGACCAAGGCCGAAGGCGCGGTCTCCGCCGCCGCCAAGACGGTGAAGCCCCGGTCGACCAAGCGCGCCACGCCCCGCGCCGCGACGAAGAAGCCCGCCGCCAAGAAGCGCGAGTCCGACGGCACCAGCAAATGGGGTATCGCCGCGATCGGTGCAGGCGTCGCGACGGTCGGCGCGGTGGCGGCGGCGGCGCTGCTGTCGTTGCGCGGCAGCACGCCCAAGGACGGCAAGAAGGCGCACGGCCCGGCGGGCGAGGACGCCTCCAAGTCGTTTGAAGCCGGCATCGCCGACGAGAATACGATCCCGGACAAGACTTGACCCGATTCCTCCCCTTTGCGGGGGAGGGCTATCGCGAACGAGGGTCCGAGTATGCGGGTGGCCAACCCCGCTCCGTCACCCCGGCCTTGCGCCGGGGTCCCGCTTCTTTTGAGGGCGAGAAGAAGCGGGATGCCGGATCAAGTCCGGCATGACGGTGATGTAGGCGCAGTTGCAACATTCCGATCGCTCATATGCGACAGCCCTGCTCTTGCAGGGGCGAAGAACCCTTGTCCCTCACCAGCCCGACGGCTTGCCCTTGTTTTGCTGGTCGAGCCACGTTTTCAGCGGCGCGAAATAGTCGACGAGCGCCTTGCCAGACATCTGCCGCGATCCGGTCATCACCTGCAGCGCATCCGGCCATGGCTTCGACTGGCCCATCGCCAGCATCGCGTTGAGCTTCGTCCCCACCGCCTTGTTGTCGTAGAAGGAACAGCGGTGCAGCGGTCCCTTCCAGCCGGCCTGATCGCACGCCGCCTTGTAGAACTGGAACTGGAGCACCCGCGCGAGGAAGTAGCGCGTATAGGGCACCGTCGCCGGGATATGATATTTGGCGCCGGCGTCGAATTTGCTCTCGTCGCGCGCCACCGGCGGCGTGATCCCCTGATAGCGCAGGCGCAGCGCATCCCAGCCCTTCTGGTAATCGCCGCTGCCGATCCTGCCCGAGAAGACGTCCCAGCGCCATTTGTCGACCAGCAGGCCGAACGGCAGGAACGCCACCTTGTCCATCGCCTGACGCAGCAGCAGACCGATGTCCTTGTCCGCGCTCGGCACCTGCGCCGGCGCGAGCAGGCCGATCTTGACGAGGTAATCGGGCGTGATCGACAGCGCGACGGTATCGCCGATCGCCTCGTGGAAGCCGTCGTTGGCGCCGTTCCTGTAAAGATAGGGCTGCGCCTTGTACGCCCGCTGATAGTAATTGTGGCCGAGTTCGTGGTGGATGGTGACGAAGTCGTCGCCGTTCACCTTGGTGCACATCTTGATGCGGATATCGTCGGCATTGTCGATATCCCAGGCGGAGGCGTGGCAGATCACCTCGCGGTCGGCCGGCTTGACGATCTGCGACCGCTCCCAGAAGGTTTTGGGCAGCGGCGCGAAGCCGAGCGACGAATAGAAGGCCTCGCCCTGTTTCACCATCCGCACGGGATCATAGCCCTTGGCGGTAAGCAGTTCGCCGGTGTCGTAGCCGACGTCGCCCGCCCCCTTAGGCGCGACGATGTCGTAGATATTGCCCCATTCCTGCGCCCACATATTGCCGAGCAAGTCGCTGCGGATCGGCCCCGTCTTCGGCTGCACCGCATCGCCGTATTTCGCGTTGAGCTTCCAGCGGACATAGGTGTGCAGCGACAAATAGAGCGGCTCGACCTCCTTCCAGATCTGGTCGGTCAGCGTCTCGAACTGCGCGGGCGTCATGTCATAGCCCGAGCGCCACATCGCGCCGACGTCGCCGAAGCCCAGTTCCTTGGCACCGGCATTGGAGATCGCGGTCATCCGCGTATAGTCCTTGCGCATCGGCGCGCCGACATTGTCGTTCCAGCTGACCCACATTTCCTTGAGCTTGGCGGGATCGCGCGACGTGCCCATCGCCGCCTCGATATCGGAGCCGTTGATCGGCTTGCCGTCGAGCGTGCCCTTGCCCTTGCCGTAGCTCGACGACATCCGCGTGGTCAGCGTGGCGAGTTCGGTGGCGGCGCCCGGCGTGGTCGGCGCGGGCAGGCCGACACCGTTCTTGATCAGGTCGAGCTTGCGCCGCGTGTCGAACGACACGCCGGACACGCCGTTGAACCGCGCCGCGCCCTTCGCCCATTGCACCGCCTTCTCGGTCAATTCGGCACCGGACTTAGCGGCGAGCGCGTCGGTGTCGTCGGTGATATAGGTGGCGTTGACCCAGGCGGTCTGCTGCGCCGGCACCGAGAGGTCGGCGGCCTCCTTCTCGACCGCGGCGACATAGGCGTCGGCCTCCGCCGCGGTCGGCCTGGCGCCAGTGTTGGCGCCGGTCTGGGCGGCGGCGGGCATGACGAACAGGGCCGCGGCGAGCGCGGCGGTGGAAACGAGACGCATGGATGGAAACCCCCTGACGATCCTGTGATTGTCGTCAGGATGGCCGCGTCATCGTCCGCGGGTCAAGCCATCGCTCAGCCGGCGAGATAGTCGGCGATCGCCTGCCCCAGTTCGGGCTTGGCGACCGCGCTCATATGGCCGCCGGGGATCTCGCGAAAGACCGCCTGCGGGATGGCGTCGGCGAGTGCCGCACCCGAACCGTTGTCGTCGTCCTCCGCGCCGGTGATGACCGCGACCGGCACGGCGATCGCCTCGACCGCGTCCAGCGGCGTATCCACGAACGTCTCGAGCACGTTGAGCAGCGCGACGGGATCGCCCTTGGTCGTCTTGAGGAAGGCCTCGGTCAACCATTCGTTGCTGCCGCGCTCGAAACTTCCGAGGTTGGTCAGCACCTTGCGGAAATAGTCGCCGCGGCCCGAGGTGGTGAGGATGCCGGTCAGTCCCATGCCGGCCATCACCGCCCGCCGCGGCGTCGCGCCATTGACCAGCATCCGCATCGTCGTCCGCCCGCCGAGCGAATAGCCGCCAAGATCGTAATCGGTGAGACCGAGATGCGCGATCAGCGCCATGCCGTCGCGCATCAGCGCGTCCGGCGGATAGGCGGCGACGTCATGCGGCCGGTCGCTCAGGCCATGGCCGCGCAGGTCGGGCATGATGACCCGGAAGCCGCGCGCGGCGAGCTTGGCGGCATGACCGTATTTCAGCCAATTGACCTCGGCGGTCGAGAAATAGCCATGGATCAGCACGGCGGGCCGCCCCTCGCCCAGCTCGCGCCAGGCGATGCGGGTGCCGTCGAAACTTTCAAAATACTGCGGGTCGGTCGGCGAGTCGGCCACGATCTAGGGTCCTGCTGCTGCGGATACGGAATGGCGATACCCGTTGGGTTGCGGGCGACGCGATGTCCAGCCTCGATCGCCGCCGGTGCGGTCGGAGGGCACCGGGATTGCCGGACGAGACCGTCGAAAATCGATCTTTCCAAAGGGGTGAAACAGGCATACTCTGCCTTCAAAGCTTGTAGGAGAGCGATGATGGACAATGGTCTGCAAACCCACGGCATGACGCCGGCGGGCGACGAGAGCCTGGTGATCCTCCAGAGCCTGTTGTGCCTGTTGCGCGAGAAGAACGTGCTCAGCCGCGCCGATATCGAGGAACTGACCGACCGCGTCGCGATGCGGGCCGCACAGGCGGAGCGCGATCCCCTGCCCTGCTGTTCCGAGGCGACGCAGGGCGCGGCGCGCGAGATGGCGCGGATCGGCGATTACGTCGGCCATCGCTATGGCGGCAAGCACCGCCGGATCTGACCGTCTTCCGTTCACCGCCCGAAACTGTATAGCGCACGATACCGTCCCCGAGAGCGGTATCGCCGGGAGAGGCGCCTGACCCATCACGCATGAGGTCCGATGCAGTCCCGCGACATTGCCTTCTCCCACGGCCGCCCGCACAGCGTCGCCGAAGACGCCTATGCTCTGCTGATCGGGTGTATCCTGATCGTCGTCGGGCTGATCTTCCTGAAGGCCGCCGGTCTCGTCACCGGCGGTGTCGCCGGTATCGCGCTGTTGATCTCCTACAAGGTGCCGTTGCCCGCGGGCGTGCTGTTCACGCTGATCAACATCCCGTTCTTCGCCTTCGCGCACAAGGTGATGGGCGCGCGCTTCGCGGTGAAGTCGTTGCTGGTCAATCTCGGTATCGCCGGTCTGTCCGCCCTCGCGCGCGCGTCGATCCACGTCGTCGACATCCACCCCGCCTTCGCCGCGGTTGTCGGCGGCACGGTGATCGGCATGGGGATATTGTCGCTCGCCCGGCATCAGGCCGGCGTCGGGGGCACCGGCGTGCTGACCTTATGGCTGCAACGCACCCGCGGCTGGAACGCCGGCCGCTCGCAGATCGCGATCGACGTGGTGATTCTCGCCGTCTCCGCGCCGGTCATCACCGGCACGCAGCTCGCCTGGTCGGCGCTCAGCGCCGCCGCGATGAGCCTCATCCTGATCGCCTGGCACCGACCGGGGCGCTATATCGGGCATTAGCCCGCGGCGCTGGCCTCCTCCAACGATACCAGCCATTTGCCGTAGGGCGTACCCTGACAATTGACGATCAGCTTGCGGTCGGCCGTCGGGATTCGCATGCCGGTGAATTCCGCCAGCGCCAGATACAGGCAATCATACACCGGGTGGGCGATCGCCAGCGCGATATCCAGCGCGCGGGCGGCAAGGCGATCGGTCGCTAGAAATGTCAGCGTATCCTCGATCGCCGTGAATCCGGCGACCGCCTGCAATGCATCGATTTCGTTGCGCCGCACCTTTTTCCAGAGCGCGTTGGCAAGTTCGCTCCGCAACAGATCCGGTGCTACCACATCGCCACCGAGGAACGACGCGGCAAGGTCCGCGCTCTCCTCGGCGACCGCCCATTTGACGGCGACGCTGGTGTCGACGATCCAGGTCAAGCCTCGCGAAAGCCCTCGCGATCCTCGCGGACGAGCCGCTCGGCCGGCGTCCGCGGCACATCCGGCGTCATCGCGCGGATCGCGGCGAGCCTCGCCCGCACGTCACGATGTCCCTCGCCAGCATCTGGCCGCAGCCGCTGCAACGCCGCGCGCAGCTCGGCTTCGAGCGACCGCCCGTTGCCATCGGCTGCCCGCTGATAGTCGCGAAGCAGGGCGTCATCGAGGTTCCGGATCAGCACCTGCGCCATAGGGGCGATGCTATCATCGCCCCGTCAGCCCCTCAACCGTCCTTCTTGAGGTGCCGCCGGCCGAGCAGTTCGGCGATCTGCACCGCGTTGAGCGCCGCACCCTTGCGCAGATTGTCGCTGACGCACCACAGGTTGAGGCCGTTCTCGATCGTCGGATCCTCGCGCACGCGGCTGACATAGGTGGCATCGTCGCCCGCCGCCTCGATCGGGGTGATATAGCCGCCGTCCTCGTGCTTATCGATCAGCATGACGCCGGGCGCCTCGCGCAGGATGCGCTTGGCGTCGTCGGCGGACAGTTCGTTGGCGAATTCGATGTTGATCGATTCCGAATGGCCGACGAACACCGGCACGCGCACGCAGGTCGCGGTCACCTTGATCTTCGAATCGAGGATCTTCTTGGTCTCGACCACCATCTTCCACTCTTCCTTGGTCGACCCGTCGTCGAGGAAGCTGTCGATGTGGGGGATGACGTTGAAAGCGATCTGCTTGGTGAACTTCTTCGCCTCGGCGCTGTCGCCGACGAAGATGTTGCGGCTCTGCTCGAACAGTTCGTCCATGCCGACCTTGCCCGCGCCCGACACCGATTGATAGGTCGAGACGACGACGCGGGTAATCGTCGCGGCATCGTGCAGCGGCTTGAGCGCCACCACCATCTGCGCGGTCGAGCAGTTCGGGTTGGCGATGATGTTCCTGGCCTTGTAGCCGTCGATCGCCGCGGCATTCACCTCGGGCACGATCAGCGGGACGTCGGGGTCCATCCGGTAGAGCGACGAATTGTCGATCACCGTACAGCCGGCGGCGGCGAACTTGGGCGCATAGACCTTGGTCGCCTCGCTGCCGATCGCGAACAGCGCCATGTCCCAGCCGGCGGGATCGAAATGCTCGATATTCTGCACCTTGAGCATCTTGCCGGTGTCGCCATATTCGATCTGCTCGCCCTGGCTGCGGCTCGACGCCAGCACGGCGATCTCGTCGAGGGGGAATTCGCGCTCGGCGAGGATGTTCACCATCTCGCGCCCGACATTGCCCGTCGCCCCCGCGACCACCACCCGATAACCCATGAAACCCTCCGCTGCGTTGCAGCGCCGCCTAATACGGTTGCGTGGCCACGTCCATCGGCTTTGCTAATCGTGCGTGCTGAGCTGCCACGTCGCGTGGCCGATGCCGTGGACGCGGGCGAGGTGGTCGACCAGCGCGTCCAGCTCCTTGTCCGGCACATTGGTGCTGACCAGCGTCGCCGTCACCTCGACCAGATCGTCGCCGCGCGCCTCGCTGTCCAGCTCGGCGACGGGCAGTTGCGCATTTTCGAGATGCGCGACGAGCATATCGCCCATCGGCCCCGCCTGCGCCGGATCGACGGTGATCGTCACGGTATAGGTCGCCTCGACCGAATGGCCGACGAGCGGGATGCGGTTGATCGCATCGACCAGTGGTCGCAGCAGCGTGTTGGCGGCGAGCACGACGACGGTGAGCAGAACCGCCTCGACGACCATGTCCGATCCCGCGATCGCACCGACCGCCGCCGAACACCACAAGGTCGCCGCGGTGTTGAGCCCGCGGACGTTCATTCCCTCCTTCATGATCACGCCGGCGCCGAGGAAGCCGATCCCCGACACGACATAGGCGATGATGCGGATCGACTCGACATCGCCGCCCAGCCGCTGGCCGAGGTCGACGAACGCCGCCGCGCCGATCGCGACCAGCGCATTGGTGCGCAGCCCCGCGGTGCGCTGGCGATATTGCCGCTCGGCGCCGATCGCGGTGCCGAGCACGAAGGCGGTGACGTAGCTGACGAGCGTGTCGAGGAACGGCCAGAGATGGAAGAGGGTCAGGAAACGCATCGGCCTCGTGTAGCGGGGCGAAACGACGAAATCATGTCACCAGTCATTCCTCCCCCGCGGAGCGAGGGAGGAATGACGCGCTCCTATTTCTTGTTCTTCACATTCCGGTCGAGGAATTCGAGGATCGTCCCCCACAGATGCTGGCTCACCCCCGGCCCCGCCACGCGGTGCGTATAGCCGGGGTAGAACATCATCTCGAACGGCGTCGCGGTCGCCTGCATCCGCGCCGCCACCTTGGTCGAATTGTCGAGGAAGACGTTGTCGTCCGCCATGCCGTGGATCAGCAGCAGCGGATCGCGGATCTTCGACGCCTCCTCGACCGCCGCCGAACCCGCATAGCTCTGCGGGTCCTTCGCCGGATCGCCGAGATAGCGTTCGGTGTAATGCGTGTCGTACAGCTGCCAGTCGGTCACCGGCGCGCCCGATACCGCCGCGGCATAGACCCCCGGCGTCTTCTCGAGCATCTTGAGCGACATATAGCCGCCATACGACCAGCCATAAGTGGCGATCCTGCCGCCATCGACGAACGGCAGCGACTTCAGGTAATTCGCCCCGGCGAGCTGATCCTCGACCTCGACCGTGCCCATCGCATGATAGATCTGGTCCTCGAACGCCTTACCGCGATTGTACGAACCGCGATTGTCGATCTTGAAATAGACCCAGCCCTGGCTGACCAGATATTGCGGCAGCGCCCCCTGCCAGCCGCGCGTCACCTGCTGGCCGGTGCCGGGGCCGCCATAATGTTCGAAAAACACCGGGTACGTCTTCCCGGCGACGAGCGGCGGCGTGATCATCTCCCAATAGAGCGTCGTGCCGTCGGTGGCCTTGATCGTCCCGAACTTGGTCGGCTGATGCTGCGCGAGGAACGGGAAATAGGGATGGCCCGCGACCACCGCATTCTCGTTGATCCACGCGATCCGCTTGCCGCTGGTGTCGGCCATATAGACCTGCGTCGGCTGTGCGGAATTGGACCGCGACACGATGAAGCGGCTCGCCGCCTTGTCCATCGTCGCGCTGTTGGTCCAGCCGCGCTCGGTCAGCCGTTCGATCGCATTGGGTTTGGCGATGTCGACCGCATAGAGATGCTGTTCGAGCACGTCGTCCTTCAGCCCGGTGAAATACAGCCGCCCCTTCTGCTCGTCGACGCCGACCAGCCCGGTGACCACCCACGGCCCCTTGGTCAGCTGCGTCCACTTGCCGCCCGGCGTCCAGCGATAGAGATGGCCGTAGCCGTCGCGCTCGGAACGCCAGATCAGGCTGCCGTCCTTCATCGGCTGATAGTCGTCCGACAAATTGAGCCAGCTCTTCGCGCCCGACTTTTCGGTGAACAGCACGCTCGCCTTGCCCGTCTCCGGGTCGACGCGCAGCATGTCGAGCGTCTTCTGGTCGCGGCTCTGCCGCTGCACCAGCAGGGTCTTGCCGTCGGGCGTCCAATCGACCCGCGCCAGATAGATGTCGGGGTTGCTGCCGAGATCGACCTTGACCTGCCCCGATCCGTCCGGCCGCATCACGTACAGCTCGACCAATACGTTGGGCGTTCCCGCCGCGGGATAGCGCTGCTCATAGGTCTTGGTCCCCGCCGCGCCGATCGATGCGCGGGTAAAGACGTGGACCGGCGCTTCGTCGAACTTCTCGACCGCGATGAACCGCTCGTCGGGCGACCACCAATAGCCGGTGGTGCGATGCATTTCCTCCTGCGCGACGAACTCCGCCTCGCCGAAATGGATCGTGCCGCCGCCGCCCTGCGTCACCGCGCGTGCCGCGCCACCGGCGAGCGGCTGCGCGAACAGATTCTGGTCGCGCACGAAGCTGACATAGCCGCCCTTCGGCGACACGACCGGATTGAGTTCGCCGCCCGGCGTCTGCGTCAGCCGCCGTACCTGCCCGTCGAGCGACGCCAGATACAGGTCGCCGTCGAGCGGCACGAGGATCGCCTTGCCGTCGGGCGAGAAATCATAGGCGACGATGCCCTTCGACCCGCCGATCCGCGCGCGTTCGCGCTGCATCTTCTCCGCCTCGCTCAGCTCGGCGCCGCTGCCGACTTTCTTGCTGTCGACCAGCATCCGCTCGGCGCCGGTGCGCGTGTCGCGCGCCCACAGATCGGTGCGCTCCTTCTCGTCGGCGCGCGGACGCAGGAAGGTGAGCAGGGTCCCGTCGGGCGACAGCCGCACGCCGCGCGGCTGCGAGCCCGACAGATCGGGGCTGCCGAACACCCGCGCCAGCGTCAGTGCGCCGCCTTCGGGGGCCACCGCGGGCCGAGTCGCGCCGGTCTGCGCCCCCGCCTCAACGGTCATCGCCACGCTCCCCACCGACGCGAGCGCCAAGGCCACGATCCATCCCCGCATCCACCTTCTCCAAAAACAACGAGTTGGCGTTCTTACGGCACGGCCCGCCCGCGTAAAGACGGAATGAGACAGGGTTACCGACGCATAAACCGTCTCTTTACTCGCTTCGGTATAGTTAGTGGGTAGACAAGGGACCAAGTCGGACCGGCTTGGCGGCACGATATCGATTAGCGGGACAGCATGTTGGACACGGCACAGAAGGGTGGGCAAGCGAGCGCTTGGGACGTGGTGACCGAGCTCGGCGAGGCCGACGGCAGCGTGGCGCATCCGCATCTCAGCCTGCTCATCTCGCCCGCCGCCGCCTCGCGCGATCTGTCCGACGCGGTCCACGCGCTCTGCGCCGTCCACGGTGACCCGCCCGGTCTCGCGGTCGAGGCGCGCACCTTCTGCGTCCAGCCCGACGCCTGCGACTGGCTGACCGCGGTCGCCGACGCCTTCGTCGGGGAGCGCGGCTATATCGCCCGCCTCGCCGCCGCCGCCGGCCCCACCCCCTCGACGCCGGGCCAGGCCGAGACCGAGGCGGCGCTGATCGCCAGCCGCCACGCGCTCGAGACGCTCGCGCGCTCCGAACGCCGCGGGTGCGCGACCGGCGCGGTCGCCGCTTTGGTGCACGACTGGACGACGATCCGCCTGCTGCTCGATCACGCCGCCGAACGGTTCGGCGTCGAGCCGGTCCCCGCCGGCTTCCCGTCGCTCGCCGAGACCGCATCGAGCGTCACGATGCTCGGCGCGACGCTGGCCACCGAACGGGCGGTCCGCTTCGGCGCGCAGCAGTTGCTCGCGCAGCATCGCGCGTTGTGGGACCTGCTCGAAGCCCGCGCCAGCGCGCGCAACGGCTGAGCCGGCCCTCGCGTCGCTTGCGCGGCGCGACGCGATGCGCCAACCAGATTCCCGACACTCCACCGTCGGGAACGGCCATGAAGCGCTTCGAAGGCACGCAAAGCTATGTCGCGACCGACGACCTGAAGGTCGCGGTCAACGCCGCGGTGACGCTGCGCCGCCCCTTGCTGGTCAAGGGCGAGCCGGGCACCGGCAAGACCGTCCTCGCCTATGAGATCGCCAAGGCGACCGGTGCCGAACTGATCGAGTGGAACGTCAAGTCGACCACCAAGGCGCAGCAGGGCTTGTATGAATATGACGCGGTCGCCCGGCTGCGCGACGGCCAGCTCGGCGACGAACGCGTCCACGACATCGCCAATTACATCCGCCGCGGCAAATTGTGGGAGGCGTTCACCCGGCCGACCCCGCCGGTGCTGCTGATCGACGAGATCGACAAGGCGGACATCGAATTCCCAAACGACCTGTTGCAGGAACTCGATCGGATGGAATTCCACGTCTATGAGACGAAGGAGACGGTGCGCGCGGTCGAACGGCCGATCGTCGTCATCACCAGCAACAACGAGAAGGAGCTGCCCGACGCCTTCCTGCGCCGCTGCTTCTTCCATTACATCAAATTTCCCGATCGCGAGACGATGCAGGCGATCGTCGACGTCCACTTCCCGGGCATCCAGAAGATCCTGGTGAGCAAGGCGATGGACGTCTTCTACGAGGTCCGCGACGTGCCGGGCCTCAAGAAGAAGCCGAGTACCAGCGAATTGCTCGACTGGCTCAAGCTGCTGCTCCACGAGGACATGCCGCTTGACGTCCTCCAGAACCGCGACCCGACCAAGGCGATCCCGCCGCTGCACGGCGCGCTGCTGAAGAACGAACAGGACATCATGCTGTTCGAGCGGCTGGCGTTCATGGCCAAGCGGCAGCGCTGAGCCGCATACCACCACCCATCGTTCCGCCCCTGCAACGACCGGCAACTTTTTGCCGCTTGATCGCGCGTTAACCATGACTGCCAATCTGCCAGTCATCCGCAGTGACGTAACTCGCCCCAATGCGGGGCTTTTTTCCCAGATGCGGCCTGCTGGTCGCTGCCGCACAGGCGGCAATGCTTGCCGCCCCGCTCGGCGCGTCGGCCGGGCTGCTCGACTATGTCGGGCAGTGCGTGCCGTTCGCGCGTGCCGCATCGGGGATTGAGATCTACGGCGATGCCTGGACGTGGTGGAACCAGGCCGAGGGTCGCTACGACCGCGGCCATCGTCCGCGCCAGGGTTCGGTGATCGTCTTCGCCAAGACCGGCCGCCTGCCGCTCGGTCATGTCGCGGTGGTCAGCCGGGTCGTCGAGCGTCGCGTGCTGATGCTCACCCACGCCAATTGGTCGCGCCAGAACGGCAAGCGCGGCCATGCCGAACAGGACGTCACACTGTACGACGTATCGCCGGGCAACGACTGGAGCGAGGTCAAGGTCTGGTATCGCGATGTCGAGGGGCTCGGCGGCGGCATCTACCCGGTCAAGGGCTTCATCTATGGCGGCCACCCCTCGCCGCAACTCACCAGCCGCAACCCCGATTACGTCGGCGCGCTGATCGACGCCTACGTCCCCGGCGCCGGCCGGTAGACACGCGCCGCGGCACCCCTAAGATGCCGCCATGTTCCTCGCCTTCCTCGACGAGCTTCGCGCCGCCGGCATCCCGGCCAGCCTCAAGGAGCATCTCGTCCTGCTCGAGGCGCTCGACGCCGAGGTGATCGACCGCACGCCGGAAGCCTTCTACTATCTCGCCCGCGCCACCTATGTGAAGGACGAAGGGCTGCTCGACCGCTTCGACCAGGTCTTCGCCAAGGTCTTCCGCGGCATCGCCACCAGCTACGGCGCCGGGACGGCGGATCTGCCCCAAGACTGGCTGAAGGCGGTCGCCGAGCAATATCTCACCCCCGAGGAGATGGCGCGGATCGAATCGCTGGGCTCGTGGGACGAGATCATGGCGACGCTCAAACAGCGGCTCGCCGAACAGGAAGGGCGCCATCAGGGCGGCAGCAAATGGATCGGCACCGGCGGCACCAGCCCGTTCGGCAACGGCGGCTATAACCCCGAAGGCGTCCGCATCGGCGGCGAGAGCCGCCATCATCGCGCGATCAAGGTCTGGGACCAGCGCGAGTTCCGCAACCTCGATTCGACGCGCGAGCTCGGCACGCGCAACATCAAGGTCGCGCTGCGCCGCCTGCGCCGTTTCGCGCGCGAGGGCGCGGCCGACGAACTCGATATCGACGGTACGATCGACGGCACCGCACGCCAGGGCTGGCTTGACGTGCGGATGCGGCCCGAACGGCGCAATGCGGTCAAGCTGCTGCTGTTCCTCGACGTCGGCGGCTCGATGGACCCGTGGGTGACGCTGTGCGAGGAATTGTTCAGCGCCGCCACCGCCGAGTTCAAGAACCTCGAATTCTTCTACTTCCACAATTGTCCCTATGAAGGCGTGTGGAAGGACAATCGCCGGCGCTTTTCCGAACGCACGCCGCTGTGGGACGTGCTTCATAAATTCGGCCACGATTACAAGCTCGTCCTCGTCGGCGACGCATCGATGAGCCCGTATGAGATCAGCCATCCGGGCGGCTCGGTCGAACATAACAACGAAGAGGCGGGCGCGACGTGGATGCAGCGGCTGACCAACACCTATCCGGCCGCGGTGTGGCTCAATCCCCTCCCATCACCGCAATGGGGTTACAACCCGTCGATCCGCATGATCCGCGAACTGATGAGCGAGCGCATGTACCCGCTGACGCTAGTCGGGCTGGACGACGCGATGCGCGAACTGACCCGCAAACGGTAGCGCACGGTCGGCGTCTTTGATAGGATAGGTCCATATCGGGGAGACTCATGATGCGTTGCCTGCCGTTGCTCATCGCACTCGTTCCCACGCTTGCCGCGGCGCAGCCGACGAAGCCGAAGCCGCCGCTCGTCGAAAAATGCGAACGGCCGAGCACCCGACAGGTGTCCGGCGCGGTCAAGCCCGGCCTCCACAAGCTCGGCGAACTGCCGCCGGCCAAGCCGATCTACACCGTGGTCCGGGAGATCGACGGCTGCCCGACCCCGGTCAGCGTTCGCCCGCGCTGAAATCTCGGAACGCTTCGCGACCACATGCTCCGCGAAGGGCGAGTCCCTATCAGTGCTCCCGCGAAAGCGGGAGCCCGGGAGTCACGAGCGGCGTCAGGCGTTAGTCTGCTTAACCCTGGGTTCCCGCTTTCGCGGGAACACTGGCGGTGGCGTCAAGCAGAGCATCACTGAGCCAATCACTTCCAATGCGGCGTCCATGTCGTCCAACACAACACGCGCTACGGCCGGCTCACCACCCCACCGGTCAGCGGTGCCGCCACCCCGGTCGTCCCCGGAAAGCTGATCGGCAGGCCGCGCAACGTCCGCACCGCCATATAGGCGAAGCCCTCCGCCTCCATCGCATCGCCGTTCCAGCCCAGCGCATCGCTCGGCTCGGGCGTCAGCCCGGTCCGCTCGCCGATCATCCGCAGCAAGGTCGGGTTATGCCGGCCGCCGCCCGCGACGATCAGCCGCCGCGGCCGCGCCGGCAGGCGGTCGATCGCCTCGTTGACGCTCGCCGCGGTGAAGGCGGTCAGCGTCGCGGCACCGTCCGCCGCCGCCAGCCCGCGCGCCGGCTGAACGGTGAAATCGTTGCGATCGAGGCTCTTCGGCGGTGCCAGTTCGAAGAACGGATGGTCGAGCATCCCGGTCAGCACCGCCTCGTCGACCTGCCCCGCCGCCGCCAGCGCACCGTCCGCGTCGAAGCGCGCGCCGGTCTCCGCCTCGACCCAGCTATCGATCAGCCCGTTCGCCGGCCCGGTATCGAAGGCGACGAGCGTCCCGTCCGCGCCGACGAAGGTGATATTCCCCACCCCGCCGAGATTGAGCACCGCCACCGGTTTCTCCAGCCCCGCGGCCAGCGCGGCATGATAGACCGGCAGCAACGGCGCGCCCTGCCCGCCCGCGGCGACGTCGGCGCTGCGGAAGTCGCCGACCACCGCGATCCCCGTCGCCCGCGCCAGCACCGCGCCGTCGCCGATCTGCCACGTCCAGCCGCGATCGGGGCGATGCGCGACGGTCTGGCCGTGATAGCCGATCACCCCGACGTCCGCCGCCTCGACGCCCGCCTCGCGCAGCAATTTGTGGACGGCGAAGGCATGCGTCCGGTCGATCAGCTCGCCTGCCGCGACCAGATCGGGGCTCGCCCGCGGCCGGTCGAAGGTCAGCGCCAGCGTCGTCGCCGCGGCGAGCTGCGCGCGCGCCGCATCCGAATAGGCCTCGCCGCGAAACGCCAAGGCGCGCACCTGTCCCTCGCCATCGGTCTCGATCAGCGCCGCATCGATCCCGTCGAGCGACGTTCCGGACATCAACCCTATTGCCAGCATCAAACGTCACTCCCCTGCTGCCGCTGTGCCGCCTGCCCCCGCCGGTGTCGAGCGACGAACGACGCCGGACACGGCACCATCTGGCAAAAGCGCGGCGAAACGCCTATGTGCGCCTCTCTCATGGCAACTCGTCTCCCCTCCCCGCCGCGCGTCGGCATGGTGTCGCTCGGCTGTCCCAAGAATCTGGTCGACAGCGAACGTATCCTCACGCAGCTGCGCGCCGACGGCTATCAGATGTCCGCCGATTACGCCGGCGCCGACGTCGTGCTGGTCAACACCTGCGGCTTCCTCGATTCGGCGAAGGAGGAAAGCCTCGAGGCGATCGGCGAGGCGATCGCCGAGAACGGCCGCGTCATCGTCACCGGCTGCATGGGCAAGGAGGCCGAGGTGATCCGCGCCCGCTTCCCGCAGGTGCTCGCGGTCACCGGCGCGCATCAGTACGAACAGGTCGTCGAGGCGGTGCACGAGGCGGCGCCCGCCAACCTCTCGCCCTATATCGACCTGATCCCCGACGCCGGGCTCAAGCTGACGCCGCGCCATTACAGCTATCTGAAGATCTCGGAGGGCTGCAACCACCGCTGCTCCTTCTGCATCATCCCGAGCCTGCGCGGCGATCTCGTCAGCCGCCGCCCCGACGCGATCCTGCGCGAGGCGGAAAAGCTCGTCGCCGCCGGCACGCGCGAACTGCTCGTCATCAGCCAGGACACCAGCGCCTATGGCATCGACATCCGCAAGGAGCCGCGGCTGTGGAAGGGGCAGGAGGTCGTGCCGCACATGACCGACCTCGCCCGCGAGCTCGGCAGGATCGCCCCCTGGGTCCGCCTCCACTACGTCTATCCCTATCCGCACGTCGATCAGGTCATCCCGCTGATGGCCGAGGGGCTGGTGCTTCCCTATCTCGACATCCCGTTCCAGCATGCCGCGCCGTCGGTGCTCAAGCGGATGAAGCGCCCCGGCAACGACGCCAAGGTCCTGAGCCGCATCCATCAGTGGCGCGAGATCTGCCCGGACATCGCGATCCGCTCGACCTTCGTCGTCGGCTTCCCCGGCGAGACCGAGGCGGACTTCGAATACCTGCTCGACTGGCTCGACGAGGCGCAGCTCGACCGCGTCGGCGCATTCCGCTTCGAGCCGGTCGAGGGCGCCGCCGCCAACCTCCTGCCCGATCACGTGCCGGAGGAGGTGAAGGAGGAGCGCTACCAGCGGATCATGGCCAAGACCGCCGCGATCAGCGCCGCCAAGCTCGCCGCGAAGATCGGCCGCACCCTCCCCGTCATCATCGACGAAGTGGGTGAGGAAGGCGCCACCGGCCGCAGCCAGGCCGACGCCCCCGAAATCGACGGCCAGGTCTTCCTGCGCGACGCCGCACACCTCGCGGTCGGCGACATCGTCCCGGTGGCGATCGAGGACGCCGACGAACACGATCTGTACGGCGTGCCGGTTTGACGCGAGGCGGTTCGGGTCCTCTCCCGTTGCGCGGTCAACGTCGCGGGAGAGGACGGATGGCTAGGGTCGATGCAGAACGACGTCGAACCCTTCCTCGGGTGTTGGCGGAACGAAATGCTTCGTGATTTGCGCGAAATCATCGTCGCTCACGGTAAATTCGTGCGTGCCGTCGTCATTCCGCCGGCGTAACCGGGATTTGCAGACGTCATCCGGAACGTCGAGATAATGAAGTTGGTGAGCACAGCCCGCCTCTTCGAACACGGCGCGCATCCATGCCCGGCTTGCCGGTGTATTCGCCGGAAAGTCCAACACCACGGATAATCCCGCCCGCAACAGATCGACCAGATGCGCGCGTATCGCATCGCGCAGCCGCGCTGCGTTCCGAACATAGTCGGCAAGACTGTTCTGCTCGCCCGGATACAGGCGTGCCAGCCAGTAATCTTCCTTCACCACAACCGTGTGGGGCTGTTTTCCTAGAGCACCGGTAAGCGTGGATTTCCCGGCAGCGATCTTGCCGCACACGAGGTGCAGCGTCGGTTGTTCCAAAGACATGGTTCGATACCCTTCGCAGATGCACGCAGCATCGTGATAGTCACAAGCGGATAGACCCGGCCCGACGCATCAGGCCGGGTGGTTAATTCGTCCGCTGTTCGCAATCGCGATGGGAATGACGAAAGGCATGGCACGAAGATGCCACCCCTCCTGTCGCTAGTCCAGCGTGAGATGGCATCGATGGTCGTCGTTCGACCCACGACGGTGCCGCTTCCCGATATCACCGTAGGACACCGCCAGCCGCGCTCGACGCCCGCGCGCCGATTTCACTTTCGCCAGACCACCCGGATGTGGCAGCCTTCCGCGATGCTTCAAAAGACGCTCGCGACGCTCGCTCTCCTTCTCACCGCCAGCCCCCTCGCCGCCCAGACGCTCACCCCCGCCGAACAGACCGCGGTCGACAAGGTCGTCGCCGATGCGCTCGCCACCACCGGCACGCCCTCGGCGCAGGTCGCGATCGTCCGCGGCGGGCGGATCGTGCTGACCAAGGCCTATGGCAAGCAATCGGACCGCGACGCCGCACGCCCCGACGCGCCCTATCAGATCGCCTCCATCTCGAAGCAGTTCACCGCCGCCGCGCTGCTGCTGCTCGAGGACGACGGCAAAGTGTCGCTGGACGACACCGTCGCCAAATGGCTGCCGGGGATCAGCGGCGGCGATCGGATCACCATCCGCCAGTTGCTAAGCCACACCTCGGGCCTGCAGGATTACTGGCCGCAGGATTACAGCTTCAAGGCGATGGAGACGCCGACCACGCCGCAGGCGATCGTCGATCGCTGGGCGAAGAAGCCGCTCGACTTCGCCCCCGGCACGCAATGGCAATATTCCAACACCGGCTATGTCGTCGCCGGCCTGATCGCCGAAAAGGCCGCGGGCGAGCCGTTGCTGACCCTCCTCGAACGCCGCGTCTTCAAGCCGCTCGGCATCACCGCGATCGATCAAGACAAGGCGATCGGCGCCCGTTTCCCCTCGGGCTATCACCGCAACGCGCTCGGCCCGGTCCGCGTCGCGCGTCCCGCCGCCGACGGCTGGCTCTATGCCGCGGGTGAGCTGTCGATGAGCGCCGGCGACCTCGCCAAATGGGACGTGGCGCGTCTGAACCGCGGCCTGCTCCCCGCCGACGACTGGGCAGCGCAGGAGAAGCCGGTGCTGCTCGCCGACGGCAGCACCACCAATTACGGCCTCGGCGTCAGCCTCGGTAAGCGCGCCGGCCAGCCCTATGTCGAGCATAGCGGCGAGGCGGTCGGTTTCCTGTCGGAGAATATCGTCTATCCCGAGCAGAAAGCGGCGATCGTCGTGTTGACCAACGCCGATTTCGGCAACGCCTTCGTCAGCATCGCGCAGGGCATCGCCAAGGTCGTCCTTCCCGCCGATGCCGACGCCACCGAGGCGGCGAAGACCAAAGCGGCGCGCGCAATGTTCGACGCACTGCGCGGCGGCACCCTCGACCGCTCGCTGCTCACCGCCAACGCCTCTTATTATTTCACGCCGCAGGTGCTCGCCGACTATCGCACCAGCCTGTCCGCGCTCGGCGTACCGACCAGCTTCGAGAAAGCGGGACAGACGCAATTGCGCGGCGGCTTCGTCCAGCGCCGCTACACCGTCACCTATCCCGACCGGAAGCTGTCGATCGGCACCTTCGCCGAGCCCGACGGCACCGAGCGCTACGAGCAATTCCTCGTCAGCCCGGCGACCTGATATGCCCGACACCCTGCTCCAGCCCGACCGCGGCCAGCCCGCCCGCCCCATCGCGCTGATCGCGCCTGACGCCTATGACGCATGGCTCGCCGCCCAGCCGCCACGCGTTCGCACCGCGCTCGCCGCGCAACGCTTCACCGGCAAGTCCGGTAGCCACGCCATCTACGCCGACGAGGACGTGCAGGCGATCGTCGTCGCCGCCGCAGCCGACGTCTGGACGCTGGCGAAGCTCGCCGAGGCGCTCCCCGCCGGCACCTATCGCGTCGGCGGTGCGATCGGCCCCGCCGCGCTCGGCTGGCTGCTCGGCCAATATCGCTTCGACCGCTATCGCAAGGCGGACGACACCGGCGCGCGCATCCTCCTGACGCAGGACGCCGCAGGTATCGAGGAGACCTTGCGCATAGCCGCTGCGACCGGCTGGGTGCGCGATCTCGTCAACACCGGCGCGGGCGACCTCGGCCCCGCCGAGCTGGAAGCCGCCGCCGAACGGCTGGCGCGCGATCATCAAGCGAGCGTCACCATCACTCGCGGCGACGCGCTCGCCACCGGCTATCCGCTGATCCACGCGGTCGGACAGGCGGCGGTCAAGGAGCGCGCGCCGCGGCTGATCGAGCTCGAATGGGGCGACCCCGCGCATCCGCGCATCGCCTTGGTCGGCAAGGGCGTGGTCTTCGATACCGGCGGGCTCGACATCAAGCCATCGGCCGGCATGCGGCTGATGAAGAAGGATATGGGCGGTGCGGCGCATGCGCTGGCGCTCGCCAGCCTCGTCATGGCGGCGCGGCTGCCGGTGCGCCTGCACCTGCTGATCCCGGCGGTAGAGAATGCGATCGCCGGCAATGCCTTCCGCCCGGGCGACGTGCTGCGCAGCCGCCTCGGCCCGACGATCGAGAACACCAACACCGACGCAGAAGGACGGCTGATCCTCGCCGATGCGCTCACCCGCGCCGGGGAGGCGCATCCCGAGCTGATCCTCGACTTCGCGACGCTGACCGGCGCGGCGCGCGTCGCGCTCGGCCCCGATTTGCCGCCGCTGTTCACCGACGACGAGACGCTCGCGGCAGACCTGCTCGCCGCCGGCACCGCGCTCGACGACCCGCTGTGGCGATTGCCGCTGTGGGACGGCTATGACGAGATGCTCAAGTCGGACATCGCCGACATGGTCAACGCCCCTGACGGTGGCTTCGCCGGCGCGATCACCGCCGCGCTGTTCCTCCGCCGTTTCGTGCCGAAGGACACGATCTGGGCGCATATGGACGTCTTCGCCTGGCGCCCCTCCGCCAAACCGGGTCGTCCGAAGGGCGGCGACGCTTATGCGCTGCGCGCCTGCTACGCGCTGCTCAAACGGCGCTATGGCACGCGGTGAGCGTCACCCGCCGCGATCCGCCCCACTCGAGCCGTATCGCCAACTGGTATGACGGCGCGGACCTGCTCGATTGCTATGCCGCGCCGCTGCCGCCCGGGCATGACGGCGATATCCGCACGATCGCGCGGGCGATCCTCGATCGGCCGAGCTGGTGGTTCCGCGCGCTGCTGGGGATACGCGACGGTTTCGCCCGCAGCGCCGGCCTGCAAACCACAGGCGATATCCGCCGCGCGGTTTCCGCCGAGACGCGCGTCGCCTTCTTCCCGATCCGCGCCCAATCGGCGGACGAGATCATCCTCGGCGAAGACGACCGGCACCTGGATTTCCGCCTCTCGCTGCTGGCGGAGCGCGGCGCGGACGGGGCCGCCACCGTGTTCGCCACGACGGTGGTCCATTGTCGCAACCGGCTCGGCCGTGCCTATCTCGCCGCGATAACGCCATTCCACCATCTCGTCGTCCGATCGAGCCTCGGACGCGCGGAAGCCGCCGGCTTCGTCGCCGACTGACCTTCCGATTTTGATCGCAAGCAACGGGATGCCGACGGCTCGCCCGCAGCGCAGATACAGCTCCACTTGAGAGGAGCCATCCATGTCCTTCCGTATCCTAGGCCTCGACCCGGCACCGTTCCGTCCCCTCGTCGGCCTGTCCGATGCCGCACTGGCGGCGCGGGGCGCGCGACGGTATGTCGTCGATGCGGACCCCGGCTTCCCCGACCGGATAGAGGTGCGCGATCTGGCGATCGGCGAAACCGCCATCCTGCTCAACTACGAACACCAGCCGGCCGACACGCCCTATCGCGCACGCCATGCCATCTTCATCGGCGAACGCGCGACGCAGGCGCTCGATCAGGTCGATGTCGTGCCGGAGGCGCTCCGCCGCCGCCCGATATCGCTGCGCGCCTTCACCGCGGCGGGGGAAATGACCGATGCCGATCTCGTCGATGGCGTGCACCTCGCCCCTCTGATCGACCGGATGCTGGCGGATCCGGCGGTCGCCTGCCTCCACGCGCATTATGCCAAGCGGGGATGCTACGCCGCCCGCATCGTCCGCGCCTAGCGATCGATCGTCGGCGGATCGATGTCCCATTGCTGGTCGCGCAGCACCGTCGAACGCACCGGCCGCCCGGCCGCATCGCGCCACGGATCGTAGCGGAAGCGCTTCTCGATCGCCGCACAGGTCACCTGATCCATCAGCGCACTGCCGCTCGATCGCGCGATCGTGCAGCCGGTGACGCGGCCGTTGGTTTCGACGCGATAGCGGACGCCGACGACGCCGCGAAAGCCGGTGTCGAGGATCGCGTCAGGGATGTCCGATCCCTTGATCCGGCCGCTGACCAGCCGCGGCACCTTTTCCCAGCCGCTGCCGTCGCCATCGCCGTCGCCGCCCGCGCCATTGCCGTCGCCGATCCCGCCGGCGCCGGTGCCCGGCCCCGCCCGGTCGGATGCGCCGGAGGTCGCCTGCGCGCCGATATTGGGCAGCGGCGCGACGACGATCGGCGGCGGCGGCACAATCTGGACGATCGGCACCGGCGCGGTGACCTCGGTCGCCTTGGAGCGGAGATTGGGCGGCGCCGCCCGGCCGCTCGGCCGGTTGACCCGCTTGGGCGGCGGTATGACGCGCTCCGGCGGCGGCGGCTCGGGCGCGACGGTGAAGGTGGCCAGCGCGCTCTGCATCGGCGTGACGCCGCCCCGGAAGGCGAGCCCGAGCCACAAGGCATAGCCGAGCGCCGCCACGATGACGGCGGTCAGAGCGGCGGCGCCGAGCCGTTCGCGTAGGGGAGCAGGCGCGATCACGATGGCAAGATGATGCCGCACCCCGCCTTTCGCAACGCTGACCGGGGTTCGGCGACCGCTCGCGCGTGCTACACCCCGGCCGCCGCCTCGATGATCGGCACGAACTTCGCGGCGGTCAGGCTCGCCCCGCCGACCAGCGCTCCGTCGACATTGTCGCAGGCGAGGATCGTCGCGGCATTCTCCCCGGTCACCGATCCACCGTACAGGATGCGCACGCCGTCGGCGGCATCGCCGATCAGCGTGCGCAGCTTGGCGCGGGCGATCGCGTGGATCGCGCAAATCTGCTCCAGCGTCGGCGTGCGGCCCGTGCCGATCGCCCAGCGCGGTTCGTAGGCGAGCGTGAACCAGCTGCCATCGGCATTGTCGGGCACCGACTTCTCGATCTGCGCCTGCACCACGCGTTCGGCGCGGTCGGCGTCGCGCTCCGCCTCGGTCTCGCCGCAGCAGGAGATGACGTGCAGCCCTTGGCGCCGCGCCGCCGCCGCCTTCGCCCAGGCATCGTGGCTGGTCTCGCCCTGGTCCATCCGTCGCTCGCTGTGGCCGACGATGGTGAAGCGCGCGCCCGCCTCGGCGACCATCGCGGCCGAGACGCAACCGGTATGCGCGCCGCTGTCCGCCTCGTGCACGTCCTCCGCGCCGATCAGCAGCCCCGGTGCCCGTTCCGCCGCGGGCGCGATCAGCGTGAACGGCACCGCGACCATCACGTCGACGCCCGGCGCGCCGGCCGCCGCCGCCGCGATGCCGTCGAGTTCGGCGAGCGCGGCACGCGATCCGTTCATCTTCCAATTGCCCGCCACCAGCTTGCGCCGCGTCATCCGACCTCCTGTTTTACATGTTCAACAAACTGTGCCCGCCCGCGCGCTTGATGGCAAGCCGCTGCGCCCCTAAAGACGCTGCACTTCAAGAGGGACGATCGGCCTTTTCATGCTCAGCTTTTTCCGCCGGATCATCAATTCCAAGGCCGGCATCGTCGTCACCTTCATCGTCCTCGGCGTGATCGCGCTCGCCTTCGCGGCGGGCGACATCACCGGCTTGGCGGGGAATGGCACCAGCCTGTCGGGCAACAGCGTCGCCACCGTCGGCGGCCAGAAGGTCACCGCCACCGAGCTGCGCGGCCGCGTCCAGACCGAGCTGCAGGCGGCATCGCAGGAGGCCGCCCGCCAGCAGCAGCCGGCGCCGACGATGCAGCAACTGCTCGACCAGGGCGGATTGCAGGCGACGCTCGACCGGACGATCAACGGCCTCGCGCTCGAAGCGTTCGGGCGCGGCCAGCATATGATCGTCAGCAAGCGCTCGGTCGACGGCGTGATCGCCAGCATCCCCGGCCTGCGCGGCCCCAACGGCCAGTTCGACCCCGCCAATTACCAGCGCCTGCTCGCCGACCAGAAGCTCACCGACGCGCAGGTCCGCACCGACATCGCCCGCGACATCATCGCGCAGCAGCTCATGCTGCCGACGCAGGGCGCGACGCAGGTGCCGATGAAGGTCGCGCTGCCCTACGCCTCGCTGATGCTCGAAAAGCGCTCGGGGCAGGTCGCCTTCGTCCCCGCCAAGGCCGTCGACACCGGCCCGGCGCCGACCGACGCCGAGCAGCAGGCCTTCTATCGCCGCAACATCCAGCGCTACACCGTGCCCGAGCGGCGCGTCGTCCGCTATGCGGTGGTGACGCCGGAGCAGGTCAAGGCGCGCGCGGTGCCGACCGACGCCGAGATCGCCGCCGCCTACAATCAGCAGCGCAGCCGCTTCGCCGCCGCCGAGAAGCGCGACATCAGCCAGGTGGTCGTCGCCGATCAGGCGGGGGCCAATGCGCTCGCCGCCAAGGTGAAGGCCGGCACGCCGATCGCCGATGCCGCACGCGCCGCCGGGCTGGAGCCCGCGGTGCAGACCGGTCTCACCAAGCCGGCCTATGCCGCCACGAGCAGCGCGGGTATCGCCGACGCCGCCTTCGCCGCGCCCAGCGGCGGGGTAATCGGCCCGGTGCGGGGTCCGCTCGGCTGGGTCGTTGCCCGCGTCGAGAAGATCGAACAGGTGCCGGGCAAGACGCTCGAACAGGCGAAGCCGGAACTCGTCGCCGAATTGTCGACGCGCAAGCTGCAACAGGCCCTCGCCGACGTGCACGATTCGCTCGACACCGCGCTCGGCAAGAACGCCACCTTCGACGAGGCCGTCGCCGACCAGAAGCTCAGCGCGCAGACCACGCCGCCGTTGCTCGCCAACGGCACCAACCCCGACGCCCCGGCGGCACGGCCCGACCCGGCGGTGGCGCCGATCGTCGCCGCCGCCTTCCAGATGGCGGAGGGTGATCCGGCGCAGTTGGTGCCGGTCGGCCAGGACGGCGGCTTTGCGGTCGTCGCGATCGGTCGCGTCGTCCGCGCCGCGCCGCGGCCGCTCGATCAGGTGAAGACGCAGGTGATCGCCGACGTCACCGCCGATCGCGCACGCACCGCCGCGCGCAAGCTGGCGACGGATATCCTCGCCAAGGTCAACAAGGGCACGCCTTTGGCGCAGGCGATGGCCGCCTCGGGCCGCGCGCTGCCGCCGGTGCAGACCGCCGGCGCCAGCCGTGCGCAGCTCGCCGCGGCGCAGGGCAACGTCCAGCCGCCGCTCGCGCTGCTCTTCTCGATGGCGAAGGGCAATGCCAAGCTGCTGGAGGCGCCGAACAACGCCGGCTGGCTGATCGTCAAGCTCGATACGATCGTTCCCGGCAATGCCGCCGGCACGCCCGCCGCCGTCGCTGGCGCACGCGGTAGCATCGCCCGCGTCGTCGGCCGCGAATATGCCGAGCAATTCGCGCGCGCGGTCCGCAATGCGGTCGGCGTCAAGACCGATGCCGCGGCGCTGGCACGCGTCCGCGCCGATCTCGCCGGCAACACCGGCGGCAATTGAGATGACGGCGACGACCGCCGCCGTCGAGACGCTCGCCGCCGGTCGCCCGGCGTTCGTCTGGCGGCGGCAGGTCGCCGACACCGAAACGCCGGTCGCCGCCGCGCTCAAGCTGATCGAGCCAGGGCGCGGCGACTATCTGCTCGAATCGGTCGAAGGCGGCGCGACACGCGGGCGACACAGCCTGATCGGCCTCGCCCCCAACCTCGTCTTCCGCGCGCACGGCGATACCGCCGAGATCAACCGACATTGGGCCACCGACCGCGACGCTTTCGTACCGACCGGCGTCCCGACGCTCGAGGCGCTGCGCAAGCTGGTCGCCGAATGCCGGGGCGACGTGCCCGCCGAACTGCCCAAGGCGCTCGCCTGCCTCGTCGGCTATTTCGGTTATGAGACGATCCGACTGGTCGAACGGCTCGACGCGCCCGCCGCCGATCCGCTCGGCCTGCCCGACATGCTGTTCGTCCGCCCGACGGTGATCTGCGTGTTCGACCGGCTCGCCGACGCGCTCTATCTCGTCGCGCCGGTGTGGCCCGATGCGGCACACGACCCGGCGAAGCTCGTCGCCGATGCGGAGGAACGGCTCGACGGCGTCGCCGCCCGCCTCGCCAATACGCCGCTGCCCGCACCGGTACAGGCGGTCCCGGACGATCTCGCTTATACCCCGGCGATCCCGCCTGCGGATTACGCCCGCATGGTGGCGCGCGCGCAGGCCTATATCGCTGCCGGCGACATCTTCCAGGTGGTGCTGGCGCAGCGCTTTTCGGCGCCGTTCGCGCTGCCGCCGTTCGAGCTGTACCGCAGCCTCCGCCGGATCAACCCGTCGCCCTTCCTCTACCATCTCGACCTGCCCGGCTTCGCGCTGATCGGGTCGAGCCCGGAGATCCTCGTCCGCGTCCGCGACGGCGAGGTCACCATTCGCCCGATCGCCGGCACCCGTCCCCGCGGCAAGACCGCCGCCGAGGACGAGAGCAACCGCGACAGCCTGCTTGCCGATCCCAAGGAACGCGCCGAGCATCTCATGCTGCTCGATCTCGGTCGCAACGATGTCGGCCGGTCCTCCGCGCCCGGCTCTGTGCGGGTGACGGCGAGCTATGGGATCGAGCTGTACAGCCATGTCATGCACATCGTCTCGAACGTCGTCGGGGTTCTGTCGCCCTCCGCCGATGCGATCGACGCGCTGCTCGCCGGATTTCCGGCCGGCACGGTCAGCGGCGCCCCCAAGGTGCGTGCCTGCCAGATCATCGCCGAGCTCGAACCCGAACGCCGCGGCGCCTATGCCGGTGGTGTCGGCTATTTCTCGCCCGACGGCTCGATGGACAGCTGCATCGTATTGCGCACCGCGGTGGTGAAGGACGGCACCATCCACGCGCAGGCCGGCGCCGGCATCGTCGCCGACAGCGATCCCGCGTCGGAACAGCGCGAATGCGAGGCCAAGGCCGGCGCCATCCTCGCCGCCGCGCGCGATGCGGTCAGCCGCGCCGCCGAAGGCGGCTTCGGCCAGTAACCGCCGCCGCGTCGAGGCGCGGCGGCAGAGGATTAGCGATCAGGGCACCGAAGCATCGGCATCCTGCTTGGCGCGGCGTTCCGCCGCCCATTGGCGGTTGGTCGCCAGCGCACAGCCGCTCTGACCGCCGGTGCCGACCGGCGAACAGGTGTCGGGAAGGCCGCCGGCAGCCCGGCCGACCTGGTCCATCGTCGCGGCGCGATTGCCCCATGCCTGGTTCTTGGCCGGGATCGGACCGCTGTCGCGGAACTGCTTGGGGATGCGATAGGGCTGTTCGAGCGTCGAGCAGATGACGATCTCGGTATCGCTGCTTTGCGGGCATTTCTGGCCGACGCCGAGCGTGACCGCACGCACGCGCTGCGGCGGCGTGCCCGACCCTGCCGTATCCGCCACCGGCGCGCTCTGCGCACCGGCAACCGCGGGCAACGCGATCAAAGCGGCAATCATCAACGGGCGGAACATGGCATGCGTCTCCTTTGCGACTTCAACGTGCAGGCGACGCAGTTTCTCCCGGCGCGCGACACGGAGCGGTTATAAGCGCCCGCAGATTGCTACAGGATTGCCGGGACGCAACAGGCGTTGCACCGGCGCGGGCATCGTTTATGGCGGCGCGATGATCTTGGTCGTCGACAATTACGACAGCTTCACCTGGAACCTCGTCCATTATCTCATGGAGCTTGGCAGCGAGGTGGAGGTGGTGCGCAACGATGCCATTTCGGCGGGACAGGCGCTGTCGTCGGGCGCGGAGGCGTTCCTGATCTCGCCCGGCCCGTGTACGCCGACCGAGGCGGGGGTGAGCCTCGATCTCGTCGCCGCCGCTGCCGATGCCGGCCGGCCGTTGCTTGGCGTCTGCCTCGGCCATCAGGCGATCGGCCAGCATTTCGGCGGTCGTGTCGAGCGCGGCGGGCTGATGCACGGCAAGACCTCGCCCGTCGCCCACGACGGTACCGGCCTGTTCGAGGGCCTGCCCTCGCCGTTCACCGCGACGCGCTATCACAGCCTGATCGTCAACGACGTCCCCGCACCGCTGGTGGTGAATGCGCGCGCCGACGACGGCAACGTTATGGGCTTCCGCCACGCGACGCTGCCGATCCACGGCGTCCAGTTCCATCCCGAAAGCATCGCCACCGAACACGGCCATGCGATGCTCGCCAATTTCCTGCGTATCGCCGGCATCGCGGTCAAGGCGCCGGCGTGACGATCCTGACGCTGCTGCCCGATCCGGCGACGCCGCTGTCGCGCGAGAGCGCGGCGCAGGCCTTCGCCGACATCCTCGATGCGCGCGTGTCGGAAGAGGCGATCGCGGCCTTCCTCATCGCATTGTCCGACCGCGGCGAGACGAGCATCGAGATCGCCGAGGCCGCGCGCGCCCTTCGCGCCCGCCTCATCCCGATCGCCGCCCCCGCCGGCGCGATCGACGTCTGCGGCACCGGCGGCGACGGCCATCACACGCTCAACGTCTCGACCGCGGTGGCGCTGGTCGTCGCCGCCTGCGGCGTGCCCGTCGCCAAGCACGGCAACCGCGCCGCCTCGTCCAAGGCGGGCGCCGCCGACACGCTCGAGGCGATCGGCCTCGACATGGAGGTCGCCGGCGCCACCGCCGAGGGCAGCCTCGCCGATCTCGGCATCGCCTTCCTCTTCGCGGCCAATCATCATCCCGCGATGGCGCGGATCACCCCGATCCGCCGCCGCATCGGCAAGCGCACCATCTTCAACCTGATGGGGCCGCTCGCCAATCCGGCGCATGTCACGCATCAGCTGATCGGCATCGCCCGCCCCGATTACGCCGGCCTCTATGCCGAGGCGCTCGACCAGCTCGGCACCGCCCGCGCCGCGGTGATCTCGGGCGAGGAGGGGCTCGACGAACTCTCCACCGCCGGCCCGAGCATCGCGGTCAACGTCGGCAGTGCGACGCTGCCGCGCACGATCGTGCCAGAGGATGCCGGCCTGCCGCGCCATCCGCTCGCCGCGATCCGCGGCGGCGACCCTGCCTATAATGCCGCCGCGCTGCGTCGCCTGCTTGCCGGCGAGGCGGGCGCCTATCGCGACGCGGTGCTGCTCAACGCCGCCGCCGCGCTGGTCGTCGCCGGCCACAGTCCCCATCTCACCGCCGGCGCGCACGCCGCCGCGGCCGCGCTCGACGACGGCCGCGCGGGCGCGCTGCTCGACCGCTGGATCGCCTACCGATGACCATTCTCTCCCGCATCATCGAAACCAAACGCGCCGAGGTCGCCGCACGCAAGGCGACGACCAGCCTCGCCGATCTCGACGCACGCATCGCCGCGGTGACCAAACCGCGTGGCTTCCGCGCCGCGCTCGACGCCAGGCCGGGCCATGCACTGATCGCCGAGATCAAGAAGGCGAGCCCGTCCAAGGGCCTGATCCGCGCCGATTTCGATCCCCCCGCCCATGCCCGCGCCTATCAGGCGGGCGGCGCCGCCTGCCTGTCGGTGCTCACCGACGAGCAATGGTTTCAGGGCTCCGACGACTATCTCATCGCCGCGCGCGCCGCCTGCGACCTGCCGGTGATCCGCAAGGATTTCATGGTCGATCCGTGGCAGGCGACCGAAAGCCGCTCGATCGGCGCCGACGCGATCCTCATCATCGTCGCCGCGCTCGACGACAACCAGATGGCGGAGATCGAGGCATCGGCGCGCGACTGCGGCATGGACGTACTGGTCGAGGTGCACGACGCGCACGAACTCGACCGCGCACTGAAACTCAAATCGCGACTGATCGGGGTCAACAACCGCGACCTGCGCGACTTCACCGTCGATTTCGCCCGCACCTACGAACTGGTCGACAAGGCCCCCGCCGGCTGCACCTTCGTCGCGGAGAGCGGGCTCGAGACGCGCGCCGATCTCGACGCGATGGCCGCACACGGCGTGCACTGCTTCCTGATCGGCGAGGCGCTGATGCGCGCCGACGACGTCGAGGCCGCGACCCGCGCGATGATCGGATGAGCGGCCTCACCCATCTCGACGCCGATGGCGCCGCGCATATGGTCGACGTCGGCGACAAGGCGGCGACCAGCCGCCGCGCCGTCGCCACCGGCCATATCGCGGTCGCCGCGGATGCGCTCGCCGCGATCCGCGACGGTGCGGCGAAGAAGGGCGACGTGCTCGCCGTCGCCCGCGTTGCCGGCATCATGGCGGCGAAGAAGACCGCCGAGCTGATCCCGCTCTGCCACCCCCTCCCCCTCACGCGTGTCACGCTCGACCTCGTGCTCGACGAGGCGGGCATCACCGCCACCGCGCTCGCCGCGACCGACGGCAAGACCGGTGTCGAGATGGAGGCGCTCACCGCCGTGTCGGTCGCGCTGCTGACCATCTACGACATGGCCAAGGCGATGGACCGCGGCATGACGATCACCGGCATCCGCCTGCTCGAAAAGGCCGGCGGCAAGTCCGGCGACTGGCGCGCCTGACGCGATGGCCTTGCTGCCGATCGCCGAGGCGCAAGCCCGCCTGTTCGCCTCGGCGGCCCCAATCGCCGTCGAAGAGGTGCCGCTCGCTCAGGCGCACGGACGCTGGGCCGCCGCCGACGTCGCCGCCCACCGGACGCAGCCGGCGACCGATCTGTCGGCGATGGACGGCTATGCCATCCGCTTCGCCGACCTCCCCGGTCCCTGGACGCTGATCGGCGAAAGCGCCGCCGGCCGCCCCTTCGCCGGCGCGGTCGGCCCAGGCGAAACGGTTCGGATCTTCACCGGCGCGGCGATGCCCGCGGGCGCCGACACGGTGATGATCCAGGAGGAAGTCGCCGCCGACGGCACGGCAATCCGGCTGACCGGCGAAGGTCCGCCGACGCACGGCCGCAACACCCGCCGCCGCGGCCTCGATTTCACCACCGGTGGCCGGCTGATCGCGCAGGGCGAGCGGCTGACCGCCGCGCGGATCGCGGTCGCGGCGACCGGCGGCGTGGCGACGATCGCCGTCCACCGCCGCGTGCGGGTCGCGATCTGCGCGACCGGCGACGAACTGGTCGAGCCCGGCCGCGGCGCCTCGCCCGACGCGCTCCCCGAATCGAACCGCGCGATGCTGGCGGCGCTGCTCGCCGACCTGCCGATCGAGTTGATCGACCTCGGCATTCTCCCCGACGATCTCGGCGCGTTGCGGGACGCCTTCGCCGGTGTCGAAGCCGATTTGCTCGTCACCACCGGCGGCGCTTCGGTCGGCGACCACGATCTCGTCCGTCCGGCGCTCGAGGCCGCCGGCGGCAGCATCGATTTTTGGCGGATCGCGCTGCGCCCCGGCAAGCCGATGATGGCGGGCCGGCTCGGCGACACGATCCTGCTCGGCCTGCCCGGTAATCCGGTGTCCGCATTCGTCACCGCGTTGCTGTTCGTCAAACCGCTGGTCGCGCGCCTCGCCGGCGCCGCCGACCCGCTACCGCGCACGACGATGACCATCCTCGGCGAGGACCTGCCCGCGAACGGCCCGCGCACCGACTATCTGCGCGCCGAGCTGCGCGACGGTCGCGCCTTTGCCTCGACCATCCAGGACAGTTCGATGCTCCTCACGCTCGCCCGCTCGCACTGCCTGATCGTGCGGCCGGTGGACGCGCCTGCCGCCAGTGCGGGCGACTCGGCAGAAATCCTCGTCATCGCTTGACGCGCGCTATCCTGTTCCCTAGAAGTTCCGCGTCTGTTCCGACGGGGAAGGTCCGCTCATGCTCACGCGCAAGCAACACGAGCTCGTTTGCTTCATCAACGACCGGCTGGAAGAAACCGGCATCTCGCCCTCGTTCGAGGAGATGAAGGAAGCGCTCGACCTGAAATCCAAATCGGGCGTGCATCGCCTGATCAGCGCGCTCGAGGAACGGCATTTCATCCGCCGTCTGCCCAACCGTGCCCGTGCGCTCGAAGTGCTGCGCATGCCGGAACGGTCGGAACGCAAGCCCGCGCCGGCCGCCCCGGCCGTGCCCCCTGCCAAGACCGGCAACGTCCGCCCCGCGGCGACGCCGGCCAACGACGTCATCGAAATCCCGCTGCACGGCCGCATCGCCGCCGGCGTGCCGATCGAGGCGTTCGAGGGAAGCTCGATGCTCGCGGTGCCGGCCGCTTTGCTCGGTTCGGGCGAACATTATGCGCTGGAAGTATCGGGCGATTCGATGGTCGAGGCGGGCATTCTCGACGGCGACTATGCGCTGATCCGCCGGACCGAAGTCGCCCGCGACGGCGAGATCGTCGTCGCGCTGATCGACGACAGCGAGGCGACGCTCAAATATTTCCGTCGCGAGGGCGCGATGGTCCGGCTCGATCCGGCCAATCGCGCCTATGAACCGCAACGCTACGTGCCCTCGCACGTCCGCGTGCAAGGCAAATTGTCGGGCATCCTGCGCCGCTACGATTGAGCCGCCGGCGGGATCGCATATGGGCCTCCATGTACGCCCAACGCTTTCCACCCTCTCTCGGTCACCCCGGACGTGTTCGAGACCTCTGCGAACGTCATCCCAGTGCTCCTGCGAAAGCAGGAGCCCAGGAGTCCGGAACGCCATACGCCGTTGTTCTGCTTGGCTCTGGACTCCTGCGTCCGCAGGAGCACTGGCGGACTTTCACGGGGCACCCCATCGACGCTTTCTATGGTGCTCGCCCGTCACCGCCGGCATGACCCGCACGGCAGCGAACCACGGATGCGCATCCGCGTCGCGCCGCACCGTCCGCACCTCGCCACCCGCGAAGGTCACCGCGACCCCGCCGGTCCGCCGCAGCATCGGCGCGTCCAGCCGGAGCCAGCGCGGCCGGCACGCCCGCGGCAGATGGCGTTCGCTCACCACCACATCCGCACGCGCACAGGCCGTCGCGAGATCGTCGCGGTTCACCGGATACAGGCTCCGCGTCGCCAGCACCCGCCAGCGCCGCCCGCCCGCATCCACATCGACCGCACAGGCATCGCGCGTGCAGCGCGCCGCCGCCTGCTCCCCCAATAGCATCCCCGCGTCGGCGCCGCCGTTTTCGGCGAGCATGTCCCGCGTATAGTCCCCGGCCCGATCACGCAGCAGCGCCAGCCCGCCGCCGACACGCACCGCCATATGCCGCCCGTCGCCCGTCACCAGCAGGTCGGGCGCGGGCGTCAGCCACGTCCAGCCCGCACCGATGACGAGCGGTACCACGCCGAGCCGCCGCCACCGCGTCCGCCACAAAGCCAGCCACAATCCCCCCGCCACCAAGAGCGCAAACGCCGCCGCCGGCATCGACGGCAGCGCAAGCGACGATCCCGGCGCAGCGGCGACCGCATGCGCGAGGACCAGCAACAGGCGTAAGGCGACATCGGTCGCCCACCAGACCGGCCCGCCGCAGCCCAAGGCGTCGAGCAGCAGGGCGAGGGCCTCCAGCGGCATCACCACGAAGGTGGTGAGCGGGATGGCGACGATGTTCGCCGCCGCGCCGTAGAGCCCCGCTTTGTGGAAGTGATAGACTGCGATCGGCATCAGCGCCGCCTCGACGACCAGCCCGGTGAGCAGCAGCGACACCAGCGATCGCAGCACGCGAGCCATTCGCCCCTCCTCGCGCGGCGCGAACCATGATTCGACACGCGGATGCTCGTGCAGCGCGACGATCGCCGCGATCGCCGCGAAGGACAGTTGGAAGCTCGCGCCGGTCACCGCCTCCGGCCAGACGAGCAGCACCGTCATCGCGCCCGCGGCGACCAGCCGCAACGTCACCGCCTCGCGCCCGAGCACCAGTGCCCCCAGCACCAGCAGCGATGCGACGCAGGACCGGATCGTCGGCACCTGACTGCCGGTGAGCCAGGTATAGCCGATCGCCGCCAGCGCTCCTGCCGCCGCCGCGACCAGCGGCAACCGGACGCGGATCGCCAGCCACGGCCACAAGGCGAGCAGCCGCATGACCAGCAGCATCGTCGCACCGACGGCTGCGGTGATGTGCAACCCGCTGACCGACAAGAGATGCGCGAGGCCGGCACGGCGCATCGCTTCCGAATCGTCCGGGGTGATCGCACCCTCGTCACCGGTGGCAAGCGCGGCCGCGATCCCGCCGCGGCTGCCGTCCAGCCGGGCGGTGATATGATCGGTCAGCCGCGTCCGCAGGCCACCCCCCGCCGGGGCGGGCCGGATCACCGTCACCGGCGCGAAACCACGCCCGGTCGCGCCGATACCCGCGAACCACGCCACCCGTGCGAAATCATAGGCGCCGGGCACCGCGGCGTCGGGCGGCGGCATCAGTCGCGCCCGCAGCCGGACGACCGCACCCGCCCCCAGGTCCGCCGGTACGTCCGCCGCGGCGAGATTGACCCGCAGCCGCGTCGGCAGGCCCTGGCCGGCGTCGGCGCGGATCGTCAGCCGCATCAGTCCGCGCGCGATCAACGGCTCGGCCCGCTCGACGCTGCCGCGTACCACCGCGACGACCGGGCGTGCGAGCACCGGTTCGGCGACCCGCTCCGCCCGCCACCAGATCAGCGCCAACCCGGCGGCGACGGCCACGGCACCGAGCGCGACGACCCGCGCAGCCCGGTCGCCGCGTGCCAACCCGATGGCGGCGAATGCCACGGCGGCGCACAGCAGCAGCGTCGTCGTCCACGTCCGCGGATCGGGCAGCACGAACCACGCCGCGATCCCGCCACCGAATGCCACCGGCAGCCACAGCACCAACTGATCGCGTTCCGCCTCCAGCCATTCTTCGATACCGACGCGCAACCGTTCCATGGCGCGGGGCATTTGAAGGCGCAGAAGCCGCGTGCTAGGGCCCGCGGCGGCCGCTCCGGCCGTCACGTCTCGAACCTTGGGAGCAAGCGCGGTTGAGCGCCACGAACGATAATCCTGCGACGATCGTCACGCGCTTCGCGCCGTCGCCGACCGGCTATCTGCATCTCGGCGGTGCGCGCACCGCGCTGTTCAACTGGCTCTACGCGCGCCATCATGGCGGCACGTTCCTGCTGCGCATCGAGGACACCGATCGCGCCCGCTCCACCCAGCCGGCGATCGACGCGATCCTCGGTGGGCTCAAATGGCTCGGCCTCGACTGGGACGGCGACGCCGTCTTCCAGTTCGCCCGCGCCGACCGTCATGCCGAAGTCGCGCATCAGATGGTCGCCAGCGGCCATGCCTATCGCTGCTACATGACCGCCGAGGAGATCACCGCCCAGCGCGAGGCGGCGCAGGCGGCGAAGCAGCCGCTGCGCATCCGCTCGCCGTGGCGCGACGCCGATCCGGCGACCGCACCCGCGGGCCAGCCCTTCGTCGTCCGCCTCAAGGCGCCGCGCGACGGCGCGACGACGATCGAGGATCGCGTCCAGGGGTCGGTAACCGTCCAGAATGCCGAACTCGACGATCTGATCCTCCTGCGCTCGGACGGGACGCCGACGTACATGCTCGCGGTGGTGGTCGACGACCATGACATGGGCGTGACGCACGTCATCCGCGGCGACGACCATCTCAACAACGCCTTCCGCCAGCTGCCGATCTACAAGGCGAACGGCTGGCCCGAGCCGATCTACGCGCATATCCCGCTGATCCACGGCACCGACGGCGCCAAACTGTCGAAGCGTCACGGCGCGGTCGGCATCGAGGCCTATCGCGACGAATTGGGCATATTGCCGGAAGCCTTCGACAATTACCTCCTGCGCCTCGGCTGGGGCCATGGCGACGACGAGATCATCACCCGCGAGCAGGCGACCGAATGGTTCGACCTCGCCGGCGTCGGCAAGAGCCCGTCGCGCTTCGACCTCAAGAAGCTCGAGAACCTCAACGGTCATTATATCCGCGCCGCCGACGATGCCCGTCTTGCCGCGCTGATCGCGCCGATCGGCGGCTATGCCGACACGGAGTTGCTGACCCTCGCGATGCCGGTGCTCAAGGCCCGCGCCGCCAACCTCAACGAATTGAGCGAGGGCGCGCGCTTCCTGTTCGCCCACCGCCCGCTCGACCTCGATCAGGCAGCTTCGGACCTGCTCGGCGGCACCGCACCCCAGCTTCTCGCTGCACTGCACGCCGCGCTTGACGCGGTGCAGCAGTGGGATCAGGAGGCTCTCGAAGCAGCGGTACGGCAGGTCGCCGAGGCCCAGGGCGTCAAGCTCGGGCAGGTCGCCCAGCCGCTCCGCGCCGCTCTCACCGGGCGCAAGACATCGCCCGGAATCTTCGACGTGCTCGCGCTTCTCGGCAAAGAGGAAAGCCTCGGCCGGATCGCGGACCGAATGGCAGTCTGATAGGAAGGACAACGACATGACCGACGCCGCCAAAGTATCCGTGGACGGTAAGGATTTCGACTACCCGGTCATGTCCGGCACGGTCGGGCCGGATGTCGTCGACATCCGGAAGTTCTACGCGCAGACCGGCGACTTCACCTACGATCCGGGCTTCACCTCGACGGCGTCGTGCCAATCGAAGCTGACCTATATCGACGGTGACGAAGGCGTTCTGCTGCACCGCGGCTATCCAATCGGCGAGCTGGCGGAAAATTCCAGCTTCATGGAAGTCGCCTATCTGCTGCTCAACGGCGAGCTGCCCGAGAAGGGCGAGCTGGCGCAGTTCGAGCATACCATTTCGCGGCACACGATGGTGCACGAGCAGCTCGCGACCTTCTTCCGCGGCTTCCGTCGCGACGCGCATCCGATGGCGATCCTGTGCGGCGTCGTCGGCGCGCTGTCGGCCTTCTACCACGATTCGACCGACATCCACGATCCGGTGCAGCGTACGATCGCCAGCCACCGCCTGATCGCCAAGATGCCGACGATCGCCGCGATGGCGTACAAGTACAGCGTCGGCCAGCCCTTCCTGTATCCGGACAATTCGCTCAGCTACACCGGCAACTTCCTGCGCATGACCTTCGGCGTCCCCGCCGAGCCTTATGAGGTGAATCCGGCGGTCGAGAAGGCGATGGACCGGATCTTCATCCTCCATGCAGATCACGAGCAGAACGCGTCGACCTCGACCGTGCGTCTCGCCGGTTCGTCGGGCGCCAATCCGTTCGCGTGCATGGCGGCGGGCATCGCCTGCCTGTGGGGCCCGGCGCATGGCGGCGCCAACGAGGCGGCGCTCAACATGCTGCGCGAGATCGGCACGCCCGAGCGCATCCCCGAGTTCATCGCCCGCGCCAAGGACAAGAACGATCCGTTCCGCCTGATGGGCTTCGGCCATCGCGTGTACAAGAATTACGATCCGCGCGCGACGGTGATGCAGAAGACCGTGCGCGAGGTGTTCGACGCGCTAAAGGTCAACGATCCGCTGTTCGACACCGCGCTGCGGCTCGAGGAACTGGCGCTCAGCGACGATTACTTTATCGAGAAGAAGCTGTTCCCGAACGTCGACTTCTACTCGGGCGTAATCCTGTCGGCGATCGGCTTCCCGACCTCGATGTTCACCGTGCTCTTCGCGCTCGCCCGCACCGTCGGCTGGGTCGCGCAGTGGAACGAGATGATCACCGATCCCGACCAGAAGATCGGTCGTCCGCGCCAGCTCTACACCGGCCCGACGCAGCGTAGCTACGTTCCGGTGGACCAGCGCTGATGCGCCGCGCCCGGCCGGTCCTGCTCTCCATCGGCGTGCTGATGGCGCTGATGGGGATGCTGTGGATCGGTCAGGGCCTGGGCTACGTCCATTGGCCCGAATCGAGCTTCATGCTCGACCAGCGGCCGTGGGCCGACCGCGGCGTCGCGCTGGCGGTCGCAGGGCTGCTGCTGATCCTGGTGGCGCGACGGATGCGGCGGTAAAAGCGTCGATCGCCTAATTCCTCCCCCGCCAGGGGGAGGGGGACCGTTCGGCGCCAGCCGAATGGTGGAGGGGGAGGAAAGGCGGGAGCTTTACAAGCGGGCTCTCACCCTTTCCTCCCCCTCCGTCACGGCCTCGCCGTGCCACCTCCCCCTGGCGGGGGAGGAATATCCCGTATAACTCCGCCGGTTCCAAACGCTGCGATCCCCGACAGCCCGCGGCGATGCCCCTAAACCGGCAGCGACAGCGTGAACCGCGCACCGTCTCCCGGCACGCTTTCCACGGCAAGATCGCCCCCCATCGCCCGCGCCAGCCGGCGCGCGATATAAAGGCCGAGGCCGTTGCCGCCCGCCTCGCTCGGATCGACCCGCTCGAACTTCTCGAAGATGCGCGCCTGGTCCTCCGGCGCGATGCCCTTGCCCTGATCCGCGACGACCGCTTCGGCCATGTCGCCGCTGCGGCTGACGGTGACGCTCACCACGCCACCCTCGGCCGAATAGCGCAGCGCATTGCCGATCAGATTGACCATAATCTGCAAGGCCCGGCGGAAATCCCCGGACGCCGCCACGCGCAGGTCCGGCAAGGGGCGCGCGATCGCCACGCCGGCATTGGCGGCGCGTACCGACAGCAGGCCGGCCGCACGCCGGGCGACGTCGGCAAGATCGATCGCCTCGGTTTCCAGCGAGAAATCGGCGCGCTCGACCGCCTGCAGATCGACGAGGTCGTCGACCAGCCCGAGCAGATGGCGGCCGGCATTGGCAATATCCGATGCATAATCGACATAGTCGCGTTGCACCGGCCCCTCCGCCTCGGCGTGGATCGTGTCGGCGTGCGCGATGATCCGCGCGAGCGGCGAGCGCAACGCGCGATCGAGCCCCTCGGTGAAGTCGGTCGAGATCGTCGCCTCGACCGGCGCAGGCGCGGTTTCCGCGACGCGCGCCACGCCGGCCAGCCCGGCGAAATCGCCCGCGGCATCTTCCTTGACCGTCGCGGTCAGCAGCATGCGCGTATCGCCGCTGCGTAGCCGCGCGCGCTGCTCGTCGAACGGGCGCCGCCGCGCCACCGCCTCGAGGATCGGCAGAGCGCCGCTCTCGGTCGCATCGAGCGTGAACAGCGAAGTCAGCGGCTGGCCGAGCAGCCCGAGCGCATCGAGCCCCAGCCGCCGCGCCGGATCGATCGAGACGAAGGTCAGTCGCAGGCCGGCGTCGGTCTCCCACGACATCGCGCCATCCTCGATCACCGTCGCCAGCGGTCGTTCCGCGACAGGCTGCGGGCGCAAGCCGCGCCAGCCGCTCACCGCCATCCGCACCCCCTCGCCGTCCGGCTGCACCCGCACCCAGAGTTCGAGGTCCGCGTCCTGATCGGCGACCGTCACCGACCGCGACACCAGGATGCCGAGTCGCCGCGCGAGCCGCACCACCGTCGCCAGCTGCGGGATCGCCAGCGCCGCCCCGATCGCCCCGCCGGCCTGATCGTTGAGCGCCATCAGCGCCGGGTCGGCGGCGATCAACCGCCCCTCGCCGTCGAGCGAGGCATGGCTCAGCGGCATGTCGGGAATGCTGTCGACCCTCATCGCACCGCCTCGCGAGTGAGCGCTGCGATCGCCATGCGCAGATCGTGGTGCAGCGTCAACGGCGCCAGCGCCGACCGCGCCGCCTCCGCCGACACCGTGACGATCGCGTCGAGATCGTCGGCGAACGCCTCGATGTCGCGGCGCGGGTCGGCATCCGCCAAGGCGAGGGCGATCCGTGCGATCGCGCTCCGGTCGAGCCCGGCCGCACGTAAGGCCAGCCACAGCCGGTCGCCTTCGGGTTCGAGGACGATCGTCCGCGCGCCCTCGAAGTCGAGATCGACCGCCCGGCCGAGCACCGCGATGAACAGCAACAGCCGCCGGTCGCCCAGCGTTTCGATCAGCAGTTCGCCGACCTCGTGCGGGCGCGCGTCGATCGCCGCCGCCAGCCGCACCGCGGCAGCTTCGGGGCGCTGCCCCTCGTCGTGTGCGGCGAGATTGCGTTGTGCCGCCTCGACGATTGCGCGGTCGACGCCGCCGTCCTCGCCGCCCGCAGCGACCTGCCCCTCTCGGATCGCGGCCGCGACCCACCAGACCAGTTGATGATGGCGTTCGGCGGGCAGGATGCCGGTCACCACCCCGCCCTGCTCGGCAGCGGCGCGGCGCCGGGTCTCCGCCGACAGCAACGCGCGCGCGGCTGCGGCGACGACGCCGTCGTCGACCTCGGCGAGCCGGACCAGCAGGCTCGCCTGTTCCGGGGTCGCGGCGCTGGGCGCGAGGCGCGCGGCGATAAGATCGCAGGACACCTGGGCGAGCAGCTCGTCGATCAGCAGCCGGTCGCGCAGCAGCCCGGCGCGGGACAGTCGCCGCACCACGTCGTCCTGCGCCGTCAGCAAATGCTCGGCGCGTGTTTCGGCACCACGTCCGGACAGGATGCGCGCCGCATGACGACGGATCTCCGTCTCGATCCCCTGCACGACGCCGCTCAGCACCCGGCCCAGCGTCAGCCGCGTCCGCTCGTCGAGTCGCGCCTCTTCGGCGAGGAAGAAGTCGGCGATCGCTCCCGTCAGGCGTGCGTCCGCCCGCGCGGCGAGCCGGCGCGCTGCATTGATACGGGTGTCCAGCACATCCCGCTCCGTCTGTTCCGGTCCGACCGCCATGGCCTGACGCTACCTCTCTATCATTAAGACAGCGCTAAGGGTGCCGCCGCAATCGTTCGATTGCAGAGGCAAGCGTGGCGGCGGCGTAGACGGCGGCAAGACCGAGCCCGACGGCGGGCGCCGAGACGATCGCACCGCACCAGACGGGCAGCAGATAGGCGGGCGCACTGCCCCACCAGCTCCGCCGCGGTCGGTGCCCGAGCGCGCGTTCGCCGAGCACCGCAAGCAGGACGAGACCGATCGCCAGGATCTCCGGCGCGCCGTCCGCCTGTGCCTGCGCAGCCTGTCGACCGTAGAACAACGCCGCCAGCGCTGGCAGGCCACCGGCAAGCCGCTGCAACCAGCGCTCCGCCGCGGGCTCGTCGCGCAGGTCCGCCAGCGTCGCGGCCAGCGACAGGCCGAGCGTGCCCAGCACGGTCAGCAACAGTCCTGATCCCGGATAGGCGATGGCGATCAAAGTCAGCCCAAGCACTCCGACGATTCCTGCGCCCGCCGCCACCGCGGTCGCCGGCACCGCGCGCGGCACGAGCAACGGAATCACCGCGCGCGCGAGTGGCGCCGTGACGAATCGCTCGAACCAGCCGCTGCGGCCGGAGATCATCGCCGCCAGCACCGTCCGCCCCCGCGCCTCCAGCGCCGCCGCGGCATGGCCGACGCCGTGGCCACCGCGGATCGCCTCCTGCGGCAGCAGCACATGCACCGCATGCGCCTGCGAGGCGAGGCGCACCAGCGTCGACTGGACGTCATAGTCACGCGGCATCGCGGCCAGTTCCGCGAGCCGGCGCGGATCGAGCCGCGCCACCCCCGCCCAAACCATGCCGCTGCCGACCCGCTCATAGCCGAGCGCCGCCTGATCCTCAGGCATCACCAGCAAGGCGTCGCCGCCGTCCCGCGCCAGCGCTGCCAGCGTCTCCGCGGTCGTCGTCAGGCCGTCGGCGAGCATCAGCACGCGGGCCAGCGGGTGGAGCTTCTCCGCCGCCTCGGCCGCGGTGCGGACCGTATCGACCGCGACGCCGCGCTTGCCGATCCGGCTGATCGCGCCGAGCAATTCCGGCGTCAGCCGCGCGACGAGGATCACGATCTGCGACGCGCCCGATGCGATCAGCAGGCGTGCCTGATATTCGAGAAGCGTCACGCCGCCGAACGGCAGCGTCGCGGTCAGCATCGCGGGCCGATCATCCGCGTCGTGCATGGCGAAGAGAAGGCCGGCGAGCATCCGGCCGCTGTTAGGCGGTGATGCCGCCCCTGCCTAGAGCCACACGCGCTTTGTCGCGCGTCGCCTCAGAGCCGGCCGATCGACCGCCGCAGCTTGGCGAGCAGTGCCGCATCATGGGGCAGTTCGGCCGCCTGCGTCGCGAGCGCCATCAGACGGACCGCGCCGAAGCTCGCCGCCAATCCCTTCAATCGCGCCGCCGCACCGCGCCATTCGTCGTCGTCCTGCGCCGCCTCCAGCGCGACCAGGCCGCGCTGCGCGCTCTCGACGAACGCCAGCCGCAACTCGGCGATCAGCGCCGGTTCGTCACCCACTGCCGCGGCCAGCGCCGCATCGATCGCACCTGGATCATAAGCCATCGCCGGTATGTAGCGGCGCGCTGCTTAACCAAGTGTTGCGGTTTTGCTTTATGAGGGTCGCGAAGACGGGTAGGTTCGCCATCGAAGAACGGGGGTTCCATGATCATCGACATGCGGGCAGACAGCGCCACCAGCGACGCTTACGCCTCTGGTGAGCACGATCGGATCGGCGGCTATATGGCGGAAAACGAAGGCGAATGGCAGGCCGAGCCGCTTCCCTGGACGGACGCGGCCGAGCCGGAGTCACCCCGGTCCGCATGGCTGCCGCCGGTGCTCGCGCTGCTCGTCTCGCTGCTCTGGCTGGGCGGCATGCTGTGGCTGGCGCGCGATCAGCTGCCGTTCCTGCTGCCCGTCGACCTCGCGCAGTTCATCGCCGCGCTCGCGGTCGTGCCGGTGCTGATCGGCATCGTCTACCTTTTCGCGATGCGGACCAGCCGGCGCGAGGCGCGTCGGTTCGGCGCCACCGCCGCGGCGATGCGCGCCGAGGCCGCGAGCCTCGAACGCACCGTCGCGATGCTTTCGCACGCGCTCGACGGCAACCGCCGCCAGCTCGCCGAGCAGGTCGCGACGCTCAAGACCATGGGCGACACCGCCAGCGAACGCCTCACCTCGGTCAGTCGGGGCATGGCCCAGCAGATCGACCAGGCAGAGGCCCACGCCTATGCCCTCTCCCAAGCCGCCACCGATGCGCAACAAAGCCTCGGCGTGCTGCTTGCCTCTTTGCCGCGCGCGCAGGCCGATGTCCTCGATATCCAGCATCTGCTCGACGATACCGGCCTTGCCGCGAGCGAGCATGCCGCGGCGCTGTCGGCGCAGCTCGCCGCGCTCGCCGAACGTGGCCGCGAGGCGGAGAACGTCACCGGTAGCGCGGCGCAGAAGCTCGCCGCGCATATCGCCCGCATGGAGGCGACCAGCGAAACCGCGAGCGCACGGCTCGAAGCCGTTACCGGCAGCATGTCGGACGCGGTCGACGGCCTGCTCGACCGTACCGCCGATGCCGTAGATGAGGCGCGTAAGGGCATCGCCGTGCAGGGTGAGGCGATGCTGGCCATGCTGCGCGTCAATCAGGCGGCGCTCGACAGTGCCGCGCGCGACAGCGTCGACGCGCTCACCGAGCGGGTCGCGGGGCTGGAGGACGTGATCGATCGCGTCACGTTGCGCCTGCACGACCAGCGGATGGCGAGCGAGGAACTGCTCGCCGGACTCGACGGCGGCATCGGGCAGGTCGAGACCCGCCTCGACCAGCTTCACGTGCACGGCATCGAGCGATCGCAGATGCTCGCCGCGTCGATCAGCGCGCTCGGCGGCTCCGCCGACGCAATGACCGAGGCGTTGCGCGCCGGCGACGTCATGGCATCGCGGACGATCTCCACCACCGAATCCTTGCTGATCGCGCTCGACGCCGCGGCGCGCGAGATCGACGAGACGCTGCCCGAGGCGCTCGGCCGACTCGATGCCAAGGTCCTCGCCAGCAAGCAGGTCGTCGTCGCCGCCAAGCCCGAGCTGCTGGCTTTGGTCGCCGCCGCGGAAAGCACGCACGAGGCCATCGAGGCGATCGCCGGCGTCATCTCCGAACAGAGCGGCACGCTGGATCAGCTTTCGGGCACCCTGCTGCAGACGTTGAGCGAGGGGCGTGCCAAGGCGGATGCGCTCGGCATGATGGTCGACGAGACGATCGAACGGACCCACCGCTTTGCCGAGGACGCCGCGCCGCGGCTGGTCGACGCCCTGCTCCGCGTCCGCGAAACCGCGACGGTCGCCGCCGACAAGGCGCGGGAAACGCTTTCCGCGGTCATCCCCGATGCCGCCGCGCAATGGGAGCAGGCGGGCGCCGAGGCGATGCGCCGCGCCACCGGCGACACCGTCGAGCGTCAGGTTCGCGCCATCGCCGATGCGACCGGCGAAGCGGTCGAGGCGGCGACCCGCGCGACCGAGCGGCTGTCCGCACAGGTCCGCCAGATCCTCGAACAGACCGCGCTGGTCGAAGCGAAGATCGATCAGGCGCGCAGCGAGCGCGACGAAGCCGAACACGATACGTTCGCCCGTCGCGCCTCGCTGCTGATCGAATCGCTTCACTCGGCGTCGATCGACATCACCAAGGCGTTCGCACCCGAAATCTCGGACAGCGCCTGGGCGGCCTATCTGAAGGGCGACCGCGGCGTCTTCACCCGCCGTGCGGTCCGCGTGCTCGACCCCGCCGACGCCCGCGACATCGCCCGGCTGTACGACGACGACGAGACGTTCCGCGAGGCGGTCAATCGCTACATCCACGACTTCGAGAGCATGTTGCGCAATATCCTCGCGCAGCGCGACGGCTCGCCGCTCAGCGTGACCTTGCTGTCGTCCGACATGGGCAAATTGTACGTGGCTCTGGCGCAGGCGATCGAGCGCCTGCGCTGAGCCACAGGCACGGCGATCAGTTGATCGTCGTATGTTCTGGAGAGGATCGATCGTCGGTGAGATCGTCGATCGCCATCGCGATGCGCGCGGCGATATGGTGCCGCCCCTCCTCGTCCATCAGCACGAGCGCGCGGGTCAGCAGATCGAGCGTCTGAAGGCTGGTCGGGGTCACGCGCGCGGCCTTCCACGATCAGGCGGCCCCGGCGGCCACCGTCCCGCACCATAACAGATTCGGGACGCGGAATGCTGGCGGCGAGATGACATCGGCGTCATCTCGCCCGCTCACACCGCGTTATACACCGCCTCGCGATTAAAGAGGTCGAGCATCTGCGGCGTGACCCAGCCGAAGCGGTAATTGGCGAAGAACAGGACGAACAGCAGGGTCGCGACGATCGTCACGCGGATCGCGAGCCGGCCGAGCCGGAAGTCGTGCGGGGCGCTTTCGGCCTGACCGGCGACATAGTCGCCCCCCACCTCGCGCGTCGTGCGGACGCCCCAAGGCAGGACAAGGAAGACCGAAAACGCCCAGAACAGGACGTAGATCGCCAGCATCGACGTCCAGCGCACGGGGGATTAGGCCTCGACGATCAGCACGTCGACGATCGGCTTCTTGCCGGTCCAGCGCGTCGCGACGCGACGTACCGCGAGGCGGATGTCCTCGCGACGCCGGTCGAGCTCGCGCTTCTGACCCTTCATCGCCTCGGCAGCGGCTTCCGCGGCATCCTCGACGAACGCCGCGCGATCCTCCTCGACCGGCACGCCCTGGACGCGGATCTGCGGCCGGCCGAGCGCGCGCCCGTCGCGACCGATCGCCACCGCGACCGAGATCTGGCCGTTGATCGCCAGACGGCGCCGCTCGTTGATCGTCGAGCCGTCCGCCGGCAGGATCACGTCGCCGTCGAGCACCAGCCGGCCGACACCGGCATTGCCGATCTTCTCGACCTTGCCCGGCAGCAGGCGCAGGATATCGCCGTCGCTCTGCACGATCGACTGCGGCACACCCTCGCTCAGCGCGAAACGGGCATGCTCCATCATATGGCGCATTTCGCCGTGGACGGGGATCAGCACCTCGGGGCGGATCCACTTGTACATCTGGGCGAGTTCCGGGCGGCCCGGATGACCGGAGACGTGGACGTGCGCCTGACGTTCGGTGATCATCACCACGCCCTTGCCCGCCAGCGTGTTCTGGATCTTGCCGATCGCCACCTCGTTGCCGGGGATCTGCTTCGACGAGAAGATCACCGTGTCGCCGAGGTCGAGCTTGATCGTGTGCGAGCCGTCGGCGACGCGGGCCAGCGCGGCGCGCGGTTCACCCTGACCGCCGGTGGCGACGATCAGCACCTTGTTCTTGGGCAGGCGCATCGCCGTCTCGGGATCGACCGTCTCCGGGAAGTCGCCAAGATAGCCGGTGGCACGCGCGACCTTCAGGATCCGGTCGAGCGAGCGACCGGTGACGCACAATTTACGCCCGGTCTCCTTGGCCACCTGACCCAGCGTGTGCAGCCGCGCGGCGTTCGAGGCGAAGGTGGTGACGAGCACCCGCCCCTTGGCCTTGGCGACCTGTTCGGCGAGTCCGACCCGCACCGACGCTTCCGACCCCGATGCGTCCTTGTTGAAGACGTTGGTCGAGTCGCAGACGAGCACGTCGACGCCGGCATCGCCGATCCGGCTGAGCTGTTCGGGGCTGGTCGGCTTGCCGATCACCGGGGTGGGATCGAGCTTCCAGTCGCCGGTGTGGAACACCCGGCCGGCCTTGGTCTCGATGACCAGCGCATTGGGCTCGGGGATAGAATGCGACAGCTCGATGAAGCTGACGCCGAACGGCCCGATCTGCACGCCGGCGATGCCGCCGTCCTTGCCCGGCTGGATGACGCGCAGCTTGACGCGATTGGCGTTGCCCTCTTCCTCCAGCTTGCCGCGGATCAGCCCGGCGGTGAACGGCGTCGCGTAGAGCGGCACGCCGAGGTCCTCGGCGAGATACGGCAGCGCGCCGATATGATCCTCATGGCCGTGGGTCAGCACGATGCCGACGAGATCGTTGATGCGATCCTCGATGAACGACAGATCGGGCAGGACGATGTCGATGCCGGGATAGGCCGCATCGGCGAAGGTCACGCCGCAATCGACCATCAGCCATTTGCCGGCATGGCCGTAGAGATTGACGTTCATGCCGATCTCGCCGGAGCCGCCGAGAGCACAGAAGAGAAGTTCGTTGGTCTTGGGAGTCATTTAGGTCTTTCAAAGAATGTGGCGCCCGGCGGGCCGATGGATGGCGCGAGCGCGTCTCAGCCGATATGGGCGTTTTGGTACATGATCGCCAGCCCCTGTATCGTCAGGTCCGGCTCGATGACGTCGAACACGTCGGTATGCTGTTCGAACAACGTGGCGAGGCCGCCGGTGGCGATGACCTTGACCGGGCGGCCGATCTCCGCCTTCATCCGTCCGACCAGCCCTTCGATCATCGCGATATAGCCCCAATAGATGCCGATGGTCATCTGATCGACGGTGTTGCGGCCGATCACGCTGCCGTTGTTCTTGGGCGCCTCGATCGCGATCCGCGGCAGCTTGGCGGCAGCGCTGACCAGAGCGTCGAGCGACAGGTTGATCCCCGGCGCGATGATGCCGCCCTTATAGGCGCCCGAATAGTCGCTTGCATCGAAGGTCGTCGCGGTGCCGAAGTCGATGACGATCAGGTCGCCGTCATGCAGCGCATGCGCGGCGATGGTGTTGACCGCCCGGTCGGCACCGAGGCTCTGCGGCTCGTCGACGTCGAGTACGATGCCCCATTCCACCGGCGCGCGCCCCGCGATCAGCGCCTCGCTGTGGAAGTATTTCTGGGCCAATACCTGAAGATTGTGCAGCGCGCGGGGCACGACGGTGGCGATGATGACCGCGTCGACCTGGCTGCGGTCATAGCCTTCGAGCGCGAGCAGCTGGCTGAGCCAGACGGCATATTCGTCGGCGGTGCGCCGCGGATCGGTGGCGATGCGCCAGCGCGCCTTGATCGTCCGCCCCTCGACCAGCGCGAAGACGACATTGGTATTGCCGGCATCCACCGCGAGCAGCATCGTCAATCCTTCAGGACAGAAACGTCGGCGGCGTGAATGACATGCCGCTCGCCCGACGCCAAGCGCAGGATGAGCGCGCCGTCCGCGTCGAGCCCGTCGAACAGGCCGTCGCGCGTGCCGCCGTCCGGCAGTCGCACGCTGAGCGCGGTGCCGACCGGATGCGCTGCGGCGAGCCAGGCATCGCGGACCGCGGCAAGCCCCTGCCCGCGCCACACCGTCAGCCAGCGGCCGAAGGCTTCCGCCAGCACGTCGAGGAACGCCGCCGCGGTGACCACGGCCCCGGCGGCGGCGAGGCTCGTCGTCGCGCGATCGGGAAGATCGGGGTGATGCGCCAGATTGACCCCGATGCCGACCACCACCGCGTCCTCGCAGCGCTCGAGCAGGATGCCGGACAGCTTGGCGACGCCGATCAGCAGATCGTTGGGCCATTTCAGCCGGGCGGCGTCGGGCAAGAAGACGCTAACGGCTCGATGCAGCGCCACCGCGGCGACCAGCGCCAGCGTCGCAGGCTGGGGATCGGCGGGGCGCAGGTGGACCAACGTGCTGGCGTAGAGATTGCCGGGCTCGGACACCCATTGGCGCCCGAGCCGGCCCTTGCCGGCGGTCTGGCGCTCGGCGCGCAGCCAGAGCCCCTCCTCGGCGCCCTGGCGCGCGAGGAGGCGCATGTCGGCGTTGGTCGAGCCCGTCTCCGCGACGGTCCGGATCGTCAAATCGCCGGGAACAGCGCGCGCGCCGCAGCCATCGTCCAGCCGCCAAGCAGCGGGATCGCCAGATAGCCGAGCGGCGAGACGAAGGCGGCGGTCAGCACGATCAGCCCGCCCTCGACCGGGTTGTTGCCCTTGGGGAAGGCCGGCGCCGGTTCGTCGAAGTACATCGTCTTGACGACGCGCAGATAGTAGTAAGCGCCGATCGTCGAGGCGGCGATACCGATCACCGCGAGCGGGAACAGGCCGGCGCGCACCGCGGCGTCAAACACCGCAAACTTCGCGTAAAAGCCGAACAGCGGCGGGATGCCGGCGAGGCTGAACATGAAGATGGCGAGCGCGGCCGCAAGGCCCGGGCGGGTGCGCGACATGCCGGACAAAGCCGCAATGCTTTCAACGGGTTGGCCCTCGTCATCGCGCATCTGCAAGACGATCAGGAACGAGCCCAGCGTCATCGCGATGTAGATCGTCATATAGATCAGCACGCCCGACACGCCCTCCGGCGTCCCGGCGGCGAGGCCGACGAGCGCGAAGCCGACGTTGTTGATCGACGAATAAGCGAGCAGCCGCTTGATGTTGGTCTGGCCGATCGCCGCCACCGCGCCGAGCAGGATCGAGGCGAGCGCGGCGAAGATCACGATCTGGCGCCACTGCTCGGTCGCCGGCCCCATCGCCTCGACCGCGACGCGGACCGCGAGGCCCATCGCCGCCACCTTGGGTGCGGAGGCGAAGAAGGCGGTGACCGGCGTCGGCGAGCCTTCGTAGACGTCCGGCGTCCACATGTGGAACGGCACCGCGGCGATCTTGAAGGCGATACCCGCGAAGACGAAGACCAAGCCGAACAGCAGGCCTAGCGACTGCGGGCCCGCATAAGCGGCGGCGATGCCGGTGAACAGCGTGGTGCCCGAGAAGCCGTAGACCAGGCTGATGCCGTAGAGCAGGATGCCGCTCGCCAACGCGCCGAGCACGAAATATTTCAGGCCCGCCTCAGCCGAGCGCGTGTCGCGGCGCATGAAGCTCGCCAGCACGTAGGCGGCGAGGCTCTGAAGTTCGAGGCCGACGTAGAGCGTCAGCATGTCGCTCGCCGAAACCATCAGGCCCATGCCGGCGGCGGACAGCAGGATCAGCACCGGATATTCGGGACGCAGATCGTCGCCGTGCGTGCGCTGGAAGAAGTCGGGCGCGATCACGATGCTCACCGCCGCGGCGACGAAGATCAGCACCTTGGCGAAGGCGGCGAAGGCGTCTGCACGATACAGGCCGTCGAACGCCGCACCGCCGTAGCTGGCCGGGCCGAGCAACGCGAGACAGGCGCCGGCGAGCACCGCGACCGCGGTCCACGAAACGGCGCGCGTCGACGCCGATCCGCCCCAGGCGGACACCAGCATCAGGACGACGGCGCCCGCGCCGAGGATCACCTCGGGCAGGGTCATGGCGAGATTGGCGGCGTAATCCATCAGTGAGCAATTCCGTGGGCGGCAGGCGCCGTGGCGAGGGGCTTGCCGGCAGCCGGCTGGGAATCGGAGACGGGCGTCGCGCGATCGATGCGGGCGAGCAGTACGCCGACATCCTTGCGCATCGGCGCCATGAAGCTCTCCGGATAGACACCCATCCACAAAGCGACGGCGGCGATCGGCGCGAGCAGCCACAATTCGCGATGCGACAGATCCTGCATTTCGCGCACGTCGTCCGACTTGATCTCGCCGAAGACGACGCGGCGATACAGATACAGCATATAGGCCGCGCCGAGGATGATGCTGGTCGTGCAGAGCAGCGCGATCCAGGTCGACACCTGATAGGTGCCCATCAGCGCCAGGAATTCGGCGACGAAGCCGCTGGTTCCGGGCAGGCCGATCGACGCCATGGTGAAGAACAGGAAGAACAAGGCGTAGCGCGGCATGTTGATCGCCAGACCGCCGTAGCGGCTGATCTCACGCGTGTGCAGCCGGTCGTAGATGACGCCGACGCACAGGAAGAGCGCGCCCGACACCAGGCCATGGCTGAGCATCATGATCATCGCGCCCTCGATCCCCTGCCGGTTGAAGGCGAAGAGGCCGATGGTGACGATCGCCATATGCGCGACCGACGAATAAGCGATCAGCTTCTTCATGTCGGACTGCACCAGCGCGACGAGCGAGGTGTAGATTACCGCCACCGCCGACAGGCCGAAGATGAGCCAGGTAAGCTGGCCCGAGGCTTCGGGGAACATCGGCAGGCTGAAGCGCAGGAAGCCGTAGCCGCCGAGCTTGAGCAGCACGCCCGCGAGGATCACCGAACCCGCGGTCGGCGCCTGAACGTGCGCGTCGGGTAGCCAGGTATGGACCGGCCACATCGGCATCTTCACCGCGAACGAGGCGAAGAAGGCGAGCCACAGCCAGGTCTGCACGTGCGCCGGGAAGTCATAGGCCTGCAACGCCGGGATGCTCGACGTACCGGCGGTCTGCGCCATGTAGAGCATCGCGATCAGCATCAGCAGCGAGCCGAGCAGCGTGTAGAGGAAGAATTTATACGAGGCGTAGATGCGGTTCACCCCGCCCCAGATCCCGATGATGAGATACATCGGGATCAGCCCTGCCTCGAAGAACAGGTAGAAGAGGAACAGATCCTGCGCCGCGAAGGTGCCGATCATCAGCGTTTCCGTGAGCAGGAACGCCGCCATATATTCGGGCACGCGATTGGTGACCGAACGCCAGCTCGCGCCGATGCAGATCGGCATCAGGAACACGCTGAGCATGATGAGCATCAGCGCGAAACCGTCGATGCCGAGATCCCAGCGGAAGAAGCCGAACGCCGGGCCCTGCTCGACGAACTGCCATTGCGCGCCGCCGATGTCGTAATTGGCCCACAGCAGGATGCCGAGCGCCAGATCGACGAAGGTGGCGGCCAGCGCCAGCATGCGGGCGGTGGCGGCGGGTACGAACAGGCAGGCGATCGCCGCAAGCGCGGGGATCAGCAGCATGATCGAGAGGATGGGCAGCCCGCTCACTGTGCGATCGCCCAGGTGACGACGGCGGTCAGACCGATCAGCATGACGAAGGCATAGGTATAGACATATCCGTTCTGGAGCCGGCCCGCGAGCCGGCTGGAGAGCTGCACCACCCAGGCCGAGCCGTTCGGCCCGAACCGGTCGATCGTCTGTTCGTCACCGCGATGCCACAGCAGACGGCCGATGGCGAAGGCGGGACGGACGAAGATCAGGTGGTAGAGTTCGTCGAAATAATATTTGTGGACGAGGAAGCGGTACAGGATGCGGAACTGGTCCGCGACCGCCGCCGGGAAGCTCGGTGCCTTGATATAGGCATACCAGGCGGTGAACAGGCCGAGCAGCATCGCGATCGTCGCCGACAATTTGATCGGCACCGGCACCTCGTGCATCGCGTGCATCAGATGTTCGCGGAAGGCGATGTCGCCCTTCCAGAACAGCTCGCCCGCATCGGGTTCGATGAAATAGCGGTGGAAGACGAAGCCCGCCGCAATCGCGCCGATCGACAGGATGACGAGCGGCACCAGCATCGGCCACGGGCTTTCGTGCGGATGATAACCCCCGGTACCCGCGGGCAGGTCCTGCTGCGACGCGCCGTGCGTCGACGGGCGATCGCCGCTGTCCTCGGCCTGCGCCGGATTGCCGTGCGCCTCGTCGGCATGGTGTGCGTCATGGCCATGCGCGTGGTGCGCATCGTGGCCGTGCGCGTCGTGCGCATGATCGTCATGGCCGTGGCCATGCGCGTCGTGCAACGCGTGCTGGATATGCTCCGACGCGGCCCAGCGCGGCTTGCCCCAGAAGGTGAGGAACATCAGGCGCCACGAATAGAAGCTGGTGATCAATGCGACGAGCACGCCGACGAACCACACGCCCGGTTCGCCCGCCGCCCAGCCGGCCTCGATGATCGCGTCCTTCGAATGGAAGCCCGCGAAACCGATGCCGAGCGGATTGCCGAACACCGCCGGCAGGCCGACGCCGGTGATCGCCAGCGTCCCCATCATCATGCCCCAGAAGGTCAGCGGGATGCTTTTGCGCAGGCCGCCATAATAGCGCATGTCCTGCTCGTGGTGCATCGCATGGATCACCGAACCGGCACCGAGGAACAGCAGCGCCTTGAAGAAGGCGTGCGTGAACAGGTGGAACATCGCCGCGCCATAGGCACCGACGCCCGCCGCGAAGAACATATAGCCGAGCTGCGAACAGGTCGAATAAGCGATGACGCGCTTGATGTCGGTCTGCACCATGCCGACGGTCGCGGCAAACAGGCAGGTCGCGGCACCGACCGCCATCACGACGTGCAGCGCGGTCGGCGACATTTCGAACATCGGCGACAGGCGGCAGACCATGAAGACGCCGGCGGTGACCATCGTCGCCGCGTGGATGAGCGCCGACACCGGGGTCGGGCCTTCCATCGCGTCGGGCAGCCAGGTGTGCAGGCCGAGCTGCGCCGACTTGCCCATCGCGCCGACGAACAGCAGCAGGCAGAGCACCGTCATCGTATCGACGCGCATGCCGAGGAAGCCGATCGTCGAGCCCGCCATCGTCGGCGCCGCGGCGAGGATCGCCGGGATCGAGACGGTGCCGAACACCAGGAAGGTGCCGAAGATACCCAGCATGAAGCCGAGATCGCCGACGCGGTTGACGACGAACGCCTTGATCGCGGCGGCATTGGCGGACGGCTTGCGGAACCAGAAGCCGATCAGCAGGTAGGAGGCGAGACCGACGCCTTCCCAGCCGAAGAACATCTGCACCAGCGTATCCGCGGTGACGAGCATCAGCATCGCGAAGGTGAACAGCGACAGATAGGCGAAGAAGCGCGGCTGGTCCGGATCCTCGCTCATATAGCCCCAGCTATAGAGGTGGACGAGCGCCGACACGCTGGTGATGACCACCAGCATGATCGCGGTGAGCTGGTCGACGCGCAGCGACCAGTCGACCGCCATGTCGCCGCTGACGATCCATTTCAGCACCGGCACGACGGTCGCGGTGTTGGTGCCGGCGAGGAAGCCGAGGAAGATCGGCCAGCTCAGCAGGCACGAGAGGAACAGCGCGCCGGTGGTGATCGCTTTGGCCGGCACGAAGCCGATCGCCTTGTTGCCGAGCCCGGCAACGATCGCTGCCAGAAGCGGCAGGAACACGATGAAGAGGATGGAGGTCACCTGTATTTAGCCCTTCATCCGATTGACATCGTCGACCGCGATCGTGCCGCGGCCACGGAAATAGATCACTAGGATCGCCAGCCCGATCGCCGCCTCGCCGGCGGCGACGGTCAGCACGAACATCGCGAACACCTGCCCGACGAGGTCGTGGAGATAGGCGGAGAAGGCGACGAGGTTGAGGTTCACCGCGAGCAGGATCAGCTCGATCGCCATCAGGATGACGATCAAATTCTTCCGGTTGAGGAAGATGCCGAGCACACCCATCGTGAACAGGATCGCCGCCACGACCAGATAATGCGTCAACCCAATCACAACTGCACCCCCTCGCCGACCGTCGGCTGGACGTTGCGCGTCGCATCCTGCGGACGGCGCGCATTCTGGCGGCTGATGTTCTGGCCGCGGACGCCGCCACGCTGGCGATGCGTCAGCACGATCGCGCCGATCATCGCGACGAGCAGGACGAAGCCCGCCGCCTCGAACACGAAGAGATAGCGCGTATACAGCAGCTGCCCCATCGCCTGGATGTTGGGCACGTCGCCGTCGATCGGCGCGATGCGGCGGCTGATCTTGAGACCGCCGGCGCTCCAGGCACCGATGCCGATCAGGATTTCCGCCGCCAGCGCGACCGCGAGCGCGAGGCCGAGCGCGGCATAGCGCGCGACACCGGCGCGCAATTGCGCGACCTCGATGTCGAGCATCATCACCACGAACAGGAACAGCACCGCGACCGCACCGACATAGACGATGACGAGGAGCATCGCGATGAACTCCGCCCCGACGAGCACCATCAGCCCCGCCGCGTTGAAGAAGGCGAGGATCAGCCACATCACCGAATGGACCGGATTGCGCGACGAAATCGTCATCGCCCCCGAACCGATCACGATGATCGCGAAGAGATAAAAGGCTATGGCCTGGATCACGAGTTGGTCGGCCCCCTAAGCCCGGAATCGAATGCGGCGCGCATTAACGGTATGGCGCATCGGCGGCAAGGTTCGCCGCGATCGCGCTTTCCCAGCGGTCGCCATTGTCGAGCAGCTTGGCCTTGTCGTAGATCAGCTCCTCGCGCGTCTCGGTCGAGAATTCGTAATTCGGGCCCTCGACGATCGCATCGACCGGGCAGGCCTCCTGGCACAGACCGCAATAGATGCACTTGGTCATGTCGATGTCGTAGCGCGTCGTGCGGCGGCTGCCGTCGTCGCGCGGTTCGGCCTCGATCGTGATCGCCTGCGCCGGACACACCGCCTCGCAGAGCTTGCACGCGATGCAGCGTTCCTCGCCGTTCGGGTAACGGCGCAGCACGTGCTCGCCGCGGAACCGCGGGCTGACCGGGTTGCGCTCATAGGGGTAGTTGATCGTCGCCTTGGGCTTGAAGAAATACTTCAGCGTGAGGGCGTGCGCCTTCACGAACTCCCACAAGGTGAACGACTTGATGATCTGTGCGACGCTCAAGAGCCCAATCCCGTCATTCGGTCGATCACGACGACCATCAATCCGATCGCGACGCCGATCAGCGCCCGATCCCGTAACGCCTGCGGCCGAAGGCCGCGGGCGATCATCCATTCGCTGGCCCGGCTCATCCGCCGACGGGCACGCGCATCAGCATCAGCACGCCCGACACCAGGAACACCCAGAACAGCGACAGCGGCAGGAACACCTTCCACCCCAGCCGCATCAGCTGGTCGTAGCGGTAGCGCGGCACCGTCGCCTTGACCCAGCTGAACACGAAGAAGAAGAACAGCATCTTCGCGAACAGCCAGATGATCCCCGGCACGTAATAGAGCGGCGCCCAGTCGATCGGCGGCAGCCAGCCGCCCCAGAACAGCGTCGCGTTGAGCGCGCACATCAGCAGCACGTTGGCATATTCGCCGAGCCAGAAGAGCGCGAAGCTCATCGAGCTATATTCGGTCTGATAGCCGGCGACGAGCTCGCTCTCCGCCTCGGTCAGATCGAACGGCGCGCGCTGCGTCTCGGCGAGGCTGGAGATGAAGAACATCACCGCCATCGGGAAGAGCAGCGGGTTGATGCCGAAGGCGTTGATGTGGAGGTTGAGCGTGCTGGTCTGCGCCAGCACGATGCCGCTGAGATTGAACGTCCCTGCCCACATCACCACCGAGATGAGGATGAAGCCGATCGCGACTTCGTAGCTCACCATCTGCGCGGCGGCACGCAGCGCCGAGTAGAAGGGATATTTGGAGTTGGACGCCCAACCCGACAGGATCACGCCATAGACGCCGAGCGACGAGGCGGCGAGCACGTAGAGCAGGCCGACGTTGATGTCGGCGAGCACCACGCCCGCCCCGAACGGCACCACCGCCCAGACGATCAGCGCCACCGTGAAGGTGATGATCGGCGCGAGCAGGAACAAGGTCCGGTTCGCAGCGGCGGGAACGATCGTTTCTTGCAGGAAGACCTTGAGGCCGTCGGCGAACGACTGGAGCAGGCCGAACGGCCCGACGACGTTGGGGCCGCGGCGGAGCGCCATCGCCGCCCAGATCTTGCGATCGGCATAGATGATCATCGCCACGGCGAGCATCAGCGGCAGCGCGATGACGAGGATGCCGACGATCGTCGCGACGAACCAGGCCCAGCCGTAGGACATGCCGACGGTCGTGTGGAAGAATTCGGTCACTCCGCCGCCTCCGCGAACGTCTCGCCATGGACCAGTTCGGCCGAACAGCGCTGCATCGTCGGGGACGCGCGGCAGATGGCGTTGGTCAGATAGAAATCCTTGATCGGGTAGCCGGTGAGGCTCCCCTGCCCTGCGCCGTCGAGCGCCGGCGGGTTCCACTCATAGCCGGCGAGCTCGCCGACGTTGCGCAGTGCGGGGACCTCGGCGGTCATCGCCTCGCGCAGCCCGGCGAGGCTGTCGAACGGCAGCGTCGTACCGAGCACTTCCGACAAGGCACGGAAAATCGTCCAGTCCTCGCGCGCGTCGCCCGGTGCGAACACCGCGCGCTCGCCACGCTGGACGCGGCCTTCGAGATTGACCCAGGTGCCCGACTTCTCGGCATAGGTCACGCCCGGCAGGATGACGTCGGCATGATGCGCGCCGGTGTCGCCGTGATGGCCGACATAGACCTTGAAGCCGCCGAACTTGGTGTAATCGACCTCGTCCGCGCCGAGGAAGAAGGTCACCGCCGCGTTCGACAGATCGGCGATGCCGCCCTTCTGCGCATAGCCGAGCATCAGCCCGCCCATCCGGCTCGCCGCCATATGGACGACGTTGAAGCCGTTCCAGCCGTCACGCACCAGATCGAACTGCTTGGCGAAGGCGAGCGCCGCACCATGACCGCCCTTCAGCGCGCCACCGCCGACGATGACCATCGGCTTCGCGGCATCGGTAAAGAGCTTGGCGACAGCCTCGGGCAGATTGCCGAGCAGCGACAGATCGGCACCCAGCCATTCGACCTTGTAGGTCAGCTCGGTCTCCGGCCCGATCGCGAAGACCTTGGCACCCTTCTTGATCGCCTTGCGGATGCGGGTGTTTACCAGCGGCGCTTCCCAGCGCAAATTGGTGCCGACCAGCAGGATCGCATCGGCCTCTTCGACGCCCGCGATCGTGGTGTTGAAATTGACCGCGGCGAGGCTCGACGTGTCATAGTCCATGCCCGTCTGCCGCCCTTCGAGCAGCGACGAACCGAGCTTCGCGAGCAGCGCCTTGGCGGCGTACATCGTCTCGCAATCGACCAGATCGCCCGCCACCGCGGCAACGTTCGCGCCCGCAGCCTCGACCCTGGTCTTGATGACCGCGAACGCCTCGTCCCAGCTTACCGGAGCGAGCTTGCCGTCGCGACGCACATAGGGGCGATCGAGGCGACGACGGACGAGGCCGTCGACATGATGGCGCGTCTTGTCGTGCGCCCATTCCTCGTTGACGTCCTCGTTGATGCGCGGGACGCAGCGCAGCACCTGACGGCCGCGGCTGTCGAGGCGGATGTTGGTGCCGACCGCATCCTGCACGTCGATCGTGAGCGTCTTCTTGAGCTCCCACGGCCGCGCTTCGTACGAATAGGGCTTCGAGGTCAGCGCGCCGACCGGGCAGAGGTCGACGACGTTGCCACTCAGCTCGCTGGTCACCGCCTGTTCGAGATAGGACGTGATCTGCATATCCTCGCCGCGATAGATCGCGCCGATCTCCTCGACCCCGGCGACCTCTTCGGCGAAGCGGACGCAGCGGGTGCACTGGATGCAGCGGGTCATGATCGTCTTGACGATCGGACCCATATACTTCTCGGTCACTGCCCGCTTGTTCTCGGTGTAGCGGCTATGGCCCTTGCCGTAAGCGACCGACTGGTCCTGCAGATCGCATTCGCCGCCCTGATCGCAGATCGGGCAGTCGAGCGGATGGTTGATGAGCAGGAATTCCATCACGCCCTCGCGGGCGTTCTTCACCATCGGCGTGGTGGTGAAGACTTCCTGATTGTCCGCGGCAGGCAGCGCGCACGATGCCTGCGGCTTGGGCGGCCCCGGCTTCACCTCGACGAGGCACATGCGGCAATTGCCGGCGATCGACAGCCGCTCATGATAGCAGAAGCGCGGGATTTCCTTGCCCGCGGCTTCGCACGCCTGGAGGACCGTCGCGCCCTGCGGCACCTCGACCTCGATCCCGTCTACTTTCAGCTTCGGCATATCAGTGTTCCGTATCGCGCAGGCCGAGCCGCCGCTCGATGTGATCGACCCGCGTCTTCAAATGGGCGACATCGCCCTGGATCGAATAAAGCGTCGTCAACGTCCCGCGAAAATGATCTTCGAGCGCGGACAGGCGCATGCCCTGCGTGACCTGCTCCCGCTTCACATCGCCGAGGTCGGCCTGAATATGTTTCAGGATCTCCAGCATCAGGTCGGACCGTTCGTCCGTCACTCCGCCGCCTCCTGCATCGGCGTCAGATCGCCGCCGCTACGTTCGTTGATCCGGCGCTCCAGCTCGGGGCGGAAATGCTTGATGAGACCCTGGATCGGCCAAGCCGCGGCATCGCCGAGCGCGCAGATCGTGTGACCCTCGACCTGCTTGGTGACCTGATGCAGCGTATCGATCTCGGCGATGTCGGCGTCGCCGGTGCGCAGCCGCTCCATCACGCGCCACATCCAGCCGGTGCCTTCGCGGCACGGCGTGCACTGGCCGCAGCTCTCGTGCTTGTAGAAGTACGAGATGCGGCTGATCGCACGGACGATGTCGGTCGACTTGTCCATGACGATCACCGCCGCGGTGCCGAGGCCCGAACCGACCGCCTTGAGGCCGTCGAAATCCATCGGCGCGTCGATGATGTCCTTCGCCGGCACCAGCGGCACCGACGAACCGCCCGGGATCACCGCGAGCAGATTGTCCCAGCCGCCGCGGATGCCGCCGCAATGCGTCTCGATCAGCTCGCGGAACGTCAGGCCCATCGCATCCTCGACCACGCACGGCTTATTCACATGCCCGCTGATCTGATAGAGCTTGGTGCCCTTGTTGTTTTCGCGGCCGAAGCTTGAGAACCACGACGCACCGCGGCGCAGGATCGTCGGGGCGACCGCGATCGATTCGACGTTGTTGACCGTCGTCGGGCAGCCGTAGAGGCCCGCGCCGGCCGGGAATGGCGGCTTCAAACGCGGCTGGCCCTTCTTGCCCTCGAGGCTTTCGAGCATCGCGGTCTCTTCGCCGCAGATATAGGCGCCGGCGCCACGATGGACGAAGACGTCGAAATCGTAGCCCGAACCGCTGGCGTTCTTACCGATCAGCCCCTTGTCGTACGCCTCGGCGACCGCGGCGAACAGCGTCTCCGCCTCGCGGATATATTCGCCGCGGATGTAGATATAGGCCGCACGCGCGCGCATCGCATAGCCCGCGATCAGCGCGCCCTCGATCAGCTTGTGCGGATCGTGGCGAATGATCTCGCGGTCCTTGCACGAGCCGGGCTCGGATTCGTCGGCGTTGATGACGAGGAAGTTCGGCCGGTCGGGCTTGGGCTCCTTCGGCATGAACGACCATTTGGTCCCCGTGGGGAAGCCCGCGCCGCCACGGCCGCGCAGCCCGCTCGCCTTGATGACGTCGATGATCGCGTCCTGGCCGAGCGCCATCAGCGCCTTGGTATTGTCCCAGTCGCCACGCTTCAGCGCCGCTTCGAGGTTCCATGGCTGGAACCCGTAGACGTTGGTGAAGATGCGGTCTTTATCGGCAAGCATCAGGCGTGTCCGTCCACGAGATCGAGGCGCTGCTTGACCCGGCGCATGTCGTTCGACAGGCCGCCGACGCCCTGCTGTACCGCGGCCAGATGGGTATCGATGCCGAGCAGGCGATGCTCCATCGCCGTCTGCCGCAATTCCATATTGATCATCCGGTCCTTCACATCGGACATGTCACCGCGGATGCCACGGAGCATCTCGGTGATGAAGCGGGTATCGTCGACCGTCATGCCCACTCCCCCCGATAATCATGATTGGCGTCGACCATCGCGGTCAGCGTCGTCGGGCCACCCTCCGGGCAGCTCGTCTGGCGGCCGATCGTCGACCCGGCCTTGGGCGTCTCGCCATTGGCAAGCGCCTCGAGCACCGCGACGGTACGGTCGTAGTCGAGGTCTTCGTAATTGTCGTCGTTGATCTGGACCATCGGCGCGTTGGCGCAGGTGCCGAGGCACTCGACCTCGGTCAGCGTGAACATGCCGTCCGGCGTCGTGCCCCCCTTGACCAGCCCGCGGTTCTTGCAAGCGGCGAGCACGTCGTCCGAGCCACGCAGCATGCACGGCGTGGTGCCGCAGACCTGCACGTGATAGCGGCCGACCGGCGCGAGGTTGAACATCGTGTAGAAGGTCGCGACCTCGAACACGCGCATATACGGCACGCCGATCTGACGTGCGACGAACTCGATCACCGGCACGGGAAGCCAACCCTGCGTCTGCGTCTCGGCGCCGACCTGCCGCTGGGCGAGGTCGAGGAACGGGATCGACGCGGACTGTTCGCGGCCCTTGGGATAGCGCGCGAGGATCTCGTTCGCCTTCTTCTGATTCTCTTCGTTCCAGACGAAGCCACCCCAGCGGGCGCGGGTCTCGGCTTCGTCGGGAATGTGTGCTGCTTCAGCCATTAGCGGTGATCCACCAGATCCAAGCGCCGCTCGACGCGGCCCAGACGTTCCTCGACGCGGTCCAACCGCCTGTTCAAACCCGTCATCTGCAAGAGCATGTTACCCAGATGTTCGTCCGTTGCGGTCGCCCGCGCCTTCAGCTCGCCAATGTCGAACCGCACTTCGGTCATGTCACCCTGCAGCTTCTGCAAGACGGCGTAGATGAGTTCGTTCGTTACCGGTTCAGGCATGATCCACCCCCAGCTCGGTTCGACCCATGCAATGCGCGCGTGCGGTCACCGGTCGCACTCGCCGAACACGATATCCATCGCACCGAGGATCGCGGTGGTGTCGGCCAGCATGTGGCCGCGGCTCATGAAGTCCATCGCCTGAAGATGGCTGAACGCGGTCGGCCGGATCTTACAGCGATAGGGCTTGTTCGAGCCATCGGAGACGAGGAACACGCCGAACTCACCCTTCGGGCTCTCGGTCGCAACATATACTTCGCCGGCGGGGACGTGATAGCCCTCGGTGTACAGCTTGAAGTGATGGATCAGCGCTTCCATCGACTGTTTCATCTCGGCGCGCTTGGGCGGCACCACCTTGCGGTCGGTCGAGGCGATCGGCCCCTCCGGCATGTCGCGCAGGCACTGCTTCATGATCCGCGCCGACTGGCGGACCTCCTCGACGCGCACCATGAAGCGATCGTAGCAATCGCCGCGGGTGCCGACGGGGATGTCGAATTCCATCCGGTCGTAGACGTCATAGGGCTGCGACTTGCGCAGGTCCCAGGGGATGCCCGCGGCGCGGATCATCGGCCCCGAGAAGCCCCAGGCGATCGCATCCTCGCGGCTCACCGTCGCGATATCGACGTTGCGCTGCTTGAAGATGCGGTTGTCGGCGACGAGGCTGATCGCATCCTCGAACAGACGCGGCAGGCGCGTGTCGAGCCAGTCGGCGATATCGGTGAGCAGCTTGAGCGGCACGTCCTGATGGACGCCGCCCGGCCGCATGTAATTGTGGTGCATGCGCGCGCCCGAGGCCCGCTCGAGGAAATTGTAGCAATCCTCGCGGATCTCGAACATCCACAGGTTCGGCGTCATCGCGCCGACGTCCATCACGTGGCTGCCGAGGTTCAGCATGTGGTTGGAGATGCGGGTCAGCTCGGCGAAGAAGACGCGCAGATACTGGGCGCGGATCGGCACCTCGATATCGAGCAATTTCTCGATCGCGAGCACGAACGTATGCTCCATGCACATCGGCGAGCAATAATCGAGGCGATCGAAATAGGGGATCGCCTGCGCATAGGTCTTGTATTCGATCAGCTTCTCGGTGCCGCGATGCAGCAGGCCGACGTGCGGATCGATCCGCTCGATGATCTCGCCGTCCAGCTCCATCACCAGCCGCAGCACGCCGTGTGCGGCAGGATGCTGGGGGCCGAAATTGATCGTGTAATTCTGGATCGTGACGTCGCCCTCGGTCGGATGCGCCGGGCTGGTGACGTGCATCAGCTCGTCGACATAGGGGTCGACCGTGTTGGTGGCGGGCGCGAGATGCGGGTCCTGGCTCACTGATTCTGTCCTCCGCCCTTGGTCGGCACGACGTCCGAATCCTTGGGCTTGTCCTGCCGGGCGTTGCCGGGGCCGGCATCGCCGGCGCCGGTGTTCGCGGTGCCGGTCGAATCGTTCTTGGCATAGGGTTCGCTGCCGGCCTTGGGCGCCTGCGTCGGCGTGCGCGCGGCATCGGCCTTGACGATATCGTCCGCCTTCAACGGCGTCGGTGCGCCCTTGGCCTCGGGCAGCATGCCCTTCTCGTCACCGGGCAGCACATAGGCCGCGCCCTCCCAGGGGCTCTGGAAGTCGAAGTTGCGGAAATCCTGCGCCAGCTTCACCGGCTCGTAGATCACGCGCTTCGCCTCTTCCGAATAGCGCATCTCGACGAAGCCCGAGAGCGGGAAGTCCTTGCGCTGCGGATGGCCGCGGAAGCCGTAATCGGTGAGGATACGACGCAGGTCGGCGTTGCCGGTGAACAGCACGCCGTACATGTCGTACACCTCGCGCTCGAGCCAGCCGGCGACCGGCCAGATGCCCGTCACCGACGGCACCGGCTTGACGTCGTCGGTGGCGACATGGACGTGCAGGCGATGGTTGCGCGTCAGCGACAGCAGGCAATAGACCACCTCGAACCGCTCCGGGCGGCTCGGATAGTCGACGCCGGCGATCTCCATCAGCTGCTGATATTCGAGACCGGGGGTGTCGCGCAGCTTGGTCAGTGCATCGACGATCGCGGTGCGCTCGACGTAGAGCGCGACCTCACCGACCTGATCGACCGCGTCGAGCAGCGCCGAACCGAGCGTCGCACGGACGATCTCGATCGTCTCGCCGTTGAGGTCGGCGGCCCAGGCAGGAGCAGGCGCCCTCACCGTTCGACGCTCCCCTGACGGCGGATCTTACGCTGCAGCTGCATGATCCCGTAGAGCAGCGCCTCGGCGGTCGGCGGGCAGCCGGGCACGTAGATGTCGACCGGCACGACGCGGTCGCAGCCGCGCACCACCGAATAGCTGTAATGGTAATAGCCGCCGCCATTGGCGCAGCTACCCATCGAGACGACGTATTTCGGCTCCGACATCTGGTCGTAGACCTTGCGCAGCGCCGGCGCCATCTTGTTGCACAACGTACCCGCGACGATCATCACGTCAGACTGACGCGGCGACGCGCGCGGCGCCGCACCGAAGCGCTCGAGATCGTAGCGCGGCATGTTGACGTGGATCATCTCGACCGCGCAGCAGGCGAGACCGAAGGTCATCCACCACAGCGAGCCGGTACGCGCCCACTGGAACAGCTCCTCGGTAGAGGTGACGAGGAAGCCCTTGTCGTTGAGCTCGCCGTTGAGGCTGTCGAAAAAGCCCTGGTCGGGCGGCACCAGCGACGTGGCGGTCGCCGGGCGTTCGAGTTCGACGGGTCCGGACATAGCGGTCATTCCCAATCCAGCGCTCCCTTTTTCCAGGCATAGACGAGGCCCAGGGCAAGCTCGCCGATGAAGATCATCATGGAGATCCATGCGGTCCAGCCGATGCTGAAAACCGATACTGCCCAGGGATATAGGAAGGCGGCTTCGAGATCGAAGATGATGAACAGGATGGCGATCAGATAAAATCGCACGTCGAACTGGCTGCGCGGATCCTCGAACGCGGGGAAGCCGCATTCATATTCCGACAGCTTCTGTTCGTTGGGCTTGTTGGTGCCGGTCAGCCGGGCGACGACCATGGGCAGGAACACGAACGTGCTCGACAGCGCCAGGGCGACACCCAGGAACAGCAGGATAGGCAGATATTGCGACAGATCGACCAAAGGGCTTCTCGCAGGTGCGAAGGATGTGGGGGTCGCTTTAGGCCCCCAAGGGGGTACGGGCAAGGCCGCGGAGGGTGTGAGAATCACTCTCAATTGGTGGAGCGGCGATCGGCGGCAGCACGTCATTCCTCCCCCGCCAGGGGGAGGTGACATGCCGCAGGCATGACGGAGGGGGAGGTAAGCGACACGGCGGTTCCGTGTCCTCCCCTCCGTCACGGCTTCGCCGCGCCACCTCCCCCTGGCGGGGGAGGAATTGGCGCATCTTGCGGGCCGTACGATCCGGTTTAACGGAGCGCGCCGGCGACCAGCTTGTGGAGCTTGACGTGCAGGCCATCGTTGCCGGCGAGGAACTCGTTGCGCTCCATCGCCTTGTCGGCGCCGCGGAAGTCGGTGACATAGCCGCCGGCTTCCTTGACCAGCAGCATGCCCGCCGCCGTGTCCCACGGCTTGAGGCCCGATTCCCAATAGCCGTCGAAGCGGCCCGCGGCGACCCAGGCGAGATCGAGCGCCGCCGCGCCGAGCCGGCGGATGCCGGCGACTTCGGGTGCGATCGCACCGAAGATGCGGCTCCACTGGACGAAATCGCCATGGCCGAGGAACGGGATGCCGGTGGCGATCAGCGCCTCCGACAGGTCGCGGCGGGCCGAGACGCGCAGCCGCTGGTCGGTGAGCCACGCGCCGCGGCCCTTCTCGGCCCAGAAGCTCTCGTCGGTGAGCGGCTGGTAGACGAGGCCGGTGGTGATCTCGCGCTTGCCCGACGGGGTCGGCTCCTCGACCGCGATCGAGATGGCGAAATGCGGGATGCCGTGGAGGAAGTTCGACGTGCCGTCGAGCGGATCGATGATGAAGCGCGGCTTGTCGGGATCGCCCGCGACCTCGCCGCCCTCTTCCATCAGGAAACCCCAGTCGGGGCGGGCGCGGCGCAGTTCCTCGAACAGCGTCTGCTCGGCGCGCTTGTCGGCGATCGACACGAAGTCGGCCGGGCCCTTGCGGCTGACCTGGAGGTGCGAGACCTCGTTGAAGTCGCGGCGCAGCGCGGTGCCGGCCTTGCGGGCGGCGCGCTCGATGACGGTGAAGAGGCCGGAATGGGAGGGCATGGGGATTTCTCTATACCCCTCTCCCATTCGGGAGAGGGAGGGGCCCGCCGCCGTCGGGCGGTGGGAGGGTGAGGTCGAAGGAAGGCCCTGCCCTCACCCGACCTCGCTACGCTCGGCCACCCTCTCCACAGGGAGAGGGATATCGGTCAGTCGGCGCGGCGGACGTAGGTCTGTTCGTAGACGTCGACGACGATGCGCGTGCCGGCGCCGATGTGCGGCGGGACCATGACGCGCACGCCATTGTCGAGGATCGCGGGCTTGTAGCTCGACGAGGCGGTCTGCCCCTTCACGACGGCGTCGGCCTCGACGATCATCGCCTCGATCGTGCTCGGCAGCTCGACCGAGATCGGCTTTTCGTCATAGAGTTCGAGCACCACGTCCATGCCGTCCTGCAGGAAGGCGGCGGCATCGCCGAGGATGCCGGCGTCGAGCGTGATCTGCTCGTAATTGTCCTTGTCCATGAAGGTCAGCGCATCGCCGTCGCGGAACAGGAACTGGAAGTCCTTGGTGTCGAGGCGGACGCGCTCGACCGTCTCGGCGGAGCGGAAGCGGACGTTGTTCTTGCGGCCGTCGATCAGGTTCTTCATCTCGACCTGCATGTACGCACCACCCTTGCCGGGCTGCGTGTGCTGGATCTTGACGGCGCGCCAGATGCCGCCCTCATATTCGATGATGTTGCCGGGACGGATGTCCACGCCGCTGATCTTCATGGATCTGAACCTATTGGAAAGAGCGAGATAGGCGCGCGGCTGGCGCACGCCCGGTGGCGCCCCTTTACCGTCCCCGCGCGCGGCCGGCAAGCAGCGGGAAGGGATTGACGTCCTCGCCCTGATGCCAGCGCTCGCCGGGCTGCATGCGCTGCAGGCCGAAATGGAGGTGGTAATTGCCCGCGCCGGCATCGCCGGTGTCGCCGACATAGCCGATCGGCTGGCCGGTCCTGACCTGCTGACCCTCGTGCAGGCCGGGGGCGTAGCCGGCGAGATGCGCGTAATAATAGATCCAGCGGCGGTCGGGCGAGCGGATATAGGCGGTGGTGCCGCCGAGATTGGATTGGAACAGCTTCTCGACGGTGCCGGGGGCCGCCGCGATCACCGGCGTGCCGGCGGCGGCGGGAATGTCGGTGCCGTGATGGCCGCGGCTGCCACCGCCCCGCGGGTCCATCCAGCTGTCGACGATCGCCGCGCGGCGGACGCCGGCGACGGGGACGGCGAGCGGCGCGTCGTCTCGCGCCGAGGGTTCGCCAACCGCCACGTCGACGCGGGGCGTGGTGGTGCGCGAAGCGGTGCCGAAGCTGGTCATCGCCGCGAAGGCGGCGCCGAGCAGGAGGACGATGGCGAGGATGATCCAACCGAGGCGGGTCATGCGCCCTGCCTCATCCACCTCGTCACCCCGGACGTGTTCCGGGGTCCACCCATCCACAGGGAAATCGTATCCGCCGCTTGCCGACGCTCCACGCCGCAGAGTGGACCCCGGAACGAATCCGGGGTGACGGAGCATCGGCCGCTCACGCCTGGAACACCGCCTTGGTCCCCGGCTTCACCATCTGCGCGAGACGCGCGACGTCCCAGTTGGTCAGGCGGATGCAGCCATGGCTTTCGGTGCGGCCGATCAGTTCGGGATGCGGCGTGCCGTGGATGCCGTAATGCTCCTTCGACAGATCGAGCCAGACGACGCCGACCGGGCCGTTCGGCCCCGGCGGCAGCATCTCCTTCTGATCGCCCTTCTTGGCGTCCCAGAACAGCGCCGGGTTATAGTGGAACTTGGGATTGTAGTCGGCGCCGTAGATTTTCCACGTGCCGAGCGGCAGCGGGTCGTGCTCCGAGCCCATGGTGGCGCTGAACTGCGCGATCAGCTTGTCGTTCTTGTCGAGGACGCGCAGCACCTTTTCCGACTTGTCGACGACGATATGATCGGCGACCGGCTGGGTGGCGTCGACGTTGAGCATGTTGAGCGTCTGGCGCCAGTGATCGGGCAGCTTGGGATCATAGGCGCGGCTGGCGGGCAAGGCGTTCGGAACGACGATCGTGTTGCCGACCTTGAGCCGCGTATCGGGCGAGTTGAGCGCGATCAGCACCGCCGGCTGGGTGTGGAACATCTCCGCCAGCTTCTCCATCGGCGTCGCATAGCCGAGGCTCGGCAGCTTGGCCTGTTCGCCGTAATCCTTGGGCAGCGGGTTGTAATACGGCCCGGCGAGCGCCTCGCGGGTCAGCACGAAGCGTGCGGTGGGGCGCTTGGCGCGATACGGGTAGAGCGCCTGCAACGTCGCGGCATCAGGCTTGCCGGTGCGCGGCAGGCCCTTGGCCTCCTGGAAGCCCTTGAGCGCGGCGGTGAGCGACTGGCCGCCCTTGCCGTCGAGCACGCCCGGACCGAAGCCGAGCGAGTCGAGGATCACCTGCACGTGGAGGATGTTGCGATCGAGCGCCGGGGCGGCCGGCTGGGGGACCGCCTGGGGGACCGGCTGTGCGACCGTCCGTTGTGCGATCGTCGGGGCGGCGAGCGCGGCGCCCGCAAGCAGCGCCGTAGCCAGAACCATCTTCATGTCGCCAATCCCTTTAACCGTTACGCTGGTGGATCAAACGGTCCGCAGCACATGTGGTTTCGTAGGTGGCGTTTTATCCCGATCGCCTGCCGGTCAGCCGCGCAGCACCTCGGCGAACGCCCGCACCGCGGCCGCCTCGTCGCCGCCCCATACCGCGCCGGATACGGCAAGAAAGTCCGCTCCCGCCGCGACCAGTGCCGGCGCATTGGCCGGCGTGATGCCGCCGATCGCGACGCTGGGCAGCTCGAACATCGACGCCCACCACGACAGGATCGAGGGTTCGGGGTGATGTTCGACCGCCTTGGTCGTCGTCGGATAGAAAGCGCCGAAGGCGACATAGTCCGCGCCGCCCTCACCCGCTTCCATCGCGAGATGACGGCTGTCGTGACAGGTCACGCCGATCTGCACCTCCGGCCCGAGCGCATCGCGCGCCTCGCGCGGGTCGCCGTCCTCCTGGCCGAGATGGACGCCGTCGGCGCCGAGCCGCTTCGCCAGCGCGATACTGTCGTTGACAATGAACGCGACCTCATGATCGGCGCAGATCCGCTGCAACGGCTCGGCGAGCTTGGCGGCGATATGCTGGTCGACGTCCTTGAGGCGGAACTGGAAGGCGGCGACCGGGCCGGCATCGAGCGCGCGCGCCAGCCGGTCGGCGAAACCGCCCGTCACGTCGAGCGGCGAGATCAGATAGAGCTGGCACGGCGGCCGGCGGTCGTTGCGCCGGAAGTTGGCGGCGAAATCAGGATCGAGGGGGCCAAGCGGATCGTCTTCGGTCATCCCGGCCCCCTACATGGATCACCGCCCCGGCGAAAGCCGGAGCGGCACATGGGCGATCAGGCCGCCTCGCCCTTGTAGATGGCGATCAGCTTGCCGAGCATGTCGAGCGCGTCCTCGCGGCTGCGCTGGAAGGTGTTGCGGCCGATGATCGAGCCGTTGCCGCCGCCCGCCAGAATGTCGCGCGCGTCCTGATAGACCGCGTCGGCGCCCTTGGCGGCGCCGCCCGAGAAGACGACGATGCGGCGGCCGGCGAAGCTCGCCTGCACGACGTGGCGGACACGGTCGGCCTGGTTGGACCAGTCGGTGCCCTCATAGACGCGCTTGGCCTCTTCCTGCTCGATATGCGCGGACGGCAGCTTCACCTTGATGATGTGCGCGCCGAGCAGCGCCGCCATGTGGGCGGCATAGGCGCCGACATCGAGCGCCAGTTCGCCGTCCTTCGACAGCTTGCCGCCGCGCGGGTAGCTCCAGATCACGGTGGCGATGCCGACCGACTTGGCCTCCTCGCTGAGCTCGCGGATCTCCTCCATCTGCTCGAAGATGCCGTCCGAGCCCGGATAGATGGTGAAGCCGATCGCGGCGCAGCCGAGGCGCAACGCGTCGGAGACGCTGGCGGTCACCGCCTGATCGATGGTGGTCGCCCAGCTGTTCGAGCTGTTGAGCTTGAGGATCGTCGGGATCTGCCCGGCGAAGGTGTCGGCGCCCGCCTCGAGCGGCCCGAGCGGCGCGGCATAGGCCGACAGGCCGGCGTCGATCGCGATCTGATAATGGTAATGCGGGTCGTAGGCGGGCGGGTTGACCGCGAAGGAGCGCGCCGGGCCGTGCTCGAAGCCCTGATCGACGGGCAGGATCACCAGCTTGCCGGTGCCGCCCAATTTGCCCTGCATCAGGATGCGGGCGAGGTTCGCCTTCACCGCGGGGCTGGTCGCTTCGTATTTGTCGAGGATGGCCTTGACGGCGGGGGTGACGGTGGTGGTCATGGGTCGGCTCCTTGGGTCGGATAGGGTCAGAGCATCAGCCAGCGGCGCAGCGCCTGGTCGATCTGCTCCATGCGGGTGGGGCTGGCGTGACCGATCACCCGGGTGATCCGCTCGCGCGCGACGCTGGAGATGCGGTCGATCTGCACCTCGCATTCCGCGGTCAGGCCATTGTGCTCGCGCGGCGACATCACCACCCGGAACAGGGCCTCGCCGCCGATGACGTTGGTCAGCGGACAGACGGTGATCGTCGCATGCGTCGCGTTGAACAAATCGGACTGGACGACGACGCAGGGCCGTGCCGCTTCACCGCCCGGTCCGTCCACCAGAGCGATGGCACCGTGCGCTATCTCCACGCGGCACCGTCCTGCCAGAACACAACATCCTCGACCGAGGCGCGGGCGGAGGCGCGAGTCGACTGGCGGCGTGCCTCGCGACGATAGGCGTCGTCGTGCAGATCGACGTAGCGGCGCACCGCCTCGCGTGCGATATCGCTCTTGCTGCGCCCCTGGGTGCGCGCGACCGCGGCGAGCCGCTCTTCCAATTCGGTATCGAGTCGTACGCCGAGCATGCCACCTGCCTGTTAAACGCGTTTAACATAGCCCGGTCGTGGCGGGCGATCAACCGCTTAGGTCGGCGATATTGACGATGCCGCGAATGTCGTGATCAATCGGCGCCCGGGGGGAAAGATCATCATGCGGCTGCTTCATCTGGCCTCGGCCCTGGCGCTGGCGATCACGCCCGTCCTGTCGACGGAGGCGGCGCCGCGGTCGGGGCTGATCGGCCAGCCGGCGCCCGATTTCGAACTGACGCTGATCGATGGCGGCAAGGTCAGGCTCGCCGACCTGCGCGGTCAGGTCGTCGTGCTCAACTTCTGGGCGACGTGGTGCGGGCCGTGCCGCCGCGAATTGCCGCTACTCGACGGTTATTATCGCTTGCAGAAGCAGCACGGGTTGCGCGTCTTCGCGGTGGCGACGGAGGATTCGGTGCCGGCGCGGCTGATGAAGCCGCTGTTCGCGGCGATGGCGATCACGCCGACCAAGCGGGTCAAGGGCCGCTACGAGCTGATCGGCGGGGCGGTGCCGACCAATTACATCATCGATCGCGCCGGGATCGTCCGCTACGCCAAGGCGGCGGCCTTCGACCTGGACGACCTCAACACGATCCTGACACCGTTGTTGAACGAGGCGCCGCCCGCCTGAGCGGCGCCTCGCTGTGCGTCAGCGGCCGATCAGCGCGGCGACGCCGGGCAGGTCCTTGCCTTCCATCCATTCGAGGAAGGCGCCGCCGGCGGTGGAGACGAAGGTGAAGCGGTCGGCGACCCCGGCCTGATTGAGCGCGGCGACGGTGTCGCCGCCACCCGCGACCGAGACGAGGCTGCCGTCCTGGGTCAGCGCCGCGGCGGTGCGTGCGAGGCTGACGGTGGCGACGTCGAAGGGCGGCGTCTCGAACGCGCCCATCGGGCCGTTCCACACCAAAGTACGGCAGTTCTTGAGCACGTCGCCCAGCGCCTCGACCGCGCTGGGGCCGACGTCGAGGATCATCTCGTCGGCGGCGACCTCATGGACGTTGACGGTGCGCACCGGCGGATTGGCGCGGAATTCCTTCGCCACCACCACGTCGTACGGCAGGTGGACGGTGCAATTGGCGCGGTCCGCCGCTTCGAGGATCTCCTCGGCGGTGCCGGTCAGGTCATGTTCGCACAGCGACTTGCCGACGTTGACGCCGCGCGCGGCGAGGAAGGTGTTGGCCATGCCGCCGCCGATGATGAGGTGATCGACGCGGGTGACGAGATGCTTGAGCACGTCGAGCTTGGTCGACACCTTGGCGCCGCCGACCACCGCGGCGACGGGATGCTCGGGGTTGCCGAGCGCCTTTTCGAGCGCGACGAGTTCGGCCTCCATCGCGCGGCCGGCGAAAGCGGGCAGCACATGCGCCAGCCCCTCGGTCGAGGCGTGCGCACGATGCGCGGCGGAGAAGGCGTCGTTGACGTAAAGGTCGCCGAGTTTTGCAAATCTCTCAACGACTTGCGGGTCGTTCTTCTCTTCGCCGCCGAAGAAGCGAGTGTTTTCGAGGATGGCGATATCGCCGGGCTGGAGCATGGCGACCGCATCCTCGGCGCCCTCCCAGTCGATGTAGCGGACCTCGCGGCCGAGCACATGGCTGTAGGGCCGCGTCAGCATCGCCAGCGACATCTCAGGGTTCGGCACGCCCTTGGGACGGCCGAAATGGGCGAGGATCAGCACGATCGCGCCGCGGTCGGCGAGTTCGGTGACGGTCGGCAGCGTCGCGCGCAGCCGCGTATCGTCGGTCACCGCACCATCCGCCATCGGCACGTTGAGGTCTTCGCGGACGAGCACACGCCGGCCGCTGATCTCACCCATATCGTCGAGCGTCTTGAAGGCCTTGGTCACATCGTCTTCCTTCGCGTCGGTTGGAATTCAGGGGCTCCCAGACCCGTTCGTACTGAGCTTGTCGAAGTACGGTGAGTCCCACTTGCCCTTCGACAGGCTCAGGGCGAACGGCTGGGGGAGCAAATATACCTACGTCATCTAGGGCCGGATCACCGTCACCGCATCGCCGAGCGCGATCCGCCCGCCAGCCTTGACGCGCGTACAGGCGCCGCCCCGCCAGTCGGGGGTCAGCGCCGCCTCGAGACCGGGCGCGACCGCCTCCATGCGGAAGCAGGGATCGCATTCGACGGTGATCTCGAGCTCGATCGTGCCGATCCGGATCCGCGTCCCCGGCACCTGCGGAATGTCGATGCCGTCGAGCAGCAGATTGGCCCGCCGCTCCTGCCACGGGATCGCCTGACCGAGTTCGGCCATCGCCGCCTGCCAGTCGCCGCGCTCCATCAGCGTTACCTGACGGCGGCCGCGGCCATTGGGCTTGACCCGCCCGCGGCAATCGCCGTCGAGACCGCCGTCGACGGTCACCTCGACCGTCTCCAGCAGCTCCATCGGCCCCTTGGGACGGGCATGCCGGGCGATCCCGACCAGCACGCCGCCCGGCATGGCCATCGGCTTAGAGGAAGCTCGCCATTACGGTCGCGGTGTCGACCATGCGGTTGGAGAAGCCCCATTCATTGTCGTACCAGCTCACCACGCGGACGAGCTTGCCGTCGAGCACAGCGGTTTCGAGACTGTCGACGGTCGAGGACTGCGGCGAATGCATCAGGTCGATCGAGACGAGCGGCTCGTCCGAATAGACCAGCACGCCCTTCAGCGGACCGTCTTCCGACGCCGCCTTGAGGATCGCATTGACCTCGTCCTTGGTCGTGTCGCGCTTCGGCGTGAAGGTGAGGTCGATCAGGCTGACGTCGGGCACCGGCACGCGGATCGCCGACCCGTCGAGCTTGCCCTTGAGCTCGGGCAGCACCTCGCCGACCGCGCGGGCGGCGCCGGTGGTGGTCGGGATCATCGACATCGCGGCGGCGCGGGCGCGGCGCAGGTCCGGGTGGATCTGGTCGAGGATCTTCTGGTCGTTGGTGTAAGCGTGGACGGTGGTCATCAGGCCGCGTTCGATGCCGATCGCGTCGTTGAGCACCTTGGCGACCGGCGCGAGGCAGTTGGTGGTGCACGAGGCGTTCGAGACGATCGTGTGCTCGGCGGTCAGCTTGTCGTGGTTGACGCCGTAGACGACGGTCAGGTCGACGCCCTTGCCGGGGGCCGAAATCAGCACCTTCTTGGCGCCGGCATCGATATGCTTCTGGCAGGCGACATTGTCAGTGAAGAAGCCGGTGCATTCGAGCACCAGCTCGACGCCCAATTCCTTGTGCGGCAGATTGGCAGGATCGCGCTCGGCGGTGACGCGGATGCGCTTGCCATCGATGACGAGGTCGTTGCCTTCCGCGACGACGGTGCCGGGATATTTGCCGTGGACGCTGTCGCGGCTGAACAGCCACGCGTTCGATTTGGCGTCGGCCAGGTCGTTGATCGCGACCAGCTCGAGGTCGCCGGCGTTGCGCTCGATGATCGCGCGGGCGACGAGACGTCCGATGCGTCCGAAGCCGTTGATCGCAACCTTCACCGTCATCTGGTCTCTCCTCGCGTGTGCATGAACTGCGCGACGCATCGGGCCGCGCTGGGCGCGCCAGCCTTTGCGAGGGTGCGGCCCATTCTGTCAACCGCGCGCGGCGTGCGCCGGTCCGATTGCGGGACGGGCTTTGCCCGCTTGCCGCTCGCCCCGGCCGCGCCTACGTCGCCTGCCATGCCCGACACTCCCAGTGCGGTCGATCGCATCGATGCCGCGATCGCCCGAATCGAATCCGCCATCGACTCCCGCGCCCGGGCCGGGGACGCGCTCGCCCGCCGCCACGCCGCGCTGAAGGCGCGGATGGCCGAGGCGGTGGCGGCGCTGGACGACGTCATCGCGCGCGGCACGGCCTCCTGATGGCCAATGTCACGCTGACCATCGGCACCCGGCCGTTCACCGTCGCCTGCCGCGACGGCGAGGAAGCGCGGCTGCAACAGCTCGGGCGGATGCTCGACGAGCGCTGGCCGACGGCGTTGCGCGCGGCGGCGAACATTCCCGGCGAGCGGGCGATGCTGTTCGTCGCGCTGATGCTGGCCGACAATCTCGACGAGATTCAGCAGCGCCCGCCCGAGGGCGCGGCGGTGAGCGAACCGGCCCTGGCACGGATCGCCGACCGGCTGGAAGCGCTCGCCAACGCGCTGGAGCGCGATCCGGGGTGATTGGGGGGCGGGATAGGTGGCCGCACCCATTGCCACCACCCCCGCGACGCACTAGATCATGAGGCGGCGGGTTCTGCCCGGTACGAGCCTTACTTTATCCCTGAGGCTATTCATCATCCAAGGGGGCTGTCCCTGCTAGGACCCTGGTCCGAAGTATATGGTCCCCACCTGACGTTACCAGGCGTCGGCGGATACTTTGGCACACGGCCACGGCGGTCCCGCCACCCGCCCCTTCCCTCCCGCGCGCAGCGAACCGGAGCGATGACCGACAAGCTCGCCCTTCGCGCCCGATTGCGCGCCGTCCGCGATGGCTTCGCGCGCGATCGTGCCATCCTCGTCGCGGACGCATTCCGTGCGCGGCTGCGCGAGGGTCTCGTCGTCGCCGGCTATATGCCCCTCGGCAGCGAGGCGGACCCAGCCCCGCTCATCGCCGCCGCCCGTGCCGCCGGATGCCGCATCACGCTGCCCCATGTCACCGGCCGCAGCGCACCGATGCGCTTCCTCGCATGGGACGCGGCGACACCGCTCGTCGCGGGGCTCTATAGCCTGCTCCAGCCCCAGGCCGACGCCCCCGAATTGCGCCCCGACATCGTCCTGACGCCGCTGGTCGGCTTCGACCGCGCCGGCCATCGGCTCGGACAGGGGGCGGGCTATTACGACCGCGTCTTCACGCAGCTCCCCGACGCCTGGCGCATCGGCATCGCCTGGTCGGTGCAGCAGGTCGACGCCTGCCCAGCCGACCCGTGGGACGTGCCGCTGCACGCCATCGCTACCGAATCGGATTGGATCGTCCCATGACCCCCAGTTGGCGCAAACCCGCAGGCGTCCTGCTCATCCTGATGCTGATCGGCCTGTGGTGCGCGATCGTGGTCAGCGCGTCGGGGATCATCGGCGGCTGGCCGTGGTGGCTGCAACTGCCCTTCTATCTCGTCACCGGGATCGTGTGGATCATGCCGATGAAGCCGCTGCTGCTCTGGATGGAAACCGGACGCTGGCGATAGGGATCGGGGGGGGCATCATCCGTGAACCGGATGGCGCGAGTGACGGGGCTCGAACCCGCGACCTCCGGCGTGACAGGCCGGCGCTCTAACCAACTGAGCTACACCCGCGTGATACGCGGTCGGAGCAGATCGTCCGCCCGACCGGCGACGCGACATACTCCCGCATGTTCCGAAGACTTTCCCGTTCCCGAGGAGGGAATGGCGCGAGTGACGGGGCTCGAACCCGCGACCTCCGGCGTGACAGGCCGGCGCTCTAACCAACTGAGCTACACCCGCCTGAAAGCGTTGAGGCGCGCCAACTAGGCGAGGTGCGGGGGGGTGTCAACGGCCTATTCGCGCGCCGGATCGTTCCCGCCCTCATCGCGCTTCCGGCGAGCGCGTTCCTGCTGCACCAAGGTGCCGTGTTCGAACAGGAAGCCGGCGATATCGGGCTTGCCCGCCGCGCCGAGCACGGTCTGGATGATGATGAGCAGCGGCACCGCGAGCAGCGCCCCCGCCGTCCCCCACACCCAGCCCCAGAAGCTGATCGAGACGAGGATCATCAGCGGGCTGATCGTCAGACGGTGGCCGACGATCAGCGGCGTGATCGCATTCGCCTCGAGGAAGTGGCAGCCGATCATCACCGCCGGCGGCAGCATCGCCACCCAGATGTCGGTGAAGGTCATCATCCCGCCGATCGCCAGCAGGAAGGCGGCGATGATCGGCCCGAAATAGGGGATGTAGTTGAGCAGCGCGACGATGCCGCCCCACATCAGCGGCGACGGCATGCCGATGAAATACAGCGCGCCGGCGACGACGCCGCCCAGCGTCAGGTTGATGAGCGTGATCGTGCCGAGATAGGCCGAGACGTCGTCGACGACGTCCTGGATCACCCGCGCGGTCGCCATCGCGCCGTCGAAGCTGGTACGGCCGGTGATCGTCTTCTTGCGCATGCCGGTCCAGCCGGAGAGGAAGAAGAAGACGATCAGGATGCCGAAGAAGAACTGGACGATCACCGTCGGCGCCGAGGTGGCGGCGAGTTCGAGGATCGAGCTGGGCGGCGCGACCGCGGCGGTCTGCGGCTGGCGCACCGGCGTGGAGGCGATCTGCCGGAACATCTTGTTCACCGACTTTTCGAGCGTCGAATAGAGGTCGAGCAGCGGCGACAGATTGTGCTGGATGCGGCTGATCCGGCTGGGGAGCAATTGGAAGAAGTCGGTCGCGGGGACGACGATCGCCGCGATCACGACGTTGACGATGATGAGGAAGACGAGGACGCAGAACAGCGCGGCGATCGCCGACGGGATGCGGCGCCGCTCCAGCCATTCGAGCACCGGCACCAAGGCGATCGCGATGACCAGTGCGATGGTCAGCGGCATGAAGAATTCCGCCCCCGATTTCAGCGCGAACGGAATGCCGAGCGTCAGGCCGATGCCGGCGATCAGCGTCAGCGCGGCGAGCAGACGGTCGCGGCGCTGCGCGATGCGGCCGATCTCGCTGCGCGTGCCGGGCAGCAGCGGCGCGCCGAGCGCGACCTGCTCCTCGGGCGTGATGACGGAAGCGGGGGATATCGAAGCGGGATCGTCGGCCATAGCCCTTCACCCTAGCGCATTTTCGGCCGCCGCCACCGTGGTTCTTGCGATTGGTCAGCCGGCATCGGCGAACAGCGCTTTCAGCTCCTTCTTCAGGATCTTGCCATTGGCGTTGCGCGGCAGCGGCGTGGCCATGAAACGGATCGCGACCGGGACCTTGAACCCGGCCAGCCGGGCGCGGACGAAGGCCTGCAACTCGGCCTCGTCCGCGGTGCAGCCGGGGCAGAGATGGACCACCGCCGCCGGCTCCTCGCCGAGCGTCCGGTGCGGAATGCCGACCAAGGCCGCGTCGGTGACCGCGGGGTGGGCGTAGAGGACGTTCTCGACCTCGATCGAATAGATGTTCTCGCCGCCGCGGATGACGATGTCCTTGGCGCGGTCGGCGATGAACAGGAACCCTTCGGCATCGATTCGCGCCAGATCGCCGGTACGCACCCAGCCGTCGACGAAGGTCGCCGCGGTCGCCTCCGGCTTGTTCCAATAGCCTTTGGCGATCATCGGCCCGCGCGCCCACAATTCGCCGATCGTATCGGGCGGCAGCACGGTGACGCCATCCTCGCCGCGCACCTCGATGTCCGCCGCCGCGACCGCCGCGCCGGCGCTGTCGGGACGGTTGAGATAATCCTCGCCGCCATGCTGCGTCACCGTCGCGGTCGTCTCGGTCATTCCCCAGCCGTTGCCGGGCAGCGCGCCGAATTCCTCGTAGATGCGCCGGACCAGCTCGGGCGCGGAGGGCGCGCCGCCATAAGCGATCGAATCGAGCGACGAGAGGTCGTAGCGGTCGCGATCGGGGTGTTCGAGCAGCTGCCAGGCGATGGTCGGCACGCCGCCCGTCAGGTTGACCCGCTCGCGCGCGATGATCTCCAGCGCACGCGTCGCATCCCATTTGCGCATGAAGACCAACGTCGATCCGGTCGCCACCGACCCCATCATCCCCGCCGAACAGGCGGTGACGTGGAACAGCGGGATGACGGTGAGCGCGACGCGCGGCGTCGGATCGGGCGGCGCCTCGCCGCGGCGCAGATAGGCACGCGCGGCGGTAAAGCCGCTCGACAGGATGTTGCTGGTCAGGTTGCGGTGCGTGCCCAACGCCCCCTTGGGCGCACCGGTGGTGCCGCTGGTGTAGAAGATCGTCGCGTCATCCTCGGGGGCCAGCGCCGCCGCAGGGAGCGCCGCATCGGGCAAGGACGGCCAGTCTCCCGGCGTCCCGATGACCGATTCGAGCCGCGTCGCGCCGGTGACATCCGCGGCGGCGCGGGCGACGAGGACGTGTGCGAGATCGGGCAAGCCGGCATAGAAAGGCGCCAGCCGGTCGTGGCGCTCGGCATCGGCGATCAGCGCCGTCGCGCCCGAGTCGCGCAGGCCGTAATCCAGCTCCGCTCCGGTCCACCAGGCGTTGAGCGGGACGACGATCGCGCCGATCGAAACCGCGGCGAAGAAGGCGACCGGCCATTCGGGCAGGTTGCGCATCGCCAACGCGACGCGGTCGCCCTTGCCCACCCCGCGCGCGACCAGATCGGCGGCGAGCGCGGCGACGGCGCGATGATGCGCGTCGTACGTCACCCGCTCGTCCTCGAAGACGACGAACAGCCGGTCGCCGTGCGCGCGACTCGCCGAAACCAGATCGCGCAGCGTCGGCGGCGCGTTCTTCCAGACGCGGGTCGCGACGCCCTGGAGGACGATCGTCTCCATCTCGAACTTCGCGCCCGGCGCGGTCAGCAGCGCATGCGCCTGCGCGATGGACATCGCCGGCCATGACGCCGGCAGCGGGACAACCGAAGCGCTTGGCAAAACTGCATCCTTTCGTCGGCGAGGCCTGCAGCGACCTGCGTTTCGACGAAAGGTTACTGTTGATTCCGGCCCCGCTCAAGGCAATAGAGGACAAAGTTTAGAAATCGGGGTATGGCAACAGGATGACCAATGCGACCGCCTCCGCGACGGGTTTCGATGCCGGCCGCCTCGCCGCGATCGATGCCTTTCTAAAGGCGCGGTATCTCGACACCGGGCTGCTCCCGCACGCGCAGCTGCTGATCGCGCGCGACGGCGAGATCGTCCATTTCTCGCATCAGGGTGCGGCGCGCGAGGGCGGCGCGCCGATCGACGACCGGTCGCTGTTCCGCATCGCGTCGATGACCAAGCCGATCACCTCGATCGCGTTCATGATGCTGGTCGAGGCGGGCAAGGTGGCGGTGGATACGCCCGTCCATCACGTCCTGCCCGCATTCAAGCAGCTCGGCGTCTACAATGGCGGGGGCGCAGGGGTGCCGTTCGCGACGAAGCCGACCGCGGAGCCGATGCGGATGCTCGACCTGCTGCGGCACACCTCCGGGCTGACCTACAGCTTCCAGAACCGGTCGAACGTCGACGCCGCCTATCGCGAGGGGCGGATCGAAAGCTGGCACGGCAATCTCGACCTCGACGGCTTCGTCGCCGCATTGGGCAAATTGCCGCTGGAATTCTCGCCCGGTGAGGGCTGGAACTATTCGGTCGCCACCGACGTGCTTGGCGCGGTCATCGAGCGGGTGTCGGGCCAGACGCTCGACGCCTTCTTCGCGGAGCGGATCTTCGCGCCGCTCGGCATGGACGACACCTTCTTCCAGGTGCCGGCCGACAAGATCGACCGGCTGACCGATTGCTATACGCTCGGCGAGGACCGGCAGCGTATCCTCTACGACCGCGGCGAGGCGAGCGCGTGGAGCCGGCGCCCGAAGCTGCTGTCGGGCGGTGGCGGGCTGGTATCGAGCGCGCTCGATTATCACCGCTTCTGCCGGATGTGCGAGAATGGCGGGACGCTGGACGGCGTGCGCATCGTCGGGCGCAAGACGCTCGATCTGATGACGATGAACCATCTGCCCGGCGGGAAGGATCTCGCCAGCCTGTCGCGCTCGCTGTTCAGCGAGACGCAGAATGCCGGCACCGGTTTCGGCCTCGGCTTCGCGGTGACGCAGGACGTCGCGAAGACGATGATCCCGGGGTCGCAGCGCGAATATTATTGGGGCGGCATGTTCTCGACCGCCTTCTTCATCGATCCCGTCGAGCGGCTGCACATGGTGTTCATGACGCAGTTCAGCCCGTCGAGCCTCTATCCGATCCGCCGCGAGCTGAAGACGATGATCTACGCCGCGCTCAACTGACGATTAGCGAAGGACCGTTCCATGACTTCACCGATCCGCACCGAACGCCATGGCGAGGTGCTCGTCATCATATCTGACAATCCGCCGGTCAACGCACTCGGCGCGGCGGTGCGGCAGGGCCTTGAGGGGGCGATCAAGGAGGGCGTCGCCGATGCGACGGTCGAGGCGATGGTGATCCGCTGCGACGGCCGCACCTTCTTCGCCGGCGCCGACATCACCGAATTCGGCAAGCCGATGGTCGAGCCCGGCCTGCCAACGGTGGTCGACATGATCGAGGCATCGACCAAGCCGGTGGTCGCGGCGATCCACGGCACCGCGCTCGGCGGCGGCTGCGAGGTGGCGCTCGGCTGCCATTATCGCGTCGCGGTGCCCTCGGCGAAGATCGGCACGCCCGAGGTGAAGCTCGGCCTGCTGCCCGGCGCGGGCGGCACGCAGCGGCTGCCGCGGATCGCTGGGGTGCGCGTCGCGCTCGAACTGACCGCCAAGGGCGATCCGATTCCGGCGAAGAAGGCGCAGGAGGCCGGGCTGATCGACCGGATCGTCGGCGAGGACAGCCTGGAGGCCGATGCGATCGCCTTCGCCCGCGAGGTCAAGGCAAAGCAGCCGATTCCGCGGGCCTCGGAAAAGAAGGCGAAACCCGATCCCGAAGCGGTCGCCGCGTTCCAGAAGGAGAACGCCCGCCGCTTCCGCGGCTTCGACGCGCCCGCCGCCAATATCGCCTGCGTCGTCAAGGCGACCGAGCTGCCGTTTGCCGAGGGCATCGCCTTCGAGCGGCAGGAATTCATGCGGCTGATGATGGGCAACCAGTCCGCCGCGCAGCGCCACATCTTCTTCGCCGAGCGGCAGGCCGCCAAGATCGACGACGTGCCCGCCGATACGCCGCGCCGCCCGATCAACCGCGTCGGCGTGATCGGTGCCGGCACGATGGGCGGCGGCATCTCGATGAACTTCCTGTCGGCCGGCATCCCGGTGACGATCGTCGAGATGCAGCAGGAGGCGCTCGACCGCGGCGTCGCGACGATCCGCAAGAATTACGAGGCGACCGCCGCCAAGGGCCGGATGAAGCCCGAACAGGTCGAGGCGGCGATGGCCGCGCTCACCCCGACGCTCGATTTCGACGCGCTGGGCGAGTGCGACCTCATCATCGAGGCAGTCTATGAGAATATGGAGGTGAAGCAGGAGATCTTCGCCCGGCTCGACACGATCGCCAAGCCCGGCGCGATCCTCGCCTCCAACACCTCCTATCTTAACATCGACGAGATCGCCGCCTGCACCGCCCGGCCGCAGGACGTGGTCGGCATGCACTTCTTCTCGCCGGCCAACGTCATGAAGCTGCTCGAAGTGGTGCGCGGCGCGAAGACCGCACCCGACGTGCTCGCGACGGTCATGGACCTCGCCAAGAAGATCAGGAAGGTCGCGGTGGTCGCCGGTGTCACCTATGGCTTCATCGGCAACCGCATGCTGATGCCGCGGCAGGTCGAGGCGAACAAATTGCTGCTCGAAGGCGCGACGCCGGAGCAGATCGACCGCGTCCATGTCGCCTTCGGCATGCCGATGGGGCCGTTCCAGATGGCCGACCTCGCCGGCGTCGATATCGGCTGGCACCGCGATCCCAATCGGATCGAGAATATCCGCGACGCGCTCGCCGCCGAAGGGCGCTGGGGGCAGAAGAAGCAGGCGGGCTTCTACGATTATGACGAGAAGCGGAACCCCACCCCCTCTCCCCGCGTCGCCGAGATCATCGACGAATGGCGGGCGAAGACCGACACGCCGCAGCATGACGTCACCGACGAGGAGATCATCGAGCGCACGCTCTACACGATGGTCAACGAGGGCGCGCTGATCCTCGAGGAGGGGATGGCGCAGCGCGCGTCCGACGTCGATGTGGTGTGGATCTATGGCTATGGCTGGCCGGTCTATCGCGGCGGGCCGATGTTCTGGGCGAAGACCGAAGGGTACGAGAAGGTCGTCGCCGGACTGGAGAAGCACGGCTTCCCGGTCGCCAGGAGCCTGAAGAGCGGCACCATCAAATAACAGTCCGTTTGCCCCGAGCCAGTCGAAGGGCAGTGTGACCCACCGTGCTTCGACAGGCTCAGCACAAACGGCGGAGAAGACATGACATGACCGACACCGACCTCGACACTTTCCGCTCGGACACCCGCGCATGGCTGGCGGAGAATTGCCCGCCCGAAATGCGCGAACCGGTCCGCGCCGACACCGACGTCTGCTGGGGCGGGCGCAATTTCGCGCCGTCGTCGCCGGCACAGAAGGACTGGCTCGACCGGATGGCGGCGCGCGGCTGGACCGTCCCCGACTGGCCCAAGGCCTATGGCGGCGGCGGGCTGTCGGCGGCGCAGACCAAGATCCTGCGCGAGGAGATGGCGGCGATCCGCGCGCGCAATCCGCTCAATTCGTTCGGCATCTCGATGCTCGGGCCGGCGCTGCTCAAATATGGCACCGAGGAGCAGAAGCTGGAGCATCTCCCCAAGATCGCCCGCGGCGAGATCCGCTGGTGCCAGGGCTATTCCGAACCCAATGCCGGTTCCGACCTCGCCGGGCTCGCCGCCAGCGCCGAGGATGCGGGCGATCATTATATCGTCAACGGCCAGAAGGTGTGGACCAGCTATGCCGACAAGGCCGACTGGATCTTCTGTCTGGTGCGCACCAGCAAGGCATCGAAACAGGGCGGGATCAGCTTCGTGCTGTTCGACATGGCCTCGCCGGGCGTCTCGACCAAGCCGATCCTGCTGATCAGCGGCTATTCGCCCTTCTGCGAGACCTTCATGGACGATGTGAAGGTGCCCAAGGCGAACCGCATCCACGACGAGAACAAGGGCTGGGACGTCGCCAAATATCTGCTCGGCCACGAGCGCGAGATGATCTCGGGCATGGGGCTGGCGACCGGCGGGCGCAATCCCTTGGTCGAGGGGGCGATCGCGACGATCGGGCTCGATCATGACGGGCGGCTGGCGGACCCGGTGCTGCGCACGCAGATCGCGCTGTTCGAGGTGCGCGCCAAGGCGTTCGCGGCGATGTCCGAACGGTTCATCGACGAGCTGAAGGCGGGACGCGCGCATCCCGCGCAGCCGAGCATGATGAAATATGTCGGCACCGAGCTGAACAAGGATCGCTACGAGCTGATGATGGCCTCGGGCGGCTCGGACTCGCTCGAATGGGAGAGCGAGCGTTCGCGCACCGGCGCGATGCCGCGCGCCTGGCTGCGCACCAAGGCCAATTCGATCGAGGGCGGGACGAGCGAGATCCAGCTCAACATCATCGCCAAGCGGATCCTCGAGCTGCCCGGCGCCTGATCCCTTGTGCTCCTGCGCAAGCAGGAGCCCGGAGCCACATAGCGGAACGCCTGGAACCCTGGGTTCCGGCTTCCGCCGGAACACGAAAGTTTCCCGATGCCCCTCTACCTCAACGACGAACAGACGATGCTCCGCGATACGGCGAAGGACTTCATCGCCGAACACGCTCCCGTCGGCCATTTGCGGTCCTTACGCGACGGCAACGACCCGACCGGTTTCAGCCGCGACCTGTGGAAGCAGTTCGCCGAAATGGGCCTCAACGGCGTATTGATCCCCGAGGCGCAAGGCGGGCTCGGGCTCGGCCATGTCGAGGCGGGCGTGGTGCTGGAGGAGATCGGCCGCAACCTGTCCCCCTCCCCCTTCCTCGCCACCGCGGTCGCGGCGGTCGAGGCGCTGAAGGGCTCGGCGCAGGCGGAGCGCTGGTTTCCCGGCATCGTCGCCGGCGAGACGGTGGCGGCGCTGGCGATCGACGAGGGCGCCAAGCATCGCGACCGGATCGCGATGACCGCGGAGCGCTCCGGCAACGGCTTTCGCCTGACCGGCGCGAAGCAGTTCGTCACCCATGGCCATGTCGCCGATCTGCTGATCGTCGCGGCGCGCACCGCGGGGTCGCCCGACGAGGCCGAGGGCGTCACGCTGTTCGCCGTACCGACGGACGCCGCCAACCTCACCGCGACACCCGAGCGGCTGGCGGATTCGAGCCTCGCCGCGCGGATCGCCTTCGCGGGCGTCGAGGTCGATGCCGATGCGGTGATCGGCGAGGTCGATGGCGGGCGCGGGCCGCTCGACCGGCTGCTGCGCGCGGGCCGGACCGGTGCGGCGGCGGAGCTGCTCGGCGTCGGCGGCGGCGCGATGGACATGACCGTCGGCTATCTCAAGGAGCGCAAGCAGTTCGGCGTCGCGATCGGCAGCTTCCAGGCGTTGCAGCACCGCGCCGCGCATCTCTATGCCGAGATGGAGGTGGCGCGCGCCGCGGTGCTCAAGGCGCAGCAATTGCTCGACACCGGTGCCGAGGCGGACGCCGCGGTATCGATCGCCAAGGCGATGACCGGCATGGCGACGACGCTCAGCGTGCAGGAGGGCATCCAGATGCACGGCGGCATCGGCATGACCGACGAATATGACATCGGCTTCTACATGAAACGCGCCCGCGTGCTCGCCGAGATGTTCGGCGACGTCGGCTTCCATGCCGACCGGCTGGCGAAGGCGGCAGGCTATTGATGGGTGAGCGTACGCCCGAAGAGCTGGCAGCGATGCTCGTCGCGCTGCTCGACGTCGAGGAGATCGATACCGACCTGTACCGCGGTTCGCGCCAGCCGGGCGGCCGCGGCCGGGTGTTCGGCGGACAGGTGATCGCGCAGGCGTTGCAGGCGGCGCAGCGCTCGGTCGAGGGCAAGGACGCGCATTCGCTCCACGCTTATTTCATGCGTCCGGGGGATGAGAATTTTCCGATCATCTATCGGGTGACGCGCGACTTCGACGGCCGCAGCTTCGCGACGCGACGCGTGGTGGCGGTGCAGAAGGGTCAGCCGATCCTCAACCTCGCCGCCTCGTTCCAGATGCCCGAGGAAGGCCTGCACCATCAGGACGCGATGCCCGACGTTCCGGGTCCGGAGACGCTCAGGTCGGAACGCGAATTGCGCCTCGCCATCGCGGATCAGGTGCCGGAAAAGTTTCGCGACTTCTTCACGCGGCGGCAGAATGCGATCGAGATGCGGCCGCTTTACCCGCGCAGCTGGTTCGCGCCCGAGAAGCGCGCGCCGAGCAACGCCGCCTGGTTCCGCACCGCGGCGGCGATCGGCGACGATCCGGCGGTGCATCGCGCCGCGCTGGCCTATGCGTCCGACATGGCGCTGCTGGCGACGTCGATGATGCCGCACGGCGTCAACTGGCTGATGCCCGAGATGCAGACCGCCAGCCTCGACCATGCGCTGTGGATCCACGAGCCGTTCCGCGCCGACGCATGGCTGCTCTATACCACCGACAGCCCGTGGGCGGGCCACGCGCGCGGCATGAACCGCGGCAGCATCTTCACGCAGGACGGGCGGCTGGTCGCGAGCACGGCGCAGGAAGGGCTGATCCGCCGGCGGACGGTCTAGCCCGGGACGGCCTTGTTGACTGCCGGCATGCGATAGAAGACCCGTTCGATACAATCGGTATAGCCGTGCGGCGACGGTTTGAACGTGACGTTGCCGATCATCGCTTTGGCAGCCTCCCCGAATTCGCTCGTTGGCTCGGACGCCAGCATGCGGATGTTGCCGGTCGCGCCCCAGGAGGCGACGTCGAAGGCGATGATCGCCCAGCCTTCGATGCTGCGCCGGCTATAGCGCTCAGGGTAGAACAGCGCCGGCTTGCGCTCGAAATCATGCTCCTTGGGACAGGTGGCGTCGGCGGGGCGGACGCTGTCCTCTTCGGGCGCCGGCGGCGCAGGCAGGGTCGCCGCCCCCTTCCAATAAGGAAAGAAGCAGCCCGTGCGGGCGCCGCGCTCGAAACGCGATGTCGCGACGGCACGCACCGATGCCTGATCCAATGCGGGCGTGCCGCTGGTGGCGGTGATGTGCGGCCTGACCGGCTTGCCGGAGCGATCGAGGTCGTAGCCGACCATCGACCAGCTACGGTAACCGGGCTGATCGGGCAGCGCCTTGAAATGCGGGAAGGCGCGGAGCAGCACCTCGGGGACCGGATCGGTGCAGGTCGATCCCGGAGGACGCACGCGATCCCACACGGCCCGCGGCGGCGGTTCATTGGGGAACACGCTGTAGGCGACGAGGTCGGCAACCGGCGCGACGGCGATCGCGTCGGTCCGGGCGGTGAAGGTCACGGTGCAGCGGCTGCGTTCGCCTCCCGGCGCGAAGCGACTCGCGGCGAACGCCGGCACGACGTCGGCCATGGCGAACTGATAGTCCGGGTTCACGCGGACGATCGACAAGGGACGGCCGGTCGCATCGATACGGAAATCCAGCGTCACCGGTCGCAACACGGCCGGATATAGCCAGGCGAGCGCATGCTGCGGGTCGGGTCGGCGGATCATGCGCTCGGCGCGCGGCGTGTCGCCGCTCCCACGACACAGCGCCGGGCTCATCACCCAACTGACGAGCTGTTGTTCGCCCGGCGGCGCGGGCGGCGGCGGGATGTCGGCGGCCGCCAGGGCGACGACGGTGAGGAGCGCGAGCATGGCGTCATCCTGATCCGCTATGATGACGGCGGCAAGTCGCTCATACCGCGGTCTTGCCATACTCCTGCCGGGTGACGGGATGGCTCGACGACAGGCCGCCGTCGACCGCGATCACCTGACCGTTGACGTAGCTGGCGTCGTCCGACGCGAGGAACAGCGCGACTTTCGCCAGTTCCTCCGGCTGCGCGCCGCGGCGCAGCGGGTTGAGACGGCCGATCCGATCCTCCTTGCCGACGTCGCGGGCATAATCGAACACCGGCTGCGTCATGCCCGTCTCGGTCAGACCGGGACACAGCGCATTGACGCGGACGTTGCTGCCCGAAAGCTGCTGCGCGGCGACCGCGGCGAGGTTGATGACGCCCGCCTTGGACGCGGAATAGGCGGGCGAGCCCGCGCCCGAGCGGATGCCGGCGACGCTGGCGGTCAGCACGATCGCGCCGCCGCCACGCTCGGCGATATGCGGCGCGGCATGTTTGATCGCGAGGAACGGTCCGACCAGATTGACGCGCAGCACCTCGGTGATCAGCGCGACATCGGTATCGAAGATATTGGCCATGCCGCCCGAGATACCGGCATTGGCGAACATCACGTCGAGCCCGCCGAACGCATCGCGGGCGAGCGCGATCGCGCGGATCACGTCGTCCTCGTCGCCAGCGTCGATGCGGATCGCGCGGGCGGTGCCGCCGGCGGCGGCGATCTGCGCGGCGGTCTCGTCGGCGCCCTCGGTGCGATCGGCGACGACGACGCGGCCGCCCTCGGCGGCGAACAACAGGGCGGCGGCGCGGCCAATGCCGCTTCCCGCGCCGGTGACGACGATCGATCGGTCGGTGAAACGGGCCATGGCGTCAGGCTCCTGCGGCTTGCGCGAAATGCCAGCTCGCCGCGGCGAGGCGATGGACCTGCGCCGCCGACCGCTCGGCCTGCGCGCTCGACGCGGTGCCGTCGACGATCCGCTTCTTGATGCCCTGGACGATGCCGGTCAGGCGGAAGAGGTTGTAGGCGAAATACCAGTTGAGATCGGGAACGCCGTCGCGGCCGGTGCGCGCGCAATAGCGCTCCACCATCTCCTCGATCGTCGGAATGCCCGTCTCCGGCCCGGTCTGCCCCTTCACGCCAGATCGCCCCTCGGGCTCGGTGACCCAGCTCATCAGGAAATAGGAGAAATCGGCGAGCGGATCGCCGAGCGTCGACAGCTCCCAGTCGAGGACCGCGACGACCCGCGGCTCGGTGGCATGGAAGATCATATTGTCGATGCGATAATCGCCGTGGACGATCGACGTGCGCGTCTGTTCGGGGACGGTGCGCGGCAGGAAGGCGATGAGGCGTTCGACCTCGGGCATCGGCTCGGTCTCGCTGGCGCGATATTGTTTCGTCCAGCGTTCGACCTGCCGCGCGAAATAATTGCCGGGCTTGCCGTAATCGCCGAGGCCGACGGCGAAATGGTCGGTATTATGCAGGTCGGCGAGCGTGTCGACCATCGCATTGTAGAGGCCCGTGCGCTCGGCCGGAGCGAAATCGGGCAGCGTGCCGTCCCACAGGTTGCGGCCCTCGACCAGCGCCATCACGTAGAACATCGTGCCGACGACGCTCTCGTCGGTGCACAGGCCATAGGGTCTGGCGACGGGGAAGCCGGTGGGATGGAGACCGGCGATCAGGCGATATTCGCGGTCGACCGCATGCGCCGACGGGAGCAGCACACCGAACGGCTTGCGGCGCAGCACATAGGCGCCCGACGGGCTGTCGATCCGATAGGTCGGGTTGGACTGGCCGCCGGCAAATTTCGCATAGGTCAGCGGACCGGTGAAGCCGGCGACGTTCGCCTCCATCCACGCGGTGAGTTTCGCCTCATCGAGGCGGTCCTTGTCGGCGACGGGGATGGTGTCGGATGCGATGGTCATGATGCTCGGCTCCTCGCCGCCAAGACGGTGAAGGAAATGATCCTCACCCGAAGGTAATCACGGTGCGCGTCGCGTCGCCCTTGCGGAGTTCGGCGAAGGCATGGTTGATCCGCTCTAGCGGCAGGCGCTCTGCGATGATCGTGTCGAGATCGAGCGCGCCGCGCAGGTAGAAGTCGACGAGGCGCGGGATGTCGACCGGGAAACGGTTGCTCCCCATCAGTCCGCCCTGCAGCTTCTTGCCCGAGAGCAGGTCGATCGCCGACAGGCCGACCGACTCGCTGGGCGGCAGCATGCCGAGGATCGTCGCGGTGCCGCCGCGGCGCAGCACCTTGACCGCGGTGGCGGCGCTCTGCGGCCGTCCGACCGCCTCGATCGCGTGATGGACGCCGCCGCGGGTGAGTTCGATCACCTCGTCGGCCGCGGTCGGGGAGCCGGCGTCGATACTGTGCGTCGCGCCGAGCTTTTCGGCGAGCGCGCGCTTCTCCGCCACCGGATCGAGCGCGATGATCTTGCCCGCGCCCGCGATCTTCGCGGCGTTGATCGCGGCGAGGCCGATGCCGCCGCAGCCGACGACGCATACCGTCTCGCCGGGCGTCACGTCGGTGGTGTTGAACACCGCGCCCGCGCCGGTGGTCACCGCACATCCAAGCAACGCCGCGCGATCGAGCGGCATGTCGCGGTCGATCGCGACGCAGGCGTGTTCATGGATCAGCATCTGTTCGGCATAGGCCGACAGGTTGAGCATCTGCGCGACCGGCCGGTCGCCGAGCATCAGCCGCGGCGGCGCCCCCTTGGGGCGGCGGACGGCGGCGTCGACGCACAGCGACATGCGGCCGGTGACGCAGAATTCGCACTGGCCGCAATAGGCCGACAGGCAGGTGACGACGTGGTCGCCGACCTTGACCGTGCGCACCTCGCTGCCGATCGCCTCGACGACGCCGGCGGCCTCGTGGCCGGGGATCGTCGGCAACGCATGCGGGTAGATGCCGTCGACGAAATGCAGGTCGGAGCGGCAGACGCCGACCGCCGCGGTGCGGATGAGGACCTCGTGCGCAGCCGGCGCCGAGACGGTGACCTCCTCGATGCCGAGCGGTTGTTTGGGTTCGAAGAGGATGGCGGCTTTCATCGGATGTTCCTTTCGCAATCAGCGGATCGCGCGCACCCTCACCCTTCGCCGGCTCCGCCGGCTCTTCCCTCTCCCGCCGGGAGAGGGAGGGAGACGCGAAGCGTCGGAAGGGTGAGGTCGGTTACCGCACCGGCCGCTCGGCTGCATAGTCCCCGTATTTGCCGAACTCCGCCCGCGCGATCGCGCGATTGTGGACCTCGTCCGGTCCGTCGGCGAAGCGCAGCGTGCGCATCGCCGCCCAGGCGTGGGCGAGATGGAAATCCTGCGACACGCCGCCGCCGCCATGCGCCTGGATCGCGTCGTCGAGGATCTGCAGCGCCATATTGGGCGCGGCGACCTTGATCATCGCGATCTCGAGCTGCGCCGATTTGTTGCCCGCCTTGTCCATCATGTCCGCCGCCTTGAGGCATAGCAGCCGCGTCATCTCGATATCGATGCGCGCCTTGGCGATCCGCTGTTCCCACACCGAATGGTCGGCGATCCGCTTGCCGAAGGCGACGCGCGACAACAGCCGCTTGGCCATCGCCTCGATTCCCGTTTCGGCGACGCCGATCGTGCGCATGCAATGATGGATACGCCCCGGCCCGAGCCGCCCCTGCGCGATCTCGAACCCCCTGCCCTCGCCGAGCAGCACGTTCTCAACCGGCACGCGCACGTCCTTCATCACCACCTCGCCATGGCCGTGCGGCGCGTGGTCATAGCCATAGACGCTGAGCATCCGCTCGATCGTCACACCGGGGGCGTCCATCGGCATCAGGATCATGCTCTGCTGCGCATGGCGCTTGGCCGAGGTATCGGTCTTGCCCATCACGATCGCGACCTTGCAGCGCGGATCGCCGACCCCGGACGACCACCATTTGCGGCCGTTGATGACGTAATGATCGCCGTCGCGCACCATCGACGTCTCGATATTGGTGGCGTCGGACGAGGCGACCGCAGGCTCGGTCATCAGGAAGGCCGAGCGGATCTCGCCGCGCATCAGCGGGCCGAGCCAGCGCTCCTTCTGCGCGCGCGTGCCGTAGCGGTGGAACACCTCCATGTTGCCGGTGTCGGGGGCGGAGCAGTTGAACACCTCCGACGCCCAGTCGACCTTGCCCATCTCCTCGGCGCACAGGGCATATTCGAGGTTGGTGAGCTGCGTCCCCTCGAATTCGAAACTGTCGTCGACGTGCGTCTGGCCGGAATTGGGCGGCATGAAGAAATTCCACAGGCCCGCCGCCTTCGCCTTTTCCTTGCACGCTTCGATGACCGGGATCACCTTCCACCGCTCGCCGGCATGCGCCTGCGCGTCATGCTCGGCCTGGCGCGGGCGGATCTCCTGATCGATGAAGGCGCGCACCCGGTCGCGGAAATAGGTTTCGCGTTCGCTCAGCGTGAAGTCCATGCGCCTCTCTCCGACGTGTCTGCACATGGTCTAGGCCGTACCGCACATTCGGTAAAGTGGCGGGAGGGGACGAACCGGGCGTTTTTCACGCCTGATCCCGGGCGATGGAGAAAACACTGTTTCTTCTAAACCGGCCTTGGTAGACGGGCGGGATGGATGAGACGGAGGCGGACGCCGGCAGCGCCACGGGAGACGAGGAACAGGGGACGAAGCGTTTCCGCGCGAAACGCGACGCGATCCTGTCCGCCGCCGCCGAGGCGATCAACGAGCAGAGCGCGAAGGGGATGACCTTCGCCGACGTGGCGCGGCGCGTCGGGCTCAACACCACCAGCGTCACCTATTACTTCAAGCGCAAGGAAGATCTGGCGGCGGCGGCGTTCGAGCATACGCTCGACCAGCTGCTGGCGATGATCGACGAGGCGGGACATGCGACGACCCCGCGCGAACGCGTGCGGCGCTATCTCGCGCTCAACATGGAGCGGCTCGCACGGGTGCAGCGCGGCGAGGAACGCGCGATGGCGGTCCTGTCGGACCTGCGCGCCACCGAGGAGCCGAACCGTACCCGATTGATGAATCGCTGGCGCGAAGTGTTCCGGCGGACGCGCGGCCTGTGGGGTCCGCCGGCCAATCGTGCCGAGACCGACCTGTTCGGTGCGCGGGCGCACGTGCTGCTCGAAAACACCTTCTGGCTGCCGGTGTGGCTGGTCCGCTACGAGCCCGATCAATATGCGCGGGTCGAGGCGCGGCTGATGGACGTGTTCGACCACGGCATCGCCGTGCCGGACGGTCGCTGGGCGCCGCAACCCATCGACCTGACCCACGAGGAGAGCGAGCCCGGGCGCGCGGCGTTCCTGCTGGCGGCGACGCGGCTGATCAACGAGCTCGGCTATCGTGGCGCCTCGGTGCAGCGGATCGCGGCGGAGCTCAACGTCACCAAGGGCAGCTTCTACCATCATCTCGACGCCAAGGACGATCTGGTCATCGCCTGCTACCGGCGCAGCTTCGACACGATCTCCGACGCGCAGCGGCTCGCCGACGCGGCGGGCGGGACGCATTGGCAGCGGCTGGCGAGCACGATCGCGACCCTGCTCGACGTGCAGTTCGCCGAGCGGACGCCGCTGTTGCGCACGACCGCGCTGTCCGGGCTGCCCGGCGTGGTCCGCACCGCGATGGTCGACCGGTCGAACCGGATCGCGCGCCGCTTCGCCGGCACGATGATGGACGGCATCGCCGAAGGGTCGATCCGCGCGGTCGACGCGCTGGTCGCGGCGCAGGCGTTGATGGCGTTGCAGAATGCCGCGTTCGACATGCGGAAATGGGCGGCGGCGATGCCGCGCGAACGCGCCGTGGCGATGTATGCCTCGACCTTGCTGTTCGGGCTGTTCGACGACAGGGCGCTGCGGTGACGACGCTCGGCGCGGTGATCGCCGGACTGGAGCCGGCGGCGCAGGGCTGGCGCGGCACGGTGCCGGATACGTGGTTGCAGGGGCGGACGGCCTATGGCGGCCTGTCCGCGGCGCTGGCGCTGCATGCGGCGATGGGCGCGGACGTCGATTTGCCGCCGCTGCGTTCGGCGCTGGTGGCGTTCGTCGGGCCGGTGAGCGGCGCGATCACGGTGCGCGCCGAGGTGCTGCGACGCGGGCGCAACGCGGCGTTCGTGCAGGCGGACGTGTCGGGCGAGGCAGGCCTGGGGTTGCGCGCGACCTTCGTCTTCATGCGCGCGGTCGAGTCGGGGGTGGAGCATCGGGTCGGCCGCGCGCCGCACGTCGCCCCGCCGGGACCGGCGGACACGATCTTGCGCGGCCATCCGGCGGTCGCCTTTTCGCAGCATTTCGACATGGTCGACCGGCATGACGCCGATGCGGCCGAATGGCTGCGCTGGGTGCGGCTGCGCGACCGCGACGGCGTGCATCCGCTGGTCGCGCTGCTCGCGGTGGCGGATTGCCTGCCGCCGGTGGCGCTGAAGCTGCTCGGCCGGCCGGCGCCGGTGAGTTCGATGACGTGGCAGCTCAACCTGCTGGGCGAAGCGCCGACGACCGACGACGGCTGGTGGCTGCTGCGCTCGACGAGCGATTATGCGTCGGCGGGCAGTTCGAGCCAGGCGATGGCGATCTGGGCGACGGACGGAACGCCGGTCGCCGAGCAGATGCAGAGCGTCGCGGTGTTCGCCTGACGCGATCGGCGACCGCCGCATGCGACAGATTGCGACAAATTCCGGCCCCCGGGACATACGGCCGCGACATGCAGCGGCCATAAGGAGATGATGCGGCAGGGATCGGCCCGCCGGGGGTGGAGGACGTCATGATATCGATGCGGTTCGGGCTTGCGATCGCGAGCGGGTTGTTGGCGACGGGTGCGGTCGCGCAGACCATGCCCCCTGCCCCACCGCCCGGCGGCGGGATGATGCGGCTGGACGCGAACCACGACGGCGTCATCACGCGGGCGGAGATGATCGCCGAGGCGGAAGCGCGCTTCGCCGCGATGGATACCAACAAGGACGGCAAGGTGACGCCCGAGGAACGCGACGCCGCGCGTGAGGCGATGCGCGCGCAACGCGGCGGCGGTGAGGGACCGCGCGGCGGCGGCGGGATGCGCGCCGGCGGCGACCGGGAGATGACGCGTGCCGACGCACTCGATCGGGCGGCCAAACGCTTCGACCGGCTCGACGCCAATCATGACGGCAAGCTCGACGCGACCGAACTCGCCGCGGCGCGACCGATGCGCGGCCCGCACGGCAGCGGCGACATGCCCCCGCCCGCCGCACCGGCGCAGTAACATCTTGACCGGGCGGGCGATTGTCCGCCCGGACTTTGCAGGAAGGGCGCGCCGTGGCTAATGCCGAACCGATGGGAGACATGCCGCACCTGCTGCTCGTCGACGACGAGCGTTCGATCCGCGAACCGCTCGCGCAATATCTGACCAAACAGGGGTTTCGCGTCACCCAGGCGGCGGATGCGGAGAGCGCGCGGACGCGGCTCGCCGCTTATGCGATCGATCTGGTCATCCTCGACGTGATGATGCCGGGCGAGGATGGCCTGTCGCTGTGCCGGCATATCGCTGCGACCAGCGATACGCCCGTCATTCTGCTCACCGCCAAGGCGGAGGAGACCGACCGCATCGTCGGGCTGGAGATGGGCGCCGACGATTATGTCGTGAAACCCTTCTCGCCGCGCGAACTGGCGACGCGGGTCAAGGTGGTGCTGCGTCGTCTCACCGCCGGCGGCGCGCGCCAGCATGCGCCCGAGAGCGGCTCCTATGCCTTCGCCGGCTGGGTGCTCAAGACCGGCGAGCGTGCGCTGGTCGATCGCGAGGGCGTGTCGGTGCCGTTGTCGACCGGCGAATACAATCTGCTGCTGGCGCTGGTGACGCGGCCGCGGCAGGTGCTGACCCGCGACCAGTTGCTCGATCTGACGCAGGGGCGCGAGGCGGCGGCGTTCGATCGCGCGATCGACAACCAGATCAGCCGCCTGCGCCGCAAGATCGAGGCGGATGCCAAGCTGCCCGAGATCATCAAGACGGTATGGGGCGGCGGCTATACGCTGGCGGCGGAAGTTACCCGGCTGTGAGGCCGACGCTGTGAGACTCTGGCCGCGCAGCCTTGCCGGGCAAATGGCGGTCCTGATCGCGCTGGCGTTGTTCGTCGCGCAGGCGGTGAATTTCGGTCTGGCGCTGCGCGAGCGCGCGGCGTTTCGACTGGCGCAGGCGACGCGGCCCGTCGCGATCCGCATCGCCGATGCGATGGAGCGCGAGGCGCAGGGCGGCCGGCCGATCCCGCGCGACCATGGCCGTATCCGGCGTGCCGACCGCAACGATATCCCCGCCGGGCTGCCGCGTCTGCCCGAACTGGCGAGCGAATTGCGCGACCAATTACGCGAGCAGGGCGTCGAGGTCGGGCGGATTGATACGGGCGTGCGCAACTGGACCGCCATGGACGATGCGGTGCTCGGCCGCAGCATCGCGCGTGCCAGCCGGACGCGGCGCGACGGCGACCGGCCTGAGCAGGCGCTGCTGATCGCGATCGAGCGACCCCGGTCGGGCTGGCTGGCGGTGATCGTGCCATGGGGCGACGCTGGCGGCATGCACCTGTTCTGGCGATTGTTCGCGCAGACGTTGATCCTCTACGGCGTCGTACTGCTGCCGGTCTTGTGGATCGCACGACGGATCTCCCGACCGCTGCGCGAACTGACCGCGGCGGCGCAGCGCTTCGGCCGCGGCGGCAGCGAGACACCGGTGGCGGTGGAGGAGCACGGGCCGGCGGATATCGTCGGGCTGGTGCGCTCGTTCAACGCGCTGCAATTGCGCGTCACCGCCATGCTCGACGAGAAGGACCGGATGCTCGGCGCGATCGGGCACGATCTGCGCACGCCGCTGGCCGCGTTGCGCGTGCGGATCGAATCGGTCGAGGACGACACCGACCGCACGCGGATGGCGGACACGATCGCCGAGATGAACCGGACGCTGGACGACATCCTGTCGCTGGCGCGGATGGGACGGCCGAGCGAGCCGCTGACCGAGGTCGATCTTGCCGCGCTGGTCGATGCGGTGGTCGAGGATTTCCGCGATCTCGGCCAGGACGTCGCCTTCGAGGAGGCGGAGCGGTTGCGCATGCGGCTGCGACCGTCGCTGATCCGCCGCGCGATCCGCAACCTGATCGAAAATGCGGTGAAATACGGCGACGGTGCCGAGGTGCGGCTGGTCGCGGAGACGACCATGGTGCGGATCGAGGTAGCGGATCGCGGGCCCGGCATCCCGGAGGAACGGCTGGGGGACGTGTTCGAGGCGTTCACCCGGCTGGAGACGTCGCGCAATCGCGACACCGGCGGGATCGGTCTGGGGCTGGCGCTGGCGCGGACGATCGTGCGCGAGGCGGGCGGCGACGTGCGGCTGGCGAACCGCGACGGCGGCGGGCTGTGCGCGACGATCGAACTGCCGCGGTAAGCGATGTTTCGCGCTCGCCTGTCTCACACCGTTTGCCCTCAGCCTGTCGAAGGGCTTGAGTCTCAAGGTGCTTCGACAGGCTCAGCACGACCGGTCGGGGGTCAATCCTCCGCAATCTGGCTGTGCGCCTGCGTATCGCGCATCCGCCAATAGGTGATGAGCGATACCGCGATCATCGCGGTGACGTACCAGTAGAAGGCGCGCTCCATCTGCGCGTTCTTGAGCCATAGCGCGACATATTCGGCGGTGCCGCCGAACGCGGTGTTGGCCAGCGCATAGGGCAAGGCGACGCCGAGCGCGCGGATATGCGCGGGGAACAGCTCCGCCTTCACCACCGCGTTGATCGCCGTATAGCCGGTCACGATCACCAGCGCGGTCATCACCAGCGCGAAGGCGGCGAGCGGATTCTTCACCGTCTCCAGCGCGGTGAAGATCGGCACCGTCGCCAGCACGCCGGCGATGCCGAAACCGATCATCAGCGGCCGGCGGCCGATCCGGTCGGACAAGGCCCCCGCCAGCGGCTGCAACGCCGCATAGAGCGCCAGTGCGCCGGTCATCACCCAGGTCGCGGTCTCGCGGCTGAAGCCGCTAGTGTTGACCAGGAACTTCTGCATGTACGTGGTATAAGCATAGAAAGCGAGCGTGCCGCCGGCGGTGAGCAGCACCACCGTCGCCGCCTGCCGCGGATGTTTGGAGAAGAGCAGCCAGCCGCTCGACTTGGGCTTGTCCTTGGCATTGGTGAACGCCTCGGTCTCCATCAGCCCGCGACGGATGCGGAAGACGACGATCGCGAGCAGCCCACCCAGCGCGAACGGCAGGCGCCAGCCCCATTCCTCGAGCTGCCCCTCGCTCAGCACCGCCTGCAACAGCAGCAGCGTGAACAGCGCGAGCAACTGGCCGGCGATCAGCGTGACATATTGGAACGACGAGAAGAAGCCGCGCCGGTTCTTCCCCGCCATCTCCGACAGATAGACCGCGCTCGCGCCATATTCGCCGCCGACCGACAGGCCCTGCATCAGCCGCGCGAAGACGAGCAGCGCGGGCGCCCCCCAGCCGATCGTTGCATAGCTCGGGCAGATCGCGATCAGGAAGGCGCCGGCGCACATCAGCGTCACCGACAGCGTCAGCCCCGCCTTGCGACCCTTGCGGTCGGCGTAGATGCCGATGATCCACGCGCCGATCGGCCGCATGACGAAGCCGACCGCGAACACCGCGGCGGTGTTGAGCAATTGCGCGGTGGGATCGCCCTTCGGAAAGAAATGCGGCGCGAAATAGAGGCCGAAGGCGGAATAGACGTACCAGTCGAACCATTCGACGAGATTGCCCGCCGAGCCGCCGAGGATCGACTTGAGCCGGCCCGCCGGCGCCGCCGCCGCGCCGCTCATTTCGCCGCTCCGGTGGGGAAACCGCGCTTGCGCAGCAAGGCGTTGACGTCGGGGTCACGACCGCGGAAGGCGCGATAGGCTTCGGCACGGTCGGTCTCGTTGCCGGTCGACAGCAGGATCTTGGCGAACCGGTCCGCGGTCGCCTTGTCCCACGGGCTGCCCGCCTCCTCGAACGCCGCGAACGTGTCGGCGTCCATCGTCTCCGACCAGAGGTAGCTGTAATAGCCCGCCGAATAGCTGTCCGACGAGAACAGATGATTGAACTGCGGCAGGCGGTGCCGCATCACGATCTCACGCGGCATGCCGATCTCGGCGAGCGCCTTGCGCTCGAATGCGTCGGGATCGACGATCCCGTCGGCGACGGTGTGCAGCTTCATGTCGACGATCGCCGAGGACAGATATTCGGTGGTGGCGAAGCCCTGGTTGAACGTCTTCGACGCCTCGATCTTGTCGAGCAGCGCCTGCGGCATCGCCGCACCGGTCTGGTAATGGCGCGCATATTTGTCGAGCACGTCGCGGGTGAGCAGCCAATGCTCGTTCACCTGGCTGGGATATTCGACGAAGTCGCGCGGCGTACCGGCGAGGCCGGGATAGGTGACGTTCTGCAGCATCGCGTGGATCGCGTGGCCGAATTCGTGGAACAACGTCTGCGCATCGTCGAGGCTGATGAGGATCGGCTCGCCCTTGGCACCCTTGGCGAAATTGTTGTTGTTCGACGATAGCACATTCTGCGCCGGCGCGAGGTTGCGCTGGCCCCGATAGGTGTTGGCCCAGGCGCCCGAGCGCTTGCCGGTTCGCGCGAAATCGTCGCGGTAGAACAGGCCGACTTCCTTGCCGTTGCGGTCGGTGACGTGCCAGACGCGCATGTTCGGTTCGAACACCGGCACGGTGCCGGTGATCTCCTTGAAATTCAGCCCGTACAGCCGGTTGGCGGCGTAGAGCGAGCCCTGAATAATGTTGTTGAGCTCGAAATAGGGTTTGAGCTGCGCCTGATCGAGGTCGTAGCGGGCCTTGCGCACCTGCTCCTGATAGAAGCGATAGTCCCACGGCTCGATCGTGATCTTCGTGCCGCTCTTGTCGGCGATCGCCTGCATGTCGCGGACCTCTTCGCCGACCCGCGCCTTGGCGGCGGGCCAGACGCGCAGCATCAGGTCCATCGCCGCCGCGGGCGTCTTCGCCATCGTGTCCTGCATCCGCCAGTCGGCATGCGTCCTGAAGCCGAGCAGATGCGCACGGTCGGCACGCAGTTTGACGATCTGCGCGATCACCGCATTGGTGTCGTTCGCGTCGCCATTGTCGCCGCGGTTGGTGAAGGCGCGCCACACCTTCTCGCGCAGGTCGCGGTCGCTCGCGAAGGTGAGCACGGGATCGACCGCGGAGCGCGTGTTGACGATCGCCCAGCCGGTCTGGCCGCGTTCGGCGGCGGCGGCCTTGGCGACTGCCTTGACGCTGTCGGGGACGCCGGCGAGCTGCGCTTCGTCGGTGACGAAGATCGCCGTCCCCTCGTCGGCGAGCAGGCGCTTGGAGAAGTCGCTGAACGCGCTGGCGAGCTGCTGGTTATAGGCCGAAAGCTGCGCCTTCTGCGCCGCATTCAGCTTCGCGCCCTGACGGACGTAGCTGTCATAGGTGCGCGTCACCAACCGCTGCTGCTGCGCGTCGAGCTTGGCGCGCGCCTTGTAGACCGCCTCGATCCGCGCGAAAAGCTTGGGATCGAAGGTGATCGCGTCCGACGCGGCGGCGAATTTGGGCGACCATTCGCGGTCGAGCGCCTGATAGGCCGGGCTGTTCATATTGCCGGTCATCACGCCGAACAGCGTCATCACCCGGCCGTAGCGCTGGCCGGCGAGCTGCATCGGCACGAAGGTGTTGGCGAAGGTCGGCGCGGCGGGATCGTCGGCGATGCGGCGATAGTCGGCGGCGCGCTCGGCGAGGGCTGCCTCGAACGCGGCGGGGAACAGCTCCGGCTTCACCTTGTCCCAGGGGGGAACGCCGCCATAGGGACCGGTCCACTCGGCGAGCAGCGGGTTGGCCGTGGGCGACTGCGCCAGCGCGTCGGTGGCGATCAGCGTACCGGCACCGATGAGGGGCAGGCCGAATGCGGCGGCGACGAGATATTGCAGCAAGACGTTCTCCGGATCGTTCAGCGACCTAGCATAGCCGCTGATCCCGGCACGTCACCCCGGCTGATTGGCCTGCGCTTGCGCCGCATGCACGGCGGCGAGCAGGCGGCGCCCCGTCTCCGCGGCGGCCGCGGGGGTCATCGCCACCGCCACGCCGCCGGGACCATCGAGCAGCACCTGCCCGTTCTCCACCGACACGATCCCCGCCTCGGTCTGGACGGCATAGGGACGGCCGGCGTGCTCGTCTGCGAAGGTCATCCCGCCTTCCAAACGCCGACATCCGAATAGAGATAGTCGCTGGCGAATTCGGCCACGGCGCAGAGCCCGCGGTGGTCGAGGATTTCGACGCGGCCGTTCTTGAACGTAAGCAGCGCCCGCTCGCGCAACGTGCGCAAGGTGCGGTTGACGTGGACGCCGGTCAGCCCGCACGCCTCGGCGAGATCGGGCTGGGTGAGCGGCAGGTCGAACTTGCCGTCCCGCGCCAGTCCGACCATTTCAAGCCGCGCGTAAAGCTCGCAGAAGAAGTGCGCGAGCCGGCCCTCGGCGCCGAGGCGGCCGAGGCGGAAGATCCATTCGCGATGCATCGCCGCGTCGATCAGGGTTGCGAACCACAGGAAGCGGGTCAGGGCGGGATGCTCTTCGGTGATGCCGACCAGCGTCTGATGATCGAACAGCGCCATCTTGACCGGGCCGAGCGTGCCGATGTCATGATCGAGGCGGCCGGTCGGGAAGCCATGGAGATCGACGAAATCGCCCGGGATATGGACCGATACGAGCTGTCGATAGCCCTCGCGATCGTCCATGTAGCGAGTGACGTAGCCCTCGATCAGCATCATGCTGGTCTCGACCGGCTCGCCACGCCGGACGAGGTGGTGGCGCGCCGGATAGTCCTTCACCGTCGTTGCCGCGTCCTCGAGCACACGACGCTCCTCGAGCGTCATCCGCATGCGGCCACGGCCCATGAGGAAGCGGCCGGTCCGCGGGAATTGACCGAGATCGTCCTGGGTCTGCACAGTATCCGTCGGATCGTCTCTCATCAACACACTCTAACAGGAATCGGTGGCGTAACGTTCCATCGCAAGCTTCACGTCGCCGCGCAAGCCGGCGTCGGACGCGTGCCGATCGCGATGGCGAGCCGTGCTCGAATCGCGGCCGAGATGCACTGCGAGCTGGGCGGCGCGTGACGTGGAGGGTGACGCGCGAGGCGGAATGGAAAGCGACGCGGTGATCGAGGCCGCTTTCTACGGCACGAGGGGCGGCGCGGCGCTGCGCAACGTCGCCGGCTCCTTCTATGACTTCACGGCGCAGCATTTCACCGGTACGCACGCGACCACGCTGACCGCGCCACCCGATGCCTGGGGTGCGCGGTCGGCCGCCGTCTGGGCGGAGCAGCTCGCTGCCTCGCCCGCATTCGATCCAGCCGCGACGCTGTTCGCGCGCAGCGCCGAGGTGCTCGACCGCATCTATGGCCGTTAACGGGACTTAGCGCACGACCATGGGCGAACCAGCCACTTCATCGTCAGGGGTGTTCGAGCCCGGCCGCAACGTATGGCGGGTGGCCCGCGCCGAGCGGCTGTCGGTGATCGTCGATGCCGATCGCTATTTCGGGGTCGCGCGCGAGGCGTTCGCGCAGGCGAAGCGGCGGATCATGCTGGTCGGCTGGGACTTCGACGCGCGCATCCGGCTGGTCGGCAGCACCGGCACCACCGAGGGGCCGGAGACGGTCGGCGACTTCCTCTACTGGCTGGTCGAGCGCAATCCCGAGCTGGAGCTGTACCTGCTGCGCTGGGACGTCGGCGCGATGAAGTCGGTGTTCCGCGGCAAGACGATGTTCACCGTGCTGAAATGGGCGCGCCATCCGCGCATCCACGTCAAGCTCGACCACCACCACCCGACCGCCTCGTCGCATCACCAGAAACTGGTCTCGATCGACGATTGCCTCGCCTTCTGCGGCGGCATCGACATGACCGCGGAGCGCTGGGACACGCGCGCGCACCGCGACGACGATCCCGGCCGCAAGCTGCCGGGGGGCAAGCCGTACAAGCCGTGGCACGACGCGACCACCGCGATCACCGGTCCGGCGGCGGCGGCGCTCGGCGAATTGTGCCGGCAGCGCTGGAAACTGGCGACGGGGGTGATGCTGCCGCCGGTCGAGAGCGAGGGCAGCTGCTGGCCGGCGTCGCTCGAAGCGACCTTCGAGGGCGTCGACCTCGGCATCGCGCGCAGCCAGCCGGAGATGCCGGACGAAGCGCCGGTGACCGAGATCGAGGCGTTGTTCCTCGACCAGATCCGCAGCGCGCGCCGCCACATCTATTGCGAGAGCCAGTATTTCGCCTCGCGCCGAATCGCCGAGGCGATCGCGGCGCGGCTGGACGAGGCGGACGGGCCGGAGATCGTCATCGTCAACCCGCTGACCGCGCAAGGCTGGCTCGAGCCGCTGGCGATGGACACCGCGCGCGCACGGCTGGTCGAGACGCTGCGGCGGCGTGACACGCACGGGCGGCTGCGGCTGTACCATCCGTTCACCCGCGGCGGCACGGCGATCTATTGCCACGCCAAGATCACCATCGTCGACGACCGGCAGCTGCGCGTCGGCTCGGCGAACATCAACAACCGTTCGCTGCGGCTCGACACCGAATGCGACGTGGTGCTCGACGCCGCGCGGCATCCGGACGACGGGCTGGAGGCGAAGATCGTCGCGGTGCGCAACGACCTGATCGCCGAGCATCTCGACGTGCCGGCGGAGCGCGTCGGCCAGTTGATCGAGCAGACGGGGTCGCTGATCGAGACGATCGAGCGGCTGCGCGGGCCGGGCCGCTCGCTCCGGCCCTATACGGTGCCGGATCTGGACGGCGTCGAGAAATGGCTGGCGGACAATGAGGTGCTCGACCCCGAGGGGCCGGGCGAGATGTTCGAGGCGGTGACGCACCGCGGACTGTTCCGCGGGCGGCTGCGGCGGGTGCGCTAGGGGGATTCTACGCCCCCCAATGTTTGACAAACGATGAAATGCTGCGGGTGCCCGGGGCGTCCGGGCACCCGCTGCGTCAGAAGCCCCCCGACAAAGTGAAGAACGCCATCCGTGGTGGCTGGGCGTAGGTGTTGTAGGTCTTGACGACGCCGACGCCGGCGATCTCGTAGATGCCGCGGCGGGCGGTCAGGTTGGTGATGTTGACCGCGAACCGCAGGTTGTGGAGCCCCGCGACGACGTCCTGCGGCAGCGTGTAGGCGGCTTGCAGGTTGAGCAGGAACCGGCCCGGCACCGACTGGTCGTTGGTGTAGGTCGCGAAGCGCGGGCCGACGTAATCGCCGATCACCTGCGTCTCGAACGGGCCCGAGTTGAGCGTCAGCACGGTCTTGTTCAGCCAGCGCGCGACGTTGGGCACGTCCTTGCCGGCGGTCGCGATGACGCTGCTGCCGCTCTTGTAATCGTCGGCGTAGCGCGAGCGATTGTACGACAGCGCATTGTAGAGCGATACCGACGTGCCGAAGCGCAACGTCGCCGCCGCGTCGATGCCGTTGGTGCGCACGGCGCCGACGTTCTGAAGGATGCTCGCGCCGCCCAGCACCGAGCCGATCACCTGCGTCGAGCTGATCTGCAACAGCCGGTTGCTGAAATCGACGTGATAGGCGCTGATCTGTCCCTCGATCGCGGTCAGCGGGCCGGCATCGACGTGATGCCGGGCGCGCACGCCGGCTTCGTAGGTCCACGAGCTTTCCGGCTGGGTGTTCTTCCTGATCGCGTCGAACAGGTCCTGGCTGCCGACGTTATAGGGCGACAGGCCGCCGGCGATCGACGCCTGGAACTGGCGGACGTTCTGCTGGATGTGACCGAAAATCTGATCGTCGGGCGTCACGTCCCACACCGCGCCGATCGCCGGCAGGAACCATTTGCGCGTGTTGAGCTGCCCTTCGGGATAGCGCGTCGAGGTGCCGCCGGGCAGCGGCATCGCGTTCGGCAGCGGCTGGACGAGGACGCGGCCATTGGCGAATTGCAGGCTCGACTTGAAGCCGCCCTCGATCGTCAGCGTCGGCGTGACGTGCCAGCGGTCCTGCAGATGAAGCTGGACGACGTCGTAGCTCGTGACGCTGGCATATTGCGTCAGCTTCAGCAGCGCCGGGTCGGCCCATTCATAAGGCGACGGCGGCGGCGCATCGACCGGCACCGCATACCAATTGCGAAAGATCGTATTCCGATTGTGCTCGTACCAGCCGCCGAGGCCGATCTCGTGATCGCCGGCGGTGATCGCCAGCGACGAGAGCACGCCCTTGCGATCGATGCCATATTCGGTCGTGCGCAGCGCATAGCCCGAATTGCCGAAGACCGATTTCAGGTTCTGGCCGGGGAAATAGACGGAGAACAGCGCCGGCAGCCCCGCCGCCGACACCGGTCCGACGATCTGCCCCTGCCCTTCGTCGTGATGACCGTAGACCTGGTTGCTGAAGGTGACGGCATCGCTGAAGCGATAGTCGTACTTCACGTAGAACAGGTAATCGGTGCGCTGCGCATCGCCGTAATAATTGGCGTAATTGTTGGGGTTGTTCGCCGGCGGCTTGCCGTTGGCGTCGACGTAGCGCAGCGCCGCCTGCCAATCGGGATACAGCAACGAGCGATAATAGGGCTCCAGCCCGCCGGCATTGTGCGCGACCGAATCCTGATTGGGCTCGGCCTTATCGGACAGCGCGGCATAGCCGGTGAGCGTGCCGTGTTCGCCCTTGTGGACGAATTTGGCATTGGCCTGCCAGCCGCCCTGTCGCGCCGGGAATTCCCAGGCGCGCGCCTTCTGGCGGACGATCGAGAGATAGCCGCTGTTGGTGCCGCCGAACGCCTCGGCATTACCGCTGTCGAGGCGCAGATAGGTGCGTTGCGCGTCATAGCTGCCGAGCGTCTGCGCGAAACGCAGGCCGGCGCGCGCGGTCGGCTGGCTGGTATAGGTCTCGAGCCCGCCACCGAGGTTGCTCGCCGAGGCGGTGGCGAGATCGGCGGCGCCCGAGGTCAGGCGGACCGAGCCGACATCCTCGCTGATCACCGCGCGCTGCGGCGACAGGCCGTTGTAATTGCCGTAGGACTGGTCGCCGAGCGGCACGCCGTCGAGGGTGAAGCCGAGCTGGTTCTGGTTGAAGCCGTGGACGATCAGCGAGATGTTCTGTTCGTTGTTGCCCCACGGATCGGCGGTCTCGAACTGGACACCGGGCAGCGTCTGGATCGCCTTGACCGGGTTCACGCCGGGCAGCACCTTCTGCATCTCGGCGCCGTCGATCGTCACCGCCGAGCGCGTGGTGCGCGCGGCGGTGACGACGACCACGCCGTCCTGATCGTCACCCTGCGCCGCGGCGGCGGGCGCAGCGGCATCCGGCGCCGTCTGCGCCGCGGCGGCGGAGGCCTGGCCGAGCGCGGCGATGGAGACGGCGAGCAACAACGCGCCGCGGCGATGGCGCGCGGCGATGAACGGCAATGACATGACTTTCCCCAATGCGACCGCACGACCGCGGTCGACCGTGCGGTTAGGGGCAGGGTGTGACGCTTCGGCGTCGTTTTGATTGCGGTATCAAGTTTCTCGCAAACGTTTGTGTTGAAGTGATACGGATCACGCCATCGTGTGGCGGTCGCGCAACACGGTCGCGCGATGACCGACCGTGCCGCGGGCGTTCCGCGCCTTGATGCCGTCGACCATGATCCATTCGTTGGTGACGCGATCGGCGGCGACGGTCATCGCCATATAGCCGCGGCGCGACGTGTCGCACCATTTCAGCTCGGGATTGGCGCGGACGAGCGCGGCGGCGACCTGCGCGGGATCGGTGCCGACGCTGCTCTCGAACCCCGGCGAGGTGACGCTGTGGCCGGCGAATTCGACCGCGGCGGGGCGGCCGTCCTGGACGAGGTCGTAGGCCCAGGCGTTGTGGCTGTCGCCCGAGATCAGCACGGTGTTGCCGCCGATCTGCTGCACCGACTTGAGGAAGCGCGCGCGGGCGGCGGGATAGCCGCCCCAATTGTCGTAATTGAACGGCAGTCCCAGCGCGCCGGCGGCGACGCCGGCCTGAATGTAGCCGCGCGCCTCCGGCTTCATCGCGGCGAGCCAGCCCTGCGTCTCGGGCGGCATCACCGTGGCACCCATGATCGTGCCGAAGCCGACGATCTGCCACGGCCGGCCGCTGCGTACCGAGGCGCGCATCGCGTGGCTCAGCCACACCTCCTGCTGGCTGCCCATCATCGTCACCGCCGGGTCCTGCCACGGACCGTCGCGGAACGCCTTGAGCGCGGCGACGGGATCGGCGGCGCGGAACAGCGGCGCCACATCGGGCTGGCGGGTGCGCGCGAGCAGCCGCGTCTCGGTGCGGAACAGCGTCGCGAGGCCGCCGATGTCATAGGCCTTCCACGGCTCGTCCGAGACCGGCATCCATTCGCGATAGGCCTGGATCGAGGCGGCGCGGCGGGCATTCCAGTCGCCCTCGGTTTCGGGCGTATGGTTCTCGGCGCCGCCCTCCCAACTGTCGTTGGCGCTCTCGTGATCGTCCCATTGCACGATCATCGGCATGGCGCGGTGCAGCGCCTGGAGATCGGGGTCGGCGCGGTAGCTGCCGTAGCGGAGGCGATAATCGGCGAGGTGAATGATCTCGCTCTGCGGCGCCGGGGTGCGGCCGGGAACGGCGTCGGCGGGCAGCGGATAATGCGCCGGCGCATATTCGTAGAGATAATCGCCGAGATGGATGGCGCAGTCGAAGCCGCCCTGCGCGACCGCGTTCGCATACGCGTTGAACCAGCCGAAGCCGATGTTCGAGCAGGAGAAGATCGCGGCGCGCCAGGTCTTCATGCCGTCTTCGGGCGGTGTCGCGGTGCGGCCGACCGGCGAGTGGCTGCCATCCGGCGCGACGAAACGGTAATGGTAGCTGCGGCCGGGCTGGAGGCCGTCGACGGTGATCTTGGCGGTATGGTCGCGCCACGGGCCGGTGATCTGCGCGCCGCCGGTGACGATGCGGGCGAAGTCGGGGGTCTCCGCGACCTCGACGCGCAGTTCGACGGGGCCGCCGTCGGCGGGAACGTAGCGGGTCCACAGCAGCACCGAATCGGCGGCGGGCTCGCCGCTCGCCACCGCATGGGTGAAGCCGCGGGCGTTGCCCAGTGCCTGGAGCGCGAGCGCGCCGCCGGGCAGCGCGGTGGCGCCCAGCCCGATCATGGCGGTCTTCATCAGCATGCGGCGATCGAGAATCATGATGGTGCTCCGGTGACGTTGCGCCGCCCATGCAATGCGATTGTGAAACGTGCGCGACGCCTGCCGCGCCATAACAAGACCCTTGCGATTAGTTAGCTACCTATCTATCTGCGCCGGGTGACCCGTCCTACCCCTGCCCAGATGCGCGCTTTTTCGGCGCACCTCGTGCCGCTCGGCCGTCGCTATCGGCGCGCGCTCGACGACGGCCTCGCCGGCCTATCGCTGTCGCATACGCCGGCGCTGGCGGTGATGCTGATCGGCCGCGCCGCCGAAGGGCTGCGTCAGGGCGCGCTCGCCGACCAGCTCGGCGTCGAGGCGCCGTCGGTGGTGCCGCTGATCGACCAGCTCGAACGCAGCGGCCTCGTCGAGCGGCGCGTCGACACCACCGACAAGCGCGCGCGCCTGCTCCACCTCACCGCCGCGGGTACGACGCTCGCCACACAGGTCGAGGCGCGGACGGCGGAAATCCGCCAGACGCTGCTCGCCTGTATCGAGGCGGAGGAGCTGGTGGTCGCGACGCGGGTGCTCGACCGGCTCCATGCGACGATGACGCGCCTCGACGAACAGGGCTGAGCGGCGGCGATGCGGATCGGGCTGCGCGAGACGGTGTTCTCGGTCAATTGCTTCGCGGCGGCGATGCTGGCGCTGTTCGTGTCCTTCTCGCTCGGGCTGGAACGGCCGTTCTGGGCGATGGCGACGGTCTATATCACCAGCCAGCCGCTGAGCGGCGCGGTGCGGTCGAAGGCGGTGTTCCGGCTCGCCGGCACCGCGGTCGGCGGGATCGTCACCGTGCTGCTGGTGCCGGCGCTGGTCAACGCGCCGGTGCTGCTGTCGCTGGCGCTCGCTTCGTGGGTGGCGCTGTGCCAGTTCGTCTCGCTGCTCGACCGGACGCCGCGATCCTATCTGTTCATGCTGGCAGGCTATACCGCGGCGCTGATCGGCTTTCCGTCGGTGACGCATCCCGAGGCGATCTTCGACACCGCGGTGCTGCGCGTGCAGGAGATCGGCATCGGCGTGCTCTGCGCCGCGTTCATCCATGCGGTGATATGGCCGCGCAGCGTCAGCCAGGTGTTCGGCGGCCGCGTCGCCGGGGTGCTGGCGGAGGCGGAGGCGTGGATCGCCGACGTGCTCGCCGCCGCGCCGGTGGCGAGCACCGGACGCGAGCGGCGCAAGCTCGCCGGCGACATCACCGACCTGCACGTCACCGCGACGCATATCCCGTTCGACACCGCGCGCATTCGCCCGACGCGCGCGCTGCTGACCGGGATGCAGGACCGGCTGGTGCTGCTGATCCCGCTGGTCTCCGCGGTCGAGGACCGCTGGCGCAGCCTGATCGCCGCCGGGCCGCTGCCCGCGCCTTTGGCCGATGCGGTGGCGACGGTGCGCGACTGGGTGACCACCCCCGCCCTGCCCGCCGCGCCGGTGACCGCCACACTCCGGATTGCGCGTGACGCGATTGCGGCGGACGGCTGGCGCGACCTGCTCGCGCTCAACCTGCTCGCCCGGCTGGAGGAGCTGGTGCTCGCCCTGGCCGAGGCGCGGACGCTGGTGGCGGCGGTCGCCGATCCCGCCGGCCGTCCGCCGCCTGCGCTCGGCGCCGTTGCCGCACGACCACTGCATCGCGATTACGGGCTGGCGCTGCTGTCCGCGACCGCGACGCTGCTGACCGTGCTCGGCTGCTGCCTGTTCTGGATCGCCACCGGCTGGCCGGAGGGGGCGGTCGCGGCGATGATCGCGGCGGTGGTCTGCTGCTTCTTCGCGACGCTGGACGATCCGGTGCCGGCGCAGCGCGGCTTCCTGCTGTGGACGATCGCGTCGCTGCCGCTCGCCGCGCTCTATCTGTTCGCGATCCTGCCGGCGATCGACGGCTTCGCGATGCTGACGCTGGCGATGGCACCGCCGCTGCTCGCGATGGGCGCGGTGATGGCGAACCCGAGCTGGTACGGGCGGATGGTGCCGATGATGCTCGGCTTCGCGGGCGGGCTGGCGCTGACCAACAGCTTCACCGTCGACGCGGCGAGCTTCTTCAACGCCAATGTCGCGCAGATCATCGGCATCGCCGCGGCGATGGTGATGACGCGGCTGATCCGCAGCATCGGCGCCGGCACCGCGATCCGCCGGCTGCGCCGCGCCGGCTGGCGCGACCTCGCCGCGCTCGCCGAACGCCCGGCGGACCCGGCGGTGGCGCAGATCGCAGCGTGGCGCAGCCGCATGCTCGACCGCGTCGGCCTGCTCGCCAGCCGCATCGGCGAGGTGGAGGACGAGGAGCGCGACGCCGCCGCCGCGACGCTGCGCGAATTGCGCATGGGGCTGAGCATCGCGCAGATTGCGCCCGTTGCCGACCATGCCGCGCTGCGCGCCGCGCTGGCCCGCCACTTCCGCGCGCTCGCCAGCGGGGACGATGTCGCGCCCCCGGCCGAGCTGCTCGACCGGATCGACGGTGCGATCGCCGCCGGCCGCACGATCGCCGATCCCGAGGAACAGCGCGGGCAATTGATCAATCTCGTCGGATTGCGGCGCAACGTCTTCCCCGCCGCGCCCGACTGGCACGATGCGAAGGCGGCGGCATGACCGCCGACCTGGATATCGGCGGCGTGTTCGTCCACCCGCTGCTGCTCGCCGCGATCCTCGCCTTCGTGCTGGCGGAGGCGATCGGCTGGGCGCTGGCGCGGGCGCGGCTGTATCGTTTCGTCTGGCATCGCGGCCTGTTCGACGTCGCGCTGACCATCGTCCTGTGGGCCGGGATCGCCGGCCTGATCACCGGCGGCGACCCCGCCGCGGCTTTTTTCAGCTAGAAAGACCATGACTCCACATCCTTCCCTGCGCGTCGTCCTGCGGATCGGCGTCACGCTCGCCGTCGTGCTGCTCGCGGTGGTCGCCGGTCGCCGGCTCTGGGCGCATTACGAGACCGAGCCGTGGACGCGCGACGGCCGCGTGCGCGCCGATATCGTCCAGGTCGCGCCGGACGTCTCCGGCCTCGTCACCGAGGTGCTGGTCCGCGACAACCAGCCGGTCGCGGCGGGGACGCCGCTGTTCCGCGTCGACCGGCCGCGCTACCGGCTGGCGGTGGCGCAGGCGGCGGCGGCGGTGGCGGCGCAGCGGGTGCAACTGGCGCAGGCGCGGCGCGAGGCGCAGCGCAACCGCACGCTCGGCGACCTCGTCGCGGGCGAGGTGCGCGAACAGGGCGACGCCAAGGTGGCGCAGCTCGCCACCGCAGTGTCGCAGGCGCAGATCGCGTTGCAGACCGCGCAGCTCAACCTCGCCCGGACCGAAGTGCGCGCCAGCGTCGCCGGCACGGTCAGCAACCTCGATCTGCGGCCCGGCGACTATGCCACCGCCGGCCATCCCGAATTCGCGATCATCGACCGCGGCTCGCTGCATATCATCGGCTATTTCGAGGAGACCAAGCTGCCGCGCGTCCATGTCGGCGATCCCGTGCGCGTCCGGCTGATGGGGGACGATCAAATCATCGCCGGCCATGTGCAGAGCATCGCCGGCGGCATCGAGGATCGCGATCGCAGCGCCGGCGCCAATTTGCTCGCCAACGTCAATCCGACCTTCAGCTGGGTGCGGCTGGCGCAGCGCATTCCGGTGCGGGTGGCGATCGACCGGCTGCCGCGCGGCGAGATGCTGGTGGTCGGCCGTACCGCGACGGTCGAGGTGCTGCCGCGCGCCAGGCAGGTGGCGGCGGGAGCGCGAGCATGACGCGCCGCATCGCGCTACTGGCCGCCACGCTGCTCGCCGGCTGCACCACCGCCGGACCCGATTACCATCGGCCCGGCGCCGCGGTGATCGCGCGGCCGAGCGCCACCGCACCGTTCGTCGGCGGCGACGAGGCGGCGTTCGCGGCGCTGGCGCCGGTGCCCGACCGCTGGTGGCAGCTCTATCGCGATCCGCGGCTCAACCGGCTAGTCGAACAGGCGCTCGCCGCCAATACCGACCTGCGCGTCGCGACGGCGAATATTGCGCGCGCGCAAGCGTCGCTCGACGTCGCCGAGGATGGCCGGCGCGTCCAGACGCAGGTGCAGGCGTCGCCCGGCTATGCGCAGCGTTCGGCGGAGGAGGAATTGCGGCCCGGCGCGGCTTTGCCCCGTTCGTTCGTCTATGCGGCGAGCGCCGGCATTTCCTATCAGCTCGATCTCGCCGGGCAAGTGCGCCGCGCGATCGAGGCGGCGGATGCCGATGTCGCCGCGACCCGCGCCGCCTATGACAGCGTCCGCATCACCGTCGCGGCGGACACCACCCGCGCCTATCTCGATGCCTGTTCGTCGGCGCGCGAGATCGGCGTCGCGCAGCGCGCGCTCGACCTGCAGAGCCGGACGACGCGATTGACCGAGCGGCTGGTCCGCGCCGGGCGTAGCGGCTCGCTCGATGCGACGCGCTCGACGACGCAGGAGGCGCAGGTGCGCGCGACGATGCCGGCGTTGCAGGCGGCGCAGCGGCTGGCGCTGTACCGGCTGGCGACGCTGACCGGCCGACCGCCCGCCGAGTTCGACCGCGATGTCGCCGCCTGTACCGGCGAGCCGCATCTCGACCGGCCGATCCCGATCGGCGACGGAGCCGCGCTGCTGCGCCGTCGCCCCGACGTGCGCCGCGCCGAATGGGAGCTGCGTGCGGCGACCGCGCGGATCGGCGTCGCAACCGCCGATCTCTATCCGCGCATAGCGCTCGGCGCCTCGGTCGGTTCGGTCGGCCTTGCCGAGCGGGCATTGGGCAGCGACACGTTCAAATTCTCGCTCGGACCGCTGATCAGCTGGCAATTCCCCAACCGGACGCGGGTGCGGGCGCGGATCGCCGCGGCGCAGGCGGAGAGCGATGCCGCTTATGCGCGGTTCGACGGCACGGTGCTGACCGCGCTGCGCGAGACCGAGAGCGGCCTGACCGTCTATGCGCGCGATCTCGACCGGGTGGCGGCGCTGCGCGAGGCGAGCCGTCAAGCGGGCAAGGCGGCGCGCGATGCCGAGACGCTGTTCCGCGCCGGGCGGACCGGCTTCCTGCCGGTGCTCGACGCGCAGCGCACCGCGATCGGTGCCGAACAGACGCTCGCCGCGGCGGAAAGCCGGCTCGCCGCCGATCAGGTGCAGCTGTTCCTCGCGCTCGGCGGGGGCTGGCAGACGTGATCGCACGGGGTACGGACCGAACGCCGGCCTGCCTCGTTCCTGCTGCGACACGCCCCAGACAGGAACCCCGATGACCAACGATCCCCGCACCAGCGCCCCCACCCGCTTCCCCGACGAGCCGCAGCAGCCCGCCCCCGGCATCGAGGCGAAGATGCGCAACCGTCCCGATCACGGCGAGGACAGCTATCGCGGCAAGGGCCTGCTCGACGGCAAGGTGGCGCTGATCACCGGCGGCGATTCGGGCATCGGCAAGGCGGTGGCGATCGCTTATGCCCGCGAAGGCGCCGACGTCGCCATCTCCTACCTCGCCGACGAGCAGGTCGACGCCGAGGATACCAAGGCGTGGGTCGAGAAGGCGGGCAAGCGTTGCCTGCTGCTGCCCGGCGACATCCGCAGCGTCGCGCAGTGCACCGCCCTGGTCGACCAGACGGTGGCGGAGCTCGGCAAGCTCGACATCCTCGTCAACAATGCCGCCGCGCAGACGATCAACGAGGATATCGACAGTATCGACGATGCCGAGATGGAGGCCGCCTTCGCCGCAAACGTCTTCGCGATGATCCGCCTCGCCAAGGCGGCGGCGCCGCACCTCAAGCCGGGCTCCGCGATCGTCAACACGACGAGCATCCAGGCGAAGACCGCGACCGAGAACATGATCGTCTATGCGACCACCAAGGGTGCGATCAGCAGCCTGACGATCGGCCTGTCCAACCTGTTCGCGCCCAAGGGCATCCGCGTCAACGCGGTCGCGCCGGGGCCGGTGTGGACGCCGATCCAGCCGATCGCCAAGCCGAGCGACGAGCTGGAGACGCTGGGCGAATCGACCCCGCTCGGCCGCGCCGGCCAGCCGGGCGAACTCGCGCCGGCTTATGTACTGCTCGCCTCGAACGAGGGCAGCTACATCACCGGGGCGATCGTGCCGGTGACCGGCGGCATGCCGATGTATTGAACGTCAGTCCGGCGCGGGCGGCTCGACTGCCCGCGCCAGCGACGTCGCCAGCCAGCCGTGGCGCAGCGCCTCGGCATCGGCGTGCGCGGCGAACACCAGCCCGATGTCGCGGCTGAAATCGAAGCCGTCGAGATGCGCGAGCACCACGCCATCCTCGCGGAACCCCTCGGGCATGACGGTGACGCCGAGCCCGGCGCGGACGTAGCTCAACGCCTTGTCGTCGCTGGTCGTGCGCGCGGCGAACACCGGGCGGACGCCGCGGGTGGTGAAGAAGCGGCTGGTTTCGGGAAGCAATTCGCAATGGCGCCGGACGATCATCGGATCGTTGACGAGCTGTTCGGCGCGGATCACCGGCGTGCCGGCGAGCGGATGCGCCTGACCCAGCGCCAGCGCATAGCCCTCGCCGAGCAACTTCAGCCGCGCCTCGGGCGGGTCGCCGTCGCGCAGCAGCGTCAGCGCGAGGTCGATACGGCCGCGCGCGAGCCGCTCGCGCAGGTCGCGCTCCTTGCCCTCGACGATCTCGATCCGGTCGCCGCCGGGGGCGCTGCGTTGGTCGGCGAGCAGGCGTTCGATCCAGCGCCGCGGCGTCGTCACCAGCACGCCGAGCCGCAGCGTGCGCACCGGTGCGGTCTCCGCCACCGCCCGCTCCGCCTCGGCGAACCCCGCCTCGATCGCGCGGGCCGAGGCGACCAGCCGCGCGCCGGCGTCGGTCAGCGCGACGCGGCGGTTGGTGCGGTCGAACAGGCTGCGGCCCAGCGTCTTCTCCAGTTTGGCGATGCCGACCGACAGGGTCGGCTGCGAGACGTTGCACGCCGCCGCGGCGCGCGAGAAATTGCCGGTGTCGACCACCGACAGGAAATAGCGAAGATGGTAGCGATCGATCATAGACGGTTTCTATGATGTTCTTGCACGTCTTTCAATTTTCCATGTGACGGACGAGCGGCTACAAGGCCGCAAAAGACGGTGGAGAGACTGATGGCTGAACTGGACTTCGCGCTCGGCGAGATGGCCGACACGATCCGCGACACGACGCGCCGCTTCGCGCTCGACCGGATCGAACCGATCGCCGCCGCGGTCGATGCCGAGGATCGCTTCGCGCGCGAATTGTGGCCGATGATGGGCGAGCTGGGTCTGCACGGCATCACCGTCGAGGAGGCGGATGGCGGGCTCGGCCTCGGCTATCTCGAACATCTCATCGCCTGCGAGGAGATCAGCCGCTCGTCCGCCGCGATCGGGCTGAGCTACGGCGCGCATTCCAATTTGTGCGTCAACCAGATCCGCCGCTGGGCCAATGCCGAGCAGAAGGCCAGATATCTGCCGAAGCTGATTTCCGGCGAGCATGTCGGCAGCCTCGCCATGTCGGAGGCGGGCGCGGGGTCGGACGTCGTCTCGATGAAGCTGCGCGCCGACAAGGTCGATGGCGGCTGGCGGCTCAACGGCACCAAATTCTGGATCACCAACGCCGCTTATGCGGACACGCTGGTCGTCTATGCCAAGACGATCCCCGATGCCGGATCGAAGGGGATCACCGCCTTCCTGATCGAGAAGGATTTCGCCGGTTTCTCGATCGGGCAAAAGATCGACAAGCTCGGCATGCGCGGCTCGCCGACCGCCGAACTGGTGTTCGACGATTGCTTCGTCCCGGACGATCAGGTGATGGGGCCGCTCAACGGCGGCGTGAAGGTGCTGATGTCGGGGCTCGATTACGAGCGCGTCGTGCTGTCGGGCATCCAGCTCGGCATCATGCAGGCGTGCCTTGACGTCGTCCTGCCCTATGTCCGCGAGCGCAAGCAGTTCGGCCGGCCGATCGGCGAGTTCCAGCTGATGCAGGCCAAGGTCGCCGACATGTATGTCGCGCTCAACTCGGCGCGGGCCTATGTCTACGCCGTCGCCAAGGCGTGCGACGCGGGACGAACGACGCGCTTCGATGCCGCGGGCTGCATCCTGCTCGCCTCGGAAAGCGCGGTGAAGGTTGCCGGCGAGGCGATCCAGGCGCTGGGCGGCGCGGGCTATACGAAGGACTGGCCGGTCGAACGCTATTGGCGCGACGCCAAATTGCTCGACATCGGTGCCGGCACCAACGAGGTGCGTCGCATGCTGATCGGCCGCGAGCTGATCGGCCACGACGCGCCGCGCGCGCAATGACGGTGCTGCGTACCGCGATCGACGCGGCCTCCACCGACTTCGCCGCCAATGACGCGCACAATCGTGCGCTCGCCGCGACGCTGCGCGAGACGGTCGCGACCAGCGCGCTCGGCGGCTCGGAGCAGCATCGCGCCCGCCACGTCGCGCGCGGCAAGCTGCTGCCGCGCGACCGCGTCGAGCGGCTGCTCGACCCCGGCTCGCCGTTCCTCGAAGTGGGCGCATTGGCGGCGAACGGCATGTACGGCGGCGATGCCCCCGGCGCGGGGATGATCGCCGGCATCGGCCGCGTCTCGGGCCGCGAATGCCTTATTATCGCCAACGACCCGACGGTGAAGGGCGGCGCCTATTTCCCGATGACGGTGAAGAAGCATCTCCGCGCGCAGGAGATCGCGCGCGAGAACCGCCTGCCGTGCATCTATCTGGTCGATTCGGGCGGCGCCAATCTGCCGCATCAGGCCGAGGTGTTCCCCGACCGCGATCATTTCGGCCGCATCTTCTTCAACCAGGCGCAGATGTCGGCGGAGGGGATCGCCCAGATCGCCTGCGTGATGGGCAGCTGCACCGCGGGCGGTGCCTATGTCCCCGCCATGTCCGACGAGACGGTGATCGTCCGCAATCAGGGGACGATCTTCCTCGCCGGCCCGCCGCTGGTCAAGGCGGCGACCGGCGAGGTCATCTCCGCGGAAGAGCTGGGCGGCGCCGACACGCATGCGCGCAAGTCGGGCGTCGTCGACCACGTCGCCGAGAATGACGAGCATGCGCTGCTGATCGTCCGCGATATCGTTGCGACGCTCAACCGGCCCAAGGCGGTCGATATCGAGATCGCCGCGCCGCGGGCGCCGAAGCTCGACCCGCAGGAGCTATACGGCATCGTGCCGCAGGACGTGCGCGCGCCCTATGACGTGCATGAGGTGATCGGGCGGATCGTCGACGGTTCGGACTTCCACGAGTTCAAGCCGTTGTACGGCACCACGCTCGTCTGCGGCTTCGCGCGCATCTGGGGCATGCCGGTGGCGATCCTCGCCAACAATGGCGTATTGTTCTCGGAAAGCGCCTTGAAGGGCGCGCATTTCATCGAGCTCGCCTGCCAGCGGCGCATCCCGTTGCTGTTCCTCCAGAACATTTCCGGCTTCATGGTCGGTGGGAAGTATGAGGCGGAAGGTATCGCGAAGAACGGTGCCAAGCTGGTGACCGCGGTCGCCACCGCCTCGGTACCGAAGATCACCGTGCTGATCGGCGGCAGCTTCGGTGCGGGCAATTACGGCATGTGCGGGCGCGCCTATTCCCCGCGCTTCCTGTTCAGCTGGCCCAATGCGCGCATCTCGGTGATGGGCGGCGAACAGGCGGCGAGCGTGCTCGCCACCGTGCATCGCGACGCCGATGGCTGGACGCCCGAACAGGCGGAGGCGTTCAAGGCGCCGATCCGCCAGAAATACGAGGACGAGGGCAACCCCTATTACGCCACCGCGCGGCTGTGGGACGACGGCATCATCGATCCCGTCCAGACCCGCGACGTGCTCGGCCTCGCCTTTTCCGCGGTGCTCAACGCGCCCATTCCCCAATCGCCGTCCTTCGGCGTGTTCCGGATGTGATGGCCATGATCGAGAGCCTGCTCATCGCCAATCGCGGCGAAATCGCCCGCCGCATCATCCGCACCGCGCGGCGGCTCGGCATCCGCACGATTGCGGTCCATTCCGACGTCGATGCCGCCATGCCCTTCGTCCGAGAGGCGGATGCGGCGGTGTGCATCGGCACCGCGCTCGCCGCCGACAGCTATCTGCGGCAGGATCGCATCCTCGCCGCCGCCCGCGAGACGGGCGCGGCGGCGATCCATCCCGGCTACGGCTTCCTGTCGGAGAATGCCGAATTCGCCGAGGCGGTGGTCGCCGCGGGCCTCGTCTGGGTCGGCGCGCCGCCCGCCAGCATCCGCGCGATGGGCCTCAAGGATGCCGCCAAGCAACGGATGATCGCCGCCGGCGTGCCGGTGACGCCGGGCTATCTCGGCGCCGACCAGTCGCCCGAACGCCTGCAGGCGGAGGCCGACGCGATCGGCTATCCGGTGCTCATCAAGGCGGTCGCCGGCGGCGGCGGCAAGGGGATGCGCAAGGTCGATGCGCGCGAGGATTTCGCCGAGCTGCTCGCCAGTTGCCAGCGCGAGGCGGCCGCCTCGTTCGGCAACACGCAAGTGCTGATCGAAAAGTACATCCTGTCGCCGCGCCATATCGAGGTGCAGGTGTTCGGCGATACGCACGGGCAGGTCGTCCATCTGTTCGAGCGCGATTGCTCGCTCCAGCGTCGCCACCAGAAGGTGATCGAGGAGGCCCCCGCCCCCGGCATGGACGCCGCGACCCGCGCCGCGGTCTGCGATGCGGCGGTGCGGGCGGCGAAGGCCGTCGACTATGTCGGGGCCGGCACGATCGAGTTCATCGCCGATGGTTCGGACGGGCTGCGCGCCGATCGCATCTGGTTCATGGAGATGAACACGCGGTTGCAGGTCGAGCATCCCGTCACCGAGGCGATCACCGGGCAGGATCTGGTCGAATGGCAGCTCCGCGTCGCCTCGGGCGAACCGCTGCCCCGCCGGCAGGACGAACTGTCGATCCAAGGCTGGGCGATGGAGGCGCGGCTCTATGCCGAGAATCCGGCGAGCGGCTTCCTGCCCTCGACCGGGCCGCTCGACCGGCTGCGCTTCCCCGCCGACGTGCGCGTCGACAGCGGTGTGGAGGAAGGCGGCGCGGTGACGCCCTTCTACGACCCGATGATCGCCAAGCTGATCGTCCATGGCGGTTCGCGGCGAGAGGCGGCGGCGAGGCTCGCCGCGGCGGCGCGCGGCACGCAGGTCTGGCCGGTGAAGACCAACGCCGCCTTCCTCGCCCGCGCGGCGGCGCATCCCGATTTCGTCGCGGGGCGCGTCGATACCGGCTTCATCGAACGCCATGCCGCCGATCTGATCCCGGCGGCGGACCCCTCCCCCGCGATGCTCGGCGCCGCGGCGGCGGCGTTGCTGCCGCAGGGTGACGATCCGTGGGTGGCGCTGCGCGGCTTCCGTGCCAATCGTGCGATTGCGACTGCGATCGACGTCGAGGTCGGCGGCAAGCCCTATCGCGTCGAGCATCCCGTCGCCGGCGGGATCGTCGCCGATGGCGTGCTGTTCCTCGACGGCGAGGCGTGGCCGTTCGGCGCCCCTCGCGCCGATGCGATCGCCGGCGGCGGCGAAGGCGATGGCGCGATCCTGTCGCCGATGCCGGGCCGCGTCATCGCGGTGCTGGTCGCCGCGGGACAGGCCGTCGCGCGCGGCGAGCGGCTGCTCGTGCTGGAAGCGATGAAGATGGAACAGGCGCTGGTCGCGCCGTTCGACGGTGTCGTGGCGGAGCTCAAGGTCACGGAGGGCGCGCAGGTGCCCGAGGGGACGTTGCTCGCGCGGATCGCAGTGGAGGAGGTTTGATGGCAGGACGCAGCTTCGACGCATGGCAGGTCGGCGACCGTATCGTCCACGACATCCGCCGCACGGTGACCGAGACGGACAACCTGCTGTTCTCGACGATGACGCACAATCCGCAGCCGCTCCACCTCGACGCCGAGGCAGCGCGCGCGAGCGAATTCGGTCAGATCCTCGTCAATGGTACCTTCACCTTCGCGCTGATGGTCGGCCTGTCGGTCGGCGACACGACGCTCGGCACGCTCGTCGCCAATCTCGGCTATGACAAGCTGGTGATGCCCAAGCCGGTGTTCCTCGGCGATACGTTGCGCGCCGAGACCGAGGTGGTCGAGCTGAAGGACAGCCGCTCGCGGCCCGACGCGGGCATCGTCACCTTCGCGCATCGCATGCTCAACCAGCGCGACGAGATCGTCTGCCAGTGCCTGCGCACCGCCTTGCTCAAACGGTCGGTGGCATGAGGCTGCGCTCGCTCCTGTTCGTGCCGGGCGACCGGCCGGAGCGGTTCGCTAAAGCGGTGGCGAGCGGTGCCGACGCGCTGATCCTCGATCTCGAGGATTCGGTGGCGGCCAGCGCCAAGACGGCGGCGCGCGAGGCGGTGGCGGCGCACTTGCGCGAACCGCGCGGCGCGGTGCGGCTGTTCGTGCGGGTCAATCCGCTCGATACCGCATTATGCGCCGAGGATATCGCCGCGCTCCACGGCCTCGCCCCCGATGCGATCGTGCTGCCCAAGGCGGAGGGCGCACCCAGCGTCCGCGAGCTCGCGCAGCGGCTCGCCGCGGCCGGTATCGACGCGCCGATCCTGCCGATCGCCACCGAGACTCCGGCGGCGATCTTCGCGCTCGGCAGCTATGCGGCGGCAGGCGTGGCGCTCGCCGGGATCACGTGGGGGGCGGAGGATCTGCCCGCCGCGATCGGCGCAGCGACAAGCCGCGAGGACGACGGCCGCTACACGCAGCCCTATGAGATGGCGCGGTCGCTGACGCTGTTCGCGGCGCATGCCGCCGGGGTGGCGGCGATCGACACCGTCTATCCCGCCTTCCGCGACCTCGACGGCCTCGCCGCTTATGCGCGGCGCGCGGCGCGCGACGGCTTCACCGGGATGATGGCGATCCATCCGACGCAGGTCGCCGCGATCAACGCCGCCTTCACCCCCAGCGCCGAACAGGTCGAGGCGGCGCAGCGCATCGTCGCCGCCTTCGCCGCGGCGCCCGACGCGGGGGCGTTGCAGGTCGACGGCCGGATGGTCGATGCACCGCATCTCAAACAGGCGCGCCGCCTGCTCGACCGCGCCGAGCCGCCGCGATAGCCGCTCACCAGGCCGCCGACACGCCGAGACGCACGTTGCGCGGCCGCAACGGCGTCACCTGATTGCGCGCGGCGAGGCCAAAGGGATTGCCGAACGCGAAGCGATTGGCCGCCGCATCGGTGAGATTGTCGAGGCCGAGCGTCAGGTCGAGGTTACGCCAGCGCACGCCGGCCGAGGCACCGAGGGTGGTGTAATCGCCCTGGCTGACGTCGAGCAGATCGCCGGTGCCGAGCACCGACCGCCCGACATAGTCAACCGTCGCGCCGACCCGCGGCGCGACGCTTCGCCCCTGCCCCCAGGCGTAGCTCAGCGCGGCATGACCCGCGAACGGCGGCGTCTCGGGCAGGCGGCGATTGTCCTCGCGCGACTGGTCGGCGACCGGCCCGCGCACCCGATTGTAGGTGTAGAGCGCCGCCGCATCGAGGCGCAGCCCGGCGAGCGGAACCCAGTCGAGCGATGCCTCCAGCGTCTGGATATTGGCGTTGCCGAGATTGGTGGTGAACGGCTGGCCGCGCCGGTTGAGCAGATCGGCCTGGATGCCGCGCCACCGTGCGGTCGACGCGCTCACCGACAGGCCGAGACCGGTCGTGCCGCGCCGCAGCCGGCGCATGCCGATTTCGCCAACCGCGATCGAATCGGCCTGATAATTGGCGACGCGGCCGATCCCCTGCGCGACTGCCAGCCCACCGGTGCGGAACCCCGTCTGGTAGCGCGCGAATAGCGCGAGATCGGGCGCGAGCCGGTAGGACAAGGCGAGCGTCGGATCGGCGCGCTGCGTCGAGCGGCCGCGGATATAGGCGCCCGGCCGCCGCGTCGCCGACGGCTCGCCGTCGATCCGCGCGCTGGTGAAGCGTCCGCCGAGCGTCACCGACAGGTCCGGGGTCACTGCCAGCGTCGTCTCGCCGAAGGCGGAGGCGGCGCGGGTGACGTTGGTGACGCCGACGATGTCCATCTGGTTGCCGGTCAGGCCGAGCGCACGCGACAGCGCCGACCGGTCGCTGACCAGGGTGAAACCGGCGAGCCAGGAATTGCCCGCCGCGGTCGAACGCGACAGCCGCATCTCGTGCGACAGCAGCAATTTGGCATTGTCGACATTATAGGCGACCGGCCGTCCGACGCCGCGCGGCGTCGCGTCGAACACCTCGCCGGTGTGATAATCCGCCACCCCGGTCGCCGAGACGAGGCGCAGGCCGCTGTCCCAGTCCTTGGCGACGACGACGCGGCCGAACAGGAAGCGGTCCGCAAACGGCTGCGCGATCCGGCTGCTGCGCCGGTAGCTGCCGTCGCTGACCTCGGCATATTGGCCGTCGGTGGCGCGGATGCGCTGGACGACGCCGCTGGTGTCGATCCGCCAGCCGCCGCCCGGCTCGGCGCGCAGCGCGAGGCGCGCACCGACGGTGCCGACGCGGTTGACGTCGCGCCCGCGTGCCGGATCGTCGATATAGCCGCCGTCGCGCACCACATAGGCGACGCTGCGCAGCGCCAGCCGCTCGTCGAGCAGCGGCACGTTGACCATCGCCGACAGATCATAGCCCGCCGCGCCGCCATGCGTGGCGACGACGCCGCCGCTCATCGCCGCGGCGACCCGGTCGAGCAGGGGCGCGTTCGAGGTCAGCCGCAGCACGCCACCGATCGCGCCCGCCCCGTACAAGGTCCCCTGTGGCCCCTCCATCACCTCGACCGCCTGCATGTCGTAGAGGCGCAGGCCGGGATCGGGACCGGAGGCGTTGAGCTGGACGTCGTCGAGATAGACGCTGGCGGTCGATTGGGTGGTGCCGTTGAAGCTGCTGTCGGCGATGCCGCGGATGAACACCTTGTTGCGTCCCGGCCCGAGCTGCGTGCTCTGCAGCACCGGCACCGCATTGGTGAGGTCGCTGATCGCCCCGGTCGCGCCATTGGGCTGCGCCGTCGTGCCGACCAGGGTCAGGCTGCCGGGATAGCGCAGCAAGGGGACGCGCTGCTTGCTCGCGGTGACGACGATGTCGGCGGGCACGTCCGCCGGCGGGACGGGGCGAGGCGGCGTCGGCCGTGGCGGCCGCACGCGACGCGGCGCGGCGACGATGCGATAGACGCCGCCCGGCCCGGGCACCGCGCGATAGCCGGTGTCGGCGAGCAGCCGCGCGAGCGCCCGCGCGACGGGCATCGTTCCGCGTAGCGGACGGCAGCGGATGGCGTGGAGCCCCGGCTCGGTACTGACGATCTCGACGCCGCTGCTCCGCGCCAGCGTCAACACCGCCGCGTCGAGCGTCGTCGCCGGGATGGCGACGGTGATCGCCGCATCGCGCGCGCGCGCGATCGACGGCAGGCAAGCGGCGGCCGCGAAGGCGGCGGAAACGAGCTTAACGTGTCGCGGTAGCGCGGTCCGCCAATACCCAGCCTTCGCCATTACGCCGCCATGTCGCCCCGATCAGTTCGGCCAGATGCGGTACGTCGCGATCGGCAGCGCCTGTGACGTGGATCATGCCGGTAAACGGGCGGCGCGACAAGTCGCCGACGATACGCAGGTCGACGCCGAGCTGCCGACGCAGGCTCGCCACGACCTCGCCGACCGGTATCCCCTCGAAACTGAGATCGCCGCTGCGCCAGCCGCCGACCGCGGCGGTCGGCAGCGTGCTGCGGACAATACGGCGGTCGGCGGCCATCGTCACCGTGTCGCCGGCGCCGAGCCGCAGCCCGGCGCCGTCGGGCTGGAACAGCACCGACCCCTCCGCCACCGCGACCGAGAGGCGCTCGCCGGTGTGCAGCACGTCGAAGGTGGTGCCGAGATCGCGGATCAGTTGGTCGCCGGCGCGCAGCTCGAACGGATGCGTTTCATCGTGGACGACGTGGAGCGTCGCCTCGCCGCGATCGAGCGCGACGCTGCGCGGATCGGTGCCGCTCACCCGCAGCAGGCTGCCGCCGTTGAGCGCGATCTGCGTCCCGTCGGCCAGGCGGACGTCGCGCCGCTCGCCGTCGCTTGTGGCATAGACGGTCTCGGCCGCGTACGAGCCGAACGTCGTCGGCACCAGCCAAAGGGCGAGTGCCGCGGCGATCGCGCCGCCGCCCGCCAATCGCCACCAGCCGCGCGAGGCCGGCTGGTCGTCGTTCGCCGCAATCGGCATCGCATCGGGTTCGGGAAACGCCGCCGCGGCGACCAGCCGGTCGCGCATCGCCACCGCGTCATACGCGCGCGCATGGGCCGGGGTCTCGAGCCAGGCGACGAAGCCTTCCCAATCCTCCGCCGCCATATGCTCCTGGCGCAGATGCCAGGCGATCGCCTGGTCGATGATGTTCGGTGCGTCACGGCTCACAGGCGCTGCCCCCTTCCATCATCATGACGATGCGCCACCGGCATATCCGCAGCATTCTGTTCGGCGCGGGCATGAATAATCCGATACGCCCGCTGCAACAGCTTCTCGACACCGCTGACGCTGATCCCCAATTGCTCGGCGATGGCGCGTTGCGGCCTGTTTTCAACGCGATATAGTCGCAATGCGGTGGCCATCCGTTCGGGCATGTCGGCGATCGCCGCCTCGATCGCGCGCAGCTCGTCGCGCATCACCAGCGTCCGTTCCGCATCGGGCAGGTCGTTGGCGGTCGGCTGCTCCTCCAGCCACGCCGCCTCGCGGGCGCCGCGGCGCGCGGCGGCGATCCGCCGGTCGGTCGCCAGGTTGCTGGCGACGCGATACAGGAAGGCGGCCGGCTGCGCGATCGGCTGATCGGCGAGCTGGTCGATCCGCAACCACATGTCCTGCAGCGCATCCTCCGCATCGTCGCGGTTCCCGAGCCGCGCCGTCAACAGACGCGACAACATCGCGCGTTGTTCGAGGAAGATGGCGCGAAGTCCGCCGTCGGCCAATCTGCGTCCGCGCTCCCGTCAGGCTGGAAACGCCAGCCCTTCCGCCGCCGCCATGTCCGCTATCGGCCATTTCCGCAAGACGTCCGCTTCGCGCGGCCGCGCCTCGGCGATCGCGTCGCCGGCGCGCCTGCCCGCCCCCGGATGACACATGACGAGATGCATGCCCGCCGCCCGCCGCAGGAAGCGCGGGAACAACCGCTTGTAATCCGTCGAGAAATCATAGTGGCCGGCGAAACTGTCGTTGCAGCGCAAGCGATAGCGCGCCGCCGCCCGGCGCAGCCCGCGCGAATGGAAGGCGCTGCCGATCGCCTTGCCGACGAACGGCCGCGCCAACATCGCATCGACCCGATCGGTGCAGTCGCGCACCCAGGCTTCGGGCGCGCGGCTCGCCGTCTCGAACAGCACGATGTCGCGGATGCCCGGCAAGGCGTGCGAATGCTGGTGGCCGTCGACGAAATCGGGCGCGCGGCCCATCGCCGCGGTGAAGGCGTCGAACTGCGCGGCGATCTCGGCCGCGATCTCCTCCAGCGGCAATTGCCGGCGTGCGGCGCGGCCGGCGAGCGGATCGATCTCGGGCAATCTGCCGTCGGGTGCGAACAGCGGCATGTCGGTCAGCGGCCGTTCCTGCGTCAGCGTCAGGTGCAGCCCGATCGAGACGTGCGCCGGCAGGTCGCGAAGCAATGCGGCATCGTCCATCCACCCCGGCATCAGCGTCATGCAGCTAGTCGCGTTGAGCTTGCCGTTCGCCGCCAGCTCGGCGATCGTCTCGCTCACGCCGCGGGAATAAGCGAAATCGTCGGCGCACAGGACCAGGTTACGCAACGGCCGCACCCTCCACACATTGATGCGCGCGCTCGCGGATCTGGACGCTGAGCAGCTTGCGGCGCTGCAGCCGGCGCGCGAGGAAGCGATAGAAGAACCAGCTGCCCGCCCACGGCGCGGTCGCCGAATAGACCAGCCGTTCGAACAGCGTCCAGCGGATCGAATCGCGGTCGCGCTCGCGTGGCGAGGGCATGCACCACAGATCCTGCGAATAGAGCATCCGGCCCCGCGCCATCGTGCGGTGGATGACCTCGTGATCCTCGAGGATATAGCCCCAGATCGCGGCATCGAAGCCGCCGACCGCGCGCAGCGTCTCGACGTCGAAGCACTGGCCGGCGCCGCCGGCATGACATTGCCGCGGCAGCAGCTTGGCCGCCGACAGGATCTTGCGCGCCTCGGCATCGAGCGCCGCCTGATCGGCGCCGGGGTCGACGAAATAGGCGCCGGCGACGACGCAGCGGTCGCGCTGCAACAGCCGCTCCGCCTCGGCGAGATAGTGCGGCGGGTAGAGCGTGTCGGCGTCGCAGGTCGCGACATAGCGCGTCCGGACCCAGCCGAGCCCCGTGCGCAGCGCCGCGACCTTGCCCGGCGTCGTCTCGGTGATGACGAGGGCATCGAGCCCGTGCGCGCGGACCGCGGCGCGTGCCACCTCGGCGCTGCCGTCGGTCGACCCGTTATCGACCAGGATCAGGATCGCGCGCACGCTCTGCGCGGCGAGGCTGGCGATCGTCGCGGCGAGATAGTCGCGTTCGTTGAAGAACGGGATCAGCACCGTCCACAGCGGTGTCGGCCGGCGATCCAGCCGCCGCGCGGCGATCGACGACCCCGCCGCGCTGCGGGACATCGGATCGTGGTCGTTGATCAGAAACATGATGCCCCCGGCAGACGGTCCTGGCGGCATCGCGGACTGCGACGCATGCCGACATGGTCTACCCCCCGGAAGGCCATGTCGGCGCCGCGCGTCAGTCGCTGCGATGCCCCGAATGACAGACGATGCCGATCTGGACATTCCACACCTGCCCCCGAAAAAAATGCTGCATGACGGTAGGGATCGCCGGATTTATGGGGGCGCCATGATCTCCATGGCGCGTTCCCCGGCCGCAGCGACGAGCGTCCCCGCCAGCCGGCCCGGCGCCGTGGCGACCTTCCTGCTGCTGCTCGGCTGGGCGCTGCTGCTGCGCGGTCGCGACTTCGGCAATCCGATCATCCACGTCGACGAGCAATATTATCTGCTCGTCGGCGACCGCCTGCTCCACGGCGCCTTGCCCTATGTCGATCTATGGGACCGCAAGCCGCTGGGGCTGTTCCTGATCTTCGCGGCGATGCGGCTGCTGCCCGGCGACGGCATCCTCGCCTATCAGCTCGTCGCGACGCTGTTCGCCGCGGCGACCGCCTGGCTGGTCACGCGCGGCAGCCGGCGGCTCGGCGCGACGCCGCGCGGGGCGCTGGTCGCCGGCCTCGCCTATGTGCTGTGGCTGTCGTTGCTCAGCGGGCGCGGCGGGCAGTCGCCGGTCTTCTACAATCTGTTCGTCGCCGCCGCTGCGGTGCTGACGCTGCGCCTGCCGCAGCTCGCCGCGCGTGGTGCCGGCGGCGCGATCGTCGCCAATGGCTGCGCCGCCTGCCTGCTTGCGGGTCTCGCGATCCAGACCAAATATACGCCGGTGGTCGAAGGCGCGTTCTTCGGGCTCGTCCACCTCTGGTATCTCCGCCGCGCCGGCACTTCGCTCGCGCCGCTCTCGGCAGCGGCGTTGGTGTGGGCGGTGCTCGGCATCGTGCCGACCGCAGCGGTCGTGCTGTTCTACCGGTCACAGGGGCCGGCGGCGTTCGACGCCTTCTGGTTCGCCAATTTCGCCTCGGTGTCGCTGCGCAAGGGCTATCCCGCCGCCAAGATCGCCGCACGGCTCGCGGGCACCACCGCGCAATTGCTGCCGTTCATCGCTTGCGCAGCGCTCGCGTGGCGCGTGCGGCCGCGCCGGCCCGAGATGGGTATCGCCTTCGGCTGGCTCGCTGCGGCGCTCGTCGCCTTCGCGATGATCGGCGCCTTCTTCGATCATTATGCGCTGCCGCTGATGGTGCCGCTGGCGATGATCGCCGGCGTGGCGCTCGGCCGTTACCGGGCGGCACCCGTGGCGCTGCTCGGCTACGGCCTGCTGCTGTTCGTCGTACGGGTGGCGCTGGTGCCGACCGAGGCCGCATCGGCGCGCGCGGTGGCGCGGGTGATGGCGGCGAACGACCGCGGCGGCTGTCCCTATGTCTTCGCCGGAGACGCCATCCTCTACCATCTCGCCGACGCCTGCATCCCGACCGCCTACGCCTTCCCCTCGACGCTGGCCTATGAAGCCGAACAGGGCGCCACCGGCATCGACGAGGCCGCCGAGGTACGCCGCATCCTCGCCCGCCGGCCGCCGGTGATCGTGACGATGGATGCGCCGATGGCGCCGTGGAACCGCGCGAGCCAGGCGGCGATGACGCAGGCGCTCGCCGCCGGCTATCGCCGGGTGTTGACCGTCCCGCGCGAGGACGCGCATCTGCTCGTCTATCTGCGCGACGATCTGCCGCTGCGGCGCTGATCGCAGGCCCCTTGGCGCGGACGCCTCCGCCGGGCTAGAGCGCCCGCATGACGCCGCTGACGCTCCACAACAGCCTGACCCGCATGGCGGAGCTGTTCCAGCCCGCCGACCCCGCCGACGTCCGCATCTATTCGTGCGGGCCGACGGTCTATCATTATGCGCATATCGGCAATCTGCGCGCCTATCTGTTCACCGACACGCTCGGGCGGGTGCTGACGTGGAAGGGCTATGGCCTCACCCATGTCATCAACATCACCGACGTCGGCCATCTGACCAGCGACGCCGACGCCGGCGACGACAAGATGGAGGCGGCGGCGCGCGCCAGCGGTCGCGACATCTGGGCGGTCGCCGCGCATTATACGCAGGCGTTCAAGGCGAACCTCAAGGACCTCAACGTCCGCGATCCCGCCCGCTTCCCGCTCGCCACCGATCACGTCGCCGGCATGATCGCCTTCGGCGAGGCGATCGCAGAGAAACATTGCTACCGGCTTCCCGACGGCCTCTATTTCGACACCTCGACCGTGCCCGATTACGGCCGGCTCGCCGGGACGCGCGACGACGGCCCCGCCGAGGGCCGGATCGAGACAGTGGCGGGCAAGCGCCACGCCGCCGACTTCGCGATCTGGCGGACGAGCGCACCGGGCGAGCACCGCCAGATGGAATGGGACAGCCCGTGGGGCCGCGGCGCGCCCGGCTGGCATCTCGAATGTTCGGTGATGAGCCGCAAGTATCTCGGCGCGCATTTCGACATCCATACCGGCGGCATCGACCATCGCGAGATCCACCACCCCAACGAGATCGCGCAGAATCAGGCGTTCAGCGGCACCGCCGACACCGGCGCGACGCTATGGATGCACAACAACTTCCTCGTCGATCGCACCGGCAAGATGTCCAAATCCTCGGGCGAGTTCCTCATCCTGCCGACGCTGGTCGAGCGTGGCTTCCACCCCCTCGCCTATCGCCTGATGTGCCTGCAGGCGCATTATCGCAGCGAGCTGGAATTTTCGTGGGAGAATCTCGCCGCGGCGCAGACGCGGCTGAAACGCTACGTGCAGACCGTCGCGGCGCTCCGCGCGCGCGGCGAGGGCAAGGGCGCGGCGTCCGCCACGCCCTATATCGAGCGGCTCGATGCGGCGGTGTCCGACGACCTCAATACGCCCAAGGCGTTGCCGGTGCTCGACGAATTGCTCGCCGACAAAGCGATCAGCCCCGCCGGCAGACTGGCTGCGCTCGGCGATTTCGATGCGGTGCTCGGCCTCGGCCTGACGACGCTGTCGCGCGAGGACCTGCGCGTCCGCCCGGCCAGCGCCGGCATCGACGAAGCCGGGATCGCGGCACGGCTCGCGGATCGTCGCGACGCGCGCGCGGCCAAGGACTTCCCGCGCTCCGACGCGATCCGCGACGACCTCGCCGCGCTGGGGGTCGAGGTGATGGACGGCGATCCGCTCGGCTGGGACTGGAAGGTGGCGCCGTAACCGGAGACGGTTCGCGTCCGCTTATTCCAGCGGCTGATCCACCGTCGCGATGATCGGCGGCACGTACGGCTTCGGGGCATTCGCCGGGATGCGCGCGATCTCCGCCTCCAGCGCTTTGGCGCGTGCCGCCGAGGACGGATGCGTGCGGCTGCGGAACAGCCCGCCGTCGACGTCGCCGCCATGGTCGCGCCAGAAGCGCACCGCGATCCGTGGGTCGTAGCCGGCGTTGCGCAGCAGATACATGCCGAGCAGATCGGCCTGATCCTCGGTCAGGCGGAACAGCCGGCCGTTACGGCCAACCTCCGATAGCAGACCGCGCTTCACCCCGGCGGCATCGAGCCGCGTGGCGTGATGGAGGATGTTGTGCGCCAGTTCGTGCGCGACGACCACCGCGACCTCGTCGTCGGTATAGCGTTCGAAGAAGCGCACCGCGATTTGCACGATCCGCCCGTCGGCCGATGCGTCCATCCCCGGCCCGAGCAGTACCTCGAACGCGCTGCGACACCCCGGCGACGCAGCGATGCTGACGCTGCGCGGCTTGCCGTCGCGCAACAGGTCGATGCGCAGCGGCCGGTCGGCAGGCAAGGCGGCGATCGTCGCGGTCACCGCGTCGCGCGCGGCGCTGGTCGCGGTCTTTCCCGATGCCGCGCCATCGACCCGCTTGCCGTCGATCGCGACGATCGAATCGCCCTCGCGCACCCCCGCGGCGGCCGCGGGCGAGCCCGGCACCACCGCCTCGACCGCGATCGGCGTCTCGAACCCGAAGCTGCGGCGCGCCTGGTCACGCAGCGGCGCGTCATATTGGTCGATCGCATGGATCGCCCAGCCCGGCGTCGGCGCCGTCTCGCGGCACAGCGCGACGTTGGCGGTGGTCAGCCGATAGGCGATCCCCGCCATCCGCCCGTCCACCGCGCGCAACGCCGTGAAGGTCACGGCGCTATCCTGCGCCCGGGCCGGCGACGGGCTGCCGATTCCGAGCAATATGGGCGCGATGCACAGCAGAGCCTTGTTCATCCCGCCGCCCTAGAACAGCGCGTTCGCCTGCGAAACCTTCGATACGCTTCGTCTACCGAAGAGCCTTGGCATCGATGGTCACCCGATTGCCCTTCGACACGCCGTTGCGCTTGCCGCTGGCGACCAGCTCCCACACCTGTTTGGGGGTCGGCAATCCGTCGAAGGACGGGAAGCTCGACACCGTGCCGTCGACGTCGGTCAGCGCCACCGTATAGGTTCCGCTCTTGTCGATCTGGCCCATCAGCGACGGATAGACGCTGACCGTCCGGCCCGCATCGTACAACGCCATCTCATAGCCCGCCCCAGTGGCGCGATAGACGCCATATTCGAGGCGCGCCTCGCCCTCGCGGCACCACACGATTTGCGGTTCGGGCGGCGTGGCGGGATCGGCCTTCGCCTTCGCCGCGATCCCCCCGGCGAGCAACGCCATCAGCATGTCGCCGCCCGCGGCTTTGATCGGCTTGGCGTGCGCGAAGACCAGCGGCGTGGCGCACGCCCTGATCGGCGTCGCCGCTTGCGCCACGGTACCGGCCGGCCGTGGCCAGTGGATCGTCGCGATCGCCTGCTGCAATTGCGCGTCGAGCAACTCGGCGGTCAGCGCCTTGGCGCTCATCCGGATACTGACGATCCACTCGCCCACCGGGACGACCGCCAGCGCGGTGCTGCGATACCCCTTGCCGGCATTGGCATACACTTGCCGCAAGGACGACGCGGCGGTCGCACCCGGCGCGGCGAAGGCGATCGGATCCGCGGACGCCGGCGCCGCATTGCGGAACAGGTCGCGGCTCTCGATCGCGGTACGCGACCGGTCGAACCACAGCGCGACGTCGGCAACCGCCGGATGGAAGAGGTAGACCGTCGCGCTGACGCTGCCATCCGGCGCTTCGAATTGCGCGGCGACATCGTGTTCGCTCTGCGTGGCGTCGGTCAGCGCGCCGCGCGGCAGGCCGGCGAGCTGAGGCCGCAGGATCAATCCGGTCTCCGCATGTTGCCAGCTCTTGTCCGGCGGCACCGGCAAATCGCGCGCGGCACTTGGCGCAGCGGTCGCCAGCGCCAGGATCATCATCGCCCGTCTCATCGCCCGTCCCCCATGGCCCCAAACCGGATCAGCCTGCTAGCAGACCGGCGGTCGACTCCGCCAGCATCCGTCGCCGCCGACGGCACCGACAAAGCCCCCGCCATGCGACGCCAAAGCCTTCCTTCATTGCGTCAAGGCCGTTTTGGGCGCATGTCGCGACGCGTTTAGACCCGAAGGACGACAGATCATGGCCGCGAACTGGGCCCCCGACAGCTGGACCAAGGCAGAGGCCCGCCAGCTTCCCGACTATCCCGACGCCGCGGCGCTGGCCCGCGCGACCGACACGCTGGCGACCTTTCCGCCGCTCGTCTTCGCCGGCGAAGCGCGCAATCTCACCGCCGAACTCGCCGATGTCGCCGCCGGCAAGGCGTTCCTGCTGCAGGGCGGCGATTGCGCCGAATCCTTTGCCGAGCACAGCGCCAACAACATCCGCGACACCTTCCGCGTCATCCTGCAGATGGCGGTGGTGCTGACCTATGCGTCGAAGCTGCCGGTGGTGAAGCTCGGCCGCATGGCCGGCCAGTTCGCAAAGCCGCGCTCCGCCCCGAACGAGACGATCGATGGCGTCGAGCTGCCGAGCTATCGCGGCGACAACGTCAACGACATCGCCTTCACCCCCGAAAGCCGCATCCCCGATCCGCAGCGGATGATCCGCGCCTATTCGCAGTCCGCGGCGACGCTCAACCTGCTCCGCGCCTTCGCGCAGGGCGGCTATGCCAACCTGCATCAGGTGCATCGCTGGACGCATGACTTCATGGGCCGCAGCCCGTGGTCGAAGAAATATGCCGAGACCGCTGACCGCATCGGCGAGGCGCTCGAGTTCATGGCCGCCTGCGGCATCGATCCCGAGACGGTGCCGCAGCTCGCGCAGACGCATTTCTACACCAGCCACGAAGCGCTCTTGCTGCCGTTCGAAGAGGCGCTGACCCGGCAGGATTCGCTGACCGGCGACTGGTACGACACCAGCGCGCACTTCCTGTGGATCGGCGACCGCACCCGCTTCGAGGGCTCGGCGCACGTCGAATTCCTGCGCGGCATCGGCAATCCGATCGGCGTGAAGTGCGGGCCGAGCCTCGACCCCGACGCACTGCTCCGCATGCTCGACACGCTCAATCCCGGCCGCGTGCCGGGCCGCATGACGCTGATCACCCGCTACGGTTACGACAAGATCGAGGCATCGTTGCCGAAGCTGGTCCGCGCGGTGACGCGTGAAGGCCATCCGGTGGTGTGGAGCTGCGACCCGATGCACGGCAACACCGTCAAGGCGGTGACCGGCTACAAGACGCGGCCGTTCGACCGGATCCTCGCCGAGGTGCGCGGCTTCTTCGCGGTGCATCGCGCCGAGGGCACGCACGCCGGCGGCATTCACGCCGAGATGACCGGCCAGAATGTCACCGAATGCACCGGCGGTGCGATCGACGTCACCGAGCAGAGCCTCGCGGATCGCTACCACACGCACTGCGACCCGCGCCTCAACGCCGGCCAGAGCCTGGAACTCGCCTTCCTGCTCGCCGAGATGCTCAACGAGGAAATGGCCGAACGCCGCAAGGCCGCGGCCTAAGCCGGTTGAATATGGGGGCGTCGGCGATTGCCGCTTGACGCCCCCGCCCCCGCGGCCTAAAGGCGCTCGCTCACCGCACACGGCCCCTTCGTCTAGCGGTTAGGACGTCGCCCTCTCACGGCGAAAGCACGAGTTCGATTCTCGTAGGGGTCACCAGCGGCTACATCCGACATTGGTATCGAAGCGACCGCCAGAGACAAAACTGTGACGGCCTGCGTCTGACCGGGTGGGCAGCGACCCCCGCCCACCCTGGCCCCTGATCAGAGGTCCGTCGCGTACAGCGTGTGGTGCGTCAGGATGAACAGCGTCTTCCGGTCGGTGCCGCCGATCACCAGTTGCAGCGGGCGTTCGGGCACGTCGATCCGCCGCTGCAGCGCGCCGTCGGCGCCGTAGACGAACACCTGTCCGTTGGCGACGTAGAGGTTGCCCGCATCATCCCGTGCGACGCTCTCGCCGCCGCGGTCGGCGACGACCTTGAGGTCGGTGACCTGCCCGCCCTCGCCGACCAGACCGCTGTAGGTGCGGTTCTCCGACCCGTTGGTCAGCGTCACCCGGCTGCCCGGCGCCGCCGCGACGAAGCCGTAGGAATCGAGCGTGTCGGACCAGCGCCAGCCCTGGTGATCGTCCGGCCCCTGGTTCCAGACGCGGAACGCGGGCAGCGCGAGCGATCCGTCGGGCGAGACATATTCCTGCGCCTTGGCCTCGCCCATCTTGCCGGTGAAGAAGTCGGCGATCGTCGGATAGGTATAGGTCCTGGGATCGATGCGATCGGCGAATTCGCCGTTCGCCCAGACGTTGACCGGCAGCAGCGTCGCCGCCTTGCGGCCGGCGCGCACTGGGGTCGGCGCGATGACGCGGACCTCGGCGGGCCTGGCGGGATCGATGCTGTAGACGCTGCCGTCGCGCCCCGCCGACGACTGGACGAGCAGCGACCCCGATCGGTCGACCGCGAGATTGACCGCGTCGAGCGGCGCGTCGGCCAGCGTCGTCAGTCCTTCCGCCTGCGACCAGCCGTGGATGCGCTGGAAGAAGCGGTCGATGAAATAGAGTTTGCCGACCTTGTCGGTCGCCGCGCCCGCGATCGAATAGAAGCCGTCGGCCAGCTTGCGCACGCCCGGTGAGACCGGGATGGCCGAGGCGGCGGCCGCGGTCGCCGGCGCGGCCGGCACGTCGAGCTTCGCGAACTCGCGCTCGCGCACCTCCTGCTGGCGCGTCATGTCCTTGATCGCATTCTCGAACGGATATTTGCTCGCGCGCAAATAGGTGCCGCAGCCCTTGGCGTCGCAGCTGGCGAAGCCGCTCTCGGCGTTCACATGGACGTTGCGGAAGCGGATGTCGCCCGAGTCGTAGAGCCGCACCGCGGTGTCCATCGGCTTGATCGAGCGGGTGACGCGATAGGCGTGGTAATTGGCGAAGAGGATGTTGCGCGAGTTGCGGAATTCGGTCGAGATCGCGTTGACGCCGTCGCGGACTTCCTGCTCGGTTTGCGGTGCGAGGAACTCCCAATTCTCGACATGGTCGAGGACGATCTCGTGGCGGTAGTGATGCTCCGCCGACAGCTGGTAGACGTGGCCCGGCGTCTTGGTGTCGGAGACGTAGAAGCCCGCCGACGCCAAGGTATTGGGCGACCAGAGCGCCGAGAAGGTGCCACCGCCGCCGTCGGTCACCCAGATGCTGGGATATTGGCCGTCGAAGCGCGCGCGCGGATCGCCGAAGCCGATCGGGCTGCCCTTGGTCAGCAAAGTGCCGCCGCCGCCCTGGATCTTGACGTCGTTGACCATCGACGCCTCGCCCGCCTTCCACAGCAAAGCGGTCGCGCGCGGATTGACCCCGCCGGTCCACAGGCCGAGGCCATGGACGATGGCATTGCCGCCCTTGGCACTCTCGATCAGCGCCTTGGCGCCGCCGACGCCCATGAAGGCGGGGGTTTCGTCGGGCAGATAGACGTGGGTGAGGCTGGGGTGGAGCGCGATCAGCACGCTGTCGGGGCGCAGCTTCAGCGTGTCGGTGACGCGATACCGGCCCATCGGCAGATAGAGTACGCGATGCGTGTCTATCGCGCGTTGCAGCGCGGCGGTGTCGTCGGTGGTGTCGTCGCCCTTGACGCCAAGATCGTGGACGTTCGCCCACGCCTTGACCGGCGGCAGCGCGGCGATCGCCGGCCGCGGTCGCGCCGGCACGCGGGCGAGCGGCGCTATCGTCACGTCGGTGGCATAATCGCCGATCGTTCCCAGCCCCGCCAGCTTGAGGCCGTAGGAGAAATCGCTGACGCGGTAGCGCGCGCCTTTGCCCGCGACGGTTGTGCCGCTGTCGCGGAAGCGCGCGAAGGTCGGCGTGTCGATGCCGATCGCATTGTCGAAGCCGATCTGCGTGAAGACGCTCTTCTTCTCCGAGATCAGCACCGCCGATTGCGATACGTTCTCGAAGCGGACGTCCTTGCCCCACAGCGAATCAGAATAGCCGCGGTCGATCTCGATGCCGACCGGGGTGTCGCGGATCGCGACGTTGACCAGCGTCAGGTCGACCTCATGTTCGCGGATCGCCGCATCCCGCTGGCCCTGAAATTCGGAATCGATCAGCGTGAACTGCCACGCCGGCGAGGTCTTTTCCGACATGATGCCGTAGCGGCCGCCGAAGAAGCGCAGGTCCTCGCACTCGTTGCCCGCCTGATAGATGCCGGCGAGGCCCGAGCCGATGTGGAAGTCGGCATGGCGGATATAGCCGTGCTGCGCGACGCGGAAGCGCACCGCCACCGCGCCGGCATTGCCCTCGCCGATGCGGAAATCGACGTTGGCGAGCGCCGAATAGAAGGTGCTCGACGTGGCGTCGAAGATGGCGGGATCGAACGGCACGCTGGTGCGCGGCGGCACCGGCGCCTTGCCGACGCGATATTGATCCTCGCCGGTGAAGGCGAGCATCGCCGCCACGCCCGCGCCGAAGCCCTCGCTATTGTCGCCGAGCACGATCTCCGGCCGGGTCGCGCCGATGCCGAAGATGCGCACCGCGGACCGCACGAAGATCGTCCGGCTGATCCGGTAGCGGCCCGAAGGCAGGAAGACGATCCCGCCCTTACCGCCCTGCGCCGCGGCATCGATCGCCTGCTGGAGCGCGACGCTGTCGTCGGCGCGGCCGTCGCCGACGCCGCGGACGGTGATCGCCCGCGCGTCCTTGGGCGCGGTCAGGTAGACGGACGTCGTCGCCGCCAGAGCGGGCGCAGGCGCGACGAGCGCCGCTGCGCCGAGCAGCCAGATATGCTTCAATGAAGGTCTCCCCGGGATCGGTCGTGCCGCACGGTCCGCCGGACCGGCGGAAGAGGCTCAGGAGGCGCGGCGGCCCAAAGTCTGTGCGGCCAGCGCGACCTGCGTGCGGTTGCGCACGTTGAGCTTGCGCATCAGCGCGGTCATGTGCGCCTTCACCGTCGCCTCGGCGATGCCGAGATCGTAGGCGATCTGCTTGTTGAGCAAGCCGGAGTGGACACCGCGCAGCACCTTCATCTGCGTCGGCGTCAACTGGTCGAGCGCACAGGCCGCAACCGGCGCCGCAGCGGCGTTGATCGCGGGCTGGCGGGCGATCGGGGAAGTCCCTTCCATCGTCATCCTCCTCTGGTGGCCATAAGCCGGCGGTCGCCCGTGTCGGACGCTCCATTTTGGTCGATCGATCCGATGTTTGGGCCGGATTCGGTTAGACAGATTTCCTGTATGATCTCGACAACCTGTGGGGATCAAGCCTTTTTTCTTGGCGGACGGCAAAAACCTGTCCTACAGATAGAAGGAGAACGGCAGACGAAGGCGTCGCCGAAACGGAGGGAGGGTGTCGATGCGGCACAGGCAGGCCAGCGCCGAAGTGCGCATGTCGCCGCGGTTGGAACGTGAGGCGACGTCGCGCGCACGGGATCGTGGCACTCCCACGCCCTCCCCCCGCGCGCCGTCACCCCGGACTGGTTCCGGGGTCCACCGGGCCGCAGGCTCATCGTACCGCTTCAAGCCATTCGCCTCGCCGCGGAGTGGACCCCGGAACCAGTCCGGGGTGACGAGATGGGTGGGAACACTCCCCCAGTCGAACCGCCCCCCCGCCGCGGCGGTGTCGCGATGACCGGCGCGGACATCCGTCTCGTCGTCGCGGCGCTGGCCGGTATCCTGCTCGCGGTGCTGATGATCGTGCGCGGGCGGCTGCATCCCTTCATCGGCCTGTTGTGCGGCGCGTTCGCGGTCGGGCTGTTCGCCGGGCTGCCACTGCCCGATATCGCCAAGGCGGTGCAGAAGGGCGTCGGCGACATCATCGGCGGCACCGGGCTGGTCGTCGCGCTCGGCCTGTCGCTCGGTGCGATGCTGCACCTGTCGGGCGCCGCCGCGGCGCTGGCGCAGATCGCGCTGCGGCTGACCGGCGCGCGCGCCGCACCATGGGCGACGCTCGGCATTGCGATCGTCATCGGTCTGCCGCTGTTCTTCGAGACCGGGCTCGTGCTGCTGCTGCCGATCGTCGTCGCCGCCGCCGAAGCGATGGCCGGCGCGGACGACGCCGACCGCGACGCCGCCAAGCTGCGGCTGATCATGCCCGCGCTCGCCGGGCTCGGCGTCGTCCACGCATTGGTGCCGCCGCATCCCGGTCCGCTGCTCGCGGTCGAGGCGCTCGGCGCCAATCTCGGCAAGACGATGCTGTACGGCATCCTGATCGCCATTCCGACCGCGATCCTCGCCGGCCCGGTGCTCGCCCGCTTCGTCACCCCGGGGGTCCGCCTCGCGCCGCCGCTGCTCCACGACCACCGGCTCGATCTCGCGACGCCGGGGCGGCTGGCGTCGCTGGCGATCGTGCTGCTGCCGGTGCTGCTGATCGCCACCGGCGAGCTCGGCCAGATGGCGCCGGGGCTGAAGGGCACCGGCTGGCTGGTCGCGGCGAGCAATCCGGTGATCGCGCTGCTCGTCACCAACCTGCTCGCGCTCCCCCTGCTGTTCGGCCGGCGGCTGCGCGAGGCGAAGATCCAGGACGCGGTGTGGCACGAGACGATGGCGGCCGCCGGCGCGATCCTGCTGGCGATCGGCGCCGGCGGCGCGTTGAAGCAGGTTCTGGTCAGCGCCGGCCTGTCCGATCTGCTCGCGCGGCTGGTGCTGATGTATGCGGTGTCGCCGTTGCTGCTCGGCTGGCTGGTCGCGGTCGGCATCCGCCTCGCCGCCGGGTCGGCGACGGTGGCGACGATCACCGCGGTCGGCATCATGCCGGGCGTCGTCGCCGGATCGGGCGTCTCGCCGGAGCTGGTGGTGCTGGCGATCGGCGCGGGCTCGGTGTTCTTCAGCCACGTCAACGATCCCGGCTTCTGGCTGGTGAAAAGCTATGTCGGCACTAGCACCGCGGACACGTTCAGGACCTGGTCGCTGCTCGAGACGACGATTTCGGTGGTCGGGCTCGCGCTGGTGATCGCGCTCAGTTATGTCGTCTGACACGCGCGGGGGAAGACAGCCATGAGCGAAGTCCGGCTGGTCGATCGCGCGTACACCGCGATCGTCGCCATCATCAACGACGAGCGGCTCGCGATCGGCGACCGCCTGCCCTCCGAATCGCGGCTCGCCGCGTCGTTCGGCGTGTCGCGGACGATCGTCCGCGAGGCGCTGGCGCGGCTCGCCTCGGACGGGATCACCGCGGCGCGGCGTGGCGCCGGCTCCTACGTGCAGCGGCGGCCGTCGGAGCGGCTGAGCACGCACATGCCGATGGATGCGCTCGCCAAGACGCTCGGCACCTACGAGGTCCGCTTCGTGCTCGAATCGGAGGCGGCGAGGCTCGCGGCGCAGCGCCGCTCGCCGCAGCAGCTCGACGAGATCGAACGCACGCTGGCGGCGTTGCGCAGCGCCCTGCTGTCGAACGCGCCAGCGCATGACGAGGACTGGCTGCTCCACCGCGCGATCGTCGAGGCGACGGGCAATTCCGCCTTCGTGCCGGTGTTCGACCATCTGCAGGACGAGGTGATGCGCATCCTGCGTGCCGGCGTCGACATCTCGCGCTCGCGACCGCCCGAGGTGATCGGCGCGATGATGGCGGAGCATGACGCGATCGTCGATGCGATCCGCACCCGCGATGCCGACGGCGCCGCGCTGGCGATGCGCTGGCATCTGTCGCAGGGGCGCAAGCGGCTGATGCCGTGAGGCAGGCCGGGTTCCCTCAGTCGCCGAGCGTTTCCCTATCCTCGCCGTTGGCCTTCAGCCGGTATAGGGGCCTGAGTCTCACCTGCCCTTCGACAGGCTCAGGGCGAACGGTGGGATATGTGGTGGTCTGCACCTGCGAGCGGAGGGCGCCGGTTGCCGATCCACGCCAGCGCTTCCGCGGTCAGCACCTCCACCCGCCGGGCGGCGTCGAGCGTCACCGAGGGCTCGTTGGGCACGGGCTGCTCACGTATGGCGAGTTGGTCGTCGAGCGTTTCCCTACCCGCGCCGTTCGCCCTGAGCCTGTCGAAGGGCCTGAGACTCTCCGCCGCCTGCGGCGTCGCCCAGGACAGGCTTCGACGGGCTCAGGGCGAACGGTGGGATATCCGGTGGTCCGAACCTGCGACCGCGGGTTGCCGGTCGCCGATCCACGCCAGCGCCTCCGCGGTCAGCACCTCCACCGGCCGGGCGGCGTCGAGCGTCACCGCAGGTTCGTCCGCCGCCGGGCGTTCGAGCGTGGCGAGCTGGCTGCCGAGCAGGCTGGGCGGCATATAATGGCCCGAGCGCGTCTCCATCCGGCGGGCGATTTCGGCCGCGCCGGTGTCGAGCAGCACGAACAGCAGCGGCACCGCCGAGGCGGCGGACAGCCGCTCGCGATAGCTGCGCTTGAGCGCAGAACAGGCGGCGACCGCGACGTGGCCGGGCGCCGCCAGCGCCGCCTCGCCGAGCGCCGTGCCGAGCCGGTCGAGCCACGGCCAGCGATCCTCGTCTGTGAGCGGATGCCCCGCCTGCATCTTGGCGACATTGGCCCGCGAGTGGAATGCGTCGCCCTCCAGCACCGGACAGGCGAGCGCCGCGCCGAGCCGCGTCGACAGCGTCGACTTGCCGCTGCCGCTCACGCCCATCACGACGACGGCATATGCGCGATCGGTCCCTGCTTGTCCCTGCACGCGCTACCCTTGCGTTCGAGGCCGGCCGAGCTGCCGGCGTGACGATAACGCCGCTATCCCGCGTCCGTGCCCGGCTGACCATTACGACCTTTGTCGCAATCGTCGCGTCGCGCGCGCGATCCTACTCCCGTTCGATAGCCGGATGCCCCACGACTTCTTCAAGGATAACGCCGTGATGACAGCCAAATCCCGCGCGGCACGCCGCCTCCGCCCCCTCGCGGCGTTGCTGCTCGCCGGCGCCGCGACGCCGTCGCTCGCCGCGACGCCGTCGGTCTCCACCTTCGCGACCGCACCGGCCGACCCACGTGCGGTGACGGTCGCGGGCAAAGGCGACGGCACGGCCGACGACAGCGCCGCGATCCAGCGCGCGATCGATTCGGTCGCGGCGCAGGGCGGCGGCGGGCTCGTCTTCCTGCCGACCGGCCGCTATCGCATCACCCGCACATTGTTCATGCGGCCTGGCGTGCGGCTGTTCGGGGTCGGCAAGCGCCGCCCGGTCATCCTGCTCGCGCCGCAGACGCCCGGTTTCCAGCGCGGTGTCGGCAGCATGGTGTTCTTCACCGGCACGCTGCCCGTCCGCCCCGGCGAGCCGCCGCGCCCGCCGGTGCCGGTGCCGCCGCCGACCAGCGTGCCGTTCGATCCGGGCATCGCCGACGCCAATTCGGGCACCTTCTATTCGGCGATGGCCAACGTCGATTTCGAGATCGGCGACGGCAATCCGGCGGCGACCGCGGTGCGCTTCCACGCCGCGCAGCACGCCTATCTTAGCCATATCGACTTCCATCTCGGCCCGGGCCTCGCCGGCATCTATCAGGTCGGCAACATCGGCCAGGATCTGCGCTTCTTCGGCGGCCGCTACGGTATCCTCACCGAAAAGCCCTCGCCGGCGTGGCAATATACGCTGCTCGACGCGACCTTCGAGGGCCAGCGCGACGCCGCGATCCGCGAGCATGAGGCGGGTCTGACCCTGGTCAACACCGTGTTCCGCAACGTGCCCGTCGGCGTCGAGATCGACCGCGGCTATGGCGACTGGCTGTGGGGCAAGCAGGTGCGGTTCGAGAATGTCTCGCAGGCCGGCGTCGTCATCAGCAACGAAGGCAATGCCTATACGCAGATCGGCTTCGAGGATGCGACCGCGGTCGGCACGCCGGTGTTCGCGCGCTTCCGCGACAGCGGCAGGACGGTGGCGGGATCGGGTGCCCGCTATCGCGTCCGCGCCTTCAACTACGGGCTTACCGTACCGGCGCTCGGCGCGACGGGCAGCTTCGCGACCCGGATGGACGCCACCCCCCTTGCCCGCGATCCGAAACGCCCCGCCCCGGCGGTCCGCGCGCTGCCGCCGGTCGCGGCCTGGACCAACGTGCGCGACCTCGGCGTCACCGGCGACGGCAGCACCGACGATACCGCGGCGTTGCAACGCGCGATCGCCAGCCGGCGCGTGCTCTATTTCCCCGCCGGCTTCTACCGGGTCAGCGACACGCTGATTCTGCGCGCAGACAGCGTGCTGATCGGCCTCCACCCCAGCCTGACCCAGATCGTCCTCGCCGACGACAGCCCCGCCTTCCGCGGCGTCGGCAGCCCGCGCGCGCTGCTCGCCAGCGCCAAGGGTGGCGACGCGATCGTTTCCGGCCTCGGCCTCGCCACCGGCGGCCGCAACCCGCGCGCCACCGCCCTGCTATGGCGCGCCGGCGAGCGGTCGCTGGTCGACGACGTCAAGTTCCAGGGCGGTCACGGCACCTTCCGCGCCGACGGCAGCCGCTTCGATCCCTACAATGCCGATCACAGCGGCGATGCCGATCCCAAACAGCGCTGGGACGGCCAATATGCCAGCCTGTGGGTGACCGACGGCGGCGGCGGCACGTTCAACGGCCTGTGGACGCCGAGCACCTATGCCGCCGCCGGGCTGCTCGTCTCCGACACCGATACGCCGGGCCACGTCTACCAGATGTCCGCCGAGCATCACCGCCGCGCCGAGATCGTGCTCGACCGGGTGCGCAACTGGGAGTTCCTCGCGCCGCAGACCGAGGAGGAGGCGGGCGAAAGCCGCGACACGGTGGCGTTCGAGATTCGCAATTCGCGCGACATCCTGTTCGCCAACCTCCACGCCTATCGCGTCACCCGCTCGCTGCAGGGCGCGCCGGCGGCGATCACGCTGACCGGCTCGACCGGCATCCGCTTCCGCAACGTGCACGTGAATGCGGAAAGCGGCTTTTCGACCTGCGACGCCGCCGGCTGCGGCACCTATCTGCGCGCGAGCAAATATCCGTATGAAAACGCGATCCGCGACATCACGCGCGGCGCCGAGGTCCGCGAGCGCGAATTCGCGGTGCTCGACGTCACCGACGCGTCCGTCGTCGCCCCCTCCACCGCGATCCCGGTAACGCGGGTCGCGGGCGGCTTTCACGCGCTCGGCGGCGGCGCGGTCGACCGGGCCGGCAAGCTCTATTTCGTCGACCGGCCGATGCAACGCATCCACGGCTGGAGCGCCGGCGAGGGCCTGTCGGTGGTGTCCGACGCGCCGCTCGACGCGGTCAATCTCGCAGTCGACGGATCGGACCGGCTGATGGTGCTGTCCTCCGCCGGTGCCGCCGCGACCGTCTACAGCCTCGATCCCCGGCGCCCCGGCGCGGTTGACGTGCTGGCCGCCCGTCCGGCCGCAGCCCACCCGCGGATCGTCCTGCCGGGCAGCCTGTGGAACAACGGCGAGTTCCGCGACCAATATGATCCGGCGACCGACCGCTTCACCACGCTCGCCGAGATGTTCGCGCGCGACATGGCGATCGCCAAGCCCCGCGAATACGTCTCGCCCGACGGCAGCCTCGCCCTCCCCGCCTTCCGCGTCTGGCAGCAGGGGCCGGCGGATCACCGCGGCTGGCGCTTCTCGGATACGCTCGACACTTATGGCCTGATCACCGCCAGGCCGGGCACGCGCGTCTATCTCGCCAATGGTTCGGAGGATCGCACCTACAGCGGTCTGGTCGGTGCCGGCGGTACGGTGACCGATCTCAAGCCGTTCGCGGCGCGCGGCGGCGAGAGCGTCGTCGCCGGTCCCGACGGGCGCGTCTACGTCGCCAACGGGCAGGTATTCGTCTATGCCGCCGATGGCAGCGAGCAGGGCCGCATCGACGTGCCCGACCGGCCGCTGCAATTGCTGTTCGGCGGCGCCGACGGTCGCACGCTGTTCATTCTGACCCACCACGCGCTCTACACGGCACGCCCCTGACGTCCTGCCGAAGCGGTACGAATCGACTTTGGTCGTAGATGCCGCGGCGCCCGTCTTTGGCTAGAATGATCGCGGTATCAGGGAATCAGACCGGTGGAGCCCGGCGCGGACCCTGCAGAAAAAGGGGATGGATGATGAAGATGGTCACGCGCGATCGGCGACGGCTTGCAGGCATTTCAGGTAACGTTACCAGCGTCGCGGCACTTGCGGTGATGCTGGTGTCCGTGCCGGCCTTCGCGCGGCCGCTGCCGCAGCAGGACCAGTCGGCGGTGCCCGATTCGACCCGTTCGGCCGACCCCGCCGCGCCCGATCAGCTGACCAAGCCGACCACCACCACCGACGGCACCGCCGACGCGCCGCAGGCCGAGGCGCCGGCGAGCGACATCGTCGTGACCGGCACGCGCATCACCGCCAACGGCTTCAACGCGCCGACCCCGACGACGGTGATCGGCGAACAGCAGATCCAGCAGAATGCCCAGGCGAACATCTTCAACACCGTCGTGCAATTGCCCTCGCTGCAGGGATCGACCGGTGCGACGACGGGCACGTTCAGCACGTCGAGCGGCCAGCAGGGGCTGAGCTCGCTGTCGCTGCGCGGGCTCGGCACGATCCGCACCCTGACGCTGCTCGACGGACAGCGCGTCATCGGCGCCAACGTCACCGGCGTCACCGACATCAGCCAGTTCCCGCAATTGCTCATCAAGCGCGTCGACATCGTCACCGGCGGCGCCTCCGCCTCCTACGGATCGGATGCGGTCGGCGGCGTCGTCAACTTCATCACCGATACCCGCTTCACCGGCGTCAAGGGCAACCTTCAGACCGGCGTCACCACGTACGGCGACGACGGTCAGGTGCTGGCGCAGCTCGCGGTCGGCAAGGCGTTCGCGGGCGACAAGCTGCACGTCATCCTCAGTGGCGAATATGCCAAGGATCAGGGCGTCGGCCCCGGCAATTTCGGCGAGGATCTCGCCGGCAGCCGCGACTGGTATCGCGCCTCGACTTTGGTCGACACCGGCAACCGCGCCGGCGGCACGCCGCAATTCCTCTACCGCGACCATGCCCAGGCCTATCAATATACGAAGTACGGCCTGATCAGCAGCGGCCCGCTGCAAGGCACGGCATTCGACTTCAACGGCAACCCCTTCCCGTTCCAGTACGGATCAAACGGCGTGCCGTCGAAGACCGCGGGCGGCAACGTCATCGGCTGCTACGTCGGCTTCTGCGTCGGTGGCGATCAGTCGGGCCATGTCGGATCGGGCACGTCGCTGCAATCGGCGCTCGAGCGGATCAACGGCTATACCCGCGTCGGCTATGACATCGCGCCGGACACGGAGCTGTACGTCACCGCCAATATCGCGCAGGTCAAGACCAGCAACCAGCCCAACCCCGGTGCCTCGAAGACCGGCCTGACCATCCAGTGTTCGAACCCCTATCTGCCCGCATCGGTCAGCGCCGCCTGCGCCGCCAACGGCATCACCACCTTCGGCTACGGCCTCAGCAACGCGATCCTGCCGAACATCAAGGTCAATACCGACCGCCGCCAGTATCGCTTCGTCGGCGGCCTGAAGGGCAAGGCCGATGTGCTCGGGTCCAACTGGACCTATGACATCTATTACGAACACGGCATCAACATCACCGACATCAACGTCGACAACATCAGCCTGAACGGCCGGTACAATCAGGCGATCAACGCGACGACGCTCAACGGCCAGATCGTCTGCGCCAATGCGACCGCGCGTGCCAACGGCTGCCAGCCGATCAACATCTTCGGCGGCGCGGCGCCGTCCGCCGCGGCGCTCGCTTATGTCGTGCCCGAGAACGGCCCGTTCCAGCATACCCGCCAGACGCAGGATGCCGCCGCGGCCAGCATCTCGGGCACGCCGCTCGATTTGTGGGCGGGTCCGCTCGCGATCGCGATGGGCGTCGAATACCGGCGCGAGGCCTATCGCGTGAACGCCGATCCGTATGGCGCCGGCGTATCGGCGATCAGCCCCAATTCGGCCGACTATCCGGCCGATCCGATCCTCAACTCGACGATCGGCAGCAACTGGTACGCCGGGAACTACAAGAACGGTTCGGGCAAATATCACGTCTACGAGAGCTTCCTCGAGCTCAACCTGCCGATCCTCGACTCGGCGGCGCTGGGCAAGGCCAGCATCAACGGCGCGGGCCGCGCGACCAAATATTCGACCTCGGGCGTCATCTACGCCTGGAAGGTCGGCGGCACCTGGGAAACCCCGCTCGACGGCCTGCGCCTGCGCGCCGTCACGTCGCGCGACGTACGTGCGCCGAACCTGTCCGAACTGTTCGCCGCGCCGACCACGACCACCGTCCCCAACTTCACCGATCCGCGCACGACGGCGGCCAATCCCAACGGGCGTCAGCTGCTCATCATCCAGAACACGATCGGCAATCCCAATCTGCGCCCCGAAACCGCACGCAGCACCGAAGCCGGCATCGTCTATGCGCGCCCGTCCTGGCTGCCGGGGCTCAGCCTTTCGTTCGACTATTACAAGATCAAGGTCAGCGACGTCGTCTCCAGCCTGTCGGCGCAGCAGATCGTCAATCTGTGCTACATCTCGAACCTGCCGGACACCTGCGGCGCGTTCAATCTCGACATCGCGCCCGGCAGCAACCAGACCGCGTTCGTCAACGTCCAGTCGTTCAACCTCGCCTCGATCAAGACCGAGGGCTTCGACATCGAGGCGAGCTACCAGTGGCGCAATCCGCTGGGCCTCGGCGGCAACTTCACGCTGCGCGGCCTCGGCACCCACGTCATCAACTTCATCACCGATCCCGGTCTGCCCGGTACCATCCCGGTCGACAGCGCCGGCGCCAATTCGGGCGCGACGCCGAGCTGGAAGTGGCTGGCGATCCAGAGCTACGACAACGATCAGTTCAGCCTGCTGTTGCAGGAGCGCTGGTTCAGCGACGGCGTGTTCGGCAATCAATATGTCGTCTGCTCGACCGCCTGCCCGGTCTCGACCGCCAACAATCCGACAATCGACTATAACAAGATGAAGGGCGCCTTCTACTTCGACATCGGCGGCTCGCTCAACGTCACCAAGCAGGTCAGCATGTTCTTCAAGGTCGACAATTTGTTCGATCACGATCCCGAAGCCTCGCCGCAGACCAACACCGGCCTCGACGTCAATCCGGCGCTGTATGACACGCTGGGCCGCTTCTACCGTCTGGGTGTCCGCGCGCGGTTCTGACCCGGACTAAGGCTTCAAAGGCGTCCCCCACCTCCCCCGTCATGACGGACCTGATCCGGCATGACGGGGCGTTTTTGAACGCCCGCGTCCTGCGGCCGGGGGAACGGCGCGACGCCCGAGCCATTGAGGGGGAATGACACCCCCCATTCCCGCTACCGGCGTCACCGTCTGGCACGACGGCAATTGTCCGCTATGCCGGCGGGAGATCGCGTTGATGCGCCGGCTCGACCGACGCGGCGCGATCACCTTCGTCGATGCGGCCGACACCGACAGCATCTGCCCGATCGACCGCGGCGCGCTGCTCGACCAGTTCCACGCCAGCGAGAACGGCACCTTGCTCTCCGGCGCAGCCGCTTTCGCCGCGATGTGGCGCGCGATTCCGCTGCTGCGCCCGCTCGGCCTGCTCGCCCGCCGGCCGCTGGCGTTGCGGGTCATGGAACGGGGGTATCGCCGCTTCCTGCGTCTCCGCCCCCGGCTCCAGCGCCTGCTCCGGTGATCCGACGGGCGCCGTCAGGCGCCCATCGCATATTGCCGGCAATGGTTGAGATAGCCCGCCTCGTGCAGCCCGGAGAGCGCAACGACGCTCTCCCATAACCAGCCCGGCGCGTCGATCGCGCCGCGCCGGTCGGCATCGAGCACTCGCGTCCAATCGGCGCGCTCGTCCCGGCTGAGCTGCCGCGCATGCGCCTTGCCGACGACGAAGGCGAGATAATGCGCGGCCTTCACCGCCTGGCCGGCGCTGAACTGCTCGACCTCGAGCTTCAGATCCTGCGGCGAGAGTTCGCGGACGAACAGCGACCGGTCGAGCATCCGCGCCGCGACCATCCGGCTGCCGAGATGCGGCGACAGCGCACGTGCCGCGGTCACCACCCGCACCGCCTGATCGGCCGGCATCGTCGCACCCCGCGCCGCCGGTGCGATCGGCGCGGTCGCTTCCTTGAGGTCGATCAGCGCATAATCCGACCGGCCCTTGGCGTTCTTCAATCCGGCAATCGCCGCGAAGCGCAACAGCCCGAGCGAGCTGCACCCCTTCATCCAATAGGCCGCATCGACCAGCCGCACCGCGCGATCGCGATCCTTGTCGTCGAGCGCGAGGACCAGTGCGGTGACGTCGGGCTCGGCGAGCACCGTCGCGAGCGCGCCGCGCTCCTCGCCGTCGAGTGGCCAGAATTTGTCGCCGAGCGGGATCGTCGGCTCGGCGGTACGCAACCGCTCCTTGGCGAGGTGCCGCCAGCGCCGGCCGAGCGCGCGCCGCCTGACGCTGCGCACCACCTCGGGCTCGGGGCCGCTGTCGTCGCCGCCGGGATCGCGCATCGCGCGGGCATAGCCGGTCACCATCTCCTCGATCATATGCGCGGTCGTGACGCCGGGCAGATCGGAGCCGCGCGCCGCGGTCGCCAGCGACAGGCCGAGGCGGATGAGGTCGTGCGCGGGATTGCCGATCACCGCCTGGTCGAGGTCGCGGATCTGGATCGCGATCCGTCCGTCGCCGTCGTTGATCGGCCCGAGGTTGCCGAGGTGGCAATCGCCGCAGATCCAGATCGCCGGTCCTTCGGGCACGTGGCGCGACGCCCGCGACTCCGCCAGCCATTCGTAGAATTTGACCGTGTTACCCCGGACATAGGCATGGGTCGAACGCGCCATCTTCAACTTGCGCTTGGCTTCGAGGATGGCGCCGCGTTCGGCGGGACGGGGTGTCGGCATCGATGTCCTTCGGATCAGCAATACTATGTAACGCGCGCTGACCCGCATGGGTTACATCGGACCGGCGAATTTCAGGCGGTCGGGTAACCGGCACCGAGCGGGGACGCCGCATAATCGGCCAGCAACGCGGCGGCATCGTCGTAGATCGCCACCGCACCGGCGCGCGTCAGCACCGCATCGGGGAAGCCGCCGGAGCGCACCGCGACCGCGGCCATGCCGCATTTCGCCGCCGCCTCGATGTCGTAGGGCGTATCGCCGACGACGATCACCTCGTCGGGAGTCAGCCCGTCGAGCTTGGCGAGCGCGGTGGCGAAGATGTCCGGCGCCGGCTTGGTCTGTTCGACGTCGTCGCCGCTGGTCGCCTCGCCGACCAACGCGCGGGCATCGAGCAGCCCGAGATAATGGTCGAGCTCTTCGCCCGATGCGGATGAGGCGAGCACGACCTGCTGGCCGTTGCCATGAGCGTGCGCGAGCAGCGCCCGCGCATCGGCGAAGGGTTTGGCGCGATCGAGATACTTGGTCTTGAACGCCGCGCCGTGGGCGTCGCCGAGCTTCTCGACCGCGTCGTCGTCGAGATCGGGAAGCAGCGTCGGCACCAAATTGTCCGTGCCCTTGCCGATCTGGTCGTGGATCGTCTGCCGGTCGAAGCGGGCGCCGATCCCGGCGAAGGCCTCTTCCCAGGCGAGCACGTGGAAATCGTTGCTGTCGACCAGCGTGCCGTCGATGTCGAAGAGGATGGCCTTGATCTGCTTGGGCATGATGCGTCCGATGATTGGGGTAAAATCGGCGGCGCGATCGGCCACCTCGTCCCACCGCCAACCAGCGATCGAGCGCTAACGTTCCTTTTCAGGGGCTTGTCCCCTTTTCTCGGTGCCGCGCGTTGGCCGGCATCTGAAGAGGAGACGTCCATGTTTCGTTATGTGATCGCGGCAACCGCCATGACCCTGTTCGCCGGCGGTGCCTTCGCGCAGACCGCCCAGACGGGCTCGCACAACCCCGCCGTCAAGAATGGCGCGCCGCACACGATCGCCGCCCCCGCGAAGGGCGCGAACTCCTTCACCGAGGATCAGGCACGCGGCCGTCTCGCCAAGGCCGGCTATACCGGCATCACCAAGCTGACCAAGCGCGACGGCCTGTGGCAGGGCACCGCGATGAAGGCCGGCAAGCGCGCGACCGTCATGCTCGACTATAAGGGCAACGTCACCAGCCGCTGATCGAGCCCATTGTTTCCAGGAGAGATTTCATGACCCAGACCATCACGCGCCTGTTCGACGATTATGCCGACGCGACCAATGCGATCCGCGAGCTCGAGGCGATCGGCGTCCCCCACGACCATCTCAGCATCGTCGCCAGCAATGCCGACAAGCGCCACGGCGAGCACGTCGACCAGGACGATGACAGCATCAACGATCATGGCGACGTCAGCCGCGGCGTATCGACCGGCGCCGTGCTCGGCGGTGCGGGCGGTCTGCTCGCCGGTCTCGGCCTGCTCGCCATCCCCGGCCTCGGCCCGATCGTCGCGGCCGGCTGGCTCGCGGCGACCGCAGCCGGTGCCGGCATCGGCGCGGCAGGCGGCGCGGCGACCGGCAGCATCGTCGGCGCGCTGAAGAACGCCGGCCATGACGAGAATGACGCGCACGTCTATGCCGAGGGCGTCCGTCGCGGCGGTTCGCTGGTCAGCGCCAAGGTGCCGGACGAGCTGGTGAGCGAAGCGGAAGCCGTGCTCGAGCGCAATCGCTCGGTCGACGCGCAGAGCCGCGGCGCGAGCTATCGCGAGTCCGGCTGGAGCAGCTTCGACGACACCGCCCCGGCCTATACCGCCGACCAAGTGCATGAGGAGCGCGCGCGCTACACGACCGGCTCGCGCCTCTAATAACCCCGCCGCTCCCGCCGACAACTGGCGGGAGCGGTACTTTTTGCGCAGATCGTCACGCGCCCTGGCGCTTCTTGGTGGCTTGTTAAGTCCGGCTGTGGTTGATCGTCCTTCGTCCGCCTACAATTGTCGAAAGCGGCTGATGGGGTGGTATGCTGAGCCTAGTGTTGTGGACGACGGTATCGGCACTGGCCCCTGCGCCCGTGATGCAGGACGTCGCCCTCCCCGCTGATCCCGTCACGGCCCCGCTGATCGCGCCCCTGCCCGTCCAGACCGCGGTGCCGGCACCCGAGCCCGCGCAGGACACCCGCCGCGTCGAGCCGACGATCACCGAGTCCGCCGACATCGTCGTCACCGCACGGGAGAATTCCGCCAAGATCGATCCGCTGCGCGCGCTCAACGAGCGCTCGTTCGAGGCGACCGAGGCCGTCGACAAGGCGCTCGTCGCGCCGATCGCGCGCGCCTATAAGAAGACCGCGCCCAAGCCGTTCCGCGACGGCGTCCACAACGTGCTGTACAATCTGCGCGAGCCGGTCGTGTTCATCAATTTCCTGCTCCAGCACAAGATCGGCAAGGCGGTCGAGACGGTAGGCCGTTTCGGGATCAACACGACGATCGGCCTGCTCGGCGCGTTCGACATCGCCAAGCGCAAGCCCTTCAAACTTCCCCGCCGCGGCAACGGCTTCGCCGATACGCTCGGCTTCTACGGCGTGCCGCCGGGTCCGTTCATGTTCCTGCCGCTGGTCGGCCCGACGACGGTGCGCGACCTGATCGGCGGCGGCGTCGACCGGCTCGTCCTGCCGATCGCCGCGGGCCGCCGCGTGACCAGGCCGGCCTTCGTCATCCCCGCCGCGGTGCTCGGCGTGCTCGATCACCGCTCCGAGTTCGACGAAACGCTGCGCACGCTGCACGAAGACGCCGCCGATCCCTACGCCAACACCCGCACCTTCTACCTGCAGCGCCGCCAGGCCGAGATCGACCATCTCCGCGGCCGCGGTACCGGCAGTTCGAGCCCGATGTCCGAAGCGCCCAAGGCCCCGATCGACGAGCGCGGTCGCGAGGTGAAGACGGCGCCGTGAGGCGGTCACCCTTGCTTTAGCGCGACGATGACGACGCCGCGCAGCCGCCCTTCGCAGGCATCGTGCAGCGCTTGCGGCGCATCGTCCAGGCCCGCCACCATCGTCCGGGCGAAGTGAAGCCCGGCGTCGCGCTGCCACGCGATCCATTCGGCGAAGGCGGCGATGTCGCGATCGGCACTATAGCCGCGCAGCGTGATGTCCTTGAGGATGAGCTGGAACTAGTCGAGCGCCGCGGGAGCGACGATGCTGGCGCCCTGCCGGTCCAGTTCCGCGGTCAACGCACCGAGCAGCACGAAGCGCGCGCCCTCACGCGCGGCGCCGACCGCGGCGACGAGGTGGTCGCCGCCCACCATGTCGACGAAGACATCGATGCCGTCGGGCGCCGCGGCCGCCAGCTGGTCGGCGAGCGGGCCGCCGTTGCGCAGCACCGCCGCATCGTAGCCGAGGTCGGCGCGCATCCAGTCCGCCTTGTCGCGGCTCCCGGTACTGCCGATCACCCGCGCCGCGCCGAGCCGCCGCGCGATCTGGCCGGCCATCGATCCGATCGCGCCGGCGGCGCTCGACACGAAGACGGTGTCGCCGGGGCGGATCCGGATACCGCGGGTCAGCGCCGCATAGGCCGTCCAGCCATGGCCGAGATAGGCCGCGGGTTCGATCGGCCCGCGTCCCAGCGCCACGCACTGCCCGACCGGCACGACGGCATGGTCCCGCCAGCCGAACGGATGCGAGACGAATTCGCCGACCACAAAGCCGCTGCCGGGCGGACAGGCAAGCACCTCACCGATCGCACCGTCCGCCAGCGTATCGCCGGGGCTGAGCGCCGGGAAAGGTATCCCCTCGACCGCCTGCGCGTCGCGATCGGCCATCAGCCGCGTCGAGATCGAAACCCGGAACCAGCGATTGCGCACGACGACGTCCGTCGGCCCCGGTGCCGGCAATTGCGTTTCCGCGATCACGAGATCGGACGGCTGGATCATCGCCTCCGGGTGGCGCGCAAGGCGTACCTGACGGCATTTCGGCATGCTGGTCATTCGCGGCTCCTCGATCATCGGCGCGATCAAACCCGCGCCCGTGAAACCGAATTAACGATATGACTGGTGGTCAGTCGATACGCAGAGCTCTTCTCTTGCTCTCGGTTTCGCGGCAGGGATCGTCGCCTGCACCATCATGGGAGCCGACGTGGCGAGTAAACCCCGCACCAAGCCTGCCGATCAACGGCGCGACGATCTGATGAACGCTGCCGAGCGCCTGTTCCTCGACCAGGGCGTCGCCGCGACGACGATCGAGCAGATCACCTCCGGGGCGGGTGTGGCGAAAGGCAGCTTCTATCTGCATTTCACCGCCAAAGAGGATGTCGTCGCGGCGTTACGCCTTCGCTTCGCCGAGCGCGTCGGCGGCATCATCACCAGCGCGGTCGATCGCGTCGCCATGGATGACTGCAGCGAACGGCTGGCCACCTGGCTGACCGCTTGTGCGGAGGGCTATGCGACGTTCGCCTCGTTGCATGACATGGTGTTCCGCGATGTCCCGCCGCCGACAAACGCCGGTCTGGCCGACAATCCGTTGATCGACGGTCTGACGCAACTGCTCGCCGCCGGCGACGCTGCGGGAGCATGGCGGCTCGAAGACCCGCGGTTCACCGCCATCTTCCTGTTCAACGCGCTGCATGGCGTGATCCTCGACGCCGGCCGATATGGCGGCAGCGACGCGCTCGCCCGTCGTATCGTCGATCACGGTTTCCGGCTCGTCGGTCTGCCGTCGGGATAGCCCCTTGCCGGTCAGCCGCGCTTGATGCGCGGGAGCTGCCACCACGGGGTCTGCGGGCTGAGGTGATGCTCGTGGTGATAGGCGCCGAAGTGGAAGCAGGTCGCCAGGGAGGCGAGCGGCGACAACGAATTGCTGCGGGCATTGTGCGTGTCGGCGAACGGCGTCTCGCCGTGACGGTGGGGCAGATAGGTGCCGAACAGGAACAATTGCGCCAGCGCGAGCAGCGCCGGCACCGCCCAGAACAGCACGATGTTGAGCAACGACGCGCCGAGCAGGATGTAGACGATCGCCGCCAGCGTGATCCGCAGGATCTGGCCATGGGTGTAATAGCCGCGGAAGAAATGGACGAACCACGGCAGCGCGCGGCGCGGCGCGGCGGCGTGGAAGTCGGGATCGTGCTCAGTGCCGGGCGCGGCGTGATGCGCGTGGTGCATCGGGTAGAGCGCGCGATAGGACAGGCCGGCATAGGCGCCGAGGCACAGGGTGCCGACGACGACGTTCCACGCCCGGCGTCCGGGTGCGAACGATCCGTGCATGCAATCGTGCGCGACGATGAAGAGGCCGGTGCTCAGCCACGCCTGCACCACGATCAGCAGCAATGCGACCGGCACCGTGGCGGCACGCCACTGCCAGAAGAAGATGCCGCCGATATGGATGGCGAGCCAGGCCGCGCCGATCGCGGCGGCGAGCAGCAGGCTGTGGCGCGTATTGCCCCGATCGGGGCTCATCGCCCGACGCGATCAGCGAGCTTGCGCTTCAGCTTCGCCGGATCGGGTGCGAACAGGAAGCCGAAGCTGACGCCGCCCTCCTTGCCCTTCACCGCATGGTGCAGCCGGTGCGCCTGCAACAGCCGCTTGGAATAGCCGCGCCGCGGCACCCAGCGCATGCCGAACCGCTGGTGGACCATCATGTCGTGGACGAAGGCGTAGATACCGCCATAGACGGTGATGCCCAGCGCCGCCCACCACAACGGCTCCCAGCGCAGGCCGACGACGAACAAGGTGACGACGATCACCGCAAAGGTGATCGCATACAGATCGTTCTTCTCGAACGCGCCTTCGTGCGGCTCGTGATGCGACCGGTGCCAGCCCCAGCCCCAGCCGTGCATGACATATTTGTGCGTCGCCCAGGCGAAACACTCCATGAACAGCACCATGCCGACAACCACGGCCAGCTTCTCGTACCAGGCCACCGCCTACTCCTATCGCGTCCGAGCCATCACTCGGGGAGGACGACGTCTCCAGTATCTATGCCATAACCGCGGTCAAACAAGGCCGTAGTGGCCGGTCGCCGCCGCCCTGCCGTCACCGCGCGGTCATCGAGAAGGGCCGTGCCGCCCGCCCGGTCGCCCAGCCTTTGTTCGGGACCGCCGCCATCGTGAAGCGCAATTCGCCGCCCGCCCGCAGCTCCGCGTCGCGCAGATAGCTGCGCGCCAGCGGCACGCCGTTCAGCGTCACCGCAGCGATATATTGGTTGGTCGCCGACAGGCCGTCGGCGACGACGACGAAGCTTTTGCCGTCGGGCAGGTTGAGCGTGGCGCGATCGACGAACGGCCGGCCGATGACATATTCGTTCGACCCCGGCGCGACCGGGTAGAAGCCGAGCGCGGTGAAGACGAGCCACGCCGACATCTGGCCGAGATCGTCGTTGCCCGCCAGACCGTCCGGCGTCGGCTTGTATTGCGACGCGACGATCTGCGCGAGCCGCTCCTGCGTCCGCCACGGCGCCCCGGCGTAATCGTACAGATAGGCAACGTGATGGCTGGGTTCGTTGCCGTGGATATATTGGCCGATCAGTCCGGCGATATCCTCGGCATGGCTATAGTCGAGCTTCGAATTGTCATAGTCGAACATCGCATCGAGCTTGGCGATCGCCCTGGCGTCGCCGCCGAGCAGGCGGAACAGCCCGGCCTGATCCTGCGGCATGAACCAGCTATATTGCCAGGCATTGCCCTCGGTATAATCCGAGCCGTAATTGATCGCGGTGGGATCGAAGGGCGTGCGGAACGCGCCGCTCGACAGGCGCGCGCGCAGCCAGCCGCTCTTGGTGTCGAAGCTGTTGCGCCAATTGGCGGCGCGTTTCTCGAACCGCGCGGCGATCGCGTCGCGCCCCATCGCCCGCGCCATTCGTGCGATCGTCCAGTCGTCATAGGCATATTCGACCGTCTTCGACGCGGCCTCGGGCTCCTTGTCGATCGGCACATAGCCGCGCGCCATATAGTCGCCGAGCCCGCCATAGGGGGCATAGTCTGCGCTCGCGACCATCGCGTCGAGCGCCGCATCGGCGTCGAAGCCGCGGATGCCCTTGAGATAGGCGTCGGCGATCACCGGCGCGGCATGATAGCCGATCATCGTCCAGGTCTCGCGCCCGGCGAATTGCCATACCGGCAGGATGCCGTCGGGACTGAACCGGCGGCTGGCGACGAGCGATCGCACGACGTCGACCGTGGTCTGCGTCGGCTGGACCAGCGTCAGCAGCGGATGCTCGGCACGGAACGTATCCCACAGCGAGAAGGTCGAACGGAAGGTGAAGCCGTCGGCGCGATGCACCTGATCGTCCGGCCCGCGATAGCGACCGTCGGCATCGCTCCATACGCTCGGCGCGAGCAGGGCATGGTAGAGCGCGGTATAGACGGTGCGGCGCATCGGCACGGGTGCGGCGATCTCGACCGCGCCGAGCGCCTGCGTCCACGCGGCGGCGGTGCGCGCGCGGATCGCGTCGAAGCCGCCCGCCTCGGCCTCGAGATTGGCGACGGCGCCGGCTTCGTCGACGCCGGACAGCGCCACCTTCACCTCCAGCGGGGCGGCGAGCGTACCGAAATCGAGCCGCGCCTCCAGTGCCTTGCCGAGTTTCTCGGCGACCGCCTCGCTGCCCCGGCCCGGCCCCTGAAAGCCCTTGTAGGTCACCGCGGCGTCGCGATCGACGAAGCCATGGCCGGTCAGCGGTGCGGAGAAGCGCATTGCGAAATAGAGTTTGCGGCCCGGCGCCCAGCCGCGCGTCTCGCGAAAGCCGGTCAGCGTGCCGTCGGGGCGCAGGTGCAGCCCCGACCACAGGATCTTGCCGGGGTAATTGTAGAGCGACGAGCGCAGGTCGATGACCAGATGCGCGGGCGTGCCGGCGGGGAAGGTGTAGCGGTGGACGCCGGTGCGGGTGCCGGCGGTCAGCTCGGCACGGATGCCGCCGTCGGCGAGCGTCACCGCATAATAGCCGGGCCGCGCCGTCTCGCTGGCGTGGTCGAAGCGCGAGCGATAGCCCGAGCCGGGCTTCGCCGGATCGCCCGGATCGAGCCGTACCGTCCCCGCCTGTGGCGCGACCAGCACGTCGCCGAGGTCGGAATGGCCGGCGCCGGAGAAATGGGTGTGGCTGAACCCCTGGATCGTCGGATCCTCGTAGCGATAGCCGGCGGCATGGCCGTAGCAGGCGCGGATCTCGCAGCCGGTATCGGTATCGGGGGACAGCTGGACCATGCCGAACGGTGCGGTCGCGCCGGGGAAGGTATGGCCCTCCCCCGCCGTCCCGATCATCGGATCGACCGCGTCGATCGGCGCCCCCGCGCTCTGTGCGAAAGCGGGGCCGGACAGGAGCAGGGCGAGAAGGAAAGCGTTGCGCATGCAGCGAGTTAAGCAGGTGTCGCGCGACGGGGAAAGGCCGCGGATGCAGTTACGTCGCCGGGGCTGCGGGCTGAGCGCGATGGGTTTCGCACCGACCGATCGCAAAACACCCCGTCACCCCGGACTCGTTCCGGGGTTCACGATCCCGCAGGAGCAACGTCTTCCGCTCCTGCGGGTCGGTGGATGCCGGAACGAGTCCGGCATGACGGGTGGATGGACGGGCCCCGCCCGCCCCGCCTACGCCGACTGCGGGATGATGCTGATCATGTCGTCCTCGCCCGGCTCCTTGGCGGGCTTGAGCTTGAGCGCCTGGTCGGGCTCGACATGGCGGCTGCGCGTCATCGGCTCCAGCGTCACCGCCTCGCCGGTTTCGAGCGAGCGCTCGACAGCGGCCAGCACGCGCATGTCGAGCAGGCCTTCCTCGCCATCCGCCTCGGGATGCGCGTCGTTGAGGATGCAGTCCGAGAAATATTGCGTCTCGTTGCCGAATTGCTCGACGGGATCGAACTTATGCTCCTTGCTGCCCTCGCTGGTCTTCTCGACGTAGCGGATGCCGATCTTCGGACCGAACATGAAGCTCGGCGAGGCATGGATGCTCGCCTTGGTGCCGACCAGTTCGAAGAATTCCGACGAAGCGGTGGCGTAGCTCACCGTGAATTGCGCGACGCGTTCGCCGGGGAAGCGCAGCGTGACCGCGACCGTGTCGTGGAAGTTGAAGCCGCGATCGGACGTCTTGGTGCCGACGGCGTGGACCGCGATCGGCTCCAGCCCGAACAGGTTGCGCACCGCGTTGAGCGGATAGGTGCCCATGTCCGGCACCGGCCCGCCCCAATAGCCGTTGTGGCCGCGCGAATTGGCCTCGGCGACGTTCTGCGCGAAGGCCGAGACGAAGCTGCGCAGCTCGCCGAATTCGTTGTTTCGCGCGCGGGTGATCATCTCGACCGTGCCGGGTTCGTGGTGCAGGCGATAGGCGATCATCAGCTTGGCGCCCCGGGTCTTCTGCGCGGCGAGGATCTGCTCGGCCTCCGCGACGCTCGACGCCATCGGCTTTTCGAGCAGGACGTGGATGCCCGCCTCGAGCGCCGGCACCGCATATTGCATGTGGAGGAAATTGGGCGTCGCGATGTACACCGCATCGATCTCGCCCGAGGCGAGCAATTCGGCATATTGCTCGTAGGTCCACGCCTTGATGCCGTAAAGTTTGGCGAGCTTGTCGGCCTTGACCGGGTCGCCGGTGACCAGCGCCACCAGTTCCGAATTGTTCGTGCGCGCGACGCCCGGCATGAACGCCTGCTGCGAGATCTGGCCGCCGCCGACGACGGCGTAGCGCACCTTCTTGGTGTGTCCGAACATGTTTCGGCCTTTCTAGTCGATCAAAGGGGATGCCGGCACGAACGAAGCGCCCTTGCGATCGTTGCACCGCACCATCCCCTCGCCGACGGGCAGTCAGGGACGCCGCGGCTCGGCCTGCACCCCGCTCGAAGCGATCACCTTGCGCGCCGCCTCCGGCCAGGCATCGCCGGCGACGGCGACATTCTGCTCGGCGACGTTGTTCAGATAATCGGTCCAATTCCCCTGCAGCCGGCCGGAATTGTACCAATTGCCGATCGCCCGATTGTCCATCGCGGTGCGCTTGGGCGCGATATGGTCCTGCGTGTTGAGGTTGAGCCAGACGCCGCCGACCCGGTCGACGACGTTGCCGCGCACCGTGACGTAGCGCGACCCCTCGTCCAGATAGATGGCGATGCCGCCCGAGCCGGCGATGTCGGATACGTAATTCTCCGCGATCAGCGCACCCGGATCGGCGGACAGATGATAGATCGCGCCGCCGTCGGGGAACCATTGCTTCACCCGCGACACGCGGTTGCCGACGATTACCGTGTCGCGCAGCGTCGTCGGCGTGTCGTAGATGCGGTTGCCGGGCGCGTCGTAATAGCCGCGCTGCGCGCGCCAATATTCGGCGCTGCCGCCCGGATCGTTGGTCCCCCAGCCCCAGCCGACGTCGATCCCGTCATAGGGCGCATCGGACACGTCGTTGTTCATGATGACGGTGCCCGAGGCGTAGGTGACGAGGATCGCCGATTGCTCCTTATAGTCGCGCGAGACGCCGCTGATCCGGTTGTTGCGGATCAGGATGTCGCGCAGCCCCATCTCGGGCCGGGCGGGATGATGCGCGTCGGGCTGGACGCCGCCGACCATGATCGCACCGCCGGCGAGATCGGTGAAGCGGCTGCGCGTCACCTCGATCGCGCTGGTACCGAGACCGACCCCGGCGGAATTGGCGTCGGCGTTGTTGCCGATGCCGAGCGCGACCTGCCCGAGCTGTGCGAACCGGTCGTCGTCGAAGACGATGCGGCTCGCCGCCGCGACCTGCACCGCGGCGGGCTGCTGGTGGAAGCGGTTGCGCACCGCCTCGAACGGGCGGCAGCCCCAACTGCAATCGCGGATGGGATCGGCGGGATAATCGGGCAGTTCGCCGGCGAGATAGGAGCCGCTCTGCTGGCTGGCATAGCCCTCCGGCCCGGCGAGCTGCCGCCAGCTCGTGTCGCGGAAGTCCAGCCCGCGGAACTGAAGGTCGCGCACCGGCCGGTCGTAGCTGCCGGCGATCGACAGCAGATGGTCGAGCCGCGGCAGCACCACCGCGACCCGGTCCATCGCTTCGCCGGCGCGGGGTTTGTAATAGAGGCGCCCGGCAGCGGGATCGGCGTAGAACTGGCCCGGCTCCCGCAGGAAGGCGAGCGCATTGACGAGGAACATGCGCGCCACCTCCGCGGACACCGGGCGCGCGAACGTGTCGTAGCCGACCAGATTGTTGCGCCAGCCGGGCTGCTGCATCACGATCCGGTCGCCCTCGATCCGCTCGACCATCGCGTGGCGGTGAGTGAACCAGCTCATCCCTTCCACCGCGATGCGGCGCTGGTCGGGCAGTTGCGCGAGCGTCCGCCACGCCGGGTCGGTGATCGTCAGTCCCCACGGCGCGAACGTCACCGCCGCCCGCGGGATCTCGATCGCCGCGCGTTGCGCGAGCCGGCCGCCGACGCTGAGTTGCAAGGGATCGCTGCCCGGCGGGATCGGTGCCGCCCAGATGCCACGCTTGCGATCCGCCAGCCGCCAGCCCTCGACCGGCACGCCGCCCGACAGCGTCGGATAGGCGCCCGCCGCCCCCTCCCAGCGGACGGTGAAGCCGTTCTCCCCGCCGTCGTCGGCGGTAAAGCGCAGCGGCGCCGCCAGCCGATAGGTGCCGGCGGCGATCCGCACGGTGACGTCATGGTCTTTGTTGCGCTGCTGCACCGCCGCCTGCGCCCGCGTCAGGCTGGCGAACGGCCGCGCGGCCGACCCGTCGCCGTCGTCCGACCCCTCGGGCGCGACGTGGAGGACGATCGGCACCGGATCGGGCCGGTTGGGGATGACGATCCGGTGCGGCCCGGTTTGGGCGGCCGGCGGCGCGACCCGCGGCAGCACCGGGCCGGCGGGCAGCTGCGCGCCCGCCGGCATGACCGTGAGGACGACGGCCGCGACCGTCAGCGCCCGATACTTCCGCATCTCGTCTTCTCACTGCGCCCCGTTGCCAGCCCCTGCCCTCACTGCGTCTCGCCGGCGACCGCCATCGCCGCGCGCGCGGCGAGGATGTAGGCGGAGGTGGTGCTGACGGTATATTCGTTCTCGAACCACAGGAACGGCCAGTCGACCTTCGCCTCGGGATAGTCGGGTTTGACGATCAGCACGCCCGGCACCATCCCGCCGGGGATGAAGCTATAGTCGGCGCGATTGTGGCCATAGCCGATCAGCTTCGACGCAGTGCCGACGGTCGAGACCAGCGACAGGTTGTTGGCCGGATGCCGCCCGAGCACGTAATCGATCGCATTCAGCGTGTAGGCGGTGCCGACGATCTCGGGGAACGCCTTGTGCAACAGGTACATGGTCGTGCCGAAGCTGACCACCTGGTTGGAGCCCGCCCAGGTGCCGTCGGCGATCGGCACGCCGAACGGATTGTTGGTCATGCCGCCGTCCGCCTTGGCCTTCATGTCCTGCACCAGCGGCACGAGGGCGGCGCGATAGTCCGCGCCCATCAGCGGAATGGCGCGCACCGCGGCACCGGCAAGCCACGGGAAGTTCTGCCGGATCACCGGCTGCAACTGGCGCAGCCGGTCGGCATAGACGCGATCGCCGCGGCTGGTCAGCAGCAGCTCGACGGTGGCAACGACGTTCGCGGCCTCGGCCGAACGTGGCGACGACGAATCGTCGCGCCCGTCGCCGGCCTTGACCACCCCGCCCTGCTGCTTGCTCCACAACGCCTTGGCCGCGGCGAGCGCCTCCGCCGCCATCTTCGGATCGCTCGCGGCCAGCGCCCGGCTGGCAGCGGCGAGCGCGCCGGCCACCGCGAGGTTGTTGGCAGGCAGATCGGTGGTGAACGCCCAGCGATCGTCGGGCGTCCCCGACGCACCGCCCTTGATCTCCTCCGCGCCGAGCTTGGCGTCGTAGAGGTGATTGTCGGTCTGCGATCCGGCATCGCCGAGATGCGCATATTGGCGCAGCGCCGGATCGACGATGCCGACGATCGCGTGGCCGAACACCTTGTATTGCGCGAGCAATTGCAGCGTGCCGTGACGGATCTGCTGCACCGCGTCCTCGACGCCGTCGGGCTTGCGGATCTCGACCTTGCGCGCCGCCTCGTCGATGCTCGTCTCGTCCCAATCGAGGCCGAACAATTCGCGGGCCCAGACCAAGTCGCGCGTCACCGCCGCATTCTCCGGCGTCTGGATGTCGTAATCGCCGGCATCCTGCCAGCCGCCGACGGCGAGACCGGGAATGTGCTGGCCGGCCTTGAACGGTGAGTCGAGGTTCGCCCCCATCTTGTAACCGTCGAAATGGGTGATGTTCGGCGGCGCCTGCCGTGCGTCGTCGAGATGCGAGGGCGCCGACCAGACGCGATATTGCTCGCGGATGCCGACGTGATCCATCTGTTCGGCGATGAACGTGTCGAGCGAGGTCTGCCAGATCCGCTGATAGGCGTCGGCGGCGATGCGGAACGGGTTGGTCGTCTGCCCGGCATAGCTGATCGCATACAGGCCGGGCTCGCGCACCGACGAGAAGTCGAAGGCGGCATAATCGTAGCGCGTCCAGTGGCCGCGCGACTGCACCTTGGCGCGGAACACCGATTGCTTACCACCGTCCGCGGTGAGCCGGACCAGTTCCGCCTCGCCCGGCGCCTTGAAATTGGGATCGAGCTCGATCAGCGCGACCTTGGGCCGCCCCGGCGTGTAGCCGGCCTGGTTGAACGAGACGACCGGCTGGCGCGTCCAGTTCTTCACCACGTTCGGCCGGACGTGCCAGACGATCGCATTCTCCTTCGCGCCGGCGGCGATCAGCGAACGGACGACGAACCAGCCGTTCTGCGCGCGCGCGCGGGCGTCGTACAGATCGATCGGCCCGGTGTCGGAGGTGATGCTGACCCGCGTCAGCGGGTCCTCGGGTGCGAGCGTGATCGTCTTGGTAGCGCTCCCGAGCGGCAGCGGATCGCCGGATCCGTCCTTGGCCATCGGCCCCGTCGGATGGCGCGGGAACAGCCCCGGCGCGGCATCGACGAGATAGGTCTTGCCGAAATAGGCGGTCGGCAGGAAATCGAGATTGAACCCCGCCTTGCCGGCGAGACTGGCCGGCAGTGGCTGGTCGAGATCGACCGCGATGCGGAAGCCGCCGGGTTCGGCGGTGACCTTGACGCTATAGGACAGCTTCTGCTGCGTGTAGGCGGAGCGCACGACCAACTGATTGGGTTCGCTGCCGCGCGTCCGGCCGACGAAGGCGGGGACCGGCGCCCATTGCTCGGGCGTACGGTCGAGCCGCACGGCGCCGTCGGTGGCGATCCGCTCGCCATGCAGCACCATCTGGATGCCGGCGTTCTTCTCGTCGAAGAAGATCGGGCTGAAGTGGTTCTGGTCGACGATGACCGTCAGCCCCTGCGTCTCCAGCGTCTCCGACGGCGTGACGGTAAGCGATTGCGCGTGGACCGCGCCGGCAATGACGCCGATGCTCACCGAACCGAGCAAGGCATTCCAGATCATTCGTGCCACAAGCATCCCTCCAGATGTCGAGCCGGTCTTGCGCCGGCAGATCGTTATGTCCTTGTTTTCACAGACCTATCGATAGCGCTACCATCCGGCAATGCGGCGATTGAGAAAAACATCGGTGCGGAGCGAATCGACGGCGTGGCGGCTCGGCGTGGCGGCCCGGTTCGGAGTTCAAGGCGATCCGCGATGCGAGTGCAACGGAGCGCCGGGGCGATGGGGCGGAGCGATAGGTCGGTCGGTCCGGGTCAATATGCGCCGCCAAGCGCGCGGATCGTGTCGGTCGCGGTCTGCAACTGGCGGCTGCGCAGGTCGAGCAGCGCGCGCTGCGCGTCGAGCGCGGCGGTCTGCGCGGTGACGACGTCGAGATAGTCCGCGGCACCGTCGCGATAGCGCGTCAGCGCGAGATCGCGGGTGCGCGCCGCGGCGTCGGCCGCGACATGCTGATCCTTCTCCTGCGCGGCGAGCAGGCGCTGTGCGGACAGGTCGTCCTCGACCTCGCGGAACGCATCGAGCACGGTCTGGCGATAGGTCGCGACGGTCTCATCATAGTCGGCGCGGGCGATGTGGACGCCCGCCCGCCGCCGGTCGCCGTCGAACACCGCCAGCGCCGCCGACACCGGGCCGAGCGCCCAGAAGGTGTTGGAGGCGCTGAACAAGGCGCCGGTCGCCGCCTGGAAGCCGCCCGACGCGCCGAGCGTCAGCGACGGGAACAGCGCCGCGCGGGCGACGCCGATCCGCGCATTGGCGGCGGCGACGCGGCGTTCGGCCGCGGCGATATCGGGGCGGCGCTCGACCAACGTCGAAGGCAGGCCGGCGGGGATCGCGGGCGGCGCGAGCTGGCGGTCGACCACCGCGATCGTTACCTCGGCGGGCGGGCGGCCGATGAGGACGGCGATCGCATGCTCGTCGCGCTGGCGGGCGATCGCCACCGACGACAATTCCGCCCGCGCGCTCGACAATTGGCTCTGCGCGCGGCTGACGTCGATGCCCGAGGCGATGCCGCCGCTGTGGCGCGTGTCGGTGAGGCGGAAGGCGCGCTCGAACGCGGTCACCGTCTCGCGCAACAGCACGATCCGCGCGTCGAGCCCACGCATGTCGAAATAGGCGGTGGCGAGCTGCGCCTGCAAGCCGAGCCGCAGCCCGGCGACATCGGCCTCGCTGGCCTGCGCGGCGGCGGTGCTGGCGCGGATCGAATTGCGCACCCGGCCGAACAGATCGACCTCGTACTCGAGCGACGGGCCGACCGTTGCCACCGTATAGGTCGCGGCGGAATCGGTGGGCGACAGCGGCCGTCCCGCCGAGACGCGCTGGCGCCCCGCCGACGCTCCGACGCCGATCTCGGGATACAGATCGGACCGGGCCTGACGGACCAGCCCGCGCGCCTGGTCGTAGCGCGCCGTGGCGGCGGCGAGATCGAAATTGCCCCCCGCGACCTGCTCTTCGAGGCCGTCGAGCGTCGCATCGCCGAACGCCTGCCACCATTTGCCCGCGGGCGGCACCGCGGTGCCCGCCGTCTGCCAGCCCGCCGCTTCCTTGAACGCGGGCGGCGTCGACGCGGTCGGCCGGCGATAGTCGGGCGCCGTCGAACAGGCGGCGATCGCCAGCGCGGCGACGGTGGCGAGCAGGCTCCTAGTGTTTGGCATCGACCGTCGCCTTGGCTGTCCCCGTCACGCGTACCGGATCACCCTCGGCGAGCGAATCGGGCGGGTTGTCGATCACGTCGTCGCCACGGTTCAGCCCGGCGCTGACCTCGACCGTCGCGCCACGATCCTGACCGATCGTGATCGTGCGCAGATGCGCGCGACGGTCGGCACCGACGATCGCGACCTGCGTGCCCTTCTGGCCGATGATCAGCGCACTTGCCGGCAGCGTCAGCGCATTGCCGCCGCTCGCCAGCGGGAAGCTCGCCTGCGCATAGGCGCCGGGCTTGAGCGCGCGGTCGGGATTGGCCGCCTGCACCTCGACCAGCACCGTCCCCGACGCGGGATCGACCGCATCCGCGGTGCGCGTCAGCTCGGCGTCGAAGCGGCGGCCGGGATATTCGGGCAGCGCCAGCGTGACGTGCTGGCCGCGATGGACCTGCGCCGAATAGCTTTGCGGCACGCGGACATAGGCGCGGATGCGGCTGACGTCGGCGACGGTGAACAGCGGCGTCGATCCCGCGGTGCCGGCGGTGACCAAGGCGCCGACATCGGTGGCGCGGCTCGTCACCACCCCTGCGAAGGGCGCGACCAGCCGCATGAACCCCTGGGTGAAGCGCAGCCGCGACACGTCGGCGCGCGCCGCCTCGGCGACCGCGGTCTTGGCGGCGAGATCGCCGATCTTCTCGTCTGTCTCCTGTTTCGACACCGCATCCTCGGCGAGCATCGTCCGCCAGCGCGTCGCGGTGGAGGCGGCGAGCTGGCGATTGGCCTGTGCGGTCTGCAGATTGGCGCGCGCCGCGGCGAGCTGCTGGTCGACCTCGGGCGCGTCGAGCACCGCGAGCACCTGCCCGGCGCGTACGGGATCGCCGATATCGACGTACCAGCGCCGGACGTAGCCGCTGGTCCGGGCGAAGATCGGCGCGCTGTTGAGCGCCTGCAACGCCGCCGGCAGCGACAGATTGCCCTGCGTCGTCGCCGCCGCCGGATGCAGCACGGTGACCGCCGGCGTCGATTGCGCGTCGGTCCAGCTCGCGAGCCGATGCTCCGCGCGCGAGCGGATCGCGATGCCGGCCCCGGCGACGCCGACCGCGAGCAACGCCGCGCCGATCACGATCGGGCGCAGCGGCTTGCCGGTGCGCTGCACGGCCTCCTGCTCAGCCATGGACTTCCTCCAGACGATTTGCCTCGGGTGCGGCGACCGCGGCGCGGCGGCGGTGCACGAGGCTGAAGATGACGGGTACGAACAACAAGGTGGCGAAGGTCGCGACGACCAGCCCGCCGATCACCGCGCGGCCGAGCGGCGCATTCTGCTCGCCGCCCTCGCCCAGCCCCAGCGCCATCGGCAGCATGCCGATGATCATCGCCAGCGCGGTCATCAGCACCGGGCGAAAGCGGGTCATCCCCGCCTCCAGCGCCGCTGCGGTCGCATCGCCGAGGTCCGCCAGCCGTTCGCGCGCAAAGCTGACGACGAGGATCGCATTGGCGGTGGCGACGCCCATGCACATGATCGCGCCGGTCAGCGCCGGCACCGACAGCGTCGTGCCGGTGACGAACAGCATCCACACGATCCCGGCAAGCGCGCCGGGCAGCGCGGTGATGATCACGAACGGGTCGAGCCAGCTCTGGAAATTGACGACGATCAGCAGGTAGATCAGCAGCACCGCGCCGATCAGCCCGAAGCCGAGGCCGGAGAAGGCGCTGTTCATCGTCGCATATCGGCCGCGCAGCGTCACCGTCGCGCCCTTGGGCGCCTGATCCTTGAGCGCGGCGAGGACCGCGTTGATATCGCCCGACACCGCGCCGAGATCGCGGTCGTTGGGGGTCGCGAAGATGTCGACGACCGGCGCGATATTGTAATGCGAGATCACCGCCGCGGCGGTGCTGCGCCGGATCGTGCCCAGCCCGCCGAGCACCTGCGCCGGCCCCGTGCTGCCCGACACCGGGATGTTCGACAGATCGTCGATCGAGCCGACGCGATATTCCGGTGCCTGCGCGACGACCGGATAGGACACGCCGTTTTCCAGGTTCAGGAAGAACACCGGCGCGGTCTGCGACGTGCCGGCGAGCGAATTGGCGACGCTGGTGGTGACGTCGCGCTCGGTCAGCCCGTATTGGCCGATGCGGCTGCGATCGACCGCGACGTCGAGCTGCGGATAGCGCGCCGATTGCTGGATGCGCGCGTCGGCGACGCCGGGGATCGCCTGGATGCGGCGCAGGATCAGCCGCGCATAAGCGGCATTGGCCGCGGCATCCTTGCCCGCCACCTGGATATCGATCGGCGCGGGCGCGCCGAAGTTGAGGATCTGGCTGGTGATGTCGGCGGGCAGGAACGAGAAGGTCGCGCCCGGAAAGTCGCGCGGCAGTTGCTCGCGCAGCGTGCGGACGTAATCGGCGGTCGGCGCGTGATCCTCGGCGAGCTGGATCAATATGTCGCCGTCCTGCGGCCCGACCGTACCCGAATTGTTGTAGGTCGTGTTGATCGAGCTGACCGGCAGGCCGATGTTGTCGACCACCGAGACGAGCTCGTTCGCCGGGATGATCTGGCGGATGCGGCGCGCGATCCGGTCGAATTGCGCCGACGTATCCTCGATACGGCTGCCGACCGGCGCACGGACGTGCAGCGCCATCTGGCCGGCATCGACCGCCGGGAAGAAGTTCTGGCCGAGGAACGGCACCAGCAGGAACGACAGCAAGGTCACCGCGAGGAAGCCGATCACGAACGGCCGCGGCGTCGCCAATGCGCGTTCGAGCAGCCCGCCGTAGCGCGTGCGGATCGCCTCGAACCGCGTCTCGAAACCGCGCTGGATGCGGACCAGCGGATTGCGCGACTGCGGCGTGCCGGCGCTATGCTGGTCGTGATCGTCGCCGGCGCCGTGCGGGCGGAGCAGGTACATCGCCATCGTCGGCACCAAGGTGCGCGACAGGATGAAGCTGGCGATCATCGCGAACACCACCGCCAGCGCCAGCGGCACGAACAGGAAGCCGGCGACCCCCGGCAGGAAGAACATCGGCACGAAGACGATGCAGATGCAAAGCAGGGAAACGAAGGCGGGCGTGACGATCTGCGCGGCGCCGTCGAGTATCGCGGTCCGCACCGGCTTGCCCTGTTCGAGATGCCAGTTGATGTTCTCGATCGTCACCGTCGCATCGTCGACGAGGATGCCGACCGCGAGGCTGAGGCCGCCCAGCGTCATCGTGTTGAGCGTGTTGCCGGTGATCGCCAGGCCGATGATCGCGGCGAGGATCGCCAGCGGGATCGAGATCGCGATGATGACGGTCGAGCGCCACGAGCCGAGGAACAGCAGGATCATCAGGCTGGTCAGCGCCGCGGCGATCGCGCCTTCCTTGACCACGCCCTCCACCGCCGCCTTCACGAACAGCGACTGGTCGCCGATCGGCACGATCTTGAGCCCGGGCGGCAGCGTCTCCTCCAGCTTGGGCAGCGCGTCCTTGATCCCCTGCACGATCGCCAGCGTCGAGGTCGCGCCGTTCTTCAGCACGGTCATGATGACGGAGCGCGCGCCGTCGACGTGGACGACGTTGGTCTGCGGCGCGGAGCCGTCGCGAACGTGCGCGACGTCACGCATGTAGATGGTCGCGCCGCCGACGACCTTGATCGGCAGGTTGTTCAGTTCCTCGACGCTGCCCGGCGCGTTGTTGAGCCGCACCGCATATTGGAAGCCGCCGATCTTGGCGAAGCCCGCCGGGTTGATCTGGTTCTGCGCGGCGATGGCATTGCCGACGTCCTGCGCCGACAGCCCCTTCGACTGCAACGCCTGCGGATCGATGTCGATCTGGATCTGCCGCTGCCGCCCGCCAGACGGATAGGGGATCGCTGCGCCCGGCACCGTCACCAGGCCGGGGCGGATCTGGTTGCTGGCCAGATCGAACATCTGCCCCTCCGACAGGCCCTTGCCCGAGAGCGCGAGCTGGACGATCGGCACGGTCGAGGCGCTGTAGTTGAGCACCAGAGGCGGGGTAATGCCGGGCGGGAGCTGCTTGAGCACGGTCTGCGAGACCGAGGTCACCTGCGCGGTGGCGGTGCGGATGTCGGCGCCGGGCTGGAAATAGATCTTCACCACGCCGATGCCGGGCAGCGACTGGCTTTCGATATGATCGATGCCGTTGACCGTGGTGGTCAGCACGCGTTCGAACGGGGTGATGATCCGTCCCGACATCTCGTCCGGCGACAGGCCGCTATATTGCCACGCGGTGGCGATCACCGGCACGCGAATGTCGGGGAAGATGTCGACCGGGGTGCGCAGCGCGGCGAGCACGCCGACGATGCCGATCACGATCGCCATCACCACGAAGGTGAGCGGGCGCGCCAGCGCGGTGCGGACGAGACCGATCATGGCCGACCCTGCGCCGGGGCGGCGGGCATTCTCAACGCAGCGTGGGACACGACCTGCTCCATCGGCTTCGAACCGCAGCGCAACCCTTGCTGCACCGCAGCGATTGCGCGGTTAACCATGCGCTTGTCCAATATCGGTTTACGCCGGATCGAGACGTAGTAGATATGGATCATGGAACTTCGCCATCTCCGATATTTCATCCAGGTCGCCTCCGATCTGCATTTCGCGCGGGCGGCGACGCGGCTCGGCATCTCGCAGCCGCCGCTCAGCCAGCAGATCCGCCAGCTCGAAGAAGAGATCGGCGTGCGATTGTTCGAACGGACCAGCCGCCGCGTCGCGCTGACCCCCGCGGGCACATTGTTCCTCGACGCCGCGCGCGAGACGATCCGCCAGGCCGATCGCGCGGTGGAGATCGCCCGCCGGGCGGCGCGGGGCGACATCGGCGCGCTGAGCATCGGCTTCAATCCGTCGGCACCGTTCATTCCGCCGGTCGCGCTGGCGATCAACGCCTACCGCCGCACCTATCCCGACGTGCAATTGTCGCTGACCGAGATGGGCGCGCCCGACCAGATCACCGCGGTGGAGAGCCGCGCGCTCGACATCGGCTTCGTCCGCCACTTCGGGCCGCCGGCGCTGCCCGAGGGGGTCGCCGCGACGCGGCTGCTCAGCGAGGGCCTGTTCGTCGCGATGCGCGCCGATCACCCGCTCGCGACGCGCAGTGCGCTGCGGCTGGCGGATATCGCCGGTGAGCCGATGGTCGTCTACGGTCGCGACCGCAGCGGCTGTTTCAGCGACCGCATCTTCGCGATGATCCGCGAGGGCGGCGGCGAGCCGGTGGTCGCGCAGCGCGTCGGCGAAGCCTCGACCCTGCTCGGCCTCGTCGCCGCGGGGGTCGGTGTGACGATCGTCGCCGCGTCGCTGTGCGCCTTGCAGTCGACCGGCCTCACCTATCTGCCGCTGCTCGACCCGCAGGCGCGCACCGACATGTGGCTGATCCACCACCGCCAATCCGCCACTTTGCCCTGCCGCCATTTCATCGCGATCGTCGAGGAAGGCCTCGCCGCGGATCACGCCGTCGCGGCATAATCCGCGCGGCACGCCTGCAATTCCGCCCGCAGCGTGGCGACCAGCGCCGCCGCCGGCATCGGCCGTGCCAGCGGCGCCCCCTGCCCGGCCCATTGCGCGCCGAAGCCGTGCTCGCTGCGCGCCCGCGCCGCGGCATGCAGCGCCTTTCCGGCATCATAGGCGATGGGATAATCGGGCGGCCGCCGATCGGTGACGAGCGCGGTGAAGCGATTGGCCAGCGCCCGCGCCGGCCGCCCCGAGACCGCCGCGGTCATCCGCGTGTGATAGGCCCCCGGCCCCGCCAGCGCCGCCCGATAGGCATCGTCCGCCGCCGATTCAGGGCATCCGACGAACGCGGTCCCGAGTTGCGCCGCGACCGCACCGAGATCGAGCGCCGCGGCGATCCCGGCGCCGTCCATGATCCCGCCCGCCGCGATCACCGGCAAACGCGTCTCGCGCACCAGCAGCCGGGTCAGCGCGACCGTGCCGAGTTCATCGTCGGGCGCCGCGGGGTCGAAGATGCCGCGATGCCCGCCGGCCTCGATCCCCTGTGCGACGACGGCGTCGATCCCCGCCGTCTCGATCGCCCGCGCCTCGGCGAGGCTCGTCGCGGTCGCGAGCAGCACGATCTCCCGCCCCCGCAATGCGGCGATCGTCTCCGGCGAAGGCAGGCCGAAGTGGAAGCTGACCACCGGCGGCGCCACCTCCAGCAGCATCGCCAGCATCTCGGGATCGTCCGCGAAGCTGCGATAGATCGTCCGCAGCGTCGCCGGCGGCGTCGCGCCGAATTCGGCGAAAAAAGGCGCGAGCGCCGCCAGCCACGCCGCCTCGCGCGGCTGATCGGCCCGCGGCGTGCGATGGACGAACAGATTGACGTTGAACGGCCGCCCGGTCGCTGCCCGCACCGCCGCGATCATCGCGCGCGCGCCCGCGGCATCGGTCGCGCCGACGCCGATCGAGCCCATCGCCCCCGCCTCGCACACCGCCGCGGCCAGTGCCGGCGTCGACACGCCCGCCATCGGCGCCTGGATCAGCGGCACCGAACATCCGAACCGATCGAACCACGTCATGCCCGCCTCCCGTCACGCGATCTCGGCCATCTCCACCACGCGATGCTCGCGCGCGCTGATCTCGGCCGCGGTGCCGATCGCGACCGCGCGGAGGCCGTCCTCGGCGCTCACCAGCACCGGCCCCTCGCCGCGCACCGCCGCGGCGAAGGCGAGATGCTGGTAATAGGTCGCGCCCTCGTGCGATCCGGCGGCGCGCGCGGTCGGGTCGACCGCAATCCGCGTCCGCTCGACCCGCTTCGGGTTGCCGAAGCCGACGCGCGGCGAGAACACCAGCTCGCCCGGCGGGATCAGCACGTCGAGACGCGCGGCGTCGCCGGTCGCGCTCATCTCTTCCTGATGCTCGGCGCCGTCGGCGAACATCGACAGATCGAGCATCGCGCGCACGCCATTGGCGAAATCGACAGTCGTGAAGCTGTTGTCGATGATGTCGGGCGCCTCGCCGGCATAACGTTCGTCCCGGTGGTTGACGTCCATCGCGCCCGAACAATGGACACGCACCGCCTCCGCGCCGACGATCAGCCGCATCAGGTCGAAGAAATGGCAGCATTTCTCGACCATCGTGCCACCGGTGTTGCGCGCGAAGCGGTTCCAGTCGCCGACCTTGGGCAGGAAGGGAAAGCGGTGCTCGCGGATCGACAGCATGCGCAGCCGGCCGACGCGGCCGGCATGGATCTGGTCGATGAACGCGGCGGCCGGCGGCATGAAGCGATATTCCATCCCCGTCCAGAACGGCCGCGCGCGTCCCGCCGCCTGCGCGACGATCCAGCGCGCGTCGGCGATCGTCGTCGCCAGCGGCTTCTCGCACAGGATCGCCGCATCCATGCCGAACAACGGCTCCAGCACGGCGCGGTGGGTGTGATTGGGCGCGGCGACGACGATCGCGTCGACCGTCGCCTCGCGCGCGAACACGGCGACATCGTCATAGGCGGCGACACCGGCGGCGTGTTCGCCGAGTGCGTCGCGCGCCCAGCCGAGCGAGGTCGCCACCGGATCGACGATCGCCACCACCTCCGCGCCGGGAACGAGCGCGATGTTGCGCAGATGCTCGACGCCCATCATCCCCGTGCCGACCACGGCGTATCTGATCGCGGCTACCATCGCTTGCCTCCCTATGCCATGTCGCCGGTCATGACGACGCTGCGCCTTTCAAGCCAACCCCGCCCGCTCGGCAAGAGCGATATCCTCGTTTCGCCGATAGCCTGGGGCATGTGGCGGCTGGCCGGAGACGACCTTGCCGCGGTACGGGCGCGGATCGACGCCGCGCTCGAAGCTGGGATCACCCTGTTCGACACCGCCGACATCTATGGCGCCGACCAGCCCGCCGGCTTCGGCTCGGCCGAGACGCTGTTCGGCCGCGCGCTCGCCGAGGCGCCAGCCCTGCGCGACACGATGGTGATCGCGACCAAAAGCGGCATCCGCCCCGGCATTCCCTATAACAGCAGCGCGCCCTATCTGGCCGCCGCGCTCGACGACTCGCTCGCGCGGATGCGGATTGACCACGTCGATCTCTACCAGATCCACCGGCGCGACCTGCTCACCCACCCGCAGGAGGTAGCGGCGGCGCTCGACCGGATGGTCGACGCCGGCAAGGTCCGCGCGATCGGCGTCTCCAACCACAGCCCTGCCGAAGTCGATACGCTGCAAGCTTTCCTCGGCCGGCCGATCGTCAGCGTCCAGCCCGAATTCTCGCCCCTGCACGTCGCGCCGCTGTTCGACGGCACGCTCGACCAGGCGATGCGGCACGATCTGGCAATGCTCGCCTGGTCGCCGCTCGGCGGCGGCCGGCTCGCCGACGGCAGCCATCCCGCGGCACAGGTGCTGGCGGCGCACGGCGCGCAGTTCGGGGTCGACGCCGCGACGACCGCACTCGCCTGGGCGATGGCGCATCCGGCGCGGATCATCCCGATCGTCGGTTCGCAGACGCCGGTGCGCATCCGTGCCTCCGCCGACGCCTATAAGGTCGAATGGACGCGCGCCGCCTGGTACGACGTGTTGCAGGCCGGCATGGCGGAGCGTCTGCCATGACCGCGCGCGGCCCCTGCGAGATCAGCTGGTTCTCGGCCTTGTGCGACGACGATTACGAATTCCTCGGCGTCCCCGATCCCCGGCTGCAATCGAGCTTCGACCATTGCCGCGACATCGTGTTGCAGGCGGAGAGCGGCGGCTTCGACAACGTGCTGCTGCCGTCGGGTTATGCGCTCGGCATCGACACCACCGCCTTCGCCGCGGCGATGGCGCCGCTGCTCCGGCGGATGCGGATGCTGATGGCGGTGCGGATCGGCGAAAGCTGGCCGCCGCAGCTCGCCCGCCAGATCGCGACGATCGACCAAATGCTCGGCGCCGGCGCCGGCGGGCTCGCGCGGCTGGCGATCAACATCATCTCCAGCGACCTGCCCGGCGAGACGCTGGCGAGCGGCCCGCGCTACGCCCGCACGCTGGAGGCGATGACCATCCTGCGCACCCTGCTCGACGGCAAGCCGCTCGATCATCAGGGCGAATTCTGGCAGCTCAGGATCGATCCGCCGCGGATCGGCACGGTCTCGGGCCGCTGCCCGCCGCTCTATTTCGGCGGCCTGTCGGAGGCGGCGCGCGAGGCGGCGGCGCAGGGCTGCGACGTCTATCTGATGTGGCCCGACACGATGGACGGCGTCCGCGCGATCGTCGCCGACCTCCGCGCGCGGGCCGAGCGGCATGGCCGCACCCTGCGCTTCGGCTATCGCGTCCACGTCGTCGTCCGCGAAACCGAGGCGGAGGCGCGCGCCGCCGCCGACCGCTTGCTGTCGAAGCTCGACGACGACACCGGCGCGGCGATCCGCGCCCGCTCGCTCGATTCGCAATCGGCCGGCGTCCGCCGCCAGGCCGAGCTGCGCGAGGAAGCGGTGCGGCAGGACGGCTATGCCGAGGCCAATCTGTGGACCGGCATCGGCCGCGCCCGATCGGGCTGCGGCGCGGCGATCGTCGGCGACCCCGACCAGGTGCTCGCCAAGCTGGCGGCCTATCGCGACGCGGGGATCGATGCCTTCATCCTGTCGGGCTACCCGCGTGCCGCCGAAGCCGACCTGTTCGCCCGCCACGTCCTCCCCCGCATCGACCACGCGCCATTGGTGGTGTGAGGGCGATCGATCCGGCGCGGCTACTGCCCCCATCGGATCAACCGGCATTCTTTCAAAGTCCTCCCCCGCCAGGGGGAGGTGGCGCGGCGAAGCCGTGACGGAGGGGGGGTAAGCGACCACGTCTGTTTCGTGTCCTCCCCCTCCGTCAGGCCTTCGGCCTGCCACCTCCCCCTGGCGGGGGAGATTTTTCTTTAGCCCCTGAATATCAATCCCCGTTAGCCCTGAGCCTGTCGAAGGGCGGGTGAGTCCCACCGCGCTTCGACAGGCAAGCCCCCAACGCGCTGGCGACGCCCGCGCAAAGCGCGTATGGCGGCGCCATGCTCCAGCCCAGTGCCGCCTTCCTCTCGCGTGCCCGGCCACGCAGCGTCGCGCGGTGGCTGTTCGTCGTCGCCGGTCTCATCGTCGCGATGGTTGTCGTCGGCGGGATCACCCGGCTCACCGAATCGGGCCTGTCGATCACCTCGTGGAAGCCGATCAGCGGCATCGTCCCGCCGCTGACCGAGGCGCAATGGCAGGCCGAATTCGCCGGCTATCGCCGTATCCCCGAATATGCCGCGTTCAACCAGGGGATGACGCTGACTGGCTTCAAACACATTTTCTTCTGGGAATATACACACCGCCTGCTCGGCCGGATCATCGGCCTCGCCTTCGCCGCGCCGCTGCTGTGGTTCGCGATCCGCAAGCAGATCCCGTCCGGCTACGGCTGGCGGCTGGTCGCCTTGCTCGCGCTCGGCGGCTTCCAGGGTGCGATCGGCTGGTGGATGGTCGCCTCCGGCCTGTCGGTGCGCACCGACGTCAGCCACGTGCGGCTCGCCATCCACCTGCTCACCGCGCTCACCATCCTCGCCGGCATCGTCTGGACCGCGCTCGACTTGCTTGCGCTGCATCGCAGCCCCCTCGCCCATCCGGCGCGGCTGACCGGCGTCGCGATCGCCGCGCTGGCGCTGCTCGTCGTCCAGCTCCTCTATGGCGCGTTCACCGCCGGGCTCGACGCCGGCTATGCCTTTGCGAGCTGGCCGCTGATGGGCGATGCGCTGTTCCCCGCCAACGTGCCGATGGTCGATCCCGGCTGGCGGAACGCGGTCGACAATCCGGTGGTCGTGCAGTTCATCCACCGCTGGTGGGCGTTCGTCACCGCCGCCGGACTGGTCTGGCTGGCGGTGCGCGCGACGCGCACCGGCGCGAAGGCGGGCTGGTGGGTCATCGCGCTGGTCGCGTTGCAGATCGTGCTCGGCATCGCGACCCTGCTCAGTGGCGTGCAGATCGACCTCGCCGTCGCGCATCAGGCCAATGCCGCCCTGCTGCTGATCGCCACCGTCTTCGCCGCCTATGCGGTGGGCCGCCAGACCGCCTGAACGAGCCCATGGTATTATTTTACCCGTCAGCAAAGCCGCGCTTTGCTTGACTTTCGGGGGGGCTTCCAGCAGTAGCGCGGTCAATCACGCCGTCCTCCGGGGCGGCGTGCATCGTTTCAAACTGGAAGGTCCAACGCCATGAAGGCGCTCATGAAGACCACCAAGTCGGCCAAGCCGCATGAGGTGGAGAAGAAGTGGCATATCGTCGATGCCGACGGCCTGGTGGTCGGTCGCGCGGCGACGATCATCGCCAACGTCCTGCGCGGCAAGCACAAGACGTCGTTCACCCCGCACGTCGATTGCGGTGACAACGTCATCGTCATCAACGCCGACAAGATCCGCTTCACCGGCAACAAGGCCGCGAAGAAGGTCTATTACAAGCACACCGGCTATGCCGGCGGCATCAAGGGCATCACCGCCGCCAAGGTCCTCGACGGCCGCTTCCCGGAGCGCGTTCTCGAAAAGGCCGTCGAGCGCATGATCCCGCGCGGTCCGCTCGGTCGCGAGCAGATGCGCAACCTGCGCATCTTCAAGGGCAGCGAGCATCCGCACGAAGCTCAGAACCCGGACGTTCTCGACATTGGCGGCATGAACCGCAAGAACAAGGTGGGCGCGTAATGACCGACAATCGCCAGTCGCTTTCCGATCTCGCGTCGCTGACGCAGCAGCCCGCTCCGGCCGCCGCCGGCGCGCCCGCGATCACCACCGACGGTGAGGCGCCCGCCGCCCCGACGCAGGTGCTCCCGGTCACCCCGCTGCGCGAGCAGGTCCTCGACAAATACGGCCGCGCCTATGCGACCGGCCGCCGCAAGGACGCCGTCGCCCGCGTCTGGCTGAAGCCGGGTTCGGGCAAGATCACGATCAACGGTCGCGATCAGGAAGTTTACTTCGCGCGTCCGACGCTGCGTCTCGTCATCAACCAGGTGTTCGGCATCACCGAGCGCGAAGGTCAGTATGACGTGATCTGCACCGTCAAGGGCGGCGGCCTCTCGGGCCAGGCCGGCGCGGTCAAGCACGGCATCAGCCAGGCGCTGACCCGCTTCGAGCCGGTGCTGCGCGCCCCGGTCAAGGCGGCAGGCTTCCTGACCCGCGACAGCCGTACCGTCGAGCGCAAGAAGTACGGCCGTGCGAAGGCACGCCGCAGCTTCCAGTTCTCGAAGCGCTAAGCGGTTCGCGAACCACGGTTCCGAAAGGGGCGGTCCGGCAACGGGCCGCCCTTTTTCGTGGGCGCGCTCAGCCCGGCGAACGCCGCGACCGATACGAAACGCCTGATTACCCCCCGCCCCCCTCCAGTGCTCCCGCGCAGGCGGGAGCCCAGAGCCAAGCGAAACAACGTCTGATGGCGTGCGTGACTCCCGGGCTCCCGCCTACGCGGGAGCACTGGTGGAGCTCGTAGGGTGTCGCGATCGTCGGATTGGCGAACAAGGCGCAGCGCCCGCTTCAGAACAGCTTGCGCACCGACAGCTTTACGATCCGCCCATAAGGATCGAGGAACGCCGGCTGGAAGCGATAGGGCGTCACCCCGTTGCGGTCGCGCACCGCGATCCGGTCGTTGAGGATGTTGTTCACCTGAAGCTGGAAGCTGAGGCTCTTCGCCCAGCTCGCCTTGGTCAGTTTCTCCGCTTCGATCGTACTGTAGAGCGCGAGGAAGGTCCGCGCCGAGAAGCGCAGGTCCGATGCCGCGATCGTGCTGCGGACGCGCGTCGGCGCCTGCCACATGCCGAAGATACCGCCCTGGACCGGACCGTAGGACCCACCGAGCGATCCCTGCGCCTCGTAGCGTGACCGGCCGCCATTGCCGCTGATCGACTGGCCGTCGAGCAGATCGAGCGTCGGCTGACCGGGCTGCGCCAGCAACCGGTCGTCGATCCGCGCCGTCATGGTGACGAAGGCATAGAGCGACGGCCGCGGCTTGGGTGGTGGCGGTGGCGGCGCGTCCTTGGCCGGCGGCGTGGCGGGCGGTTTCGGCTCCGGGCCGATCATCGTCCAGAGCGACATCTTGCCCTGGATCTTGCGTTCGCGTTCGCGCGCCAGATTGACCGGGCGGACGTCGACGCTGGTCAATTGCCCGGCCGCATCGCGGACGAACCGGTCCGGAAACGCCGATTGCAGCGCCACCGTCACCGCCTGCAGATAGCCGATCTGGCCGTCGATCCGCGTCGCGATATAGTCGAGGTTGAAGCGCAGCTCCTTGCCCTTGATCGGTTGCCACGCCAGCCCGGCGGTATCGACCTGCCGCCGCTCCGGCCCCAGCGCGGGATTGCCGCCCGCGGTCACCGCGACGAGGCCGCTGGTGCCGGTGACGAAATCGAAGAACGGCGCATTGGGAACGATTACCACCGGGTTGGTCAGCAACGCGATATCGGGTGCCGTCTGGCTGACGTTGGTCGAGACGGAGACCTGCAACGGCGCGACCGGCGTCCAGATCAGGCCGAGATTGCGGCTCGCGAGGCTGCCGTAATCGGACACCGCCGACACGCCGAGCGATGCATTGGCGGAAAGCGACCCGATCGCATCGAGCACGCCGCGGCTCGCCGAGGCGATCGGCAGGTCGAGCGCGACGCTACCGCTCTTGATCACCCGACGCAGGTCGAGCAGCGCCGCCGGCGTGTCGGTCGCGACGCCGCCGCTGGACGAACGGGCGAAATCGCCGGTCAGCGTCATCTGCGCATCGCCCGCGGGCAGCGCCAGCAACGGCCCGACCACGGTCGCCTTGCCAACCAGCGTCTGCACCACCGTGCGGCTGCGGCTGACCAGCCGGTCGACGACGGCATTCGCGCCGAGCGGCTGGAACGGATCGGCGCCGGCGTCGATCGCCGCCTGGATCGCGTCGGTCGCGATGCCGCGATCGACCGCGGCGGTGGTCCGCGCCCGATCGTAGCTGCCGGTCACCGTCCAGATCCACCGCTTCAGACTGCCCTGCACGGTGCTGCCGGCATGAAGCGAAAGCGCCTGCGTCCGCTGACGCAGCGTCCCCGCCTCCGGCAGATAGCGATAGAGCAGCACGTCGGTGGCGAAGGGCGACGCCGGATTGCCGGCAGGTACCCGCAGCACCGCGGTCGGCAGGCCCGCCAGCCCGACGCCGCGCTGCGCCTCCATCGTCAGGTTGAGCGATGCGGTCACCGTCTTGCCGATCGGCACCGACTGCGTGCCGTCGACCCGCAACTGATCGCGGCTCGCGAGCGACTGATAGGGCGCCAGATCGGTGACCCGGGGAACCCCCGCGGCGTAACCGGCGAGCGTGCCGCGCGCGACGGAATCTCCCGGCACCGCCGCCGCGGTCACCGCCCTGCCCGCCAGCGCATCGAGCGCCGGATCGATCGCACCGCCGCTGTTGCCGGTGACGTTGCCGGTCAGGTCGAACAGGTTGCTCGCATCCGGCACCGTCGACCGCCGCGCCCCGGACAATGGGTCCTGCCGGTCGTAGTTGATCGTCACCGAGGTGCGGCGCGCATCGTCGAGCCGCGTCGAGCCGAGTTCGAGCGCGGCGGTGCTCGCGCCGCCATCGGTGGTGGTGCCCGCGCCCTCCTCCACCGCGAGCGAGCGAAAATGCTTCTTGGTGATGAAGTTGGTCACCCGCACCGTCGGCGGAAAGCCGAACCGCGCCGATTCCTGCTCGGGCAGGATCTCGGTCCGCTCGATCGCCTCGGGCGGCAGCGTCCGCAGCTCGCCATAGCCAGAAATCCGCCGGCCGTTGAGCAGGAACACCGGATCGGCGCCGCTGTTCGAGGTGGTCAGCGGCTTGAGCAATTTGAGGATGTCGTCGATCCGCGTCGCGCCCAGCGCCTTGAGCGCCTGCGCGTCGAGCACCGCGACCGGCGCAGCATCGCCGATCACCGACCCGCGCAGCCGTTCGCCGGTGATGACGATGTCCTGCGGCGTATCGTTTCGGGTTGCCGGCGCCGCAGCCTCCTGCGCCTGTACGGCCGGGGCGGTCGCCAATAGCGCCACGCCGGCGAGCCGATATCCTCTCCCGACCGCCATCCCCCCCCCCGACCTTCCCCGCCGCCCGCGTCGAAAGACGAAGACTATGGAGCGAAAGACGAGGTGACAAATCGATTGTGCGATCGTCTTGTTCGCGCAGGACAGTTCAGCGCCGAAACTTGACGATATCGGCGATTATCCGCGGTAGAACACCAACGCGACTACGACGATCAGCAGCGATACGATCAGCAGCACCGGCACGCGCCGCGCCCTACGGCCTGCCGCGGCGGCCTCGTAGGCATCCATGTCGAAATAGAAGCGCCCCGCAGCCGGCATGCGGATCGACCCATCGGCGATCATCGCCGCGAACGCCTTCGCCTCGCGGCCCGCGGCGGGGGTGAAGGGCATCGCATCCGACGCGGTCACCGCCCGCGCCTCGACGAAGCGCGGCGCGATCGTGCCGTGGACCAGATAGCGGTCGCGCACCGTGCCGCGTGGCTCGACGCGGGTCAGCCGGCCGCTCATCGCCGCTTGCCCTGGTGGCGGACGTTCGCCGGGCGGCCGCGATGCTTGATGACGCGATCCTTGCGCCCCGACCCGACGTGCCGCGGTCCGGGTGCCGCGCCCTTGCCGCCGGGCAGTTCGAAGCGCAGCGCGCCCGACACCGGATTCGCCTCCGCCAGCCGCAGGTCGATACGCTGGCCGAGCGTATATTCCTCGCCGGTCTGCTCGCCGATCAATTTGCGTGCCGCCTCGTCGAAACGGAAATATTCGCCGCCCAGATCGCGCACCGGCATCAGCCCGTCGCCACCGATCCCCTCGACGGTGGCGAAGAAGCCGTAATTCTGCACGCCGGTGATCCGCGCCGACAGCGTCTCGCCGACCTTCTCGGCGAGATAGGCGGCGACATAGCGGTCGATCGTGTCGCGCTCGGCCTCCATCGCACGGCGTTCGAGGCCGCTGATCGTCTCGCCGATGACGTCCATCGCCGCCGCGTCGGTCTGGCCCAGCCCGCCCTCGCCGAGCCGATAGGCGGACACCAAAGACCGGTGGACGAGCAGATCCGCATAGCGCCGGATCGGCGAGGTGAAATGCGCATAGGAACCGAGCGACAGGCCGAAATGCCCCTGATTGGCCGGGGCGTAATAGGCCTGCGTCTGGGTGCGCAGCACCTGTTCCATCACCTGCGGCCGGAAATCGGCGTCGCCGACGCGGTCGAGCACGTGGTTGAACGTCGCCGGGCGGATCACCTGCCCGAGTGCCAGCGGCACGTCGAACGTCTCCAGATAGTCTTTGAGCGCGACCAGCTTCTCGCGGCTCGGTGGTTCATGGACGCGATACATCACCGGTGCCTTCTTCGCCTCCAGCGCCTTGGCGGCGGCGACGTTGGCGGCGATCATATAATCCTCGATCAGCCGGTGTGCGTCGAGCCGTTCGCGCGGCGCCACCGACATGATCCGCCCCATCTCGTCGAGCACCACCCGCCGCTCGGGCAGGTCGAGATCGAGCGGCTCGCGCGCATCCCGCGCCTTGGCGAGCGCACGCCAGCAGGCCCAGAGCGGCGTCAGCACGTCGATCATCCGCCCCTCGCCGGCGTCGATCATCGCCTGCGCATCCTCATACGCCAGGTTCGCCGCGATCCGCACCCGCGCGCGCGTGAAGCGCCAGCTCTTGAGCGCGCCCGACTTGCCGACCTGCAAATGGCAGACCAGCGCCGCGCGATCCTCGCCCTCCTTGAGCGAACAGACTTCGGCGGACAGGATCTCGGGCAGCATCGGCACGACGCGGTCGGGGAAATAGACCGAATTGCCGCGCCGCCGCGCCTCGCGATCGATCTCGGACCCCGGCCGCACGTAGAAACTGACGTCGGCGATCGCCACCACCGCCTGCCAGCCGCCGGCATTGGCGGGATCGTCGTCGGGCGCCGCCCAGACCGCATCGTCATGATCGCGCGCATCCGCCGGATCGATCGCGACGATCGGCAGATGCGTCAGATCCTCGCGATCGTCGCCGAGCGGCTGCTGCGACACGCGCGCCGCCTCGTCGAGCGTATCGCCGGTGAACACGTCGGGGATGCCGAGCTTGTGGATCGCGATCAGCGAGAAGCTGCGCGGCGCGAACGGATCACCCAGCCGCTGGACGACGCGCACGCTGATCCGCGGCGGCCGGCCGGTCATCTCCGTCATCACCAGATCGCCCGCCTCGGCGCCGCCGGTGTCGGAGACGGGAAATTCGCGCCGGTCCTTCTTCTCGACCCCGGTCAGCCAGAACCGCTCCCCCTCGCGGCGCAGCACGCCGAGCACCTGTTCGGACGCCTTGGCGAGCACCTTCATCGGATGCGCGATCCAGCCGTTCCCGGCCTCCTCGGTCCGCGCGAGGATGCGCTCGCCGATCCCCAGCGCGCCCCGCTTGCGTTCGCGGACGCGCAGCCGCGGCGGCGGCGTTTCCGCCTCCCAGCGATCGGGCACCGCCCAGACGTTGCCGCCGTCGTCGACGTCGGCGACGCGCAGCACCGTGACCTTGGGCAGGCCGCCCATCTTGTGGAAGGCGCGGCCGGGGGCGCCGTCGATCAGCCCCTCGTCGGCCATGTCCTTGAGCATCGCCTTCAGCGCGATCTTCTCCTGCGCGGTCAGGCCGAACGCCTTGGCGATCTCGCGCTTGCCGGCGGGAACGTCCGAGGTTTCGATGAACTGGAGGATCTGCGCCTGCGTCGGCAGGCCGGGTCTGGTCTTGTTTTTCACAGACCAGAGATAGGGACTGCACCCGCCGCCGTCATGCCCCAACTTTGCGCGGACGCGCCGGAGGGTCTACAGGCGCACGATGCCGCCGATCCGCGTTTGTGCGCTCTACCGCTTCACCCCCTTCCCCGACCCCGCGGCCTTGCAGGCGCTGCTGCTCGCCGCCTGCGAGGCCGCCGGCGTGCGCGGCACGTTGCTGCTCGCGCGCGAGGGGATCAACGGCACGATCGCCGGGCCGGATGCGGGGATGGAGGTGGTGCTGACGCATATCCGCGCGCTACCCGGCTGCGCGACGCTCGACGTCAAGGAAGCGCGCGCCGACGCGATGCCGTTCCACCGCACCAAGGTGCGGCTCAAGCGCGAGATCGTGACGATGGGCGAACCCGCGATCGACCCGCTCGACGCCGGCCATTACGTCGATCCGGCCGAATGGAACGCGCTGATCGCCGATCCCGCGACCCTGGTGATCGACACGCGCAACGATTACGAGGTGGCGGTCGGCAGCTTCGCCGGTGCGGTCGATCCGCAGACGCGCACCTTCCGCGAATTCCCGGCGTGGTTCCGCGAACATCGCGACGAACTGCTCGCCGGCACGAAGCAGGTCGCGATGTTCTGCACCGGCGGCATCCGCTGCGAGAAGGCGACCGCCTTCCTCAAGGCCGAGGGCGTCGACGACGTCTTCCACCTCAAGGGCGGCATCCTACGATATCTCGAGGACGTGCCGGCGGAAGAGAGCCGCTGGCAGGGCGAATGTTTCGTCTTCGACGAACGCGTCGCGGTCGGTCACGGCCTGACGCCGGGCACCCACGGCCTGTGCCGCGCCTGCCGGATGCCGGTGTCGCCAGCCGACCGCGCCTCGCCGCTGTTCGAAGAGGGCGTCAGCTGCCCACGCTGCCACGCCGCGCGCAGCGAAATGGATCGCGCCCGCTATGCCGAACGGCACCGCCAGGCTCTGCTCGCCGAGGCGCGCGGCGAGGCGCATGTCGGCCGGCGGTACGAAGAGGACGCCTCTCCTTCCTGAAGTCAGCGGCCGGGGTGTCCCGCGTTAGAGATGCGTCTCACGACCGTGCGTCGCACCGTCGCATGTCGCTCCCCCGCTCGCCAAGCATACTCCGTCACCCCGGACTCGTTCCGGGGTCCACGCCGCGGCGAGGAGACTAGCTTGAGGGGAAACCATCCTCTTGCGGCTCGGTGGACCCCGGAACAAGTCCGGGGTGACGAGTTTTTGGACGAGCCCGATCGAGCCTCATCCTCCCGTCTTTCCTCTAGGACGGCTGAGCGGCGTACCGAACCGCCTCAGTAACTCCGCGCAAGCAGCACCCGTTCGACCGCAGGTTCGCCGGTGAACACGCAGGCGCCATCCGCCGCCGCCGCATCGGACGGCGCGTTGCGGATCGTCAGCTTGAGCGCCTTGAGCCGCTCGACCACCGCGTCGAGCGCCGCGCCGGTCGGCCGCGCCCATTGCACCTCGACCCAACCGGGATTCTTAACGCCCTCCGCAAAATGCGCCTCGACCGCGGCGAAGTCCGCCGCCGGCACGATCGCCGCCTGCATCCGCGCCCGCGCTTCGTCGTGCAGCGCCTGCTGGATCGCCGCGAGCAACGCCGGCGCCTCCGCCTCGAAATCGCCGCGCGCCATCACCTGGCTATCGAGCTTGCCGTCCTCGCGATACAGCCGGTCGCGGCGGATCACCGAGACGTTGCCGCCCGCCATGTCGCGCCCGCCGATCTCGATGACGATCGGCGCGCCCTTCTTCACCCAGCCCCAGCGCTTGGTCGCCGCCTTGGCCGGCTTGAGGTCGAGCAATGCGCGCACCGGCTCGCCGAGCGCGGACAGGCCGGCGAGGTTCGACTGGATGTCCCTGGCATAAGCGATCAGCGCCTCGTCCTCGGGCTGATCGCGCAGCATCGGCACGATCACGATCTGCCACGGCGCGATCCGCGGCGGCACGCGCAGGCCGTCGTCGTCGCCATGCACCATGATGACGCCGCCGATCATCCGTGTGCTGACCCCCCAGCTCGTCGTATTGGCCAGTTCCAGCTCGCCGCTGGCGTTCTGGAAGCGGATGTTCTGCGCCTGCGCGAAATTGGTGCCGAGGAAATGGCTGGTGCCCGCCTGCAACGCCTTGCCGTCCTGCATCATCGCCTCGATGCTGTAGGTCGCGACCGCACCGGGGAAGCGCTCGTTCTCGGGCTTCTCGCCGGCGACCACCGGCAGCGCGAGGCAGTCCTCGGCGAAGCTGCGATAGACTTCGAGCATCTTGCGCGTCTCGTCGCGCGCCTCGTCGGCGGTGGCGTGGGCGGTATGGCCCTCCTGCCAGAGGAATTCGCTGGTGCGCAGGAACATGCGCGTCCGCATCTCCCAGCGCACGACGTTCGCCCATTGGTTGATGAGTACGGGCAGGTCGCGCCAAGACTGCACCCAGCGCGCGAACGCCGTGCCGATCACCGTCTCCGACGTCGGCCGCACCACCAAAGGCTCCTCGAGCTTGGCGGCGGGATCGGGCATCAGCCCGCCCTTGCCGTCGGGGATCAGCCGATGGTGGGTGACGACCGCCATCTCCTTGGCGAAACCCTCGACGTGCTCCGCCTCCTTCTCGAAATAGGAGAGCGGGATGAACAGCGGGAAATAGCAATTCTCATGGCCGGTCGCCTTGATCCGGTCGTCGAGCAGCCGCTGGATCCGCTCCCAGATGCCATAGCCCCACGGGCGGATGACCATACAGCCGCGCACGCCCGATTCCTCGGCAAGATCGGCCTCGGCGATGACGGATTGATACCAGGCGGCGAAGTCGGCGTCGCGCGTGACGGAAAGAGCGTGCTTCATGGCGTGGACGCCTAGCCAAAGCGCTTCGGCGCGTCACCCCCCTCACGCACTGGCCGCGAACCGTGATCGGCGCGACGTGGCAAGGGCTACGGAGTCACGACCGGGCCGGCTGCCAACATCCGCTTGCCGCGCAGATACATCTCCAGCCGCTGCGCGGAGAATAGGCCGAGCGCCAGCGCCATCAGCACGTCGGTGATCGCCATCGGATCGAGCGCCGCCGGCCCCGCATAGCTCAATGCGCCGCGCGCGCTGCTGCGCACGACGATCAGCAGCACGATGAACAGCAACGCCGCCGGTGACGAGGTTTGGCCGAGCCTGTGCGTCTCCGGATCGAGCGTGATCCGCATCATCTTGCCGCGCTGCCAGCCGAGCGCCGCCCCCAGTGCCAAAGCGACGAGGCAGAAGGCCCAGCCCCAGCCATGCGGCGGAAAGCGCGTGAAGGTGAAGCCGATCACCACCGCATAGAAAGCCGGCAGGATCCACAGATGTTCGAGCTTGAGCGGCCGCACCCGGCTCATCCGCTTCCAGCGGATCGCCATCACCACCGCGACGACGACGAGCGGGATCGCATAGCTGATCCACCCGCCCGGTTGCTGTGCCTGCATATGTCCGTGTCCCCGCCCGTTACGGGACAGAAACTAAAGCCACCGACGGCATTGCGAAAGGGGGTATCCTAGCCCCAACCTCCGTCACCCCGGGCTCGACCCGGGGTCCCGCTACGCCCGAAGCGCGAAGGTAGCGGGACCCCGGCTCAAGGCCGGGGTGACGAGGGAGCTGCCATTACTCCGCCGCCTGCGCCAGCGGCTGTTCCTTCCACACCAGCACCGGCTTGCGCGCCGCCTGCGTCTCGTCGAGCCGCGCACGCGGCGCGAAATGCGGCGCGGTCTTGAGGCTGGCGTCGCCGGCCTTGGCCCGTTCCGCCACGCTGCGCAGCGCGCCGACGAACTGGTCGAGCGCCGCCTTCGATTCGGTCTCGGTCGGTTCGACCAGCATCGCGCCGTGGACGACGAGCGGGAAATAGACCGTCATCGGGTGGAAGCCCTCGTCGATCAGCCCCTTGGCGACGTCGAGCGTCGAGAAGCCCTCGGCGAGATTGGCGTCGGAGAAGATCGCCTCGTGCATGCACGGCCCCGACTTGGCGAAGGGCGCGTCGAGCGTTCCCTCCAGCGAGCGCAGTACGTAATTGGCGTTGAGCACCGCATCCTCGGCGACCTGCTTGAGGCCGTCGGCACCGTGGCTGAGGATATAGGTCAGCGCGCGGGTGAACATCCCCATCTGGCCATGGAAGGCGGTCATCCGGCCGAACGTGTCGGGATGATCGTCGCCCGCAGTCTCTTCCTCGATGAGCTGGATATGCCCGTCGGCCATGCGCGCGGTGAACGGCAGCGGTCCGAAGGGGCTGAGCGCCTCCGACAGCACCACCGGCCCGGACCCCGGTCCGCCGCCGCCGTGCGGGGTCGAGAAGGTCTTGTGCAGGTTGATGTGCATCGCGTCGACGCCGAGGTCGCCGGGCCGCACCCGGCCGACGATGGCGTTGAAATTGGCACCGTCGCAATAGACGTAGCCGCCCGCGTCATGGACCGCATCGCTGATCGACTTCAGGTCGCGCTCGAACAGGCCGCAGGTGTTGGGGTTGGTGATCATCACCGCGGCGACGTCCGGCCCCAGCCGTGCCTTCAACGCCGCGGTATCGACGCGACCGTCGGCGGTGGCGGGGATATCCTCGACGGTGAAGCCGGCGAAGGCCGCGGTGGCGGGATTGGTGCCATGCGCCGATTCGGGCACGAGGACGACCTTGCGATGGCCCTCGCCGCGCTTCTCCAGCGCCGCCTTGATGCACAGGATGCCGCACAATTCGCCGTGCGCGCCGGCCTTCGGCGACATGGCGACGCCGTGCATGCCGGTGAGCTTGATCAGCCACACCGCCAGTTCGTTGATGACCGCGAGCGCGCCTTGCACGGTGTCGACCGGCTGCAACGGATGCACGTCGGCGAAACCGGGAAGGCGCGCCATCTTCTCGTTGAGCCGCGGATTGTGCTTCATCGTGCACGAGCCGAGCGGGAACAGGCCGAGGTCGATCGCGTAATTCTGGCGGCTGAGCCGCGTATAGTGACGGATCGTCTCGGGCTCGGACAGGCCGGCAAGCCCGATCGGCGCCTTGCGGCTGAGATCGCCGAGCCGCGACCCCGCGACGTCGCCCTCGGCGAAATCGACGCCGGTGGTCTGCGTATCACCGATCTCGAAGATCAGCGCCTCTTCCAGCATCAGCGCCTTGTTGCCGGTGAAGGTCGGTGCGGCGCCATTGCTGCCGCCGGCGGTCATTTCGGGACGCCAGCCGCTCTGATTGATGCTCATGCCAGAACCTCCTCGAGTGCGGCGGCAAGGGTTTCGACGTCCTCCGCGGTCGTCGTCTCGGTGACCGCGACGATCAGCCCGTTGGCGAGGCCCGCCTCGTCCGGATACAGCCGGCCGAGCGATACACCCGCCAGGATACCGCGATCGGCGAGCGTCCGCACCACGGGGCGCGCCTCGACCGGCAGCTTCAGCGTGAATTCGTTGAAGAAGGTCTCGGTGACCAATTCGACGCCCGGCACCTTGGCGAGGCGATCCGCGGCGCGGCACGCCGCGGCATGGTTGATCCCCGCCAGCCGGCGCAGCCCCGCCTCGCCGAGCAGCGTCATGTGGATCGAGAAGGCGAGCGCACAGAGCCCCGAGTTGGTGCAGATGTTGCTCGTCGCTTTTTCGCGACGGATATGCTGTTCGCGCGTCGACAGCGTCAGCACGAAGCCGCGGCGTCCCTCCGCATCCACCGTCTCGCCGCAGAAGCGGCCCGGCATCTGGCGGATATACTTCTCCTTACAGCCCATCAGCCCGACGTACGGACCGCCGAACTGCAGGCCGACGCCGAGCGACTGGCCCTCGCCGACGACGATATCGGCGTCCATCTCGCCCGGCGAGGTGATCGCGCCCAGCGCCACCGGCTCGGTGACGACCGCGATCAGCAGCGCCTTGTTGGCGTGACAGGCGTCGGCGAGCGGCGTCAGGTCGGCGATGCGCCCGAGGATGTCGGGATATTGCACGACGACGCACGACGTATCGCCGTCGATCGCGGCGATCAGCGCGTCGATATCCGTTTCGGCGGTCAGCGCCGGCGCGGAGGTTTCGAGATGATCGCCGGTGTATTTCGCCATCGTCTTGGCGACGCTGACATAATGCGGGTGGAGCCCGCCCGACAGGATCGCCTTGCCCTTGCGGGTGATGCGCCGCGCCATGCCGATCGCTTCCCAGCAGGCGGTCGAGCCGTCGTACATCGACGCGTTCGCCACGTCGGTGCCGAGCAGCCGCGCGACCTGCGTCTGGAACTCGAACAGCATCTGCAGCGTGCCCTGCGCGATCTCGGGCTGATACGGCGTATAGGCGGTGAGGAACTCGCCACGCTGGATCAGGTGATCGACGCTCGCCGGCACGTGATGGCGATAGGCGCCCGCACCGAGGAAGAACGGCACTTCGCCCGCGACCGTGTTCTGGCGGGCGAGCGCGGTCATGTGCCGCTCGACCGCCAGTTCGGAGGCGTGGTTCGGCAGGTCGTGGATCGGGCCGGACAGGCGGGCGGCCTCGGGCACGTCGACGAACAGATCGTCGATCGATCCCGCACCGATGACCGCGAGCATCGCGTCGCGGTCGGGCTGGGTAAGCGGCAGGTAGCGCATCATCATTCCCTTGAGAGCCCCGCGTGTGGGAAGGGCTTTACCTATGGCGACGGGCTGAGGTTCGATCCATCATCCCCGCAGATCCCGTCACCCCGGACCAGTTCCGGGGTCCACCGGGCAGCAGGGGCGCCCTATCGTTTCAGACCATCCTCCTCGCCGCCGCGTGGACCCCGGAACAAGTCCGGGGTGACGTATCAAGCGCGGCGAAGCATCGACCAGAGCGGAGCACCAATTGCGAGGCTGATCGTTACAGCTTGGCGACGAACTCCGCATAGGCGGCTTCGTCCATCAGCGTCTCCAGCTCGGCCGGATCGCTGAGCGTGATCCTGAAGAACCAGCCCTCCGCTTCCGGATCCGAGTTGACGAGGCTGGGATCGTCCGACAGCGCGGCATTGCCCTCGGTCACCGTCCCCGACACCGGCGAATAGACGTCCGACGCGGCCTTGACCGATTCGACCACCGCGGCCTCGTCGCCCTTGCCGAGCTGCTTGCCCGTCTCGGGCACCTCGACGAACACGATGTCGCCGAGCTGGCCCTGCGCATAATCGGAGATGCCGACGGTGCCGGTGTCGCCATCGACATCGACCCACTCATGATCTTCGGTGAAATAACGGCTCATCACTTGCCTCCTGCGCGGACATAGCGGTGGGGAACGAACGGCATCGGAGCGACCGTCGCCTCGTGGATCTTGCCGCGCTGGACAAGGCGCAGCGGCGTGCCGGCCTCGGCGAGCGCGGCGGGAACATAGGCCATGGCGATCGGCGCACCGACGCTCGGCGCGAAGCCGCCGCTGGTGACGCGGCCGATCACCGCGCCCTCGGCGTCGACGACGCTCGCGCCCTCGCGCACCGGCTGGCGCCCGGCGACCGACAGGCCGACGCGCTTGACCGCGGGACCATCGGTCCGCTCGGCGAGGATACGCGCGGCGCCGGCGAAATCGGCGGCCTCGCGGCGGCGCTGGGACAGAGCGAAGCCGAGGTCGGCCATCACCGGCGTCGTCTCGGGATCGAGATCGTGGCCGTAGAGCGGCAGCCCGGCCTCGAGCCGCAGCGAATCGCGCGCGCCGAGGCCGATCGGCTTGACCTCGGGCTCGGCGCAGATCGCATCGGCGAAATCGGCGGCGGCCTCGGCGGGGATCGAAATCTCGACGCCGTCCTCGCCGGTATAGCCCGAACGGCTGATCCACAGCGCATGGCCGTTCCAGTCGAACGCGCCCGCGGTCATGAACACGAGATCCTCGACGCCGGGGATCAGGCGCGACACGGCGGCGACCGCCTTGGGCCCCTGCACCGCGAGCAAGGCCTGATCTTCCATCAGGTTCATCGTCAGATCGTCGGGCAGCACGTCGAGCAGATAGGCGAGATCGTCATATTTGGTCGCGCCGTTGACGACGACATAATGGCTCGCCGCGCCGAACGGATGTGCGCCCTCGGCGGGCAGCGTCGTGACCATCAGATCGTCGAGGATGCCGCCCTCGTCGTTGAGCAGCAGCGAATAGCGTATCTTGGTCGCGGCGAGCCCGGCGATATCGCCCGGCAGCACCGCTTCGAGCGCCTTGGCGACGCCGGCGGCGTCGAGCCCGTCGCCGGTGAAGCCGACCTGACCCATATGGCTGACGTCGAACAGGCCGGCGGACTCGCGCGTCCACAGATGCTCGGCCATGATGCCCTCATATTGAACGGGCATTTCATAGCCGGCGAACGGCACCATGCGGCCACCGCGGGCGCGGTGCCAGCCGTCGAGCGGCAGCAGCTGGATTGCGGGCTCGTCGCCGTCGAGGTCGTCGAGCGGGTCGGGCAAGGTGTCTGGCAGCGAATCGCTCATCAACCGTCTCCAAGAAAGGCACGGGACCAAAGACGGCACGGGGCCGCAATCGATCCGTCATACCCCCTCTGTCACGGTGACCTGAGAGCTTTGACCCGGCGCTTGGCGCGGCGGGCTTACCCCTTCGGTGGCTCCTCAAAGGAACGCTTTCCAGAGTGTCGATAAGGCAGCGCGCGGTCCCGTTTGCCTGAGAGATTCCGGGGTGGTTGCTCCTTCGGCGGCCTCCTTGTGCAGAGGCTCTCTCCCGCGCCCGCCCATGCCGGTCGCCCGGCATCGACGCGTGGTGCTGTGACGGGCAGCGGGGCCTTAGTCAATGCGGAAACGCCCTCCCCTCCCTGCGCGGGAAGGGATGAGAATCAGCGTTGCGCGTTATACTTCAGCTGGTCGTCGGTGAGCTGGAAGCCGACCAGCGCCTCGAAGGTCGCGCGCAGCACTGCGGAGCGCACCTCCGGCCGCGCCAGCGGATCGGTCGCGGCATCCTCGTCGCCCGCCTTGCGCTTGCGGGTGAGCTGGTTGCGCACCTCGTCGGGCAAGGTCGCCGCCGCCCGCGCGATCTGCGTCGAGGCGGTGCCCTGCGCCTGCGCGCGCGCCTGCCCGGCGTCGAAATGCACCGCGATCTGCCCCTTGCGCTTGGCGGTCACCGCCGAGCCGCCGCGGACGATCGCGATATAATAAGGCAGCACCACGTCGCGCGGACCCTCGGTCCGCGTCCGCCGCGCGAGCACGTCGAAGGTGACGCTGGTGGCGATCTGCTCGCCGGCGTCGTTGCAGGCGCCGCGCACGTTGGTCATGCTGGCGACGACGTCGATCGCGCTCGCGTCGCGGCTCGTCGCAGGATCGAACAGGGTGATGTCGCCGGTACCGGCGGCGACGCCGACCGTCGGGCAGGCGGAGCGCACGGCGGAGATGCCGCCTTCGACGATCTCGCCCTTGCTGGCGCAGCCCGAGAGGATCAGCGCGAGGGCGGACAGGCCTAAAGCCGAGGTTTTCAAGAGGACGCGTACCTTTGTCGAACGGACAGTGATGCCCCGCCGGAGAACCCGGGCGATGCGCGGCGCACCATAGGAACCGGCTTTCCCGCGTGCAAGCAATCGCGTACTTCCGCGCGGTGAGCCAATCGCGTACTTCCGTGCGCCGCACCAATCGCGTAGAACCGCCGGCATGGCCTCCCAATTCCCCGCGGACGGCGGCAAGCCCGTCCTCGAACTGCTGATCGCCGCACCGCGCGGCTTCTGCGCCGGCGTCGACCGCGCGATCCGCATCGTCGAACTCGCGATCGAGAAGCACGGCGCGCCCGTCTACGTCCGCCACGAGATCGTCCACAACAAGTTCGTCGTCGACACGCTGAAGGCGCAGGGCGCGGTGTTCGTCGAGGAGCTCGACCAGGTGCCCGACGGCGCGCCGGTGGTCTTCTCCGCGCACGGCGTGCCCAAGTCGGTGCCGGTCGACGCGCAGAACCGCGGCCTCGACTATCTCGACGCGACCTGCCCATTGGTGTCGAAGGTCCATCGTCAGGCCGAGCGGCTCGTCGCCGCGGGCCGCCACATCGTCTTCATCGGCCACGCCGGCCATCCCGAGGTCGTCGGCACCTTCGGTCAGGTGCCCGCCGGCGCGATGTCGCTGATCGAGACCGCCGCCGATGCCGAGATCTTCGCGCCGGTCGATCCCGACAATCTCGCCTTCCTCACCCAAACGACGCTGTCGGTCGACGACACCGCCGCGGTGGTCGCGGTGCTGCAACGCCGCTTCCCCACCATGCTGCCGCCGCGCGGCGAGGACATCTGCTACGCCACCTCGAACCGGCAGGCGGCGGTCAAGGCGATCGCCGCGGCGTGCGACGCGATGCTGGTGATCGGCGCGCCCAATTCGTCCAACTCGGTGCGGCTGGTCGAGGTGGCGGAGCGCGAGGGCATTCCGGCGCGGCTGATCCAGCGCGCCGGCGATCTCGACTGGACGTTCCTCGACGGCGTCGGCACGCTCGGCATCACCGCCGGCGCCTCCGCGCCGGAGCTGCTGGTGCGCGAGCTGGTCGACCTGCTCTCCACCCGCTTCGCGATCACCGAGCGCGAGGAGGAAACGACGCGCGAGACGATCGCATTCAAACTGCCACGCGGCCTCGACGCCGCGGCATAGGCTGACCGTCCCCCGGCGCACGTCCGGGGGACGTGGAGACTGGGGAGGGATCATGGCCGTCTACACGCACGTCTCGGCCGAGGCGCTGTCCGCGTTCCTGCGCCGCTACGCCGAGGTCGGCGAGCTCGTCTCCGCCAAGGGCATCGCCGAGGGCGTCGAGAACAGCAACTATCTCGTCGACACGACGACCGCGCGTTTCATCCTGACGCTCTACGAGAAGCGCGTCGACGCCGGCGACCTGCCCTTCTTCCTCGACCTGCTCGATCATCTGGCGGACCGCGGCCTGCCGGTGCCGCCCGCGATCCGCGACCGCGACGGCGTCGCGATCCAGACGCTGGAGGGCCGCCCCGCCTGCCTGATCCGCTTCCTAAACGGCGTCTCGGTGACCCGCCCGACGCCGGATCAGGCCGCCACCGCCGGCGCCGCGCTCGGCGCGCTACACGCCGCGGTCGCCGATTTCGACGGCGGCCGGCCCAACAGCCTCGGTATCGCCGACTGGCGGCCGCTGCTGATGCGCTGCGGCAGCGATCTCGACGCCATCGCGCCGGGCCTGTTCGCGCGCGTCGATGCCGCGCTGGCGGCGGTCGAGACGGCCTGGCCGCACGATCTGCCGACCAGCGTCATCCACGCCGATCTGTTTCCCGACAACGTGCTGATGCTCGGCGCACGGGTGACCGGACTCATCGATTTCTACTTCGCCTGCCGTGACATACGCGCCTATGACGTCGCCGTGATGCACACCTCCTGGGCCTTCGATCCGCAGGGCGCGCCGCTCGCCGGCGTCGGCCCGGCGCTGCTCGCCGGCTATGGCGGGGCGCTCGGCCTGTCCGCCGCCGAGCGCGCCGCGCTGCCGGTGCTCGCGCGCGGCGCGTGCATCCGCTTCCTGCTCACCCGCGCATGGGACTGGCTCGACACGCCGGCGGATGCGCTGGTGACGCGCAAGGACCCGCTCGCCTATCTGCGCCGGCTCGACTGGTACGACGCCCATCCGGAGGCCTTTGCATGACCGACCCCGCCGCCCCCCAGCTCGTCGAGATCGCCACCGACGGCGCCTGCAAGGGCAATCCCGGCCCCGGCGGCTGGGGCGCGCTGCTCCGCTTCGGCGGCCACGAGAAGGAATTGTCGGGCGGCGAGACGCTGACCACCAACAACCGCATGGAGCTGACCGCGGCGATCGAGGCGCTGCGCGTGCTCACCCGCCCGTGCCGGATCAAGCTCAGCACCGACAGCAAATACGTCATGGACGGCCTGACCCGCTGGATCCATGGCTGGCGCAAGAACGGCTGGCGCACCGCCGACAAGAAGCCGGTCAAGAATGCCGAACTCTGGCAGGCGTTGTTCGCCGAGACGCAGAAGCACGAGATCGAATGGATCTGGGTCAAGGGCCACGCCGGCAACGCCGACAACGAACGCGTCGACAAACTGGCGAGTGACGCGGCGATTGCGGCGAGCCGCCCGGCGGGGTGACCTGGTCCTCCCCCGCCAGGGGGAGGTGGCACGGCGCAGCCGTGACGGAGGGGGAGGATGGGGTGGTAGCCGCCAATTTTGCTCCCGCCCTATCCTCCCCCTCCACCACTCGGCTGACGCCGAGCGGTCCCCCTCCCCCTTGCGGGGGAGGATTTAAGCGAACCGCCCCGCGGCATAGCGCGCGACGTCGACCCCCTCGAACCCCGCCGGCAGGGCCGTCCCCAGCAACAGGCTCGCCGCCACCGCCGCGCCGGCGGGCGCGGTCTGGATACCGAAGCCGCCCTGCCCCGCGCACCAGAACAGCCCCGCCACCGCCGGATCGAAGCCGTACACCGGCAACCGGTCCGGCGCGAAACTGCGCAATCCCGCCCAGCGCCGCTCGACTGCCGCGACCCGCCAGTCGACCACGCCCTCGAACCGGTCGACCGCCAATGCGACGTCGATCTCCTCGGGCGCGACGTCGTGCGGATCGACCGGCGTCTCGTCGTGCGGACTCAGCCACAGCCGCCCCGCCTCCGGCTTGAAATAGAACCGCCCCGCGATATCGGCGACATGCGGCAGATCGGCGCCCGCGGGCGGATCGGTGCGCAACTGCACCATCGTCCGCCGATAGGGCTGGATGCCGAGCGGCGCCGCCCCCAGCCGCACGGCGATGCGATCGGCCCAGGCCCCCGCCGCATTCACCAGCACGCGCGCGCGATACGTCCCCGCCGGCGTCGCGATCGTCCAGATGCCGTCGGCACGCCGCGCCTCGTCCAGCCCGGCGCGCGTCGCGATCGCTCCACCGGCGCGGCGAAATCCAGCCAGATAGGCGGCATGGAGCGCCGCGACATCGATATAGGCGCAGCTCGGCTCGTGCACGCCTAGCGTCCATTCGGGCCGCAGCCCCGGCACGAACGCGGCGGGATCGACGCGGTCGAGCACCACCGCGGTCCCCTCGAACGCGGCGAGGAAGGCGTCGACCCGCCCGGCATCCGCCGCCCGCCCGATATGCAGCGACCCCAGCGGCGCGAGATAGCCGCCGCCGCGCAACGCCGCTTCGGAGGCGCTGGTCAGCGGCTGGATGCCCGGCCCGCCATAGGTCTCCGACCAGAAGGCGGCCGAGCGCCCGGTGCTGTGATAGCCCGCCTGCGCCTCCGCCTCGAGCAGCAGCACGCGGGCGTGCGGCGCGAGCGCGGCGGCGAGGCTGGCGCCGGCGATCCCCGCGCCGATGATCGCGACATCGTGGATCATCGCAGCCGGTCCAGGAACGCGTCGATCGCGTCGAAGGCACGCCGCCGCACCGCATCGTCCTCGCGCAGGATCTCATGCGCCGATTCGGCACCGAAGCGAACCAGCTCGACCCGCGGCAGCCGCGCCGCCAGCCGCACCGCGGCGCGGGCATCGACCAGTCGGTCGGCATCGGCGACCAGCATCAGGATCGGCACCGCGAGCGCCGCCAGCCGCGGGTCGGCCTGCAGCCGCGCGCCCGAGTCGAACGCCTCGAGCACCCACGCCCAGCTCGGCGGCCCGAGCAGCAGCGACGGATCGCGCGCATACCAGAAGGCCTCGTCGGCATAGCGATCGAGGGAATGGGTGAGCCGCTGCTGGCGATGGCCGGCGGACGCCTTGCCCGGCCGCACCGTCCACGCCGGCCGGGCGGGATCGCCGATCTTCGTCATCGCCCAGGCGACCGCACGACCGGCCCGCGCGCCGGGCGGTGAGCGCACGCCGATCATCGGCGACACCAGCACCGCCGCATCGGGCACGACGCCGCCGTCGAGCATCGCGCGCAGCGCCAGATGCCCGCCCATCGAATGGCCGAGCAGCACCGCCGGTCCGCTCCCCTCGCGCGTCCAGTCGCGCCAGAAGGCGGTGAGATCGCCCACCCACGCGTCGAAACTGGCGGCATGGCCGACGTGCGGATCGGCGGCGAGCCGCCCGGAGCCGCCCTGCCCGCGCCAGTCGAACGCGGTCACCGACCAGCGCCGGGCATGCAGGTGGCGGATCGTCTCGAGGAATTTCTCGATGATGTCCGCGCGGCCGCCCTGCACCAGGATACGCCCGCGGGCGTCGGGATGCGGCCAGTCGAAGCGGCGGTGGCGCCAGCCGTCGGGCGCCCGCCATTGCGTCAGGCGCGAATCGGCGGGCAGGTCGCGGCGCAGCTCGGCTTGGTCGGTCATCGTTGCTTTGGTTACGGTTTCGCAAGCCATGCCGTCTACCTGTCGCGTCCGATGGGATGGGATAGTCTATTGATCGCGGCGCTGGCCGTCACGCTCGGCGGCCTGCTCGTCGCCGCGGGAATCGAGGATGCCCGCACCCGCGAGATCGCCAATGGCAAGAATGCGGCGATCGCGCTGCTCGCGCCGCTGTGGTGGTGGGCGATGGGGCTCGGCTGGGGCGACGTCGCGGTGCAATTGCTTGTCGCGGCGATCGTCTTCGCGGCGTTCGTCGGCGCCTTCGCCTGCGGCTGGATGGGCGGCGGCGACGTCAAGATGATCGGCGCGCTCGCCTTGTGGCTGCCGCTCGGCGGCCTGTTGCAGATGCTGATGCTGATGTCGGTGCTCGGCGGCGCGATCACCGTCGCGATGATGATCGAGCGCCGCTGGCAGCGCCGAATCGGCGAGGTCGAGGTGCCTTATGGCGTCGCAATCGCCGCGGCGGCGCTGCTCGCGCTGCCCGCCACTCTGCCATCCCTTTGAAGACGAACCGGATTTTAACCAGTCCGCGGCCAAGATGGCCCAATCAACCACCGGTGCGCTGAAAGGCCCGTTGAGACCATGGATAGTCGCAAGATCGTTTTGCTGGTGGGCGCGTTGCTCGTCGCCGGCATCACGGCATTTTTCGCCCGCTCGTTGCTCGTCGGCGCCTCCGCGCCGCAGGCGGTGGCAATGGGCGCCCCCGCCCCGGTCGTCGTCACCGGCCCGGAAGTGCTGGTCGCGACCCGCGCGCTGCCCGTCGGCACGATCCTCGACGCCACCGCGCTCAAGTTCCAGCCCTGGCCGCAGCAGCTCGTCGACAATGCCTATTATCTCAAGGCGGGCACCGACGTGGCGAAACTGACCGGCACCGTGGTGCGCAACGCGATCACCGCCGGCCAGCCGGTCACCCGCGGCGCTTTGGTGTCGCCGGGCGACCGCGGCTTCCTCGCCGCCGCGCTCGGGCCGGGCATGCGTGCGGTCACCGTCAGCGTGTCGAGCCAGGCGGCGGTCGCCGGCTTCGTCTTCCCCGGCGACCGCATCGACCTCGTCCTGACCCAGACCGTCAACGGCGGCGGCGACGGCCAGCCGCTCAAGGTGTCCGAGACGATCATGCGCAACGTCCGCGTGCTCGCCACCGACCAGCGCACCGACAATGTCGTCGGCGAGGACGGCAAGTCGAAGGTCACGAGCTATTCGACGGTGACGCTGGAGGCGACGCCGAAGATGGCCGAACAGGTCGCGGTGGCGCGCACGATCGGCGAATTGTCGCTGTCGCTGCGCGCGCTCGCCGACAATTCGACCGAACTCGAAGAGGCGATCGCCAGCGGCGCGGTCAAGGTGCCCGACGGCGACCCGCGCGCCGAAAAGGCGATGATGCTGCGCCTCGCCACCCAGCCGCAGACCGGCGGCACCACCTTCGCCACCGGCGCCGACGTCTCGCGCTTCCAGCGCAGCACCGTGCCGGCACGCGCACCGGCCGCCGGCACCCCGATGGGCACCGGCACCGCACCGGGTGGCGCGCCCGGCGCCGGCGGCGCGACGATCCAGGGCCCGGCCGTGCGGATCGCCCGCGGCAACACCGTGACCGTCGTTCCGGTCGGAGGGAAAAACTGACATGCCTCTCGTCCACCCCCTCCGCACCCGCTGCGGCCGCACCGCCGCCGTCGCGCTGGCGCTCGCCACCACGGTCGCCGCGCCGCTCGCCATCGCCGATGCGCGCGGCACCGGTGCCGATGCCGCGGTCGCCGGCGGCAGTTCGTCGGTCGTCCAGGTCAACACCGGCCGCGGCCGGCTGGTGACGCTGTCGCGACCGATGAGCGACGTCTTCGTCGCCGATGACAGCATCGCCGACGTCCAGGTCCGCTCGCCGACGCAGCTCTACATCTTCGGCAAGAAGACCGGCGAGACGACGATCTCCGCCACCACCCGCGGCGGCGCGGTCGTCTATGCGACCACCGTCCGCGTCGGCAACAACCTCGATTCGATCGCGGCGATGCTCCAGCTCGCGATGCCCGACGCGCGGCTCGTCGCGACGCCGATGAACGGCATCGTGCTGCTCACCGGCACCGTCGCCGGCCCCGGTGACGCCGCCGAGGCCGAACGGCTGGTCCAGGCCTATGTCGGCGACGCGACCAAGGTGCTCTCGCGCCTCAAGACCGCGACCCCGCTGCAGGTCAATCTGCAGGTCCGCATCGCCGAGGTCAGCCGGACGTTCATCAAGAACGTCGGCGTCAACCTCGGTTCGGTCGACTCGACCGGCGGGTTCAAATTCGGCATTGGTCGCGGCGGCGTCAGCCCTCAATATACGCCGGGTTTCCCGCTGGCGACCGGCTTCAACACAGGTACGAATACCACCCTGATCCCGAACGGCAGCTCCGGCTCGACGCTCGGCCTCGCCGGCAGGCTGCTCGGCCTCGACCTGCTCGCTGCGGTCGATCTCGGCGAGACGCTGGGTCAGGTGACGACGCTCGCCAACCCCAATCTCACCGCCTTGTCGGGCGAGACCGCGACCTTCCTCGCCGGCGGCGAGATCCCGATCCCGCTCTCCGGCGGACTCGGCACCGTCACCGTCGAGTACAAGCAATATGGCGTCAGCCTCGCCTATACGCCGACGGTGCTGTCCGACGGCCGCATCTCGCTGCGCGTCCGTCCCGAGGTGTCGCAGATCGACAATGCCAATGCGGTCAGCGTCGGCGGCACCCGCGTTCCCGGCATCACCACCCGCCGCGCCGAGACGACGCTGGAGCTCGGCTCGGGCCAGAGCATGATGATCGGCGGCCTGCTGTCGAACAGCCACGGCAACAACATCGACAAGACGCCGTTCCTCGGCGACCTGCCGATCATCGGCTCGCTGTTCCGCTCGACCAACTTCCAGCGCAACGAGACCGAGCTGGTCATCATCATCACCCCCTATCTGGTGAAGCCGGTGAGCGATCCCGCCCAGATCGCGCTGCCGCACGACGGCTATCGCGCGCCGAGCGATGCCGCACGCATCCTGCTCGGCGAGGTCGGTTCGGGTGGCAACGGTCCGCGTCCGGTGCCGACGATGGTCCCCGGCGGCCAGCCGCCCGCGCCGACGATCGGCGCCGCCGCGGCGGTGCCGCCGGTGCCGCAGCGTCAGCCGGCCCCCGCCGCCGCCGATCCGCGCGCCACGTCGAAGAAGAAGGGCGCCGTCCCCGCCCCCGGATTTTCCAACTGATGCCCGCGCCGGCCCCGACCAAGGACAAGGCTCCGATGACCAAGCACAAGCTGCTCCTCGCCACCCTGCCCGCGCTGCTTCTCGGCGGCTGCATGGGCACCACCAACCGCGGCCTCGAATCGGTCCACCAGCCGGTCGTCGCACGCAGCGATTACGCGCTCGACCTCGCCACCGCCGGGGCCGGCCTCGCCGCCGGCGAAGGCCGCCGGCTCGCCGGCTGGATGGACACGATGCACCTCGGCTTCGGCGACAAGGTCGCGATCGACGAGAGCGCCGACGGCGCCGGCCGCGCGCGCGACGAGATCGCCGCCGTCGTCGCCAGTTACGGCCTGCTGCTCTCCGACGACCGGCCGGTGACCGCCGCGCCGGTGACGCCCGACACGCTGCGCGTCGTCGTCAGCCGCATGCACGCCAGCGTGCCCGGCTGCCCCGACTGGAGCCGCAATTCGAGCAACGAATTCGACGCCAACACCTCGTCCAACTACGGCTGCGCCATCAACGCCAACCTCGCCGCGATGATCGCCCGCCCGAGCGACCTGATCTCCGGCACCGATGCGCAGCCGCTCGTCGACACCGCAGCCAACACCAAGGCGATCGACACCTATCGCAAGAAGGCGCCGACCGGCGCCGCCGCGCTGCAGGCGACCAGCGCCCGCGGAGCCAATTGATGAACGCTCCCTGGAAACCCGCCGGCCTCTCGACGCGCGAGCCGTTCGCCGCCTACGTCTGCGACGAGACCACCGCCGAAACGCTGCGCCCGATCGCCGCCGAACTCGGCTGGTCGGTCGACAAGGTCTACAAGGGCGGGCTGCGCAACGCCGTCCAGTCGTTGTCGGTCTCGGCCAGCCCGCAGATCCTGCTCGTCGATCTCGCCGAATCGGGCGACCCGCTCAGCGACATCAACGGCCTCGCCGAAGTGTGCGAGCCCGGCACGGTGGTGATCGCCGCCGGCCAGGTCAACGACGTGCGCCTCTACCGCGACCTGATCGCCAGCGGCATCCAGGATTATCTGCTCAAGCCGCTCCATCCCGACGCGATGCGCGAGGCCTTCGGTCACGCGCAGGCGATGCTCAACGCCCCCAAGCTCGCCGAGGCCAGCATCGACCGGCCGCATTGCGCGATCGCCGTCATCGGCACGCGCGGCGGCGTCGGCGCGTCGACCGTCGCCACCTCGACCGCCTGGCTGCTCGCCGAGCGCGAGAAGCGCACCACCGCATTGCTTGATCTCGACGTCCATTTCGGCACCGGCGCGCTGACGCTCGATCTCGAGCCCGGCCGCGGCCTCACCGACGCGATCGAGAATCCCAGCCGCATCGACGGCCTGTTCATCGAACGCGCGATGGTCAAGGCGACCGAGAAGCTTGCCGTCCTCTCCGCCGAGGCACCGATCAACGCACCATTGGTTACCGACGGCGCCGCTTTCTATCAGTTGCAGGAAGAGATGCGCGCCGCCTTCGAGGCGACGGTGGTCGATTTGCCGCGTGCGATGCTGGTCCAGCACCCGCAGCTCATCAGCGACATCCAGGCCGCGGTGATCGTCACCGAACTCACCCTCGCCTCGGCGCGTGATACGATCCGCATTCTGTCGTGGCTCAAGACGCATGCGCCGCAGACGCACCTCACCGTCGTCGCCAACCGCGTCCACCCCGCCGCGCAGCTCGAGATCAGCCGCAAGGATTTCGAAAGCTCGATCGAGCGCAAGATCGACTTCCTCGTCCCCTTCGACCAGAAACTGGCGGCGCAATCGGCCAAGCTTGGCAAGCCGCTCGCCGAGGCGGGCAAGAACACCAAGACGATCGCACCGCTGATCGACCTCACCCGCCACGTCCTCAACGCCGGCGAGGAACTCGTCGCGGGCAGCGGCGACGGCAAGACGCGCAAGAAGGGCAAGTCGCTGATCGGCGGCTTCTCCGCGTTGCTGCCGCGCCGCGCCAAGAAATAGCGTCGCGGCGATGGACCTCTTCCCTCTCGCGATGGTGCTGCTCGGCGGCGGACTGGCGATCGCCTTGGTCGCCTTCGCGCTCGCCGGCCCGTCGCCGCAGCGCGCGCAGACGCGCCGCGTCGCCGCGATGCGGATGCGGCACGGCGACTTCGCGGTGGTCGAATCGCAGATGCGGCGCATCGCCGCCGGCCGCGTCCAGACCCGCACCGACCTCGCGGTCGGCCGGCTGCTGCCCAATCCGGCGCAGCTCGCCCACCGGCTGGCGATGACCGGCAAGGACTGGAGCGTCGGCCGCTACGGCATGGTCAGCGCCGGGCTGATCGTCATCGTCGCCGGGCTGCTGATGCTCAAGGGCGCGCCGTTCCTCTTCGCCCTGCTGTTCGGCGTCGCGGTCGGCGCCGGCGTGCCGCATTGGATGGTCGGCTATTTCATCCGCCGCCGCGTCACCCGCTTCACCGCCAAATTCCCCGATGCGATCGAATTGCTCGTCCGCGGCCTGCGCTCGGGCCTGCCGGTCAGCGAGACGATCGGCGTCGTCGGCAACGAGGTGGAGGGGCCGGTCGGCGAGGAATTCCGCATGGTCTCCGACAAGATGAAGATCGGCATGTCGATGGACGCGGCCTTGCAGGACACCGCCGACCGGCTCGGCACGCCCGAATTCCAGTTCTTCGTCATCACCATCGCGATCCAGCGCGAGACCGGCGGCAATCTCGCCGAAACGCTCGCCAATCTCGCCACGGTGCTGCGCCAGCGCGGCCAGATGAAATTGAAGATCAAGGCGATGTCGTCCGAATCCAAGGCGTCGGCCTATATCGTCGGGTCGCTGCCGTTCATCGTCTTCGGGATGATCTGGATGATCAACGCCGGCTATATGCAGGGCTTCTTCTCCGAACCGCGGCTGATCATCGCCGGCATCGGCGGCCTGCTGTGGATGGGGATCGGCGTATTCATTATGGCCAAGATGGTCAGCTTCGAAATCTGATGGCCGGGGGCGAATAGACATGCAGGCTTCCGGACCGACGCTGATGGGCATCGACGTGCTCTGGGTCGCGACCATCCTGTCGGGGGTCGCCGCCTTCGCGGTGATGCTCGCCATCTATACGGTGATGCGCACCGTCACCGATCCGATGACCAAGCGCGTCAAGGCGCTCAACGAACGCCGCGAACAGCTCAAGGCCGGCATCACCGCCTCGACCAAGCGCCGCGCCAAGCTGGTCCAGCGCAGCGACACCACCGACTGGATGCGCGGCCTGCTCTCGTCGCTCAAGGTGTTGCAGGACAGCCAGGTCAAGGACGCGCAGCTCAAGCTGATGCGCGCCGGCATCCGGTCGAAGGAATGGGCGGTCGGCGTCATCTTCGGCCGGCTCGCGCTGCCGATCGTGTTCGGCGGGCTGATGGTGGTCGTCGTCTACGGGCTCGACTATTTCCCCGACTGGTCGCCGTTCAAACGCTATGCGCTCGTCGCGGTGACCTTCATCCTCGCCTACAAGGCGCCGGACATCTATCTGAAGAACAAGATCACCAAGCGCAGCGACGCGATCCGCAAGGGCCTGCCTGACGCGCTCGACCTGCTGGTGATCTGCGCTGAGGCGGGCCTGACCGTCGACGCCGCCTTCCACCGCGTCGCCAAGGAACTCGGCCGCGCCTATCCCGAACTCGGCGACGAATTCACGCTGACCGCGATCGAACTCGGCTTCCTCACCGAGCGGCGGCAGGCGTTCGAGAATCTCGCCACCCGCGTCGACCTCGACGCGATCCGCGGCGTCGTCACGACGATGGTGCAGACCGAGAAATACGGCACGCCGCTCGCCTCGGCGCTGCGCGTGCTGTCCGCCGAATTCCGCAACGAACGCATGATGCGCGCCGAGGAGAAGGCCGCGCGCCTGCCGGCGATCATGACGATCCCGCTGATCCTCTTCATCCTCCCGACGCTGTTCATCGTCATCCTCGGCCCCGCCGCCTGCTCGATCAGCGACGCCTTCTAGGGATCCCCACACCACCGTTCGCCCTGAGCCTGTCGAAGGGCAGGTGAGACCCGATCCGGCTCCACATCATATCCATCACCCCGGACGTGTTCGAACCTCCCGCGAAACGCCACCAGTGCTCCTGCGAAAGCAGGAGCCCAGGAGTCCGAAACGCCGAAAGCCGTTTCTGCTTGGCCCTGGGTTCCTGCTTTCGCAGGAACACTGCGCAGATCTGCCGGAGCCTGCTGTCCTACACCCGCCCCAAATGCTAAAGAGCTTCCCCCCACACGCTCTTTCTCATCGCCATCGATCAGCACGTTTCCGGAAACGATAAACCCGGATCGTTTCCATTCAGGTGTCCATCTTGTCCACGTTCGGCGCCTAACCCATTCCACCGCAACGACACCGCTTCCACGCAGCGTGACGCTCCCGGCCCGATGAACCAACCCCCGCCGCGCTCGTTATGCACCCGTAACAGGGAGGCTCGGATGCTGTTCACCACCACCACGCAGTTCGTCGCTTTGGCATTGTGCCTCGTCGCCGGCTGGTTCTTCGGGCTCGCCAGCCACGGCGGTGGCCGCAAGTGGAAGACGCGCTATGCCGACGAGCGCGAGGCGCATGCCGGCTATCGCAAGCAGGGCGACGCCGCGCTTGTCGACGCCAACCGCCGCATCGCCGAGCTGGAGCGCGAGAACGACCGTCTCGCCCGCGCTGGCGAAACCGTCCCGGTCGCCGCCGCCCCCGTCGCCGCCGCACCGACCATCGGGGAGCGTCTCACCGGCAGTGCCCGCCCGGTGCGCACCGTCCGCCCCGCCTATCCCGCCGGCAACCGCCCCGGCTGGTTCGATTTCGGCGACCGTTCGCGCGTCTGACGCGACCGCCGCGCCCGGATCGCCGCCGCTCGACTTCCGCGGCGTGACCGGGCAAGATCGCATCATGGAGACCATCTCGCGCACCGGCGGCCAAATTCTGGTCGATCAATTGCTTGCACAGGGTTGTGAGCGGATTTTCACGGTGCCGGGGGAAAGCTTCCTCGCCGTGCTCGACGCGCTCCACGACGCGCCGGACATCGCGACGGTGGTCTGCCGGCAGGAAGGCGGCGCGGCCTATATGGCCTGCGCCGACGGCACGCTCACCCACCGCCCCGGTATCGCCTTCGTGACGCGCGGGCCGGGTGCGACCAATGCCGCGATCGGCGTCCATGTCGCGCGGCAGGATTCGCAGCCGCTGATCCTCTTCATCGGCGACGTCGACCGCACCACCCGCGACCGCGAGGCCTTCCAGGAAATCGATTTTCCCGCGATGTTCGCCCCGATCGCCAAATGGGCGGCGCGGATCGACGATGCCACGCGCATCCCCGAATATGTCGCCCGCGCCTATGCGGTGGCGATGAACGGCCGGCCCGGCCCAGTGGTGCTGGCGCTGCCCGAGGACATGCTGCGCGACACCGCCGCGGTCGCCGACCGGCCCCGTGTCGAACGCCTGCCGCAGGGCTGCGACGAAGCCCCGCTCGAACAGCTCACCGATCTGCTCGCCACCGCCGAACGGCCGCTCGCGATCGTCGGCGGCGCCGGCTGGGACGGCGTCGCCGCGCAGGATTTCGCCGCCTGGGCCGATCGCACCGGCGTCCCCGTCGCCACCGCCTTCCGCCGGCAGGATGCCATCCCCAACGCCTGCCCCAGCTACGCCGGCAATCTCGGCTACGGCCCCAATCCGGCGCTCGTCGCGCGGGTGAAGGATGCCGACCTGCTGATCGTCGCGGGCGCGCGGCTCGGCGAGGCGACGACCGACGGCTATACGCTGATCACCCCCGATCACCCCGGCCAGCGCCTCGTCCACGTCCATCCCGATGCGAACGAACTCGGCATGACCTATCGCACCGATCTGGCGATCTGCGCCGGCATGGCCGAATTCGCCGAGGCGCTGGTCGCGCTCGACGGCCCGCCCCATCCCGGCGGTGCCGAGGCGCATGCCGAGTGGCTGCAATGGTCCACGCCCGCGCCGCGCGACGGCGTCACGATGGACCTCGGCCCCTGCGTCGCCGCGATGCGCGAACAGCTCCCCGCCGATACGATCATCTGCAACGGCGCCGGCAATTACAGCGGCTGGTGGCACCGCTATTGGCACTATCCCGCCCCCGGCACGCAGCTCGCGCCGACCGCCGGGGCGATGGGCTACGGCCTGCCCGCCGCGGTCGCCGCCGCGCTCCGCTATCCCGAGCGGCAGGTGGTCGCGCTTGCCGGCGACGGCTGCTTCCTGATGAACGGTCAGGAACTCGCCACCGCCGTCCAGCACGATGCGCAGCTGCTGGTGCTGGTCGTCGACAACCAGGCCTATGGCACGATCCGCATGCACCAGGAGCGCGAATATCCCGGCCGCGTCGCCGCCACCACGCTCGCCAACCCCGATTTCGCCGCGCTCGCCCGCGCCTACGGCTGCTGGGCCGAGACCGTCGAGCGCACCGGCGATTTCGCCCCCGCACTCGCCCGAGCGATCGAACAGCGCGGCGTCCGCCTGCTCCACCTGCGCACCGACGTCGATGTGATCACCCCCGCCACCACGCTCGGTAAGCGATCGGCCTAGCCCCGCCCGCGCGCCGCGCGGGTCGGCACCACCAGCCGGTCGAGGAAATTGCGCAACTCGGTCATCCGCGTGCGCGGCTCGGTCACCTGCTCGTCGAGACCCAGCCGCCACGCCAGATCGCGCCGGTCGGGCGCCTCGTGCAACGCCTCGACCAGCGCCGCATGCGTCGCCACGTCGAGCGCGTCGCGCGCCAGCCCCAGCGCGACCAGATCGTCCGCCTGCCGCCGTAGCGCCGCCGCGACCTCGCGCAGCGAGATTTCGGGATGATATTGCACGCCCCAGAAGATGCCGCCGTCGTGGCGGATCTCGGCCGCCTGCACCTCGGTGACGCCGTTCGAGGCGAGCAGCCTGCCGCCCGCGGGCAGGGTCGCCACCTCGTCGCTATGCACCGCCGGCACGTCATAGGCCGGCGGCCGACCGGCGAGCAGCGGATGATCCTGCCCCGCCGGCTGCCGCACGATGCGCCGTGCGAACCCCGCCTCGCGTCGCGCGCCCATCGCCCGCACGGTGCCGCCCGCCGCGACGACCGCGACCTGCAAGCCCGCACACGACCCGAACGCCGGTGTCCCCGACCGATAGACCGCGCGCATGAAGTCGATCTCGCGCCGCGCCTCGGGCGTGTCCTCGTAAAGATGAAGCGGCGAACCGGTCAGGATCACCCCGTCATAGCCGTCGAGCCCGCCCGCCGGCGCCGCCGCATCGTGATCCGCCGGCTTGACCCGCTCGCAGACCGCATCGGGGAACAGCGCGCCGAGCCGCTTGAGGAACGTCTCGCCCGAGCTGCGCCCGACGCTCTCGCGCCGCGTTTCGCACGCCGCCGGCGGCTCGCTTTCGGCCACCAGCAACCGCAAGGGCATCGTCATCCGTCGGCCGGTTTCGTCGTCACGGTCCTGCCGCGCTCGATCAGCGCGTCGATCGCCTCGGTCTCCAAACGCCCCGCCGTGATCAGCGCGGCCTCCGGCGTCAGCGACACGGCGACCCCATCGGGGCCATCGACGATGATCTCACCATGTTCATGGCTGACCGAGGACGGAGTGTTGTACGGCGTGGTCATTAGACACTAACAAGCCATATTAACCGATGTGTCCGTCACTAGGACAAAATTGTCCTCGGTCAGGCCATGCGGTCAGCGCAGCTTGTCGCTGCCGTTGATCAACGCGGCCTTCTCGCCGTCCGACATCGCGGCGGCGTTGACGTCGGCATCGTCAATCGCATCCGCCTGCTGGCTCGCGCTCTTGCGCTCGGCCTTGGCCTGATCCTCGAGATTGTCCGCCTGCGCTTCGAGCGAGTCGGCACGGTTGTCGGCCGCGGCCTTGACGTCGCTGCCCAGCTTGTCGTCGCCCTTGCCGCCGCATGCGGCGAGCGACAGCGCCATCGCGCCTGCGCTCAGCGCGATCATCATCTTCTTCATCTGCGTCGTCCCTGTTGGATATGGAAAGGGCCGCCCCGCTTCCCCGGGACGGCCCTTTGCCGGTCATCTCACCCGAAGGTCAGATGTTGTCGCCGAGCGCGCCCTTGACGCCGCCCTTGAACTTCTCGCCCTTGCCTTCGGCCTGCTGGGCCTTGCCCTCTGCGGTCAGGCTGGCATCGTCATTGTGCTTGCCGATGGCTTCCTTGGCGTTGCCGATGGCTTCGTTGACGGTGCCTTTGATCTTGTCGGTGAGCTCGCCCATGAGGACCTCCTGCTATGACCGCGCCCCGCCAACCGGGCCGCTTGATCTACAGCAAGGACAACGGGTTGGGAACGGACCGGTTCCGTGACAAATGCGTCAGGCGGTCAGATCAGCCCGGCGAGCGGGCTTGACGGATCGGCATAGCGGCGCTGCCCCATCCGCCCGGCGCGATAGGCGAGCCGCCCCGCCTCCACCGCCGACCGCATCGCCGCCGCCATCATCACCGGGTCCTTCGCCTCGGCGATCGCGGTGTTCATCAGCACGCCGTCGCAGCCCAGCTCCATCGCCACCGCCGCGTCCGACGCGGTGCCGACCCCGGCGTCGACCAGCACCGGCACGCCCGCGCCCTCGACGATCAGCCGGATCGTGATGCGGTTCTGGATGCCCAGCCCCGACCCGATCGGCGCGCCCAGCGGCATGATCGCCACCGCGCCGGCATTCTCCAGCCGCTTCGCCGCGATCGGATCGTCGACGCAATAGACCATCGGCTTGAAGCCTTCGTTGGCGAGGATCTCGGTTGCGCGCAGCGTCTCGTGCATGTCGGGATACAGCGTCTTCGCCTCGCCCAGCACCTCGAGCTTGACGAGGTCCCAGCCGCCCGCCTCTCGCGCCAGCCGCAGCGTACGGATCGCGCTCTCCGCGTCGAAACAGCCCGCGGTGTTGGGCAGATAGGTGACCTTCTTGGGATCGATGAAATCGGTCAGCATCGGCGCGTTGGGATCGCTGACGTTGACCCGGCGCACCGCGACGGTGACGATCTCCGCCCCCGATGCTTCGAGCGCGGCGGCGTTCTGCGCGAAATCCTTGTATTTGCCGGTGCCGACGATCAGCCGCGACCGGAACGTCCGCCCCGCCACCGTCCAGCTGTCGTCCGCGATCGGCTTCTGATGATCGCCGCCGCCGACGAAATGGACGATCTCGATATCGTCGCCGTCCTCGACCCGCACGTCCTTCAGCGTCGAGCGCGGCACGACCTCGAGATTGCGCTCGACCGCGACCTTCTCCGGCACCAGCCCCAGCTCGGTAGCCAGTTCGGCGAGGCTCAGCCCCGCATTGACGCGCTTGTGCGCGCCGTTGACCGTGATCGAAACCGTTCCGTCGCTATGGGGCATCAGGCTTAACTCCTTGGCGCCCCATCTAGGCGCGTGATCGTCGGTGTCCACCTTCGCAAGGCTGATTCACGCGAAGGCGCGAAGGCGCGAAGGAAGTAGCTTTGTTCGCGCAGAGGCGCGGAGGCGCAGAGATGGCTTGCCCGCGGCAGCGGGCTTTCCCTCTTCCGGGCGACCGTAGATAGCCGCTGCGCGGGAAAGGACTGAGATCGTCCCGCGCGCGCCCTCTCTGCACCTCCGCGCCTCTGCGCGAACCAACCCTTTTCCTTCTTCGCGCCTTCGCGCCTTCGCGTGAAAACAGACCGTCTTTGCACCGTCCGCCGAACAACGATAAGCCCGCGCTATGACCGACACCATCTTCGTCCTCAACGGCCCCAACCTCAACCTGCTCGGCACGCGCGAGCCCGAGATCTACGGTTCCGACACGCTCGACGACATCGCCGGCCAGCTCGAGGATCGCGCCCGCGAACTGGGGTTGGAAATCGACATGCGACAGTCGAACCACGAAGGCCATCTGGTCGACTGGCTGCACGAGGCGCAGGCACGCCGTGCCAAGGCGGTGATCCTCAACGCCGGTGCCTTCACGCACACGTCGATCGCCGTCCACGACGCGATCAAGGGCATCAGGACCCCGGTCATCGAGGTGCATCTCTCCAACCCGCACAGCCGCGAAGACTTCCGCCACGTCAGCTTCGTCGGCCGCGCTGCGAAGGGAACCATCGCCGGTTTCGGTGCGCTCTCCTACACCCTTGCGCTTGAAGCCGCGGCGCGCTTCTGACAGGAGGCTCCCCCATGACCGACCAGACCAACTCCGGGGCCCAGACCCAATCGATGCAGGTTGACGTGAACCTCGTGCGCCAGCTCGCCGAACTGCTCGACGCCACCCACCTCACCGAGATCGAGGTGGAGGAAGGCGACCGCAAGATCCGCGTCGCGCGCAAGGCCGCCGCCGTCGCCGCACCCGTCCAATATGCGCCGCAGCCGATGGCCGCCGCGCCCGCGCCCGCCGCGGCCCCCGTCGCCGCCGAGGCCGGCGCGATGGCACCGACCGTCAGCACCGCCAATGCGGTCAAGTCGCCGATGGTCGGCACCGCCTATCTCTCCGCCGAGCCGGGCGCCAAGCCGTTCGTCGCGGTCGGCAGCACCGTCGCCGCGGGCGACACGCTGCTGATCGTCGAGGCGATGAAGGTGATGAACCCGATCACCGCGCCGACCGCGGGCACCGTCCGCCAGATCCTGATCGAGAACGGCCAGCCGGTCGAGTTCGACCAGCCGCTCGTGGTGGTCGAGTAAGGCATGCGCCCGATCAAGAAGCTGCTGATCGCCAACCGCGGCGAGATCGCGCTACGCATCCATCGTGCCTGCCACGAAATGGGCATCACCACCGTCGCGGTCCATTCCACCGCCGACGCGGATGCGATGCACGTGCGCCTCGCCGACGAGGCGATCTGCATCGGGCCGCCGGCGGCGACCGACAGCTATCTCAACATCCCCAACATCATCTCGGCCGCCGAGATCAGCGGCGCCGACGCGATCCACCCCGGCTACGGCTTCCTCAGCGAGAACGCGCGGTTCGCCGAGATCGTCGAGATGCACGACCTGCTGTTCGTCGGTCCCAAGCCCGAACATATCCGCACGATGGGCGACAAGGTCGAGGCGAAGCGCACCGCGGGCGCGCTCGGCCTGCCGCTCGTCCCCGGCTCTGACGGCGCGATCAGCGACGTCGCCGAGGCGAAGGCGCTGGCGGCGGAGATCGGCTATCCCGTCATCATCAAGGCGGCGAGCGGCGGTGGCGGCCGCGGCATGAAGGTGTGCACCGGCCCCGAGCATCTCGAAACGCTGATGCAGCAGGCCGGCACCGAGGCGAAGGCGGCGTTCGGCGACGCCACCGTCTATATGGAAAAGTATCTCGGCAACCCCCGGCATATCGAATTCCAGGTTTTCGGCGACGGCAACGGCAACGCCATCCATCTCGGCGAGCGCGACTGCTCGCTCCAACGCCGCCACCAGAAGGTGCTCGAAGAGGCCCCCTCCCCGGTCATAACCGCCGAGGAGCGCGAGCGGATGGGCGGCATCGTCGCCAAGGCGATGGCCGACATGGGCTATCGCGGCGCCGGCACGATCGAATTCCTGTGGGAAGACGGCGACTTCTACTTCATCGAGATGAACACCCGGCTGCAGGTCGAGCATCCCGTGACCGAGATGATCACCGGTCTCGACCTCGTCCGCGAACAGATCCGCATCGCCGAGGGCCATCCGCTGACGCTGCGGCAGGAGGACGTCCAGTTCCGCGGCCACGCGATCGAATGTCGCATCAACGCCGAGGACCCGCGTACCTTCGCCCCCTCGCCGGGTCTGGTGAAGCAATATCACGCGCCTGGCGGCATGCACGTCCGCGTCGATAGCGGCCTCTATGCCGGCTATCGCGTGCCGCCTTATTACGATTCGATGATCGCCAAGCTGATCGTCTACGGCACCACGCGTCAGGGTGCGCTGCGCCGCCTGCGCCGCGCGCTCGAGGAATTCGTGATCGAAGGCCCGACGACGACGATCCCGCTGCATCAGGCCTTGCTCGACGATCCGGAATTCCAGGACGGCCAATATACGATCAAGTGGCTGGAAGAATGGCTGGCCAAACAGGCCTGACCCAAAATCCTCCCCCGCCAGGGGGAGGGGGACCGCTCGGCGTTAGCCGAGTGGTGGAGGGGGAGGAAAAGGCGGGAGCGTTGTAACAAGGCTCCCACCCTTTCCTCCCCCTCCGTCAGCGCTTCGCGCTGCCACCTCCCCCTGGCGGGGGAGGAATGAAAGGCTCCTCCCATGAACGCCACCATCTACCACAATCCGCGCTGCGGCACGTCGCGCAACACGCTGGCGCTGCTCACCGACGCGGGCGCAGACGTCACCGTCATCGAATATCTCAAGCACCCGCCGACCGTAACGGAGCTTGCGCGGCTCTACGCCCGCGCCGGCATCAGCCCGCGCGACGGCCTGCGCCTCACCGAGCCCGACGCCAAGGCGCTCGCCGAGAGCGACGCGGACGACGCGACGATCCTCGAAACCATGACGATCAACCCGATCATCATCCAGCGCCCGCTGGTCGAGACCGACAAAGGCGTCGTCCTCGCCAGACCACCCGAAACCGTCCGCACGATCCTGTAACCCCATTCCTCCCGCCGCATCCCGCGGCAATGCCCGCGCAACGGGCAAACCGGCCGCATCTGCCCGTTTTCCAAGCAGCAATTCGCGCCGAATCCCGGTTGCCCCGAGGGCCTTGGGCTGGCACGTTTGGTGCACTGTCCGCGCTCGGAGCGCGGGCTCCGCTAGGGGGCATATTGCCGTGAAGAAGGTCGAAGCCATCATCAAGCCGTTCAAGCTGGATGAGGTGAAGGAAGCACTGCACGAGATCGGCGTCAGCGGCATCACCGTGACCGAGGCCAAGGGCTTCGGCCGCCAGAAGGGCCATACCGAACTCTATCGCGGCGCCGAATATGTCGTCGACTTCCTGCCTAAGGTGAAGCTCGAGGTCGTCGTCGACGACGCGCTCGCCGAGCGGGTGGTCGAGGCGATCGCCAATGCCGCGCAGACCGGCCGCATCGGCGACGGCAAGATCTTCGTCATCTCGGTCGAGGCCGCGCTGCGCATCCGCACCGGCGAACGCGACGAGGCCGCGATCTAAACCGTCACCGAACCGTCACCCCGATGTCCGTCGGGGTCGCCTAGTTACGACACGATCCCGGCCGTCGCCGGGGCACCGATAAGGAAAGAGCTGATCATGGCTGCCACCGCCAACGACATCCTGAACAAGATCAAGGAAGAAGAGATCGAGTGGGTCGATCTGCGCTTCACCGACCCCAAGGGCAAATGGCAGCATCTCACTATGGTCGCCGGCCTGATCGGCGAGGACGAGCTGACCGACGGCCTGATGTTCGACGGCAGCTCGATCGAGGGCTGGAAGGCGATCAACGAGTCCGACATGGTGCTCAAGCCCGATCTCGACGCGGTCTACACCGATCCCTTCTCGGCGACGCCGATGCTGATCGTATTCTGCGACGTCGTCGAGCCCTCGACCGGCGAGCTCTACGCCCGCGATCCGCGCTCGACCGCCAAGCGCGCCGAGGCCTATCTAAAGACGACCGGCATCGGCGACACCGTGTACGTCGGGCCGGAAGCCGAATTCTTCATGTTCGACAACGTGCAGTTCGACACGAACTATGCCGCGTCCTATTTCAAGATCGACGATATCGAGCTGCCGACCAATACGGGGCGCGAATATGAGGGCGGCAACCTCGGCCACCGTCCGCGCGCCAAGGGCGGCTATTTCCCGGTCGCGCCGGTCGACAGCGCCGTCGATATCCGCGGCGAGATGGTCTCGACGATGATCGAGATGGGCCTCCCCTGCGACAAGCATCACCACGAGGTCGCCGCCGCGCAGCACGAGCTCGGCATGACCTTCGGCACACTGACCACCACCGCCGACCGCATGCAGATCTACAAATACGTCGTCCACCAGGTCGCGCACGCCTATGGCAAGTCGGCGACGTTCATGCCGAAGCCGATCAAGGAAGATAACGGCTCGGGCATGCACACGCACTTCTCGATCTGGAACGGCAAGACGCCGCTGTTCGCGGGCGAAGGCTATGCCGGCCTGTCGGAGATGTGCCTGTTTTTCATCGGCGGCATCATCCGTCACGCCAAGGCGGTCAACGCCTTCACCAACCCGACTACCAACAGCTACAAGCGGCTGGTGCCGGGTTACGAAGCGCCGGTGCTGCTCGCCTATTCGGCGCGCAACCGTTCGGCCTCCTGCCGCATCCCCTATGGCACCGGCCCCAAGGCGAAGCGCGTCGAGATCCGTTTCCCCGACGCGATGGCCAACCCCTATCTCGCTTATGCGGCGCTGATGATGGCGGGCATGGACGGCATCCAGAACAAGATCCATCCGGGCGAGGCGATGGACAAGAACCTGTACGACCTGCCGCCGGCAGAACTCGCCCAGGTGCCGACCGTCTGCGGTTCGCTGCGCGAGGCGCTCGACAGCCTGGAAGCCGATCACGACTTCCTGCTCAAGGGCGACGTCTTCTCGAAGGACCAGATCGAGGCCTATGTCGAGATCAAGCGCGGCGAGGTCGCCCGTTGGGAAATGACCCCGTCGCCGGTCGAGTACGATATGTATTACAGCGCGTAAGACGTACCACCCCCGATCCGTTGGTGCTGAGCCTGTCGAAGCACCATGGGACGCAAGGCCCTCCGACAAGCTCGGGGCAAACGGGGTGATTTGTTAGAATAGGAAGGGCGCCCGCAACGATCGGGCGCCCTTTTGCTTTGGAGAGGACTGATGACCCAGCCGCATCTCAACCGCCGTGCCCTGCTCGGCGCCGGCACCGCTGCCGCTTTTGCCGCGACCACTGCCGGCACGGCATCGGCGGCGACCGCCCCCCTCGCCCCGCGCCCGCCGATGGGCTGGAACAGCTGGAACAGCTTCGCGACGACGATCAACGAGGCGCAGGCCCGCGAGACCGCCGCGATCATGCAGGCCAAGCTGCTCCCCTTCGGCTACGACGTCTTCACCATCGACATCCAATGGTACGAACCCGGCGCGTCGAGCTACACCTATAGCGACACGCCGCAACCGACATTGGACGGCTACGGCCGCCTGCTCCCCGCCCCCAATCGCTTCCCGTCGAGCGCAGGCGGCAAGGGGTTCGCGCCACTCGCCGCCGACGTGCATGCGATGGGCCTGCGCTTCGGCATCCATTTAATGCGCGGCATTCCGCGCCTCGCCGTCGAGCGCAACCTGCCCGTCTTCGGCACCCGCTACCGGGCGAAGGATATCGCCGACACGACGAGCATCTGCCCGTGGAACCCGGACATGTACGGCGTCGACATGACCCGCCCCGGCGCGCAGGCCTATTACGACAGCGTGTTTGCGCTCTATGCGAGCTGGGGCGTCGATTTCGTCAAGATGGACGACATGAGCCGCCCCTATGACGCGCACGCCCCGGAGATCGAGGCGGCACATGCCGCGATCCAGCGTAGCGGCCGACCGATCGTGCTCAGCCTGTCGCCCGGCGAGACGCCGGTGGCCCGCGCCGACCACGTCCGCCGCCATGCGCAGATGTGGCGGATCAGCGACGATTTCTGGGACGAATGGTCGATGCTGGAGGCGCAATTCACAAGGCTGGAGAATTGGCACGCGGTCGACACCAGCGGCGGCTGGCCCGATGCCGACATGCTGCCGCTCGGCCAGCTCGCGCTCGGCGCCCGCACGACCAAATTCACCCCCGACGAACAGCGCACGCTGATGACCTTATGGGCGATCGCCCGCTCGCCCCTCATCATGGGCGGCGACCTGCGCCACCTCGACGCCCCGACGCTGGCGCTGCTCACCAATCGCGCGGTGCTCGCGGTCAATCAGGCGAGCCGCGACAACCGCCCGCACTTCGTCGCCGACGGCACGCGCATCTGGTCGGCGCGCCCGGTGGATGGCGGAGGCGTCTACGTCGCGCTGTTCAACACGACAGCGAAAGCGATGGAGGTCGGCCTGCCACTCGCGATGCTGGGACTGCCGGCGACGGTGACCGCGACCGACCTGTGGGCCGGACAGACGATCGGCCGGGCAAGCCATCGCTTCACCCGGCCGATCCCGCCCCATGGTGCGGGGCTGTATCGATTACAGCCCTGAGGGCTTATTTCTGGCAGGCGACGATCGCGGTGACGACCGAGATCGTTTCTTCCGGGTCGCGGACGCGCACCGTGTCGAGGCCGAGCTCCTTCGCCGGATAGTCGTTGCCGCCCGGGAAGATCGCGTCGCCGATGAACATCATGCTGTCCAACGGAATGCCGCTCTCGTCGCGCAGCTTCTTGAGGCCATAGGCCTTGTCGACGCCCTCACGCGTGATGTCGATCGAGGTCGCGCCACCCATGTTGATCGACAGGCCCGGCAGGCGCTGCTTGAGATCGGCCTGAATGACCTTGCGCTTCTCGAACTTGGGATCCCAATGCTCCTTCTCCTTGATCGGCGCTTCCTGGCCGAGCGCGGAGAAGGTGATCTGGCTGCCGCGATCCTCGATCCGCTCACCCCAGGTCTGTTCGGGGGTGAAACCAGTCGCCTCGAGCGATTCGTCGAACGCCTTGAGGATCTTGGCCTTGGTCTCGTCGTCGAACAATTCGGCATAGACCGACGTCCACTGACCGTCACGATAGGTGTAGAGCTTGGTGCCGGTGGTCGGCATCAGCCACAGCTTCGACAGATCGGCGCGCGCCGGCAGGCGGCTCGCCACCTGCTTCTGGAACTGCGGCCAGTCGCCGCCCGAGATCACCGCGACATGCGCCACGCCAAGCAGGTCGGCGAGCGCTTCGCCCATCGGCTCCTGCAGGGGCTGCTTGCTCTCGGCCAGCGTTCCGTCGAGGTCGAAGGCAACCAGTTGTTTCATGCAGCCACTCCAATGCGGGGAAAGATGATGGTGTCGATCGCGTGCGCGACGCCGTCCGCGTCATTGCCGCTCGTAACCTCATGAGCAATAGACTTAACTGGATCGGGGGCGTTGCCCATGGCAATTGCGAGCCCGGCGCGTTCCAACATCGGGACATCATTATATTGATCGCCCAGTACCGCGACCGCGGCGAGCGGCTGGTCGAACGTCTTGGCGAGCGCGATCAGCCCGTCGCCCTTGTTGGCCGCCAGCGCGGTGACGTCGAGATAATAGACCTGGCTCTGCACGATCGTCGCATCCGCGCCATGCGCTGCCTTGCAGCGTTCGGCGAGGGTGGCGAGCATCGCATGATCGTCGCTGACGAAGGTGATCTTGTCGGCATGGTCGAGCAGATCGGCGAAATCGCTGGTGACGATCGGGTCCTGATTGGACGCGCGCCGCTCACTGTCGACATGCGCGCCGACATCGGTCGAGGCATACCAGAGGTTGTCGGCGAAGACCCAGACGTCGACCGGACTGTCGGCGGCGATCGCCATCACGCCGCGCGTCACCGCCTCGTCGACGATATGATGTTCGGCGACGCTGCCGTCCCGGCGGAAGATGATGCCGCCGTTGAACGCGGCCATCGGCGCGTCGATCGCCAGCGTCTCGGCGATCGGCAGGATGCCCGACATCGGACGTGCGCTGATGACGGTGAAACCGATTCCCGCCGCCTCGAGCCGGCGCACCGCCTCGGTCGTGGCGGGAGTGAGCGTCTTCTGCTTGTCGACGAGCGTGCCGTCGATGTCGGACACGACCAGCCGGATCGGCGGACTCACTGCGGCATCTCGACATGGCCGCCGAAGCCGAAGCGCATCGCCGACAGCACTTTGTCGCCATAGGTATGCTCGACGCGGCTGCGATAGCGCGCGAACAGCGAGGCGGTGAGCACGTTGGCCGGCACCTTCTCCTCCATCGCCGCATCGATCGTCCACTGGCCCTCGCCCGAATCGGCAACGCTGCCCGAGAAGCCTTCGAGCTTCTCGTCCTTGGCGAGCGCGATCGCGGTGAGATCGAGCAGCCATGACGAGATGACGCTGCCGCGGCGCCAGACTTCGGCGATATCGGTCATATTGAGGTCGAAGCGTTCGTCCTCGGGCAATTTGTCGCTGTTCTTCGACTTCAGGATGTCGAAGCCCTCGGCATAGGCCTGCATCAGGCCATATTCGATGCCGTTGTGGATCATCTTGACGAAATGGCCGGCGCCGGCGGGGCCGGCGTGGATATAGCCCTTTTCGGCGCGTTCATCGACGACGTCGGCGACGCGGCCCGGGGTGCGCGCAATGGTGCCGAGGCCCGGCGCGAGCGCATCGAAGATCGGGTCGAGCAGGTTGACCGTCTCGGTGTCGCCGCCGATCATCATGCAATAGCCGCGCTCCAGCCCCCAGACGCCACCCGAGGTGCCGACGTCGACATAATGGACGCCCTTTTCGGCCAGCGCCTTGGCGCGGCGGATATCGTCCTTGTAGAAGGTGTTGCCGCCGTCGATGACGATGTCGCCGTCCTTCGCGCCTTCGCCGATCGCGCCGATCGTGTCCTCGGTCGGGCCGCCGGCGGGGAGCATCACCCACCAGATCGCCGGGCTGTCGAGCTTCGCCCGCACGTCGTCGAGCGAATTGGCCGCCTCGGCGCCGTCCTTGGCGAGCGCCTGTACGGCGTCCGCGTTGCGGTCGTAGGCGACGATCTCATGCCCCGCCTGCATCAGCCGGCGCGCGATATTGCCACCCATGCGGCCGAGGCCGATCAGTCCGATCTTCATGCTTGCTGTCCTGCCGATTGTTATGATGCGTGATAAACGGGGCGGCGGCGTCGGAGTTGCGACGGGTCGCGAGACGCTGCGTTTCGCCGAAGGTCGCCGAGCTTGCGCGGTCGGGCTCGGAGCATCTCAGCTTCCCACCCGTCACCCCGGACTTGTTCCGGGGTCCACCGGGCCGCGGGGGTTTCGCCCGTACCTCCAGCCGTTCTCCCCGCCGCGGAGTAGACCCCGGAACAAGTCCGGGGTGACGGTGCGATGGGGACGGCCGCCCCGCGCGACCGCGAGCGGAGTAACCGGGAGGATGAGCGGGTCGCCCCGCCCTGGATCAGGACGGGGCGGCGGGTCATGCCGTTGCCGGCTGCTTGGCGGCGATCGAGCCCAGCAGGTCGTCGAACGCCTTGGCGAAGGAGGCGACGCCCTGCTCGACCAGCGTATCGGTCACGCCGTTGAGGTCGAGCCCGAGCCGTTCCGCCTCGGCGAGCACGCGACGCGCGTCCTCGACGTCGGCGGTCAGCGTCTCGGCGACGGTGCCGCGCTCGCGGAACGCGTCCATCGTCGCGGGCGGCATCGTGTTGACCGTATCGCGGCCGATCAGCGTGTCGACATAGAGCGTGTCCGGATAGGCCTTGTCCTTGACGCCGGTCGATGCCCACAGCAACCGCTGCGGCTGCGCGCCCTTGGCGGCGAGCGCCTGCCAGCGATCCGATTTCTCGAAGTCGAGGAACCACTGATAGGCCATCTTGGCATTGGCGATCGCGACCTTGCCGCGCAGACCCTTGAGCGTTTCCGCCTCGGGGTCGTTCTCGGCGACGCGGCGGTCGATCTCCTTGTCGATCACCGCATCGATGCGGCTGACGAAGAAGCTGGCAACGCTGGCGATCCTGTCGATCGGCTGCCCCTGCCGCACCCGCTCCTCGAGACCGGCGGCATAGGCCTCGGCGACGCGGACATAAGCGTCGAGCGCGAACAGCAGCGTCACGTTGACGTTGATGCCCTTGGCGATCGTCGCGCTGATCGCGGGTCCGCCGGCGAGCGTGCCAGGGATCTTGATCATCAGATTCTCGCGATCGACCGCATGCCACAGCTTGTCGGCCTCGGCGATCGTCGCATCGGTGTCGTCGGCGATATACGGCGACACTTCAAGGCTGACGTAACCGTCCTTGCCGGCGAGCCGGTCGTAGACGGGCTTGAGCGTTTCCGCCGCCGCCTTGATGTCCTGGATCGCGAGATGCTCGTAGCGGTCGATCGTCGCCGCGCCGGGATTCTCCTTGTCGAAGGCGGCGAGCGTCGCGTCATAAGCGTCGCCATGCCCCATCGCCTTTTCGAAGATCGACGGGTTGGAGGTGACGCCGGTCAGGCTGTCCTCCTTCACCAGCGTCTCGAGGCCACCGGCCTCGAGGAACTTGCGATCGACGAAATCGAGCCAGACCGCGGTGCCCGCGGCGCTCAGGTCGTTGAGCTTACCCATTGTTGGTCTCCAGCATCTCACGGACCACCTTGACGACATTGTCGAGGGTGAAGCCGTATTTGTCCTGCAGCTTCGATATGGGGGCGGAGGCACCGAACGTCGACATGGTGATCGTGCGGCCCTTCAATCCGACATAGCGATGCCAGCCCATCTCGCCCGCCTGCTCGACCGCGAGCCGCGACGGCACCGACGACGGCAGCACGCTTTCCTTATACTCTTCCGATTGCAGCTCGTAGCGATACCAGCTCGGCATCGACACGACGCGGCTCTTCACGCCATCGGCGAGCAATTGCTCGTGCGCCTTGACGACCAAAGCCAGCTCGCTGCCGGTGGCGATCAGGATCACCTCGGGCGTGCCGTCGCAATCGGCGAGGACATAGCCGCCCTTCAGCGTCCCCTCGGCCGGCGCATATTTGCTGCGGTCGAGCGTCGGCAGCGCCTGACGCGAGAAGATCAGCGCGGTCGGACGGCTCGCATCCTCCAGCGCCGCACGCCACGCATAGGCGACCTCGTTGGCGTCGCCCGGACGGATCGTGTCGAGCCCCGGGATCGCGCGCAGCGTCGCGAGATGCTCGATCGGCTGATGGGTCGGGCCATCCTCGCCGACGCCGATCGAATCGTGCGTGAACACCCAGATGCTGGCGAGCTCCATGATCGCCGACAGGCGGATCGGCGCGCGCATGTAGTCGGCGAAGACGAGGAAGGTCGAACCGTAGCTGCGTAGGTGCGACAGCGTCATGCCGTTGACCACGCCGCCCATGCCATGTTCGCGGACGCCGAAGTGGAAGTTCTGGCCGCCGTAATTGCCGGGTTCGAACGACGCCGCGCCCTTGATGTCGGTCTTGGTCGACGGCGACAGATCGGCCGAACCGCCGATCAGCCACGGTACCCGCTTGGCGAGCGCGTTGAGCACCTTGCCGCCCGAATCGCGGCTGGCGAGACCCTTTTCGTCGGCGGGGAATTCGGGGATGTCAGCGTCCCAGCCCTCGGGCAGCTCATCCTTGAGCATCAGCTTCAGCTCGCCGGCAAGGTCGGGATAAGCCTCGCCATATTTGGCGAAATTGGCTTCCCATTCCTCGCGCAACCCGGTGCTGCGGTCGGCAAGCGCGCCCTTGAAATGCTCGGCGACGCCTTCCGGGACGTAGAAGTCCTTGTCTTCGGGCCAGCCATAGGCCTTCTTGGTGGCGCGGACATTGTCCTCGCCGAGCGGTTCGCCGTGCGCCTTCTCGCTGCCCGCCTTGGGGCTGCCCCAGCCGATCACCGAATGGACGACGATGAAGGTCGGCCGGTCGTTGGTCGCCTTGAACGTCTCGATCGCCTTGGCGAAGGCCTTGGTGTCGTTGGCGTCGTCGAGGTGGATGACGTTCCAGCCATAGGCTTGGAAGCGCAGGCCGACGTCCTCGTCGAACGCCAGCTCGGTGCCGCCCTCGATCGAGATATGGTTGCTGTCGTAGATCCAGCAGAGGTTCGACAGCTTGAGGTGGCCGGCGAGGCTGGCGGCCTCGGCGGCGACGCCCTCCATCATGTCGCCGTCGCCGCACAGCGAATAGACGTCATGGTCGAACAGCGTGAAATCGGGGCGGTTGTAGCGCGCGGCGAGCCAGCGCTCGGCGATCGCCATGCCGACCGAATTCGAGCAACCCGCACCGAGCGGCCCGGTCGTCGTCTCGACGCCGGTGGTGTGGCGATATTCGGGATGGCCCGGGGTGCGCGAGGCGAGCTGGCGGAAACCCTTGAGATCGTCGAGCGTCAGCGCCTGACGTCCGGTCTTGTTGCCCTCCGCGTCGATCTCCTCGATGCCGGCGAGGTGGATCAGCGAATAGAGCAGCATCGACGCATGGCCGACCGACAGCACGAAGCGGTCGCGGTTCGGCCAGTCGGGCTTGGCGGGATCGTAGCGCAGGAATTGCGACCACAAGGTATAGCCGACCGGCGCGAGCGCCATCGGCGTGCCGGGGTGGCCGGAATTGGCCTTTTGTACCGCGTCCATCGACAGGGTGCGGATGGTATCGATCGTGAGGCGTTCCAGCGAACCGTCTTCGTGGATCGCGGTGTTGGTATCGGTCATGGGATTAAAGGCCCTCGCTCTTACCCTGCGTCGAACGCCTGCACGCCCGATCTGTTGCGGTTGGATCGGCCTTAGCGAGACTAATCGAGCCGTTCCAGCCGCGAAACGGTCCCATCCTGGGCAAAATAGGCGGCATCGACCTCGTCCAGAAACAGTCCGTGGCCCAGGACACCGGCAATTCCGTCAAGCCAAGCCGCTGATTCGCGGGGATTTTGCAGGTCGATCCGGCAATCGACAATATTGTTGCCATTGTCCGTCACATACGGCCCGTCGGGACCGGGACGCAGCACCGCCCCCTCCCCCAGCCGCGCCAGCAGCGAGGCGCGGGCGAACGGCAGGATCTCGACCGGCACGGGTGCGCCGGCGCCGATCGCGGCGACGCGCTTGCCGCCGTCGGCGATGACGACCATCCGGTCGGAGGCGGCGGCGACCACCTTCTCGCGCAGCATCGCGCCGCCGCCGCCCTTGATCGCGAAGAAGCGCGGATCGATCTCGTCGGCGCCGTCGATCGTCAGGTCGAGCCGCGGCACGTCGGCGAAGTCGAGCATGGCGATGCCGGCGCGGCGCGCGAGCGTCTCGCTGGCGCGCGAGGTGGCGACCGCGCGGATGCGCAGCCCCGTCGCGACGCGCGCGCCGATCGCCGCGATCGCATGCGCGGCGGTCGACCCGGTGCCCAGCCCGACGAGCATGCCGTCCTGCACCTCCTGTGCGGCGGCCGCACCGGCGCGCGCCTTTTCCGTGTCCGCGTCCATGCCGCCTCCTTTCCACACTGCGACAAATTGCGACATTAATAACATGGGTGTCGGGTTGCTTTTACGCCACGATCCCCGCCAATGGGCCAGCAAGAGCAACCAATCGCCATGGCCACGCATTGTTGCGCCGGTCACGGCTGCGCGAGTCGAGACACGAGCCGGGTGACATACTTGACCACATTATCCTTTCGGGGCCGCCGGCTAGGTGCCGGCGCCGCTACTGCCGTGGTCCTGCTGACCCTCGCCGCCTGCGGTGGCGGTGGCGAGTCGCAATCGAAGGGCAAGGGCGGTGCGGGTGGTCCCAACAAGGGGCCGACCACGGTCGGCTATGTCGTCGTCCAGCCGACTGACGCCGCGATGGTCACCGAACTCGCCGCGCGCACCAACGCCTATGAAAGCTCGGATGTGCGGCCGCAGGTCAACGGCATCATCCGTCGCCGCTTCTTCACCGAAGGCTCGCTGGTGAAGCGCGGCCAGCCGCTCTACGAGATCGACCCGCGTTTGTATCGCGCCGCGGTCAACGAGGCGCAGGCCAATTTGCAGAGCGCGCGCGCCAATCAGGAAGCGCAGCGCGTGCAGGCCGAGCGCTACAAGCCGCTCGCCGCGATCCAGGCGGTCTCGCAGCAGGAATATACCAACGCCGTCGCCACCGCGCGGCAAGCGACCGCCTCGGTCGCGCAGACCGGCGCGGCGCTCGAGACGGCGCGGATCAACCTCAAATTCACCACCGTGCCCGCGCCGATCACCGGGCGGATCGGCCGCTCGCTGTTCACCGTCGGCGCGCTCGTCTCGGCGAGCCAGACCGATCCGCTCGCGCAGATCCAGCGGCTCGACCCGATGTTCGTCGACATCCAGCAATCCGCCGCCGACATGCTCGCGCTGCGCCGCAGCCTCGCCCAGAACGGCGTGGTGCCGACCCGCGCGGTGGTGCGGCTCAAGCTGGAAGACGGCAGCGATTACGGCCAGACCGGCAGCGTCGAATTCTCCGAGGCCTTGGTCAACACCGAGACCGGCACGGTGACGCTGCGCGCCAGCATCCCTAATCCGCAGGGGCTGCTGCTGCCCGGCATGTTCGTGCGTGCCCGCTTCGCCCAGTCGATCAACCAGCGCGCCTTCCTGGTGCCGCAGGAGGCGCTGACCCGCGACGCCAAGGGCGCCGCGACGGTGATGCTGGTCGGACCGAACGGCAAGACGGTGCAGAAGCCCGTCACCGCCTCGCGAACGCAGGGCCGCTTTTGGGTGGTCACGTCCGGCCTGAATGCCGGCGACAAGGTCATCACGCAGGGGCTCAACAACCTGAAGCCGAACGCGCAGATCAAGGCGGTGCCGGCGAACAGCCCGCAGGTGGTCAAACCGCCGCAGGGCAAGGACGGCCAACAGGGTAACGCCCAAAGCAAGGCGGGCTGAGCCTGATGCCATATACTTCCCCCGTTCGTGCTGAGCCTGTCGAAGCACGGGTTGCCGCGAATACGCGTTCCATTCGTGACGCTGCCCTTCGACAGGCTCAGGGCGAACGGTCTCTCATCACCGCGTCAGGCTGTGTCGTCCTATGATCAGCCGCATCTTCATCGATCGCCCGATCTTCGCCTGGGTGCTGGCGATCATCGTCATGCTCGCCGGCGTCGGCTCGATCCTCAGCCTGCCGATCGCGCAATATCCCGACGTCGCGCCGCCGCAGGTGTCGATCCGCGCCACCTTCCCCGGCGCCAACGCGCAGACGCTGCAGAATTCGGTGACGCAGATCATCGAGCAGCAGCTCACCGGCATCGACGGCCTGCTCTATTTCGCCTCGTCCTCGTCGAGCCGCGGCCAGGTGACGATCACCGCCACGTTCGAGAAGGGCACCGATCCCGACATCGCGCAGGTGCAGGTGCAGAACCAGGTGCAGCAGGGCGTCGCGCGCCTGCCTCAGCAGGTGCAGCAGCAGGGCCTCGTCGTCCGCAAGTCGAACCCCGATAATCTGCTGATCGTCGGCGTCTATGACGAGACCGATCAGCGCACCAACATGGACGTGTCGGACTATCTCGTCTCCAACCTCCAGGACCCGCTCGGCCGCGTCCACGGCGTCGGCGACGTCAACGTCTTCGGTTCACAATATGCGATGCGCATCTGGCTCGATCCGTCGCGGCTCGCCAGCTATTCGCTGATCCCCGCCGATATCAGCACCGCGATCCAGAACCAGAACACCGAGGTCGCGGCGGGCGAGGTCGGTGGCCTGCCCTCCGCGCCCGAGCAGATGCTCAACGCGACCGTCACCGCCCAGTCGCGCCTCCAGACCCCCGAACAGTTCCGCCAGATCATCGTCAAGACGCTGCCCTCGGGCGCCACCGTCCGCCTGTCGGACGTCGCGCGGATCGAACTCGGTGCGGAAAGCTACGCCTCGGTCAGCCGCATCAACCGCCATCCCGGCGCCGGCATCGCCGTGCTGCTCGCCCCCGGCGCCGACGCGCTCGAGACCGCCGAGCTGGTCAAGGCGGAGGTGGCGCGCGTCGCCAAGACCTTCCCGCCCGGCCTCAAGGTGGCCTATGCCAATGACACCACCGCCTTCATCGAACTGTCGATCGAAGAGGTGGTCAAGACGCTGATCGAGGCGGTGATCCTCGTCGTCATCGTCATGTTCGTCTTCCTGCAGAGCTGGCGCGCGACGCTGATCCCGACGATCGCGGTGCCGGTCGTGCTGCTGGGGACGTTCGCCGTCTTCCATCTCGCCGGCTTCTCGATCAACACGCTGACGCTGTTCGGCCTCGTCCTCGCCATCGGCCTGCTCGTCGACGACGCCATCGTCGTCGTCGAGAACGTCGAGCGGCTCATGGAGGAGAATCCCGACATGAGCCCGCGCGAGGCGACGATCGAGTCGATGAACGAGATCACCGTCGCGCTGATCGCGATCGCGCTCGTCCTGTCGGCGGTGTTCCTGCCGATGGCGTTCTTCGGCGGCTCGACCGGCGTGATCTATCGTCAATTCTCGCTGACCATCGTCGCGGCGATGGTGCTGTCGGTGCTCGTCGCGCTGATCCTGTCGCCGGCGCTGACCGCTTCGCTGCTCAAGCAGAAGTCGCAGGAGGCCGAGGAGGCGCAGGGCTTCAAGCGCCGCTTCCCGCGCGTCGCCGGCTGGGGGACCAAGGCGTCGACTTGGTTCAACACCAATTTCGAACGCGGTGTCGAGCGCTACACCAATGCGGTGCGCGCGGTCGTCGATCGCAAATGGCTGTTCCTGCTGATATATCTCGGCGTGGTCGCGTTGCTGGCGATCCTGTTCCTGCGCCTGCCCACCGGCTTCCTGCCAACCGAGGATCAGGGCTCGGCGATCGTCCAGTTCCGCCTGCCCGCCGGCGCCACCCAGGCGCGGACGATCGAGGTGCAGAAGCAGGTCGAGAATTACTTCATCCAGAACGAAGGCAAGAACGCCTCGGTGCTGTTCACCGTCGCCGGCGGCGGCGGTGGCGGCGCGAGCGGCCAGAACACCGGCCAGGGCTTCCTCAACTTCGTCGACTGGTCGGAGCGCAAGGGCAAGGAGAATACCGCCGACGCGATCACCGGTCGCGCCTCCGCCGCCTTCCGTGGGCTGCGCGACGCGCAGGTGTTCGCGCTGGTGCCGCCGGCGGTCCGCGGTCTCGGCCAGTCCGACGGCTTCACGATGGAGCTGCAGAACACCGGCGGCCTGTCGCAGGACCAGTTCAACGCCGCGCGCGACAAGTTGCTGGCGATGGCCAATGCCGATTCGATGCTCGCCTCCGTGCGCCTCACCGAATTGCCCGATATCGCGACGCTGCGCGTCGACATGGACCAGCAGAAGCTGTCGGCGCTCGGCCTGACCCAAAGCAACGCCAACAGCACGCTGACCACCGCCTGGGGCGGCCAGTACGTCAACGACTTCATCGACCGCGGCCGCGTCAAGCGCGTCTACGTCCAGGGCGATGCGCAATATCGCGCCTCGCCCGAGGACCTGAAGCAATGGTTCGTACGCGGCTCGAACGGGCAGATGGTGCCCTTCTCGTCCTTCGCCAGCACCGGCTGGGCGACCGCACCGACGACGCTGTCGCGGTTCAACGGCATCTCCTCCTATGAATTCCAGGGCTCGGCCGCATCCGGCAAGAGTTCGGGCGATGCGATGACGCGGATGGCCGAACTGGCGTCGCAGATCCCCGGCACCTCGGTGAGCTGGGCGGGCCTGTCCTATCAGGAGCGGCTGTCCTCCGGTCAGGCACCGCTGCTCTACGGCCTGTCGATCCTCGTCGTCTTCCTGTGCCTCGCGGCGCTGTACGAGAGCTGGTCGATCCCCTTCGCGGTGCTGCTCATCATCCCGCTCGGGCTGATCGGCGCGATCGCCTTCGTCACGCTGCGCGGGCTGACCAACGACGTCTATCTCCAGATCGGCCTGCTGACCACGATGGGCCTCGCCGCCAAGAATGCGATCCTGATGATCGAATTCGCCGAACAGGCGGAGCGCAAGGGTGCGCGCGTCTTCGACGCCGCGCTGGAAGCCGCCAAGATCCGTCTGCGGCCGATCCTGATGACCAGCTTCGCCTTCATCTTCGGCGTGCTGCCGCTGGCGATCTCGACCGGTGCCGGCGCCAACAGCCGCATCGCGATCGGCACGGCGGTGATCGGCGGCATGCTGTCGGCGACCTTCCTCGCGATCTTCTACATCCCGTTGTTCTTCGTGCTCGTCCGCCGCGGCGTCCGCGACGGCATCGCCAAGCTGCGCGGCCGCCCGACCGGCCATCAGGGTGGCAAGGAGGACAAGGAACCCCCCGCCCCGCCGATGCCGCCCGCCGCCGAGCCGGAGCCCGCCCGATGACCCGCCCGATCCTCGCTTTGGCGCTCGCCGCGACCGCGCTGTCGGCCTGTTCGATGGAGCCCAAATACGTCCGCTCGGAAACGCCGGTGCCGACGTCGTGGCCGGTCGGCGACGCCTATCTGCGCCAGAGCGAGGCGACCCTGCCCGCCTTCACCTATCGCGACATCTTCAAGGACCGCCGGCTCCAGACGCTGATCGACCAGGCGCTGGTCAACAACCGCGACCTGCGCGTCGCCGCCGCCAACATCACCGCGGCGCGTGCGCAATATCGCATCCAGCGCGCCGATCTGTTCCCCGCGGTCGACGCCTCGGGCCGCTACACCTATTCGGGCGGCGGCAATGGCGCGCGCAGCACCGCGAGCAGCGGCAGCACCGGCAATACGGGCACCGGCAACACCGGGACGGGCAACACCGGCACGGGCAACACCGGCACGGGCAATACGGGGACCGGCACGGGCGTCGGCACCGGCAACGGCTCGACCGGCACGATCACCACCACCGGCAACGGCAACAGTGCCTTTTCCGCGCAGCTCGGTGTGACCGCCTTCGAACTCGACCTGTTCGGCCGCATCCGGTCGCTGTCGCGCGCCGCGCTCGACCGCTATTTCGCCACCGAGGCGGCGGCACGCGCCACCCGGCTGACGCTGGTCGGCGACATCGCCGACGCGTGGCTGACCTATGCCGCCGACCGCAGCCTGCTCAAGGTCGCGCAGGACACCGCGACCAGCGCGCAGGTCAGCGTCCGCCTCACCCGCGCCCGGCTCGAGGGCGGGGTCAGCGCGCGCACCGACCTGCGTCAGGCCGAGCAGATCCTCGAGACCGCCAACGCCGATCTCGCCGAACAGAAGACGCTGGTCGCGCAGGACGTCAACGCGCTGCAATTGCTGGTCGGCGCACCGGTCGACCCGACGTTGCTCCCCGTCTCGATCGACGAGGCGCAGGCGACGATCGCGACGCTGCCCGCCGGAATCGACAGCGGCGTGCTGCTGCGCCGCCCCGATGTCGTCCAGTCCGAATATCAGCTGCGTGCCTATAATGCCGAGATCGGCGCGGCGCGCGCCGCGCTATTCCCGCGCATCTCGCTGACCGGGCTCGTCGGCTTCGCCAGCACCGCGCTGTCGTCGCTGTTCGCCGGCGGCGCGTTCAACTATTCGGTCGCGCCCTCGGTCAGCTATCCGATCTTCCAGGCCGGCGCGGGTCGCGCCAACGTCCGCTATACCGAGGCGCAGCGCGACGCGGCGCTCGCCACCTACGAAAAGACGATCCAGACCGCATTCCAGGAAACCGCCGACGCGCTCGCCCGGCAGGGCACGATCGCCGACCAGCTGCGCGCGCAGACCAATTTCCAGGCGGCGGCGGCGGATACGCTGCAACTCGTCAACGCGCGCTATCAGGGCGGTATCGACACCTTCCTGTCGAGCCTCGATGCGCAGCGCTCGTTCTACACCGCGCAGCGCACGCTGATCACCACGACGCTGACGGGTGCGAGCAATCGCGTCACGCTGTATCGCGTGCTCGGCGGCGATTCGACGCTGGAGGCGACGCCGCAGGGCCCGCAACCGGTGACGCTCAACGGAACGCCACGCAGCGGTTGACGCTTATGCGTGATATCCCCGATGGTTAGCGTCCATCAGGCAGGAACCGCACGCATGAGCCACACGATCCGCCGTTTCCGCCCGACCGACGACGCGGCGATGCTCGCTTTCGCCGCGAGCCTGCCCGAACATGACCTGCTGTTCCTCGGCCGCGACCTGCGCCACGAGCGCGTCATCGAGGCGTGGCAGCAGGCGATCGGCGAAGGCTGGATCGACAGCCTGATCGCGGAGGATGGCGGCCGCATCGTCGCGACCGGCGCACTGGTCCGCGATCCGCTCGGCTGGAGCGGCCATGTCGGCGAGATCCGGCTGCTCGTCGCCACCGACCGCCGCGGTGCGGGGCTCGGCGGCGACCTGCTGGAGGCATTGCTCGCGATCGCCCGCGCGCACGGCCTCGCCAAGCTCAGCGCGACGATGACGCCCGATCAGGCCGGCTCGATCGCCTTGTTCGAAGGGCTCGGCTTCCGCCGCGAGGCGCTGCTCGCCGGCCACGTCCGCGCCCGCGACGGCATCGCGCACGACCTGCTGATCCTCGCCCGCCCGATCCCGACCGGCTGACCGCCGGCCGGGTCGGGATGGCCTTTTCGGCTCAGTCGGCCTTGCCGTCGCCCCCCGACCGCATCGGCGACACCGCGTCGCGGCCGAACTGCATGATGAGCTCGCCCATCTCGCGCGCCTGGTTCATCGCCCGCTGGCCCTGTTCGCGCAGATAGTCGCCCTGGATGCGCATCACCTCGCTGAGGTCCTTGGCCTGCGCCGCCTCGCGCATCGCCTCGAACGCCTCGCGCGAATTCTGCTCGGCCTGTTCGATGATCTTCAGGCCGATCGTCGCGCCATTGTCCGCCGCTTTCTGGCCGGAGGCACGCAACGCCTCTCCCGCCCGACGCGCGGGATCGAGCACATGGTCCGAAAAGCCCGCACGCGCGCGCTCGGCGGCATCGCGCATCGCATCCGCAGCGCCCTGAACCGCACCGGCATCCGTGCCCGCGCCGTTGCCGGCACCACCGAAATCCTCGGCCATCATCGCTCTCCTCTCATCTTGGGACGCCGTTCCGGCCGCCCGCTTGGTTACCCCGACTGCAACGTGTGATAGCGGGCTTGGCTCCGGCACCGCGACGAAGCAGCCGTTGCGTCCCGTTCGCGCGCCGGTAGAAGGCCCGTTCCATGTCGAAGATCGAAAACCCGATGCCGCCCCGAATCCGCGGCGAACTGCTCCACCGCGCGATCGGGCTCGGTGAGGAGCTGATGCGCCTGTCGGACGACCTCGGCCATACCGTCGCAAGCCTGCACATCTGCCAGGGCGTCGAGATGATGCGCGAGGAGGCGGAGCGGCTGCTCGGCCCCGCCTGATCCTGCCTCACGCCGCGGCGATGCAGCGCAGCGCGAAGACGACGCCTTCGTCGGTCAGCGCCACCGCGGCGCTATCCCGCGGTTCCATCGCGTCCCACCGGATGAGGCCGCGCGCCTGCATCACCTGCAGCCAGCGCCGCCCGACCGCGCCGCGCACCCCGATCTCGTCGAGCAGCGGCCCGCTGGTCATCGTCCGCCCGTCTTCATAGGCGACGAACAGGATCAGCAGGATGTCCCAGCCGGGCTCGCCGAACAGCTCGGCAAAGCTGCCCGCCGCCGCGTCGCGGCTCCGTCGCTGCGCCAGCAGCGCGCGGGCGCGGTCGGCGTCGTCCGGCTCCTCCGGACCGACGAAGGTGGAGGCGACGATCTCGCCCCGCCCCTGCGCCGCGGCGAAGCGGACGCGGGCGATCGCGGCGACGAGGCGTTCATGGTTCTCGCGATCGCGCTCGGGCCAGCGCAGCAACCGGATATCGGCGTTCATGGGTGTTCGTAGTCCGGTCTGCGCAGGGGCGACCAATCGCGGTCGCTCCCGAAACGGGCCAGGCGGTGGCGATGGCGCAACGCACCGATCGCCAGCAGCACCAGCATGGGATAGGCGATCTTGGCGCTCGCCCCGGCGTACATCCACGGCACCAGATGGGGATCGAGCGCCTTCACGCCATGGATCGCGATCGTGATCAGGTGGAGCGCGGCGACGTAGAGCGGCCAGAACCGGTCGGCACGCATCGCGATCCAGAGCAGCCCGAGCAGCACCGCGCAATCGACCGCCAGGATCATCAGATGCACCGAATGATAACTGACGCGCGGCTGGAACGGCAGCGCGAAGGTGGTCGCCGCCCCGACGAGGAAGACCGCCGCGGTCCACCGCTCGGGCGCGCCCCCTGCCGCCAGGGCATAGGCGCACGCACTGAGCAGGACGATGTTGAAGAGGATGACGTGTGTCATGACTTGACCGGCCAAAGGAGCAATCTGGTGGTCAAGCCATGACACCTAGGCGGCGACGCGCAGATGACTGGCGCCGACGCCCGTCGGGACGAAATCGGGCTTCGGCTGTTCGTCGCCGAAACTCGTCTCATACCCGATCTGGCGGCCAACTTTCTCGATGACGCGGTGACCGGCGACGGTGTGACCGCGCGCCGTACCGATCGCGAGGATGGCTTGACTGAGTGTTTCGAAGGCCTGCTGCCCGGCGATCGCGGGCAGCTTGGCGGCGGTGCGCGCCCGCGGCAGCGCGGCGAGCAGTTCGCCGCCGGTGGCGAAGGCATCGTCGAGCTGCGTCTCGAGCCGCCACAGCAATGTGGCGACGGCATCGGCGGCAACCTGGGAATCGGCATAATGAGCGTTCGCGTAAGACATTGGCCACCCCGTTCACCCCCGATGGGGGTGCTTTCGCTGAAGATCAGGAAAGGCGGCGGGCGATCGTCTCGATGATGCCGGTGAGGACCTGGAGGCCGGTCATCAGCATGCCGAACCCGATGGCGAGGCTGATGGCGATGGCCGGTATCCAGATCAACCGGCCTCCGACCGACAAGTCGTTGCCCCGCTGTCCCTTCCGCCGGAAGGGCAGCCGTATTTCCGGGAAGCTGTGCCTCGAAGGCGGCTCCCCGGAAACCCCCGGTGCCCTGACGATCGTGTCGTCCGGCACCACCGGCAATGGCAGGCCGATCGCCGGATCGACTAGCCGTGCAGAATGACCCCCCATTTTATCGGGGTCGGATTGCGCCGCCGAAATGGCGGAAATCTGCGAGTTCTGGGGGTCGGAAGCGCCTTGCCCGGCCGCCTCCTCGTGCGCGGCGAGGCGCAATGCGGCGTCGCGGCGGTTGCGCGCGCCGAGTACTTTCACCGCCTCGGTCAGATATTTGTCGACGGTGCTCTTCTCGATGCCGAGCTCGTCGGCGATCTCCTTCGATCCCTTGAGCTCGCGCACGCCGCGCAGGCACTCGCGGTGGCGTCGCGACAGGCGTTCGAAAGGGGCTGGATCGGTCACTTGCCCTCTGTCCCGCGGGACGGCGGGCATGGCAAGCGCTTCACGGTCGACACCGGTGGTTTCGTCGGCATCGGCAGGCGGTCCATCGTCGCGGTCGATCGGCATGGGGTGCACGGCAGCCAAGATCGTCATTCCACAGGTTGCGGGAAAGACGGCGCTTTATCGCCCATCGCGCGCCGCCGCCAGTATCCCGGCGGCGGCGCATGGGTCACGGTCAGCCGTGCGCGGCCTTGGCGGGCTTCTTGTGCGCACCCTTGCCGCTATTGGCCTTCTTGCCGCGGCGCGTCGCGACCTGCGGCTTGTCGCCGCGCAGCAGCGGCACCGCGATCGCGGCGGCGGCGCCGGCGAGGATCGTCCCGCCGATCGCGAGCCACGCGCCGGTGCCGAGGCCGGCCGGCTGCCGCTTGGGGGATTTCTTCGGCTTCGGCGGCGCCTTGGCCTCGTCGTGATGAACCGGGCCGGCGTGTTTCATGGCGGAACTCGGGATATGGGACATGGAGGATCCTTTCTGGCCGGACCAACCCCATGTACCCGAGCATTGTTCCGCCAGCGCAACGCCTTGGCTGGTGCGGGGCCGGAGTGGGACCGCCATTCGGTCAAATTCCTCCCCCGCCAGGGGGAGGTGGCGCGGCGAAGCCGTGACGGAGGGGGAGGACACGGAACAGACGTGTCGCTTACCTCCCCCTCCGTCATGCCTGCGGCATGCCACCTCCCCCTGGCGGGGGAGGAATTACGCATGAGTCTCCGAATGCCGGTCCCGCCTAGCCGCCCCCCTTCCACCGCCGCATCGCGCGCTCGTAGGCGTCCGCCGCCGCCTGCCGCGCCTCGTCCAGCGCCGCGCGTTCGTCCTCCTGCGCGCGTTCCATCGTCCGTCGCCGCTTGGCGAGCGCCGCCTCCTCGGCGCGCAATGCACGCGCCTCGCTGCGATGCCGCGCCTCCGCCTCGGCCATCGCCCGGTCCGCCGCATCGAGCGCGCGACGATCGGGTTTGGGCGCCGGCTTTGGTGCCGGCTTCTGCTTCGGCTGGGGCGCAGATGCATCCGCCGCATCGTCGGACCGGCGGCGCGGCGCCTTCGCAGGCGTATCGGGCAGCGCCGCGATCTGCTCGGCCGCGGTACCACGCGACCGTTTGATCACCGTGCCCGGCTGCGCCAGCGGCTCGGCGGTGAGTTCCGGGTCGGTCACCACTTCGGCGATGCCGCGGGCGAACAGGTCGCGCTCGCTCCCCCATGCCTGCAACGCCGCTTTCTGGCTCGCCGCCGCGACATAGGCGTCGTGGAACCCGATCGGCGTACGATAGACCTTCAGCTTCGCCATGCCGCCAGCCTAACCGCCCCGCCCGCCGATGGCTCCCCCTTTCGCGCAGGTCCCGACTTGCGCCCACCAACACGGTTGACGCCGCGCCCCGCCGTCCCGCGCCGGCACAGCCGCGCGACACCCCTAGCCAAGCGCCCGCAACCGGCGCATTCCCGCATCTCCACCGGGAGCGTCTCATGGCCGCACGTCGGGCCCTCGCGGCCAAGCTCATCCTCGCCGCCGTCGGGATCGGCGTCGCCGCCGCGGCCACCGTGCCGTCCCTCCGCCCGACCGCCGCGCCGTCCGCGCCGACGCCCGCCGCGCCCCCGGTCCGCGCCGCCATCGCCTCGCCCCCACCCACACCCGAGCCCCGCCCCGTTGCGCGCCCCACGCCCAACCCGCTCATCGTCAAGCGCGTGCTCGACATCGGCCCGATCAAGTTCGGCGATTATACCTGGGACGATGCGGGCGTGCCCGCCGGCCCGCTGATCGTCACCGTCGATCTCGCCGCGCAGACGCTGTCGGTCTTCCGCGACGGCTATGAGATCGGCGCCACCGCAATCCTCTATGGCGCCGACGACAAGCCCACCCCGCTCGGCAGCTTCCCGATCCTGATGAAGGACGCGCACCACGTCTCCAGCCTCTACGGCGCGCCGATGCCCTATACGATGCGGCTGACCAACGACGGCGTCGCGGTCCACGGCACCGAGGTCGCCTGGGGCTATGCCACGCACGGCTGTATCGGCGTGCCGACCGCCTTCGCCAAATTGCTGTTCCGCGAGGCGAAGGTCGGCGACCGCGTCATCATCACCCGCGGCAAGACGCTGGCGACCGGCGAAACGCTCGTGTCTTGAGAGTCATCCGCAGGTGGGCATAGGCGCTTCCCCCGCCGGACAGCCCTTGCTAAGGCCGCCGCGACATACGCTTTCGCTGAAGCGCTCTCGCGCGCCCGCGCGGCCCCATGGCCGCCTCCCCGAGCGCCCTGGGCCAAATTGAAGGGATCATAATGACCGCCATCGGCCAGGACAGCCTGAACACCCGCACGACCCTGACGGTCGGCGACAAGAGCTACGCTTATTACAGCCTCGAAAAGGCCGCCGCCAAGTTCGGCGACATCAGCCGCCTGCCCTTCTCGATGAAGGTGCTGCTCGAGAACATGCTGCGCTTCGAGGACGGCAAGACCGTCACCGAAGCCGACGTGCAGGCGATCGTCGACTGGCAGAAGGAGCGCCGCTCCGACCGCGAGATCCAGTATCGCCCGGCGCGCGTGCTGATGCAGGATTTCACCGGCGTGCCCTGCGTCGTCGATCTCGCCGCGATGCGCGATGCGATCACCAAGCTCGGCGGCGACGCCGCCAAGATCAACCCGCAGGTTCCCGTCCATCTCGTCATCGATCACTCGGTGATGGTCGACGAATTCGGCACGCCGCAGGCGTTCGAGGATAACGTCGATCTCGAATATCAGCGCAACGGTGAGCGCTACGAGTTCCTCAAGTGGGGCTCGGCCGCGCTCGACAATTTCAAGGTCGTGCCGCCGGGCACCGGCATCTGCCATCAGGTGAACCTGGAATATATCGGTCAGGCGGTCTGGTCGTCGGACAGCGTCGGCGACCATGGCGACGGCACCGCGATCGCCTATCCCGACACGCTCGTCGGCACCGACAGCCACACGACGATGATCAACGGTCTCGGCGTGCTCGGCTGGGGCGTCGGCGGCATCGAGGCGGAAGCGGCGATGCTCGGCCAGCCGGTGTCGATGCTGATCCCCGAGGTCGTCGGCTTCAAGCTGACCGGCGCGCTGCGCGAGGGCATCACCGCCACCGATCTGGTGCTCACCGTCACGCAGATGCTGCGCGCCAAGGGCGTGGTCGGCCGCTTCGTCGAATTCTTCGGCCCCGGCCTGTCGTCGATGACGCTCGCCGACCGTGCGACGATCGCCAACATGGCGCCGGAATATGGCGCGACCTGCGGCTTCTTCCCGATCGACGAAAAGACGATGGACTATATGCGCCTCACCGCGCGGTCCGACGAGAATGTCGCGCTGGTCGAGGCCTATGCCAAGGCGAACGGCTTCTGGCGCTTCGACGACGCGCCCGAGCCTGTGTTCACCGACACGCTCGAACTCGACATGGGCACCGTCACCGCGTCGCTCGCCGGCCCGAAGCGTCCGCAGGACCGCGTCAGCCTCGGCAAGGTCGACGAGGTGTTCAACGGCGATCTGTTCAAGATCTACCACAAGGAGCGCCCCGAGCGCGTCGACGTGCCCGAGCGCAGCCATGACATCGGCGACGGCGACGTGGTGATCGCGGCGATCACCAGCTGCACCAACACCTCGAACCCGTCGGTGCTGGTCGCCGCCGGCCTCGTCGCGCGCAAGGCGAACGCGCTCGGCCTCAAGCCCAAGCCCTGGGTCAAGACGAGCCTCGCCCCCGGTTCGCAGGTCGTCACCGACTATCTCAACAAGGCGGGCCTGACCGCCGATCTCGACGCGATCGGCTTCAACCTCGTCGGTTACGGCTGCACCACCTGCATCGGCAATTCGGGTCCGCTCGCCGAGCCGATCTCGAAGGCGATCAACGGCAACGACATCGTCGCCGCCTCGGTGCTGTCGGGCAACCGCAACTTCGAGGGCCGCGTCTCGCCCGACGTGCGCGCCAACTTCCTCGCCTCGCCGCCGCTCGTCGTCGCTTATGCGCTCAAGGGCACGGTAACGCTCGACATGACCGAGACGCCGCTCGGTCAGGGCACCGACGGTCAGGACGTGTTCCTCAAGGACGTGTGGCCGACCAATCAGGAAATTGCCGACGTCATGGCGGCGAACATCGACGATACGATGTTCCGCTCGCGCTACGGCAACGTCTACGCCGGCGATGCCAAGTGGCAGTCGATCCAGATCACCGAATCGGACACCTATGCCTGGCCGTCGGGTTCGACCTATGTCGCCAACCCGCCCTATTTCGACGGTCTCGAAATGACCCCGAAGCCGGTCACCGACATCATCGAGGCGAAGCCGCTGGCGATCCTCGGCGACTCGATCACCACCGACCACATCTCGCCGGCCGGCTCGATCAAGGCCGACAGCCCGGCGGGCAAGTGGCTGATGGAGCGGCAGGTCAGCCGCGCCGACTTCAACAGCTATGGCGCGCGTCGCGGCAACGACAACGTCATGGTCCGCGGCACCTTCGCCAACATCCGCATCAAGAACGAGATGGTGCCGGGGATCGAGGGCGGCATGACCAAATTCGACGGCGAGGTGATGCCGATCTTCGACGCGGCGATGCGCCACAAGGAGAATGGCACGCCGCTCGTCATCGTCGCGGGCAAGGAATATGGCACCGGCTCGAGCCGTGACTGGGCGGCGAAGGGCACCAACCTGCTCGGCGTGCGTGCGGTCATCACCGAGAGCTTCGAGCGGATCCACCGGTCGAACCTCGTCGGCATGGGCGTGCTGCCGCTGCAATTCGCCGAGGGCGTGACGCGCCAGACGCTCGGCCTCGACGGCTCGGAGACGTTCACGATCACCGGCGTGGCCAACCTGCGCCCGCGCCAGACCGTCGAGGTCCAGCTCACCCGCGCCGACGGCAGCACCGAGACGTTCGAGACGCGCTGCCGCATCGATACCGTCAACGAGCTGGAATATTTCCTCAACGGCGGCATCCTCCAGTACGTGCTGCGCAACCTCGCCGCATAAGCCGGGACGCAAGCCCAGCGATCAAAAGGGGAGGCACCGAAAGGCGCCTCCCCTTTTTCGTGCGCGAGACCGAACCAGTGCTCCTGCGAACGCAGGAGCCCAGGGTCCCGAACGCCGCGAGCCGTTGCTCTGCTCGACCCTGGGTTCCCGCTTTCGCGGGAACACTGAAGGTCGCGTCACCAGCTTACGCTACGAAGTCGCGCAGCCACCAACCGCCACGATCCGCCAAGCGGCGGCCACACGCTCGCCACATCCAACGGTATAATCACGCTTTTCCGGAGCGTTACCGCCGCATGGCCCGCCTCATCCTGTCACTCGCGCTGCTCGCGCTCGCCACGCCGGCGACCGCGCAGCGCAACACCACCGGCTGCACCGCCGCGACCCCGCACCGGCTGATCGTCACGATACGCGGCGTGCGCGCCGGCACCGGCGACGTCCGCGTCCAGCTCTACGACGAACCCGGCTTTCTCGAAAAAGGCCGCTGGCTCGGCCGCGTCGAGGCGCCGACCAACGGCCGCCGCACGCTTGAGGTCTGTATCCCCGTCCCCCGCCCCGGCACCTATGGCGTCGCCGTCCGTCACGACGCCAATGCCAACGGCAAGTCCGACGGCGGCGACGGCGGCGCCTTCTCGCGCGATCCAGGCCTCTCGCTGCTCAGGCTCAAGCCCGCCTTCGCGCAGGTGGCGGTGCCGCTCGCCGCCGGGACGAGCCGGATCGCGGTGACGATGAACTACCGCCACGGCTTCTCGGTCGGCCCGGATCGCTGACCGGACCGGCGGCTCAGCGCAGTCCCAACGCCCGCCACGCCACCGCGTCGAGCTTCGCCACCAGCGCCGGATCGCGCGCGCCCTTGGCGGTGATGATCGCGCTGTCGAGGCACGTATCGATCGGCGACGCCGGTCGCTTCTCGGGCAGCGCGCGCAGCAGCCGCACCACCATCGCCCGTGCCTTGGCCGCGTTGGCCGCCAGTTGCGCGACGACCTGCGCGACGTCGACCGCCGCCTCGCCCTCGCGCCAGCAATCGTAATCGGTCACCATCCCGACTAAGGCGTAAGGTAGCTCCGCCTCGCGCGCGAGCTTCGCCTCGGGCAGCGCGGTCATGCCGATCACGTCGCAGCCCCATTGCCGGTAGAGGCGGCTCTCCGCGCGCGTCGAGAATTGCGGCCCCTCCATCGCCAGATAGGTGCCCCCGCGATCCACCCCCGCGCCGACCGCATCGGCGGCATAGTCGCTCAGCCGCGGGCAGACCGGATCGGCCATCGAGACATGCGCGACGCAGCCGGTGCCGAAGAAGCTCGATGCCCGCCCCTTCGTCTGGTCGATGAACTGGTCGACGATCGTGAAGCTGCCCGGCGGCCGCGCCTCGACCAACGATCCGACCGACGACACCGCCAGCACGTCGGTCACGCCGAGCCGCTTCAGCGCGTCGATATTGGCGCGCGCGTTGATCGCCTCCGGGCTGATCCGGTGACCCCGACCGTGCCGCGGCAGGAACGACACCGCGACCGCGCCGATCCGCCCGCTGAAGATCGCATCCGACGGCGCGCCCCACGGCGTCGTCACCTCGACCCAATGGCCGTCCTCGACGCCCTCGACGTCGTAGAGGCCGGAGCCGCCGATGATGCCGATATGCCAGCCGCTCATGCCCGCGCGATCTCCGCCCGGCTTCGCGCGTAGAGGAAATAGACCAGCAACCCGAAGGCGTTCCAGCCCAGGAAGGCGATCTGCGTGCGCACCTGCAGGCTGGTGAACAGATACAGGCAGCCGAGGATGGCGAGCGGTGCGACGACGAAGGCGAACGGCGTGCGGAACGGCCGCCGCGCGTCGGGATCGCGCCGCCGCGACACCAGGACGCACGCCGCCACCGCGACGAAGGCGCACAGCGTCCCCGCATTGGCGAGGCTGGCGATCACGTCGAGCGGCGCCAGCCCGGCGATCACCGCGACGAACACCGCGGTCATCGCGGTGATCCGCGCCGGCACGCCGCGCTTGCTGACCTTGGCGAGCGCCTGCGGCAGGAAGCCGTCGCGCGCCATGACGAGGAAGATGCGGCTCTGCCCGTAGAGGAAGGCGAGCAGCACCGTCGGCAGCGCGACCGCCGCGGCGGCGGCGATCACCGTCGCCACCTTGGGCTGGCCGAGTTCGCGCAGGATCAGCGCCAGCGGCTCGGGGCTGCTGCCGAACCGCGTATAGCTCAGCGCCCCCACCGCCGCGGTCGCGACGATCATATAGATTGCGGTGCACGCCAGCATCGATCCGACGATCCCGATCGCCAGATCGCGCTCCGGGTTCTTCGCTTCTTCCGCCGCGGTCGAGATCGCGTCGAAGCCATAGAAGGCGAAGAAGATGATCGCCGCCGCGCCCATCACGCCATATTTGACGCCGCCCGCGCCGGTCGGGCTGCCGAAGCCGTAGGGCGTGAACGGGTGCAGATTGGCGGCATCGAAATGCGGCAGCGCGACGCCGACGAACAGCGCCAGCGTGACGATCTTGATCAGCACCAGCACGGTATTGACCCGCGCGCTCTCGCGCGTCCCCAGCATCAGCAGCCCGGCGACCAGCGCGATGATCGCCACCGCGGGCAGATTGACGACGCCGCCCAGCCCCGGCCCGTTGGCGAGCGCCGCGGGCACGGTCACGCCCAGCCCCTTGAGGAACCCCACCGCATAGCCCGACCAGCCGACCGCGACGGTCGACACGACCAGCGAATATTCGAGGATCAGGCTCCACCCGACCACCCAGGCGATCACCTCGCCCAGCGTCGCATAGCTATAGGTATAGGCCGATCCCGACGCGGGGATCATCGTCGCCATCTCCGCATAGCAGAGCGCGGCGCAGGCGCAGATCGCACCGGCGACGACGAAGGCGAGGATCACCGCCGGCCCGGCGCGATCGGCGCCGACGCCGATCAGCGTCAGGATACCGGTGCCGACGATCGCGCCCACCCCCAGCGCGACCAGATGCGGCCAGCTCAGCGTCCGTGCGAGCTGCTGCTCGGGCGGCTGGGCGTGGATCGTCTTGCGACGCAATAAGCTCATGTGGGTCCCTCCCTCGATGGCGGAGGTATAAGCGGTCGCTGCCGTGGTGGGTAGAGCAGCGAACGGCGGGAGCCGCAAGGCTGGCGATACCACCGCCTCATTCTCACCGTCACCCCGGACTGGTTCCGGGGTCCACCGCGCCGCGAGGGAACGACAAGAGGCTCCAGCCTTTCTCCTCGCCGCGGAGTGGACCCCGGAACGAGTCCGGGGTGACGGTGAGAATGAAAGCGCGGCGACCTACCTCCGCCGCCTCAGAACCGCCGCGAAACACCCCCTGCCAGTTCCACGTCGGGCGCCGCATGGTTGAGGCCCAGCGTCGTCTGCATGTCGAACTGCCAGTCCTTCTTCGGCTTCCACGTCACCGACGCCGCGCTCAGCCATTGCGTGCTGTGCGCGTCCGGATCGTCGTCGCGAATCACCTGCGCCTCGAGCGCCGCCGACACCGTCTTGTTCAGCTTCACCGTCGCCCCGCCCGCGCTGCTGTAGCGCAGATGCCGTCCGGCCCGCTCCTCGTCGGGCTGCGCGTCGACCTCGGGCGTCGCATCCAGATGCACCGTGTCGTTCAACCGGAAGGTCACCGGCACCAGCAACCCGCCCCCGGCGACGCGCGACCCGATCGTGCTGCCGCCGACCGGCAGCGTCACATAGGGCAGCAGCGACAGCGACAGGCCGTCGCCGTCGGGATGCAGCAGCCCCGCCTTCATCCCCAGCGACACGTCACCGCTCTGCCCGACGCGATCGATCGCGCCCGTCTGCCGGTCGCGCACCCGCTCGTGGCCATAAGGCGTCCAGCCGATCCGCGCCTCGATCTGGTCGGCGACGCCGACGCGCACCAGCGTGTCCGCGATCAGCACGGTATCGGTGCGGCTGTCGGGCTGGCGGTCGAGCGTCCAGTCGACCACGCCCGTCTCCACCGAGACGCGGCCGGGCGCGGTGATGCACGCCGGCGTGTCGAGCCCCGGCCGTTCGGGGCAATAGCTCTTCTGGGCCAGCGCCGGCGCGGCGGCGAGCGTCATCGCGAGCCCGCCCGCCGCGACGAGGCGCCTCACGTCAGCCGCACCCAGGTCGGCGCATGGTCGCTGGCCTTCTCGCGGCCGCGATAGTCCTTGTCGACGCCGGCATCGACCAGGCGGTCGGCGGCCTGCGGGCTGAGCAGCAGATGGTCGATGCGGAACCCCGCATCGCGCTGCCATGCCCCCGCCTGATAGTCCCAGAAGGTCCACACCTTGCCGGTCGGATGGCGCGTGCGCAGCGCATCGGTCCACCCCTGCGCGAGCAATCGGCGATAGGCGGCACGGCTTTCCGGCTGCATCAGCGCATCGGTCGCCATCGCCCGCACCGAGAAGGTATCGTCGTCATTGGGGATCACGTTGTAATCGCCCATCAGGACGGTCGGCACTTCCTCGTCGAGCAGCACCCGCGCACGCGCCGCCAGCCGCTCCATCCAGCGCAATTTATAGTCGAACTTCGGCCCCGGCTGCGGATTGCCGTTGGGCAGATAGATCGATGCGACCACCAGTCCGTCGACCGCACATTCGAGATAGCGGCTGTGATCGTCCTCGTCCTCGCCGGCGAGACCGCGCTGGCGTTCCACCGGAACCTGCCCACGCGCGAGTACCGCGACGCCGTTGAAACCCTTCTGGCCGTGCCACACCGCGCCATAGCCCAACGCCTCGATATCGGCGTGCGGGAAGGTGTCGTCGCTCGACTTGATCTCCTGCAGGCAGACCACGTCGGGCTGCTGCTCGGTGAGATATTCCAGCAACCGGGGCAGGCGCGCCTTGATCCCGTTGACGTTATAGGTGACGAGCTTCAACCGTCAGATCGCGAAGCTGGAGCCGCAGCCGCAACCCGATGCCGCATTGGGGTTTTCGACCCGGAACGCGGCACCGCCGAGCGATTCGACATAATCGACCTGACAGCCGCGGACGAGATCGAGGCTGACGCTGTCGACCACCAGCCGCACGCCGTCGGTCTCGGCGACGGTGTCGTCGCCCTCGGGCGCCTCGGCGAAGCCGAACTTGTACTGGAACCCCGAACAGCCGCCGCCATCCACCGACAGGCGGAGGATCGCGGGCTTGTTCTGCTTGCCGGCGATCGCCGCGACACGCTTCGCCGCGGCAGGGGTGAGCAGGATCTCGGGAGACGTGGCCATGTTTGCGAGATAGGCGCGGCAAGGGCGCGGGGCAACAGGGGATGGCGGTGGTCGGCCGCGGCGTGCGCCTTATCCTCCCTGCGGCTTGCCACTCGCCTGTCGCAGGCAGGGCTATTGCATAAGGCTGTGGTGATGAGGTTCGATCGGCTTCCTCTCGACATACGTCACCCCGGACTCGTTCCGGGGTCCACCGGGCCGCGAGAGAATGGTGCCATCTCAAGCCGTTCTCCTAGCCGCGGGGTGGACCCCGGAACGAGTCCGGGGTGACGGGGTGGGCTTGGACTACGACGGCTCACACCAATCGTCATAGGCGGAAGCCCTGCCCCAAGCCGGGTGAAATATACCCCCCTACCCCATCAAAACCCGCACCCCGATCGCCAGCACCAGCGCGGGGACCGTCGTCACCACCCCGACGCGCAGGAACTGCCCGAAGGTGACATCCTCGCCCTCGCGCCGGATTGCGATCAGCCACAGGATCGTCGCCAGCGACCCGGTGATCGACAGGTTCGGCCCCAGATCCACCCCGATCAGCAACGCATCGACCACCAGCGCCGGCGGATGCGCCGCGGCGATCGTCTGCGCCGCGATCAGCCCGGCGGGCAGGTTGTTGACCAGATTGCTGCCGACCGCGAGCAACCCGCCCGCCGCCGCCGCGGCCGCGCGCGGATCGGTCGCCGCCGCCGCGGAGAGCTGGGCCGCCAGCCAACCGATCAGCCCGGTTTCGGCCAGCGCCTGCACCATCACGAACAATCCGGCGACGAGCAGCAGCACCAGCCACGACACGCCCTTGACCAGCGGCACCAGCGACTCGCGCGCCCTCAGCTGCACCGCCAGCGCGGTGACGACGCCCGCGCCGAACGTCGGCCAGCCGAGGTCCCAGCCCGAGGCCGACGCCACCGTCAGCAGCACCGCGGTCGCGCCGATCCCGGCGAGCGCCATCCGCCCGTTGCCCGACAGCGCGACGCTCTCGCCCTGCTCGGCCGCACCGGAAAGCTCGCTGCGGAACAGCCAGCGCAGCCCGAGATAGGTCGTGGCGATCGCTAGCACCGACGGCAGCGCGAACGCCGCCAGCCATGCGCCGAGCCGCGGCAGGTCGCTGGCATAGAGCACCAGATTGGCCGGATTGGAGATCGGCAGGATGAAGCTCGCCGCATTGGCGACCAGCGCGCAGGCGAACAGCATCGGCAGCGGCTTGACCTTGGCGCGCTGCGCGACCGCATAGACCGCCGGGGTCAGCACCACCGCGGTCGCATCGTTCGACAGGAAGGCGGTCACCACCACCCCGACGAGGAAGACGAGCGTGAACAGCCGCGCCGCCGACCCGTTCGCGCCCGCCGCCGCCAGATGCGCCACCCAGTCGAACACGCCATGCGCCCGCGCCGCCTCCGACAGCAGCATCATGCCGATCAGGAACAGATAGACGTCGGTCCCCTTGAGCACCGCCGCCCACGCGCTCGCCGGCGCGATCAGCCCGAACAGCAGCAGCAGCAGCGCGCCACCGACCGCCCATATCGCCTCGGGCCAGCGGAACGGCCGGATGATCACCCCCGCGGTCGCGGCGGCGCATATCCCAACGGTGGCGATCATCGACCCCTACCCCTTTGCACACACGCCCCGATCGAAGGCACGATCCCACCCAAGTGACCCATAATATCCTCGCGAAGGCGAGCCATCGGCGAAGATCGGTTCGTCACACTTTTATATCGTACCCCGGCGTGCTTCGCGGAGGTTTGGCAAAGGCAGGGACCGATACCCACGGATTGGTCCATGACGCCAACCACCCGCACCACCAGTGCTCCCGCGAAAGCGGGAGCCCAGGAGTCCCGAGAACCGACCTGCATTACTCTGCCCAAGCTCGTATCCCCGCCCCTGCGGAGAAACGGCAACGGCATCGTCGCGAGACATACGCACCTCACGCCGGCTTCGTCTCCGGCATCGCCAGCGCGTACAGCGCCAGCCCCGCCGCCGCGATTCCCGCCAGCGTCAGGAAGCTCGCGCCATAGCCGACGCCGACGATGATCGCCCCCGCCAGCGACGCGCTCAGCGCCGCGCCCAGCCCCTGCGCGGTCGCCACCGCGCCCTGCGACACGTTGAACCGCCCGGTGCCCTTGGTCAGGTCGGCGATCACCACCGGGAACAGCGCCCCGAAGATCCCCGCGCCGACGCCGTCGAGCGCCTGCACGCCGACCAGCCACCACGGATCGTTCGACATCGTGTACAGCGCGCCGCGCGCCGCGAGCACGCCGAACGCGATCAGGAACAGCGGCTTGCGTCCCCAGCGATCGACGTTGCGCCCGACCACGACCGCCACCGGCACCATCACCAATTGTGCCGCGACGATGCACGCCGCGGTCAGCGACGTCGCCGAATCCTTGCCCACCGTCTTGGCGAGCAACTGGCTGACCGAGGTCAGCATCGCCGCGTTGGCGAGGTGGAACAGGAAGGCGATCACCGCGAACAGCAGCAGCGGTTTGTTCTCGACCAGCACCTCCCACCCGCCCGGCTCCTCGCACCCCTCGTCGGGCTCGCAGTCGAGGCCGCGCGCCACCGCATTGTCGATGTCGCCGTTCCTGATGCGCAGCGCCGCGAAGACGCTGGCGACGGTCAGCCCGCCCATCAGCCAGAAGACGACGACCGGCCCGAATTTCCATGCCAGCGCCCCCGCCAGCGCCGCCGAGACGGCATTGCCGGCATGGTTGAACGCCTCGTTGCGCCCGACCCGCTTGGAGAACAGCTTCGGCCCGAACAGGCCGAGCGTGATCGCGCTGATCGCCGGCGCGAACACCGCGCCCGCCACCGCCGCGATCGACTGCGTCGCCGCGACCATCGTGAAGCCGGTGACGAACGGCAGCGACACGCTGCTCAGCGTCACCAGCAGCGCGGCGATGATGACGATGCGCGGCTTGCTGCGGCTCCGGTCGATCAGCCCGCCCGCCGGCGTCTGCGACACCAGCCCGACGATCCCGGCGATCGTCAGCACCAGCCCCACCGTCGCCTCGTTCCAGCCGTGCGCCGGCCCGCGCACCGCGAGCAGATAGATCGCCAGATACGGCCCCAGCCCGTCGCGCACGTCGGCGAGGAAGAAGTTGAGCGCATCCAGCGTCCGCCCCGCGTCGGGGGCCGGTCCGGCTTCGGGTGCGCGGGGCAAGGCGGAGGGGGCAAGGCTGGCCATGAATGTGCTCCACCGCGTTCGGACCGTTCTGGTCCGTCTCTCCGCGTGGCCGCTTAACGTAGGTAAGTTGCGGATGATCCCGCTTCGGACTGATAAATGTTACGCAATGTTGCCGCGCGCGCCTCCCGTCGCGTCAGTTCCAGCGCATAAGCGGCGGCGAGTTGCGCGAAGCAACGTTTCAGCGTAGGGGATGCGGCGCGGCCTCGCTCGGCCTCGGCTTCGCGGATTAGGCGGTGCAGGGTCTCTGGGGTCACGGAAACGGCCATGATGCGCGCGATACAAGCGCCACGTTGCGTCCGTATTGCCGCCCGCGATTGGCCCGCGTTTCCAACGGACTCGCGACTGTACTGTCCTCTGCCGCGCCCCAGTCCTGGCCCCGAGCCATGCTGTCGGGGCGCCGCTTCCATTTAGGTTACCCGATGCCCTTTTCTTCGCTCCCCCCGCTTCTCGCCGAAGCGCTCGTTGCCCGTGGCTATGAGGCTCCCACCGCCGTCCAGGCGCAGGTAATCGAGCCCGAGGCCGCCGGCCGCGACCTCATCGTCTCCGCCCAGACCGGCTCGGGCAAGACCGTCGCCTTCGGCCTCGCCATGGCCGCCGAGCTGATGGCCGACGGCGCGCTGCCGCCGCCGGGCAAGCCGCTCGCACTGATCATCGCGCCGACGCGCGAACTCGCGCTCCAGGTCAGCCGCGAGCTGATGTGGCTGTACAAGGAGGCGCATGCCCGCATCGCCACCTGCGTCGGCGGCATGGACGCCAGCAAGGAGCGCCGCTCGCTCAGCCACGGCGCGCATATCGTCGTCGGCACGCCGGGCCGTCTGCGCGACCATCTCGAGCGCGGCGCGCTCGACCTCGCCAGCCTGCGCGTCGCCGTGCTCGACGAGGCCGACGAGATGCTCGACATGGGCTTCCGCGAGGACCTCGAACAGATCCTCGACGCCTCGCCCACCGAGCGCCGCACGCTGATGTTCTCGGCGACGATGCCGCGCCCGATCGTCGCGCTCGCCAAGCGCTACCAGCGCGACGCGCTGCGCATCTCGACCGTCGGTGAGGATCGCGGCCACGGCGACATCGCCTATCAGGCGGTCACCGTCGCGCCCGCCGATATCGAACATGCCGTCATCAACCTGCTCCGCTTCCACGAGGCGGAGACGGCGATGCTGTTCTGCGCGACCCGCGACAACGTCCGCCACCTCCACGCCAGCCTCGTCGAACGCGGCTTCGCCGCGGTCGCGCTGTCGGGCGAGCACAGCCAGAGCGAGCGCAATTCGGCGCTCCAGGCGCTGCGCGACCGCCGCGCCCGCGTCTGCGTCGCCACCGACGTCGCCGCGCGCGGCATCGATCTGCCCAGCCTCAGCCTCGTCGTCCACGTCGAGATGCCGCGCGACGCCGAGACGCTCCAGCACCGTTCGGGCCGCACCGGCCGCGCCGGCAAGAAGGGCACCGCGGTGCTCATCGTCCCCTATCCGCGCCGCCGCCGCGTCGACATGATGCTCAAGCAGGCCAAGATCGCCTGCGAGTGGATCCCCGCCCCCAGCGCCGACGACATCCGCAAGCAGGATCGCGAGCGGCTGATCGCCACGCTGCTCGCCCCGATCGAGTTCGACGACGAGGATCGCGAGCTGGCGACGCGCCTGATCGCGGAAAAGAGCCCCGAGGATATCGCCGCCGCGCTCGTCCACGCGCACCGCGCCGCGATGCCGCAGGCCGAGGATCTGCTCGATTCCGCCGCCCCGCAGCAGTCGGATCGCACGCAGGGACACCGCCCCGGCTTCGAGGACACGGTGTGGTTCCGCATGGACATCGGCCGCCGCCAGAACGCCGACCCGCGCTGGCTGCTGCCGCTGATCTGCCGCCGCGGCCACATCACCAAGGCGGAGATCGGCGCGATCCGCATCAACCCGAACGACACGATCTTCGAGGTGCCGCGCACCGTCGCCGACCGCGTCCTCGCCAGCGTCCAGCGCACCGCCAATCCGGAAAGCGACGAGGGCAGCCTGCAGATCGTCCCCTTCACCGGCAACCCGCGCGAGGCGGGCGGCAGCGACCGCTCTGACCGCGCACCGCGGAGCGGCTCGGGCGCCCCGCGCACCCGCAACGCACCCGGCGGCGCTCCCGCGCGCCATCAGGCCAAGCCGTACCGCAAGGGCCCCCGGGGCTAAGGGCGCGGCCGATGACGGAGGGCGTCCGCATTCTGGTCGATGCGGACGCCTGTCCGGTCAAGGACGAGATTTACAAGGTCGCCTGGCGCCGTGCGGTGCCGGTGACGATCGTCAGCAACAGCCATTTCCGCATCCCCCAGCATCCACTGGTCGGCCGCGTCGTGGTTGGCGACGGCTTCGACGCCGCCGACGACTGGATCGCCGCGGCGGCTGACGCACAAGCGGTGGTGGTCACCGCCGATATCCTGCTCGCCGACCGCTGCCTGAAAGCGGGTGCGAACGTGCTGAGCCCGACCGGCAAGCCCTTCACCACCGCCTCGATCGGCGGCGCGATCGCGACGCGCGCGATCATGGCCGACCTGCGCGCCGGCGGTGACCAATTGGGCGGCCCCAAACCCTTCGCCGCGCAGGACCGCAGCCGCTTCTTGCAGGCGCTCGATACCGTGTTGGCCAAGCTGCAACGCGGCTGACCCTGCGTCGTCGCGGATCGGGCAAGCCGGGTCCGCTACATCCCGAGACTTACCCCAAGCCGCCCAACAGCTTCCCCGTCCGCTCTGTCCTATTTGGAACCGATATGGTTCGTCCGCGACTCATGAGCGACCAAGCCCCCCGCCCGCCCGAAGCCTGCCCCGCCCCGGCCGGCTTCGCTCCCGTCCCGCGCCTGCGCGACCGCCACGACGGCTGGACACCCGAGCGCCAGCGCGCCTTCATCGCCGCGCTCGCCGATTGCGGATCGGTGCGCAGCGCCGCCGCCATGGTCAATATGTCGGCGGAAAGCGCCTATGCCCTGCGCCGCCATCCGCAGGCCGCCGGCTTCCGCGCCGCCTGGCACGCCGCGCAGGGCATGGGCGTGCTCCGCCTCAAGGACGAAGCCTTCGAGCGCGCGATCCACGGCGAACTCGTGCCGGTGATGTCCGCCGGCAAGCTGATGGGCTTCCGCCGCAAGCGCAACGACCGGCTGCTGATGTTCATCCTGCGCCATTATGGCGCGACGCCGGACGACCGCCGCCACACCATCCGCCACATCACCGCGCAGGCCACCGCCGTCGCGATTGCGACGAGCCCCGATGCCACGGCCCCCGACGCGGCCACCACGCAAGCCGCCGCGCAGGCGACGATCACCGCCGGCACCCCAACCGCAGCCGATGACGACGCGGCGCACGCCGCGACGCTCGCCGCCTTCGCCGGCGTCCCGCTCGATCCGGCGGCGCAGGCCGAAATCCTCGCCGCGCTCGCCGCCAACGCCGCCCGCGCCCACGCGCTGCCGCCGGAGGACGACCCCGACGTTCCCTATCTCCCGCTCGACGCGGACGGCCACCATCACGCCTTGCTCGAAGGGGTCGGCGACGACATGCCGCCCCCTTATGCGTCCGGCGAGCCCGAATGGCGCCTGCTCGACGATCCCGCCGCGCTCGACGCGATCGAGACGGCGACCCGACGCGTCGCGGACGCGAGGATCAGCGGCGACTGGGACCGTGAGGGCGAAAAGCTGTCCGCCGACCGCACCCGCAAGGCCGACCGCGACGCCCGGCTCGAAGGTGGCTGGGAGGGATATGTGGAGGACTAGGCCGGCTCGACAGTCGATATCCTCGCCGGTTCCTGACGACGATGATCGCCGAAGCCTCCCTTTCCGTCACCCCGGGCTCGACCCGGGGTCCCGCTCCTTCCCGATCGGCAACCGTAAGGGTTTAGCGGGAATCCGGATCAAGTCCGGGGTGACGAATCGAAGGTGTCGAAGTCGCGGCACCAACGAATGTCGATGCGGCCTCGCCATCGCGCGGTGTAAGTGGCGATTGACAGCGCTGAACTGAAATTCCGGATCGCGAGGATCGCCCGTCCGCGAACCGCTGCTTGTCCTGTCGGGTGCAGAGGCATACTTTTACAACAGGAGCATGCGTCATGGGCACGATCGAAAGCACGACGTTTCAAAGCGACCATGGCGTTGCGGTGGGACTGCCGGCGGCCGTCGCATTGGCCCCCGGGATCAGGGTCACCGTCGAACGAGACGGCAACGTGTTGACGATCCGCCCGATTGACGACGACCTTCCTCAAGACGATCGCATACACTGGCACCAAATGCTTGCCGACCTCGAACGTCTGCCGCTGCCACCGTCGGTGCAGGAGCGCGACGTTATCGAGGCACCGGGACTCAAACTGGAGGTCTGGTCTTCGCCGTCGTGACGCGATCACGCGCATCCAGCCGACCCGGAACCATCACTCCTCCCGCCCATTATCGCGAGCGTAACGAGGAGTATGCCATGTTTCGTCCCATCCTGATCGGCGCCGCGCTGATCGCCGCGCCGGTCGTCGCGCAGACCACCCCCACGCCGCCGACCCCGACCGAGCAGCACGACGATGCCGTCGCGGCCGAAACCGCACCCGAAGTCGCCGCCGCCAATCGTCAGGTCGGCGCCGTGGCGAGCTTCGACAATGGCGCGGTCACCGCGGTCAATGCCGCCAACGAGGCGCGCTATCAGGCGGACGTGCGCCGCTACCGTGCCGCGATGCGCGCGCGCCGCCACACCATCGCCGCCGATGCCGCGCTCCAGTCCGATCGCGAGCGCGCCTATGCGATGGCGATGGCCGACTGGCGCGATCAGGTCGCCGCCTGCAAGCGCGGCCGCACCCGCGCATGCCGCATGCCGAGCCCGAACCCCGCCAATTACATGTAATCCTGTCCGCGCTCGAACCGCGACGCCCGACCATGATCGGGCGTCGCGGCTTCGGGCCTAGCTCTCGTCGCCCATGCGCAGCGCGGCGATGAACGCCTCCTGCGGGATGCTGACCGAGCCGTATTCGCGCATCTTCGCCTTGCCCTTCTTCTGCTTGTCGAGCAGCTTGCGCTTGCGGGTGGCGTCGCCGCCATAGCATTTAGCGGTCACGTCCTTACGCATCGCGCTGATCGTCTCGCGCGCGATCACCTTGCCGCCGATAGCCGCCTGGATCGGGATCTTGAACAAGTGGCGCGGGATCAGCTCCTTCAGCCGCTCGACCATGCCGCGGCCGCGCACCTCGGCGGTGCCGCGGTGGACGATCATGCTGAGCGCGTCGACCGGCTCCTCGTTGACGAGGATGCTCATCTTGACGAGGTCGCCCTCGCGATAACCGATCTGTTGATAGTCGAAGCTCGCATAGCCCTTCGACAGCGATTTCAGCCGGTCGTAGAAGTCGAACACCACCTCGTTGAGCGGCAGTTCGTAGGTCGCCTGCGCGCGCCCGCCGACATAGGTCAGATTCTGCTGGATGCCGCGCCGGTCCTGGCAGAGCTTGAGGATCGAGCCGAGATATTCGTCGGGGACGTAGATCGTCGCGTTGATCCACGGCTCGCTGATCGTCTTGATCTTGTTGACGTCGGGCATGTCGGCGGGATTGTGCAGGTCGATCTGCGTGATCCCCGCCGGATCGGGATGCGTCAGCTCGATCTGATAGACCACCGACGGCGCGGTGGTGATGAGGTCGAGGTCGTATTCGCGGGTCAGCCGCTCCTGGATGATCTCGAGGTGGAGCAGGCCGAGGAAGCCGCAGCGGAAGCCGAAGCCGAGCGCCGCGGACGTCTCCATCTCGAAGCTGAAGCTGGCATCGTTGAGGCGCAGCTTGCTGATCGATTCGCGCAGTTTCTCGAAGTCGTTGGCGTCGACCGGGAACAGCCCGCAGAACACCACCGGCTGGACTTCCTTGAACCCCGGCAGCGCCTCGGCGGCGGGGCGTTTGGTGTCGGTCAGCGTGTCGCCGACGCGCGCCTGCGCGACGTCCTTGATCTGCGCGGTGATGAAGCCGATCTCGCCCGGCCCGAGGTCGGTGAGCTGCTCGATCTTCGGCCGGAAACAGCCGACGCGATCGACCAGATGCGTGGTGCCGGCCTGCATGAAGCTGACCTGCTGCCCCTTCTTCAGCACGCCTGCCATGACGCGGACGAGGATGACGACGCCGAGATACGGATCGTACCAGCTGTCGACCAGCATCGCCTTCAGCGGCGCGGTGGGATCGCCCTTGGGCGGCGGGATGCGCGTGACGATCGCCTCGAGGATCTCGTCGATGCCGATCCCCGATTTGGCGCTGGCCAGCACCGCCTGCGACGCGTCGATGCCGATGACGTCCTCGATCTCCTTGCGCACCTGCTCGGGTTCGGCGGCGGGCAGGTCGATCTTGTTGATGACGGGCACGATTTCGTGGTCGTGCTCGATCGACTGATAGACGTTGGCGAGCGTCTGCGCCTCGACGCCCTGCGCCGCGTCGACCACCAGCAGCGCGCCCTCGCAGGCGGCGAGGCTGCGGCTGACCTCATAGGCGAAGTCGACGTGCCCCGGCGTGTCCATCAGGTTGAGCGTATAGGTCACGCCGTCCTTGGCGGGATAGGACAGGCGCACCGTCTGCGCCTTGATCGTGATCCCGCGCTCCTTCTCGATATCCATGTTATCAAGCACCTGGCTCGACATCTCACGATCGGTCAGCCCTCCTGTCCTTTGGATCAGACGGTCGGCGAGGGTCGACTTGCCATGGTCGATATGCGCGATGATTGAGAAGTTACGGATCGTGTCGGGAGGAGTAGCCATATCGCCACGCGCCTAGCGCACCAGCGGGCCGGGTGCTAGATGCCGACGGCTCCGGGACGCCGATCAAGGGGGCTCCGCGACGACGTCCCGAGCGAGCTGATCGCTTGGGAGGAACAGTGGAAGTGAGAAAGCAGATACTTATCGCCGCATTGGCCGGCGTGGGACTGGTCGTGTCCGGGGTGGCGGACGCGCAGAAGCTGGCCCGCGAGTCGAGCGGGCAGAAGCTCCAGACCAAATTGTCCGCCGAGGTGCCGCATTGCGCACGCAAGCTCGGCACCCTCTCGATCGCCGACGGCGACGATCCGCACTGGTGGACGCAATACAGCCTCGCCCCGCCCTCCAAGCTGCTCAAGGTGCTCGTCCAGCGGTCGGGCTGTTTCAACCTCGTCGATCGCGGCACCGGCCTCAACGCGGCGCAGATCGAGCGCAACATCGGCGGCAACCTCGGGTTGCAGCGCGGCGCCAACGTCGGCCTAGGCCAGATCAAGGCGGCCGATTACGTGATGGTCGCCGAGATCCAGGGCGCCAACAGCAACGTCAGCGGCAATGCCGTCGCGGGCGTGGCGGGCGGGCTGCTCGGCGGCGCGGTCGGCGGCCTGCTCGGCGGCCTCAAGAGCAAGAAGATGGAGGCGAACACCGTCCTGTCGCTGACCAACGTCCGCACCACCGAGACGCTCGCCACCGAGGAAGGCTATGCCGCCAAGAACAACCTCGCCTTCGGCGGTGGCGGCTTCCTGTCGGTCGCCGGCGCGGCGGGCGGCGGCTATGACAATACCGAGATCGGCCGGATCGTGACCCTGTCGTTCATCCAGGCCTATTCGAAGCTGGTCACCGGCCTCGGCCTCGTCACCCCGGGCGACGCCGGCACCGCGCAGGCCGCTCCCGCCAAGACCTTCACCGCGCAGGCGCCGGTCGCGCTGCGCGAGAACGGGCTCGCGTCGAGCAAGGTGCTGCGGACGCTGCCGACCGGCGCGATCGTCTACCCGACCGGCAAGAAGGACGGCCTGTGGTGGGAGGTCGCCGACGAGAACGACAACGTCGGCTGGGTGCTCAACACCAAGCTCGCTCCGTCGAGCTGATGCGCAGGGGGACGGCCCGCCACTCGGCAGGCCGTCCCCTCAATCGCGGCTCAGCGCCTCGATCGCGCGCAGCGCGTTGAGGTAGCGCGTCGAGCCCTGCCCCGACACCAGTGCCCAGCGCACGCCGCGCTCCTCCAGCACCGCCTTGCTCAGCTCGAAGAAGCGCCGCCGCGCCGCTTCGCCGCCGAACATCCGCGTGCCGTCGTCCTCCCACGGCAGGTCGATGTCGAACAGCAGATAGATATCGGCGGTGTTGCTCCACGTCGCGAACCATGCGTCGCGCCGCCGGAACATCATGTCCGCCCACACCGCGGTCATCAGCGGATCGGTATCCATGATGACCGGATAGCTGCGCTCGGCGAGCGCATGGCGGACCTTGGCATCGTGGCCCTTACCGATTTCGACGAGGTCGGCCATCGTCAGATCGGTGCCGAACGCCTCGCAATAGGCGCGGCCGAACTCGGCGACGCAGGGCACGCCGCCGAAATGCTGCGCCAGCCGCGGCATCATCGTCGACTTGCCGGTGCTCTCCGGCCCGTGCAGACAGATCGAACGCAACGTCATGCCAATGCCATCCTGCCCTGCCGCCCGCGTGCGCGCCGCCAATCGACCAGCCCCCATATCGAAAGGCCGAGCAGCACCAGATACAGGCCGGTGGTGAACATCAATCCCTTGGCGGCATAGAGCGGCACGCTGGCGACATCGACCGCGATCCACACCCACCAGCTCTCGATCGCGCGCCGCGCCTGCATCACCTGCGCCGCGACCGAGGCGATCGCGATGCCGCCGTCCCACCACGGATAGGAGGCATCGGTATAACGGTGCATCAGCGTGCCCCAGACCAGGCAGGCGACGATGCCGCCACCCAGCCACGTCAGGCGCGTCACCGGATCGAGCCACTCGACCACCACTTCGCCCGCATCTGCCCGGCTGCGCGCCCAATTGGCCCAGCCATAAAGATTGGCGGCGAAGAAGAAGCCCTGCAGCAGCGCGTCGCTGTAGAGATGCGCGCCGACGAACACCCAGCCGTAGATCGCCACCGCCGCGAGCGCGACCGGATAGTTCCACACGCTGCGCGCCGCGACCAGCGCGACGTTGACGATGACGAGTGCGGCGGCAAGCGCTTCGACCATATTCACCGGCTCTGCCTAGGACGTTGCACGCGGATTTCGCAAGGGTGCGATTCCGGCGCTTGCATCCGCTATCCGGCGTGGGTATAGGCGCGCCTCCAAGCACGGACGGACCCTTTCCAAGGGCCCCGGACGTACTCCGTCGGGGAGTAGCTCAGCCTGGTAGAGCACTGTCTTCGGGAGGCAGGGGCCGGAGGTTCGAATCCTCTCTTCCCGACCATTATATCCGCCGCGGCTCCCGCCGTGGCACATGCACCCATAGCTCAGCTGGATAGAGCATCAGACTACGAATCTGAGGGTCGGGCGTTCGAATCGCTCTGGGTGCACCATTTTTCAAATCATGCCGGAGCCACGATCGTGGTGGACAAGAGCTGGGGCACGCCCTCGCCATCGGCGGACTTCCGCGTCCGCAGCAATCTCACCCTCGAACAACGCGCGGCCGAACGCGCCGCCGCGCGAGAGGCGCGGACACGCGAGCGTGCCGGCGACACCGAACAGCGCTTGAAGGAACGGCTCGCCAGCCGCGAGGCCGAGATGCGCGAGCGCGAACAGGCCCGCGAAGCCCGCCGCGAGGAGGAACAGCGACTGGCGGAAGGCGATCCCCATGCCGCCGCCGCACAGCGCCGCCGCGGCTCGGGCCGCAAGGACGTGGTGCGCGAACAGCGCGATACGCGCGGCTATGCCACGGTGGTGGATATCGCCCGGATGCGCGAGCTGGCGAAGCGCGGCGCCTCGCTCACCGGCCTCGCCGGCGCCTTCGGAATTTCGGTGGAAGCGGTCGAGGCGGCGCTCGCAGAAAGCGACTGACGGTCCCGGCCCTGCCGATCAGCCGGCGCGCTGGCGACGGTAAGCGATGATGTGGACGATCAGGCTCAGCACTTAACACCTCGGCAATGCCGCAGGGGTGCGGCTCATGGGGGCGCCTATGTGCCGCGCTGCCCGCGTGCACAAATGCAACCTCGGTCGTCCCGGTTGCAGCGCGAACAATCGTCCTAACCGGCGGCGGCGACCCACTCGGCCAGCGACAATTCGCCGGTCGGCCGGATTTCCGCCTGCATGCTGTTCGCCATGATCTCCAGCGCCCAGCGCGTCCGCGCATCGTGGTCGCCCGCTACCCCGTCGGACGGCACCCATAAATCATATTGTCGCATATGCGCGTCGGCAGCGGTGAACAGCACGCAAATGTCGGCGGCAACCCCGGTGAGCACCAGCCGGCTCGCGCCCAATTGCGGCAGCAGCACCGGCAGGTTGGTCGCGTAGAAGCCGGAAAACTGCGGCTTGATGATGAAATAGTCGGTATCTCGCGGTCGCAGCGCCTCGGTCAGCGCCTGCCCCAGCGATGCGCGCGACAGCGTCTCCTCGATCAGCTTGTCGCGATCGGAATGCCATTGTCCGTCGTTGTCGTTGACGTAAATCACCGGCACGCCGGCAGCGTCCGCCGCGTCGCGCAGCGCGAGGATCGGCGCGATCGTCGCCTCCGCCGATTCCTTCAGCCGATCGCCGCCGTCGAAGTCGAGTGCGTTGATCATGTCGATGATGATGAGCGCGGTATGCCCCGCGGCGGGAGGAAGCTGCTGTTGCGCCATGGAACATCCGTAGCGCTTTTGCCGCGGCGGCGCCTTGATCTGTAATGCGTTTGGAACGAAACGGGATCATGGCCGATGGCGAAACGCCTCCTCAGCGAAAGGTGATCCATGTCGACATGGACGCTTTCTATGCGTCGGTGGAGCAGCGCGACGATCCGACGTTGCGCGGCAAGCCCGTCGCCGTCGGCGGATCGCGCGCGCGCGGCGTCGTCGCCGCGGCGAGCTACGAGGCGCGGGCGTTCGGCGTGCGATCCGCGATGCCGTCGGTCACCGCGTTGCGCCGCTGCCCCGATCTCGTCTTCGTCCGGCCGCGCTTCGACGTCTATCACGCCGTCTCGCAGCAGATCCGCGCGATCTTCGCCGATTACAGCGACGCGATCGAGCCCTTGTCGCTCGACGAGGCCTATCTCGACGTCACCACCGACGTACGCGGGCTCGGTTCGGCAAGCGCGATCGCCGAGGAGATCCGCGCCCGTATCCGCGCCGATACCGGCCTCACCGCCTCGGCCGGAGTGAGCTACAACAAATTCATCGCCAAGCTCGCCTCCGATCAGAACAAGCCCGACGGGCTCTGCGTCATCCCGCCGCACAAGGGCGCGGCGTTCGTCGCCTCGCTGCCGGTCAAGCGCTTCCACGGCGTGGGACCGGTCACCGCCAAGCGGATGGAGCAGCTCGGCATCCTCACCGGCGCCGACCTGCGCGACCGCCCCCTGCCCTTCCTCCAGGCACATTTCGGTTCCTACGCCGACTATCTGTTCGCAGCGGCGCGCGGCGTCGATCATCGCCCGGTGCGCGCCCACCGCGAGGCCAAATCGGTCGGTGCCGAGCGGACGTTCGAGACCAATCTGTCCGCGCCCGACGAGCTGCACGCCGCGCTCGCCCGCGTCGCCGAGGCGGCCTGGGTGCGGATCGAACGATCGGGGGTGCGGGGCCGGACGGTGACGCTGAAGCTCCGCCACGCCGACTTCCGCACGATGACGCGAGCCCGCTCGCTCGCGCTGCCGGTCACCAGCGAGGCCGACTTCCTGCGCATCGGCGACGAACTGCTCGACGCACAGCTGCCGGTGCCCGACGGCGTGCGGCTGCTCGGCCTGACGCTGTCGGGCATCCTGCGCGACGCCGCCGACGCGGAGGAGGTTCAGCCCAGCCTGCCGCTGTGAGCGCGGATCACCGGCCGCCCGGCGGCAAATTGGTCTCGAGGTAGCGCGTCATCAGCGAATAGAAATGCAGGCTGGTCCCCGGCTTCTCGTAGATGCCGTGCGTGCGGTCGGGATAGGCCATCATCGTGAAGGGCTTGTTGGCGGCGATCAGCCGATCCTCGAGCTGTTCGAGATTCTGGTAATGGACGTTGTCGTCGCCGGTGCCGTGGATGACGAGCAGATTGCCCGTCAGCCCCGTAGCATAAGTGATCGGCGACCCCGCCTTGTAGCCCGCTTCATTGTCCGCCGGCAGACCCATGTACCGCTCCTGATAGACGGTGTCGTAGAGCATCTGATCGGAGACGGCGGCGACGGCGATGCCGGTCTTGAACAGCTCGGGGAAGCGGAACATCGCGTGCAACGTGCTCGATCCGCCGCCGCTCCAGCCCCAGATGCCGATCCGCGCCGGATCGATATAGGGCCGCTCGGCGATCAGCTTGCGGACGCCGGCGGCATAATCCTCCGGCCCGATGACGCCGAGCCGGCGATAGATGCTCTTGCGCCAGTCGCGTCCCCGCGGCGTGTTGGTGCCGCGCGGATCGATGCTGGCGACGATGTAGCCGCGCTCGGCGAGCATGCGATGCCACAAGGCGGTATTGCCGCCCCAGGCGTCGGCGACCGTCTGTCCCCAGGGTTCGCCATAGACCTGGAACAGCACCGGATAGCGTTTGGCAGGATCGAAGCCCGCCGGCTTCATGATCCAGGCGTCGACCGACACCCCCTTGCCGAGATCGAGCCGGGTGAACTCGGTCGGCCCGAGCGGCTCGTGCGCGATCTCGTCCTGCAAGGCGGCGTTGCGGGCGAGCACGCGCACCGGGGTCTGCGTGGTGAGGTCGATCATTTCAGTCACCGGCGCGCGGTCGATCGCCGAGACGGTGTGCCGCGCCCAATGCGCGCCGGGGGCGATGTCATAGCCGTGCGTCCCCGCCTGCCCCGCCGGCGTCACCCGCTCGACCCGCGGCTTGCCGGTCAGCGTGGCGCGATAGAGATAGCGTTGCGTCGGATTGTCCGGCGAGGCGGTGAACCACGCCCAGCCCTGCGCCTCGTCCACGCGCAGCAGGCTGACGACGTCGAACCTGCCGGGGGTGCGCAGGCTCGGCGGCTTGCCGTCGGCAGAGGCGACGTACAGATGCCGCCAGCCGTCGCGCTCGCTCAGCCAGGTGAAGCGTTTGCCGCCGTCGAGCCAGGTCGGATCGCCATTGGCCTCGACCCATGCGGCGTCGCGTTCGATGAACACCGGCCGCGTCGTCCCGCTGGCGGGGTCGGCGAGCAGCAGCCGATAGGTGTTCTGCAGCCGGTTGGCATATTGCAGGAACAGCTTGCCGCTGGTCCCCGCCCAGCTCATCTGCGGCACGTAATTCTGGCGCGGATCGCCGGTCAGGCCGATCCATCGCGTCGCGCCGCTCGCCACGTCGATCGTGCCGACGCGCACCGCCGAATTGGTGGTGCCGACCTTGGGATATTGCAGCGGGATCAGCCGGGAATATTGCCCCACCGTGTTGCTGATCATGTAGAAGGTGCCAACTCCGGACGTGTCGAACCGCCAGAAGGCGATCGTCTTGGAATCCGGGCTCCACGACCATGCCTTGCGGAGGTAGAATTCCTCCTCATACACCCAGTCGCCGAGGCCGTTGACGATCAAGTCGCTGCCGTCGCGGGTGAGCTGTTGCGGCGGCGCATCGCCCGCGCTCGGCTCGACGTACAGATTGTTGGCGCGGACATAGGCGATGCGGCTGCCGTCGGGCGAGAAGTCCGCGTACATCAGACTGGCGGGCGGCGCATCGCCGCCGATCCGGCGCAGCGTTTTGGCGGCGACATCGAACAGCCAATAGTCGCCGAGCGCCCGGGTGCGGCGGAAGCGCGTGCCGTTGGTGAAGATCAACAGCCGCTTGCCGTCCGCGGACCAGGCATAGCTCTGGATCGCGATCGGCTTGCCCGTCGCCGGCACGACCAGGTCACCTGCCGCGACCAGCACGGTGCGCGTGTTGCGCGCGACGTCGTAGCGGACGAGGTCGGTGCCGTCGGCGACCGCCTTGGACGGTTCGATCGCGTCATAGCCCTTGCCATCGGCTGTCCATTCGCCGCCCTCGACGCGATCCATCGGGATCGCCTTGTCGCCGAAGATGCGCTCCAGCGTCAGCGGCATCGATTGCGCCGCCGCGGGCACGGGTTGCGACATCGTGGCGAGGCCGGCGAGGATCAGGGCATTGCGCATCGTCTTGAAACTTCCCCATCTGCTGTTTGCGAGATGGTATCGCACGATCCCGTCCCCGTATACGATCGTCCGATCCGCACCGCCCTTGCCCCGCCGCCCGCTTTCCGCTAACGGCCGCGGCTTCCACGCTTTGGCTGGATGCTTGCGGGAGGGCGGAGACGCCCGCTCGGACCGCTAAACTTGAAACGAGAGTGACATGGCAAAGAAGATCACAGGTTACATCAACCTGCAGGTTCCTGCAGGCGACGCCAAGCCCGCCCCGCCGATCGGCCCGGCGCTGGGTCAGCGCGGCGTCAACATCATGGAATTCTGCAAGGCGTTCAACGCGCAGACGACCGACATGGACAAGGGCACGCCGCTGCCCACCAAGATCACCGTCTATGCCGACCGTTCGTTCAGCTTCGAGATCAAGACGCCGCCGGCGTCGTTCCTGATCAAGAAGGCCGCCGGCCTGAAGTCGGGTTCGAAGGAGCCGGGCAAGGTCGTCGCGGGCAAGATCGCGCGCAGCAAGCTGACCGAGATCGCCCAGACCAAGATGAAGGATCTGAACGCCAACGACATCGAGGCTGCGACCAAGATCATTGAAGGCTCCGCCCGCGCGATGGGCCTCGAAGTGACGGAGGGCTGAGATCATGGCCAAGCTGACCAAGAAGCAGAAGTCCAACGCCGTGAACCCTGAGACGCTGCACGGCGTCGACCAGGCGATCGCGCTGGCCAAGCAGAACGCCACCGCCAAGTTCGACGAGACCATCGAGGTCGCGCTGAACCTGGGCGTCGATCCGCGCCACGCCGACCAGATGGTCCGCGGCGTCGTGACGCTGCCCGCCGGCACCGGCAAGACCGTCCGCGTCGGCGTCTTTGCCCGCGGCGCCAAGGCCGAGGAGGCTCTGGCCGCCGGTGCCGACGTCGTCGGTGCGGAAGACCTGATGGAGACGATCCAGGGTGGCACGATCGATTTCGATCGCTGCATCGCGACCCCGGACATGATGGGCGTCGTCGGTCGCCTCGGCAAGGTGCTCGGGCCCAAGGGCCTGATGCCGAACCCGAAGCTCGGCACCGTGACGATGAACGTCGCCGAAGCGGTCAAGGCCGCCAAGGGTGGTCAGGTCGAGTATCGCGTCGAAAAGGCCGGCATCATCCACTCGGGGATCGGCAAGGCGTCGTTCACGCAGGAAGACCTGCGTCGCAACTTCGACGCGCTGGTCGACGCCGTGGTGCGTGCCAAGCCGTCGGGCGCCAAGGGCAAGTATGTCCGCAAGGTCGCCGTCAGCTCGACGATGGGCCCGGGCATCCGCGTCGACACCACCGAGGTCGCAGGCGCCTGAGCCTTTCGCGCCACGCGAATACGAAAAGGGCCGGGAGCAATCCCGGCCCTTTTTGTTTGGGCGGGTAGGTATCCAGATTGCTTGGTCGGCCCGGACTGGATCTAGGTGGGATCGACATTCATTGGCGCGGTGACTTCGCACATTCAATCCGTCACCCCGGACTTGATCCGGGGTCCCGCTATCGACCCCAAGGTTGCCGAGCAGGAAGAAGCGGGACCCCGGGTCAAGCCCGGGGTGACGGAAGTGCAAACAAACGTATGTACCCCTTCGCCGGGGTACAGCCTTGACGGGTATCGGGCCGACTTTCGGCAAAGCCTCGAATGAGCCTTGAGAAAGCGATCCGCCTTACTCGGGAAAATCCGCCCCCAGCGCCTGCTCGCGCAGGCCCTCGATCTCCGCGAGCCGCTCCTTGAGCTTGGCGGTCACCGCCGCGAAGCCAAACTTGCCGAGCACCAGATGGCGCGGCGGCGTGGCCGCCTCAGCGGCGGCGATGATCGCCTCGCCTGCCCGTACCGGGTCGCCGGCCTGTTCGCCGCTGATCTGCTTGGTCGATTCCATCCGCTTGCCCGCGGTTTCGGCATAATCCGCGATCCGCACCGGCGTCTGCTGCAGCGACCGGCCGGCCCAATCGGTGCGGAACGGCCCCGGCTCGACGCAGGTCACCGCGATGCCGAGCGGCCCGACCTCCGCGGCGAGACTGTCCGACCAGCCCTCCACGGCATGTTTGGACGCGGCATAATAGCCCGATCCCGGAAAGCCGATCAGCCCGGCGACCGAAGTGAAGTTGATGACGTGACCGGCCCGCTGCGCGCGCATGCCGGGCAGCACCGCGCGGGTCAGCGCGAACAGGCCGAAGACGTTGGTGTCGAATTGCGCGCGGATCGCCGCCTCCTCGCCTTCCTCGACGCTCGCCTGATAGCCGTAACCGGCATTGTTCACGAGCACGTCGATACGCCCGAACTGCTCCTGCGCCGCCGCGACCGCCGCACGCACCTGCCCGGCGTCGTTGACGTCGAGCGCGAGCGCCAGCGCGCGATCCTCGGCGCCCTCAACCAGATCGGCGACCCGCGCCGCATCGCGCGCGGTAACGACGACGCGCCAGCCACGATCGAGGACGAGACGCGCGAGATCGCGGCCGAAGCCGGTGGAACAGCCGGTGATGAACCAGACGGGGGAGGATGGCAGCGTCATGATCGGAAAGCCTTGGAGCAAGGGAAAGGATCGAACATCGGCAATGCCGCAGCCCGGTCCCGGTTCCTCGCCGCGATCAGTTTCCGGCGGCGCTTCCCGTCGCATCGGCCCCGCCCGCCAGCGCCGCGCCCACTGCTGCGAATGGCCGCGACAGCACCGACCCGACCTCCTGCGCCGCGAACAGCGCCGCGGCACCGACCGCCGCGATCAGCACGACGAACTGGAATGCCGAGGCGAAGCGCCGGCTCTGCGCCTCGCGCTCGGCAGCCGGCACGCGGCGGACCGCGCGGCGGTCGTCGTCGCCCGCATCGCTCCGCTGCGGCTTGTGCGCCGGCGGCTGGGCGGTGACGATACCCTGGATATCGATCGGGTCCTGCGTCCGCACCCCGAAGAAGGCGCCCTTCTGCCAGACCACGCGGCCGACGACGATATGATGGATGCGGCGGATCTCGATCACCGTTCCCGGCCGGCAGACTGGGCTGGACGATGCGAGCAGGCCGCGTGACGACATGTTGTGGATGACCACGTCGGTCCAGTCGGCGCCGGCGCGCATCCGGGCGCGGACCATCACCTTCACCCGCGGTTCCCGCGTCTTCATCGCTGGGACCGATGAATCGGAAAGGAGGCGGACGCGGGCATGAGCGTCGTTGTGCCCCCGAAACCTTAAACGTCCGTAATCGACAAATCCGTTTTCGACCAAGACGGTGCCGCGCCCGACCGGGGCGCGGCACCCGACGGATCACAGGCCGATGATGCCGCCGTCGCTCTTGGTGATGACGATCGTCGCCGAGCGCGGCCGGCCGCTGCCGGTGCCGCTCGCCTGGCTCTGCGGCCAGTTGCTGGTGAGGTTCGACGGGCCGCCGCCCTCGCCGGGATGCTGGATGTTGACGAAGATCGAACGGCCGTCGGGCGTCGAATCGATGCCGGTGATCTCGCATTCCTTCGGCCCGACCAGGAAGCGCTTGAGCGCGGTCCCCGGCGCCTTGCCGATCCGGGTGGTCTGCGACGCGGTCTGGCCGCCGAGGCTGTTGGTGAAGGTGCGCGTGCCGCCGTCGCCGACCGTCCCCGGGATCGCGGCGAGCAGCATGCAATTGGTCACGTCGGTATAGGCGCCGTCGTCGGTCTCGATCCACAGCAGCGGCGTGCCCTGCCCCGCGACGTTGCTCGGCCGCGCGAACCACAGGCCGTCCGGCGAGGAGAAATCGTTGGTGGCATCGAGGTTGGACAGGTTGATGTTCGCCGGGTTGAGATCGCTGCCCGCGCCGAAGGCATAGATGTCCCAGGCGAAGGTCAGCGCCTCGCTGCTGTCGCCGGTCTCGCGCAGGCGGATGACATGGCCGTTGGGATTGCCGTTGCTCGCCCCTCCTGTGGTCTTGGGGTCGCTATAGGCGCGCGGGTTGGCGGCATCGGTGGTGGCGACGGTGCGGGACGAATTGTTGGTCAGCGTCAGATACATCTCGCCGGTCACCGGATTGACCGCGGTCCATTCCGGCCGGTCCATCCTCGTCGCGCCGAGCGCGTCGCCGGCCAGCCGGGCGTGGGTCAGCACGTCAGCCTGATCGGCGAAGGCATAAGCGCTGTTGGCGCCGGTCAGCGGCCCCTGGCCGAACACCAGCGGCAACCACTGGCCGCTGCCGTCGGCGTTGAACTTGCCGACGTAGAGCGTGCCGGTGTCGAGATATTTGTCGCCGATCGCGAGCCGGTTGGTCGCGCTCGCATCCGCCGCCGACCAGGTCGCCGACGAGACGAACTTGTAGACATATTCGTTCTGCGCGTCGTCGCCCATGTAGAAAGCGGGGCGCACGCCGGCGATCGTCCGGCCAATCACGCAACCTTCGTGGTTCATGCGGCCGAGCGCGGTGCGCTTGCGCGGCGTCGAGGCGGGATCGAACGGGTCGATCTCGACCACCCAGCCATATTGGTTGGGCTCGTTGCGGAAGTCGCCGGTGCCGTTGGCGGCCTTGGTCGCGTCGACCGTGGCGTTGAACTTGGCGATGCGGGTGTCGCCGGCCGCCGGCGCGGCGGCGGTCGCCCAATTGTAGTTACCCGCCTTCAGCGCGTCGTTGCTGCCGGTGTTGAGTCCGTAGCGGCTGAACGCGACGACCGATTTGGCGCCGAGTGCGGCGGTGCGACGGGCGTTGTCGCCGGCCTCGCGGCGGAAATAGCCGGCCCAATTCTCTTCGTTGGTCAAATAGGTGTTCCACGGCATCGTGCCGTTGGCGCAATTGTTGATCGTGCCGCGCGCCGCGACGCCGGTCGGCGAGTAAGCGGTGAACAGCAGCGCACTGCCCTTCACGGGACCGGAGACGTCCATCGGCGTGAACGGGGTGATGCGGCGGTTGAGGCTGCTGCTGTTGACGTAGCTCCAGCCGCTGGTGCCGCGGTTGATCTCGATTACGCTGACGCCGTGCGCCTCGATCTCCTTGAGCACCTCGGCGGTCGGACGGACGCCGCCCGTGGTCGTCGGCCCGTTGGGATGCAGATAGCTTTGCGTGATATTCTCGTGGTTGAGCACGAGCAGGCCGCGGCTGCTGTTGGTCGGATCGGGCGCGGTGCCGGTCGCGGCGAGGCCGAAGAAGCTCATGCCGTCGTGATGGTCGCCGGCGCGTGCCGAGAAGTTCGTGTCGCTGCCGTCGTTGGCATAGGCACCGACGCTGCCGTTGATCGGATCGCCCAGCCGGTAGAGCACGGTGACCTGATAGCCCGACGGCACCGCAACGACGTCGGCGAGGCTCTTCGGCACCGCGGTGAAGTCGAGCGTCGCGGGCGCGACGGTGACGGTCGTGTCGGCGATCGAGCGGATGCCGTCGGTCGAGGTGCTGGTGAACTGGAAGGCGAGCGGCGTCGCGGCGGTCACTGCCGGTGCGGTGAAGCTGGCGGTCCCGCTCGTCGCGTTGGTAAGGCTGACGATCGGGCCGCTGATCTGCGTCCATGCGGTCGAGGCGGACTTGCCGCTGGTCACCGTGCCGGTGAGCGTCACGGTCTTCCCGGCCGAGGTGGTGATCGCGCCGCCGGCGGTGACCGTGGTCGCGCGCCGCTCGTCATCCTGATCGCAGCCGGCGAGCATGCCGGCGCCGAACACCGCCGCGGTCATCGCCGAGATGCCGCCGCGCAACGTCTGGCGGCGCGAATAGCGGCTGGCGATCAGTTCGCCGATATGCGGATTGGCGCTGACGTTGGTGTCGATGTCGCCATCGTCATAGCCGATGGTGGACAGGCTCTGGATCGTCATGATGGTTCCCCCGCTGCGCGGCGAACTGCCGCTATGCCGCTGTCTTTGGCCGCGAAAAGCGGCAGCGGGGTTGCAGCGGGGTGACGGGAAGATGAAGTTCAGATGACGCGAAGATGACAACCCGAACTCCTCCCCCGCCAGGGGGAGGTGGCGCGGCGAAGCGGTGACGGAGGGGGAGGACACGGAACAGACGTGTCGCTTACCTCCCCCTCCGTCATGCCTGCGGCATGCCACCTCCCCCTGGCGGGGGAGGAATTTCTGCCCAACTCCCGCACGTCGAACCACCGGCGGGTGGAGCGATGCCGGACGAGTCTTGACTCCGCCCCGCATTCCACTAGAGGCACGCGCTTGCCGGTGGGTTCGCCCGTCGCGCATCCGTCCAAGACAGCAGGTGCCGTGGATTTGCCGCGGCTTAATGTCCTGCCGAGACGGGGACAGGATTTTGACGATCGGTTCGCCTCGCTGCGCGCCGGTCTGCCGCCCTTCACGGGTGCCTTCCCCATCGATGGACAACCCCGGCGGGGTTTTCCCCCTCCGGTTTGTAACCGGGAGGGTCGCTTCGTGCGGCACTCTCAAAACGTGGAGAATGGCATGGATCGTGCTCAAAAGGCCGCGGCCGTTGCCGAGCTGAATCGCACCTTTTCCGAAGTCGGCGTGGTAGTCGTTACCCGCAACAACGGAATGACGGTTGCCCAGTCCACCCGACTGCGCAACGCGATGCGTGATGCCGGCGCGACCTACAAGGTCTCGAAGAACAAGCTTGCCAAGATCGCACTCGATGGCACCGATTACGGCTCTGTGGGCGACCTGCTCACCGGTCCGGTCGGCCTCGCCACCTCGATCGACCCCGTCGCCGCAGCCAAGGTTGCGGTCGAATTCGCGAAGACGAACGACAAGTTCGAAATCGTCGGCGGTGCGATGGGTGCGACCTCTCTCGACGTTGCCGGCGTGCAAGCGCTCGCCACCCTGCCCTCGCTGGATGAACTCCGGGCGAAGATCGTCGGCCTCATCGTTGCCCCGGCAACGAAGCTCGCGACCATCACCCAGGCTCCCGCGGCGCAGATCGCGCGCGTGCTGTCGGCCTACGCCGAGAAGGAAGCCGCCTGAATTTCAGGCGCTTGCTGACAAGCGAATTTTCAACTGACACTTGGGGCCGTCGGCCCCGACATATGAAGGAAATATCATGGCAGACCTGAACGCGCTGGTTGACCAGCTGAGCGAACTGACCGTCCTCGAGGCCGCCGAGCTCTCGAAGCTGCTCGAAGAGAAGTGGGGCGTTTCGGCCGCCGCTGCGGTTGCGGCGCCTGCCGCCGGCGGCGCCGGTGCAGCGGCTCCGGCCGCCGAAGAGAAGACCGAGTTCGACGTGATCCTCACCGGCGACGGTGGCAAGAAGATCAACGTCATCAAGGAAGTCCGCGCCATCACCGGTCTCGGCCTGACCGAAGCCAAGGCGCTCGTCGAAGGCGCGCCGAAGGCCGTCAAGGAAGGCGTGAGCAAGGACGAGGCCGAGAAGGTCAAGAAGCAGCTCGAAGACGCCGGCGCGACCGTCGAGCTCAAGTAAGCCGCAGCGGAGGGTCGGCCAGCACGCTGGGCGCCCCTCCGCAAGGCCCGGCCGGTCTCCGGTCGGCCAGCGACAGGATCAGGGCGGCCCCCGCAAGGAGGCCGCCCTTTTTCGTATCCGCGCCCGTTGCGGTCAGCCGCGTCGGCGCGCCCGCCATGCGCCCGTACCGATCCCGTGCACCGCCCCCTCGCCGGCATGCGCCGCGTCGATCGCCGCGTTGAGCTTCATCAGATCGGCCTGCGCCGACAGCGACTTGATCGTGCCGACGACGCCGGCGAGTTGCGTCATCATCTCCTGCACCTCCGCGGTTTTGGCCTCGAGCGCCGACTGGAAGCGCTGCTGCTCGTCGAGCCGCTCGGCGACGGCACGGTCGAGCCGCACCTGCCGCGAGACGTCGCTGGCGATCGCAACGATGCGCAACGGCCGCCCCGTCGCATCGGACACCGGCGTATAGCTCGCCTGCAGCCAGCATTCCTCGCCGTCGCGGGCGCGCCAGCAGTGGACGCCGCTGTCGATCTCGCCGCCGGCCATCCGTGCCCAGAAGGCGGCATAGCCGGTCGACGCCACATAGCCGGGGTCGCAGAAGCTGCGATGATGCCGCCCGACGACATCCTCCAGCCGATAGCCGGTCAGCGCGAGGAACCGCTCGTTCGCATGCAGCACCACGCCGTCGGGTGAGAATTCAACCACCGCCTGGCTGCGGTCGAGCGCCGCGAGCCGCGCGCTGCGCTCGGCATCGCTGCGCCGGCGATCGGTGACGTCGGTGGCGACCTTGACGAAACCGCAGACCGCGCCGTCGTCGTCGGTCAGCGGATCGTAAGCGGCATGCAGGCGGACCTCGCGGCCGTCCTTGGTGATGCGCGTGCATTCGCCCGAGACCGCGCGGCCGCGTTCCAGATCATGCCACAGCCGCCGATAGCCCGGCGACGCCAGTTCCTGCGCCGAGCAGAATACGCGGTGATGCAAACCCTGCATCTCCGCCAGGCCATAGCCCATCGTCGTGCAGAACCGCTCGCTCGCCCAGATGACGTGACCGACATGGTCGAACTGGACGACGTTGGTCGCACGGCACACCGCTGCCCAGATCTCGGCACCATGACGTTCGGCAGCCATATATTCTCCTGGCCCGTAATCGGACCAAAGTGGACACGCCGTCAGCCGTTACCCGCTCCCGACCATTATGCAACCCGCGCGAATCATCGTTCCACCGCAACCGCATAGGGACGAACGCCGAGCGCGTCGTACATCCGGGCGGGCTGGTCGAACCAGAACGGGACCAGTTTGGCGGAATCGACGCGCTCGACGCCGACCGCGAAGGCCGCTGCGCTCTGCCCCTCGCTGCCGCCCGCATCGTAGAGCAGATTGACCGCCACGACCGGCACGAACATCGCCCGCCCCCCGGCTTCCAGCGGCCGGATCTCGGTGCGCGGGAGTGCGGCAACGATCCGCACCCGCCGCATCTCGCCCGGCGCGAGCGCGAACGGCGGCACCGCGGTACGGCCAACCGGCGCAGCGAATACCGCCGCCACGTCGCCCTCCTGCCCCGGACCGGCGCCGGTCAGCGCGACGCCGACGCGGATCGCCGTCGCGGGCACGGTGCCGAGGTTGCGCACCTCCAGCTCCGCTTCGACGGTGGCGCTGAGCAGGTTGAGCCCGGCGCGGCGCGGGTGCAGCGCCAGCGTCAGCCGTGCGCGGTCGACCGGCGGCTCGGGCGCGAGCATCGCCGGCTGCGGCGCTGCCGGTGCCGGCACCGGCACAGGTGCCGGGGGGCGCGGGCGAGGCGTCGGCTCGGCGACCGCGACCTGCGCAGGCCGCTCGCTCGCCCGGCCCCGCAACAGCCACCAGCCGGCTGCAGCGGCGATCGCCAGCAGCGCCGCCCCGCCCAGCCACCACCCCGTAGCGGACTCCGACGAAGGCGTCGCCGCATCGACGGGGACGGCCGATGGCGTCGCGACCGGAACCGGAGTCGGCGCGCTCGTTGCGATCGGTGATGGCTCGGCCGCCGGCGTCGGCGCTACCGTCACCGGCGTCGCGCTGGGAGCAGGCGTCGGCGTCGGCGTCGGCGTCGGGCTCGGCGTCGGCGTGGCGCGTGGCGTCGGCGTGGCGGTCGGGCGCGGCGTGGGACGCGCGGCGGGGGTTGCGGTCGCCCGCGGCGTCGGCGTCACCACCGGCGCCGGGCTCGGCTGCGGCGCTGGCGTCGGCTGCGGGATCGGGGTCTGCTGCGACGGCGTCAGGCTGAAATTGTCCAGCCCCGGAATCGTCTGCGGCGCGGTCGTGTTCGACGTCTGCGCCACGCCGGGAGCCGCAGCCGCGCCCGCCACCAAAAGGGCGACCGCGCTGAGCCGCGCGCCCCGCTTCATGTTCATGTACCCTGATCTCACCCAAAACGCTTGCGCGTTCCTTAGTGAACGGTTCACGACCGCCACCCTCGCTGCGACGAACCGCCCCGGTACGACGACGGGGCGAAGCCATGCGATGCCCGAAGGTTGGATACACCCCCTTTGACAGCGTCCACACCTGCGCCTATATCCGCGTTTCACCACAGCTTTCGGGACATGATGCGCCGTCGCGCAGTGCATCGTACGGATAGAGGGTTCTGGTTCATAGACGCCGAAGGCCGACGCACTGCGATGCGCTCGGCTTTTTTGCGTCGCACCTCGCGTCCCGCTCCGGGGGTTCCCGGGCACGATATTCCGGCCGACGCCCGTTTCCGACGGGCCGGCCACGACTGAGGGCATAACACCATGGCCAGCAAGGCGATCCAGGGCAGCACCGCGAAGCGGCGCATCCGCAAGATCTTCGGGGACATCCACGAAGTCATCCAGATGCCGAACCTGATCGAGGTTCAGCGCGAGAGCTACGAGCAGTTCCTCCGTTCGGACAAGAGCACCGGCCACGTGTCGGGTCTCGAAAAGACGCTGCGCAGCGTCTTCCCGATCCAGGATTTCGCCGGCACCGCCTATCTCGATTTCGACGACTATGTTCTCGAGCCGCCGAAGTTCGACGTCGAGGAATGCCGCCAGCGTGGCATCACCTATGCCGCGCCGATGCGCGTCACCCTGCGCCTCACTGCGTTCGAGGTCGATCCGGATACCGAGGCCAAGTCGGTCATCGATATCAAGGAGCAGGACGTCTACATGGGCGACATGCCGCTCATGACTGAGAACGGCACCTTCTTCATCAACGGCACCGAGCGCGTCATCGTCAGCCAGATGCACCGGTCGCCGGGCGTGCTGTTCGATCACGACCGCGGCAAGACCCATGCCTCGGGCAAGTATCTCTTCGCCGCGCGCGTCATTCCCTATCGCGGCTCGTGGCTCGACTTCGAGTTCGACGCCAAGGACATCGTCAACGTTCGTATCGACCGCAAGCGCAAGCTGCCAGTGACGGCGCTGCTCTATGCGCTCGGCATGACCAGCGAGGACATCCTCAATTATTTCTACAACCGCGTCACCTATGTGCGCGGCCAGGGCGGCTGGATCATCCCGTTCGCGCCGGAGAACTGGCGTGGCGTCAAGCCGCTGTTCGACATCGTCGACGCCTCGTCGGGAGAGGTCGTGTTCGCCGCGCAGCAGAAGATCAGCCCGCGTGCCGCCAACAAGGCGGCCAAGGACGGCCTCACCCAGCTGCTGATCCCGACCGAAGAGATCTTCGGCCGCTACTCGGCCTATGACCTCATCAACGAGACGACGGGCGAGATCTACGTCGAGGCCGGCGACGAGATCGGCGCCGAGAATCTCGAGGCGCTCGACAAGGCGGGCATCGACACGATCGAGCTGCTCGACATCGACCATGTCTCGACCGGTGCGTGGATCCGCAACACGCTCAAGGCCGACAAGGCCGAAGAGCGCGAGCAGGCGCTCAGCGACATCTATCGCGTCATGCGCCCCGGCGAGCCGCCGACGCTCGAGACCGCCGAAGCGCTGTTCGCCGGCCTGTTCTTCGATCCGGACCGCTACGACCTGTCGGCGGTGGGCCGCGTCAAGCTCAACATGCGCCTCGACCTCGACTGCCCGGATACGGTGACGACGCTGCGCAGCGAGGACATCCTCGCCGTCATCAAGACGCTGGTCGGCCTGAAGGACGGCAAGGGCGAGATCGACGACATCGACAACCTCGGCAACCGCCGCGTGCGGTCGGTCGGCGAGCTGCTCGAGAACCAGTATCGCGTCGGCCTGCTCCGCATGGAGCGCGCCGTGAAGGAGCGCATGTCCTCCGTCGACGTGTCGACGGTGATGCCGAACGACCTCATCAACGCCAAGCCGGCGGTCGCCGCGGTGCGCGAATTCTTCGGCTCGTCGCAGCTGTCGCAGTTCATGGACCAGACCAACCCGTTGTCCGAAGTGACGCACAAGCGTCGTGTTTCGGCGCTCGGGCCGGGCGGTCTGACGCGCGAGCGTGCGGGCTTCGAGGTCCGCGACGTTCACCCGACGCATTACGGCCGCATCTGCCCGATCGAGACGCCGGAAGGCCCGAACATCGGCCTGATCAACAGCCTCGCCTCGTTCAGCCGCGTCAACAAATACGGCTTCATCGAGACGCCGTACCGCAAGGTCGTCGACCACAAGGTCACCGACGACGTGGTGTATCTGTCGGCGATGGAAGAGGCCAAGCACACGATCGCGCAGGCCTCGGCAGAGCTGGGTCCGGACAAGGGCTTCACCGAGGAGCTGGTGTCGTCGCGTCAGGCGGGCGAGTTCCTGATGGCGCTCCCCGACAACGTCACGCTGATGGACGTCAGCCCCAAGCAGCTGGTGTCGGTCGCCGCGTCGCTCATTCCGTTCCTGGAAAACGATGACGCCAACCGCGCGCTGATGGGCTCGAACATGCAGCGTCAGGCCGTGCCGCTAGTGAAGGCGGAAGCGCCGTTCGTCGGTACCGGCATGGAAGAGACGGTCGCCCGTGACTCGGGCGCCGCGATCGCCGCCAAGCGCGCCGGCATCGTCGACCAGGTCGACGCCAGCCGCATCGTCGTGCGCGCCACCGGCGAGGTCGATTCGGCCAAGTCGGGCGTCGACATCTACACGCTGATGAAGTTCCAGCGCTCGAACCAGTCGACCTGCATCAACCAGCGTCCGCTGGTGAAGGTGGGCGACGTGGTCAACGCCGGTGACGTCATCGCCGACGGCCCGTCGACCGAGTTCGGCGAGCTGGCGCTGGGCCGCAACGCGCTCGTCGCGTTCATGCCCTGGAACGGCTACAACTATGAGGATTCGATCCTCATCAGCGAGCGGATCGTGAAGGACGATGTGTTCACGTCGATCCATATCGACGAGTTCGAGGTGATGGCCCGCGACACGAAGCTCGGGCCAGAGGACATCACGCGCGATATCCCCAACGTCGGCGAGGAAGCGCTGCGCAACCTCGACGAGGCGGGCATCGTCTATGTGGGCGCCGAGGTCGAGCCGGGTGACATCCTCGTCGGCAAGATCACGCCGAAGGGCGAGAGCCCGATGACGCCGGAAGAAAAGCTCCTCCGCGCCATCTTCGGCGAGAAGGCGTCTGACGTCCGCGACACCTCGCTGCGTCTGCCGCCGGGCGTTGCCGGCACGATCGTCGACGTCCGCGTCTTCAATCGTCACGGCATCGACAAGGACGAGCGCGCGATGGCGATCGAGCGCGAGGAGATCGAGCGCCTGAAGAAGGACTCGGACGACGAGCGCACCATCCTCAACCGCGCGACCTGGTCGCGTCTGCGCGAGATGCTGCTCGATCAGGTCGCCACGGCGGTGCCGAAGGGCTTGAAGAAGGGCGCGACGATCGACATGGACCTGCTCGACAGCGTCGACCGCCACGAATGGTGGAAGTTCGCGGTCGCCGACGACAAGGTCCAGGGCGATCTCGAAGCCGTCAAGCAGCAGTATGACGAAGCCGCCAAGCGGATCACGGACAAGTTCCACGATCGTCGCGAGAAGCTGGAGCGTGGCGACGAGCTGCCGCCCGGCGTGCTCAAGATGGTCAAGGTCTTCGTCGCGGTGAAGCGCAAGCTGCAGCCGGGCGACAAGATGGCCGGCCGTCACGGCAACAAGGGCGTCATCAGCCGCATCCTGCCGCAGGAGGACATGCCGTTTCTCGCCGACGGCACGCCGGTCGATCTGGTGCTCAACCCGCTGGGCGTGCCGTCGCGCATGAACGTCGGGCAGATCTTCGAAACGCATCTCGGCTGGGCCGCCCGTAATCTGGGTATGCAGGTCGCGACCGCGCTCGAGGATTGGCGCGAGGCCAACCCCGATGCCAAGGCGGGCGAGATGCCCGACGCGGTGCGGTCGCGTCTCGTGGAAGTCTATGGCGATCACTATGCCGAGGACATCCAGAGCCGCGAGCCCGAGGAGATCGTCGAGCTGGTCAAGAACATCCGGACCGGCATCCCGATGGGCACCCCGGTGTTCGACGGCGCCCGCGAGAGCGACGTGTCGGCGATGCTGGAGCTGGCGGGTCTCGACACGTCGGGCCAGTCGGAGCTGTTCGACGGCCGCACCGGCGACAAGTTCGACCGCAAGGTGACCGTCGGCATCATCTACATGCTGAAACTGCACCATCTCGTGGACGACAAGATCCACGCCCGGTCGATCGGGCCGTACAGCCTCGTCACCCAGCAGCCGCTGGGCGGCAAGGCGCAGTTCGGCGGCCAGCGCTTCGGTGAGATGGAGGTCTGGGCCTTGCAGGCATACGGCGCCGCCTACACCTTGCAGGAGATGCTGACGGTGAAGTCCGACGACGTCGTCGGCCGCACCAAGGTCTATGAGGCGATCGTTAAGGGCGACGACACGTTCGAGGCCGGCATCCCCGAGAGCTTCAACGTGCTCGTCAAGGAAATGCGCTCGCTGGGCCTCAACGTCGATCTCAAGACGATGCAGGACCAGGTCGACGAGGACGGCATCGCGATCGCCGCGGAGTGACCTCAAGTCCCCTCTCCCCCTGTGGGAGAGGGGCAAGCCGCGGAACGCGGCGCGGGGTGAGGGGCAGTGCGGCACGGCAGCCGCATCGCTTCCCCCTCACCTTCCCACTGCCTTCGGCAGCGGGCCCAGTGTTAGGTAAACAGCACCCCGTGCTGTTTAGTCTATGCTGGGAGCATAGACGACCTAACACTCTCTCCCACAAGGGGAGAGCAAACAGTTTCTAAGAGGACAGGTTCATGAACGAACTGACCAACTTCGCGAACCCGATCGCTAAGCCCGAGACCTTCGACCAGATCCAGATCGGCATTGCCTCGCCCGACAAGATCCGTTCGTGGTCGTTCGGCGAGATCAAGAAGCCCGAAACCATCAACTATCGCACGTTCAAGCCCGAGCGTGACGGCCTGTTCTGCGCGCGCATCTTCGGTCCGATCAAGGATTACGAATGCCTGTGCGGCAAGTACAAGCGCATGAAGTATAAGGGCATCGTCTGCGAGAAGTGCGGCGTCGAGGTCACCGTCTCGAAGGTTCGCCGCGAGCGGATGGGCCATATCGAGCTCGCCGCCCCGGTCGCGCACATCTGGTTCCTGAAATCGCTGCCCAGCCGCATCGGCCTGCTGCTCGACATGCAGCTCAAGCAGCTCGAGCGCGTGCTGTATTTCGAGGCGTATATCGTCATCGAGCCGGGCCTGACCCCGCTTGAGAAGTTCCAGCTGATGACCGAGGACGAGCTCCTCGAGGCGCAGGACCAGTACGGTGAGGACGCGTTCTCGGCCGGCATCGGTGCTGAGGCCGTGCGCATCATGCTCGAAAGCCTCGACCTCGAAGGCGAGAAGGTCGCGCTGCTCGAAGAGCTGGCAACGACCAAGTCGGAGCTGAAGCCCAAGAAGATCATCAAGCGCCTCAAGGTCGTCGAGAGCTTCCTCGAATCGGGCAACCGTCCCGAGTGGATGATCCTCGAAGTCGTGCCGGTCATCCCGCCCGAGCTGCGCCCGCTGGTGCCGCTGGACGGCGGTCGCTTCGCGACCTCTGATCTCAACGATCTGTATCGCCGCGTCATCAACCGCAACAACCGCCTGAAGCGCCTGATGGAGCTGCGCGCGCCGGACATCATCGTCCGCAACGAAAAGCGCATGCTGCAGGAGGCGGTCGACGCTTTGTTCGACAACGGCCGTCGCGGTCGCACGATCACGGGCGCCAACAAGCGTCCGCTGAAGTCGCTGTCCGACATGCTGAAGGGCAAGCAGGGCCGCTTCCGCCAAAATCTTCTCGGCAAGCGCGTCGACTATTCGGGCCGTTCGGTCATCGTTACCGGTCCCGAGCTCAAGCTGCACCAGTGCGGCCTGCCGAAGAAGATGGCGCTCGAGCTGTTCAAGCCGTTCATCTACGCGCGCCTCGACGCCAAGGGTCTGTCCATGACCCTGAAGCAGGCGAAGAAGTGGGTCGAGAAGGAGCGCAAGGAAGTCTGGGACATCCTGGACGAGGTAATCCGCGAGCATCCCGTGATGCTCAACCGCGCACCGACGCTCCACCGTCTCGGCATCCAGGCGTTCGAGCCGGTGCTGATCGAGGGCAAGGCGATCCAGCTTCACCCGCTGGTCTGCTCGGCGTTCAACGCCGACTTCGACGGCGACCAGATGGCCGTGCACGTCCCGCTGTCGCTGGAAGCGCAGCTCGAAGCGCGCGTCCTGATGATGTCGACCAACAACATCCTGTCGCCCGCCAACGGCAAGCCGATCATCGTGCCGTCGCAGGACATGGTGCTGGGCCTCTATTATCTGTCGATGATGAAGGAAGGCGAGCCGGGCGAAGGCATGCTGCTCGGCGACATGGCCGAGGTGCATCAGGCGCTCAACGCAGGTGCGGTGACGCTGCACACCAAGATCATCAGCCGCGTTCCGCAGACCGATGAGGCTGGCAAGCAGTACCTCAAGCGCTACGAGACGACGCCGGGCCGCATGCTGCTGGGTGAAACCCTGCCGCACAGCCACAAGGTGCCGTTCGAGACCGTCAACCGCCTCCTCACCAAGAAGGACGTCGGCGACGTGATCGACGAGGTCTATCGTCACACCGGCCAGAAGGAGACCGTGCTGTTCGCCGACGCGATCATGGCACTGGGCTTCCGTCACGCATTCCGCGCCGGCATCTCGTTCGGCAAGGACGACATGATCATCGCGCCGGACAAGGACAAGCTGGTCGACGAGACGCGCGATCAGGTGAAGGACTTCGAGCAGCAGTATCAGGACGGCCTGATCACGCAGCAGGAGAAGTACAACAAGGTGATCGACGCCTGGAGCCGTTGCGGCGACCAGGTCGCGAACTCGATGATGAACGAGATCAAGGCCGTCCGTCACTATGAAGACGGTCCCAACAAGGGCCGCGAGAAGGACATCAACTCGATCTACATGATGGCCCACTCGGGTGCCCGCGGTTCGCAGGCGCAGATCAAGCAGCTTGCCGGCATGCGCGGCCTGATGGCCAAGCCGTCGGGCGAGATCATCGAGACGCCGATCATCTCGAACTTCAAGGAAGGCCTGACCGTCCTCGAATATTTCAACTCGACCCACGGCGCCCGCAAGGGCCTCGCGGACACCGCGTTGAAGACGGCGAACTCGGGGTATCTCACCCGCCGTCTCGTCGACGTGTCGCAGGATTGCGTCATTGTCGAGGAGGATTGCGGCACCGAGCGCGCGCTGGAGATGAAGGCGATCGTGCAGGGCGGTTCGACGATCGCCTCGCTCGGCGAGCGTATCCTCGGCCGCACGACGGCGGAGGACGTGGTCGACGCCAAGACCGGCGAAGTCATCATCCCGACGGGTACGTTGCTCGACGAGGCGATGATCACGCAGATCGAGAAGATCGGCATCCAGGGGATGAAGATCCGCTCGCCGCTGGTCTGCGAGAGCAAGATCGGCGTCTGCGGCAAGTGCTACGGGCGTGACCTCGCCCGCGGTACGCCGGTCAACATCGGCGAGGCGGTCGGCGTCATCGCCGCCCAGTCGATCGGTGAGCCCGGCACGCAGCTGACGATGCGTACGTTCCACATCGGCGGCGCGGCGCAGCTCAACGAGCAGTCGAACCTAGAGGCGCCGGTCGACGGTACCGCCCAGTTCCGCGATCTGCGCCTCATCGTCGACCAGCGTGGTCGCCGCGTGACGCTGTCGCGTTCGGGCGAGATCGCGATCCTCGACATGGACGGCCGCGAGCTGTCGACGCACCGTATCCCCTATGGCGCCTATGTGATGTTCGACGACGGCCACATGCTGTCGAAGGGCGATCGCATGGCGGAGTGGGATCCGTTCACCATGCCCGTCATCACCGAGAATTCGGGCATCGTGAAATACGTCGACCTGACCGAGGGCAAGACGCTCACCGAGCAGACCGACGAAGCGACCGGTATCGCCCAGCGCGTCGTCATCGAATATCGCACCTCGACCAAGTCGAAGGAGGATCTGCGTCCGCGCCTGACCCTCACGACCTCGGAAGACGGCGAAGCGGCGCGCTACATGCTCGCAGCCGGTGCGGTGCTCTCGGTCGACGACAATGCCCAGGTCCAGGCCGGCGACGTGCTCGCCCGTGTCAGCCGCGAGTCCGCCAAGACCCGCGACATTACCGGCGGTCTGCCGCGCGTCGCCGAACTGTTCGAGGCGCGCATCCCCAAGGAAGCGGCGATCATCGCCAAGGTTTCCGGCCGGGTCGTGTTCGGCAAGGACTATAAGGCGAAGCGCAAGATCGGCATCCAGCCCGAGGATGGCGGCGACGTCGTCGAGTATCTGGTGCCGAAGTCGAAGGTGATCGACGTTCAGGAAGGCGACTACGTCAAGCGTGGCGACAATCTGATCGGCGGTTCGCCCAACCCGCACGACATTCTGGAGACGATGGGGATCGAGCCGCTGGCCGAATATCTCGTCAGCGAAATCCAGGAAGTCTATCGACTGCAGGGCGTGAAGATCAACGACAAGCACATCGAGACGATCGTTCGTCAGATGCTGCAGAAGGTCGAGATCACCGACGGCGGCGACACCACGCTGCTGAAGGGCGAGCAGGTCGATCGCGAGGAAATGGACGCGACCAACGAGAAGCTGGAGAAGAACCAGCAGCCGGCACAGGGCAAGCCTGTCCTGCTCGGCATCACCAAGGCGTCGCTGCAGACCCGCAGCTTCATCTCGGCGGCGTCGTTCCAGGAGACCACCCGCGTCCTCACCGAGGCGGCGGTCCAGGGCAAGCAGGACACGCTGATGGGTCTCAAGGAGAACGTCATCGTCGGTCGCCTGATCCCGGCGGGTACCGGTGCGGGCATGAACCGCCTGCGGGTCGCGGCCTCGTCGCGCGATGCGGCGATGCGCGTCCAGCAGCGTGCGATGGCCGCGGCGATCGTCGCCCCGGCCTCGGCCGCCGAGCTCCGCGCCGCCGAGGCGCTGCGCTCGAAGCGTGAGGACGTCGGCACGGGGTCCGACCCGCTCGCCGAGGTCGTCCCCTCGGGCGACGGCAGCGACGAGGCTGCGGGCGAGTATCTGAACCAGGAGTGATCTCCCGGTTCAGGCTCCGGCCTGACTGAACGAAGAGCCGCCGTCCGGGCAACCGGGCGGCGGTTTTTCGTTGGGGGCGGCGAGGATCAGCGAGCGTGACGATCTGGCTGCCGTTCCGACAGCATCCAGTCTGACGATCCTCGATCGATACGGCGATATGCCGGCAAGGCATGTAAGACGCTGCCCATGCTGGGGCCGATCAGAACTATTCGTCTGAAAGTCGTATCGTTCGAAACTAACTATAGCACATGGCAATTTGCCGCCCCGATGACGACGGGCAAGAGCCTCATTGATCGATATCAAGGTTTGCGACTCGCCTAACGGCGGTACCGAGTCTTGATACCGTGCGGGCGTCATGCCGACCTCGACTGCTAACGCGAAACGGAACGCCGCCCGCTATGCCGTTCGGCGATTATTGGTTGCAGATGCGAGCGGACACTTCTCGACGTGCAACAAAAACTTGCACCACTATGGTCATGTTCTGCGTTATATCGTATATGATAATGAAGGCGGTGCTGATCATCCGCCGCGGATCACGGATACGGTGCCCCTGATATGACCTCGCAGTCGCAGCCTCTCGAAACGTTGGAAGCCCTGTTGAGCCAGGCATGCCAGATCGCCGATGCGCTGGGTCTGGACCTCGCCGCCATTCGCATCGAAGAGGCACTGATGGTCGCGCGCGACCCCTGCGGCAGCAATCCGCTGTGGCAGGACTCCTGGGGCACGATGAGCGTCCTCAACTAAGCGGCGCGCCTGCCACCGGCAGGCGGCGTTCAGGCCCTTGCCGGATCTTTCGCGACGGCGGTAGCACGCACCGCCCCGCCCGCCGGCGCCGTATCGCCGGGCATCGTCCGCGCGATCGTCTCGAAAGCGCCGTTGCGGATGCGGATCTCGTTGAAGGCGGGCGGCGAATTGCGCACCCGCTTCGACAGCGTGCCCGCGCCGATCATCCGGATCGTCCGGCCGGAGCGCTCGACGGGTACGTCGAACGGATCGTGGACGTGGCCCGACATCACCGCGTCCGCGCCCGCCTCGGCAAGCGCGGTCAACGCGCTGTCGCCATGCCGGGTGCTCGCCGTCCCCTTGGTGCCCCCTTCGATCAGCGGATGATGCGCGGCGACGAAGATCAGCCGATCCTTGGGCGCCGCAGCGATCATCGCCAGCGCCTTGCGCAGCGAGCCGGCGCTCACCCGCCCCTTCGACCAGTTCCAGCGCCATTGCGCCCGCGCCGTCGTCTTGAGCGGCACGATCGTCACCCCCGGCAAATCGAGCTCGCGCTCGATCATCTTCTCCACCGCCGCATAACGCTGATACGGGGCCAGCAGTCGGCGGAACGGGTCCCAATAATAGGGTATGTCGTGGTTGCCGACCTCCAGGGTCACCGGAACGCCAAGGCTGCGCAGCCAGTCGCCGCCACGCTGGAACTCGCCGCGCGTCGCGCGCATCGTGAGATCGCCGGTCATGATCACCGCATCGGGCCGCTCGGCCGCGACGCGTTCGCCGAACCAGGCGATCGCGTCGGGATCTTCGGCACCGAAATGAACGTCGCTGACGTGGAATAATCTGATCATGGTGCCCGAACGCTGCTGCCGCCCGAAGGCTGCTAATCCCGATCGTCGTTCCGGCACAAGTTCGGCGCTCAGGCACTATCGTATTGATTTGTATCAACACACGTTAATTTGTAATGCGCCATGGGTCGGATCATGTCGGACTGACGAGTTACAACGGTGACAATGGCGATTCCTCTCGAGACCGACCCGACCCTGGACCTCACGGTCTGCGATCGCGAACCGATCCACATCCCCGGTGCTATCCAGCCCCATGGCCTGTTGCTCGTCGCCGCGGCGGGTGGCGAGCATCAGGTGCTTGCCGGCGCCGGCGCGATCGAGGCGCGGCTGGCGGCGGACTGGCAGGGACGCCGATTGTCCGACCTGCTCGGGCAGGACGTCGCACCGCTGCTCGATCATCTGCCCGGCGGCCTCGACGCGGTCGGCCAACTCCCGGTCGAGGGGATCGGCGAGCGCTTCGTCGCCACGCTGCACCGCACTGGTACGCATCTGCTCGTCGAGCTCGAACCCGTCGCCGACGAGCCGACCTCGGTGGCGACGACGCTCGGCTGGCTCGACGCGGTCGCCGGCAGCTTCGAGCGCGCCGCCGATCTGCAGACGCTCTACGATCGCGCGGCCAGCGCCTTCCGCCGCCTGACCGGCTTCGACCGGGTCATGATCTACCGCTTTCTCGACGACGACGCGGGACAGGTCGTCGCGGAGGATCGCGACCCGGCGCTGGAGACCTTCCGCAACCATCGCTTCCCCGCGTCGGACATTCCCCGCCAAGCGCGCGCGCTCTACGTCCGCAACCGGACGCGGGTGATCCCGACGATCGACTATGATCCGGCGCCGCTGCGCCCGGCCGGCTTCGCGCAGCTCGATCTCAGCGACATCGCGGTGCGTCACGTCTCGCCGGTCCATCTGCAATATCTGCGCAATATGGGGGTCGAGGCGTCGGCGTCGATTTCGATCGTCAAGGACGGCTTGCTGTGGGGCCTCGTCGCCTGCCATCACAACGGCCCGCGCCGCTTGCCGCCCGATGTCCGCAGCACCGGTGCGACGCTCGCCAGCGGCCTCGCCCGCCAGATCCGCGCCAAGGAAGAGGCTGCGGCCTATCGCGAGCGGCTCGCGCTGCGCGTCGCCGAGGATTCGGTCGTGCCGCGACTGAACAGCGAAGAGCCGCTGCGCGCCGCGATCGTCGCGGTGAAGGACGAATTGTGTGCGATGCTCCATGCCGACGGCTTCGCGATGATCGCCGGCGATCAGGTCGAGCGGTTCGGCCGCTGCCCCAACGATGACGTGCTGGTCGGTATCGCCCGCTGGGTGCGCGAACGCGGCGGCGAGCCGATCGCGACGCACGAACTCGGCGCGCTGTTGCCGATCGCGCGCGGGCACGAGCAGACGGCGAGCGGCCTGCTCGCGGTACCGCTGCACGAGGAGGATGCGATCCTGCTCTGGCTGCGTGCCGAGACGATCGAGACGATCGAATGGGCCGGCAATCCGCACAAGTCGGTCGCGGTCGAGCCTGGCGCAATGCTGACCCCGCGTGCCTCCTTCGCCGTCTATACCGAGACGGTGAGCGGCCGCTCGCAGCGTTGGACGCTCGAACAGATTGAGGCGGGCCATCGCCTGCGCCGCCGCTTCCACGAAGCGCGCCAGCACCTTCAGGTCCGCATCCTCAACCGCGAATATCACCGCGCCTTGGCGGAGAAGGATGCGCTGCTCGCGCAGAAGGACGTCCTGATGAAGGAGGTCAACCATCGCGTGCAGAACAGCCTGCAACTGGTCGCCTCCTTCCTCCGCCTGCAAGCCAAGACCGCCAACAGCACCGTCGTCGCCGATCATCTGGCGGAAGCGCAGGCGCGCCTCGCTGCGGTGGCGCTGGTCCATCGCCGATTGTACCGCGACGATCAGGTCGAGAGCGTCGACCTGTCGCGCTACATCGAAGAGCTGATCGCCGACATGCGTGTCTCGCTGGGCGCGGAATGGGGCCGGCACATCAAGCTCGATCTCGCGCCGGTGCTGGTGCCGACCGATCGCGCGGTCAACATCGGGCTGATCCTCACCGAGCTGGTCATCAACGCCACCAAATATGCCTATGGCGGCGACGCCGGACCGGTGGCCATCGCGCTCGAACAGCATGGCGGCAAGCTGCGACTGATCGTCGCCGACGACGGCCGCGGCAAGGGCGACGGCGAAGGCTTCGGCAGCCGGATGATGGATGCCATGGTCCAGCGCCTGTCCGGTATCATCGAATTCGGCGACAATGCGCCCGGTCTCCGCGCGATCATGACGGCACCCATCGCAGAAGTCTGACGATCACCGCGGGACGTTGCTGTCGACGAGATGCCGAAATCTAAGGAAAACTTTACGGCCATTTGCTAGGACGGACGCGACATCGGCCATCGCGGAACGCCTGCAATGATTTTTACTTGGTATTACAAAGCGATGCGCCAAAGCCGTCGCCGCTGATGGCGATCGTTGCGGCACATGGTTCGCGGTGGGCGCGGCTGACGGCTTGGTGGGGCAACGGTCCCGCCGCCGCCACCGCCGCCGCGCCCGCCGCTCCGCCGGTGGCGGAACCGCTGGTGACCAGCGTCCGGCGCGCCGCGGCGCGCGAGACGTTCGCCCGCATCGGCGCCTTCCTCGACGCGCACGATTTCGCGCCGACGGTGGATCACTTCCACGTCGCCCGCTGCTACATCCTCGGGGAAGACATCGCGCTGACCCGCGCGGTCGACGATCATATCCGCGAACACGGCCGCCTCGACGCCGCCTTCCTCGCCCGGCCGGTGGTCCGCGAGCTGCTCGGCCCGCTGCATCCCGAGCGCATCGCCGAACTGGCCGACGCGCTCGCCGCGCGGCTGGCGGAATCGGAAACCGCCTTCCGCCAGGGGCAGGCCGCGGCCTCCGACTATGAAAGCGCCCTCATCGCCGAAGCCGCGGCGGTCGACGCCGATCGCGACGGCGACGCCGACGGCACGATCAAACGCCTGCTCGCGCTCACCAACGATTCCATCGCCCGCACCCGCCAGCTCGCCGACCAGCTGCGCGAGACGCATCGCGAAACCAACCGTCTGCGCCGCAACCTGCAGGAGGCGAGACGCGCGGCGGACGAGGATCATCTCACCGGCCTGCCCAATCGCCGCTGCTACGACCGCCGGCTCGTCGCGCTGGTCGCGTCGCGTCAGCCGGGGTCGGACCATTGCATCGCGCTTTGCGACGTCGACGACTTCAAGGCGATCAACGACCGCCACGGTCATGAGACCGGCGACCGCGTGCTCAAGCTCGTCGCGCGCAAGTTGACCGCCGGACTCGGTGCCAAAGTGCTCGTCGCGCGTCACGGCGGCGAGGAATTCGCCTGCCTGTTCGAGGATTGCCGCCCCGATCATGCCTTTGCGGCGCTCGACCGGGTGCGCGGCAAACTCGGCGCGCGCAGCCTGATCGACCAGAATTCGGGTGACGGCATCGGTCGCCTCACCTTTTCCGCCGGGATCGCGATGCTCGGCGACGACGTCGCCGCGACGATGCGCGCCGCCGACGCCGCGCTCTACAGCGCCAAGCGCGCCGGCAAGGACCGCATCGTCATCGCCTGAGTTCGTCTGCGCGCGCTTAACCACCCATCCGTGTCGTCTTTTGCGCAGGCCGTGCTAAGATAGCCTCATGCATCGCCCGATCTCCTGCCGTTCGTCCGGAGCGGGTCCGCATCGCGGTCGCGCGTCGCCGTCCCGGGATGATGCATTACCCAGTTTCGGCTTGCGTGGCGGGGCGTCCCGCCCCATGCGCCCCCCGCCCTCTACGAAAGGTTTCTTATGGTAGCCTGGTTCCAGGCGCTGATGCCGAAGCAAGGTCGGTTCTTCGATCAGTTCGAGGCGCATGCCGCCACGCTGGTCGCCGGTGCCGACGCCTTGCAGAAGCTGTTCAGCGGCGACGGTGCGATCGCGGTCCATATCGCCGAGATCGTCGACCGCGAGCATGAGGCGGACGATATCACCCGCGACGTGCTGCAGGATGTCCGCCGCGTCTTCGTCACCCCGTTCGACCGGTCGGCGATCACCGACCTGATCGGCGTCATGGACGATTCGATCGACCAGATGAACCAGACCGCGACCACTATCGCGCTCTACGAGGTGAAGACCTTCGCCGACGACATGCGCGCGATGGTCGACCTCATCGTCGAGGCGGCGCGCGTCACCGCAGAGGCGATTCCCCTGCTACGCAAGCTCGACGCCAATGCCGGCCGTCTCCACGATCTCACCGCACGGCTGGTGCAGCTCGAGGGGCAGGTCGACGATCATCATGCCAAGGGGCTGCACGCCTTGTTCAAATCCTGCGGCAACGATCAGCCGATGCGCTTCATCGTCGAGCGCGAGATCTACAGCCATCTGGAACGCATCGCTGACCGGTTCGAGGACATCGCCAACGAGATCCAGGGTCTCGTCATCGACCACGCCTAGGCCATGACGATCTCCTTCACGCTGCTCGTCGCGCTGATTGGCGTCGCCTTGCTGTTCGACTTCCTGAACGGCCTGCACGATGCCGCCAATTCGATCGCGACGGTGGTCTCGACGCGCGTGCTCAAGCCGCATCATGCGGTGATCTGGGCCGCCTTCTTCAACTTCATCGCCTTCGCGGTCTTCGACCACAATGTCGCGCAGACCGTCGGCAAGGGCATCGTCAGCGCCACGGTGATCGATCCGCAGGTGATCTTCGGCGCGCTGATGGGCGCGATCGTCTGGAACGTCATCACCTGGCGCTACGGCATTCCGTCGAGCTCCAGCCATGCGCTGATCGGCGGCCTGCTCGGCGCCGGGATCAGCAAGGCCGGCTTCGACGGCGTCGTCTGGGCGGGCGTCGGCAAGACCGTCGGGGCGATCTTCCTGTCGCCGACGGTCGGCATGATCCTCGCTTTGCTGCTGGTGCTCGTCGTCGCATGGAGTTCGCTGCGGCTGACGCCGATGGGCGTCGACAAACGCTATCGCAAGCTCCAGTTGGTCTCCGCCGCGCTCTACAGCCTCGGTCATGGCGCCAACGACGCGCAGAAGACGATGGGGATCATCACCGTCCTGCTCTATTCGCAGGGGCTGCTCCAGGGCGGCTTCCACGTCCCCTTCTGGGTCGTGCTCTCCTGTCAGGCGGCGATGGCGCTGGGCACGATGTCGGGCGGCTGGAAGATCGTCCACACGATGGGATCGAAGATCACGCGCCTCACCCCGGCGCAGGGCTTCTGCGCCGAGACGGGCGGCGCGATCACGCTGTTCATGGCGACCGTTGGCGGCATCCCGGTCTCCTCGACGCACACCATCACCGGCGCGATCGTCGGCGTCGGTTCGGCACGGCGGCTGTCCGCGGTGCGCTGGAACATCGCGAGCCGCATTGTCGTCGCCTGGGTCGTCACCCTCCCCGCCGCCGGCCTGATCGGCGCGACCTTCTACGAGATCGCCGCGCTGCTGTCGCGCTGACCGGCGTGACGGGGGGATGCAGCCATCCTCCCGTCACCCGCGGACCTTCCACCCCGCTCCACCGTTATCGTCCTACACCATAGCGGAGCCGCCCCATGCCGACCGAACTCACCATCCTCGGCGTGTCCGTCATCCTGCTCGTCGTCCACATCATGCTGCAGGGGCAGACGGCGACCCGCGACCGTGGTCTCGCCTGGAACGCCGGCCCGCGCGACGGCGCCGACGAGAAGCCGCTCGGCCCCCTCGCCGGCCGCGCCGCACGCGCGCTGTCGAACTATCAGGAAACCTATCCCGCCTTCGTCGCGCTGGCGCTCGGCCTTGCGGTCACCGGACAGACCGGCGGGCTCGGTGCGGCCGGCGCGATCCTCTGGCTGATCGCCCGCATCGTCTACATCCCGCTCTACCTGCTCGGCATTCCCTATGTCCGCAGCCTCGCCTGGGTCGCCGCCATGCTCGGCCTGCTGCTGATGCTCGTCCGCTTCTTCTAAACGTCCGCGAGCCCAAGATAAATTTACGTCAGTAACGGACCATTAAGCCCACGGACGTATTGCGGGACATGGCCGATCTTCCCGCCGCGTTCATTCCCGCGCTCACCGTCATCCTGCCGCTTGCCGCGGTGCTCATCGCCTCCGCCTGTGCGGTCGATCTCGGCGAAGGATAAGTCCGGAACCGGGGCCCGTCACGCGAGCCCCGGCCCTCTTCACGCGATATGCACCGCCTTGGTGGTCAGATGCGCCGCGATCCCCTCGGGACCGTCCTCCGATCCGAAGCCGCTGTCCTTGACCCCGCCGAACGGCGCATCGCCCCAGCTCAGCCGCACGGTGTTGATCGCAACCATCCCCGCCTCGATCTCGTCGCCCAGCCGGTTCTGCAAGCGGCCGTTCTCGGTGAAGCAATAGGCGCCGAGACCGTAAGGCAGGCGGTTCGCCTCGGCGATCGCATCGTCGGCGCTGGCGAACGATCCGATCAGCGCGATCGGCCCGAACGGCTCCTCGTTCATCGCACTGGCGGCGAGCGGCACGTCGGCGAGCACGGTCGGCGCGAAGAAGAAGCCGTCGCCCTCGCCCGGCACGCCGCCGGTCAGCAGCCGCGCCCCCGCGCCGACCGCATTCTCGATGATCCCCGCGATCGCCTCCGGCCGGCGCGGATTGGCCATCGGCCCCATCTGCGTGCCCTTCTCCAGCCCGTTGCCGACCTTGATCGCCGCGGTGCGCTCGGCGAAGCCCTTGGCGAACCGCTCGTAGATGCCCTGCTGGACGTGGAAGCGGGTCGGCGCGACGCAGACCTGGCCGGCGTTGCGGAATTTGTGCGCCACCAACGTGTCGAGGGTACGCTCCAGATCGCAATCGTCGAACACCAGCACCGGGCCGTGGCCGCCCAGCTCCATCGTCGACTTCATCACCGTCTCCGCCGCCAGCTTGAGCAGATGCTTGCCGACCGGCACCGAGCCGGTGAAGCTGAGCTTGCGCGTCACCGGCGAGGCGAGCAGCTGCCGCGAGACCGCGTCGGGCACGCCGAACACCAGTTGCGCGACCCCGTCGGGCAGCCCCGCATCCTGGAAGCAGCGCAGGATCTCGACCGCGGCGCCCGGCGTCTCCTCGCTCGGCTTGAGGATCACCGAACAGCCCGCGGCGATCGCCGGCGACAGCTTGCGCACCGGGTTCATCACCGGGAAATTCCACGCGCAGAATGCCGCCACCGGCCCGACCGGCTGATGCAGCACCAGCGAGCGCGTACCCGTCGGCCGCGGCAGCACACGGCCATAGATGCGCACCGCCTCGCCGGCGTGGAAGTCGAGCAGCGCCGCAGTCGCCATCACCTCGCCCTTGGCCTCGGTATAGGGCTTGCCCTCCTCCAGCGTCGCCAGCCGCGCGAGCAGGTCGGCGCGCTCGCGCACCAGCGCCGCGGTCCGCGACAGCACCGCCGCGCGCTCCTGCGGCGCGGTCGCCCGCCACGTCTTGAAGCCGCGATCCGCCGCCGCCAGCGCCCGGTCGAGATCGGCCGGCGTCGCCAGCGGCACCTCGCCCAGCGTCCGGCCGTTCGCCGGATCGAGCACCGCCTGCGTCTCGCGACCGGCGGTGATCCATTCGCCGTCGATGAAGAGGCCGAGGCGCGTATCGTAGGTATCGGTCATAACGTTCCGCTTTCGTCAGGCGTGATGCCCCGCCGCGCGGCGGGACGAACGGTCGCGAGGACGCCGGTGCCACCGACGCCGCCACGGACCACGGCGGCTATGTAGGGGCGCGCGGCGCGGGGTGGAAGGCGGTAGGAGCGGCAGGTGGCGACACGGGCGATAGCCGCCGCGGAAGCTGCACAGTCTAGTGATGTGCATCCGATGCGGAAGGCCCACCAAGACGCCGCCATGCCAATTGGATCAGCAATACCATGACGAGGTCCTGAAAGAAGAACTGGCTGACGCTGAGCATGCCGATGATCGGCCCCCAGACGAACATCATCACCCAGACACCTCGTACCAGCAGCACCAATCCGACGTAGCGGAAAAGCCCGCGAGGATCCCAGGCGGCAGGCCGCAACGTTATGACGTAACGTGCAAGGAGACACGCGATGACCGTCTCGGCAAACAACAGATAGCTTGGCACCAGGATATTGGCACCGTACGGGACGACGTAGACGTCGGGACGAACGTGCCTCGCCGACCAGGCCAACAATGGTCCGAGGAGCGATGCCAGCGCGGGGTTGAGCCAGAACGTCCCCACGCCTGCCAGTATCACCGCGGCGGCCAGCCGAACCGCCGTGCTGCGTACCAGCAGGACAACAGCGAAGGCGAGCGTCCCCAGCAGCAGGTCGAATAGCCCCTGCTGTACGAACCCGCCCACGGATCCGCGGAAGTCTGTTGTCGCAAAGCCTGCCATCAGAGCGTTCCGGAGGACGCCGTTCATGGTCGCGAACAGCAAACCGACGATCGGGCCGCGTGCAGCGGGATGAAAGCGACGAAGCCACGGTAGAAGAGCCGCCGCCAGCGCGACGAGGCCGAGCGATTGCGCCAGGGGGTAGAACAGGCCGAGCCGGCCTATGCGAGAGGTATCGGGATATGGCACCCAGAGAACCTGAAGCATCACCACGTGGATGCTGAGGGAAATGCCGACGATCGCTCCGACCACGGCCACGAGGGTAAGTGGAGACGGTGCAACGAACCTCGAAGAAGCAGCCATATGCTTGTCGATACAGGCTTCGCCTTCGCCGATCCAGCAAATCGGGTAAAGGCACGGCCCCATCCGCTGTCAGGAATGGGCCGGATGAAAGGGACAGGCCATAATGCACCCTCCCGAAGGCGCGCTGGGCAGCAGCGCACCCGCGACTGCCAATTTGTGTTCGTAGCAGGGCCAGCGTCGCTTGCCCCAAAGCGGCGGGTCGTTCAGTTTGCCGGTAATTCGGCCGGAGCTTGCACGTGCGTTCGTTGATAATCATGGCGATCGTCGGACTGATCGCCGTGGGCTGGTCTTTCATAAACCATCGCCGACCTCCGTACCGCGTGTCGGGATACAGCGGCACCATCTCTCCCGGTAAGGCCAGTGCGCTGATCGTGACCATGATTGGCATCGCATTGCTTGGACTTGGCGTCGGGAAGGTCTGTTCCGGCGACCCAGCCATAGGCGCAACGTGCGCCATCGTCGGGTTTATGCTGGCCTTTTTCATGATGCTGTCGCTGACACACCGGCATGATCTGAGTTGGGACGATGCTGGAGTACACGGTCCGTCTCGGCTCTTTGGTCCTGCTCTCGGCCTCAGTAGGGCTTCGATCCGTTGGGAAGAGATCGGCACGGTCGGCGCAACAATCACGAGCTTCTGGTTTGTTCAAGCCGGTGACGGGCGCAGAGTGTATTGGAGCTATCTCTATCCCGGATATGGCTCCTTCACCAAGCGCCTGCGGACGAAACGCCCCGATCTGACGCTCCCTAGCGAGCTGAGATGATCGAGGAACATCGTAGGCTTACGCGCTCTTACGCCCCCTTTTCCAACCATGGCCTATCGAGCAGCATCACGGATGGGGAATGACCCTCCGGTATGAAGGGCCGGGCCGCGTCAAGGAGGAGCGTGGAGCGGGTGAAGGGAATCGAACCCTCGTCGTAAGCTTGGGAAGCTTCTGCTCTACCATTGAGCTACACCCGCACAGGCCGCGGCGATGCGCGGCTTGGCTGAGCGCAGGCTGTAATCCGCCGGCCGGGGCAATGCAACGGCGATCATCGACACGCGCGCGTCCAGGCGATACCGCGCGGCCATGACCCTCGTGCTGTTCAACAAGCCGTTCGGCGTGCTCAGCCAGTTCACCGATCGCGGGTCGCCGACCACGCGGGCGACGCTCTCCGATCATATCGATCTGCCCGGCGTCTATCCCGCCGGGCGTCTCGATCGCGACAGCGAGGGGTTGCTGCTGCTCACCGACGACGGCCGGCTGCAGGCGCGGATCGCGGATCCGCGGTTCAAGCTCGCCAAAACCTATCTGGTGCAGGTCGAGGGCGTCCCCGACGATGCCGCGCTGGCGCGGCTGCGCGCAGGCGTCACGCTCAACGACGGACCGACCCGCCCGGCCGAGGTCGAGCGAATCGCCGATCCGGCGCTGTGGCCGCGCGATCCGCCGATCCGCGTCCGCGCCCACATCCCCGATTGCTGGCTGTCGCTGACCATCTGCGAAGGCCGCAACCGCCAGGTGCGGCGGATGACCGCGGCGGTCGGGCATCCGACGCTGCGGCTGGTGCGCTGGCGGATCGGCGACTGGACGCTCGCCGACCTGCCGCCGGGGCAGCATCGCATCATCGGCTGAGCCGCGCCCGGCTCAGGCCGGCATCAGCAGATGCACGACGTCGGGCCTGGGCCAGACGACGGCGCGCACGTCGCCGCCGAGCGCCGCCTCGTCCACCTGCGCGCGGTCGCCGACGACGACGCGCAGCCGGCTGCCGTGGCGGCTCACCGCACCGACGTTGCCCCGGCCGCCGAGCGCGGCGAGCAGCGCATCGGACAATGCGACCGGCGCAGCCGCGACGGGCGGCGGCGCGACCACCGCCGCCGCCGCGGCGGGCGGCGCGGCGTCGAGCGCCGCGCGCATCTCCATCGCGAGCCCATCGGCGATGCCGCCGACGATCACCTGCACCGCGGTCGGCGACGGGCGCAGCACGCCGCGCGCGCCGAGCTGGCGCAGCCGCGGTTCGTCGATCGCCTGCGCGTCCGCCACCGCCAGCCGCAGCCGGGTGGCGCAGGCATCGATGCCGCGCAGATTGGCCGCGCCGCCCAGTGCCGCGACGAACGCCGCCGCCTTGGCATCCGCCGCCACCGCCGGGACGGCGGGCGTCGCCTCGGGCGCCTCGCGACCCGGCGTCGGCAGGTTGAAGCGCACGATCGCCCAGCGGAACAACGTATAATAGATCACCGCATAAGCGGCGCCGACCGGCAGCAGCATCAGCGGCCGCGTCGCCTTGCCGTAATTCAGCACGTAATCGAACAGGCCGGCGGAGAAGCCATAGCCGAGCTTGACGCCGAGCGCGTTCATGATCGCCTCGGCGAGGCCGCTGAGCAGCGCGTGGATCGCATAGAGCACCGGCGCGAGGAACATGAAGCTGAATTCGATCGGCTCGGTGACGCCGGTGAGGAACGAGGTCAGCGCGAGGCTGAACAGCATCCCGCCGACTTCCTTGCGCCGATCGGGCGCGGTGGCGTGGTACATGGCGAGACAGGCGGCGGGCAGGCCGAACATCATGACCGGGAAGAAGCCGCTCATGAATCCGCCCGCGGTCGGATCGCCGGCGAAGAAGCGGGTCAGGTCGCCGGTCTTGCCCTGATAATCGCCGACGACGAAATAGGCGACGTTGTTGAGGATATGGTGCAGCCCGGTGACGAGCAGCAGCCGGTTGAGCAGACCGAAGGCGAACAGGCCGAACCCGCCGGCGGCGACGACGCCGTTGCTCAGCGCGTCCATCCCGGCGTTGATCGTGCCGTAGCTCAGCCCCACCGCCAGCGCGATGACCAGCCCGGCGATGCCGGCGATGATCGGCACGAACCGCCGCCCGCCGAAGAAGGCGAGGTAATCGGGCAGCTTGAAGGTCGCGAAGCGATTGTAGAAGCCGCCGCCGACGAGGCCGGAGACGATGCCGATCGGCACCTCCAGCCGGTCGATCGCCGCCGTCTTCCATGCCGCGGACACGCCCGCCGCCAGCGCCGCCGGCACGTTGGCGAGCGTCGCGGCGGGAACGGTCAGGAAGGTCTGCGCGGCGTTGACCGAGACGAGATAGCAGACGACCCCCGCCATCGCCGCAGCGCCGTTGCCGTCGCGCGCGAAGCCGGTGGCGACGCCGACCGCGAACAGCAGGCCGAGGTTGGAGAACATCGCGTCGCCCGCCGCGCTGAGGAAGGCGATATCGAGGAGGTCGGGCTGGCCGAGGCGCAGCATCAGCCCGGCGATCGGCATCACCGCGATCGGCAGCATCAGCGCGCGGCCGAGCGGCTGGAGGAAGCTCATCACCGAGAAACGGGAGGCGGGACGGGTCATCGGCTGATCTCCTCGGCGAAGCGGCGGGCGAGCGCGCGCACCCCGGCGGCATTGGCCGCGGCGAGCGCGGCAGCGGCATGGTCGCGCACCGCCGCCATCGTCAGGCGGGCGACGAGCGCCTTGGTGGCGGGCACGCGCGCCGGCGGCACCGACAGCGTGCGCACGCCGAGCCCGACCAGGATCGGCGCGGCGAGCGGATCGGCGGCGAGCCCGCCACAGACGCTGACCGGCACGCCGCGCGTCGCGGCGCCCTCGCAGGTCATGCGGATCAGCCGCAGCACCGCCGGATGCAGCCCGTCGATGCCGGCGGCGACCGCGGGATTGCCGCGATCCATCGCCAGCACATATTGGGTGAGGTCGTTGCTGCCGATCGACAGGAAGTCGGCATGCGCCGCGATCAGGTCGGCGGTCGCCGCCGCCGCGGGCGTCTCGACCATCGCGCCGAGCTGCACCGGGCCGACGCCCAGTTCGGCACGCAGCCGGTCGAGCGCCTCGCGCACCGCGATCAGCTCGTCGATGCTGGCGACCATCGGCACCATGATGCGGCAGCGCTCGACCTCGGGCACCGCGAGGATCGCGCGCAGCTGCGTATCGAGCACCTCGGGCCGCGCCAGCGAGACGCGGATGCCGCGCAGGCCGAGCGCCGGATTCTCCTCGGGCGGGATCGCCAGATAGGGCGCGGGCTTGTCGCCGCCGACGTCGAGCAGCCGGATCACCACCGGCCGGCCGGGCAGCGCGGCGACGACGCCGCGATAATCCGCCGCCTGTTCGGCGACGTCGGGTGCGACCGACCGGTCGAGGAACAGGATTTCGGTGCGCAGCAGGCCGCAGCCTTCCGCGCCCGCCGCCGCCGCCGCCTCGGCATCGGCGACCGAGCCGAGATTGGCATAGACGTGGATCGCCCGTCCGTCGGCGGTCGCCGCCGGCCGGTCGCCCGCCGCCAGCGCCGCCGCCTCGGCCTCCGCACGCAGCGCGATCGCCGCACGCGCCTGCGCCTGACGGTCGGGGTGCGGATCGACGATCACCGCGCCGGCATCGGCGTCGAGAATGACCTGCATCCCGTCGGTGACGACCCGCACCGGTGCGCCGAGCGCCACGACCATCGGCACGCCCATTCCCGCGGCGAGCATCGCGACGTGCGAGGTCGGGCCGCCGCCGACCACGGCGAAACCGGCGACCTTGGCCGCGGTCAGGGCGGACAGTTGCGACGGCAACAGATCGTCGGCGAAGACGATCGCGCCCGCCGGCACGGTCAGCGCCGCCGCGCTGGTGCCGAGGATCGCATGGACGACGCGCAGCGCGACGTCGCGGATGTCGTCGGCGCGCTCGGCGATGCGCGCGTTGCCGGTCGCGCGGAGCTGCGCGCCCTGCCCTTCGGCCGCGGTCATCATCGCCGCCGCCGCCGCCATGCCGTTGGCGATCCCCGCCTCAGCGCGACCGCGCAAATCGGGATCGTCGAGGATCGCGCGATGCGCGGCGAGCACGCCACCCATCTGCCCCGGCCCGCCCGCCGCCGCATCGAGCGTCGCCGCCACCGCGGCGATACCGTCCGCCAGCCGCGCCTGCTCAACCGCGACGCCCTCGCCCATCGTCGGCAGTTCGGGCATCTCGAGCCGCAGCCAGAAGGCCGGCCCGATCGCCAGCCCCGGCGCCGCCGGCACGCCGGCTAGCGCGCCCGCCTCGACGTCCCGCGCGACCGGCGACCGCGGTGCGGGCGCAGGCGCCGGCGCGGCATCGACCTCGGCGGTGAGCAAGGCGACCACCGCATCGATCGCCGCCGCCGCCTGCCCGCCGCGCGCCGCGATCGTCACGTGGCGTCCCTGCGCCAGCCCCAGCGACAACAGCCCGATCGGGCTGCTCGCCGAGGCGGTCTCGCCGTTGCTGGTCAGCGTCACCTCGGCGCCACTGTCGCGCACCGCCGCGACGATCCGCGCCGCCGGCCGCGCGTGCAGTCCGTGCGGCAGCAGCACCACCGCATCGCGCCGCAGCGTCTCGCCAGCGACCGCACCCGCCTCCGCCGCCACCGGCGCGCCCACGACGATCCGCGCCAGCGGCGCGCCGACCGCAACCAGCCCCTCGGCGGCGATCGTCTCGACGGACCCCTCGCCCTCGACGAGGATCACCGGCGTCACCGCCGCCGCAGCGCCCTGCACCACCGCGTCGAGATCGAAGCGGATCAGCGGATCGCCCGCGCGCACCCGGTCGCCCGCCGCGACCAGCGGCGTGAACCCCTGCCCGTCCAGCTTCACCGTATCGATGCCGATATGGATCAGCAGCGAGACGCCACCGCCGACATCCAGCGTCACCGCATGGCCGGCGGCGTGGATGGTGAGCACCTGCGCGTCGCACGGCGCGTGCAGCGTATCGCCGGTCGGATCGATCGCCAGACCCGGCCCCATCATCCCCTCGGCGAAGACCGGATCGGGAACGGCAGTCAGCGGCAGGACCCATCCCGCGAGCGGCGCCACCAACTGCACATCCGTCATTCGTCATTCACCTCTGGCCGGTCTCCCGCGCAGTGTATCGCACGCTAACCTGCTGACAATACCTATTGAATACCTTTGCGTAGGACCTTGCGCGTCATTCGGCGCGGATGGTCACTCCGCCGACGAGTCCCGACGGCCTTCCCGCCTCCGGCTGGACGATCAGCACCACGGCGCGCGCGCCGCTGCCCGGCGGCAGCATCGCTTCGATCGGTGCGACCGCGGCGTCGGTCTTGGCGGCGAGCCGGCGCCCGTCGACCCATAGCTCCGCGCGCCCGGCGACGCCGGCGAAGGCGATCCGCCCGCCCCGCGCCGCCACCGCGCGCACCGGCGTGACGCGCGCGCGATAGACCTGCCAGCCACCCTGCGCCTCGGCCGGCGTCGGGGTGCCGCTACGCACGAATGCCCAGCTGTTGTTGTCGTCGCTCGCCGGCGCCAGCCCCGGATCGGGCCGTGCGGCGAGCAGCGGCGAGCGCCGCCAGTCGGCGATCGCGCGCACCGCCGCCACCCGCGGCACCTGTGCCCGCGCCGGTACCGCGACGCGGTCGATCGTCAGGCGCGCCGGCTTCAGCCCCGGCGCGGTCGCGCGCAGCATGATCGTCCCGCGCGCCGCGGCATCCGCCTGCACCAGCACCTGCGCCAGCCCGTTGAACAGCGACCGCGCGCCGCTGGTCGGACCGTCGCCCTTTTCGGATTCGTGGCTGTTGGGATCGCCGTTGCCGACGCCGATGATCGTCGCCCCCGCGATGGTGAATCGCGTCGGCAGATTGGCGGTCGGCACGTGGCGGCCGCGCGCATCGATCGCATCGATCGTCACCGGTTGCACGTCCTCGCCGTCGCCCGCCATTGCGCGCCGCGCCGGCGTCAGCCGCAGCGCGACCGGCGCGCCCGCGGTCTCGTGACCGGCGCGCGCCACCTCGCGTCCGCCGGACAGCGCGATCACCTCCAGCGTGCCCGGCGCATAGGGGACGGTGAAGGCATTGCCCATCAGCCGGTCGACCGCCGCCTCGCCGACGACGCGGCCGTTGAGTTTGAGCACGACCCGCTCGGCATTGGACAGGACGAGCACCGGCACCGGCTGCCCCTCGCGGCCCGGCCACGTCCAGTGTGGCGCGAGGCCGACGACGGGCGTCTCGTCGATCCAGCCGGCGCGATGGATGTCATACGCCGTCTTGCGGAACCCGCAGAGGTCGAGGATGCCGAAGAAGCTCGCGATCGTCGGCCAGACGTGCGGCGTCGGCTCGCCGTGATAGTCGAAGCCGGTCCACACGAAGCCGCCCGCGACGAACGGTCGCTTGGCGATCTCCGCCCAGCCCTTGCGGTGCGTCTCGCCCCAGCCAGCGGCATCGTCGTCCATCGACGAGCGGACGTGCTTCTCCGGGATCGTCTCATAGGCGCCGCGCGTCTCGAACGCGCTGGTATCCTCCGAGCTGGTCATCGGCTTGGTCGGGTTGAGCGCGTGGAACCGGTCGTAATCGCCCGGATAATAATTGAAGCCGACGACGTCGACGACGGTCGAGACGTTCTCTGGATTGAAGAACGACCCGTTCATCGCCGCGGTCACCGGCCGGCTGTCGTCGAGCCGCTTCACCGCCGCTGCCATCCGCCGCACCATCTGCACGCCGGCCGCGGTGCCCTGCATCGGCTCCTCGTTGAACACCGACCACAGGATGACGCTCGGGTGGTTGCGGTCGCGCCGCACCAGCCATTCGAGCTGCGCCATATAATCGGGCGAGGGATTGAAGTTGCGGTTCTCGTCCATGACGAGGAAGCCCATCCGGTCGCACAGGTCGAGGAAGGCGACCGGCGGTGCATTGTGCGAACAGCGGATCGCGTTGCAGCCGAGCTCCTTCAGCCGTTCCAGCCGCCACGCGAGCAGCCCGTCGGGCAGCGCCACGCCGACGCCGGCATGGTCGTGGTGGATGCACACGCCCTTCAGCTTGACGGGCGCGTCGTTGACGAACAGCCCCTTGTCGGCATCGAAGCGGATCGTGCGGAAGCCGATCGGCACGCGCCGCCGGTCGACCGCGGCGCCGTCGCGCTCCAGCGTCACCGCGACGGTATAGAGCGTCGGCGTCTCGACCGACCAGAGGCGCGGCGCAGCGACCGGCACCACCGCCTGCGTCACCGCCTCGTCCAGCGGCGCGACCGTCACCGGCGGCACGTTGATGGTCGCGATGGTGCGGCCGTCGGGATCGATCAGCGTGGCGACCGCCCGCACCGTCACCGGTGCCGCCTCGGTCGAGCGTATCGTCACCGCCACCGGCACCGTCCAGCCGCCATCCGCGCCGCGCCGCGGGTCGCAATGCACCCCGTCGGTGACGATCGACATCGGCGCGCGCGTCGCCAGCCAGGCGTGGCGGTACAGGCCGGCGCCTTCGTACCACCAGCCCTCCATCGCCTCGGCATCGACGCGGATCGCGACGACGTTGGTCTCGTCGCCGAACCGCGCGAACGGGGTGATGTCGATATAGACGCTGTTATAGCCCGACCAATTGTGCGCGACGACGCTGCCGTTGACCCAGATCGTCGCATTGGTCGCGATGCCGTCGAACTGCAGTTCGAGATAGCGGCCGCGGCTGGCGGGATCGAGCCGGAAGCTGCGCCGGTACCAGCCGATGCCGCGCGGGCGATAGCCCTGCGCGACGTTGGCCGTCTCGACGAACGGCTGGAACGACGCCCAATCGTGCGGCAGCGTCACCACCGGCCATTCGCTGTCGTCATAGTCCATCGCCGCCGCGCCGGTGGCGTTGCCCGCCTTGGCGCGCAGATAGGTCTCGTTGTGTGTCGCCGCCGGTGGCACGGCGATGTCGCCTTCGTGGAACAGCCAGCCCTGGTCGAAGCCGATCCGCGAGGGGTCGCCGACCGGCAGCGGCGGCAACAGGCCGTCGACCGGTGCGGGCATCGGCAACGCGCCGTAACGGCTGCCCGGCGCCGCCAGCGCGGCGCCCGGCAGGGACAGCGTCAGACCGGCACCGGCGGACCCGAGAAGCTGCCGCCGGTCGATCGTCATGCCCGTCGTCCTCCGATGGTCGTCGCGACCGGCGCCATCGCCGCGGTCAGTTGCACCCAGTCGGCGCGCAGCCCCGTGGCGAGCGTGCCCCGCTCCGCCGCCAGCCCCAGGAACGCCGCCGGATTGCCCGCCGCGAGCCGCGCCGCCACCGCCGGCGCCAGCCCGAGCATCCCCATCGCATTGGCCACCGCCGCCGCCATGTCGAGGTCCGACCCCGCCAGCGTGCCGTCCTCATAGGAGCAGATGCCGTCGCGCACGCGGATCTGCCGGCCCTGCAACACGAAATCCTTCTGCTCGGCGCCGACCGACGACATCGCGTCGGTGACCAGCATCATCCGCTCGATGCCGCGCGCGCGCAGCGCGATGCGCAGCACCGCCGGGGCGACATGCACGCCGTCGACGATCAGCCCGCACCACGGCCGCGGATCGTCGAGCGCGGCGCCGACCAGACCGGGGGTCCGCTGCACCATCGCCGGCATCGCGTTGAACAGATGGGTGATGCCGCTCAGCCCTGCGTCGAACGCCGCCAGCGCGCCGTCATAGCCGACCTCGGTATGGCCGGCGCTGACCAGCACCCCCGCCGCGGTCAGCGCGGCGATGTCGTCGATATGCGCCAGCTCGGGCGCCAGCGTCACCATCACCTTGCCGCGCCGCGGCCGGGTGAGCAGCGCGATCATCCCGGCGTCGAGCAGGCGGAACCGCGTCGGATCGTGGATGCCCTTGCGCGCGACGTTGAGCCACGGCCCCTCGATGTGCACGCCGACCACGCCGGGCACGCCCGCCGCGATCGCCTCGTCCACCGCATCCAGCGCCAGCGCGATCCGGTCGGGCGTGTCGCTGATCAGCGTCGGCAGCAGCGCGGTGGTGCCGTAGCGCGCATGCGCCTCGGCGATCGCGCGGACACCGGCAACGTTCGTCTCGTCGTTGAACAGCACGCCGCCGCCGCCATTGACCTGCGTGTCGATGAAGCCGGGCATCAGCCAGCCGCCGTCGAGGTCGACCGCGTCGCCGGCCTCGCCGTCGAGCGGCCGGATCGCGGCGATCCGCTCGCCCGAGACGACGATCTCCGCGCCGCGCCACACCGCATCGGCCACGACGACGTGACCGTTGGTGAACCGATAGGCCTCGCTCATAGCGTGCGCGTCACCTTGGCGAGATGCGGCGGCGTATCGGGATCGAGCCCGCGCCGTCGCGACAGCGCCTCGGCGAGGCCGTAGAAGCTCGCCAGCATCAGGATCGGCTGCACCGCCGGATGCGCATCGAGCGCCGGCAAATTGGCGCGCGCGCCGCCGGCATGCGCCGACAGCACCGTCGCGCCGCGTCCGGCGAAGGTCTCCGCCACCGCCATCACGTCGTCGCCCGCCGCGTCGGAGGTCGCCAGCGCCAGCACCGGAAAGCCCTCGCCGACGATCGCCATCGGGCCGTGGCGCACTTCCGCCGCGCTGAACGGTTCGGCCTGCACCTGGCAGGTCTCCTTGAGCTTCAGCGCGCATTCCTGCGCGACGCCGAAGCCATAGCCGCGGCCGATCACGAACATCTGCTTCGCCTCGGCGAGCGGCTCGACGCCCGCGCTCCAGTCGAGCGCCACGGCACGGTCGAGCTGCTCGGGCAGCGCCACCACCGCCGCGGTCAGCGCGTCGTCGCCCGACCAGGCCGCGACCAGCGCCGCCAGCCCCGCCATCGCCGCGATGCACGACTTGGTCGCCGCCACCGACCGCTCCGGCCCGGCGCTCAGCGCGAGCAGCGTATCCGCCATCTCGGCGAGCGGCGACGTCTCGTCGTTGACCAGCGCGACCACCTCGGCGCCGGCCTTGGCGTGCGCCTCCACCGTCGCGAGCAAATCGGGGCTGCGCCCCGATTGCGAGATCGCGATGCACAGCGCCCGCCGCGTCGTCACCGGCGCGTCGAACAGCGACACCACCGACGGCGCCGCCGAGGCGACCGGCACGCCGATCAGCGTCTCGATCAGATATTTGCCGTACATCGCCGCATGGTCCGACGATCCGCGCGCGCAGGTCACCACCACGTCGGGCGGCGTCGCGCGCAGCCGCTCGCCGAGCGCGCGCAGCGCCTCGGCATTGCGCGCCACCAGCCGTGCGACGGTCGCTCCCGCCTCCAGCGTCTCGGCGCGCATCAGCGTGCCCGTCATCGTATCGGTCGTCACTTGGATCAGGGCCCCCGGGCGTGTGTCAGCTATCGGCGAGCTCGGCCACGAAATCGTAGCTGTCGCCGCGGTAATAGGATCGGGTGAATTCGACGGCACGGCCGTCGCGCAGGAAACCGCGCCGCTCGATCAGCAGCCCGGGCGAGCCCGGGTCGACGCCGAGCATCCGCGCATGATCGGTGCCGAACGGTACCGCACGCAGCCGTTGCAGCGCCCGCACCGGCCGATGCCCCGCATCGGTCAGCGCCGCGTAGAGCGAGGCGTCGACCGCATCGAGCGACGGCAGGCAGAAGCCGGCGATCGTCGACACCTCCAGCGCCATCGGCACCTCGTCGGCGAAGCGCAGCCGCTGGAAGCGATAGACCGGCGCGCTCGGCGACAGCGCCAGCGCCATCGATTCCTCGGGGCTGACCGTGCCGACGCTGCGCGACACCCAGCTGCTGCTCGGCACCAGCCCGCGCGCGATCATGTCCTCGGTGAACGACGACAATTTGCTGAAATTCTTCTCGACGCGGCCGGCGACGAAGGTGCCCGCGCCGCGCCGGCGGGTGAGCAGCCCTTCCTCGACCAGCCCCTCGATCGCCTTGCGCACGGTGATCCGCGACACCCCATATTCCACCGCGAGATCGCGCTCGGCGGGAATGGCGTCGCCGCGCACGATCACCTCGCCGCCGATCGCGTCGCGGATGAGCTGTTGCAGCTGCAGATAGAGCGGTGAGGGATTGTCGGCACGAAACCGCCCCACCCGGCTCACGAAACTCATCCCTCACTCCCTGTCCTGCTGCTTGTGGCGTCAACGGGTGCCACGGCTCGCAGAGCGGCGCCAGTGGCGCCTTGCCCTACAATTGTCTTAGATTGGACTTGTCGTCAATCACCTGGCGCAGCTCTGCGACCAGCCGACGGCTCGTCACCCGCGGCAGCGGGCCGAAGTCGAGCCGCGCATCCTCCGCCGCTGCCGGCTCGCTCGCCGAGCCGTGCACCGCCGATACCGCGGTCGCCGCGATCAGGCCGGCGACGTTGCCGGGCGCGACCCCCGCCCCCGCCATCACCACCAGCCGGCCGCCGGCCCGCGACACCATCCGCGCGATCGTCGCCGTCCCCGCCGGCGCCGACGCCGCCCCGCCGGAGGTCAGGACATGATCGAAGCCGAGCGCCACCGCCTCCTCCACCGCCGCGACGGGATCGTCGACCACGTCGATCGCGCGATGCAGCGTCAGTCCCGCCGGCAGCTCCGGCAGCGCCGCGCGCCACGCCGCCAGCGCCTGCCGGTCGAGCCGCCCGTCGCGCGTCGCGCCGAACACCAGCCCCTGCACCCCCGCCGCGAGCAGCGCCGCCGCCTCGCGCCCTGCCAGCGCCAGATCGGCCGCGTCATAGTCGAAGCCGCCGGGCCGCGGGCGGACCATCGCCCGCACCGGCACGCCCGCCGGCCGCGCCACGTCGAGCACCGCCGCGACCAGCCCCGCCGACGGCGTCAACCCGCCGAGCGCCAGCGCCGCGCACAATTCGATCCGGTCGCACCCGCCGGCGATCGCCGCCGCCGCGCCCTCCGCCGATTCGACGCATATTTCCAAAGCGATTCGCGGACGGGAGGCGGGACTGTCAGACGGCACCATGTTCATTCCTCCGACACTGCACGGGACCTATCGAGCGCCGGTGCAAAACGCGTTTTGACGCTGCACGCAACCCGTGATCGCCACCGAACCTGCGACGAACCGAGTGCAGAGCCGCCTCCGCCCCGACCCCCCGGCACCGCTCGCCCGCCCACGACCACGTCTCGCAAACCATTGATCTGACGCTTGATCTTGTCACTTCGGAACCGCCCACTCAGGGCCACTCCGGCCCCATCGCGCACGGTTCGGCGCGTTTTGGAAACAAATTTGACATAATCTACTGCATAGATTGGTTTACATTGGTTATACCTTACTACGCACGACGCGAGACACGATGCCGAAATGGCACGCTCGCCACGCCTGTCGCCGGCATCTGCGGCAGCTTGGGATAGGGGGGCACGCGGCCGGGCGTGTTCCGCGAAGGGGACTGAACCTTATGCACCTCCGCCACGCGATTCTGGCGACCACCGCGCTCACCCTCTCCGCTGCGGCGGCGCAGGCGCAGACCACGCCGACCACGACCCCGCCGGGCAGCAGCGAGCAGGCGCAGCCCGCCGCCGCCGACGGCGGGCAAAGCGGCGACGAGATCGTCGTCACCGGTTATCGCGGCAGCCTGCGCGAGGCGATCAACGTCAAGCGCAACGCCAATGCCGTCGTCGACGTCATCACCTCGGAAGACGTCGGCAAATTCCCCGACCGCAACGTCGCCGAATCGCTGTCGCACATTCCCGGCGTCAGCATCGACCGCCGCTTCGGCGAGGGCGAGAAGGTCGCGATCCTCGGCACCGATCCCGCGCTCAACCGCATGCTGCTCGACGGTCATGCGCTCGCCTCGGCGGACTGGGGCGGCAACGACAACGATCCGTCCAGCCGCACCTTCAACTATTCGCTGCTCGCGCCCGAACTCGTCGACCGGCTGGAAGTCTACAAGTCGCCCGAACCGCGTATCGAGGAAGGCAGCCTCGGCGGCACCGTCATCGTCCGCACCCGCCGTCCGCTCGACCTGCCCGCCAATTCGATCTTCGCCTCGGGCGGTTATTCGTACAACGACCGGTCGGACAAGGGCAACGTCCGCGCCTCGGGCCTGTATAGCTGGCGCAATGCCGACGAGACCTTCGGCGTCCTCGTCGCCGCCACCTACGACAAGCAGAACCTGACCCGCGCCGGCGTCGAATTCTTCGGCTATGACAATACGGCGCCCAACGCCGACGGCACCTACAACAGCCCGTTCGTCAACCGCGCCAGCGACGGCACGCTCAGCCTCAAGAGCCCCGGCGCGACGATTAACGGCGGCACCATCGCCGACCTCTACAAGGCGGCCTCGCCCTTCGGCATCAACTACGCCTATTTCCAACAGCAGCGGCAGCGCAAGAGTGTGTCGGGCACGATGCAGTTCCGCCCGACCAGCGAACTGACCTTCACGCTCAACGGCACGCATATCGACGGCAATTACAACAATTACAGCCAGTCGATGTACACGATCCCCGGCGCCTGGACCGGCGACGTGCTGCAGTCCGCGACGATCAGCAACGGCGTCGTCACCGCCGCGAGCTTCGGCGCGGCCCGGCAGCAGGCGTCGCAGCTCGACACGCTCGTCCGCCGCACCAGCTTGAAGACCGACAATCTCAACCTGTTCGCCGACTGGGAAGGCGACGGCGGCGCCAAGGTCAACTTCGCGGGCGGCTGGTCCAAGGCGACCGGCGGCCGCAATCCCGAATATCTGTTCAACGTGCAGACCAAGCTGCCTTACAGCTATGCCTTCACCAGCGACAGCGCGACGGTGAATTACGTTGGCGATCCCACCAATCCGGCCAATTACTTCACCAACCCGAACAACAATCCGGCGCAGATCGAAGGCCGTCCGGTCACCACCGCCAGCGGCGCGCAGCTCGTCGCTGCGCAGATCGGCGGGCTCGATTATAGCGTCACCACGGATCGCGACATCTTCGGTGGCTATGACGCGACCATCCCGGTCGACTTCGGCCCGTTCACCGAAATCCTGCTCGGCAGCCGCGTCACCGATCACGTCAACCGGATCAACGCGCGTGGCGTGAACACCTATCTGCAACAGTCGTTCAACGTCACCCAGCTCGGCGTCACCGCGCTGTCCACTCCGGACGGCACGTTCGACGGCAGCGGCGGCATGGGCAATGCCACCAAATATCTGAACCTGCCGCAGCAGGCGGTGATCGACATCCTCGCCAACGCGATCAACAGCCCGCTGGTCACCAAGGTCGCCGCCTCGACCAAAGTCCGCGAGACGGTAATGGCCTCCTATGCGCAGGCCAATTTCGATCAGGGCGGCGTGCGCGGCAATATCGGTGGCCGCCTCGTCTATACCCGCGACGTCTCCAATTACGCGACGACGTTGAGCAATACGGTCAATCCGACACCGGTGCCGACCCGTACCACCACCGATTATCTGAAGTTCCTGCCCAGCCTCAACATCGCTTATTCGATCACGCCCAAGGTGATCGTCCGCGGTGCGGTCGCGCGCGTGATCGCCCGGCCGCGCTACGAGGATCTGGCGGCGGCGACCTCGCTCAACAACGTCACGCTCGACGGCGGTGGCGGCAATCCCAACCTCAAGCCGTACGAATCGACCAATTACGAGCTGACCGCCGAATATTATCCGCGCGCCGGCACGCTGCTCGCCGTCGAGCTGTTCCGTCGCGAGATCTCGAACTACATCTTCAACACGCGCACCAATGCGGTGTTCTTCAACTCGCTGACCAACGCACTGGCGACCTATAACGTCAACCAGCCGATCAACGGCGGCAAGGCCAAGGTCAACGGCGCGTTGGCATCGGCGCAGACCGATATCTGGGGCGGCTTCGGCTTGCAGGCGAACTATTCCTATCAGGAAAGCACCACCTCCAACACCGACGTCACCGGCACGACGCTCAACCTGCCCTATCTGTCGAAGCACACCGTCAACGTGATCCCCTATTTCGAGAAGGGTCCGTTCCAGGCGCGCGTCAGCTACAATTACCGGTCGAGCTATTTCCGCACGATCGGCCGCCTCGGCTCGCGCGAGATGGTCGCGCCGTACAGCCAGCTCGACGCCTCGGCCTCGCTCAACCTCACCAAGGGCATCGTGCTGAGCGTCAACGCGCAGAACCTGCTCGACGAGACCTATCGCCAGTATAACGCGACGCCCGACCGGCCGACCGCTTTCTACAAGAACGGTCGCACCTTCGCCGCGGCGCTGTCCTTCAGAATGTAACCTTCGGCTGATACCACCGGTCCGGACCTGGTCCGGCTCCCCGGCTCGTTTCCCCGCAGAGCGCCCCTCCCCTGGGGGTGTTCCGGCCCTCGGCCCCGGCATCGCGTTGCGATCGCCGGGGTCTTTTTTTGCGCGTCAGGCATGGACGCCGCGGCATCGGTCCTGCAAGATACCATCAAATACCAAAACAGGACCAAGGGGTTGTCATGAGGGAGCATGTCGGTTTCGCGACCATCGTCGGCGGCGTTCTGACGCTGCTGTCGCCGGCCGCGGCGACCGCCCGGACCGCTCCTGCTCCCGCTCCCTTGCCGCTCGTGCCGATGCCGCAGACCGTGACCCGTGGCAGCGGCAGCTTCACCGTCACCGATGGCGCCCGGCTCGCCGTCCCCGCCGGCGACGCGGCGGCGGAGGCCGCCGCCCGGCTGCTCGCGGCGCACGTCCGCGTCGAACGCGGCCTCACCCTCGCTCCGATCGCCGGCGACGCACCGATCCGCTTCGTCCGCGACGCGACGATCGCGGGCGACGAGGCCTATCGCCTCGACGTCGACGCCCGCGGCATCCGCATCGCCGCGTCCGGCGACCGCGGCCTCGTCCACGGCGCGATGACGCTGGCGCAATTGCTCAGCCCCGATCGCGCCTATGGCCGGTCGGTCGCGGTGCCCGCGCTCGCCATCACCGACGCGCCGCGCTTCGCGTGGCGCGGGCTGATGATCGACCCCGCGCGTCACTTCCAGCCGATCGGCTTCCTCCGCGGCATCGTCGACCAGATGGCGTCGGTGAAGCTCAACACGCTCCATCTCCATCTCACCGACGACCAGGGCTGGCGGTTCGAGGTCAAGCGCTATCCCCGGCTCACCGAAATCGGCGCATGGCGCACCCCGCCCTCGGCCGGCGGCGCGCCCGGCCCGCGCGTCGGCGGCTTCTACACGCAGGGCGAGTTGCGCGGCCTCGTCGCCTACGCCGCCGAGCGCGGCATCGTCATCGTTCCCGAGATCGACCTGCCCGGCCACGCCCAGGCGCTGGTCGCCGCCTATCCCGAACACGGCGTGCTCGGCGATCGTCCCGCGGTCGGCCACGATTGGGGGGTGAACCCCTATCTGCTCAACCCGCGGCCCGAGACGGTGCGCTTCGTCGAGGACATCCTCGACGAACTGCTCGCGGTGTTCCCCGGCCCGTACATCCACCTCGGTGGCGACGAGGCGGTCAAGGACCAATGGGAACGATCGCCGCAGGTGCAGGCGCAGATGGCGTCGCTCGGCCTCAAGACCGAGATGCAGATGCAGAGCTGGCTGATCGATCAGCTCGGCGCCTATCTCGCCAAGCACGACCGCCGCCTGATCGGCTGGGACGAGATCCTCGAGGGCGAATTGTCGCCGTCGGCCTCGGTGATGTCGTGGCGGGGCGACAAGGGCGCGGTCGAGGCGGCGTCGCGCGGCCACGACGTCGTGCTGTCGCCCGGCCCGACGCTCTATCTCGACAATTCGCAAAGCCGCCGCGACGACGAACCGCCCGGCCGGCTCGCCGTCCAGACGCTCGCCGATCTCTATCGCTACGATCCGATGCCGGCGGGCATCGCTCCCGACAAGGCGGGCCACGTCCTCGGCGCGCAGGGCAATGCGTTCAGCGAATATCTCATCACCGCGTCGCAGGTGCAGCATGCGATCTTCCCGCGCGCCGCCGCGCTCGCCGAGATCACCTGGTCCGCCAAGGCCGCGCGCGACTTCCCCGGCTTCGTATCGCGCGTCCAGCCGCAGCTCGCACGCTGGCGCCGCTCGGGACTGGAGGTCGCCGACAGCGCCTTCGCGGTCGGTTACACGATCCAGGGCCGCCGCGGCGATGCGCTGCGGGCCGGCCGGGTGACGGTGGCGCTGGCGACGCAAGCGCCGCTCGGCACGATCCGCTATACGCTCGACGGCAAGGACCCGACGCCGCGCTCGCGCGCCTATGCCGCGCCGCTGACGCTGGCCCCCGGCGCGACGATCCGCGCCGCCGCTTTCGATGCCACCGGCACCGCGCTCGCCACCCCGCGCGCCTTCGCGACCGACCGCGCCGCGCTGCTCGCCCGCGGCAACAGCGACCTGACCGCCTGCCCGACCGGGTCGCTCGCGCTGCGCGTGCCGCTGACCGCGGACGCCACCGCCGACGCGCCGGCGTACGACATCGACCTGTTCGACACCTGCTCGGTCTACCCCGCCGCGCCGCTCGACGTGGCGAGCGGCATCACGCTCGACATCGCTCGCCTGCCGCGCCCGTTCGGCCTCGCGCACGATTTCACCCAGCTGCGCGCGCATTATAACGTCACGCCTTATGGCGAGCTGGTCGTTACCGCCGGCTGCCCGGTCAAGGACGGCCCGCGCCCGCCGGTCGTCGCGACCTTCCCGCTGCCCGACCCGGCGACCGCGCCCAACCGATTCCGCGTCACCGCGCCCGTCGCCCGGCGCAGCGGCGATCCCGACCTCTGCCTGCAATTCACCTCGCCGCTCTCGGACCCGCTCTATGGGGTCGAGCGCGTGCAACTGACGGAGCCCAATTCGTGAAGCCCCTCCGCCCCGCCCTGCTCACGCTGGCGCTGCTCGCGCTGACCCCCGCTTATGCCGCCCCGCGCGAGGCGGTGCCGCTGGATCGCGACTGGCAGGTCCGCCTCGACCCCGCCGACGCCGCCGCCGCCAAGGCGCACCCCAAGGAGACGCGCTGGCTGCCCGCCCGCGTCCCCGGCAGCGTCCAGCAGGACCTGATCGCCGCCAAGCGCGTCCCCGATCCGTTCAAGGGCACCAACGAGGCGGCGATCCAATGGGTCGGCCTGTCCGACTGGCAGTTCCGCACCCGCCTGTCGGTCACCCCGGCGATGCTGGCGCGCGACCATCTCGACCTCGTCTTCGACGGCCTCGACACCTTCGCTACCGTCCGCGTCAACGGCACGGTGCTGCTCTCCGCCGACAACGCCCACCGCCGCTGGCGCGCCGACGCCAAGCCGCTGCTCAAGGCCGGCGCCAACGAGATCCTCGTCACCATCGCCTCGCCGATCAAGCAGCTCGCGCCGCTCGTCCTCGCCGAGCAGCATCCGCTGCCGGGCGAATATGTCTCGGCGTTCAAGGACGATCCCGGCGACCGCCAGACCTCGCCCTATATCCGCAAGCCCAAATACCAATATGGCTGGGACTGGGGTCCGCGCATCGTCACCGTCGGCCTGTGGCGCCCCGCCCGGCTCGAGGCATGGGACGAGGCGCGGCTCGACACGCTGCGCGTCGAGCAGGACGCGCTCAACGACGCCGAGGCGCGGCTCACCGCCCGTGCGACGATCGTCGCCGACCGCGCCAGGACCGTGACGCTGCGCACCCTCCTCACCGCCCCCGACGGCACCACGCAGACGATCGACCGCCCGGTCGCGGTAGCGCCCGGCAGCAACGCCGTCGCCATCCCGCTCACCGTCGCCACGCCGCAGCGCTGGCAGCCGGTCGGCTATGGCGCGCAGCCGCTCTACACCGTCGCCACCAGCCTCGTCGTCGACGGCGTCGAATCCGATCGCAGCCAGCGCCGCATCGGCCTGCGCACCGTCACGCTCGACCGCCGCAACGGCGCGTTCGGCTTCATCGTCAACGGCACGTCGATCTTCGCCAAGGGCGCCAACCTCATCCCGTTCGACAGCTTCCCCGCCCGCGTCGATCGCGCCGAGATGCAGTCGCTGCTCACCGGCGCGCGCGACGCGCACATGAACATGATCCGCATCTGGGGCGGCGGCTATTATCTGGACGACGCCTTCTACGAGATGGCCGACCGCATGGGCCTGATGATCTGGCAGGATTTCATGTTCGGCGGCTCGGTCACGCCCCCCGACGCGGCGTTCCGCGAGAACGTCCGCATCGAGGCCGACGAACAGGTCGCGCGCCTCGGCGACCATCCCTCGATCGTCATCTGGACCGGCAACAACGAAGTCCTGTCCGGCTGGGAGAATTGGGGCGACCGCAAGGCGTTCAAGACCGCGATCGGCCCCGACGAGCAGGAGCGGATCGGCACCGGCATGGCGGTGCTGTTCGACCGCGTGCTGCGCGACGCGGTGACCCGCAACAGCCCCGGCACCCCCTATATGCCCGGTTCGCCGTCGAGCGATTACGAAGGCCCCAACGACACCGACGCCAACGGCGACCGCCATTTCTGGGACGTCTGGTCCGGCTCCAAGCCGGTCGAGCAATATCTCGACCATTGCCCGCGCTTCATGTCCGAATATGGCTTCCAGTCGATGCCGACGATGGCGACGATCCGCGACTTCGCCGGGCTGGGGCAGCTCGCCGCCGACAGCGCGGTGATGAAGGCGCACCAGAAGTTCCTGTCCGGCGAAGGCAATGCGCGCCTCCAGCTCTATCTCGACCAGCGGCTGCGCCCGGCGAAGGACTTCGCCGACTTCGTCTATCTGACGCAGGTCGATCAGGCACAGGCGATCAGCCTCGCCGCCCTCCACCATCGCGCCTGCCGGCCGGTGACGATGGGCTCGCTGTTCTGGCAGCTCAACGACGTCTGGCCGTCGGTCAGCTGGGCGAGCATCGACCATCTCGGCCAGTGGAAGCTGCTGCAATATGAGGCGAAGCGCTTCTTCGCCCCGCAGGCGATCGTCGCCGAGCACAAGGATAGCGCGACCCGCGTCGTGCTGCTCTCCGACGCGACCACGCCGCTGCCGGCCCGCTGGCGGCTCACCGTCCGCGACATGACCGGCGCGACGCTGTCGACCCGCGAAGAGGCGGCGACGCTCGCCCCGCTCTCCGCGGCGACGGTCGCGACGCTGCCCGACGCCGATCTGTTCGGCACCGCCGCGCCGGCGCAGAGCTACGCGGTCGCCGAACTGCTGGTCGACGGCCGCACCGTCAGCCGCACCCTCGTCGAGCGTCTCGTGCCCAGGGACATGGCCTATCCGGACCCCGGCCTGACGCTGCGCCGCTCGGGCGACACCGCGACGATCACCGCCACCAACCTCGCGCGCGCGGTGATGATCGACATGGGCGACACCCCCGGACAAGCGTCCAACAACGGCTTCGACCTGCTCCCCGGCGAAAGCGTCACGGTGACGCTCACCGGCAAGCAGACCCCGACGCTCAGGACGCTGGCGCGCTGATGGCGGCGCACACCCGTCTCATCGCATCCGGCGGATCGGGGTCACGCGAAACCGCGAAGCCGCGAAGAGATGCGCGCGCAGCAGCGCAAAGCCCCAGCGGCGCAGCCACCCGCAAAATCCCCCCGGCAACAAGCGCCCCCGGCATAGAATCGCGGCCGGGCACCACCAAGCCCACCCCCTCCGCGCCTCCGCGCCTCCGCGCGAACTTCCCCTTCTCTTCCTCCTCCTGCTTTCCCACTTCGCGCCTTCGCGTCTTCGCGCGACCCCCCTCAAGTGTTCCCGCGAACGCGGGAACCCAGAGCCAAGCAGAGCAACGTCTGATAGCGTCCGGGACCCTGGGCTCCCGCCTTCGCGGGAGCACTGGCTTGGTTCCGCAAGGATCTCGCGTCCGCAAGAGCGCACGTAGGTCGGAGCGGCAGCACATTATCACGCTCGTCCCCCAACTGGACCCCGGTCTCCGCGCGAACGTCCCCTTTTCTTCCTCTTCCTGCTCTCCCACTTCGCGCCTTCGCGTCTTCGCGCGCCCCCCCTCCAGTGTTCCCGCGGAGGCGGGAACCCAGAGCCAGGCAGAGCAACGTCCGATGGCGTCCGGGACCCTGGGCTCCCGCCTTCGCGGGAGCACTGGCTTGGTTCCGCAAGGGTGTCGCGTCCGCAGAAGCACACGTAAGTCGGAGCGGCAGCACATTATCACGCTCGTCCCCCAACTGGACCCCGGCCTCCGCGCGAACGTCCCCTTTTCTTCCTCTTCCTGCTCTCCCACTTCGCGTCTTCGCGGCTTCGCGCGCCCCCCCTCCCGTGTTCCCGCGAAGGCGGGAACCCAGAGCCAGGCAGAGCAACGTCTTATAGCGTCCGGGACCCTGGGCTCCCGCCTTCGCGGGAGCACTGGCTTGGTTTCGCAAGGGTTTCGCGTCCGCAAGTGTGCGCGCAGGTCGGACCGGCAGCGCGCCATCGCGCTCGTCCCCCAACTGGACCCCAGCCCCCGCCGCGACACGTCCGCACGCACAATCACGCCGCACCACCCCTCTGCGTCCTCCGCGCCTTCGCGCGCAACCCCCTCCCCAGGAGCGTCCGTATGATCCCCGCCCTCCTCCTGCTCGCGCAGGCCGCCGACCCGATCGCCGCGACGGTCGCCACCATGTCCCCCGAGCGCAAGGCGGCGCAGCTCCAGAGCACCGCCCCCGCCGATCCCGCCGCCGGCCTGCCCGCCTACGACTGGTGGAGCGAAGGGCTGCACGGCCTCGCCCGCGACGGCTATGCCACCGTCTTCCCGCAGGCGATCGGCCTCGCCGCGACCTGGGACGTCGACGTGATGAACCGCGTCGGCACGATCGTCAGCACCGAGGCGCGCGCCAAGTTCAACGCCAGACCCGTCGCCGCCGATCGCCGCATCTACGAAGGGCTGACGATCTGGTCGCCCAACATCAACATCTTCCGCGATCCGCGCTGGGGCCGCGGGCAGGAGACCTATGGCGAGGACCCGTATCTCACCGGTTCGCTCGGCGTCGCCTTCATCCACGGCCTGCAGGGCCCCGATCCCAGCCACCCCCGCGTCGTCGCCACGCCCAAGCATTTCGCCGTCCACAGCGGCCCCGAAGCCGGCCGCGACAGCTTCGACGTCGATCCCAGCCCGCAGGATCTCGAGGCGACCTATCTCCCCGCCTTCCGCCGCGCGATCATCGAGGGCAAGGCGACCTCGCTGATGTGCGCCTACAACAGCATCCACGGCGTGCCGGCCTGCGCCGCCTCGTGGCTGATGAACGACCGGCTGCGCCACGATTGGGGCTTCACCGGCTTCACCGTCTCCGACTGCGACGCGGTCGGCAACATCAGCGTCTATCACCATTACCGCAAGGACAGCGCCGGCGCGGCGGCGGCGGCGATCCGCGGCGGCACCGACGTCAATTGCGGCAGCGCCTATGGCGCGCTGCCGCAGGCGCTCGCCGCAGGGCTGGTCAGCCAGGCGGAGGTCGATACCGCACTGACCCGCGCGCTGCGCGCCCGCCGCGCGCTCGGCATCGCCTTCGGCGGCACCAGCCCGTACAGCACGATCCCCGCCAGCGAGGTCGCCACCCCCGCGCACCGCGCCGCCGCGCTCGACGCCGCGCGCAAGTCGATCGTGCTGCTCCAGAACAACGCCGACCGCCTGCCGCTCAAGGCCGGCGCGAAGATCGCGGTGATCGGCGCCAATGCCGACGACCTCGGCGTGTTGCAGGGCAATTACCACGGCACCGCGGTCGCCCCGGTCACCCCGCTCGACGGCCTGCGCACCCGCTTCGGCGCCGCCAACGTCACTTATGCGCAGGGCTCGCTGCTCGCCGAGACCGCGGCGATCGCCGTCCCCGAAACCGCCCTGCGCGCCGACGGCAAGCCCGGCCTGCGCGCCACCTATACGGGCGGCAGCGGCGCGCCGACCGTCCGCCAGGACCGCCGCATCGACCTCGACGTCAATCGTGCGCCGCCCGCGCCCGGCCTGCCCGCGATCGGCTATACCGCGCGCTGGACGGGCGAGTTCGTCCCCCCCGCCCCCGGCCGCTACCATCTGATCCTCGATCAGACGCAATGCTGGAAGGATTGCACGGTCCACGATCGCGCCAGGCTGACGCTCGGCGGCAAGACGCTCCACGACGGCGACCTGCCCAAGGGGCGCGTCGATCTCGTCATCGACAGCGACGGCACGCCGCAGCCGATCGACATCCTCCTCGATCACCGGTCGGAGGACGACAGCTTCCGCCTGCTGTGGCTGCCCCCCGCCGAACCGTTGCTGGCGCAGGCGGTCGCCGCGGCGAACCAGGCGGATGTCGCCGTCGTCGTCGCCGGCCTGTCGCCCGATCTGGAGGGCGAGGCGCTGTCCGTCTCCGTCCCCGGCTTCGTCGGCGGCGACCGCACCGACATCGCGCTGCCCGCACCGCAGCTTCGCCTGCTCGCCGCGCTCAAGGCGACCGGCAAGCCGATCGTCCTCGTCCTGACCAGCGGCAGCGCGGTGTCGGTCGATCCCGCCGCCGCCGATGCGATCCTCGCCAATTGGTATGCGGGCGAGGCGGGCGGCACCGCGCTCGCCGACGTGCTGTCCGGCACCGTCAATCCCGCCGGCCGCCTGCCGGTGACGCTCTACCATGCAACCACCGATCTGCCCGCCTTCACCGATTACGGCATGAAGGAGCGCACCTATCGCTATTTCACCGGCAAGCCGCTGTGGGGCTTCGGCCATGGCATGAGCTACACCAGCTTCCGCTACGCCGCGCCGCGCGGCCCCGCCTCGGTGGCGGCGGGCGGCGACCTGCGCGTCGAGGCGAGCGTCACCAACACCGGCGCACGCGACGGCGAGGAGGTCGTCCAGGCCTATCTCGTCCCCCCGGCGGCCAAAGCGGTGGGCGGCAACGTGCCGGTCCTCCAGCGTCAGCTCGTCGGCTTCCGGCGTATCGCCGTCGCCCGCGGCAAGAGCGCCAAGGTCGCCTTCACGCTGGATCCGCGCGCGATGAGCATCGTCGATCCCGACGGTCGCCGCCACGTCGTCCCCGGCGCCTACCGCCTCTACGTCGGCGGCGGCCAGCCGGGCGACGGCGCCGGCCAGTGGTTCGCCTTCACCGTCACCGGTGCCGACACGGAGCTGCCCAAGTGATGCGCGATACACCTCTGACCGTGTTCCTGCGAAAGCAGGAACCCAGGGCCACACGAGACGGCGCCCGCGACCCTGGGCTCCTGCGTCCGCAGGAGCACGACGGCCTCAACCGCCGCCACTTCCTCACCGCGACCGCCGCGTCGGCGGCGACGCTGGCCACCCCCGCCTTCGCCGCGCCACAGCTGCCCTCGAAGCGCCCCGCCGCCGCCGACCGCCGTTTCACCAGCCCGGCGGTCGAGCGCGAGCTCGCCCGCGTCTCGGCGCAGATCGGCGACGCCAAGCTGCGCTGGATGTTCGGCAATTGCTATCCGAACACGCTCGACACCACCGTCCGCATGAGCGGCACCGCGGCGGCGCCCGACGCCTTCGTCATCACCGGCGACATCCCCTGCCTGTGGCTGCGCGATTCCTCGGCGCAGGTGAAGCCCTATCTCCACCTCGCCAGACAGGCGCCCGAGCTGCGCCGGCTGATCCGCGGCCTGATCGCGCGCCAATCGCGCTGCATCCTGCTCGATCCTTATGCCAATGCCTTCATGGAGGACCCGACCGCCAAATCGAACCTCGAATGGTCGCAGAAGGACGAGACCGAGATGAAGCCCGGCGTCGCCGAGCGGAAATGGGAGATCGACTCGCTCTGCTACCCGATGCGCCTCGCGCACGGCTATTGGCGCGCCACCGGCGATGCGGCGCCGTTCGATGCGACCTGGGCGGCGGCGGCCCGCGCCAGCATCCGCACCTTCCGCGAACAGCAGCGCAAGGACGGCCCCGGCCCCTACAGCTTCCGCCGCTCCGCGCCGCAGCCGACCGAGACCTTGCTCTGGGGCCACGGCAACCCGACGCGGCCGGTCGGCCTGATCCATTCGGGCTTCCGCCCCTCCGACGACGCCTGCCTCTACCCCTTCCTCATCCCCAGCAACCTGTTCGCCGTGACGGCGCTGCGCGAACTCGCCACCGTCGCCAAAGAAGCAAGCAATGACAATGACTTAGCACAATCCGCCATGGCTTTGGCGGCGGAGGTCGCGGCGGCGCTCAAGGCCCACGGCACGATGCGTCTGCGTGACGATAGTGAAGTTTGGGCCTATGAGGTCGACGGCTACGGCAACGCCGTCTTCATGGACGACGCCAACGTCCCCAGCCTCTCCGGCCTCGCCTATCTCGGCTGCGTCGACCCCGCCGACCCGCTGTGGCAGCGCACCCGGGCAGCCTGCTGGAGCGACGCCAACCCCTGGTTCTTCCGCGGCAAGGCCGGCGAGGGCATCGGCGGCCCGCACGTCGGCGCCGGCCAGATCTGGCCGATGTCGCTGACGATCCGCGCCCTCTCCGCGACCGACGACGCCACGATCCGCGGCGCCCTGCGCACCCTGCGCGACACTGACGGCGGCACCGGCTTCATCCACGAGAGCTTCGACCGGGACGATCCCGCCAAATTCACCCGCAGCTGGTTCGCCTGGGCGAACGGCCTGTTCGGCGAGCTGATCCTCCACCTCGCCGCCACCCGACCCGCATTGCTGAAGGCGCCCCTATGACCGAAGGCACGATCTCCCGCCGCACCCTCCTCGCCGGCACCGCCGCCGCCGGCCTGCCGCTGCCCGCGCTCGCCGCGGCCCCGACGCCCGCCGCCGCCAACCTCTTCATCGGCACCGGCGGCCACGGCCACACCTATCCGGGCGCGACCCTGCCCTTCGGGATGGTCCAGCTCAGCCCCGACACCGACGTCGAGCGCTGGGACGCCTGCTCGGGTTATCACCGCACCGACACGTCGATCATGGGCTTCAGTCACACGCACCTGTCGGGCACCGGTATCGGCGACATGCTCGACGTGCTGGTCGTGCCGACCCGCGGCCCGGTGCAGCTCCTCCCCGGCCCGCTCGACAACCCTGACGCCGGCTACCGCCAGCGCTTCACCGCCGAACATGCCGAGCCCGGCTATTATCGCGTCGCGCTGGAAAGCGGCGTCCGCGCCGAGCTGACCGTCACCGACCGCACCGGCTACCACCGCTACACCTTCCCCACCGGCCCTGCCCACATCCTCGTCGACCTCTCGCACCTCGTGCTCGACAAGAGCGACCAGCCGCCGCTCGTCACCGACGCCAGCCTGACGCTCGATCCCGACGGCACGCTGACCGGCAGCCGCACCGTCCACCGCTGGGCGAAGGGCCGCCACATCCACTTCGCGCTCCAGACCTCGCGCGCGCCGAGCCGCGTCACCCTCTACGGCGACGGCGATGCGCAGCAGCCAGCGGGTGCCCGCGCGGTCAAGGGCATGCGTCTGAAGGCCGTCCTCCATTATGACGACGCCGGCGCCGCGCCGATCCTGATCCGCTGCGGCATCTCCGGCGTCGATGTCGCGGGTGCCCGTGCCAACCTCGCCGCCGAGGGCAGAAGCTGGGACTTCGACGCCGTCCGCCGCGCCGCGCAGACCACCTGGGCGCGCGAGTTCGACGCGATGCGCGTCGAGGGCGGCACCGCCGACCAACGCACCATCTTCGCCTCCGCGCTCTACCACGCGCTGATCGCGCCTACGCTCTTCTCCGACGTCGACGGCCGCTACATCGGCCTCGACCGCAAGCCGCACGCGCTCGCCAGGGGCGAAGCCGCGTACAGCAGCTACTCGCTGTGGGACACCTATCGCGCGCTCCACCCGCTGCTCACCATCGTCGCCCCCGACAAGGCGCAAAGCCTCGTCGCAGACCTGATCCGCCAGACGCAGCAGAGCCCCTATGGCCCACCGGTCTGGCCGCTACAGGGCGTCGAGACCGGCACGATGATCGGCTGGCACGCCGTCTCGGTCCTCGCCGAAGCGCAGGCGAAGGGCATCGAGGCCGATTACGCCGCCGCCTGGCCGGCGATCGCCAAGCGCAGCTTCGACTTCACCGCGCCCGATCGCGACAACAGCAAGGGTCGCGACGTCTACGACGCCAAGGGCTATGTCCCCGCCGACGTCTGGTTCGAGAGCGTCAGCCGGACGCAGGAATATGCCTATGACGACTGGGCCTCGGCGCATCTCGCCCGCGCCGCCGGCCGGACGGCGGAGGCGGACCGGCTGCTCAAGCGCTCGGGCAATTGGCGCAACGTCATCGACGGCAAGGCCGGCTTCGCCAAGCCGCGCTTCGCCGACGGCCGCTGGTGGAGCCCCTACGACCCCATCCAGCTCGGCCATATGCCCAAGCCGTGGTGGCGCGATTATACCGAGGCGAACGGCTGGCAGGCGACCTTCCTCAACCAGCACGACGTCTACGGCCTGATCGCGCACATGGGCGGCGATGCCGCGTTCGAGGCCCGGCTCGACGCGCTGTTCACCGCGCCCTCGACGCTGCCGGCCAACGCCCCGCCCGACATCAGCGGCCTCGTCGGCCAGTATGCGCACGGCAACGAGCCCAACCACCACGTCGCCTATCTCTACGCCTACACCGGCGCGGCGTGGAAGACGCAGGCGATGGTCCGCCGGCTGTGCGTCGAGATGTACAAGAACGACCCCGACGGCATCATCGGCAACGACGATTGCGGCCAGATGAGCGCCTGGTTCGTGCTGTCGTCGCTCGGTTTCTACCCGGTCGATCCGGTCGAGGCGGTGTACGTCTTCGGCTCGCCGCTGTTCGAGCGCGCCGAGATCCGCCTGCCCGGCGGCAAGCGGCTGACGATCGAGGCGCCCGGCAACCGCGCCGACACGCCCTATGTCCGCGCGGTCAGCCGCAACGGCAAGCCTTGGACGAAGAACTGGATCAGCCATGCCGAGCTGATGCAGGGGGGCCGCCTCACCTTCGCGATGAGCGCGACGCCGGTGAAGAGCTTCGGACAGGCCAAGGCGGATCGCCCGCCGTCGAACGGCCGCGGCGCGGCGTGAGGCACGCGTCGCGATCGACCCGCTGTACCCCGGCGGAGGCCGGGGCCCAGTTGCGGGAAGCGCGGTAACGACGCGCCGCATCAAAACAGCAGCGTCTCCTGACTGGGCCCCGGCCTTCGCCGGGGTACAGCATCCAATACAGCCATACGGAGCGACCCCGTGACCGACCTCAGCCGCCGCACCCTCATCGCCTCCGGCCTCGCCGCGACGGCGACCGCCACCCCCGCCTTCGCCGCCACGACCACCCCGGCGAATGCCCCCGCCCCCTATGGCGCCACCCCGTCGCCGCGCCAGCTCGCCTGGCACCGGCGCGAGCGCTACGCCTTCGTGCATTTCTCGATCAACACCTTCACCAATCGTGAATGGGGCTATGGCGACGAAAGCCCGGCGCTGTTCGACCCGACCGACTTTGCACCCGACCAGATCGTCGCCGCGGCCAAGGCGGGCGGCATGCGCGGCATCATCCTCACCGCCAAGCATCACGACGGCTTCTGCCTGTGGCCGACGCAGCTCACCGACCATTGCATCCGCAACAGCCCGTACAGGAACGGCAAGGGCGACATCGTCCGTGAGATGGAACAGGCGACGCGTCGCGCCGGCCTCGCCTTCGGCCTCTATCTCTCGCCGTGGGACCGCAACCACCCCGAATACGGCCGTCCGGCCTATGTCGATTACTATCGCAAGCAGGTGGTGGAACTCTGCACCCGCTATGGCGAATTGTTCGAATTCTGGTTCGATGGCGCCAATGGCGGCGACGGTTATTACGGCGGCGCCAGGGAAACCCGCAAGATCGACGCGCCGAAATATTACAATTGGCCGTCGATCATCGCGCTCGTCCACCAGCATCAGCCGATGGCCTGCACCTTCGATCCGCTCGGCGCCGACATCCGCTGGGTCGGCAACGAGGACGGCGTCGCCGGCGATCCCTGCTGGCCGACGATGCCCGACCACCCCTATGTCCAGTCCGAGGGCAATAGCGGCGTCCGCAACGGGGCGCTGTGGTGGCCGGCGGAGACCGACGTGTCGATCCGCCCCGGCTGGTTCTACCACCCCGACGAGGACGCCAAGGTCAAGGACCCGCAGCGGCTGATCCGCCTGCACGACGAATCGATCGGTCGCGGCACCAACCTCAACCTCAACCTGCCGCCCGATCGTCGCGGCCGCATCCCCGATCACGACGTCGCCGTCCTCAAGAGCTTCGGCGCGGCGCTCGAGGCGAGCTTCGCCACCGATCTCGCGCAGGGCGCCATCGCCTCGGCGAGCGCCACCCGCGGTGCGGCGTTCGCACCGGCCAAAGTGCTCGACGGCAACCGCGACACCTATTGGTCGACCCCCGACCGCGTCACCACGCCGACGCTGACGCTCGACCTGCCGCCCAACCGCAGCTTCGACCTGATCCGCATCCGCGAACATCTGCCGCTCGGCGTCCGCGTCACCCGCTTCGCGATCGAGGCGGAGGTCGCCGGTCGCTGGCAGCGCCTCGCCGAGAAGACCGCGATCGGTGCGCAGCGCATCATCCGCCTCGACGCGCCGATCACCGCGCGCCGCATCCGGCTGGTGATCCTCGACGCCCCTGCCTGCCCGGCGATCAGCGAGGTCGCATTGTTCCGCAGCGTCGCACCGGTCCCGGTCGCCGCCCCGCGCAGCAGCGACGCGACGCTGATCTCGCCGCGCGACTGGAAGGTCGTCACCGCGACCGCGCCCGGCGCGGAGGCACTCCTCGACGGCGACGGCGCGACGATCTGGTCGCAACCCGCACCGACCACGACGCCGGCCAGCGTGACGCTCGACCTCGGCACCACGCAGACGGTCGCCGGCTTCAGCCTCACGCCCTGGCGCCACCCCGACAAGGTCAGCGCCCCGCCCCGCAACTATCGCGCCGAGACCAGCACCGACGGCAAGACCTGGACCGCGGCCGCGGATGGCGAGTTCCAGAACATCGCCTACGCGCTGGCGACGCAACGCATCCCCTTCACCGCGCCGCGCCCGCTACGCTACCTGCGCCTGACCTTCGCCGCGACCGCGGTGCCGGCCGAAAAACTGGCGATCACGGACATCGGCGCCTTCACGCGTTGATCGTGCGTGGGCGCATGCCCCTACGCCCCATCGTGCTCCTGCGAAAGCAGGAGCCCAGGGTCACGGGCGACGGACCTCTTGGCTCTGGGCTCCTGCGTTCGCAGGAGCACTCGGCCAAAAAGCGACCGTCAGATTCCGTCCGCGAAGACCTCGCGCCCGCCGGCCTGCAACTCGCGCGTCAGATCCGCCAGGCACTGCGTCACCAGCGCCTCGTCTGCACTACGCACGACGAAATTCGCCCCCGTCCGCCCGTCGCGGAAGAACGGATAGGAGCCGATCGACACGCCCTCATGCGCCTTCTCGGCATCGCGCAGCAGGTCGGCGACCTCGCTCTCCGCGACCCAGCAGCCGATCGTCCCCGACACCACCGGCCGCCCGCCTTCCAGCGTGCCGGTCAGAGCATCGAGCATCCCGGCGGTGATATGCGGCACCCCCGCCATGATGAAGATATTGCCGATATGGATACCCGGCGCGCCCGACACGCGATTGGGGATCAGCCCCGCCCCCGCCGGCACCCGCGCCATCCGCGCGCGCGTCTCGGTCAGCCCGCCACGCGTCGCATAATAAGCCTCCAGCACCGCCATCGCTTCGGGATGATGCTCGACCCCGACGCCCAGCGCCTCCGCGATCGCGTCGACGGTGATGTCGTCGTGCGTCGGCCCGATGCCGCCGGTGGTGAACAGATAATCGTTGCGCGCGCGCAGGGTATTGACCGCCTCGACGATCGCCGCGGTCCGGTCGGGCACCACGCGCACCTCGGCGAGGCGGATGCCCTGCACGTTGAGCCAGCTCGCGAGCTGCGCGATGTTCCTGTCCTGCGTCCGGCCGGAGAGGATCTCATCCCCGATCACGACCAGCGCAGCGGTCCAGATACGTTCCTGCTCCATCGCCCGGTCATAGCCTCGCAAAATCGCCGCGACCACGCTATATCGCCGCGATGACCGAATACGTGACCGTCACCTCCGACGCGCCGGAAGGGCGCACCGGCGCCATCAAACTCCATGGCCCCGCCGCTTTCGCCGGCATGCACAAGGCAGGCAGGCTCGCCGCCGAGACACTCGACATGCTGACGCCGCATATGGTGCCGGGCGTATCGACCGCCGAACTCGACAAGCTGATCTACGACTTCATCGTCGCGGGCGACGGCGTGCCGGCGACGCTCGGCTATCGTGGCTATACGCATTCGACCTGCATCTCGATCAATCATGTCGTCTGTCACGGCATTCCGTCGGAGAAGACGCTGAAGTCGGGCGATATCGTCAATGTCGACGTCACCCCGATCGTCGACGGCTGGCACGGCGATTCGAGCCGCATGTACCTGATCGGCGACGTGCCGCTGAAGGCGAAGCGCCTTGTCGAGGTCACCTATGAATGTCTGATGCTCGGCATCGAACAGGCCAGGCCCGGCAACCATATGGGCGACGTCGCCAACGCCATCCAGCGCCATGCCGAAAAGCATCGCTACGGCGTCGTCCGCGACTTCTGCGGCCACGGCCTCGGCCGGCTGTTCCACGACGCACCCGAAGTCGTCCACGTCGGCAAGCCCGGCACGGGTCCGGAACTCAAGCCCGGCATGATCTTCACGATCGAACCGATGATCAACATCGGCCGGCCCGACGTGAAGCTGCTCGACGACGGCTGGACCGCGGTGACGCGCGATCGTTCGCTGTCGGCGCAGTTCGAGCATTCGATCGGCATCACCGAGGACGGGTGCGAGATCTTCACCACCTCCCCCGCCGGATACCACCAGCCGCCCTATCAGTGAGCCCCGCGCATCCGCTCGACGCACCGGTCTGGCAGGCGCTGACCACGCGGCAGGCGCCGCTGGCGCTGGGCAATGACGACGCGCGGCGGATCGACCCCGATTACGGCCTGTTCGCGGCGGTGGCGGCGCATGACGTTCGTCATCACACCGCGCTCGCCGATCTCGTCGCGCCGGGCGAGACGATCGGGCTGTTCGAGCCGGCGCCGCCGGCTACCCTGCCCGGCTTTCGCAGCATCACGACGGCGCACTGCGTGCAGATGGTCGCCGCCGATCCTCCGTCCCCCACGACCGACGCGGTCCCGCTCGGCGACACCGATGCGGCGGAGATGGTCGCGCTCGCCGAACTGACGCGCCCCGGTCCCTTCTTCCGCCATACGCATCGCTTCGGCGGCTTCCTCGGCATCCGGATCGACGGCCGGCTCGCCGCGATGGCCGGAACGCGGCTTGGGCTCCCCGGCTATCGCGAAGTCAGCGGCGTCTGCACCCACCCCGATTTCCGCGGCCGCGGCCTCGCCGCCGGCTTGATCGCCGCGGTGGCCGGTGCGATTCACGCGGCCGGCGATACGCCCTTCCTAACCAGCTACGCCGACAATCCGGGCGCGATCGCGCTCTACCGCCGCCTCGGCTTCGCGCCCCGCCGCGACCTCGTCTTCAGCCTGTTCGAACGACGGTAATCCAATAAGTTCGGACCCTTGCGGCAGGGCCTGCGTTGGCAGCGTCTTACCGGAAAAGGCAGATACATGACCAAACACGCATTGATCGTCGGTGCGAGCGGCATCGTCGGCAGCGCGACCGCCGCGCTGCTCGTCGAACAGGGCTGGACCGTCCACGGTCTCGCCCGCCGCCCCGGCGACCAGCCGGGCGTCCAGCCGGTCGCCGCCGACCTGCTCGACGCCGCCGGCACCGCCGCCGCGCTCGCCGGCATCCGCCCCGACGCGGTGTTCATCACCACTTGGCTACGGCAGGACAGCGAAGCAGAGAATATCCGCGTCAATTCGGCGATGGTCCGCGACCTGCTCGACGGCCTGCGCGCCAACGACGCCGCCGTGGGGCATGTCGCGCTCGTCACCGGCCTGAAACATTATCTCGGGCCGTTCGAGGCCTATGGCAAAGGCGCGCTGCCGCAGACGCCGTTCCGCGAGGAGCAAGGCCGGCTCGACGTCGAGAATTTCTATTATGCGCAGGAGGACGAGGTCTTCGCGGCGGCGGAGCGCGACGGTTTCACCTGGAGCGTCCATCGTCCGCATACCGTGATCGGCAAGGCGGTCGGCAATGCGATGAACATGGGCACGACGCTCGCCGTCTATGCCACTCTGTGTCGCGAGACCGGCCGGCCGTTCCGCTTCCCCGGCTCGGCGGCGCAATGGGACGGCCTCACCGACATGACCGACGCGGGCCAGCTCGCGCGACATCTGCTTTGGGCGGCGACCACCCCCGCCGCGGCGAATGAGGCGTTCAACGTCGTCAACGGCGACGTCTTCCGCTGGAGCTGGATGTGGAGCCGGATCGCGGACTGGTTCGGCGTCGAGGCCGCCCCGTTCGACGGCAGCGTCGAGCCGCTCGAGACGCAGATGGCGGACGACGCCGACCTCTGGCGCCGCATCGCCGAGCGCGAAGGGCTGGCCGAGCCCGATCTCGCCCGCCTCGCCTCGCCTTGGCATACCGACGCCGATCTCGGTCGCCCGATCGAGGTGGTCACCGACATGTCGAAGAGCCGCCGCCTCGGCTTCACCGCCTATCAGCCGACCGACGATGCGTTCTTCGCATTGTTCGAGCGGCTGCGTGCCGATCGCCTGATCCCGGCATGAGCGACGAGCGCCCCGACAAGGGCCGCGCCGTTCCCAGCGGCCGGCTGTCGCGGCTCGGCGCCTTCGGGCGTCTCGCCGCGGGGGTCGGTGGCGGCGTCGTCGCCGAGGGTGCGCGTCGGCTGGCGGCGGGAGAGCGGCCGCGGATGGGCGACCTGCTGCTCACCCCCGCCAATGCGACGCGCGTCGCCGACCAGCTCGCGCATCTGCGCGGCGCGGCGATGAAGCTCGGCCAGATGATCTCGATGGACGCGGGCGACATGCTCCCGCCGGAACTGGCGACGATTCTTGCCCGGCTGCGCAATGACGCGCACCATATGCCGCCGGCGCAGCTCAACACCGTGCTGACGCAGGAATGGGGCCGCGACTGGCGCAGCCGCTTCGCCCATTTTCAAGCGCATCCGATCGCGGCCGCCTCGATCGGGCAGGTGCATCGTGCGCGCCTGCCCGACGGGCGCGAACTGGCGATCAAGGTGCAATATCCCGGTGTGATGCAGAGCATCGACGCCGACGTCGACAATGTCGCCACCTTGCTGCGCGTCTCCGGCCTCCTCCCCAAGGACCTCGACATCGCGCCGCTGCTCGGCGAGGCGAAGCGCCAGCTCCACGAGGAGGCGGACTATCTGCGCGAAGGCGCGATGATGCGCCGCTACCGCGACTTGCTCGTCGACGATCCCGCCTTCGTCATCCCCGAGCTGCACGCTGAGCTGACCACCCCCAACGTGCTCGCGATGACCTATGTCGCCGGCGTGCCGATCGAAACGCTCGAGGCCGCGGAACAGCCGGTGCGCGACGCCGCGATGCACAGCCTGATCGCCTTGGCGCTGCGCGAGCTGCTCGACTGGGGACTGATGCAGACCGATCCCAATTTCGCCAATTACCGCTGGCAGCCGGAAACGGGGCGGATCGTGCTGCTCGACTTCGGCGCCGCCCGCGCCGTGCCGGCGGCGACGGCCGGCGGCTATCGCCGCCTGCTCGCTGCCGGCCTGTCGGGAAACCGCGATGCGGTACGCGAAGCGGCGGTCGCGGCAGGCTTCCTCGGCGAGGCGGCGGCGGCGCGGCACCGCCCGCTGGTCGATGCGATGATCGACGTGATCCTCGGCGAGCTCAACCGCCCCGGCCCGTTCGACTTCGGCGATCGCGCCTTCGTCGGCGTCGTGCGCGAACAGGGGATGGAGATGGCACAGGATCGCGCCACCTGGCACGTCCCGCCCGCGGACACGCTGTTCGTCCAGCGCAAGATCAGCGGCACGGCTTTGTTGGCCGCACGACTGAAGGCGCGCGTCGACATCCGCGCGATGGTGGACGGGCGGGTGTAACACGCAGACGATTGCGTCGCTTCATCGGTCTTCCTTCCCACCGTCACCCCGGCCTCGAGCCGGGGTCCCGCTACTTCGAACGAAGCGGAGAAGCGGGATGCCGGACCGAGCCCGGCATGACGGGAGATATGAGCGCCGTCACAGCCTCCGACATCGGGGGCGGCACCACCGGCGTCGCCCCTATGCTTATCGGATGTCCAGCATCACCACCGATTTCGCCGGCAGCGTCACCGACAGCGTGCCGCCGGACAGCGTCGCCCCGGTGAACGCCACCGGCTTGACCACGTCGGGCGCATCGAAGGTGTTGTGCGCGTCCATCGTCGTGCCCGTCAGGATACGCCCGGTCACGGTCCCCCCGGCGATCCCGGCGAGCTGCACGGTCACGTTCGCCGGCTGGTTCGGATCGACGTTGGTCAGCGCGACGTGCACCACGCCGTCGGTGCCGCGCACCGCGCTCGAACTGACCGCGCGCAACTCGTGCCCGCCGTTCTTATACCAATGCGAGCTGACCTCGGCGGGTAGGACGGTGCCGTCCTGATAGCCCTTGTACAGGTCGAACACCCAATAGGTCGGCGTCTTCACCATGCGGTTGCCTTCGGTCAGCAGCATCGCCTGCAGCACGTTGACCATCTGCGCGATATTGGCGCCGCGGACGCGATCGGCATGGCGCGCGAAGATATCGAGGTTGAGGCTCGCCACCACCGCGTCGCGCAGGCTGTTCTGCTGGTAGAGGAAGCCCGGATGCGACCCCGGCTCCTGATCGTACCAGGTGCCCCATTCGTCGACGAGCAGCGCCACCCGCTTCTTGGGATCGTATTTGTCCATGATTCGCGAATGGCCCTGGAGCAATTCCTCCATCTTCATCGTCTTGGCGAGCGTCCGCGCCCAGGCTTCTTCGTCGAAGCCGGTCGCCGCGCCCTTCTTCTCCCAGCTGCCGGGCACGGTATAATAATGGACGCCGATCCCCGAGAAGGCGTTGCCCGCCTTCTGCATCATGACCTCGGTCCAATTGTAGTCCTCGGCATTGGCGCCGCTCGCCACCTTCATGATCGGCACGCCGTCGGGCGCCTTGACGAAGGTCGCGTAGCGGCGCGTCTCGTCGGCGGCATATTCGGGCGTCATATTGCCGCCGCAGCCCCACAATTCGTTGCCGACGCCGAACATCGGCACCTTCCACGGTTCCTTGCGGCCGTTGGCGGCGCGCTCCTTGGCGAGCGTCGAGCCGGTCGGCGAGGTCATATATTCGACCCATTCGGCCATCTCGCGCGGCGGCGCCGAGCCGACGTTGCCCGACACATAGGCCTCGGCACCGAGCAGCTCGGAATAGTCCATGAATTCGTGCGTCCCGACCGCATTGTCCTCGGTCACGCCGCCCCAATTGGTGTTGACCTTGACTGGGCGCTTGCCGCGCGGGCCGATGCCTTCGCGCCAATGATATTCGTCGGCGAAACAGCCGCCGGGCCAGCGCACCACCGGCACCTTGATCGCCTTCAGCGCCTCGATCACGTCGCTGCGATAGCCGCGGACGTTGGGGATCTTGCTGTTCGGGCCGACCCAGATGCCGCCATAGATGCCGGTGCCGAGATGTTCGGCGAACTGGCCGAACAGCCGCTTGTCGAACTTCGGACCGGGACGATCGCCACGCACCGACACGATATCGGACGGCGCGGCCGCCGGCGTGGCCTGCTGCGCCGCTGCGCCGCCGGAGACCAGAACCGCCAGCGCGGAACAGAACAACAGCCTCGACATCACCTTCATCACTCTCCCCTGACGCGTCCCAGCGCGTACCCGCCGATGCTATCCCCCGTTTTGGTATTCGTCAATTTGCCGGACAAATGGGTGGCGTCGCGCGACGAACCGCGGCAGGAAGCGGCGAATGTTGCGTCGCACTACCAAGTCCATGCTAGGCCTGCCGGATATGCCGGTCTGCTCCGCCCCTTGCCGAACACCGCCTGCGGCCATGTCTCGACCGGCGGCGGAGCGGGCGCGCGCATGACCGATCTTCACGGCCGGCGCATCCTGATCGTCGAGGACGAATATCTCGTCGCGGACGACCTCGCGCGCGACCTGCGCGGCCTCGGCGCGGAGATCGTCGGCCCGATCGGCACGCTCGCCGCCGCCGTGAAACTGCTCGCGACCGCTCCGCCGCTCGACGGTGCGGTGCTCGACATCAATCTGCACGGCGAGATGAGCTACCCTGTCGCGGCGCTGCTGGCCGCCGCCGGGACGAAGTTCCTGTTCGTCACTGGCTATGACGCCTGGACGATCGATAACCGGTTTCGCAACGTCCCGCGCCACGAAAAGCCGGTCCATTCCGCCGACGTAATTGCGGCGCTGTTCGGTGAAGAGAGGCAGACGTCGGGCGATGCATAGAGCCACTACCCGCTGGACACTCCGACAAATACAAGATCCGCGGATGCGCGCACTGTCCGCAATCGCTGTCCGTCATCCCATCTGGAGGCAGAGGGCGAGACCTCCGAACAACCTTGCCAGTGCTCCCGCGCAGGCGGGAGCCCAGGAGTCACTTACGCTATAAGACGTTGTTTTGCTTGATCCTGGGTTCCCGCTTTCGCGGGAACACTGAGAACACTAAGGATACGCCGTTAGCGTCCCCCAAACCTCACGCCCGCCCGCGCCGCGCTTCCGCCTGCCGGGCCGAGGCGATCGTATCGACCACCAGTTCGTAGAAGGCGGGCGAATAGCCCGATGCCAAGAACGCCTTCACCTCGGCCGACGCGATCGCATAGCCGCGCTTCCAGCTCAGCACCGCGATCCGGCGCAACGCCTCGAGCTTGGGGTCGGCGAGCTGCGGGCTGATCCGCACGCCGAACACGAGGCCGAGCCAACGGGTCAACCGGCCCGGCTGGCGCAGCGTCGACAGGCCGTCCTGCCGCGCGATCCCGATCACCGAACGCTCAAGCTCCGTCAGCACCGGCCGTTCCTCCTCTGCAGCCTGCGCCAGCGGCGCTGTCTCCGACACCACGACCGGCCGCGCGACGGGCGCGCTCACCCGCGCATAACCGGCGTTGCCCGGTTCGGCAAAAGCAAGAAAAGCCATGGCGTCACTCCCTTCTCGACATCGCACGCCACCCTTCCGCATCCATGGCGATGCAGACCGATACGTGCGAATTGTTGCACCCCTTTTGCCGCCGCACTGCGAAGGGCATCCGGGTGTTTCCGTCCGATGCCCGCGATCCCTCGCCGCCATCTTCTATACTGTTCGGTATAGAAGCGGCTGCGGCGGTCGTCAACGGCTTTTATACCGTTCGGTAGAAAAGCTGCCGGCGGATACCGGTGAAGCCCGGGGCGTTGCCGTTTCGAGAGATCAGGAGGTCCCCATGTCCGACACGTCCCGCGATACCAAGGCCGATCCCGAGCGCGATCCGACCGGCAATCCGTTCGATCGCGCCGACGGCCATTCCGGTCAGGAGTATAACAAGGACCGCGAGGCGGCGCTCGGCGCGCAACGCCCCGGTGGCACCGTCGCCGCCCGCCCCGGCGACCCGGCACCGCCGCACGATCCGGCGATCCCGCCCGACAACGGCCGCCGCGCCTCGTTCGACCCTACGACCGGCGAGGTCCACGGCAGCGGCAGCGGCGCCGGCGGCGGCAACCCCGGCGAGGATTTCGATTCCGACGCCGCGACCGGCGACGGCTATCCGGTCACCGGCGGCGAAGGCCGACCGAAAGGCGGCGACGGCGATCTCGGACCCGGCCACGTCAGCGAATGAACCGCAATCCACCCCGTGGCGGGAAGCACTGTTTCTTACGACCTATTGGGTGTCACGACGGCAATTCCCCTTCCCCGTCATGCCGGACTTGATCCGGCATCCCGCTTCTTCTTCGCAACGTCCGAAGAAGAAGCGGGACCCCGGCACAAGGCCGGGGTGACGGCGTGGGTCTGAACAGACGCGCATATGCGGCTGCCCCTCGCCGCCGACGAAGAATAGACGATCACTTCAGCGGGACGATCACCTCGTCGGGATGCGCGACGTTCAGTTCCTTGCGCACCATCTCGTCGACCATATCCGGATTGGCGTGATCCGGATCGAGCAGCGCCACGCGATTCTTGAGCACCGCGCGCTTCTGATCGAGTGCGGCGAACTGCTTCTCCCGCCGCACCAGCTGCTTCTTGTAATCGCCGTAAGCGAGGATGCCGTTGGGCCCGAGCACCGCATAGGCGCCGAAGAACGCCATGATCGTCAGCCCCAGCGCCGGCAGCGCGGCCCGGCGCATCGTCCGGGCAAAAGCCGATGGTCTCTGTCCGCGTGCCGCCATGCCCTGCATCCTCGCCTGCCGTTCGTGCCGGATCAAGCCTTCAGAACGTCGCGGCCGGCATAACGTGCCGAATCGCCCAGCTCTTCCTCGATACGGATCAGCTGGTTGTACTTGGCGAGCCGGTCCGAGCGCGCCAGCGAGCCGGTCTTGATCTGCCCGCAATTGGTCGCAACGGCGAGGTCGGCGATCGTCGCATCCTCGGTCTCGCCCGAACGGTGGCTCATCACCGCCGTGTAGCGCGCGCGCTGCGCCATCGTCACCGCTTCCAGCGTCTCGGTCAGCGTGCCGATCTGGTTGACCTTGACCAGCAGCGAATTGGCATAGCCGCCCTCGATGCCGCGCTTCAGGCGCTTCGGGTTGGTGACGAACAGATCGTCGCCGACGAGCTGCACCTTGTCGCCGATCAGGTCGGTGAGCGCCTTCCAGCCCTCCCAATCGTCCTCGCTCATGCCGTCCTCGATCGAGAAGATCGGATAGCGGCGGGTGAGGTCGGCGAGATACTCCGCCATCGCGCCGCTCTCGAGCACCTTGCCCTCGCCCGAGATATCGTAGCGGCCGTCCTTGTAGAATTCGGTCGCGGCGCAATCGAGCGCCAGCATCACGTCGTCGCCCGGCGTATAGCCCGCCTTCTCGATGCTCTGCATGATGAAGCCGAGCGCCTCTTCGGTCGAGGCGATGTTCGGCGCGAAGCCGCCCTCGTCGCCGACGCCAGTCGCCAGACCCTTGTCGTGCAGCGCCTTCTTCAGCGTGTGGAAGATCTCCGAGCCGCAGCGCACCGCCTCTACGATGTTCGCCGCGCCGACCGGCACGATCATGAATTCCTGGAAGTCGATCGGATTGTCGGCATGTTCGCCGCCGTTGATGATGTTCATCATCGGCACCGGCAGCACGTGCGCCGAGACGCCACCGACATATTTGTAGAGCGGCATGCCACGCGCTTCCGCCGCGGCCTTGGCGGCGGCGAGACTGATGCCGAGGATCGCATTCGCGCCCAGCCGGCCCTTGTTCTCGGTGCCGTCGAGCTCGATCATCGCCGCGTCGAGATCCGCCTGATCCTCCGCGTCAAGGCCAAGCAGCGCCTCGACCAGCTCGCCGTTGACCGCCTCGATCGCCTCGTCGACGCCCTTGCCGCCCCAGCGGCTCTTGTCGCCGTCGCGCTTCTCGACCGCTTCGTGCGCGCCGGTCGAGGCGCCCGACGGCACCGCCGCGCGGCCGAAGCTGCCGTCCTCCAGCAGCACGTCGACTTCTACCGTCGGGTTGCCCCGGCTGTCGAGGATCTGGCGGCCATGGATGTCGATGATTGCGGTCACGTAACGATGCTCCTACCTCTGGGGCGTGATGCGCGCGCTCTACCGCGCCGGCCGGGTCGCGGCAATCTCCGCGACGACGAGGGAACCGGGCCGGTCGGGCCGGGGTTGAGCGTGTCGAACATAGGAAGGGTGAGCCATGGCCGATACCGATTTCACGACCGTCACCGACGGCGACAGCACCGCTGCCGGCACCACCGACGCCGCCGCGAGCAAGACCGACCAGGCCAAGCAGACGGTGAAGGACTATTCGTCCAAATACGGCGCGCAGGCGACCGACCGCATCCGCACCCTCGCCGACACCGGCAAGGAGCGCGCCGTGGGCGGTCTCGACCAGCTGTCGCAGCTGATCAACGACGCCGCGCAGCAGGTCGATGAGAAGCTCGGCGCGCACTATGGCGATTATGCCCGCACTGCCGCCGGCACGGTGTCCAACTTCGCCGAGCAGCTCAAGGGCAAGGACACCGAGGAGCTGATCGAGGAGGCGCGCGAGTTCGTCCGCAAGAGCCCCGGCGTCGCGGTCGGCGTGGCCGCCGCGCTGGGCTTCGCGGTCGCCCGCCTCGTCCAGTCGGGTATCGACGGCAACAAGGCCTGATCGACCCCATGGCGACGATCCAGCCGATGACCGAAGACGACAGCATCGCCACGCTCGTCACGCAGCTCGTCGATGACGCGCGCGGCCTCGCCAGTGCCGAGGTGGCATTGGTCAAGGCACGCGTCGGCGAGCGCACCAGCGCCTATAAGAACGCGGCGATCTTCTTCGTCGCCGCTGCGGTGCTTGCGCTCGCCGGGCTGGTCGCGCTGCTCGTCGGGCTGATCCTCAGCCTGGCGACGCTGATCGGCCCCGGTTTCGCCACCGCCGCGGTGGTGATCGGCGTGTTCGCGATCGCGGCGGTGCTGGCGATCGTCGGCAAGGGCCGGCTAGCGCCGGGGACGCCGCGATGAGCACGCCGCTCCCGACGTTGCGCCTCGCCGAGGCGGAAGCCGAAGCACTCGCCGCGCGCGAGCGCCTCAACGCGACGCTCGGCAAGCTTCAGGTGCGGCTCAACCCGCGTGCTTTGGCCTTGCAGGCGGCGCGCGAGCTCACCGACAAGGGCGGCGCAGCGGCGCAGGCGAGCCTCAACACCGCGGTGCGCAACCCCGGTGCGGTCGCCGGCGCCACCGCGGTCGCCGGCCTGTTCCTCGCCCGCCATCGCATCGTCGCGCTGTTCCGGCGCAAACCCAAGCACAAGCCCGGCCATCGCGACCACGAACCCGGTCTCGGCCCGCAGGACTGACCACTCGCACCGCCCCATAGCGCCCCCGCACGAAGGATAGACGCATGACCGACAATCACGACATCCACGCCCGTATCGACGACGCCAAGCATGTCGCGACCGACGCCGCCCGCCGCACCGTCGACGCGGTCGAGCACAACCCGCTCGCCATCGTCGCGGGCGGTCTCGCGATCGGCGCGCTCGCCGGCGCGCTGATCCCGCGGTCCGAGAAGGAGAAGGAGCTGCTCGCGCCGCTCGGCCGCACGCTCGGCGAACGCGCGCGCGGCGCGATCCAGGCCGCCCGCGACGCGGGTGCCGGCGAGCTGCAGAATGCCGGCCTGTCGAAGGACGCGGCCAAGGATCAGGTCAAGTCGCTGTTCCAGGGCATCGCCAAGGCGGCGACCACCGCCGGCTCGGCCGCGGTCAAGACCGCCGCCAACAAGGGCTGACGCCGCGTGCCGCTGCCGGAGGGTCCGGCGGCGGCTGATGGCGTCGGGGGTTCAATATCGCAGCGCAACACGCTAGGGCGCTGGGCTTGACCCTCACACCCGGGATACGCGCATGAGCAAGCTCCACCTCGTCTTCGGCGGCCGCGTCAAGGACCCCCGCACCCTCGAATTCGCCGATCCGTCGAAGCTCGAGGTCGTCGGCATCTTCGCCGACTATGCCAGCGCCGAAAAGGCCTGGCGCGCCAACGCGCAACGCACCGTCGACGACGCCGAGATGAAGTTCGTCGTGGTCCACCTGCACCGCCTGCTCGAGCCGGAACTGCTGACCCCGCCGGCGGCGTGAGGCACGGGACGGCGGCGTAGGCCGCACCAGCCCCAACCATCGTCATCCCCGCGCAGGCGGGGATCCAGACGCGCGGACCTTGCGACCCCATCGCCACGTCGACGTTCATGGATCCCCGCCTGCGCGGGGATGACGTCGTTTGAGAGGAGACAGTCTTTTACTCGTCATCCCGGCGAAAGCCGGGACCCATGGACACGATGACATCTGCGTGGGCGCGCCTTACGCCCGTTCCGCCCCCATGGGTCCCGGCTTTCGCCGGGATGACGAAGAGGGCTTCGGCGACCGAACAAAAGTCCTCCCCCGCCAAAGGGAGATGGCAGGCCGCGGCCTGACGGACGGGGAGGATACGGCGCCAGCGATCGTATACGACACGCCCCACACCGCCCGGCTCAGACGCGCCCAAACCAGCTCAGATAAACTCGACCTTCGACACGACATAATAGCGATCGCCAGCCGGCACCGACACCTCGACCTCGTCGTCCACCCGACGACCGATCAGCGCGCGCCCCAGCGGCGAATTGTACGAGATGCGGCCGGTCTTGGCATTCGCCTCGGTCTGGCCGACGATCTGATACTTCACCGGCTTGTCGTCGTCGTCGAGCAGCGTCACCGTCGCGCCGAACACCACCTTGTCGCCCGACAGTTCCAGCGGATCGATGATCTGCGCGCGGGACAGTTTGTCCTCGATGTCGCTGATCGTCGCCTCATTCTGGCCCTGCTGTTCCTTCGCCGCATGATATTCGGCGTTTTCGGACAGATCGCCGTGCGCACGCGCTTCCTCGATCGCATCCACGATCTGGGGACGCTCGGCTTTCAGACGCTTCAGGTCCGCGACGAGCGTGTCATAGCCCTCCTGGAGCATCGGCATCTTTTCGACGGTCGCCATATCTACGTCCCCAATTCACTCATTCCCCGCGGCGGACCTTGTCGGCCCGCCCCGCACATCACGTCATTATGTCGGGATCAGTTGTGCGACTGCGAATAGTAGGATTGCAACGGCCGTACTTCAAGGGAGGTGACCCCGATTGCCGCCGCCGCCTGCACGCTGGCCGGCGCGGTGGTGAAATACGGGATCTTCTGCGCCAGCGCCGCCTGACGGATCGGCTTCGAGTCCTTCAGGCTTTGCCACCCCTCGGTGGTGTTGAAGATCAGCGTCACCTCGCCGTCCATGATCCGGTCGAGGATATGCGGCCGCCCCTGCGCCACCTTGTTCACTTTCTCCACCGTCAGCCCGACGGTTTCGAGATAATCCGCGGTGCCGCCGGTCGCGAGCACCTTGAAGCCATGCGCGAGCAACGACTTCACCGCTGGCACGATATGCGGCTTGTCGCCGCTCTTGACGCTGACGAACGCGGTGCCGCCGGTCGGCAGCACCGTGCCCGCGCCGAGCTGCGACTTGGCGAAGGCGGTGGTGAAATCGGGGTCGATCCCCATCACCTCGCCGGTGCTCTTCATCTCTGGCGACAGCACGGGATCGATGCCGGGGAAGCGGTTGAACGGGAACACCGCTTCCTTGACCGCATAATAATCGATGTGGCGGTCGATCGGCGGCAGGTCCCTGAGCATCTCGCCCGCCATCACCCGGCTGGCGATCTTGGCGATCGGCACGCCGATCGCTTTGGCGACGAACGGCACGGTGCGCGACGCGCGCGGGTTGACCTCGATGAGATAGACCTCGCCGTCCTTCACCGCGAACTGAATGTTCATCAGCCCCTTGACCGACAGCGCATGCGCCAGCGCCACCGTCTGCCGCTCGATCTCGGCGATCGTCTCGGGGGTCAGCGAATAAGGCGGGATCGAACAGGCGCTGTCGCCCGAATGGACGCCCGCCTCCTCGATATGCTGCAACAGGCCGGCGACGACGACATCCTCGCCGTCGCAGATCGCGTCGACGTCGACCTCGATCGCGTCGCGCAGATACTGGTCGATCAGCACCGGGCTCTCGCCCGACACCTGCACCGCGGTCTGGATGTAATCGTCGAGCTGCTGGAGCGAATCGACGATCTCCATCGCCCGCCCGCCGAGCACGTAGCTCGGCCGCATCAGCACGGGGTAGCCGATCCGCTCCGCCGCCGCGACCGCCTCGTCGCGGCTGCGCGCGAGGCCATTCGCCGGCTGCTTGAGGCGCAGCTTGTTGACCAGCGCCGCGAACCGCTCGCGGTCCTCGGCGAGGTCGATCGCATCCGGGCTGGTGCCGAGGATCGGGATCCCCGCCTTCTCCAGCGCGCGCGCGAGGTTGAGCGGCGTCTGCCCGCCGAACTGGACGATCACCCCGACCAATTCGCCGCGGCTCTGCTCGACGTACAGGATCTCCAGCACGTCCTCGGCGGTCAGCGGTTCGAAATACAGGCGGTCGGACGTGTCGTAATCGGTGCTCACCGTCTCCGGATTGCAGTTGATCATGATCGTCTCATAGCCCGCATCGGCGAGCGCGAAGCAGGCGTGGCAGCAGCAATAGTCGAACTCGATGCCCTGCCCGATCCGGTTCGGCCCGCCGCCGAGGATCACCACCTTGCGGCGATCCGACGGCATGCTCTCGTCCTCGGGCTCGCCGAAGCTCGGCGCCTCGTAGGTCGAATACATATAGGGCGTCTTGGCGTCGAACTCCGCCGCGCAGGTGTCGATGCGCTTGAACACCGGACGTACGCCGAGCCGGTGGCGCAGGCTGCGCACCTCGTCCTCGGTGACGCCGCCGGTCATCGCCACCACCGCATCGTGGATCAGCCCCGAGCCGCGCGCGATGCCGCGCGCATTGCCGCGCAGATTGGCCGACTGCAGCGCCAGATAGGCGAGCCGTTTATCGCTGAACCCCATCGCCTTGAGCCGGCGCATACCCGCAGCCTCGATCGGCAGGCCGTTGGTGCTGACCTCCTCCTCGGCGGCGACGATCTCGGCGAGCCGTTCGAGGAACCACGGATCGAATTTGGCGATCGCGTGGATCTCGGCGACGGTGAAGCCCTCGCGCAGCGCCTGCGCGGCGACCAGCAGCCGGTCCGGCGTCGCCACCGCGAGCGCCGCCTCGATCTCCGCACGCGGCGCACCGACCAGCCGCTCGACCGCGTTGAAGCCCGACAGGCCGGTCTCCAGCCCGCGCAGCGCCTTCTGCATCGATTCGTGGATGTTGCGGCCGATCGCCATCACCTCGCCGACCGACTTCATCGCGGTGCCGAGCACCGATTCGGCGCCCTTGAACTTCTCGAAGGCGAAGCGCGGGATCTTGGTGACGACATAGTCGATCGTCGGCTCGAACGATGCCGGCGTCGCGCCGGTGATGTCGTTCTCGATCTCGTCGAGCGTATAGCCGACCGCCAGCTTGGCGGCGACCTTGGCGATCGGGAAACCGGTCGCCTTGGAGGCGAGCGCCGACGACCGCGACACGCGCGGGTTCATCTCGATGACGACGAGGCGGCCGTCCCTGGGATTGACCGCGAACTGGACGTTGGAGCCGCCGGTCTCGACGCCGATCTCCCGGAGTACCGCGATCGATGCGTTGCGCATGATCTGATATTCCTTGTCGGTCAGCGTCAGCGCCGGCGCAACGGTGATCGAATCGCCGGTGTGGACGCCCATCGGATCGACATTCTCGATCGAGCAGATGATGATGGCGTTGTCGTTGCGATCGCGCACCACCTCCATCTCATATTCCTTCCAGCCGAGCAGCGATTCCTCGATCAGCACCTCGGTGGTCGGCGACGCGTCGAGGCCCTTGCGGACCATGTCGACGAATTCCGAGCGATTGTAGACGATGCCGCCGCCCGACCCGCCCATCGTGAAGCTCGGCCGGATGATCGCCGGCAGGCCGGTGATCTCGAGGCCGGCTAGCGCCTCCTCGACGGTATGCGCGATCGCCGAGCGGGCGCTTTCCAGCCCGATCTTGGTCATCGCGTCCTTGAACTTGAGCCGGTCCTCCGCCTTGTCGATCGCCTCGGCGTCGGCGCCGATCATCTGCACGCCGAACTTCTCGAGCGTGCCGTCGTGGAACAGCGCCAGCGCGGTGTTGAGCGCGGTCTGCCCGCCCATCGTCGGCAGGACCGCGTCGGGCCGCTCCTTCTCGATGATCTTGGCGACCACCGCCGGCGTGATCGGCTCGACATAGGTGGCGTCGGCCAGTTCGGGATCGGTCATGATCGTTGCCGGGTTCGAATTGACCAGGACGATGCGATAGCCCTCTTCCTTGAGCGCCTTGATCGCCTGCGTGCCCGAATAATCGAACTCGCACGCCTGCCCGATGACGATCGGCCCCGCGCCGATCACGAGGATGGAGGAGATGTCGGTGCGTTTGGGCATATTATGCGGGCTTCTTAAAGATGAACATGATCTCGCTGGTCGTACCCCCGGCTTCGTAGCTCGGGGTGCTCACCAGTTCCCAACCGTCCATGCCAAAATTGAGGAGAGCTTGATCCACCGTGATCTCGGCGGATTCACCCTTCCACGTGTAGCGCAGCAAGCCGGCTTGCAGTGTCGCGGTCTTGTAAAGCCAGCGACTGCTCACCGCAGCGACCCCACGAACCGCTCGAAGAGGTACAGGCTGTCCTGCGGCCCCGGCGACGCCTCCGGGTGATATTGCACCGAGAATGCCGGTCGATCGGTCAGCTCCAGCCCTGCGTTCGAGCCGTCGAATAGCGACACGTGCGTCTCGCGGACGTTGGCGGGCAGCGAGTCCCGTTCGACCGCGAAGCCGTGGTTCATGCTGGTGATCTCGACCGCGCCGTCGGACAGGCGCTTGACCGGATGGTTGGCGCCGCGATGGCCCTGGAACATCTTGGTCGTCGTCGCGCCGACAGCGAGGCCGAGCAACTGATGCCCCAGACAGATGCCGAACAGCGGCTTGCCGGTGTCGAGCAACTGCCGGATCACCGGCACCGCATAGTCCCCGGTCGCCGCGGGATCGCCGGGACCGTTGGACAGGAAGATGCCGTCGGGGCCGAGCGCCATCACCTCGTCGAACGTCGCCGCGGCGGGCAGCACCGTGACCTTCGCGCCGGCATGGACCAGATTGCGGAAGATATTGTGCTTGCTGCCGTAATCGATCGCAACGACATGCGGGCGCTCGCCCTCGTCGGCACCGGCGTAACCGAAGCCGAGCCGCCACGGCCCGCCCTCGCGGCCCTCGCCCCACGCATAATGCGTCGCGGTGGAGACGTCCTTGGCGAGGTCCATCCCCTCCAGCCCGGGCCAGCCCTGTGCCATCGCCAGCAGCGCGTCGAGGTCGAACTCGCCGCTCGCCGAATGCGCGACGACGCCGTTGGGCGCGCCACCCGCGCGGATGCGGCGGGTCAGCGCGCGCGTGTCGATCCCGGCGAGGCCGATCCGTGCATGGCGCTGCATCCAGCCGTCGAGCCGCTCGACGCTGCGGAAGTTCGACGGCGCGGTCACGTCCTCGCGAACGATCATGCCGAGCGCGTGCGGCGCGTCCGCCTCGATATCGTCGGGATTGGCGCCGACGTTGCCGATGTGCGGGAAGGTGAAGGTGATGATCTGCCCGGCGAAGCTGGGGTCGGTCATGATCTCCTGATAGCCGGTCATCGCGGTGTGGAAGCACACCTCGCCGACCGCGGCGCCTTCCGCCCCGAAGCCGCGACCCCAGGCCACATCACCGTTGGCGAGGACCAGAACACCCGTCGCGCCGTCAGGCTTCGCAGGCATGGCAATGGGCTTGGCGTCGGCCATGGCTTGGCGGGCACTCCTACAGATTTCGTCTATGTCGCTAAGTGGCGCCCGCTAGACCCCTGCCCCCCTCAGGTCAACCGGTTCACGGGCGGCCGTTCCTCCGCTAGGCTCGGTCGCTTCCAGTGTTTCTTCGAGAGCTTCCCCATGATTCGCGACGACATCAAGGCCGCCCAGGTCACCGCCATGAAGGCCGGCGACAAGGAATCGCGCAATGCAATCAGCCTGATACAGGCCGCCATCAAGAACCGCGACATCGAGCTGCGGACCAGCGGCAACACGCCCGACGACGATGCTCTGGTGGTCGAGGTGTTGCAGAAGATGGTCAAGCAGCGCCGCGAATCGATCGCGATGTACGAGACCGGCGGCCGCCAGGAACTCGCCGATGCGGAAAAGGCCGAGGTCGCGGTGATCGAACGCTTCCTCCCGGCACAGATGAGCGAGGCGGACACCACCGCCGCGATCCTCGCGATCAAGGACGAGCTCGGCGCTACGGGCATGAAGGACATGGGCCGGGTAATGGCCGAACTGAAGGCGCGCCATGCCGCCAGCCTCGACATGAGCAAGGCGAGCGGCTTGGTGAAGGCGACGCTGTCCTAAGCATCCACGCGAAGCCGCGACGAAGATCGGTGCACGCGGAGGCGCGGAGGGAAGAAGGGTTGGTTCGCGCAGAGGCGCAGAGGTGTCGCGCCTGTAAACGCGACACCTCCCCCTCATTCGTCACCCCGGCGAACGCCGGGGCCCATGGTTGCGGTGAGGCCCGAGGTTGCGCGCCACCGCTCCACCAGCGCGTCCATGGGTCCCGACGTGCGTCGGGATGACGAATGGGGGCAGCGGCAGCTCTCTCTACCGTGAGGCGATCACGCCCCCTCCCCATACGCAACACCTCCGCGCCTCCGCGCCTCTGCGCGAACCAACCTTCTTCGTCTCTTCGCGCCTTCGCATCTTCGCGTCTTCGCGCGAAACACCCCCAAACCGACTTGCCGAAAGCCGCCGCAGCGCGCATGGTAAAATCACGGCATGAGTCTCTCCCCTGCCTTTCTGGACGAACTGCGTGCCCGCACGTCGTTGTCCGCTTTGGTCGGCAAGACGACCAAGCTGCAGAAGGCCGGCCGCGAGATGCGCGGCTGCTGCCCCTTCCATAACGAGAAGACCCCGTCCTTCTACGTCAACGACGACAAGGGCTTCTATCACTGCTTCGGCTGTTCCGCGCACGGCGACGCGATCAAGTGGATGACCGACCAGCGCGGCCTGCCGTTCATCGATGCGGTCAAGGAACTGGCGCAGGCCGCCGGCATGGAGATGCCCGCGCAGGACCGCGCCTCCGCCGCCAAGGCCGAACGCGCCAAGGGCCTGCACGAGGCGATGACCGACGCCGCGACCTGGTTCACCGAGCAGCTCAACGGCATCGGCGGCGCCGAGGCACGCGCGGTGCTCGCCAAACGCGGCATCACACCCGAAACCGCCCGCGCCTTCGGCATGGGCTTCTCCCCCGACAGCCGCGGCAAGCTCAAGACCGCGCTCAAGGACTATGGCGACCCCGCGCTGGTCGAATGCGGCCTGCTGATCCAGGTCGACGGCAAGGAGCCCTACGACCGGTTCCGCGGCCGGCTGATGATCCCGATCCGCGACGCGCGCGGGCGGACGATCGCTTTCGGCGGCCGCGTCATCGGCGAGGGCGAACCCAAGTACCTCAATTCCCCGGACACGCCGCTCTTCGACAAGGGTCGTACGCTTTACAATCTCGACCGCGCCGCGCCTGCCGCGCGCAAGTCGGCGCGCATCCTCGTCGTCGAAGGCTATATGGACGTGATCGCGCTGGCGCAGGCGGGGATCAACGACGCCGTCGCCCCGCTCGGCACCGCGCTCACCGAGGCGCAGCTCGAACGGCTGTGGCGGATCAGCGACGTGCCGATCCTCTGCCTCGACGGCGACAGCGCCGGGCAGAAGGCGGCGTTGCGCGCCGCGCATCGCGCGATGCCGATGCTCGGCAACGGCCGCAGCCTCGCCTTCGTCACTTTGCCCGAGGGCCAGGACCCCGACGACCTCGTCCGTGCCGGCGGTCGCCAGGCGATGGAGGCGCTGCTCCAGCAGCCGCAGCCCTTGGTGGAGCGCTTATGGCAGAGCGAGGTCGCCGCCGGCCCGCTCGACACGCCCGAGCAGCGCGCCGGGCTCAAGCAAAGGCTGCACGAACTCGCCGCGACGATCGCCGACCCGTCGGTGCGCAAGGAATATGAGAACGAGTTCAAGAACCGCTTCTACGAGCATTTCGCGCCCAAGCGCCGCACCTTCACCCCCGCCGCTCCGCGCGCGCAGGGCAAGCGCGGCCCCGACGGCCAGTGGAAACAGCCGATCGCGCCGCCGACCGACGACGTGAAGGCGTTCCACGCCGCCGGCATCGATCCGGTCATCGCCAAGGCGATCCTCGCCGGGCTGATCCGCCACCCGGTCGAGATCGCGCGGCATATGGAGGTGCTCGGCAGCCTCAAGCTGATCGGCGGCGCACTCGGCCGGCTGTTCGAGGCGGTGGTCGACGTCGCGCTGGAGGACCAGGCGCTTGATAGCGCGCGTCTGCGCACCATATTGGCGAAATCCGGTTTCGATGCGATCGCAAGCGATTTGTTGAGAGCCGATACGATGCCCTATTCGTTCACGCAAAGCGGCGGCGATCCCGCCCGCGCCCGTGCCGACCTCGACGAAGCGATCGCCATCATGGTGGCGCGCCCGGAAGTCGACATGGCACTCGGTGAAGCGACCGCCTCGATGCAGGCGCACTTCACCGCCGAGGCGTTCGAACGACAAGTGGCGTTGGTGAAAGAGAAACAGGGCTTGGAGCTTCGACTTGCAAATCTGGTGCAGTCGAACGAAGACGCCCGATCGTTTGGATCCGAGGGTAATTGATGGCGAAGGTTAACGGTAACGGTGGCGATGAGGGTGCGGACGTGACCGACGCGCCGCTGATCGACCTCAATGACGCCGATATCAAGAAGCTGGTCGCCCGCGCCAAGAAGCGCGGCTACATCACCTACGACCAGCTCAACGAGGCGCTGCCCCAGGATCAGATGTCGTCCGACCAGCTCGAGGACATCATGTCCGCGCTGAACGAGATGGGCGTCAACATCGTCGAGAACGAGGAAGCCGGCGAGGACGGCGACGAGAAGGAGCAGGCCGAGGACGACGAGGCCGAGCCCGTCGAGGCCGACGGCGACGGCTCCGCCGCCCCCGCGCTCGAGACCAAGAAGAAGGAGACCGTCGATCGTACCGACGATCCGGTCCGCATGTACCTGCGCGAGATGGGCGCGGTCGAGCTGCTCAGCCGCGAGGGCGAGATCGCCATCGCCAAGCGGATCGAGGCGGGTCGCGACACGATGATCCTCGGCCTGTGCGAATCGCCGATCACCTTCAACGCGATCATCGACTGGTCGACCGCGCTCAACGAGGGCACGATGCAGCTGCGCGAGATTCTCGATCTCGACGCGATGCTCTCCAAGGGTCCGTCGGCCGAGCAGGTCGAGGGCGCCGAGGACGATGAATCGGGTGAGATCAGCGAGAAGACCGCCGGCGCCAGCTTCAAGGAAGAGGAAGAGCCCGAGGAGCCGTCGGCCGACGAGGACGACGAATCCGGCGAGGGCCGCGTGCCGCGTCCGTCGGACGACGAGGACGAGGACAATACGCTCAGCCTCGCGCAGATGGAGGAGACGCTCAAGCCGCAGGCGCTCGAGCGGTTCGCCAACATCACCGCGCTCTACAAGAAGTTCAGCAAGATCCAGCAGGCGCGCCTCGACGCGATGCAGGCCGGCGGCGAGCTGTCCGCCGCGGACGAGCGCAAATATCAGAAGCTGCGCGAGGACCTCACCGCCGAGGTCGAGAGCGTCCAGTTCCATAATGCCAAGATCGAATATCTCGTCGATCAGCTCTATGCCTTCAACCGGCGCCTGACCGCGCTGGGCGGCCAGATGCTGCGCCTCGCCGAGCGCCACAAGGTCAGCCGCAAGGACTTCCTCGACCGCTATGTCGGCCACGAGATGGACGACACGTGGCTGCAATCGGTCGGCAAGCTCGACAAGAAGTGGACCGCCTTCGCCACCAACGAGGCCGATGCGGTCGACCGCATCCGCGGCGAGATCAGCGAGATCTCGCAGCAGACCGGCATGGCGCTCACCGAATTCCGCCGCATCGTCAACATGGTGCAGAAGGCGGAGCGCGAGGCGCGAATCGCCAAGAAGGAAATGGTCGAGGCCAACCTGCGCCTCGTCATCTCGATCGCCAAGAAATACACCAACCGCGGGCTGCAATTCCTGGATCTCATCCAGGAGGGCAACATCGGCCTGATGAAGGCGGTCGATAAGTTTGAATATCGCCGCGGCTACAAGTTCAGCACCTATGCGACCTGGTGGATCCGGCAGGCGATCACCCGCTCGATCGCCGATCAGGCGCGGACGATCCGCATTCCGGTGCATATGATCGAGACGATCAACAAGCTGGTCCGCACCAGCCGCCAGTTCCTGCACGAGCAGGGCCGCGAGCCGACGCCGGAGGAGATGGCCGAACGGCTGTCGATGCCGCTCGAGAAGGTGCGCAAGGTGATGAAGATCGCCAAGGAGCCGATCAGCCTCGAAACGCCGATCGGCGACGAGGAGGATTCGCACCTCGGCGATTTCATCGAGGACAAGAATGCGGTGATCCCGGTCGATGCGGCGATCCAGGCGAACCTCAAGGAGACGGTCACCCGCGTCCTCGCCAGCCTGACGCCGCGCGAGGAGCGCGTGCTGCGCATGCGCTTCGGCATCGGCATGAACACCGACCATACGCTCGAGGAAGTCGGCCAGCAGTTCAGCGTGACACGCGAACGCATCCGCCAGATCGAGGCAAAGGCGCTGCGCAAGCTCAAGCACCCGAGCCGCAGCCGCAAGATGCGCAGCTTCCTCGACCAGTAACGCCGCCGACGGTTGCGATTGCGAAGGGGCCGCCGGAGACGATCCGGCGGCCCCTTCCATTTGGATCGACGGACGCGGCCGAGGCCGGGACCGCGCCACCATCCGACACAACCGACGCTAGGCTGGCCTGAGCGCCGCCAGCGCGGGCGCCAACAGCCCCTCCAGTTCGACGCGCGATGCACCGTCCCGCGCCTGGAACGAGATCGCCTGCATGATCCCATGATAGAAAGCGGCGAGTTGCGCCGGATCGCTATCCGGCGCGAGTTCGCCCTCATCGATCCCGCGCATCAATCGCGCCTGCAGCAACGCCACCGTCCGCCGCCGGGCGACCCGCAGATAGTCGCAGGCGCCGGATACGCCGGGCTGGCCATGAACCACGCCGAGGATCAGCAGGCACCCCGCCCCCCCATTGGACAACGCGACATCGATGCTTTCGGCGAGCACGCCGGTAATCGCGGCATGCACGGTAGGCGCCGCGAGCGCGATCATCGGCCCCGATCCGATCGTCGCGATATACAGATCGACCGCCTCGCGGAATGCCGCCTCCTTCGATCCGAATGCGGCGTAGAAGCTCGGTGGCGTCACCCCGATCGTGGCGGTCAGGTCGTTGAGCTGCGCACCGTCATACCCCTTCGCCCAGAACACCTCCATCACGCGGCGTAGCGCGATGTCCCGGTCGAAACTGCGCGGGCGTCCCCTCGTCGCCATACAAATCCTTTCTGTAGCGTAATTTATATAATCTCTTGACGCCTCGCCGCAAGCGCCATAGCTTTTCTATAAACCTCGATACAGAAATAGGTGTCTTGTCATGACCGGGACCATGTCGACCATCGCTGTCGCCGCCCCCTCGCCCGTCTCATCGCGCGCGATTCCGCCTGCGGTGTGGCTGCTGGCGATGACGACCTTTGCGATCACCAGTTCGGAATTCATGGTCGCGGGGATGCTGCCGATGCTCGCGCGGGCGTTCGACGTTTCGATCGGATCGATCGGTTATCTCATTTCGCTCTACGCGCTCGGCATGGCGGTCGGCGGACCGTTGGTCACCGCACTGCTCCTCCATCTCAAGGTACCGCACCGACGCGGGCTGCTATGGCTGCTGGCCCTGTTTCTCGGCGGCAGTCTGATCGCGGCGACCGCGCGGGGCTATCCGGCGATGGCGATCGGCCGGATCATTCAGGGTGTGGCGAGCGCCGGATATTTTGGGGTCGCCCTGACGATCTGCGCCGAACTGGTCGCCCCCAATCTGCGCGGCCGGGCGGCGTCCTATGTGCTGGCGGGGCTGATGCTCTCTCCGGTGGCGGGCGTGCCGACGCTTGCGCTGATCGCAGGGGCGGCGGGGTGGCAGGCCGCGTTCTGGACGATCGTGGCGGTCACGCTCGTCTGCATCGCGTTGATCGCCACCGGCCTGCCCGCCTCGCCCCCCGACGCGGATATCGATCTGGGACGAAGCGCCGCCGCATTGCTGTCCGCGCGACTGTGGGCGGTCTATGCAACGAGCGGGCTCGTCATCGGCGCGACCTTCGCGGCATTCAGTTATGTCGCGCCGATCTTCACCACCGTGACCGGACTGTCGCCACGCTCGATCCCGTTGCTGCTTGCCGGCTATGGCGTGGCCAACATCCTCGGCAATATCGTCATCGGACGGTTCGCCGATCGCTTCACCATCCTCATACTGGCGTCCGGACTGGCCACGCTGGCCGCGGCGCTGGCGGTCTTGGCGCTGTGCGCCACGCTGCCGGCGGTGGCGATCGCCGCGTTCCTCGTCATCGGCCTCGTCGGCGTGGCCCTCAATCCGGCGATGGTCGCGCGGGTGATGCGCGCCGCGCATCCGGGGCCGCTGGTCAACAGCCTGCACACGTCGGTCATCACCGCGGGGCTGGCGCTCGGCACCTGGGCGGGCGGCGCGGCGATCGATCGCGGTTATGGCCTCACCGCGCCGCTCTGGGTCGGAGTCGCGCTGGCGATACTGGGTCTGCTCAGTCTCGCCCCGCCCTCGCTCCGCCGCGCATGACGGTCACCGATCCACGTCGTGGAACGGTATCTTTTCATCGAGATGTCGGACGCGGCGGCTGCGGTGCGGAAGAAGGAAATGCGCTGTCCTACAGGACGCCGCCTTGCTACCATTAAGCCGCTCTTTCCCATCGCCGCATCATCGTGTTCCCGAGCACAAGCGATCCAGCCGCTGCTCGACTTACACATCAAAACGGAAACGATAAGAGTGCATCGTCTCCGTTAAGGTGTCCATCTTGTCCACGTTGCCGCAATTCGGCCACATTCCGCCGGTCCTATGTTGCGCCGATCGACGCCCGCTAGACCGTCAATATAGCCGCGTGACGACGTTGCGAGAACACCGCGAGAGACGTTCCCGGCTGCGCAATCAAGGATCAAAGCAGATCACTTTAGCGTAAACCTTTCCTGCTTCTGATATTAAAAATTTCAACGTGCCTGACGTTCGCCGAGAGCTACGGCATAGAACCGCGCTATAATACAAGGCGTAGGACACAAGAAGCGGGGCACATCGTGCAGCGATTATTCATGCGATCTAGTCTGTTACTTGCGCTGGCCGGATGCGGCGGCCAGGCAGGCAGTGATTACATCGGGACCTGGTCGAGGCACTCGGAATCCCGGCAGGCAAATTTTGGAAGCGGCGAGACCGTTGATATCATCCGCGACACGCTGACGATCGAACGCAACGGCGACGGCTATCTGCTCCATCATAAGCGCACCTTGACCCAAGGTGGCGATAAGCCCTTTGCCTATCCGGAAAACAAGGAGCCAGCCGTGCTCAAAGATGCAGAACTTCAGGTCGCTGGCGGGCTCGGCGCGTATGTGCTCGATAAGAAGACGGGCCATCTCGTCCCACCTGACGGAAGCGGAGACTATACGCGGGCTGGCCAATCCTCGCCCAAGAGCTGAAACCCGGCGCAGCGGGTAAGCTATCCGTCCTCCGAACTTCGCTATTGATAGGCACTCGCAAGACTGTTTATAAGGCGCCCCATGGCCGCTCCGACGACCCCCCGATGCTGATGCAGGCGAGCCCGCCCTGCCCGACCCCGACGCCGGCCGCGACGGCCCGCTGGTCGATGGTCGCGCGCTGCTTCACCGCATTGGTCGGCGGTTACGGCGCCGCCGCGGCGCTCGCCACGCTCCTCGCCCGGCTGCTGCCGATCGACCGGGCCGAGGCGACCGCGCTCGGCATGATTCTTTCCGTCCTGCTCTACGCGCTCATCGGGCTGTGGTGCTTCCACGAACCCCGACTCGGCCGGGTCGCCGCCTGGACATGGGGTCTGGCGATCGGCGGCGGCGCGCTGGTCTGGCTGCTCGGGTTGCGGCCGTGAACGGCAATCTGCGGCAGAATATGGCGTGGATCCACGGCTGGCTCGGGCTCGTCGCCGGCTGGATCCTGTTCGCGATGTTCCTGACCGGCACCGCGAGCTATTTCCGCCCGGAGATCACCCGCTGGATGCAGCCCGAGATCGCGGCGGCGCCGGTCCCGGCCGCCACCGCCGCTCGCAGCGCGGTCGCCTATCTGCAAACCGTCGGCGCCGACGATGCGGCCTGGTACATCCTGCTGCCCAACGAGCGCGACGTCGTCACCCGCGTCTACGCCCAGCCCAACGCCAAGGCGGTCGCCAAGCCGCGCCGCCGCGAGGAACTGGTGCTCGACGGCGCCACCGGCCGGCCCGTCGCAGGGCGCGACACCCGCGGCGGCGAGCATTTCTACCGCTTCCACTTCCAGCTGCAATTGCCTTACCCCTGGGGGCGCTTCCTCGCCGGCCTGTGCGGGCTGTTCATGCTCGGCGCGATCATCTCGGGCGTGGTGACGCACAAGCGCATCTTCGCGGACTTCTTCACCCTGCGCTGGAACAAGGGGCAGCGCAGCTGGCTCGACGCACACAACGTCTCCGCCGTGCTGGCCCTGCCCTATCATGCGGTCATCACCTATACCGGCATCATCACGCTGATCGCGATGTACATGCCATGGCCGGTCACTACCAATTACGCCAAGCCCGAAGACTTCTATAACGCCGCTTACGGCATACCGGCGGAACAGCCCGCCACCGGGCGCGCCGCGCCGCTGGTCGCCGTCGCGCCGCTCGTCGCCGATGCCGAGCGGCGCTGGAGCGCGCCGGCGGCACGGATCGTCGTCAGCAACCCCAATGATGCCGCCGCCACCGTCACCGTCTATCGAACGCCCCGCGCCTCGCTCAACGCCCGCGGCCCCTCGCTGACCTATGCCGGCAGCACGGGCGAGCTGATCGCACAGGCCGGCGATCCCGGACCGGCGCTTGCCACCGCCGGGGTGATGCTCGGATTGCACGTGGCGCAATTCGCCGGACCCGCGCTGCGCTGGACGCTGTTCGGGCTCGGCCTGACCGGCGCGGCGATGGTCGGCACCGGGCTGTTGCTGTGGACCGCGGCGCGGCGCCGGCCGAACGCCAGACCGTTCTTCGGTCTGAAGCTGGTCGAGCGGCTCAACATCGCCACGATCGTCGGCCTGCCGGTCGGCATGGCCGCGTTCCTGCTCGCCAACCGCTTGATTCCAGCCGATATGGCCGCGCGCGCCGATTGGGAGGTCAAGGCAATGTTCTGGACCTGGGCAGCGGTGGCGGTCGGCCAATTCGCCCGCCCCGCCCGCCGCGCCTGGCCCGAGGGCTTCGCTCTTGGGGCACTGGTCTTCCTCGCGATCCCAATTGCCGACGCGATCACCACCGGCCGCGGCCTGCCCGGCTCGCTGCTCGCCGGCGACTCGCTGTTCGCCGCCTTCGACCTGGCGATGCTCGCCATTGCGCTGCTGCTCGGCGTCGCGAGCTGGCGCGCCGGCAAGCCGCCGCGTCAGGTCCCCCGCCGCACCCGCCAAGCCGAGACGATCCATGCCTGAGACCATCCTGCTCTCCGCCACCGCCTGGCTGCTGTTCGCCGGCGCCTCGTTCCGCTTCCGGCGGGAGGCCGGGACGAACGGGCGCGGCGACGTCCGCCTGCTCCGTATCGTCGCATCGGCGTTGCTCGCGATCGCGCTGCTCCATTGCGGCGCGCCGCTGACCGGCGAACGCTGGGTCCACCTGCTGACCGGCGCGTCGATCGGCGCGGTGCTGGTGGTGCTGGCGCTGTCGGCGCAGCCGGTCCATGCGATGGCGCCGGTGCGCTGGCTGCTGCTCGCCAAACGCCGTGCGATCGCCCCGATCAAGGCGATGCTGCGGCCGCAGACAACCGCCAACGGCTGACGCAAAAAGGGCGCGGGAGGAAGCCTCCCGCGCCCTGTCTGTCACCGGTAGCGGCGGATCACTCCGCGGCGACGCTGCCCTTGGCGGGACGCGTGTCGCGACGCTCGGCGATACGCGCCGACTTGCCGGTGCGGCCACGCAGATAATAGAGCTTCGCACGACGCACGGCGCCCTTGCGGACGACGTCGATCGAATCGAGGTTCGGCGAATACAGCGGGAAGACGCGCTCGACGCCCTCGCCGAAGCTGATCTTGCGCACGGTGAACGACGAGCCCATGCCCTTGTTCGACCGCGCGATGCACACGCCTTCGTAATTCTGGACGCGGGTGCGCTCGCCTTCGACCACCTTCACGCCGACCTTCAGCGTATCGCCGGGACGGAATTCGGGGATCGCGCGCTTCGCGGTCAGCTTTTCGATCTGCTCGGCTTCGAGCTGCTGAATGAGGTTCATGTCTTCAGTCCTTCGTTCGCCGCGCGCCAGAGGGAGGCTGGACCCGAGCACCCTCATGGCGCTCCCACAGGTCCGGCCTCCGTAGCCGTGTATCGGTCTCGGCCTTCGACTTGCGCCAGGCCGCGATCCTCGCATGATCCCCCGATCGCAGCACTTCGGGGATCGTGCGCCCTTCCCAATCGAATGGTCGGGTATATTGCGGATATTCGAGCAGCCCCGTTTCGAAGCTCTCGTCCACACCGCTTGAAGCCGCGCCCATTACGCCGGGGAGCAGGCGAATGCAAGCATCGAGCAGCACCAGCGCGCCCATCTCGCCGCCCGACAGGATATAGTCGCCGATCGACACCTCCTCGATCTCGCGGCCCTCGAAGATGCGCTCGTCGAACCCCTCGAACCGGCCGCACAGCACGATCACGCCCGGGCCGGCGGCGATCTCACGCACGCGCGCCTGCGACAGCGGCCGGCCGCGCGGCGTCATCGCGAGGATCGGGCGATCGTCGGCGACGCTGTCGACCGCGGCGGCGAGCACGTCGGTGCGCAGCACCATACCCGCGCCGCCACCCGCGGGCGTGTCATCGACCGAGCGATGTTTGTCGGTGGCGAAGTCGCGGATCTGGACCGGCTCACAGCGCCACCCCCCTTCCCGCAACGCTCGGCCGGCGAGCGACACGCCGAGCGGGCCGGGGAACATCTCCGGGTAAAGCGTCAGGATCGTCGCGGTGAAGGTCATCGGGTCCAGTTTTCCACGCGCAGGCCGGGGATATCGGCGAAGTGACGGGTATTGTTCGTAACGAGCGTCAGATCGAGCGCGAGCGCATGCGCTGCGATCAGTCGATCGAAACTATGGCGCTGGAAGGGCATCGTTCCGGCCAATTTGGCATAGCTTTCTGCCGCGGCACGACCAAAGTCATGGACGGCGAGCACACTGACAAAAATATCCAGCCTTGCCTCGTCGCCAGGATCGGCCTCCGGTCGAGCGGCTCCGTAGCGCAACTCGGCAAGCGTGATGGCGGACAGGCTCATACCCTGCCCATTTCTCGCACGAATACGCGCGCGCAGCACGTCGCTGCGCGCCTTCGCGAAATCGATACAGACGTTGGTGTCGAGCAGGTACATACGTCAGGCTGCCGCGCCTCGCGTCGGGCCGACGCTCCAGTCACGTTCACCCTGCTCGATATCGCCGCGCCCGTCGGCCATGAAGCCCGGCGAGAAGGCGCCGTACAGGCTGTCCAGGACCGTGGCGGCATTGCTATGCCGCCAGAACGTGCACGATCCGTCGCCATGGGTCACCAGCGTGACGTCATCGCCTTCGCTCAGCCCCACGCCCTTCGGCAGGCGCAAGGCCATCGAGTTGCCGGATTTGAACACCTTGGCGCGATATTCGTTACTCATGACGGCCTCCGTATACACGGGATGTATATACATGACGATACAGGTGCAAGATTGATCGACGATTGCATCATCATCGGCGCCGGCCCCGCGGGGCTGACCGCCGCCATCTATCTGGCGCGCTTCCATCTTTCGATCCGTCTGTTCGACAGCGGGTCGAGCCGGGCGGCGATGATCCCGTGTACGCACAACCATGCCGGCTATCCCGAGGGTATCGCCGGCAAGGACCTGCTCGGCCTGATGCTCGCGCAGGCGGAGAAATATGGCGCGCGGCGCGAGGAGAAGAAGGTCACCGCGATCGAGCCCGACGGCAAGACGTTCGTCGTGGTCACCGATCACGGGCGCTATCGCGCGCGGACGGTGCTGCTGGCGACGGGGGTGGTCAACCATCGCCCGAACATCCCGCCGGCGGTGCACGATCCGGCGCTGGAACGCGGCCTGTTCCGCTATTGCCCGATCTGCGACGGCTATGAGGTCACCGACAAGCGTGTCGGCGTGATCGGCACCGGCGACCACGGCATGCGCGAGGCGCTGTTCCTGCGCGGCTATACGCGCGACGTCACATTGATCTCGCCCGAGGCGGAGCATCTGCTCGACGACGCCTGCGCGGCGAAGCTGGACGAGGCCGGCATCGCCCGCGTCCAGGGGCCGTGCGGCGGCTGGGCGATCGAGGGCGAACAATTGGCGGTCGACACCGCGCGTGGGCGGATGGCGTTCGACAGCGTCTATCCGGCGCTGGGATCGCGTATCCGGTCCCGGCTCGCGGTCGCGGCCGGTGCCCGTGCCACCGACGAAGGCTGCCTGGAGGTCGACGATCACCAGCGCACCACCATCCCCGGCCTGTTCGCCGCCGGCGACGTCGTGAAGGGGCTCGATCAGATCAGCCATGCGATGGGCGAGGCCGGGGTCGCAGCGACGACGATCCGCAATCTGCTCAGCGAGCGCCAGCCGATCCGGCGCTGATGTTGGACGACATGGACAAGATGGACACCTTAATGGAAACGATCCACTCCGATCGTTTCCATTTCTGTGGTGATCGCGATCGTTCGATGAGAAAGAGCGAGCGGGGTATAGCAGAATAGGGAAGTGTAGGACAGCGTGGGGGAGGCGCCGCCCCATCGAGGGGGCGATATCGCATGAGCTGCGGTGGAGACGCACACTCGGCCGTCACGGGAGATTCGTCACCCCGGACTGGTTCCGGGGTCCACGCTGCGGCGAGGAGCAATGCCTGAGATCCAGCCGTTCTCTTGCGGCCCGGTGGATCCCGGAACAAGTCCGGGGTGACGGCTATCATGAGAAACCCGGGCGGACCTCACCGCCGTGAAAGAGGTCGCGCGTCACTCGACGAAGTCGGCGTTCACCACCAGCCGGCCGGCGTCCCATTCGGGCACCGCGTCCGCGTTCATCGGGACCATGAAGCGTTTGCCGTCTGGCCGTTCGATCTCGAGCACGTCGCCCGCGCCGAAATTCTCGATCAGCACGACCTGACCCAGTGCGCTGCCGTCGGTGGAGACGGCGGGCAGGTTCAGCAGATCGGCGTGATAATATTCTCCCTCGGCCAGCGGCGGCAGCGCCGAGCGCGGCACGGTGAGTTCGGTGCCGCGCAACGCCTCGGCGGCGTTGCGGTCGACGACCTCGGCGAAGCGCACGATCAGGCCGTTGTTGCCGGCCTGCGCCGATTTGAGCGTCAGCGCGCCATGGTTGAAGCTCTTGTAGCTGCCGAAATCCTCGGCGAAAACCTTGAGGCGCACCTGGCCGTTCACGCCATGTGCGCCGATCACCACCGCGAGCGTGACGCTGGGCTCAGCCCGGCGATCCGCCGTCTCCTGCTGGGGCATCATCGTCTCCCTCTGCGGGCTCGGTCGCCGACACGCCCTGGTTGGTGGCGTCGTCGGTGGCAGCGTCGTCGAGGTCGTCGGCGGCGGTGCGGGGATCGGGTGGAACGGCCATGATGCGTCAACTCCTTCGCTGGGAAGAGGTCAACGCATCACGGCCGGCTTTCGATGCTTACGCCTCGGTGGTCTCGGCGTCGGCGGCCGGAGCCTCCTCGGCGGCCGGGGCGGCGGCGGCGGCCGCTGCGGCCTCTTCCTGCGCCTTCAGCTTCTCGGCACGCTCCTCGGCGCGCTCGGTCGCCTTCTCGCCCGGCTTGCCCTTGTTCGGGTTCGAGCGGGCGGCGCGCTCACGCACGCCGGCGACGTCGAGGAAGCGGGCGACGCGGTCGGTCGGCTGTGCGCCGTTCGAAAGCCAGTACTTCGCACGCTCGGCGTCGAGCACGATGCGGTTCTCGGCGTCCTTGGCGAGGAGCGGATTGTAGTTGCCGATCTTCTCGATGAACTTGCCGTCGCGGGGCGAGCGCGCATCGGCGACGACGATGCGGTAGTAGGGACGCTTCTTGGAGCCACCGCGCGACAGGCGAATGCTGAGTGCCATTGTAGATATTCCTTCGTTCTAAGTCGGTTACGTTGATCTGTTATTTCTTCTTGAGAAGATTTTCGAAGCCGGGGGGCAATTTGGGCATGCCATCCTGACCGCCGCCGAGGCCGGGGAGACCCTTGGGCAGCCCGCCGCCGGCCCCACCCCCGGCTTTCTCCATCATGTCGCCGAGACCGGCGCCGCCGAGGGCATTGCCAAGGCCGCCCATGCCACCCTTGCCGAGCATCGCCATCATGCCCTTGAGGCCGCCCATTTTCTTGATCTTCTTCATGGCGGTCGACATTTCCTGATGCATCTTCAGGACCTTGTTGACCTCCTGCACCGTCGTGCCGGAGCCTTTGGCGATGCGGATCTTGCGCTTGGCGTTGATGAGTTCGGGCTTGGCGCGCTCTTTCAGCGTCATCGAGCCGATCATCGCTTCCATATGGATGAGCATCTTGTCGCCGCCCGCGGTGGCGAGCGCGCCTTGCGCCTTCTTCATCCCCGGCATCATGCCGGCGAGCGCGCCGAGGCCGCCCATGCGGCGCATCTGCTGCAGCTGGCCGCGCAGGTCGTTCATGTCGAACTGACCCTTGGCGAGCCGCGCGGTCATCCGCTCGGCGTCTTCCTGCTGGATCGATTCGGCGGCGCGCTCGACGAGGCTGACGACGTCGCCCATGCCGAGGATGCGGCCGGCGACGCGGCTGGGGTGGAAGGCCTCGAGCGCGTCGAGCTTTTCGCCGGTGCCGGCAAACTTGATCGGCTTGCCGGTGACGGCGCGCATCGACAGCGCCGCACCGCCGCGCGCGTCGCCGTCCATCCGGGTCAGCACGACGCCGGTCAGCGGCACCTGTTCGGAGAAGTTCTGCGCGACGTTGACCGCGTCCTGACCGGTCAGCGAATCGACGACCAGCAGGATTTCCTGCGGCGTGGCGATCTCCGCCACCGCCTTCATCTCGTCCATCAACGCCTGATCGACGTGCAGGCGACCCGCGGTGTCGAGCATCAGCACGTCGAAGCCCTGGAGCTTCGCGGCCTGGAGCGCGCGACGGGCGATATCGACCGGCTGCTGGCCGGCGATGATCGGCAGCGTCGCCACCTCGATCTGCGTACCCAGCGTCGCGAGCTGTTCCTGCGCATTGGGGCGATTGACGTCGAGCGACGCCATCAACACCTTCTTGCGCTCGCGGGCGACGAGGCGCTTGGCGATCTTGGCGGTGGTGGTCGTCTTGCCCGAGCCCTGCAGGCCGACCATCATCACCACCGCGGGCGGCGTGACCGACAGTTCGAGCTCCGACGCGTCGGCGCCGAGCATCTCGACCAGCGCGTCGTTGACGATCTTGACGACCTGCTGCCCCGGCGTGACCGAGCGCAGCACGTTCTGGCCGACCGCCTGTTCGGTGACCTTGTCGACGAAGCTGCGCGCCACCGGCAGCGCGACGTCGGCCTCGAGCAGCGCGACGCGCACTTCGCGCATCGCGGTCCGCACATCGGCCTCGGTCAGCGCGCCACGGCCACGCAGACGGTCGAATACTCCGCCTAGCCGGTCGCTCAGACTGTCGAACATCGCCTCGAAACCCTCATCAAGCCACGCAACGCAAAAGACGCCGGCGGGCGAAACCTCGCCGGCCAGCGTGCACCCGTGGGCGCTTCATCGATCGCATTCCGTGGAGGAACGTGCGGGGGGCTTAGGGGAAATCGCGGCGGGGCGCAAGGTTGGTGGATTTGGGGGTGGGTGGCAACGCGTGGATGTGGGCTTGCCCCCCGGGCCCCTGCCCCTTTTCGTCATCCCGGCGGACGCCGGGATGACGAAGGTGGGAGGCGCGTTACCAGCCGGCGTCGGGCTGCGCGAGATACGCCTCTTCTTCTGTCGTCGACTCGCGTCCCAGCGCGGCGTTGCGACTGGGGAAGCGCCCGTACTTCACGATGACGTCGCGATGGTCGCGGGCGAAGGCGAGGTTCTCCGCAATCCCCAGCGCCTCGAACTTCGCCACCGACAGGTCCTGCATCGCGAGGTCTTCGGCGTGCATCAGCGGCATGTAGAGGAACACCCGCCGCTCGGGGGGATAGCGATCCTCCCAGCCGTTGCCGATCGCGAGCCGCGTCAGTTCGAGCGCGAGAGCGTCGGCTGCGAACGCCTCGGCCGACCCGCGATGCAGGTTGCGCGAGAATTGGTCGAGCAGGATGATCGCCGCGAGCAAAGCGTCGGGATCGTCGCGCCACCCCTCCGCCCGCGCGCGCAGCACGCCGTCGCGCATCGCGCCGAACCGGTCGGCGATCGTCCGGTCGAGCGCGTCGTCCTTCGCGAATTGCTGTTCGCCGGTCAGCCCGAACCAGAAGTCGAGCACCGCCGCCGCCATGTCATGGACTTGACCGCCTTCGTTGACTAAATCGCCCGCCATGTCTGCTCCCGCGCCAGAGGTGATCTCCCTCGGCTGCCGCCTCAACATCGCCGAGAGCGAAACGATCCGGACGCTCATCGCCGGGCGGGATACCGTGGTCGTCAACTCCTGCGCGGTGACCAATGCCGCGGTCAAGGCGACGCGGGTCGCGATCCGCCGTGCCCGCCGCGCGCGGCCCGGCGCCGAGCTGGTCGTCACCGGCTGCGCCGCGCAGCTCGATCCCGCGGGCTTCGCGGCGATGCCCGAGGTCGACCGGGTGATCGGCAATGGCGAGAAGCTACTGCCCGCCGCCTGGAACAGCCTCGCCCCCGTGGTGGTCGGCGACATCATGGCGCTGCGCGAGACCGCGCCGCATCTGGCCGCGAGCTTCACCGGCCATGCCCGCGCCTTCGTCGAGGTGCAGAACGGCTGCGACCATCGCTGCACCTTCTGCGCGATCCCGTTCGGGCGCGGCCCGAGCCGGTCGGTGCCGGCGGGCGCGGTGGTCGAGCGGATCGCCGGGCTGGTCGACGCCGGCCATGCCGAGGTGGTGCTGACCGGGGTCGATTTGACCAGCTACGGCCACGATCTGCCCGGCGCGCCGACGCTGGGGATGCTGGTCGAGCGGATCCTGCGCCATGTGCCGAAGCTGGCGCGGCTGCGGCTGTCGTCGCTCGATTCGATCGAGATCGACGAACGCCTGTTCGAGCTGGTCACCGGCGAGGCGCGGGTGATGCCGCACCTCCATCTCTCCTTCCAGGCGGGCAACGACCTGATCCTCAAGCGGATGAAGCGACGGCACAGCCGCGCGCAGGCGGTGGCGACGGTGGCGCGGCTCAAGGCGGCACGGCCGGATATCGCGATCGGCGCCGACCTGATCGCCGGCTTCCCGACCGAGGACGAGGCGATGTTCGCCGATACGCTGGCGCTGATCGACGATGCCGATATCGTCCACGGCCATATCTTCCCCTATTCGCCGCGTGCCGGCACGCCCGCGGCGCGGATGCCGCAGGTCGCGGCGGCGGCGATCCGGGCGCGCGCCGAGCGGTTGCGCGACGCGGCGGCGCAGCGCAAGGCGGCGTGGCTGGCGGCGCACGTCGGATCGGTGCAGCAGGTGCTGCTCGAACGCCCCGGCGACCGCGGCCATGCCGGCAATTTCGCGGAAGTACGGCTCTCCCCCTCCCCCGTTCGGGCTGAGCCTGTCGAAGCCCTGCGCTCCACGGGCGTGACGCCCGCGGATGGCAGCCCTTCGACAGGCTCAGGGCGAACGGGAACGATCGCAGAGTTGCGCATCACCGCCGCCACCGACTCCCACCTTCTAGGTACGATGATATGAGCACCACCCCCACCTGGCACGAGCGGCTGCTCGGCGGCTTCAGGAAGACCTCGGACCGGCTGGTCGGCAATCTGGCGGGCCTCGGCGGCGCGCGGCTCGACGACGATACGCTCGACGAGGTCGAGGAGGCGCTGATCGCCTCCGACCTCGGCCCCTATACCGCGGGCAAGATCCGCACCCGGCTCGCCGAGGGGACGTTCGAGCGCAACATGGAGGAGCTCGGCATCCGCCTCGTCGTCGCCGAGGAGGTCGAGAAGACGCTGGCGCGCGTCGCCACCCCGATCGAGGTGACCGCCTTCCCGCGGCCGCAGGTGATCCTCGTCATCGGCGTCAACGGCTCGGGCAAGACGACGACGATCGCCAAGCTCGCGCATCTGCTGATGGAACAGGATTACGGCGTGATGCTGGCGGCGGGCGACACCTTCCGCGCCGCGGCGATCGGCCAGTTGCGCACCTGGGCGGAGCGGGTCGGCGTGCCGATCGTCACCGGGCCGGAGGGCGGCGATGCCGCCGGCGTCGTCTGGGACGCGGTCAAGAAGGCGACCGAGACCGGCATCGACGTGCTGATCGTCGACACCGCGGGCCGCCTGCAGAACAAGCGCGAGCTGATGGACGAGCTCGCCAAGATCCGCCGCGTGCTGGGGCGGATCAACCCGGCGAGCCCGCACGACGTCGTCCTCGTCCTCGATGCGACGACGGGCCAGAACGCGCTCAGCCAGATCGAGGTGTTCAAAGAGGTCGCCGGGGTCACCGGCCTCGTGATGACCAAGCTCGACGGCACCGCGCGCGGCGGCGTGCTGGTCGCGGCGGCGGAGAAATACGGGCTGCCGATCCACGCGATCGGCGTCGGCGAAGGGATGACCGACCTCAGGCCGTTCGACGCCAACGAGGTGGCGCGGATCATCGCCGGCGTGGACCAAGGGGTGCGCAAGTGAGCGGCGGCACGACGCAGCAATCCCCCGGCCTGCGGATGGGGGTCGAATACGGCCCGCTGCTCGTCTTCTTCGCGGTCAATTTCCTGTTCCCCGCGAGCCTCGCGATGCGGATCGTCGCGTCGGGGACGGGCTTCCTCTCCGATCTCGACCGCGCCGGCGCGCTGGTGATCGCCAAGGTGATCGTCGCGACCACCGCCTTCGTCATCGCCACCGTGATCGCGATGGTCGTGTCCAAGTCGAAGCTCGGCACGATCTCGCCGATGCTGTGGATCTCGGGCGGGTTCGTCGTCGTGTTCGGCGGGCTCACCGTCTGGTTCCACGACCCCAAGTTCATCCAGATGAAGCCGAGCTTCGTCTACGGCATGTTCGCCGCCGTGCTCGCCTTCGGGCTTATCACCGGGCGGCCACTGCTGCAGGGCCTGCTCGGCACCGCCTATCCGGGGCTGAATGCGCAAGGGTGGCGCAAGCTGACGCGCAACTGGGCGCTGTTCTTCGTCGCCATGGCCGCGCTCAACGAGGCGGTGTGGCGGAATACCAACTGGGACTTCTGGGTCGGGTTCAAACTGTGGGGGGCGATCCCGCTCACCCTGCTGTTCGCCTTCGCGAATATCCCGATGCTGCTGCGGCACGGGTTGAAGACGGACGACCCGCAGGCGGGCATCCCGCCGGAGTGAAAATCCTCCCCGTCACGGGGAGAGGGACCGCCGGCGAAGCCGGTGGTGGAGGGGGATCGCCACGCAGCACACCGTTTGCGGAAACCCCCCTCACCAGCCTGCGGCTGGTCCCCCTCCCCGCCAAGCGGGGAGGAGCTGATGGTTACGCCGCGTCGAAGCGCTTGCCGGCCTCGTCCCAGTTCACCACGTCCCACCACGCCTTGAGATAGCCCGGCCGGTCGTTCTTGTAGGTGAGGTAATAAGCGTGTTCCCACACGTCGTTGCCGAGGATGGGCGTACCCTTGTCCTTGGCGTCGTCCATCAGCGGATTGTCCTGATTGGGCGTCGAGGTGACCTTGAGCGCGCCGCTCGAATCCTTGATGACCCAGGCCCAGCCGGAGCCGAACTGGCCCGCACCCTTGGTGTTGAAGTCTTCCTTCAGCTTGTCGAGCCCGCCATAGGCGTCGATCGCGTCCTTGAGTGCGCCCGACGGCTGCGTCGAGCCCTTGGGGCCCATGATCTTCCAGAAGAAATCGTGGTTCCAATAGCCGCCGCCATTGTTGCGGACGAGCGGCGGCAGCGACGAGATGCGGCCGAGGATGTCCTCGATCGACAGACCTTCGAGGCTGGAGTCGGCGGCGACGCCCTCGTTGAGCTTCGCGGTATAGGCTGCGTGATGCTTGTCGTGGTGGAAGGTCATCGTTTCCTTGGAGATGACCGGTTCCAGCGCGTCATAGTCATACGGCAGCGGCGGCAGTTCGAATGCCATGGGAAAGGCTCCTCTTCGATAGGGACGGTGTCGTCCCCGCGTTAACGCAAAAGCCGGCCTAACGCTCCCGCCCCGTTACGCAAGCGTCACGAACCCGTCGCGTTGATCAGTTCGTGTCGCCGCAGCGCGTGGCGGAGCTGGTCGTAACTGAGGCCGAGCGCCTCGGCGGTGGCGCGCTGGTTGAAGCGATGCTCGGCGAGCGCGCGGGCGAGCAATTCGCGTTCGAAGCTGGCGACGCGCGACTTGAAGTCGGACGGGCCGGCGTCGCAGGCGGCGACCGGACTGTCCTCGGGCTCCTGCCGGTTGGGTGCGGGCGCGTCGGCGGCGGGCGCCTTGCTTGGGCCGCCACCGGGGCCGCCTTGTGGCCGGAACGGCGAAGCGAAGGGGTCGATCTCGATTCCGTCGACCGGACCGTCGCTCTCCCAGCGATAGACCGCGCGCTCGACGACGTTGCGCAACTCGCGGACGTTGCCGGGCCAGCGGTAATTGTGGAGCTGGTCGAGCGCGCGCGGACCGAAGCCGGGCCAGCGGTCCCAGCCGATCTCCGACGCCATCCGCCGGCCGAAATGGTCGGCGAGCACCGCGATATCGCCCGAACGCGCGCGCAGCGGCGGCAGCGTCACCACTTCGAACGAGAGCCGGTCGAGCAGATCGGCGCGAAACTCGTGGCGATCGACCTTGTCGGGCAGATGCTCGTTGGTCGCGGCGACGATGCGAACGTCGACCCGCAGCGGCCGCGACGACCCGATGCGCGTCACCTCGCCATATTCGACCGCGCGCAACAACCGGTCCTGCGCCGCCATCGACAGCGTCCCCAGTTCGTCGAGGAACAAGGTGCCGCGATGCGCCTCCTCGAAACGGCCGGTGCGCGCCTTGGTCGCGCCGGTGAAGGCGCCCGCCTCATGGCCGAACAATTCCGCCTCGATCAGCGACTCGGGAAGCGCCGCGCAGTTCATCACCACCAGCGGCTGGTCCCAGCGCGGCGACAGGCGATGGAGACGCTCGGCGACCAGCTCCTTGCCGGTGCCGCGCTCGCCGATCACCAGCACCGGCCGGTCGAGCGCCGCCGCGCGGCTGGCACGTTCCAGCGCGTCCAGAAAGGCGCCCGATTGGCCGATGACCTGCGACGTTCGTTCCATCGCCAACATCTGGCGGAAAACGCCAACGTTACGCAAGCGTTCATCCGTGTTTTACAAACATAAGACACGATCAAAGCACGCAAATCCGCCATTTCTTGAATTGGCACGCTCCCTGCAATGATCCTGGCATACCGCCACAAGGTGGTGACAAGGTTCAGAATTCAGGAGGTTTCCATGTTCAAGTCCGAGATCGCTCGCAAGCTCGCCGCCATCGCCTGCACCGTCCTGTTCAGCGCCACCTGCGTCGCTGGCGCGGTCGGCCCGGCGACGGGAGGGAGCCAGAGCGTGACGACCGCCCGCCAGACGGCGTAAAGCGGTTCCAAACCGGGGCGCACGCCAAACCGCCCCGGCCCGTATTCAGGAGCACCGATACCGATGGGCATTTTCTCCCGCACCCGTGACATCGTCGCCGCCAACTTCGCCGACCTGCTGGAAAAGGCCGAAGATCCGGCGAAGATGATCCGGATGATCATCCTCGAAATGGAGGAAACCCTGGTCGAGGTTCGCGCCTCCGCGGCGCGCACGATCGCCGACCAGAAGGAGATGCGGCGCCATATCAGCAAGCTGGAACAGCTGCAGGACAGCTGGACCGAAAAGGCAGAACTGGCGCTGAGCAAGGACCGCGAGGACCTCGCCAAAGCGGCGCTGGTCGAGAAGCAGAAGGCCGCCGACATGGCCGAGCAGCTCAAGATCGAGGTCAAGGTGCTCGACGATGCACTGCGCGCGTCGGAAGAGGATATCGCCAAGCTGCAGAAGAAGCTGACCGAGGCGCGCACGAAGCAGTCGAACGTCCAGACCCGGCTGGAGAGCGCCAACAACCGCTACCGCCTGCGCGAGATGTATTCGGGGCCGAAGACGCACGAGGCGTTCAGCCGCTTCGACATCCTCGAACGCCGCGTCGACGACGCGGAGGGCCGTGCAGAAGCGCTGGGCCTGGGCGCGCCGAAGAGCCTCGAGGACGAGATCGCCGAGCTGCGCGCCAGCGACAAGGTCGACGCCGAGCTCGCTGCGCTCAAGGCGCGCATGAAGAAGGAGGATTGAGATGGACTTCGAAGGAGTTCTGGCGATCTTCCTAGCGCTGATCGGCCTGCCGTGGCTGATCTTCCACTACATCACCAAGTGGAAGCAGGCGCCGAAGATCACCGACGAGGACGAGAAGCTGCTCGACGAGATGTTCAATCTCGCCCGCCGCCTCGAAGACCGCCTCAACACCGTCGAGCGGATCGTCGCCGCCGACAATCCGGACTTCAAGCCGGGCCTCAATGCCCCGCACCAGTCCACCCCTTACCAGATCGACCGGAGGAACTGAGATGTCCGCCCGCACCAAATTCTACGTCGACAAGCAAGAAGGCAAGTGGCTCGGCGTCTGTGCCGGGATCGCGGACTACACCGGCTTCGACATCACGCTCGTCCGGGTCGCGATGATCGTGCTGACGCTGGCGACCTCGGGCTGGGTGTTCGTCGCTTATGTCGCGGCGGGCTGGCTGGCGCCAAAGAAGCCGCTGGGCCTCTACGAGACACAGGAAGACGCCAAATTCTGGCAGGGTGTCCGGACCAATCCCAAACGCTCCACTGCCGAGGTGCGCAGCAAGTTCCGCGACATCGACCGCCGGCTCGCCGACATCGAGCTGCATTATACCAGCCGCAACAGCCGGCTGGCCGAGGAAATCGACAGCCTGCGCTGAGCAACGACTCGGCCCGGCAGGGCTCAGGGAGAATCACGATGGACATGGGTTGGATGGTGCCGGTCGGCGTCGTCGGTGCGATCAGTGCGCGCCACGCCTTCACCACCTGGGTCAAGGCCAAGCATGGCTACCCGATCGAAGACGACAACCGGCGCAGCCGCCGTCGCTGGCGCGGCGCCACCGGGGCCGAGGATATCGAGGCGGAGCGCAAGATCATGCTGCTCAGCAACGAGAACGACAAGCTGACCGGGCAGGTCAGCCGGCTGGAGGAACGGATCGCCGTCCTCGAACGCATCGCCACCGATCCCGCCGAGCGTACCGCCCGCGAGATCGAAGCGCTCCGCGACAAATAGAAGGAACCGGCATCATGGGTCCCGATCACGTCTTCTGCATGGTTCTCGGCGCGGCGATCACGCTCGCCATCCAGTGGTACGGCCGCCGCAAGGTGCGGCAGGCGACCGTCGCCCCCGATCTGGAAGCGCGCCAGAACATCGACCTGCTCGACGCCGAGAACGCCCGCCGCATCGGCCAGATCGACCGGCTGCAAGAACGGCTGGCGACGGTGGAGAGCATCGTCACCGACCGGGCGCACCGGCTCGGCCATGAAATCGAACAATTGCGCGCCGGCTGAAAGGACTGACCGATGAACCCCATGATGATCCCCATCCTCGGCATCTGCTGCGGCCTGCTCGCGATCTTCGGCGGCGTCTTCGTCAAGCCGTGGTTCGCGCTCCAGCACCGCCGGATGGAGATCGAGGCGGACAAGGTCGCCGAAAAGGCAGCGCAATATGCCGCGCAGACCGAGCGGCTCGAGGAGCGCGTCCGCGTGCTGGAACGCATCGTCACCGATCGCGGCGCCGATCTGGCGCAGGAGATCGAGGGGCTGCGCGATCCGCACGTCACGCGCCTGCCGATCAACTGACCGGCGCTGCCCGCAGACACGATACCGACCGCCTCGCCCGCGAGGCACCGACCGACCGACGCGCCCCATGTTGGCGCGCGTCATCACCCACATCCGCAGCACCGCCGATCCCCGCTTATGCGATCGAAGGCTGCGCGACCGCTAACGGAGGCCGATCATGACCGATCCCAACGTCTATCTCACCCTTTCGCTGGTGGCGCTGGCCGGGCTGGCGATGCTCGTCACCGCTTGCCTCTCGGGCTGGCGTGGTTGGCTGGCGCTCAAGCACCAGCAGCTCGACGCGCAGGCGCCGATCGCGGCCGGCCCCTCCGCTGGCTCGCGGATCGAGATCGCCGATCTGAAGGAGCGCATCCGCAAGCTGGAGGCGATCGCGGCGGGGGTGGATCTGTAACGGGAAGTCCTCCCCCCACCCACCGTCGTCATCCCCGCGAAGGCGGGGATGACGAAGAGGGAATAGGCGGGACTTACGGCCCGACGGTTGCCCCTCCCCGTCCCCGCCTGTACCGCGCAGGGCATGACCAGCATCGCCGACATTCGCGACGAATACGACTTCCTCGATCCCGACGATCGCTATCGCCTGTTGATCGATCTCGGCCGCTCGCTGGAGCCGATGCCCGAGGCGTTGAAGACCGAGGCGACGTTGGTACGCGGCTGTTCGGCGTCGGTCTGGGTCTATCCGACGCGGCGCGACGACGGCACGCTCCACTTCCTCGCCGACAGCAACGCCGCGATCACCAAGGGCATCATCGCGCTGGTGCTGCTCACCGTGCAGGACGGCTCGCCGACAGCGATCGCCGGCGCGGATATCGAGGGCGAGCTGGCGCCGTTCGATCTGAAGAACCAGCTCAGCTCGAACCGGACGCAGGGCATTCCCAACATGATCGCGCTGATCCGGGAGACCGCGGCGCGCTACGTCTGATTGCGGGCGGCGGGGGCCGGCCCCGCCGCCAGCCGCGCCGTCAGTTCGGCGACATCGGCGTCCTTCGGCACCACCAGCCACGTGCCGGGCGCGCGACCGTCGATCATCGCCACCGCATTGCGCGGGCACAGGCCGAGGCAGCGCGTCTCGACCACGCCGAGTGTCGCCTTGCGCCCCTTGCCCACGCCGAGGATCTTACGCAGCACCTTGGCGAGCGGCGTGCGCCCCTTCTTGCCGAAACCGCCGTCGAGCTTCTTCGAACATTTGCCGCAGACGAGGATCGCGCCCTGCCAGGCGCTGGGGACCTGCTTCAGCGGGGGCGCCACTCGCGCCGCTCCTCTGCCGCGCGCAACACCTCATAGGCGGCCTGCACCGCCTGAAAGCGGACCGCGGCATTGCTGTCGCCGGGGCGGATGTCCGGATGGTTTTCCTTGGCGAGCTTGCGCCACGCCGTCTTCACCGCATCGAAGTCCGCGTCGGTGTCGAGGCCCAGCGCCTCGAGCGCATGCATCTCGTCGCGCGAGCGGCTGCCGTCGCCCGAGCCGCCCCAGGCGTAATGGCTGGCATTGGCATAGCCCGATGCGGCGCTGGTTTCCGACGCCTCGCGGCGCGCCGCCTCTTCCGCCGAAAGCCCCTCGAAATAATTCCAGCCGCGATTGTATTCGGCCGCGTGCGTCGCGCAGAAATACCAGCGATCCGGGCTGTTGGGCGACTTCGGCGCGGGGCAGTTGCCCGGCTCGTCGCAGCCGTGGCGGTCGCAGATCCGCACCGTCGTCGTCTCGCGGCCCGAGCCATAGCCGCGCCAGCGCGGAAACCCCCAATCGTTCGAACGAGATGTGCTGCGCGCCATCGGGACCACATAAGCCTTGGGCGGCGCGGCGCAACGGGGGCATGATGTCAGAGGGTCTGTAAGCCGGGTTCTGTCCACCCCCTTGCGGAGGATAGGCGACCATTCCTCTAGGACGACGCTTGCGCGCCGCCTCAAGCAACCAACCCGGGCGACGAGCTGAAACGAAGCCCATATGCCGCCCCTATTCGGTCTTGCTCCCGGTGGGGTTTGCCGTGCCGCCCCTGTTACCAGGCGCGCGGTGCGCTCTTACCGCACCCTTTCACCGTGGCGTGGCCGAAGCCGGCGCCGTCTGCTCTCTGTGGCACTTTCCCTGGGGTCGCCCCCGCCGGGCGTTACCCGGCACCGTCGTTCCGCGGAGCCCGGACTTTCCTCGCGTATCTCAAGAGATACCCGCGGCCGCCCGACCCTCTGACGCTGGTCGCCCTAGCGCGTGAATACGCGCTAGGGAAGCGGTGCCGGCCCGCGCCCCCTCCCGGCCACCCATCAAGATACCGTGTGGGTGGCCGGGAGGGGGCGCGGGCCGGCACCGCCCTGAACGCTGCTCTACCGCAGCGTTCAGCAAAATCAGTCATCCCCCTGCGGTTTGGGAAGCAAAAGCGCGAGCAGGATCATGCGGCATTCGGCGTCGATCTCGCCGTCGACCAGTTCGGGGCGGTAGCGGCGCTGGAACGCCATGATCGCCGCCATCGGATCGCTGACGTCATAGCCGAAGCGTTCGAGCGCGAGCAGGAAGCCGCCCTGCGGCCACATCGGGTCCATCAGATTGCGCGTCGGCCGCGGCAGCGCGAGGCGCAGCTTGGCGAGGCGATACCAGGGGAACAGCTCGCCGGGATCGCGCTTGCGCGCGGGTGCGATGTCCGAATGGCCGACGATATTGCCGCGGGTGATGCCGTGGCGGGCCTTGATCGCCGCGACCAGCGGGATCAGCGCGTCGATCTGCTCCTCGGTGAAGGGACGATAGCCCCATTCGTGGCCGGGGTTGACGATCTCGATCCCGACGCTCGCCGAATTGATGTCGGTGATGCCGCGCCAATGCGAGCGACCGGCATGCCAGGCGCGCATCGCCTCGTCGACCAGCCGGCAGACGGTGCCATCCTCCTCGACCAGATAATGCGCGGACACCTTCGCCTCGGGATCGCGCAGCCGCGCCAGCGCCGACGGCCCGTCCTGCATGCCGGTATAATGCAGCACGATCATGGTGATCGGCAGCGACCGCTCGTCGAAGTTCGGCGAGGGCGTCTCGAGGATTGTCATCCGCGCAGCCTAGCGAAGGCCGAACCGACGCGTAAGGGGGGTCAGGCGGCGGCGCGGGCGGCGGTGCGTTGGTACAGCCCGCGCAGGGCCCGGCTCGGCTCGAACGCGCTCGTCTGGCCGATCACCGTCTCGCCCGCGCCGAGCGCCAGCGTGCCGCCCGGCCGGATCGCCGCCGCGAAGCGCGCGAACACCTCGCTCTTGGCGGCCACGGAAAGGTAGAGCAGCACGTTGCGGCACAGGATCACGTCGAACGCGCCGGGCGGCGGCGGTTCGGCGACGAGATTGTGGCGGCGCACCGTCACCAGCCGGGTCAGTTCGGGCTTGGCGACCCAGTCGCCGCCATCGGCGTAGAACCAGCGGACCATCCGCCGGATCGGCAGACCGCGCTGTATCTCGAATTGCGTGTAGCGGCCGGCGCGGGCGCGGGTGACCGCCGCCTCCGACACGTCGGTCGCGACGATCTCGGGCACCGCCGCGCCGCCCTCCGCCCGTTCGGCGAACAGCATCGCCAGCGACAAGGGCTCCTGCCCGGTCGAACAGCCGGCACACCAGATACGCGGCCGGCGCCCCGCCGCCTCGGCAGCGGCGACCGCCTCCAGCACCAGATCGAAGATCGGCGCGTCGCGGAAGAAGGAGGTTTCCTGATTGACCAGTGCGTTGACGATCTGGTCGCCGACCCGCGCATCCTGGCCGTCGAGCAGCAAGGTGACGAGCTGGTCCAGCGTGTCGAGCCGGCGTTCGCGCAGCAAGGGCTTGAGCGCGGTATCGATCCGCCACGAGCGATAGCTGGCAATCTGCTGGCCGGTGCGGGCCTCGAGCAAGGCGCTGAAAACGTTGAGGGCGACCTGGGAGATTGCGGGCGGAGCGGCGGGGCGCGGCGCGGCGGTCATGGCCGCCGCCGCGCCGCGGCGAGGCGGCCGATCGCGTCGGGGGGCAGCACCGCATCGGCGCTGCCGCCGTCGGCGACCGCGCCTGGCATGCCCCAGATCACCGAACTCGCCTGATCCTGCACAAGCACGCACCCGCCGGCCTGTCGAACCAACCGTGCGCCCTCGGCGCCGTCGCGGCCCATGCCGCTCAACACCACCGCCAGCATGCGCGCGCCGAAGACCTCGGCCAGCGAGGCGAACATCGGATCGACCGAGGGCGTGCAGCCGCTCGCGGCGGCATCGTGGGTCAGGCGGATCGCCGCCGATCCGTCGCCGAGCGCCACGCAGCGCATATGCGCGTCGCCGGGCGCGACGATGATCCGGCCGGGCCGCAGCCGCAACCGGTCGATCGCGACCTCGCACGGGCGGTTGCCGATCACCGCGAGCTGCGCGGCGAAATAGGGCATGAACGATGCCGGCAGATGCTGGGTAATAAGGATCGGCAGGCGAAAGGTCGCCGGGATCTGCGCGAGCAGCGCGCTGAGCGCGTGGATGCCGCCGGTCGACGCGCCGATCGCCATCACGTCATATTCGTCGGCCGCCGGCGCGGCGCGCGGTACCGGCGTGGCTGCGGTGCGCAGCGGCACCACGGCAGGCGCCGGCCGGCCGGCGCAGGCGACGCTGGCGAGCCGGTCGAGCTTGTCGATCAGGATCTCGCCGAACTGGCCCAGCCGCTCGCCGCTTGCCGGCTTGAAGACGGTGTCGGTCGCGCCGAGCGCCAGCGCCTGAACGGTGGTCGCGGCGCCCTCGGCGGCCTGGCCGGAGACGACGAGGACGTTCGCCCCCTGCCCCGCCGCGATCAGGCCGGGCAAGGCGGTGAGGCCGTCGACGCCGGGCATCTGCACGTCGAGCAGCACGAACTGGACGCGCTCGCGGGCGAGCACCGCCAGCGCCGCGGAGGCGGTGCTGACGCTGGCGACCACCACATAACGGTCGGTCGCGGCGATGATCCGCTCCATCACCGCACGCGCCACCGCCGAATCATCGACGATGAGCACGCGCGCGGGCGAGCGGCGGCCCGCTGCGGCGTCCGGCTGGTGGAGGGGATGGGCGGCGGTGGCCATGGCAGGGCTGCCGCCCGTCAGGCCATGCCGACGATCTGGAGCTTCGATTCGAGCGTGTCGCGGTCGAACGGCTTCATTACATATTCGTCCGCCCCCGCCTCGATCGCGGCGCGGATATAGGCCATGCCGTTCTCGGTGGTGCAGAACACCACCTTGGGGCGCGAGGCGATCGGCGCCTCGCGTAGCGCGCGCAGGAAATCCATGCCGCTCATCACCGGCATGTTCCAGTCGAGCAGGATCACGTCGGGCGGCGAGGCGAGGCAGGCGTCCAGCGCCTCACGGCCGTCGCACGCCTCCGCCACGGTGAAATCGAGCGTCTCCAAAATGTGGCGCGCGACCTTCCGGATCACCTTCGAATCGTCGACTACGAGGCACGTCTTCATGGATAAGCCTTTTTACCAGCGATGACCGCTGCTTGGCATGATGGCAGCGAAGCGTAAGCGTCGCGTTAAGCGGCCAGCACCTGTTGCGGGACGAGAGCGGCGAGATCGACGATCAGCAACGGTTCGCCGTCCCGCTCTACCAGCCCGACGCCGACCTGCGCCCAGCCGCGATCGAGCGCGAGGCCGGGCGACAGCGGCTGGCGATCGAAGACGGACACGTCCTCCAGCTCGTCGACCAGAACCGCATAATGATGGCCGTCGATCCGGGTGATCACCGCGCGCCGCGTCGAATCGGGGGTTGGATCGAGGCCGAGCGCGGTGCCGGTGTCGATGACGGTGACCACCCGGCTGCGCAGCGCGACCAGCCCGCGCACCGCCGCCTCCGCACGGGGCACCGCGACGATCTCGGCGATGTCGACCACCGAATCGACCTGACTGGTCTCGATGGCGACGCCGCGGCCGGCGATCTGCGCGATCAGGAACAAGCCCATCAGCGGCCTCCCACGGCATGCGCCAGCGCATCGAGCAGCGCCGGCCGGTCGTAACGATAGATGCTCGCGGGATCGCCGACATCGTGACGCTCCTGACGCAGCCGCACGACGTTGCGCGCGGCGGCAGGGGCGATCGCGACGTCGTCCATGACGAGTGCGACATCGGCCGGGCCGTCGGGCGGCGGCTGCATCACGCAGCGATAGCCGAGCGCCTCCAGCATCGGCCGCAGGAACGTCTCCATCCAGCCGCCGGCATCGGGTTGCAGCCAGCACAGACGATCGCCGGCGAGCGGTTGCAGCGCGCCGGCGAACAGCGCATGCGCATCGAGCAATTCGACCTGTTCGCCGTCAATCATCACCACCCCGGCGACCGGCCCGACACCGCGCGCGGGCGCGACCTCGGTCGGCAGCTGGACGATCTCGACCGGTTCGTGGATCGCATAGGCGATCTCGGTGACGCCATCGGTGAGGCGCAGCACCGGGACGTCGCGGCGATCGCCGATCGGCGCGACGGAATAAAGCGGTACCAGACTGCCGCCGATCGCCAGCCGCAACTGGCCGCCGGTACGGCGGATCGTCTCGGTCGAGACCGGCTCGACGCGGTCGATCGCGGCGAGCGGCAGCACGCGGCGCTGGCCGTCGAGATCCTCAAACATCAGCGCGAGTACGCCGGGCGCCGCCGCGGCGACCACAGCGTCCTGCTCGGCGGCGAGGCCGTGCAGGAAGCGAAGGCCGGCGACCGCGGCGATGCCGGATGCGTCGAGCAGCAGCATCGGCAGGCCCGAATCGGGCAACGTATGGCCGGCATAGACGCCGGTCGCCATCACCGCCGGCGCGGCGGGCTTCACCACCAGTTCCTCGGTATCGATGACGTGATCGATCGCCAGCGCGTAATCGCCGTCGCGGGTGGAGACGATCGCCAGCGTCGTCTCGCCGCCGTCGCCGATGCCGAGCAGCCGGCCAAGCGACACCAAAGGCAGCCGCCGGCCGCGCACCGTCGCCACCTCGGCATCGCCGACAGTGTCGATCCGCACCGATTCGCCGCGCACGCGCAGGATCTCGTCGACCGACTGGCGCGCGATCGCGAACCGCTGGTCGCCGACGCCGACGACGATCGTCGACATGATCGACAGCGTCAGCGGCACCGCGATGACGATCGTCAGCCCCTGCCCCGGCCGGCTGGCGAGCTGGATACGTCCGCCGATATGTTCGATGTTGGACCGCACCACGTCCATGCCGACGCCGCGGCCGGAGATGGCGGTGACGGTGTCGCGGCTCGACAGGCCGGCGTGGAAGACGAGATCAAGCCGCGCCGCGGCGTCCATGCCGGCAAGCGCGGCATCGGTGACCAGCCCCTGCGCCCGCGCCTTGGCGGCGAGGCGGTCGACGTCGATGCCACGGCCGTCGTCGGCGATCTCGACCAGGATCTGGTTGCCCGACTGGCGCGCCGAGACGAACAGACGGCCGATGTCGGGCTTCCCCGCGGCACGCCGCTCGGCGGGGCGCTCGATGCCGTGATCGACCGCGTTGCGGATGATATGGACGAGGGGATCGCGCATCAGCTCGATCATCTCGCGGTCGAGCTCGACGTCGGCGCCGTCGATGCTGAGCGCCACCTGCTTGCCGAGTTCGCCGGCGGTATCGCGCACCATCCGCGGCAGCGCCGAAAAGAGCGCGTCGATCCGCTGCATCCGCGTGCGCGTGACGGTGTCGCGCATGTCGGAAACGGTCAGCGACAGCCGTTCCAGCGCCGCCTCGACCAGGGGATCGACCTGTTCGTCGCGGAGTCGGCGGGCGAGTTCGTTGCGCGCCAGCACCATCTCCGACATGCCGCTCATCATCCGGTCGAGCAGGTCGACGTTGAGGCGGACCGAACGGCTGCTGGCGCGGACCATCGCGGCGGGCTGGACCTGTGCGACGGGCCGAGCGTCCTCGGCGAGCGCGGCGATCAGCAGATCCTCGCTGGAATCGTCGAGCGCCGTGCCCGAATCGATCGCCTCGACCAGTTCGCCGATGCGATCGACGATCGCGAGCACCGCGTCGACCAGCAACGTGTCGGGCACGCGCTTGCCGTCGCGCACCGCGGCAAGCACGTCCTCGGCGGCGTGGCTGAGCCGCGCCAGCCGCGGCAGATCGAGAAATCCGCAGCTGCCCTTCACCGTATGGACGAAGCGGAAGATCGCATCGAGCCGCGCCCGATCGGTCGGCGCCGCCTCCCACGCGACGATCTCCCCCGAGAGCGCCTCGAGCGTCTCGCGGGTCTCGGCGATGAATTCCTGTAAAAGGTCGTCCATGGGTCCCCGGCAGTTCGTTACGGCTCATGGGGGGAGACAGGTTAAGGCGGCGTTTAGTCGTCGGGGGCGTGTATCGCGGAGGACGCGGGGCCTCGTCGAAAGTCGGCAATGTCGGCGGATCAACACAGTGTTCCTGCGAAAGCAGGAACCCAGGGGCCAAGCAGGACAACAGCTGACGGCATCCGGAACCCTGGGCTCCTGCGTTCGCAGGAGCACTGTTGCAGCTTTGCAGAAGTTCCGCGGGGATTTCTTCGATGCGATGCGGCGGCGCTTACATAAAAGGCACACAGAGGCCGGCTAGCCTGCGCGTATGGTGACCTCGCCAGCTCGTGATGGCCGGATGCGATCGGCGCTGGCGGCGGCAGTCTCGCCCTATCTGCTCGCGCATTTCGCCAAGAGCCAATTGTGGCATGCCAGCACCTTGCTGTTCGGCTTCTTCCTCACCGAGGCCTGTGACCTGAACGCTTCGGCGATGAGCCTGGTGATGGCCGCGACGCTCGCGCTCAACGGCGTGGTCGATGCGGCGCTGGGGGTCCACTGGCGCGGGCGGATGGTCGGTCTCGCCGTCGCGGCGCGGTTGCAGCTCGGCGCCACGCCGGCGACGTGCCTGTTCTTCCTGTCGTTCTGCGCGACGCCGTTGATCGGGGCGGAACTGCGGCTGCCGTGGGCGCTGGCGACGTTGCTGGGGTTCCGTGTCGCCTATCCGTTCATCGACGTGCCGCAGAATGCGATGGTCGCGCTGGCGCCGCTCGACGAGGACGGACGCTGCACGCTGCTCGCGCGGCGCAACGTCGCCTCGGGGCTGGCGAGCATCGCGGTCGGTGGCTGCGGCGGGCCGCTGCTGATCCACGGCCGTGCCGATCTGCCGTGGCTGGCCTGGGCGGCGACCCTGTCGCTACTGGTCTGCGCGACCGGCTGGTGGCTGGCGCGCACGCCGGTCACCGGGATCGCAGGGCCGCCGGTGCGGTGCGACGGGGACGGGGAGGCCCTGCCATTCACGACGATCCTCGCCGCGTTGACGGTGATGGTGGCGGCGAGTTCGTTGTTCCGCGCGCTCGAGCCGTATTATGCCGCTTATGCCGCGGGGGGTGTCGGGCTGCTGCTATGGGCGGGGATCGGCGGGCTCGTCAGCCAGCCGGCGTGGCTCGCCTGCCGGCGCCGGGTGCGGACCAGCGGCGCCTTGGGCGCGGCGGCGCTGGCGTTGCTGCTCGCGGCGCTGATCCTGCTCGGTCCGCTGCGGACCACGGCGGCGGGCGTAATCCTCGCCGGGCTCGGTTTCGGTGCGGGGACGAGCGGCCTGTGGCTGATGCTATGGGCGGCGATGATGCACCGCGCCGCGGCGGGCGGCGCGACCGGCTATGTCGGCGTCTTCACCTGCGTGTCGAAGCTGGCGCAGGCGGCGGCGATGCTGCTGCTCGGCCATGTCCTCGCCGGCTCCGCCTATCGCGATACGCTCGCCGATCCGCACTCGCCGCCGTCGCTGCTGATCGTCGCGGCGTTGACGACGCTGGCGGCGACGTGCGTCGCGCTGGCGCTCGCCTGCCGACACCGTGCAGCGTCCGGCGCGAGACTGCGGGCGGCGGTCAGCGGCAGCTAGGCGATTCGGTGCCGTCGGTCCCGAACCGCCAGATCGTCGTCTGCCGATAGGTCTGGCCCGGTCGCAGGATCGTCGTCGGGAATTGCGGATGATGCGGACTGTCGGAGACGTGCTGCATCTCCAGCGCGACGCCGTCGCCGGGCTGGTAGACGTGGCCGCTCGGCCCGGCGTCGCTGCCGTCGATATAGCCGCCGGTATAGACCTGCACCGACGGCTCGGTCGTCTCGATCGTCAGCGTCCGGCCCGACGCCGGATCGATCAGCCGCGCCACCGGCGCGAGCGTCCCGACGGGCTTGTCGAACAGCCAGGCGTGATTGTAGCCGCGACCCTTGAGCACCGGGCTGGCGATCCGCTCGCCGATGCGGCGCGGGCAGCGGAAGTCCATCGGCGTATCGGCGACCGGCGCCAGCGCGCCGGTCGGTATGCCGCCGGCATCGGTGACGATCGCTTGCGCCGCCTTGAGCTGCAGCCACTGGCCGAACACGCTGCCGCTGCCCTCGCCCGCGAGATTGAAATAGCTGTGGTTGGTGATGTTGAGCGCGGTCGGCCGGGTGGTGCGCGCGGTATAGTCGATGTGCAGCGCATTGTCGGCGGCGAGCCGGTAGCGCACCGTCACCGTCAGGCGGCCCGGAAAGTTCTGGAAGCCGTCGGGGCTGACCAACGTAAAGGTCGCGCGGTCGCCGCCCGATCGGCGGCTCACGCGCCAGTCCGCGGTGTCGAAGCCGAACGGGCCGCCGCCATGCAGCGCGTTGGCGCCGTCGTTGGCGACCAGGCTCACCGTCCGGCCATCGATCGCGAAGCGCGCGCCGGCGATCCGCCCGGCATAGCGCCCGATCGTCGCGCCGAACCCGTTCTTGCGGATCTTGGTCCGATAATCCGCGGCCCTGGGATAGCCGAGCACGACATTGGCGACGCGGCCGGTCCGGTCGGGCACCTCGATCGCGGTCACGATCGCACCCTGCGGGATCAGGCGGACCGCCATCCCCTTACCGCTGCGCAGCGTGATCGTCGGATCGGCCGGGGTCGGCGCGGTGGCGGCGGCGAGGAGCAGGAGAAGCATCACCCGCCGGTTCTATGGCAGCGCTTCCATCGGCGCGAGCTTCTTTTCACGTTGCACGGCGCGCCGGCAGGGTACGATTCTTGAACATCGGATACAGCCAAGGTTCAGCGCTTATGCTTAATGTCGCCGTCATGATTGACTCCGATCTGCCAGCAACCGGACCGCAAACGCCGCAGGCGACGCCCAAGATCAAAGGCGTGGCCGACGACATGGCCGCGATCTTCGGGCGCGAAGTGCGCAGCGCGCCCGCGGCACTGCCGGTCCTCGCCCACCCGGAACGACTGCGTCGCAGGCGTCGCCCGTGGCTGGCGATGCTCGCCGCCGGCGGCGTGCTGACGATGCTGACCGCGGGAATCGTCGGCGGCAGCAACGTCATGGAGGCACCAGTCGCCGTGCCGGCGAAGCGCGTCGCGACGAAGCGACCGCAACCCCTGCCGCAACCCGCCGCCGTACCGGCCGTCGCGCCGCAGCCCGTCCAGATCGCCGACGCCACTTCCGCTTTGCCGCCCTCGCCCGACGCCGGCACGGAAGACGCGCCGGTGACGCCCGAGGCCCCCGCCCCCCGTCCTTATACGCCGGCGCGGGAGATGAGCGTTGACGAACCGCGCCCGGTTGCGCCCCGCGTCGAACGCCCGAGCTATGCACCCGAGCGTGCCGCCGTACTGGCCACGGCACCGGTCCGCAGCGCCTGTTTCGACGAGGCGAGCTGCCTTGCGCCGCAATTGCGCAGCGCGGAGCGCACCGTCGCGATCGCCTACGACCAGGCGACGATGGCACAGGTCCGTGCCGGCACGCTGCGCGACTATCGCGACGAATGGCTCCGCGCCCGTCGCGCCGCCGTCCGGCGGCCGCGCGAGGCGTTGCGCATCTATGGCATGATCGCCGCCGACCTGCGCGTCTTCGCCGAGGACGCGCCGGCGGGGGATCGCGTGGCGCTGCAATGATCGGCTTCCGGCGCGAGCGGCTCGCGCCGGCGGACGGCGTGCGGGCGGGCGTGCAGCCGCTCTATGCGATCGGCGACGTCCACGGCCGCTACGATCTGCTGCATGCACTGCTCGCCGAGATCAATCGCGATGCGGCGGAGCGCTATCCGGGCGTGACGCCGCTGCTGGTGCTGTGCGGCGATTATGTCGATCGCGGGCCGGCGTCCGCCGAGGTGCTCGCCGCGCTGACCTGGCTGCTGCGCTCGACCGCCGTGGAAGCGCGGCTGCTCGAAGGCAATCACGAAGCGATGCTGCGCGACTTCCTCGAACGGCCCACCGATCATGGCCGCTGGCTGGCGGTCGGCGGCGCCGCGACGGTGCGCTCGTACGGCGTCGACCTGCCCGAGCCGGCCGAGCTGGAACGGCCGGCGGCGCTGACCGCGCTGCGCGACAGCCTGCTCGATGCGATGCCGACCTCGCATTATCATCTGCTTCTCCGGCTCGAACTGCTGATCGAGATCGGCGATTATGCCTTCGTGCACGCCGGTGTCGTGCCCGGCGTCGCGCTGCACGCCCAGCGCCGCGACGACCTGCTGTGGATCCGCGAGGGGTTCCTCGACCATCCGAAACCCGCCGCGTCGATCATCGTCCACGGCCACACCTGGACGGGCGACCGCCCGACGGTATTGCCGCACCGTATCGGCATCGACACCGGCGCCTACAAGACCGGCGTACTCACCGCATTGCACCTTTGCGAGGATCGCGCCGAGATCATCAAGGCGATCGACGGTAGCACCGCGCGCTGACCGGATTCACGAATAGCGTTCCTCCGTCCAGGGATCGCCGCGCATGTGATAGCCGTTGACCTCCCAGAAGCCGGGCGCGTCGGCGCCGAGGATGTCGATGGCACGCAACCATTTGGCGCTTTTCCACAGATAGAGGTGCGGGACGAGCAACCGCGCCGGGCCGCCATGCGCGCGCGTCAGCGGCGCGCCGTCCCAGCTGTGCGCCACCATCGCCTGCTCCGCCGCGAAATCGGCGAGCGGCAGATTGGTGGTGTAACCGTCATAGCCGTGCAGCATGACGAACGCCGCCGCGGCGCTCGGCTGCACCACGTCGAGCAGGTCGCGTGTCGCGACGCCGGCCCATTCATTGTCGTAGCGCGACCAGGTCGTGACGCAGTGGATGTCCGACCGGTCCTGCGTCTGCGGCAGCGCCATGAACGCCGCCCAGTCGAGCGTCACCGGCCGCTCGACCAGGCCGCCGATACGCAATTCCCACCGGTCGGTGGCGATATCCGGCTGGCGACCGAGATCGAGCACCGGCCAGTCGCGCACCAGATGCTGCCCGGGCGGCAACCGCTCGTCCTCGGGTCGCGCGCCATGGCCGGTCAGGAACTTGTGCTCGCTCGCCCAGCGCCGCTTCGAGCGGGTCAGCTTGCTGTCGGGCGGCGTCGCATCGTCGGTCATGTCGATCTCCGTTCTGCCGTACATCCCGCATCATCGCCCCCGATGGCAAGCGGGATGACGGGCAGGTGAATTCCGCGTCACGATGACGTGTCGGGGGCACGGCGAGGTTGAACGCGGCGGGTCGGCGACCGATCTCCGCCGCCGTTCACCGCGAGGACGAAGCATGACACCCGACGAACGCACCCTTCTGACGAATTTCCTCAACGAGCTGGTCGCGACACGCGGCGTCGCCAAGGACAATGAGGCGGACGCGCTGATCCGGCAGGCGCTCGCCGCCAATCCCGACGCGGGCTACGTGCTGGTCCAGCATGCGATCGTCGCCGACCAGTCGCTGCACGCCGCGCAGGCCCGGATCGCGGAGCTGGAACGACAAATCGCCCCGCCGGCGCCATCGCCAAGCTTTCTGCCGACCGACCGCGGACCATGGGGCGGGTCGCAACCCGCTTATGCGCCACCGGCACCGGAGGCACGGCCCGGCATCCTGTCGGGGGGGGGGCGGCCTCGGCAGTTTCCTGCGGTCGGCCGGCACCACGGCGGCGGGCGTCGCCGGCGGCGAGATGCTGTTCAGCGGGCTTTCCGACCTGTTCGGCGGCCACCACGGCGGCGGCTTCGGCGGCGGCGGCCAGGGCTTCCTCGGTACGCCGGAAGAGAATGTCGTGATCAACAATTACGGCGACGACGACGACAGCAACGACAGCAGCGACTGGTAGGTGCCGGCGCGGGCCGTGCCGCGCCGGACCATCGTCACTTCCCGCTCGGCGTGGCCCGCATGCTGGTGTAGCGAAGCGCACGACACCGCCCCTGTGGGCGACCGATCGAGGCAGACGCATGGCCCGCAAGCACGGCAAATACCGGTACGACGACGACCTCCCCGCCGAGGAGGAGGCGGCCCCCGTGCCCCCCTGCTGGCTGTGCGGCCGGCCGACGGGCAAGACGATCGTCTGGCATCATCCGGTGCCCAAGAGCCGCGGCGGGCGCGACGTCGTACCGATGCATCCGATCTGCCAGCAGACGGTGACCGCCAATTTCACCAATTCCGAGTTGCAGCGCCACGGCATGAACGCCGAGGGGCTGCTCGCCGACCCGGCGACGCGCAAGTTCGTCGACTGGGTGGCGAACAAGGACCCGGACTTCACCGCGACCATCACCAAGAAGCAGCGCTGACGCGGCGTCTATCGTGACGCGAGCGGGCCCCCCTGCGGCGCCGGCAGTTCGGCGATGTCCGACGAATCCGACCAGATATTGATCCCGCCATCGACCGCGGCCGCGTCGATCGCGGCGAGTTCGTCCGCCGAGAATGCCGGATTGTTCAGCGCGTTCAGCGAATCGTCGAGCTGGGCGACCGATCGCGCGCCGATCAGTGCGGAGGTGACGCGGGGATCGCGCAGCACCCAGGCGATCGCCATCTGCGCCAGCGTCTGGCCCCGTGCCCGCGCGATCCCGTCGAGCGCGCGGATCGCCGCCACGTTCGCCTCGCTGAGCAAGGTCTGCGACAGCGAACCGTCGCGGCTGGCCCGCGCATCGCCCGGCACGCCATCGAGGTATTTTGCGGTGAGCATACCTTGTGCGAGCGGCGAAAAGGCGATGCAGCCGGTGCCCAGATCCGCCAGCGTCGCGAGCAGCTCGCGTTCGATCCAGCGGTTGAGGATCGAGTAGCTCGGCTGGTGGATGAACAATGGCACCTTCTCCTCGGCGAGGATCGCCGCCGCCTGCCGGGTCAGCCCCGGCTCGTAGGAGGAGATGCCGACGTATAGCGCCTTGCCCTGGCGGTGGAGCTGCACCAGCGCGCCCATCGTCTCCTCCAGCGGCGTCGTCGCATCGACGCGGTGGGAGTAGAAGATGTCGACGTAATCGACGCCCATGCGCTTGAGGCTCTGGTCGCAACTGGCGATCAGATACTTTTTCGAGGAGCCGATGTCGCCATAGGGACCGGGCCACATGTCCCACCCCGCCTTGGTCGACAGGATCAGCTCGTCGCGATGCGCCCTGAAGTCGGTCGCGAGGACGCGGCCGAAATTCTCTTCCGCCGATCCGTAGGGCGGGCCGTAATTGTTGGCGAGATCGAAATGGGTGACGCCGCGGTCGAAGGCGCGACGCAGCACCGCGCGGCCGGTCTCGAAGACGTCGGTGCCGCCGAAATTCTGCCACAGCCCGAGGCTGATCGCCGGCAGGCGCAAACCGCTGCGGCCGGTGCGGCGATAGGACATGCCGGCATCGTAGCGGCCGGCAGCGGCGGTATAGGGTTCGGGAAAGGCCATGAAAAATCCTCGATCACGCAGCTGGGGAGACAGCGACCAAAGCCATCGCCCGGGCAAAAGGTTGCCGGATCGCCGGCGACTACATCGCCAGCGGCTTGTCGTAGCCGGTCAGTTCCAGATAGCCGCGACCGCCGGGCGTGCGCACCGCCCCCTCCCAATAGACCGGCAGGCCGCCGCGCCGCGCGTCGAGTTCCTGCGCGGCGAACAGCGGCGTCAGCCGGTGCGTCGTGACCTTGCCGTCGACGCGGATGCTGAGATCCTGCATCACCGGATAGACCGCCCCGGTCGCGCGGCTGCGCCAGGTGGCGACCGGCCGGAAGGCGACGTCCCCCGGCGCCAGCACCGTGGTCCGCCCGTCGGGCCGGCGCAAGGATCCGCCCGTCCAGAGCGTCCCGCCGCCCTTGCGCCGGATGCGGAACGCCATCAACGCCGATCCGTCGTCGAGGTTTAGCCCGGTCCAATCCCAGCCCTGCGCCGCGGGGGCGAGATAGTTGGACGACCATTCGCGATCGAGCCACGCCTCGCCGGTCACCGCGACCGCGCGCCCGCCGATCTGCACCTGCCCGGCGACCCGCAGATGCGGGATCGAATAATAATAGCTCGCTTCTTCGGGGCGCGGCCCCTTGCGGCTGTAGCCGCCGCGTCCCTGCGGCAGCGGCGGCTGCGTCGGCCGGAACGCCAGTGCCAGCCGAAATCCGTCCGCCGTCACCGCGGTCTGCCAGCGCCCGTCGGAGGCGCGCCGCAACCGCCAGTCGCGGATCGCCACGTCGGCGTCGCCGGTCCGCGCCGCGGCGAGACCGAAGCCCTGCCGCGCGGAGCGCTCGCCGTGCAGCAGCCGCCCGGTGGCCGGATCGGACAGCGCGGCATGCGCGAACAGCACCTGCCCGGCGGCGAACCGGCTGGGGTTGCGCGGATCGACCGGCGGACGCGTGCGGAAAAAGGTGACCTGAAAGCCGAGATCGCGTCCCTCCGCGGTCTTCAGCCAGCCGGTGACGTACCACCATTCGGTGCGGAAGGCGGGGTGCGCGCCATGATCGGCGGGAAAGCGCAGCACGATGCCGGATCGCACCTGCGGATAGGGCGCCGCCGCCGGGGCCGCCACCGCGACCGCCGCCAGCCAGCCCGTCATCGTCGCCAGCGGCTTCATCACCAATCCTCCCGTACCGAGTTGATCGCGCTGCGTGCGGTCGCGCGCCGCCCGGCGAGCACCGCCGTCACCGCCGCCGCCCCGGTCAGCGCCGCGGCGACGCCGACCAGCGTGCCGACCGGGATGCGGGTCGTCATCGTCCAGTTGAACGACTGCGGGTTGATGACGTGGATCAACACCTGCGCCAGCAGCAGGCCGAGGCCGATGCCGGCGAGCGCCCCGGTCAAGCCGACGATCGCGCCCTCGATCCCGAGCATTGCGGTCAACTGGCGGCGCGTCAGGCCAAGGTGGCGGAGCATGCCGAATTCGCGCTCGCGGGCGATGGTCTGCGCCGACATCGTCGCCGCCACCCCCGCCAGCCCGACGAGGATCGCCACCGCCTCGAGCAGATAGGTCACCGCGAAGCTGCGGTCGAACAATGTCAGCGCCAATTGCCGCAACGTCGCCGGCCGGGTGATCTCGACCTGCCCGCGCAGGCTCGCGGGCAGCCGCGCGGTGAGCGCGGCGGCGACGCGGCCGGCGTCCTGCCCCGGCGTCAGCATCACCGATATCTCGTCGCGGCCCTCGTCGCCGGTCAGCCGCTGATAGTCGCGCTCGTCGACCAGCACCGCGCCCGCTTGCCGGCCGTAGTCGCGCCACACGCCGGCGACGACGAAGCGGGTGCGGCCGGCGATCGGCAATTCGATCGTCTCGCCGGGATCCCAGCCGTACAGACGCTGCGCAGGCTCCGACACCCATACCGGCAAGGCGCCGGGCGGCAGCGACGGCGCACGGTCGATCAGCACCAGCAGCGGATCGCGGCCGCCCCGCTCGGGCCGCGCGATCAGGCTGACCGGTGGGCGGTCGGCGGCGATCGTCAGCGGCAATTGCCGGCTGAATGCCACCGTCGCGATGCCCGGCGTCGCCGCCAGCCGCGCGCGCGTCGCGGGATCGAACGACGCCCCAGCGGTGGTGCGCGCGTAAAGATCGGCGCCGAGCACGTCGCCGAGCCAATCGTCCACCGCGCCGCGGAAGCTCGTCACCATCGTCGCCATCGCGATCATCAGCGCGGTCGATGCGACGATGCCACACAAGGCGGTCGCCGCCTCGCCCGGCGCGCCGTGCAGGTGCCGCACCGCCAGCAGGCGCGGCACGTCGCCACCGCCGCGACGCGCGAGCGGCGCCAGCAAGGTCCGGGCGAACCACGGCACGCCCGCCACCCCGCCCGCCAGCATCAGCGCCATGCCGACGAAGCCGAACAGCGGCAGGCCGGCGACCGCGGGCAGCAGCGCCGCCACCGCGCCGGCGGCGAGCAGGGTCGCGGCGGGCCACCAGGCGACCGGCCGGCGCGGATCGAGCACGTCGCCGGCGTTCTTCAGCGCCGCCGCCGGCGCCGCCCGCGCCGCGACGCGCGCCGGCAGCGCGCTGCCGAGGATCGCCGCGGCCAGACCGAGCGCGAAGAAGCCGAACGCCGCCGCGGGCTGGAAAACGACCTGCGCACGACCGCCACCGAAATAGCCCGCGCCGAGATCGCCGCCGAACCAGTGCAGCGCCGCCCAGGCGAGGCCGTAGCCGGCGAGCAGGCCCGCGGCGGCCCCGACCAGCCCGATCGCGACACCCTCCACCACCACCGCGGCGATCACCCCGCCGCGCGGCATGCCGAGCGTCCGCAGCAAGGCGAAGGCGCGCTGCCGGCGGACCACCGACAGAGATTGCGCAGAATAGACGAGGAACCCCCCGGTCAGCAGCGCGACCAGCGCCAGCATGTCGAGATTGACGCGATAGGCGCGCGACAGCGCATCGCCCTGCGCGTTCTGCGACGCCGGAGAGGACAGCACGGCATCGGCGGGCAGCAGCGCACGCAGCGCAGGCTCGGCCGCGTCGCGATCGGACATGGCGAGATCGAGCCGGTCGATCCGCCCCAACCGGCCGAATCGCCATTGCGCCGCGGCGATGTCGATCACGCCGACCGCGGTCTCGTCCGCGCCCGGCAGCGTCCCCGCGATCCGCAGCGGCACCGTCCGGCCGTTGACGGTCGCCTGAACGATTTCCCCGACCCGCGCCTTCGTCTGCGCGAGCGCGCGGCGGGAGAGGAACAACGCCGCCTCGTCGAACACGTTGTCGTTGCCGGTATCGGGGCCGGCGGAGCGGATGCCGATCAGCGACGGCGTCACCGCCGCGGCGCGGATCACGTCGATGCCGAGCAGCGTCAGGCGCGTGCCGCCGATCCGCGCGTCGAGGCTGACGACCGGGCTGGCATCGGCGACGCCGCGCGCCGTCGCCACGCGCGGATACAGCGCCTCGTCGAAGCCGAGCGGGCTGGTCGCGCGCACCGACAGCTCGGCTGCGCCGCTGACGCCGCGCATCGCGCCGTCGAACGACGCCAGCGCCGATCCGTTGACGAGATGCACCGCGAACCCCAGCGCGACGCCGACCGCGATCGCGACCGCCGTGGTCAGGAAGCGCGCCGGATGGAACCGCCACTCGCCGCCGATCAGCCAGCCGAGCGCCAGCCGTCCCCGGATCAGCCCGGCGCGCTCAGCCACGCCGATCGACCAGTCCGTCCGCGCCGAGCGTCAGCACGCGTTCGGCGATCGCCGCGCTCGCCTCGGAATGCGTCACCATCACGGCGGCGGCGCCATGACCGCGCACCGCGGTGGCGAACAGCGCCAGCACCCGCGCCGCGGTATCGGGGTCGAGATTGCCCGTCGGTTCGTCGGCGAGGATCAGCGCCGGGCGATGGACCAGCGCCCGCGCGATCGCGACTCGCTGCAACTCGCCGCCCGACAGGTCGCGGGCATAGCCGGCGCCGCGCCCGTCCAGCCCGACCGCATCGAGCATCGCATCGGCCCGCCGGTCGGCCTCCGCCGCGTCCGGCGAGACCAGCGCCAGCGGCAAGGCGACATTCTGCCGCAGCGTCAGATAGGGCAGGATATGGAAGGCCTGGAAGACGAAGCCGACCCGCTCGCGACGCAGCCGCGTGCGCGCCGCCTCGTCGAGCGTGCCGAGATCGATGCCGTCGATCGCGACTTTGCCCTCGTCGGCGTCGTCGAGCCCGGCAAGGATGTTGAGCAGCGTCGATTTGCCGACGCCGGATTCGCCGATGATCGCGACCAGTTCTCCCGCCGCGACCGACAGGTCGAGATTGCGGAACAGCCGTCGCGGTCCGGGCACCGATTTGCCGAGCGCGCGTACCGCGAGCAACGGCCGCTCTCCGTGTCCACCGCTCGTCCCAGCGCCCATGCTCATCGTCCCGCCCCCCGCTGCGCGCACCGCAGGCTGCGCCGGCACCTAGTCGGTACATCTGGTCGCCCATTCGGTTCCCGCCGCTGTCGGGCGCGCAACGCGAGGGTTTTGCGAACCCGCAAGTAACGCAGGCGGTCGCAGGCAATGATGAGGCTCGATCGGTTTCCCCGACAGACCCGTCACCCCGGACCCGTTCCGGGGTCCACCGCGCCGCAAGGGCAACGCCGCGCCCCCAGCCGTGGACCCCGGAACCAGTCCGGGGTGACGGAGTGGGCTTGGATAGCGCCGGGCCCATGTGAACGGCCATACGCGATAGCGCCGCGATGTACCCCGGCAGAGGTCGCCCTCTTCAGCGTTCCCGTGGAGGCGGAACCTTGGCAAACCCAAGCCAGTGCTCCCGCGAAGGCGGGAGCCCAGGGCCAAGCAAAACAACATCCTATAGCGTGCGTGACTCCTGGGCTCCCGCCTGCGCGGGAGCACTGATCGTGTTTTTGGAGGTTTCACCCCACGGCAGGTAACACACCAATTTTGCAAGAGGTCTCGCAACGCGACGCTTGCACTCCACCGGCAACCTCCCGCACCACAAGCGCATGGTCAGCACCGCCCCCGCCCCGTGAACCGGCATCATACCCCACGGCCGGCGCTGGCACCCGGGCGGATGGCCGCACCGGCGGCCCTGCGCCCGGTGCGCCCGCGCTTCTATCGCGCCGGGCGGCTCGGCCCGCTCACCACTTTGGCGATCCGTGCCGCCGCGGTGCTGCTGCTCGTCGGCATCGCGCTCGGCGGTCACTGGATCGACCGGGCGGGCCTGCGCGACAATACCGACGGCGCGGTCAGCTTCCTCGACATCGTCTATTTCACCGTCATCACCGTGACGACGGTCGGCTATGGCGACATCGTCCCGGTCAGCGATTCGGCGCGGATGTTCGATACGTTCGTCGTCACGCCGATCCGCATCTTCGTGTTCCTCATCTTCCTGGGAAGCGCCTACAGCTTCATGCTGCGGCAGGGATGGGAGCGGTGGCGTATGGGACTGGTCAGGCACGAACTGAAGGATCACGTCATCGTCTGCGGCTTCGGCCGCTCGGGCTCGGCGGCGGTCGGCGAATTGATCGAACGCGGCCATCAGCCGGAGCGGATCGTCGTGGTCGACGCCAACGCCGACCGGCTGCGCCTCGCCGAGGCATGGGGCGTCGCCACCGTCGAAGGCGATGCGACCCACAACAAGGTGCTCGAAACCGCCAAGGTCGGTGCCGCGCGCAACGTCATCATCTGCCCCGGCCGCGACGACACCGCGGTGCTGATCATCCTCACCTGCCGTCGCCTCGCGCCGCATGCCGGCATCGCCGTCTCGATCGCGGCGATCGAGAACGAGTTGCTGGCGCGCGACGCCGGTGCCAGCATCATCGTCAACCCGGTGAGCTTCGGCGGCCAGTTGCTCGCGCAATGCACCGCCGGCCCGCACGTCGCCGACTATGTCGCCGACCTCGTCACCCGCGGCGGCCAGATCGAATTGCGCGAACGCCCGGTTCGCGCCGACGAGATCGGCACCGCGCCGCGCGACGGCACCGACGGCCAGATCGTCCGCATCTATCGCGACGACCGGGCGATCGGCGTCCTGCAACCCGAGGCGCGCGAGCTGCGCGCCGGCGACTGGGTGATCGAGCTGGTCGAGGCCGCCGATGCGACCAAGATCTGAACCGCGGCGATGCAGGAACTGACCCTCGCCGTCGTCGGCATCGACTTCGCCAATGCCGACGGCAGCAACCGCCGCTCCGAAACGATGATGACGCTGCCCGGCGAGCCGGTCGCCCTGGTGCCGGAACCGAAGAACAAGCACGACGGCAATGCCATTGCGGTCATCGGCCCGCGCGGCGTGCAGCTCGGCTATCTCAGCGCCGAGCGGGCGCCTTATGTCGGCATGCGCCTGAATCGTGGCGAAGCGGCGGCGGCGATCTTCCAGGGCATGGACGGCAATGCGGCCTATATCCGGCTGCGCTTCGGCGGCGGCCAGCCGACCTTGCCGACGCCATCCGCGCCGGCGCGACGGTCCGCACCTTATGACCCGGACGCCTTCTATTCCGACGACGACGGGCCGGAATGGGGCGCCTGACCGCCTAGCGCAGGCCGAAACCGGCGGCACTGCTCTCGCCGTCATCGGTCCGTTCGCGTCCGGCCAGGATATTCTCCAGTTCGGCGAGCGTATGCGGCACATCGAGATGCTGCGCCCCCAGGAACAGGCGACTGCCCTCGCCCTCCGGCACCGCATGGGTCAGTTTGTCGATATCGACCAGCGCCTTGCCCGTGGGCAGTATCTCGATCTGAACGAACCGCATCGTCTTCTCCCAGTCGCATTGCATCAACGCGTCGGCAGGAAACGAACCACCGCCGCGAAAGACGCGTGGGCGGAAACCGTCATCGGGCGTTATACCCGTCCGACCCGTGTAGGAGCCTCCATGCCAAGACCCGAAATCCTCCGACCGTCCCATGCCGGCGAGCCGCGCTGATCCATGGCAGAGGTGGTAATCAGCCCGAGCGGGCCCGGCGCGATGGAAGCCGGCCTGATGATCGACGAGACCGGCACCCGCTTCGTGGTGCTGACCTTCAACGAGCCCGACGCCGATCCGGTGCTCGTCACCTTCACGGTGCCGATCTTCCAGGATTACGTCCGCCATCTCGCCAAGACCGCCGAGGCGGCGGCGGACGAACTCAACTGGGTGGTGCCGGACTGATCCGCCACGCCGCCGACCACCCGTGCGTGCCCGAGGAGACCAAAGATCGCCCATGCCAGCAACGTCGTCTATTGCGACGGCCCCAACAGCCCGCATGCCTTCGACATCATCGCGCTGCAGCCGCGCAACGGCACGCTCGATGCGAAATGCCCGATCTGCCACGGCTACGGCCAGTGGAACGTCGAGATCGACCTGGTCAGCTTCCGCTGCAAGCGCGCGATCTGCGACACCTGTCACGGCGCCGGCTGGATCGAGACGGGCAACGACCCCGTCGGCCATGCCGACATCATCATGGCACCCGACGGCTATCCGCAATGGGTGGTCACCTTCGACCGCCCGCAGGAAGCCGGACCGGCGCCGAGCGACCCCGCCGCACCGCTGTCACCGGAATGATGCTGGAACTCTGCGAATGCCGTCACCAGCGGCATGCCGACCATGGCCGGTTGCGCTGCTGGTGACCCCTACGGGAATCGAACCCGTGCTTCAGCCGTGAAAGGGCCGCGTCCTAACCGCTAGACGAAGGGGCCAGCGAGGGGTGCTGCTAGAGGGGGGTCGGCGATCGGTCAAGGGGTTGTGATGCATCAATTCGCCCAGGCGGCGTCTTCCAGGTGCATTTCCGCCGCCGGGCGGCTGCCCCAATCGTCGATCTTGGCGCGGCCGGCGAGCCATAGCCGGCGGTGCGGCGCGGCGGCGAGCAGCGCCTGCCCCAGCGCGGTGTCGGCGGCGCGGAACGCCACCGCCTTGAAGCTGCGGCCGTCGTCGCCCGCCACCACCGCGCGGACGTGGCCGTTGCCGACGACGTCCGCCTTGATGATCCGCACCGGCCCGGCGGCGATCCGCGGCGCCGGCCAGCCCATGCCGTACGGTCCGCCGACATCGAGCGATTCGACCAGCAGCGGGTTGATCCCGCCCGGCGCGAGCACCGCGTCGACCAGCAACGCCCGCTCACCGATCGCGCGGTCGACGCCGGCGGCCAGCCGTTCTTCGAGGAAATCGGCGAAGGCGGCGATGCCGTCGGCGGCGATCGTCAGCCCCGCCGCCATCGCATGGCCGCCGCCGGCGACGAGCAGGCCCTGCTCCTTCGCCGCGAGCACCGCCGCGCCGAGATCGACCCCGGCGATCGACCGGCCCGAGCCCTTGCCGAGCCCGTCCTCGCCGATCGCGATGACGATCGCCGGCCGGCCGAACTTCTCCTTCAGCCGTCCGGCGACGATGCCGATCACGCCGGGATGCCAGCCGTCGCCGGCGACGACGACGACGCGGCGGCCGTCGTTGGCGAGCAGTTCGGCGGCCTGTTGCACCCCCGCCTCGATCAGGCGGCGCTCCTCGTTGAGCCGGTCGAGCTCCTCGGCGATCGTACGCGCCTCGTCGGGATCGCGGGTGGTGAGCAGCCGCACGCCCAGGTCCGCGCGGCCGACCCGGCCGCCGGCATTGATCCGCGGCCCGAGCGCGAAGCCGAGGTCGCTGCACGTCGGCGCGCGCGTCAGCCGCGACGCCTCGATCAACGCGGCGAGGCCGACGTTGCGACGCTGCGCCATCACCTTCAGCCCCTGCGCGACGAAGGCGCGGTTGAGGCCGCGCAGCTGCGCGACGTCGGCGACGGTGCCGAGCGCGACGATGTCGAGATGGTGGATCAGATTGGGCTTGGGCCGATCGGCGAAGAAGCCGCGTGCCTCCAGCGTGCGCAGCAGCGCCGCGGCGAGCAGGAAGCAGACGCCGACCGCGGCGAGATGGCCGTGCGCCGCGCCTTCGTCCTCGTCGAGCCGGTTGGGATTGACCAGCGCATGCGCCAGCGGCAGCGCGGCGGCGCATTTGTGGTGGTCGACGACGACGACGTCGACCGGGTGCGCGTGCGCCATCGCCAGCGCCTCGAACGCCTGTGCGCCGCAATCGACGGTGACGATCAGCGACGCCCCCTCCCCCGCGAGCCGGACCAGCGCGTCGCCCGACGGGCCGTAGCCTTCGAGCAACCGGTCGGGAATATACGGCCGCGCCTCGAGCCCGAGATCGCGCAGCACGAGGATCATCAGCGCCGCCGAGGTCGCGCCGTCGACATCGTAATCGCCGAACACCGCGACGCTCTCGCCCGCCCGCACCGCATCGGCGAGGCGGATCGCGGCGCGGTCCATGTCGCGGAACACCGACGGGTCGGGCATGAAGGCGCGGATCGACGGCGCGCGATGCTGGTCGAGCGTCTCGCGCTCGGCGCCGCGGGCGAGCAGCAATTGCGTGACGAGATCGTCGGCACCGAAACCGTCGCGCGCGTCGGCGGCGAGGCTGCGCCAATGCCAGGGCTGGCCGAGAATCGAATGCGATACGCCGAGAACGGGGGTCATGGGTGTCGAGGGGTTCCGGGATGGGTGCCACGATCAGGCACCCTCATGCCTTAGGGCAGAACGGGCGTTATCGTAACCATATTGCCCGAGGTAACTCTAGCTATTTGCTTCCTCGCTCGCATGCGCGTGTCGGAACCACCAGACCCAAAGCAGCGTCAGCGCCGATAGCGTCCCGATCGCCCGGACGAGCAAGGGCATCGCCGCCCAGGGCGGCGCCGACCCGCTATACCGGGCGAGGGCATAGCCGATCGCCAAGGTGAAGGCGCCGAACCGCGCCGGAGCGAGCGGCGCCAACCACCGTATTCCCCAGAAGGCCACCGCGGCGACCAATAGCGTCGAACCGAAGGCGTTCAGCAGGTGCGACAGCAAATCCATCGCCACAGGCTATGCCGCTCCGCGACCAATGGCCAGATCGAATAGCGCGCGCGACGGAGTGCCGACCCTATGCACCTTCGACACCGGCCCCCCGCCGCCCTATATGCAAGCCAATGGCCGATTCCTTCGATCTGGGCGAACCGCCGCAGCCCGCGGCCAAGGCCGCCCCCTATCGCGTGCTCGCGCGCAAATACCGTCCGCAGACCTTTTCCGAGTTGATCGGGCAGGATGCGATGGTCACCACACTCGGCAATGCGATCAAGCGCGACCGGCTGGCGCATGCCTTTCTGATGACCGGCGTGCGCGGCGTCGGCAAGACCTCGACCGCGCGGCTGATCGCCAAGGCGCTCAACTGCGTCGGTCCCGACGGCACCGGCGGGCCGACGATCGATCCGTGCGGCGTCTGCGAACCGTGCCGCGCGATCGCCGAAGGCCGCCATATCGACGTCATTGAGATGGACGCCGCGAGCCATACCGGCGTCGACGACGTGCGCGAGATCATCGACGCGGCGCGCTATGCGGCGGTGTCGGCGCGCTACAAGATCTATATCGTGGACGAGGTCCACATGCTGTCAAAGAACGCCTTCAATGCGTTGCTGAAGACGCTTGAAGAGCCGCCCGCGCACGTCAAATTCCTGTTCGCCACCACCGAGGTGAACAAGGTGCCGATCACCGTGCTGTCGCGCTGCCAGCGCTTCGACCTGCGCCGCATCTCGGCGGAGCAGCTCGCCGCGCATTTCGCCTTCGTCTGCAGGCAAGAGGGCGTAGAGGCCGAGCCCGAGGCGCTGATGCTGATCGCGCGTGCGGCGGAAGGCTCGGCGCGCGACGGCCTGTCGATCCTAGACCAAGGCATCGCCCATGCCGGGCTCGAGGGCGGCGGCGTGACCGCGGCGGCGGTGCGGCAGATGCTCGGCCTGTCCGATCGCGGCGCGGTACGCGACCTGCTCGCCCTCGTGCTCGCCGGCGATGCGGCGGGGGCGCTCGCCAGCCTGCGCCGGCAATATGATTACGGCGTCGATCCGCAGTCGGTGCTGCGCGCGATGCTCGAGAGCGTCCACGGCATCACGCTCGCCAAGGTCGGCACCGCCGAAGACCCGGCGCAGCCGGTCGAGGAGCGCAACGCGCGCGCCGAATGGGCGGAAAAGCTGTCCTTCCCTGCCCTGCACCGGCTCTGGCAGCTCTTCCTCAAGGGGCATGACGAGGTCGCCAAGGCGGCACTGCCGATCGAGGCGGCGGAGATGGCGCTGCTGCGCGCGATCCACGCTTCGACCTTGCCCGATCCCGGCGAGCTGGCGAAGCAGATCGCCAGCGGCAAGCTCGGCGCATTGTCGGCGCCCGCGGCGGCTGCCCCCGCAGCACCGGCCGCGCCGGTCGCTGTCGAGCGGCCCGGTGCGCCCGCCGATTTCGAGGGCCTCGTCACCCTGCTCGAGGACAAGGGCCATTTCGCCGTCGCCGCGCAGCTCAGTCACGGCGCGCGCGTCGTCCGCTACGAAGCGCCCGAACTGGTCCTCAGCGGATCGCGGCCGATGTCGGCGGATACGCTGCGCGACGTTACCGAGGCGCTGAAGGCGGCGACGGGGCAGGTATGGAAGATCGTCTTGGAGGATGCGCCCGGCGCGCCTACCTTGCGCGAGAAGGCCAAGGCGGATGAAGAGGCGACACGGCAGGCGATCCTCGCCACGCCGCTGGTGAGGGCGGCCTTCGCGGCCTTTCCCGAAGCCGAACTGGAAGCCTGGCCGGGCAAACGGAGCAACGCATGAAGAATATCGACGAAATCCTCGCCATGGCGCAGAACGTCCAGAACGAATTGCAGAAGGCGCAGGACCAGCTCGACACGATCGAGGTCGAGGGCGTCTCGGGCGGCGGCCTCGTCAAGGTCAAGGCGAGCGCCAAGGGCCGGATCATCAACATCGCGATCGACGATTCGCTGATCGAAGTGTCGGAAAAGCAGATGCTCGAGGATCTGCTCGCGGCGGCGTTCAACGACGCGCGAACCAAGGCGGATGCGGTGTCGGGCGCCGAAATGTCGAAGATGACCAGCGGCCTGCCCCTCCCGCCGGGCTTCAAACTGCCGTTCTGACCTTTCCTCATCAAAGACTGTCATCCCCGCGCAGGCGGGGATCCAGACGCGCGGATTTCTCTTGAGCCGCAACGCCAGCGTTTATGGATTCCCGCCTGCGCGGGGATGACGATGATTTGGGAGGAGCGGGAAGCCCCTTATTTCAAACAGCTATCCAGCCCGCTCCGTCGCACCACGCCGACGTAGCGCGACAGTGCGTTGCCATGCCGCCGCACGAAGCCGTGCGGGTCGATCGCCGCGCGCTTCTTGGGCAGCGGCAGCACCGCGGCGATCCGTCCCGCCTCGGTCGGCGACAGGTGCGACGCATCGTGGTGGAAATAGCGCAGCGCCGCGGCATTGGCGCCATAGGTGCCGATCCCCGTCTCGGCGACGTTGAGATAGACCTCCATGATCCGCCGCTTGCCCCACAAGGTCTCGATCAGGACGGTGAAATAGGCCTCGAACGCCTTGCGAACATAGCCGCCGCCCTGGAACAGGAAGACGTTCTTCGCGGTCTGCTGGCTGATCGTCGAGCCACCGCGCAGCCGCTTCCCCTGCGCGTTGCTATAGGCGGCGCTGGCGATTCCCTTCCAGTCGAAGCCGTGATGCTCGCAGAAGCGCGCATCCTCGCCGGCGATCGCGGCGCGCGGCATGTCCGAGTCCATCTGCGACAGCGGCATCCAGTCCTTGGTGACGCTGCGCCCGCCGAGCAGGTCGCCCGCCATCGTCCAGGTGAACGGCACCGGCACGAAGCGGTAGATGCCGACCCACAATATACTGATCGCGACGAAGACCAGACCGGCCTTGAACAGGAGGAGGAGGATGCGGATCATCCCCGCTCCTTACGGGGGCGGCGCAGCCCCCTTCAAGTGGAGGATCGCGGCGGCGGCGGCGGTGCCGGTCCGATACGCGCCGTGCGCGGTGGAGAAATCGTGCGGCGAGCACGCCTCGCCGGCGAAGAACAGCCGGTCGTCGACCGGCGCGGCGAGGATCGCACGGGCGCCGGCCTGACCGACGCGGGCATGGCTGTAGCTGCCATGGATATACGCCTGCCCGCGCCAGTGCGTCGCGCGCAGTGGGACGAGCCGCTTGCGCCAATCGGCGCCGAGCAGGCGGACCAGTTCCTCGATCGCGAAGTCGCTCGCGGCACGTCCGTCGGGCATCGCCTCGGCGCAGGCGCCGCCGAAGAAGCTCTCGACGATCGGCAGGCCGAAGGGCGACAGCCGGTGGCTCGCGGTGCAGGCGCTATGCGGATCGCCGATCAGATGCGCCTGCGCCGGCCATTCGGGGCAATCGACCGCGAGGAACACCTTGTCGGCGAGCCCCAGCGGCAGTGCCGCCGCAGCCTCCTGCTTCTCGGGCAGCGGCGGATCGAAGACGATCTCCGCATAAGCGGTGGTCGGGATGGCGAGGACGACGCGGTCGGCTGCGATCGTCCCGGCGGGAGTGTCGAGACGGATCGTCCGGCCGGCATGATCGATCCGCGTCACCGGCGTGTTCAGCCGCACCGGCACATCGCCGGCGTGGTGGACGATAAGCGTGCCATAGCCCGCCGGCAATGCCCAATTGTCCTCGGTCGCCGCATCCTCATATGCCGCCCAGTCGTGCAGCGAGACGCGGTCGAGCGGCGCGCCATTGGCATAGCCGGAGATCGCATCGATCATCGGCCGCCATGGCGCGTCCCCGGCGCTGACGAAGTCGGACAAGGGCCGATCGGAACCGTCGAGCGCCGCATGGGCGGACTCGTCCCATCGTTCGTAAGCCGCGCGGAACGCCGCCTGTTCCTCCGGCGGATAGCCGAGGCCGCGCCATTGCACGCCCCAATTGGGCGACGAACGGTCGATCATAAACCCCTCGCGCTCGGCGATCGCAGTCCACGGATTGCGTCCGGCGGAATGGAGCCAGCCGCAACCGGCGTCGAGGACCGCCTCCCGGTCCGTTTGGGCTGAGCCTGTCGAAGCCCCGGTCGGCGGCGGAGAGAGGCCCTTCGACAGGCTCAGGGCGAACGGGATAGGGGAAGCGGCGCGCTGCAAGTCCGACAGGCGGAGACTATGCGCCCGCCCGCCGAGCCGGTTCCCGGCCTCGACCAGCAGCACGTCCTCGCCGGCATCGCGGAGCCGCCGCGCCGCCGCGATGCCGGCCGCACCGCCGCCAATCACGACGGTGCCGACCATCTTACGCCGCGAGCAGCCGCTTCTCGCCGGCAATGCGCATCATAGCCTTCTGGAGCTTCTCGAACGCGCGCACCTCGATCTGCCGGACGCGCTCGCGCGACACGCCATAGACTTGGCTCAGCTCTTCGAGCGTCTTCGGATCGTCGGTCAGTCGGCGCTCGGTCAGGATGTGCTTTTCGCGGTCGTTGAGGTCGTCCATCGCCGACACGAGCATGCCGTGGCGGACATCCGCCTCCTGCGCCTCGGCGACGACGCTGTCCTGCAACGGCGCGTCGTCCTGCAGCCAATCCTGCCACTGGCCCTCACCGTCCTCGCGCATCGAGACGTTGAGCGACGTGTCGCCGCCCATCGCCATGCGGCGGTTCATGCTGATCACGTCGCTTTCGGCGACGCCGAGATCGGTGGCGATCTTGGTGATATGCTCGGGCCGCAGGTCGCCGTCCTCGAACGCGTCGAGCTTCGACTTCATCCGCCGCAGGTTGAAGAACAATTTCTTCTGTGCCGCGGTGGTGCCCATCTTCACCAGGCTCCACGAGCGCAGGATATATTCCTGGATCGACGCGCGGATCCACCACATCGCATAGGTGGCGAGGCGGAAGCCGCGATCGGGCTCGAACTTCTTCACGCCCTGCATCAGGCCGATATTGCCCTCGGAGATCAGCTCCGACGTCGGCAGGCCATAGCCGCGATAGCCCATCGCGATCTTGGCGACGAGCCGCAGGTGCGAGGTGACGAGCTGCGCCGCCGCATCGGTGTCGCCATGCTCCTGGAAGCGCTTGGCGAGCATGAACTCCTGCTCGGGCGCGAGGATGGGAAATTTCTTGATCTCGGACAGGTAGCGGTTGAGGCTCTGCTCCCCGCCGAGGGCAGGAATCGTCGCGGGGACGTTGCTGCGGGCTGCCATGATCTGATCTCCCTTTCTTGCGGAGGCATTCGTCCCGCACTGCGGCGACGAACGGCTCGAACCTATACGTGAAGCTCGGTGAACAGTTCCTGCATATCGGCAGGCATAACGCTATCGAACGCCAAAGCGGTGGTTTTCACCGGATGGATGAACCCCAGATGCGCCGCATGCAAGGCCTGACGGCGGAAACCGAGGGTTTCGAGCAGCGCCTTTTGAGCACCCTTTGTTCTACCATAGACCGGGTCGCCCAGCAAGGCGTGGCCGATCGAGGCCATGTGCACGCGGACCTGATGCGTCCGCCCCGTCTCCAGCCGGCATTCGACCAGTGCCGCGTCGCGCAGCACCTGCATCGTGGCGAAATGCGTCACCGCACGCTTGCCGCCCTGGACGATCGCGATCTTCTTGCGGTTGGTCGCCGAGCGCGCGAGCGGTGCGTCGACCTTGCCCGCCGCCGGCCGCGGCACGCCGCCGACGATCGCGCGATAGCGGCGGTCAATGCTGTGGTCGTGGAACTGGCGCGCCAGCCCCTCATGCGCACGGTCGGTCTTGGCGGCGACCATCAGCCCCGACGTGTCCTTGTCGATGCGGTGGACGATCCCCGGCCGCGCGACCCCGCCGATCCCCGACAGCGAGCCCTGACAATGATGGAGCAGCGCGTTGACCAGGGTTCCGTCGAGATTGCCCGCGGCGGGATGGACGACCAGCCCGGCGGGCTTGTCGACGACGATCAGATGCTCGTCCTCATAGGCGACGACGAGCGGGATATCCTGCGCTTCGTTATGCGGCAGCGTCGGCACCGGCACGGCGACCGCGAACGTATCGCCCGCCGCCGCCTTCTTCGCGGCATCGCGGACCATCAGCCCGTCGCGGGTCACCGCGCCGCTGGCGATCAGCACCTTGAGCCGCTCGCGCGACAGCGTCGGCACCGCGTCGGCGAGCGCGCGATCCAGCCGCCAGCCGTTCGCCGCCGGTGCGATCGTCGCGTCGATGATGGAAACCCCCCGGTCCATGGGGTAGGGATGTGGGCATGACGGTGGCGATTACAAGCGATCTTGTCGGACAGATCCTGCGCGACGCCGCCGCTACGCCACAAGCCGAGGTCTGCGGCCTGCTGTTCGGCACCGCGACCGCGATCACCGCGATCCAGCCGTGCCGCAACGTCGCGGCCGATCCGGCTTGCTGGTTCGAGATCGACCCCGCCGCGCTGATCGCCGCGCATCGCGCGCAGCGCAGCGGCGGTCCGGCGATCGTCGGCCATTATCATTCGCACCCCAACGGCGATCCCCGCCCCTCCCCGCGCGACGCGGCGAGCGCCGCGCCGGACGGCGCCTTGTGGCTGATCGCCGCGGGTGGCGTGCTGCGCGGCTGGCGTGCCGGCGCTGGCGGTGCCGTCGAGGGACGGTTCGATCCCGTCGCGCTCGGCGACGACCCTTGCGCACCGGAGCCGGCTCGGCCACATCGGTCGTCGCTTTTTCGAGGAACCTGAATGTCCGTCAGCCCGGTCGATTTCGCCAGCCTGCTGTGTTCGCGGCTGTGCCATGACCTGCTCTCGCCGGTCGGCGCGCTCAACAACGGGCTGGAACTGCTGACCGACGAGACCGACGAGGAGATGCGCGCACGCGTCTTCCAGTTGCTCAGCGAAAGTGCCCGCGCCTCGGCCAACAAGCTCAAATTCTTCCGCCTCGCCTTCGGCGGCGCCGGCGGCTTCGGCGAGCAGGTCGACAGCCGCGAGGCGAAGGCGGCGATCGAGGGGCTGCTGATCGACAACAAGCGCACCACCTTCAACTGGTGGGTCGAGGCGGAGACGCTGCCCAAGGCGGCGCTCAAGGTAATGCTCAACCTGACGCTGATCGCCAGCGAATCGCTGGTGCGCGGCGGCACGCTCGACGTCGGCGGCGAGGAGAACAACGGCCAGCTCGAGATCGTCGTCAAGATCGAGGGGCCGCGCATCATCCTCGCGCCCGAATTGCGCACCGCGCTCAACCACGGCGAAGGCCCCGAAGGCGTCACCCCGCGCACCGCCGCCGCCTATCTCGTCCACAGCCTGGTGACGCAGGTCGGCGGCACGATCCAAATCAGCGAACCCACCGAGACGATCATGATCTTCGGCGCGGTGTTCCGGGGGAAGTAGGCGGAGGGGGGCGCCGCTGATCTCCCAATGTGCGGCCGCGGTCGCACAGGGCGATCACATATGGCGACGGCGATGAGGCTCGATCAATATCCCCAAAGGATCCGTCACCCCGGACTCGTTCCGGGGTCCACCCTGTGGCGAGGAGAAAGGCTTGAGGCGAAATCGCTCTCTCGCGGCCTGGTGGACCCCGGAACGAGTCCGGGGTGACGGTGTGGGTTGGGAAAGCGTAGGGCCGACCTGAACGCCCGTTTTCGCGGGCATACAATTCAGCAGCCTCCAACCATCCCGCTCAGTCCGCCAGCATCGCCTCCAACGCCGGGGTCAGGGTCTCGTCCCCACCCTCCACCACGATCCGCGCCGCGACGCCCTGCCCGGCCGCCAGCGCGCGACCCGCGTCCGGCCCGAGCACGGTCAGCGCGGTCGCCCAGGCATCCGCGCTCAGCGCATCCGCCGCGATCACGCTCACCGACACCACGCCGTTATCCGTCGACCGCCCCGTCCGCGGATCGATCGTATGCCCCCCGCGCCGATAATCCCCCGAGGTCGCCACCGCGAGCCCGTGCAGCGCGATGCGCAGCGGCGCGACATCCACCCCCGGCGGCGCCTCCAGATCGACCCACCACGGCTGGCCGTCCGGCCGCACCCCGCGCCCGACCAGTTCGCCCCCGATCTCGACCAGGGTATGGACGACACCGAGCCGTGCCAGCGTCGCCGCCACCGCATCGACGGCGAAGCCCTTGGCGATCCCCGACAGATCGAGCGCCACCCCGCCCGGCTGCGACAGCCGCCGATCGCCGGCGCTCCAGCCGAGCCGCCGCCAGCCGGAGGCGGCCCGCGCCGCTTCGAGCGCAGCCGCATCCGGCACCGCAGCCACCGGCACCGGCCCGAAACCCCATAGATCGACCAGCCGTCCGATCGCCGGGTCGAACGCGCCGCCGGTCGCCTCGGCGATCGCCAGCCCACCCGCCATGACCTCCGCAAAGTCGGGCGGCAGCACCATCGCGCTCCCCGCCGCCGCGCGATTGAAGCGCGACAGCAACGACGTAGGCAGCCAGTGGCTCATCTCCGCGATGATAGCGTCGAGCCGCGCGACCACCGCCGCGTGCACCGCGCTCGCATCCAGCCCGGTCGGCAGGACGACGCGCACGCTCCACCGCGTCCCCATCGTCTCGCCGCCGAGGTCGGTCACCACCACCGCCGGATCGCAGGCCGCGATCGCCGCCGCGGAGATCGCCGCGGGAAGCGCGATCCTCACCGCGCCGCCGTCACGGCGTCAGCACTTCCAGCGTCGTGACGTAGCTCATCCGTCGCTCGGTCGCGCGCGGCGTCGTGGTCTTCGCGTCCGTTGCGGTGGCGTTGAGCCAATACATACCCGCCGCCGGCCAGGTCACGCTCACCACGCCATCGGCGCCGGTGGTCAGGGTCATGGCGTTTTCGTCGTTGCGATAGCGCTTGCCGCCCGGAATGACGGTGACCTTGAGCCCCGCCGCCGGCTTGCCGTCGATCAGGAATCGGAATTTCGCCGCCTCGCCGGCGATCAGCTCGTCCGGATGCGTCACCGGCGCGAATTCGAGGCCCTTGCCGGTCGGCGCGAACACCGTCGTCGTCGGTGCGCCCGCGGTCAGGAACACCTCGTTGCGCGACAACATCTCGGTGAGCTTTACGTCGGTCGCATTGGCCGGGATGTCGGCGACGGTCAGCGGCGCCGGCTGGCCGGGACGCGGCGGGCCGCCGCGACCGCCGACGCGCTTCTCGACGCCGTCGACCTTGAAGCTGCCCATCACCCCCGACATGGCGGTGCCGACCTTCCACGTCCCCGGCTTGTCGAGCTGGACGTCGAATACCGAGCGATAGCGCCCGGTCGCGCCATTCTGGAGCTGCCCCGGCGTGCCGTCGGGCTGCCAGACCTTCATCCCGTCGAGCCGCAGCGGCTGGTGATCGAAGAAGAACAGGTCGTTCGACACCGCGGCGTCGATCGTCACCCAGCTGTCGGTGCCGGAAAAGACCGTGCCCGACGGCAGCAGCCACATGCGATGCGCGGAGAGCATCGCCGGCGTGGCGAGCAGCGCCGCGGCGGCGAGCAGGCGGACGGTGAAGGGCTTCATGATATGCGCTCCTTTCAGCGGGCGGAGACGGTGAGGGCGCCGAGCTCGGTCTTGCCCGATCCGCGCGCGCTGGGATTGGGGACGGTCAGCGGCAACGTCACCAGCTCGCGTCCCCCGGTCTCGCGCGCCGCCTCGACGGTGAGCACATAGGCGCCGGGCTTCAGCCCGTCGGGCAGCTTGACGCTATATTGGCCGGGCGCGCGCGTCGCGCCGCTGATGCCGTCGGCGGGGACGGTCATCGACCGCCCGCCCTTGCGCCACCAGGCGCGCAGATCGGCGAGATATTTGGTGCCCGCATCCTTGCCGGTCTTCTTGGTCTCGTACCACAGGGCCACCGTCCGCGCCGCGCCGCCGCCGGCGGGCTCCAGCCAGATCGCGACATAGGGCCGATGATATTCGGCGACGTCCTGTTTGGGGATCGTCACGGTGACGGTCGCGGCACCCGCCGGCGCGGCGATCACGCCGCCGAGCAGGGCAAAGGTCGTTGGGCGCATGGTTCGTTCCCCTTTCAAATCAATCAATTCTCGTCGGATATCGGCGGCACGGCATCAGTGGATGAAGACGAGGATCAGCACGACCGGAACGATCACGCCGAGCGCCACGATCGGCCAGGTCGCCGGCCGGTGCTTGCCGTGCATCTGCAGCAGCAGCAGTCCGGTCAGCGTGAACAGGATGCAGGCGACCGCGAACACGTCGAGGAACCAGCCCCACGCTGCTCCGGCATTGCGGCCTTTGTGTAGGTCGTTGAGATAGGCGATCCAGCCGCGACTGGTCACTTCGGCGGTGATCCTGCCGTTCGTCCGGTCGATGCTGACCCAGGCGTCGCCGCCGGGCCGCGGCAGCGCGACATAGACGTCGCTGTCCGACCATTCGCCCGGCTTGCCCGCCGCATCGAGCTCCACAGCGCGCGCCACCGCCGCCGCAACCCGCGGCGGCAAGGCCGCATCGGCCGCCGCCGGTGCCTTGAGGTCACGCAGCAACGGCGGCGGCAGCGTCCCCGCCCGGTCGGTCACCACCGGCGTCGCGCCGATCGACGCGGCATGGTTGAGCGTGATCCCGGTCGCCGCGAACAGCAGCATGCCGATCAGCGACACCGCCGCACTCATCCAGTGCCAGCTGTGCAATTGCTTGAGCCACCAGCCGCGCCATTTGCGCTTGGCCTGACGTGCCGGAGCGGCGGAAACGGATCGGACGGTGCTCACCGCTCCCGGCTAGCGGGCAAAGCCACATATTTCAACCGTCTTGCGAATGAGTATCATCCGCATGGCCCACCCTGTGCTTGCCCTGCCCTACCGACAGGCGGTAACCGCCGCGCACGCCTTACCGGAGCCTGCCCCATGAAGACCCGCGCCGCCGTCGCCTTCGAAGCCAAGAAGCCGCTCGAGATCGTCGAACTCGACCTCGAAGGGCCGAAGCCCGGCGAAGTGCTGGTCGAGATCATGGCGACCGGCATCTGCCACACCGACGCCTATACGCTCGACGGGCTCGACAGCGAGGGGCTGTTCCCCAGCGTGCTCGGCCACGAGGGCGCCGGCATCGTCCGCGAGGTCGGTGCGGGCGTGACCAGCGTCGCGGTCGGCGATCACGTCATCCCGCTCTACACGCCCGAATGCCGCCAGTGTAAGTCGTGCCTCAGCCAGAAGACCAATCTGTGCACCGCGATCCGCGCGACGCAGGGCAAGGGGCTTATGCCCGACGGCACCACCCGGTTCAGCTACAAGGGCCAGCCGATCTTCCATTACATGGGCTGTTCGACCTTCTCGAACTTCACCGTGCTGCCCGAGATTGCGGTTGCCAAGATCCGCCCCGACGCGCCGTTCGACACGAGCTGCTACGTCGGCTGCGGCGTTACCACCGGAGTGGGCGCGGTCGTCCACACCGCGAAGGTGCAGCCGGGCGACACCGTCGTCGTCTTCGGCCTCGGCGGCATCGGCCTCAACGTCATCCAGGGCGCGAAGCTCGCCGGCGCGAAGATGATCGTCGGCGTCGACATCAACCCCGACCGCGAGGATTGGGGCCGCCGCTTCGGCATGACCCATTTCGCCAATCCCAAGCAGGTCGGCGACATCGTCGCGCATATCGTCCAGCTCACCGACGGCGGCGCCGACTATAGTTTCGATGCGACCGGCAACACCGACGTGATGCGCCAGGCGCTCGAATGCTGCCACCGCGGCTGGGGCACGTCGATCGTCATCGGCGTGGCCGAGGCGGGCAAGGAGATCAGCACGCGGCCGTTCCAGCTCGTCACCGGGCGCAACTGGCGCGGTACCGCCTTCGGCGGCGCGCGCGGGCGGACCGATACGCCGAAGATCGTCGACTGGTATATGGACGGGATGATCCAGATCGACCCGATGATCACGCATCGCCTGACGCTCGACGAGATCAACAAGGGCTTCGACCTGATGCATGCCGGCGAAAGCATCCGCAGCGTCGTGATCTACTGACCCGCGCATTCGGCGCTACAAGGACAAACCAGATGTTTTCCCACGTCATGCTCGGCACCGACGATATGGCTGCCTCGAAAGCCTTCTACGACGCAGCGCTCGGCGCACTCGGCGTGCCTGCCGGGATCAGCGATCCCAAGGGCCGTACCGCCTATATGCATGCCGGTGGCCGGCTGCTGCTGAGCAAGCCGATCAACGGCGAGCCCGCCTGCCACGCCAATGGCGGCACGATCGGCTTCGCCGCCGGCTCACCCGAGGCGGTGGAGGCATGGCATGCCGCAGGCCTCGCCAACGGCGGCACCGCGATCGAGGAGGCGCCCGGCCCGCGCGAATCGCCCTTCGGCAAGCTCTATCTCGCCTATCTGCGCGATCCCGCCGGCAACAAGGTGTGCGCCGCGCATCGCATGGCGGCCTGAGCGATGACGTTCGAGACCGTCTCCACCGCCAAAGCCTTCGGCGGCACGCAGAGCGTCTACCGCCACGACTCGACCGTGACCGGCACGCCGATGACCGTCTCGGTCTACGTGCCGCCGCATGACGAAGGGCAGAGGCTGCCGGTCGTCTGGTATCTGTCGGGACTGACCTGCACCCACGCCAACGTCACCGACAAGGGCGAATACCGCCGCGCCTGCGCCGAACTCGGGCTCATTTTCGTCGCCCCCGACACCTCGCCGCGCGGCGAGGGCGTCGCGGACGATCGCGCCTATGACATGGGTCAGGGCGCGGGCTTCTACGTCGATGCGACGCAGGCACCGTGGGCGCCGCATTTCCGCATGTGGTCCTATGTCACCGAGGAGCTGCCGGCGCTGGTCGCCGCGCATTTCCCTGCCGACATGGATCGCCAGTCGATCATGGGCCATTCGATGGGCGGCCACGGCGCGCTGACCATCGGCCTGACCTTGCCCGAGCGGTTCAGGGCGATCTCCGCCTTCGCGCCGATCGTCGCGCCGAGCCAAGTGCCGTGGGGCGAGAAGGCGCTCGGCGGCTATCTCGGCGACGACCGCGCCGCGTGGCGCCGCCACGATGCGGTCGCGCTGATCGAGGACGGTGCGCGCGTGCCCGCGCTGCTCGTCGATCAGGGCGATGCCGACCAGTTCCTCGAAGAACAGCTCAAGCCGCAGTTGCTGACGACGGCATGTGAAGCGGCGGGCATCGACCTGACGCTGCGCATGCAGCCGGGCTACGACCACAGTTATTATTTCATCTCGACCTTCATGGCCGACCACCTCGCGTGGCACGTCGAGCGGTTGACGTAAGGCAGCGAAGCGCCCCGTCCTCACCCTTCCCACCCGGCTGCGCCGGGCGGGCCCCTTCCCTCTCCCACCGGGAGAGGGAGAGACGGCGAAGCCGGCGATGGGTGAGGACGATGTCGGCGTGGAGAGGTTATACCTTCAGCATCTTCTCCGCACTCGTCTTCACGAATTCGGCGATCGGGCCGGACATCATCGCCAGCATCATCGGCACCTTGACCGTGCCGCTGACATTGCCCTCGCCCACCGCCATGTCGACCGCGACCTTCTGTCCCATCGCGACGATCGCCAGCGCGAGCGCATCCGGCCCGGTCCATTCGGCATCGACCGTGCCGCCGCCGGGAATATGCTGCGCCAGCTTGGGCAGCCCCGCCTCGATCCGCCGCCGCGCCTCCGCGCGCCCGAGGCTGTGGGGAATGTCGAACGGAATCGCGGCCATCATCGTCTCCAGAAATCAAGTGCCGCGCGCCCTGCCCGTGTCCGTCGGGCAGCGTCAACCGATCAGCGATGGTGACGAACCCGCCCCGCCCCGCTAAGGCCCCGCGCATGACCGAGATCACGCCCCAGATCGTCGCCGACCACGGCCTGTCCACGGAAGAATATGAGCGCGTCCTGCACGCGCTGGGCCGCGAGCCCAATCTCGTCGAGCTCGGCATCTTTTCGGTGATGTGGTCCGAGCATTGCAGCTACAAGTCGAGCCGCATCCACCTCAAGAAGCTCCCCACCGAAGGCCCGCAGGTGATCTGCGGCCCCGGCGAGAATGCCGGCGTGATCGACATCGGCGACGGCCAAGCCGCGATCTTCAAGATGGAGAGCCACAACCACCCGTCGTATATCGAGCCCTATCAGGGCGCGGCGACCGGCGTCGGCGGCATCCTGCGCGACGTCTTCACGATGGGCGCGCGGCCGGTCGCCAATATGAACGCGCTGCGCTTCGGCTCGCCGACGCACCCCAAGATGCGCCACCTGATCGCCGGCGTCGTCCACGGCATCGGCGGCTACGGCAATTGCGTCGGCGTCCCGACGGTCGGCGGCGAGGTCAATTTCCACCCCGCCTATGACGGCAACATCCTCGTCAATGCGATGACCGTCGGCGTCGCCGATCAGGACAAGATCTTCTATTCGGCCGCCAGCGGCATCGGCAATCCGATCGTCTATGTCGGCAGCAAGACCGGCCGCGACGGCATCCACGGCGCGACGATGGCCTCGGCCGATTTCGGCGAGGACGCCGACGCCAAGCGCCCGACCGTGCAGGTCGGCGATCCCTTCACCGAAAAGCTGCTGATCGAAGCGTGCCTCGAACTGATGGCGACCGACGTGATCGTCGCGATCCAGGACATGGGCGCCGCCGGCCTCACCTCCTCCTCGGTCGAGATGGCGTCGAAGGGCGGCGTCGGCATCGAACTGGTGATGGACGACGTCCCCCAGCGCGAAACCGGCATGACGCCGTACGAAATGATGCTCTCCGAATCGCAGGAGCGCATGCTGATGGTTCTCAAGCCCGGCCGCGAGGCCGAGGCGGAGACGATCTTCCGCAAATGGGAGCTCGACTTCGCGGTCATCGGCCGCGTCACCGACACCGGTCGCATGGTGCTGACCTTCAAGGGCGAAACCGTCTGCGACATCCCGCTCGGCCCGCTCGCCGACGAGGCGCCGCTGTACGATCGTCCGCACGTCCCGACGCCCAAGCCCGCGCCGCTCGCCAACGTGCCGGAAAGCAAGGACATCGCCGCCGACCTGCTGACGCTGATGGGCTCGCCCGACGTCGCCAGCCGCCGCTGGATCTGGGAGCAATACGACCACATGGTCGGCGCCGACACGGTGCAGGCCCCCGGCGGCGACTCCGCGGTGGTGCGCGTCCACGGCACCGACAAGGCGCTGGCGATCACCACCGATTGCACGCCGCGCTATTGCTTCGCCGACCCGGTCGAGGGCGGCAAGCAGGCGGTCGCCGAGGCGTGGCGCAACTTGACCGCGGTCGGAGCGACGCCGCTCGCGATCACCAACTGCCTCAACTTCGCCAATCCGCAGCGGCCCGAGATCATGGGCCAGATCGTCGGTTGTCTCGACGGCATGGCGCAGGCGTGCCGCGCGCTCGACTTCCCGATCGTCTCGGGCAACGTCAGCCTCTACAACGAATCGAAGGCGACCGGCGGCGGCAGCGCGATCCTGCCGACCCCGGCGATCGGCGGCGTCGGCCTGCTCAAGGACTGGACCAGGAACGCGACGATCGCCTTCAAGGGCACCGGCGACATCATCCTGACCGTCGGCAAGCGCGGCGGCCATCTCGGCCAGTCGCTCTATTTGCGCGAATGCCACGGCCGCGAGGAAGGCCCGCCGCCGCCGGTCGATCTCGCCGCCGAGCGCAAGGCCGGCGACCTGATCCGGACGGCGATCGCCGACGGCCAGCTCTCCGCCGTCCACGACGTCTCCGACGGTGGCATCGCGGTGACGCTCGCCGAGATGGCGCTCGCGGGCAACATCGGCGCGATGATCGACCGCAAGCAGCCGTTCGACTGCGCCCGCGCCTTCTTCGCCGAGGATCAGGGCGTCTACGTCGTCACCGTCCACGACCATGCTTTGCTCGACTTCCTCGGCGCCGCGCACGCCGCCGGCGTCGAAGCCGAACCGCTTGGCCGCACCGGCGGCAAGCGCCTGATCTTCGAACGCCCCGACCGCGATGACGTCGTCACGATCGAGGCGCTGCGCAGCGCCCACGAGGGCTTCTTCCCGAAACTGATGGGTACCGACTCGGCGCTGGCTTGAGGTTCCGATTCCTCCCCCGCCAGGGGGAGGTGGCGCGCCGAAGGCGTGACGGAGGGGGAGGACAGGTGGGAGCTCCGTAACGGAACTCCCACCTGTCCTCCCCCTCCACCATTCGGCTAACGCCGAACGGTCCCCCTCCCCCTGGCGGGGGAGGATTTTCGCAGTTGCGACGAACCGTGTGTTAGCGACTGCGAATTAGTCGCAAATCCACTTGCGAACGTCTCGCAGTATCCGCATACAGGCGGCGAAGCGAGGAGCATCCATGGTTGTCTGCGTTTGCAATGCCATACGAGAATCCCAGGTCCGTGCCGCCGCACGCAGCGGCTGCCAGACGGCCTGCCAGGCCTATCAATCGCTCGGCTGCCGGGCGAAATGCGGCCAATGCGTCGTGGTAGCGAGAGCCATTATCGACACCGAACGCGCTGCTGCCTGACGTTCGCAACGTAAAAACGGCAGATTTCTGCGGTTTTTTGCTTGCAGCCCTACCCTTCCGAAGCCTAGATCGTCCGCAACACGGACAATCTAGGGTGGACATATGGCGATCAAGGGCGACCCGAGGGTCATCGAATATCTCAACGAAGCGCTCAAGAACGAGCTGACCGCGATCAACCAATATTGGCTGCACTATCGCGTCCTCGACCATTGGGGCGTCTACAAGCTCGCCCAGTATGAGCGGATGGAATCGATCGACGAGATGAAGCACGCCGACTGGCTGTCGGAGCGCATCCTCTTCCTCGACGGCCTCCCCAATTTCCAGCTGCTCGGCCGGCTGCGCATCGGCGAGACGGTGGAGGAGATCCTCCGCGCCGATCTCGCGATGGAGGAAGAAGCCGTCGTCCAGCTCAAGGGCGCGATCGCTTATTGCGAGGAGGTCAAGGACTTCATCAGCCGCGACCTGTTCACGCGGATCCTCGCCAGCGAGGAAGAGCATGTCGACACGCTCGAGCGCCAGTTCGAGATGATCGAGCGGATGGGTATCCACAATTACGTGCAGCTCAACTCGATCAGCGAGCATGACTCGCCGAAAACCGGCGCCGCGCCGCACCTCAACGGCTGATCTCCAATGCAAAACGGCCCCGCGTGATCGCGGGGCCGTCGCACGTTCAGCTTAGCGGCACTTGACCTTGCCGCGATCGACCGACCGGCCGAGCAACGCGCCGCCGCCCGCGCCGAGCAGCGTGCCCAGCGTGCCGCCGCCGACGAGGTTGCCGAGCACGCCGCCGCCGACTGCACCGACCACCAGGCCCGTCGTGCCGTCGTTGCGCTTGCAATAGGCGCGGCCGTCGCGGCCACGATAGATCCGGTCGTCGCGGCCGAGGCGGCGCTCGCGATAGCGGCCGTCGCGATAGGAATTGGCGGGGTCCCAATTGCCGTCATTGTCGCCCTGCCAGCGATTGTCGCGCCGCTGATCCTGATACCGATCACCGCGCTGCGCGGAGGCCGGCTCCATGGCGATCGGCGATACCATCGCCACGGTCGCCAGTACGGCTAGAAATCCGGTCTTCATCGCTGCTCTCCTGAAAGATAGCGTGATAACCGGGCCGGCGGGCAATGGTTGCACCAGCCCCTTGATATGGCTCAATTCGCTTTGCGATCCGTGGTCTTCATCAGCCACGGCTTGACCAGCCCCGTGGGGTGCGGCGTGCCGGTCAGCCGGCGTGCGGCGACCAGCCGGATCGGCTTCAGCAGCAACTGTCCGCCCATCCCGCCCCCGGTCGGCAGCGCCAGGATACGCTTCACCACCGGCATGCCCGACACGACATGACCGAAGGCTGCATAGCCGGGATAGTCGCCCTTGGCGTCCATGCTCGGCATCGCGCCGACGGTGATGAAGAAATTGCCACCCGCCGACCCGGCCTCGGCACGCCGCGCCATCGAAATCGTGCCGTCGACGTGGCGCAGCCCCGTCATCGCTGTCGTCTCCAGCGGGAACGGCGGCAGGATGCGCCGCGCATCGGTGCGGATACCGCCCTGGATGAAGCCATAGGTCGGCGCACTGCGATTGCGAGCGGACCGATAGAAGCTCATCCCGTCGAACCGCCCGTCATCGACATAGCCCATGAAGTTGGCGACCGTCCGCGGCGCATGGCGGGCATCCAGCGCCAGCACGATCGGGCCATAAGGCGTGTCGAGCCGCACCCGGACGACGGCGGGCTCGCGCGGTGCCGCCGCCGGCGTGGCGCTGGACAGAGCGATGGTGGCAAGCAGGATCAGGGGCAGACGCATGCCACCCCGCTATGCCGATCCCGACGCGGGCACAACCGTCGCGGTCGCCGAGGCGGCATGACGATTGTCATTAACGAAAGCGTGATTGCGCCTTTTGCAATTGCACCGATCCTTGCTGCGATGCACAAAGACCGTGCCTTTCAGGCATCCTCTCCTAAAAACTTTTCGGCCGGTCGCAAGACCGGCCTTTTTTTTGGCCGCGGACTACGCTATTCGATCCTTGCCCAGAACGCGCCGTCAACGAAATATACGGAGCGGAGCCAGCCGGTAAAAGCCGGCACCGGCACGTTTCGGGACGCGGGGGATCGAGTGTACCGGCTGACGGACTCTCCCCCGCGGTTTCCCTGATCCAATCTTCCATCGCGGCAAACGCCGACCTTCCCCCACGTCTACAATATCCCTGGACGACATGCCCACGCTGCGGATGTCCGCCGGGGAGACATGACGCACGATGACCTGTTCCAGCCGCCGCAATGCCTTAGTGACGACCTTCCATCGCATCTGGTTCGGCGATGCGACAATTCCCGAGCGGTACGAGCAATATTGGCGGGCGTGGCAGCGTCAGTTTCCGCAATGCCGGTTCGTCACCTGGACGGATGCGGACATCGATCGACTGCCGCTCAGCCGCGATCGCCTTCGCGAGTTCAGGAGCCACGCCACCCGGGCCGACCTCGCCCGCTACGAGATCCTCCATGCGGAGGGGGGCATCTATCTCGACTGCGACATCAAGCCACATATGCCGTTCGCCGTCGATGACATGACGAGCCGGCTTACGGTCTGCAATGAGACCGAGGCTACCGATTACTGCTCGATCGGCTTCATCGCCACGCCGCCCGGCCACCCGCTGTTCCTGGAACTGACCAACCATATCCTGCAAAGCCCGATCGACGAGACGCGTCCCAATGTCGCCACCGGTCCGTGGCTATTCGGCGCGGCGCTGCAACGGCACCCGCACCGGCGGCTGCCACCCGCCGCTTTCTATCCCTATCTCTACGACGAACCGCTGGCGGCGACCCGGATGCGCGACCTCGATCAGACGTTCGGCGTGCATATCTGGGGCGGATCGTGGCTGACACCCGCCGCGAAGCAGGACATCGCGCTAAAGCTGCTCGGCAAGGGTGATATCGCCGAGACCGCCGCCATCGTTGCGCGCCTCGACGGACCATGGGCGCAGGATGCCGCCGCAATGATCGACACGATCCGCGACATCCGGGAAAAGACGCTGCAGGTCGGCCCCGCGCTGTTCCCGGATCTGGCGATCAGATCCCATGATCGGCCTGCCTTCGAATTCGCCAAAGTGGTCGATTGGCTGTTGTCGCAGGATGCGAATCGCATGGTGTGGCAGATCGGCGCCGCCGACGGCACGCTGGTCGACCCGCTGCGCCCGGCATTGGTCAATTACGACCCGCCGGCGGTACTGCTCGAGCCCAACCCGCATCTCTTCGCGATGCTGAAACAGGCCTATGCCGGCAATTGCAACAGCCGCCTGCTTCCCGTCGCTTATGGCGCGCGCGCCGGCACATTGATCCTGAACGCGATCGATCCGGCCCGCGCCGTCGCTCTCGCCCTTCCCGACTGGGTGCTCGGTATCTCTTCGGTCTACGACGACCGCAACGCCCTTGGCGGCAAGACGATCGACGCGGCGACGACCGAGCGGATCCAGCGCTGCATCGATCGCATCCCCGTTCCGGTCATCGATCACCCGATGATGCTTGCCGAAGCGGGCGGGCGAGCCCCCGACATCCTCGGCGTCGATTCCGAAGGCATGGACCGCGAGATCATCGACGACATCCTCGTGCACGGCGCCCGGCCGCAGGTGATCCACTTTGAGATCCAATGCCTAGATCCCGCCGACCAGCAAGGATTGCTGGCAGCGCTGGCCGAACATTATGCGGTGATCGCTTTCGGCAACGACATGACCGCCTATCGCCACGACGTCCTGCTCGATTATGCCCGCGCGCTGTATGTCGATCATGGCCTGCCGACGATATTCGCGGGTGCCGTCGCCGGTATCAACGGCTTGGCCTGACGGCCTTAATCGTTTAAGTTCGCTCTTTCGTCACCCGGGGCTTGATCAAGACTTTTGAGAAAGCGCGGTGCTCCTGCGGCGGACGCAAAAGCCCAGGAGCCGCGGCGCCAGTGAAGGTCGATCCCGCCTCAGATCTTCCGCCCGAAGCCCCCCGGCACCGGCCGGCGCGGGACGAGCGGATTGGCTTCGCGTTCGAGCAGGCCGAGCGTTTCGAAGAACAGCGGCCGCAGTTGCACGACCAGTTCCAGCGCCTCCTCGCAGGTGTCCTGCCGCTCGACGCAGCCGCGGGCGAGTTCCTCGATCGATTCGGCCAGCGTCGCCAGCGGCTCGGCGCCGAACTGGCGCGCCTCGCCCTTCAGCGTATGGGCGGGGATGACGATCGCCGCGGCGCTGCTGGTACGCATCGCCTGTTCGATCGCGACCACCGACTTGACGCCGTCTTCGCGGAAATAGCCGAGGATGCGCACGAAACCGGCGCCGAGGTCGCTGCGCGCCTGCGCGAACACGGCCCAGTCCACCAACGTGCTGCCTGCGAACGACACTGCCTTCTCCCCTCGGCCGTGGGGACATCCCACATCGGTTCGCCGGCGATCCTAAGCCCAAGCGGTAAACACGACGTTGCCAAGTCTTGCCGCTTATTCCTTGTTGTCGAACGGATTCTTCGGCGCGCGAAAGGTCATGCGGACCGGAACGGCGCCGAAGCCCAGTTCCTTGCGCATCGAATTGACGAGATAGCGTTCGTAGCTTGCCGGCAATTGGTCGACGCGGGTGCCGAACACCACGAAGCTCGGCGGCCGCGTCTTGACCTGCGTGACGTAGCGCATCTTGATCCGCTTGCCGCCGGGCGCGGGCGGTGGGTTCGCCTCGATCGCGCGTTCGAACCAGCGGTTCATCTCGCCGGTGCCGACGCGCTTCGACCATGCCTCGCGCGTATCGAACGCCGCCTGGATCAGCTGGTCGATGCCCTTGCCGGTCGCCGCCGACACCGTCATCACGGTGACGCCCTTCACCTGTGACAGGCCATCCTCGAGCGCGCGTTTGACGCCGTTGAACAAAGACGAGGCATTTTCGGCCACGTCCCATTTGTTGAGCGCGATCACCAGCGCGCGCCCCTCTTCGAGCACCTTGTCGGCGATGCGCAGGTCCTGCGCCTCCAGCCCCAGCGTCGCATCGAGCAGCAGCACGACGACCTCGGCGAAATCGACCGCGTGCAGCGCGTCGGCGACCGACATCTTCTCGAGCTTGTCCTGCACTTTGGCGCGCTTGCGCATGCCGGCGGTGTCGATCAGCCGCACCGGGCGCGGTTCGCCCTTCGGGTCTTGCCACAGCCAGTCGACCGCGATCGAATCGCGCGTGATCCCCGCTTCGGGGCCGGTGATCATCCGGTCCTCACCGAGCATGCGGTTGATCAGCGTCGACTTGCCCGCGTTGGGCCGACCGACGATCGCGAGCTTGAGCGGTGCGTCGGGCCGATCGTCCCCGTCCTCCTCGGGAATTGCGGCGAGCGCCTTCTCGATATGCGGCAGCAGCGCCTCGAACAGGTCGCCCATCCCCTCGCCATGTTCGGCGGACAATTGCACCGGGTCGCCGAAGCCGAGGCTGAGCGATTCGAGGATACCCTGTTCGCCCGCCCTGCCCTCGGCCTTGTTGGCGGCGAGGATCACCGGCGTGGTCGAGGACCGCAGCCAGCGGCCGATCTCCTCGTCGAGCGGCACGATGCCGGCGCGCGCGTCGAACAGGAACAGCGCGACGTCCGCCTGACCGATCGCCGCCTCGGTCTGGATGCGCATCCGGCCGGGCAGCGTCTGGGCGTCGTGATCCTCATAGCCCGCGGTGTCGATGACGCGGAAGTCGAGGCCGATCAGATGCGCATCGCCCTCGCGCCGGTCGCGGGTGACGCCGGGCCGGTCGTCGACGAGCGCGAGTTTCTTGCCGACCAGACGGTTGAACAGCGTCGACTTGCCGACGTTGGGACGGCCGACGATCGCGACGGTGGGAATACGGGACATGCCCCGGCTCTTAGAAGAGGTGGCGGGAAATACCAACTCCCGCACGACCCTCACTCCTCCCCCGCTAGGGGGAGGTGGTAGCGCGTAGCGCTGACGGAGGGGGAGGACAGGGCGGGAGCTTCGATAACGAGGCTCCCACCCTGTCCTCCCCCTCCACCGCTCGGCTGGCGCCGAGCGGTCCCCCTCCCCCTGGCGGGGGAGGATTTTGCAATTATCGATATGCGGTGATCTTGCCCGATTGCCCCAGCGTATACAGCGTCGACTTCACCACGATCGGCGGCAGCGCGAAACTGTCCTTCGCCTCGACCGTCGTCGCGATGCTGCCGTCGGTCGGCGAGGCGAACACCACCTGCCCCAGCGAATTGGTCAGCACCAGCCGCCCGCCCGCCAGCACCGGGCCGAACCAGGTGACCTGCGGCCCCTTGTTCTTCTTGGCGTTCTTGAACCGCTGCAATTGCGCGATCCAGCGTGCCTTGCCGTTCGACCGAGCGAGGCAGACGAGGCGCGCGTCGTCGGTGACGACGAACAGCCACTCGCCCGCGATCCACGGCGTCGAGATGCCGGCGAAATTCTGCTCCCACAGCCGCTGGCCAGTGGCGAGGTCGAGGCTGACCATGCGTCCGCCCTGGCCGACCGCGAACACGCGGCCATTGTCGACCACCGGCGCCGCGTCGATGTCCGACAGGCTCGACACCGAGGTGGTGATCGAGGTGCGCGACAATGCATCGCCCCACAGCACGCGGCCGTTCTCGTAGCGATAGGCGTTGAGCTCGCCGCTCGAGAAACCGGCGACGACCGTCCCCTGGCTGGCGGCGGGCGCGGCGACGCCGAACACGCCCTGCGTCTCGAGCGTGCCCGACTGCGCCCACTGGACCTTGCCGTCGCTCTGATCGAGCGCGAAGATTTGATTGTCCTGGCTCAGCACATAGACCGAGCCGTTGGCGACGGTCGGCGCGCCGCGCAGCGGCCCGCCCGGCTTGGCGCGCCAGATCTCCTTGCCGTCCGCGGCATTGAGCGCGACGACGTCGCCGACGCCGTCGGTCGCGAAGACGCGGCCCTCGTCGTAGCTCGCGCCGCCGCCGAAGCGCGCCGGGCGGTTCTCGTCGCCGCTGCTGACCGAGGCGTCCCACAATTTCGCGCCGGTATCAGCGGCGAAGGCATGGACCTGCGCGGCGACGTCGACAACGAACAATTTGTTGTCAGCGACCACCGGCGCCGCGCCGAGCCGCTCGCGGTTCGAGCCGCCGGCGATCGACGCCTGCCACGCGCGCGACGGCGTCGCGGCGAGTGCGAGCTGACCCATCGACTTGGCGGCATTGCCACCCGGCTGCGTCCAGGCATCGTTCGCCTCGGCAGCGGGCAGCGTCACCTGGATGTCGGCGATCGTGCTGTCCGCCTCGATCGCGTTTTCGGAGGCGAGGATCGGCACGCGCTCGCCGACCGTCGGGGTCTTCTTGGCGCCGCCCTTGAAGATGCCGCAGGAAGACAGCGCGATCAGCGCGGCGACGGCCACCGAGGCCCGATATCTGGTCGTCATTGCGCAGGTGCTTCCTTCGATTGTGCCGCGGCCGCGCTGGCGGGAGAGACGATGCGCACGGTCGCGCCGCCGTCGGCACCCGCGGTATCGACCCCCATCGTGCCGGCCATCTGAACCGCGCGTTGACGGATCGAGTCGGGGACGGCGTCGCTCTGCGCGAGCTGGCCGAACAGCCGGCCGGCGAGGTCCTTGCGGCCGCTGTCGAGATAGGCGATCGCGACCAGCTCGCCGGCGCTGCCGAAATAGGCGTTGCCCGGCACCGCCAGCGGCCGCAGCCGCTCGATGACGACCTGCGGCTTCAGCGTGTCGAATTCGGCGGTGGTCTGGCGGATCAGCGCGATGTCGCGAAACGGCTGCGCGAGGCTCGTGTCGGCGGCGATCTTGGCGAAGAGCGCGGCGGCGGCCTTGTCCTGCTTCTTGCCGAGCAGGATGTCGGCCTGCGTCATCAGCGCGAGCGCGCGATAGCCCTCGCGGCCCGAGCTGGCGATCGGCGCGAGCGCCTTGTTCGCCTGATCGGCCTGCCCCGCGCCGAGCGAGTCATAGGCCGCCTGCAATTGCTCGCCCTCGACGCCCGCCGCCTCGGTCTGGCGATGCTGCCAGTAGAGGACGCCGGCGAAGGCCGCGAGCGCCACCACGATTCCCGCGATCGTCCAGCGCCCGTAGCGCTCCCAGAAGGTGGTCAACTGATCGCGGCGCAGCTCGTCGTCGACTTCGCGCAGGAACGCTTGGTTGTTTTGCGGCGTGAGGGCCAAGGAGGGCTCCGGAACAGACAGAGGAAGTGGCGCGCACTCTTAGCGGCGACGTCGGCGAAACGAAAGCACGGGAAATGTGGCGGGTTGAGGGCGTCGCGTTCCTGAGCAAGAGCGACACTCCTCGCCGCAACCAAATTCCTCCCCCGCCAGGGGGAGGTGGCATGCCGCAGGCATGACGGAGGGGGAGGTAAGCGACGACTTCGGTTCCGTGTCCTCCCCCTCCGTCACGGCTTCGCCGCGCCACCTCCCTCTGGCGGGGGAGGAATTCGACTGAATATTATCAACCCTAGTCCTTCGCGGGATAGATCTGCTCGGGTCCCGGAAAGACGCGCGCGCGGACTTCGTCGGCATAGGCTTCGGCGGCGGCGGAGATCCGTCCGGCCATGTCGTCGTAGCGCTTCACGAAGCGCGCGGTCCGCTCGAACAGGCCGAGCATGTCCTCCGCCACCAGCACCTGCCCGTCGCATTGCGCCGAGGCGCCGATGCCGATCGTCGGACAGGCGATCGCCTGCGTGATGCGGATCGCGATCGGCTCCATCACGCCCTCGATCACCACCGCGAAGGCGCCCGCCTCGGCGATGGCGGTGGCGTCGGCGACGATCTTCGCCGCCTCCGCCTCGCTCTTGCCGCGCGCGCCATAGCCGCCGAGCACGTTGACCGCCTGCGGCGTCAGCCCGACATGGCCCATTACCGGGATGCCGCGTTCGCTGAGGAAGCGCACCGTCGGCGCCATCGCCTCGCCGCCCTCCAGCTTCACCGCCGCCGCGCCGGTTTCCTTGAGCAGGAACGCCGCGCTTTCGAACGCCTGCTGCGGCGAGGCCTCGTAGCTGCCGAACGGCATGTCGATGACGACGACGGCATGATAGCTGCCACGCACCACCGCCGCGCCATGCGCCGCCATCATCTGCAGCGTCACCGGCACCGTCGACGGCAGGCCGTAGATCACCTGCCCCAGGCTGTCGCCGACCAGCAGCATGTCGCAATGCGGATCGAGCAACTGCGCGGTACGCACGGTATAAGCGGTGAGCATCACCAACGGCTCGCCGCCGCCCTCCCGGCTCGACTTGCGCCGGCGGATCGCCGGCACGGTCAAGCGCTTGCGCGGCGCCGGGGTGGGATTGGCGCGGCTGGTGGCGGTATCGATGGTATAGGTGGTGGACATCGCGCGGCTGTACCGCGCGGCGCGGACGCGATCCAGAGCCGACGATCGGCGCCCTGCTCACCGTGTCGCGGCGTCGCCTTCCCCCAACGCCTGTTGCCATTCGGCCGGCTTGAACCCCACGAGCAGCGTCTCGTCCGCCTCGACCACCGGCCGCTTGATCATCGACGGCTGCGCGCACATCAGCGCCACCGCGCGCGCCGCGTCGAGATCGGCCTTGTCCGCCTCGGCCAAATTGCGGAACGTCGTCCCGGCGCGGTTGAGCAGCACCTCCCAGCCGCGCCGCGCCACCCAGCCTTCCAGTCGCGCCCGATCGACGCCCTGCGTCTTATAGTCGTGGAAATCGTAGGCGATCCCCGCCCCGTCCAGCCACGCCCGCGCCTTCTTCACCGTGTCGCAATTGCGGATGCCATAAACGATCGTGCTCATGCGTCGCCCTTACCACGCCGTGAGCAGGACGCCACGCGCGCCATCGGCACCGCGCCCCAAGGGTTCGGATTGCGCCGGAATGACGGTTGGGAGAGAGCGTATCCCCCACCCCCAAAACCGTCATTCCCGCGCAGGCGGGGATGACGACGGAAGGGGTGTCCCCGTATGACCCTCCGCGTTGCCCCGAGGTGATCGGACGTACGCCCTATCGTCATCCCGGCGAACGCCGGGACCCATGGACACGATGCAACCAGCGTCGGCCCCACCATCGGCGTTCCGCATCCATGGGTCCCGGCCTGCGCCGGGATGACGATGGGAGAACGCGCATCCGCACGACCTATCCGATCGCGGAGGGGCGGCCTCACGCGATCCGCGGCCCCCTCCCCGGATCATCCCCTGAACCCGCTCGTTGCACGGGTAGAACCCGCATCCCATCACGGCTACCACCGCCCCATGACCGACGCCTTCCCCTCGATCCACCGCCATCAGTTCGCCCGCGTCGCCGCCGCGACGCCGCTCGCCAGCGTCGGCGACGTCGCCGCCAACGTCGCCGCGACCGTCGCGATGGCGGGCGAGGCGCACGATCGCGGCGTCGATCTCGTCGTCTTCCCCGAGCTCAACCTCACCTCCTACGCGATCGACGATCTCCATCTGCAATCGGCGCAGCAGCGCGCCAGCGAGGCCGCGGTCCTCGCGGTCGCCGAACAGACCGCCGGTCTCGCCCCGCTGCTGCTCGTCGGCGCCGCGCTGGTCCGCAACGGCCGGCTCTACAACACCGCGGTCGCACTCCACCGCGGCCGCATCCTCGGCGTCGTGCCCAAGACCTTCCTGCCCAATTACCGCGAATATTACGAAAAGCGCTGGTTCGCCTCCGGCCTCGGCCTGCACGGCCTGACGATCCGCCTCGGCGACGCCGACGTGCCGTTCGGCACCGACCTGCTCTTCGCCGCCGACGATCTGCCCGGCTTCGTCGTCCATGCCGAAATCTGCGAGGATTATTGGGCGCCCACCCCGCCCTCGACCGCCGGCGCAATCGCGGGCGCGACGATCTGCTGCAACCTCAGCGCCTCCAACATCGTCATCGGCAAGGGGCGCGAGCGGATGCTGCTCGCCGCCGCGCAATCGGCGCGCACGTCTTCCGCCTACGTCTATTCCGCCGCCGGACCGGGGGAGAGCACCACCGATGTCGCGTGGGACGGTCAGGGCTTCGTCTACGAATGCGGCGACCTGATGGTCGAATCGAAGCGCTTCGTGCAGGCGCCCGAACTCGCCGTCGTCGACGTCGATCTCGAACGGATCGTGCAGGAGCGGCTGCGCAACGGCACGTTCAACGATTCGGCCGCCGCCGCCGGTCATCCCGAGACACGCGTCCGCCGCATCGGCTTCGCGCATCAGCCGAGCCTCACCGACATCGGTCTCGAACGGCCGATCCGCCGCTTCCCCTTCGTCCCCAACGACCCCGCCCGCCGCGACGAGGATTGTTACGAAGCCTTCAACATTCAGGTCGAGGCGCTGTCCAAGCGGCTCGCCGCCACGACATCGAAGACGTTGGTCATCGGCGTGTCCGGCGGCCTCGACTCGACGCATGCGCTGATCGTCGCGGCCAAGGCGATGGACCGGCTCGGCCGGCCGCGCGCCGACATCCTCGGCTTCACCATGCCCGGCTTCGCCACCGGCGACGCCACCAAGAGCAACGCCTGGGCGCTGATGCGCGCGCTCGGCTGCACCGCCGACGAGATCGACATCCGTCCCGCCGCGCGCCAGATGCTCGCCGACATGGGCCACCCCTTCGCCAAAGGCGAGGCGATCTACGACGTCACCTTCGAAAACGTGCAGGCGGGGCTGCGCACCGATTACCTGTTCCGCCTCGCCAACCAGCGCGGCGGCATCGTGCTCGGCACCGGCGACCTCAGCGAGCTGGCGCTGGGCTGGTGCACCTATGGCGTCGGCGACCAGATGAGCCATTATGCGGTCAACAGCGGCGTGCCCAAGACGCTGATCCAGTTCCTGATCCGCTGGTGCATCCGCACCGGCCAATATGACGAGGCCACCAACGGGGTGCTGTCGACGATCCTCGGCCAGGAGATCTCCCCCGAGCTCGTCCCGGCCGGGGCCGACGGCACGATGCAGAGCACCGAGTCGATGATCGGCCCCTATCCGCTCAACGACTTCTTCGCGCATTACGTCGTCCGTCACGGGCTCGCCCCGTCGAAGGTCGCCTTTCTTGCCTGGCATGCGTGGCGCGACGCGGCGTCAGGGCATTGGCCGGCGGACTTTCCCGCCGAGGCGCGCACCGCCTACGATCTGCCGACGATCAAACATTGGCTGGAGCGGTTCGTCGTCCGTTTCTTCCAGCTCAGCCAGTTCAAACGTTCCGCCATTCCCAACGGGCCGAAGGTGTCGGGCGGCGGCGCGTTGAGCCCGCGCGGCGACTGGCGCGCGCCCTCGGACGGCACGGCGGCCGTGTGGCTCGACGAGTTGCGCCGAAACGTTCCATAGAATCTTGCCTTTATAAGGGGGCAGGCGCATTATGAAGATCTGATGACACCGCCTCCCCGGGATGGCTCGCGCGATCGCCGGATCGAGGACCCATCGAATCTCTATTTGATTCACCCAGCGTCGCACGCCCTGCTCCCCCTTGCCCTGCGGCACGGTGTCTCGGCCAATATGGTCTCGCTGATCGGCCTCGCCTGCGGCACGGTCGCGGCGATCGCCTATGCGCATTGGCGCGATCCGGCGATGGCGCTGGTCGGTCTGGTGTTCTCGGTGGCCTGGCTGGTCGCCGACGGACTCGACGGCATGATCGCGCGCGCGACCAAGACCGCGAGCGCGCTCGGCCGCACGCTCGACGGGCTGTGCGACCACGGTGTCTTCGCGCTGATCTATCTGTCGCTCGCCTGGACGATCGGCACCACCGGCGGCTGGATGCTCGCCATCGCCGCGGGCGGCTGCCACGCGGTCCAGTCGAGCCTTTACGAAGGCGAGCGCGCCCGCTTCCACCGCCGCACCCGCGGCACGCCGCTTGCCACGGTGCCGGTGCCGACCGGCATGGTCCTCGTCCGCCTGTACGACAGCGTCGCGGGGTCGGTCGACCGCATCTCGATGCCGTTCGAGCGCCGCTTCGGAGCCGCCGAGAACCCGTCCGCCTTCGCCGCCGCTTATGCCGCCGCCGCCGTTCCGGTGATGCGGCTGCAGTCGCTGCTCACCGCCAACGTCCGCGTCTGGGCGGTGTGCGCCGCGTGCCTGCTCGGCAGCCCACGCCTCTTTTTCTGGTTCGAGATCGTCCCGCTGACGCTGGTCTGCGCGGTCGGTCTTTACCGCCACCGGCGCGTCGAGCGCCGTTTCGTTCACGGCGCCACGCCGCAGTCCATTCTTTATCCAAGCGAACAGGGTCATTCATGAAGAGCATCAACATCGCCATCGTCGGCATCGGCAACTGCGCGAGCTCGCTCGTCCAGGGGCTGGAGCATTATCGCGAAGGCGCCAACGATCTCGTCGGCCTGATGCACTGGGAACTCGGCGGCTATAAGCCTTCCGACATCAAGGTCGTCGCCGCCTGGGACGTCGACACGCGCAAGGTCGGCAAGGACGTCGCCGAGGCGATCTTCGCCAAGCCGAACTGCACCGCCGTCTTCGCCGCCAACGTGCCGGCGACCGGCACCGTCGTGAAGATGGGCGCGGTGCTCGACGGCGTCGCCGACCATATGGCCGATTATAAGGACGACCGCACCTTCATCGTCGCCAACGACACGCAGCCGAGCAAGGCCGACGTCGTCGCCGAGCTGAAGGCGAGCGGCACCGACGTGCTGATGAACTACCTGCCCGTCGGCAGCCAGCAGGCGACCGAATTCTACGCCGAATGCGCGCTCGAGGCGGGCGTCGCCTTCGTCAACAACATCCCGGTGTTCATCGCGTCGAACCCCGAATGGGCGAAGAAGTTCGAGGATGCCGGCGTCGCGATCATCGGCGACGACATCAAGGCACAGCTCGGTGCGACGATCGTCCACCGCGTGCTGACCGACCTGTTCGCCAAGCGCGGCGTCAAGCTCGACCGGACCTATCAGCTCAACACCGGCGGCAACACCGACTTCCTCAACATGTCGAACCACCGCCGTCTCGAATCGAAGAAGATCTCGAAGACGGAGGCGGTCCAGTCGGTCGCGGCGGAGCGGCTCGACGACGACAACGTCCACATCGGCCCGTCGGATTACGTGCCGTGGCAGAACGACAACAAGGTCTGCTTCCTGCGCATGGAAGGCCAGTTGTTCGGCGGCGTGCCGATGAACCTCGAACTGCGCCTCTCGGTCGAGGATTCGCCCAATTCGGCGGGCGTCGCGATCGACATGATCCGCTGCGCGGCGATTGCCAAGGACCGCGGCATCGCCGGCGTCATCGATCCCGCCAGCGCCTATTTCTGCAAGCATCCGCGCACGCAGATGACCGACGACCTCGCCCAGACCGCGGTCGAAGCGTTCATCAAGGCCGCCTGATGATCACCACGGGCCTGCTGCTCGCCGCCGGACAGGGCAGCCGGCTCCGTGCGGTGACGCCGTTCAAGCCGCTCTGCCCGGTGGCGGGGCGCGCCTTGATCGACCATGCGCTCGACGGCATGGCGGCGGCGGGGCTGACCCGCGCGATCGTCTCGCTCGGCTATGGCGCCGACGCGATCGCCGCCCACCTCGCCGGCCGGCAATGGCCGCTCGAGGTGGTGACGGTGATGACCGACTATCACCAGCCCAACGGCGTGTCGGCACTGGCGGCGCGCGCGCTGATCGGGCCCCAGGGCGCGGTGCTCGCGATGTGCGATCACCTCGTCCAGCCGCGCCACTATCGCCGTCTCGCCAGGGCGGGCGCCGGCGACGGCCTGCGGCTCGGCATCGACCGCCGTCTCGGCCATGCCTGGGTCGACCCGCTCGACGTCACCTGCGTCGCGACGCGCGGCGACGCGATCGTCGCGATCGGCAAGGGCCTCGAACCGCACGATTGCTACGACACCGGCATCTTCGCGGTCTCGCAACGCTTCTTCGAGGTGCTGGCAACGCTCGACAGCCCGTCGCTCACCGAAGGCGTCCGCCTGCTAGCCGCCGAAGGCAGCGCCAAGATCGTCGATTGCAGCGACCTCGACTGGCTGGACGTCGACGACGCGCCGGCATTCGCCCACGCCGAAGGCTGGATGACCAAGCTCGCGGCCTGACCCGGCGTTCCCCTCGCGGGATTGGGCTTTCGCACCTAGCCGTTCATTTGGACCCTGCCGTGTTCTAAGCTTACTCCGTCACCCCGGACTTGTTCCGGGGTCCACCCTGCGGCGAGGAGAAAGGCTTGATTCGACACCGTTCCCCTGCGGCCCAGTAGACCCCGGAACGAGTCCGGGGTGACGAACCATATGAGGAAGCCGGTCGAACCTCATCACCGCAGCCATATACGACATCCCTCCCCCGCGGGGGAGGATTGTTTAATCCGATGCCGAAACTGGCGAATTAGAGAAACGTCTTCGCAACGAACGTCAGCGGTCGATACTATCCTGTCGCTGCGCAGATGCGATCCGCGTGGCCTCGCGCTTCCAGTCGTCCTGGGTCTTGCAGACCGTCCGGCCGGTCTTGCGTACCGTCAGGCACTGCTTTTCGGCACCCCGCGTGCCGGATCCGTAATAAGCATTGAACGCCATTCGGTTCAGTGCATTCTCTCCCGCACCGCGAACCTCCGCAGTCGAAGGATACGGCGTTCCTGCCCGCGTCTGTGCCGAAACCGACCCGCAGACGGCCAGACTTACGATGATCGAAACGGCAAGCTTCATGGTGACTCAGCCTTTTGTTCTAACGTCTAGAACAACAGCCTAGCACCACTACTGTTCCGTACGCCATCATCTTCCCGGTAGCCCGTCCGCATCAGCCGCCCGCCACCACCTTGACCCCCGCCGCTTGATCCCCGACACCGCGCCGCGTGACGCACCTCCCCCCGCCCCCCGCCGACCTGCTCCGCGACGCCGCTTTGTTCCTCGACTTCGACGGCACGCTCGTCGAGCTCGCCGAGCATCCGGAGGCGGTCGCGGTCGACGCGCGCCTCGCCGCATTGATCGAGCGGCTGTCGGATCGGCTCGACGGTCGCGTCGCGATCATCTCCGGCCGCCCGGTCGGCGGCATCCGCGCCCTGTTCGGCGATCCGCATTTCGCCATCTCGGGCAGCCACGGGCTTGAGGTGCGCTGGCCCGACGGACGGCACGAACGCGCGGAACGCCCGGCCACCCTCGACCGTATAGTGACCGAGATGAAAGCCTTCGCAACTGCAACATCGGGTGTGCTGGTCGAGGAGAAGCCGCTCGGCGCCGCGCTCCACTATCGCGCCGAGCCGGCCGCCGAAACCGCGGCGCACGCCCTCGCCACCCGCCTCGCCGCCGACGCCGGCCTGCACCTCCAGACCGGCAAGATGATGGTCGAGGTGCGCGTCCCCGGCGCCGACAAGGGCACGGCGCTCCACGCGCTCATGCAGAGTCCCGCGATGGCCGGCCGCCGCCCCGTCTTCCTCGGCGACGACGATACCGACGAGCCGGCGATGGTCGCCGCGCGTACGCTCGGCGGCGCCGGCGTGCTGATCGGCGCGCCGCGTGACACTGCCGCCGCTTATCGTCTCGATACCGTCGCCCAGACCCTCCAATGGCTCGAAGCCGCAACCGAAAGCCTCGCCGCATGACCCCTGAGCCCGATGCGTCCGCGATGAGCGTCGACCTCTGGCCGATCGGCAATTGCCAGGTCAGCGCGTTGATCGACCGGGCCGGCCGCTTCGTCTGGGCGTGCGTGCCGCGCGTCGACGGCGATCCGCTCTTCTCGGCGCTGGTCGGCGGCGCGGAGCCGGACAGCGGCTATTGGTCGATCGGCATCGAGAATTCGGTCAAGGTCGAACAGCACTATATCCGCAACACGCCGATCCTCGTCAGCACGCATACCGACGATGCCGGCAACGTGCTGGAAGTCACCGACTTCTGCCCGCGTTTCGTGCGGACGGGGCGCACCTATCGCCCGGTCGCCTTCGCGCGCATCGTCCGGCCGATCGCCGGCAGCCCGCGCGTCACCGTCAAGCTGCGCACCACCTGCGGCTGGGGCGGCACCTGCCGCGAACAGATAGGCGGCTCCAACCATCTGCGCATCCTGCTCGATTCGATGCAGCTGCGTCTCACCACCACCGCGCCGATCGGCATGGTGCAGGAAGAGCGCGCCTTCCGCCTCGAACGGCCGCTGCATTTCTTCCTCGGGCCGGACGAAAGCTTCAGCGGCGACCTCGCCGAGACGCTCGAGGCGATGCTCGCGCAGACGATCACCGAATGGCAGGAATGGGTGCGCGGCCTCGCCATCCCGCTCGAATGGCAGGACGTGGTGATCCGCTCGGCGATCACGCTCAAATTGTGCCAGCACGAGGAGACCGGCGCGATCGTCGCCGCGCTCACCACCTCGATCCCCGAACACGCCGGGTCGGAGCGCAACTGGGACTATCGCTATTGCTGGGTGCGCGACGCCTATTACACCGTACAGGCGCTCAACCGGCTCGGCGCGCTCGACGTGCTGGAGGGCTATCTCGGCTATCTGCGCAACATCGTCGACAGCGCGGCGGGCGGTCATATCCAGCCGCTGTACGGCGTGCTCGGCGAACCGACGCTCGAGGAACGCTTCGCCCCCGGCCTCACCGGCTATCGCGGCATGGGACCGGTGCGCGTCGGCAATCAGGCCTATGAGCAGATCCAGCACGACGCCTATGGCCAGATCGTGCTGTGCAGCGTCCACGCCTTTTTCGACCAGCGGCTGTTCCGCCAGTCGGGGCGCGAGGATTTCGAGAGCCTCGAACATGTCGGCGAACGGGCGTGGCAGTTCCACGACCAGCCCGACGCCGGATTGTGGGAGCTGCGCACGCGGCAGAGCGTCCACACCTATTCGTCGGCGATGTGCTGGGCGGCGTGCGACCGGCTCGCCAATGCCGCGCACGTCCTGGGCCTCGAAGATCGTCGCGCCTTCTGGCAGGATCGCGCCGACACGATACGCGCCGAAATCGAGACGCGCGCGTGGCGGCCCGAGACCAACCGCATGTCGGCGACCTTCTCGGGCGACGATCTCGACGCCAGCCTGATCCAGCTGCTCGACCTGCGCTTCTTCGAGCCCGACGATCCCCGCTTCATCGGCACGCTGGAGGCGGTGGAAAAGGGCCTGCGCCGTGGCAGCCACATGCTGCGCTACGATACCGAAGACGATTTCGGCCTGCCCGAAACGGCGTTCAACGTCTGCACCTTCTGGCTGATCGAGGCGCTGCATTTCACCGGCCGCCACGCCGATGCGCGCGCGCTGTTCGACGAGATGCTGGCACGGCGCACCGCAGCGGGGCTTCTCTCCGAGGATATCGACCCGACATCGGGGGAATTGTGGGGCAATTACCCGCAGACCTATTCGCTGGTCGGCATGATCAACTGTGCCGCCCTGTTGTCTAAACCATGGAGTTCGATCCGCTGAGCCGCCTGATCATCATATCCAATCGCGTTTCTGCCCCGAAGGGCTCCGACTCCGGTGCACAGGGCGGCCTTGCGGTCGCGCTCGCCTCCGCATTGCGCGAATATAAGGGGATCTGGTTCGGCTGGTCGGGCGATCAGACCGACGAATATACCGGCCAGATCACCTTCCAGCGCAACGAAGGCGTCACCACCGCCACCGTCGACCTCGAAGAGCAGGATATCGACGAATACTACAACGGCTATGCCAACCGCACGCTCTGGCCGCTGTTCCATTACCGGGTCGATCTGGCCGAATACGAACGTGAATTCGCCGGCGGCTATCAGCGCGTCAACGAACGCTTCGCCGATACCGTCCAGCCGCTGATCGAAGAGGACGACGCGGTCTGGATCCAGGACTATCACCTGTTCCCGCTCGGCGAGGAATTGCGCAAACGCGGCGCGACCAACCGGCTCGGCTTCTTCCTGCACATTCCCTGGCCGCCGCGCCGGCTGCTGTCGATCCTGCCCGAAGCACAGGCGTTGGTGCGCAGCCTGTTCGCCTATGACGTCATCGGCTTCCACACCGACGAATGGCTGCATTCGTTCCGCGACTATGCGCTCGCCGAACTCGGCGCGCGGATGGAAGGCGACGAGCTGGTGCTCGACGATCGCCGGGTGAAGGTGATGGCCTGCCCGATCGGCATCGACGCCAAGGAATTCGCCGGCCTCGCCACCAGCACGCGCGGGCGCCTCGCCTTCCGCCAGATGCGCGACGCCGCGGTCGGCCGCGATATGATCGTCGGCGTCGACCGGCTCGATTATTCCAAGGGGCTGGAGGAGCGGTTCCTCGGCTACGAACGCTTCCTTAACGAGCATCCGGAAGAGCGCAAGGAAGTCACCCTGCTCCAGATCGCGCCGCCCAGCCGCGCGACCGTCGGCAGCTATCAGAAGATCCGCAGCACGCTCGAAGGTCTCGCGGGGCGGATCAACGGCGGCTATGCCGATATCGACTGGGTGCCGATCCGCTACGTCAACCAGGGCTATCCGCGCGACGTGCTCGCCGGCATCTATCGCGCCGCCAAGATCGGCCTCGTCACGCCGCTGCGCGACGGCATGAACCTCGTCGCCAAGGAATATGTCGCGGCGCAGAATCCGGAGGACCCCGGCGTGCTGATCCTGTCGCGCTTCGCCGGTGCCGCCTGCCAGCTCACCGACGCCGTGCTGATCAATCCCTATTCCGCCGAGGAGATGTCCGACGCGATCATGCTCGCGCTGCGCATGCCGCGCGAGGAACGGATCGAACGCTGGACCAAGATGATGGACGTCATCACCCGCGAGGATATCGGCTGGTGGCGCAAGACCTTCACCGATGCGCTGATGGGTCCGACGGTGGAGACGGAGCAGGAGCAGACGGAGCCCGCATGAGACGTTCCCGGGGCAGCGCCTCGGGCATTTCGGCGCGGATGAAGGCATAGATCGCTTCGCGCACGTCGCAGCGCAGGTCGAAAGCGGTCGAGGCGTCCTTGGCGGTCATCAGCCCGCGCAGCTCCATCGTCCCGTCCGGCTTCGAATCGGTCACCTGCAGATTGAAGAAGCGCTGGTCCCAGCGCGGATTGGCGCGGACGACCTCCTCCAGCTTGGCGCGGATGCGCGGCACGTCGGCGGCGGGATCGAGATACCAGAAGACCGAGCCGAGCAACGCGCTCGTCTCGCGGGTCCAGTTCTGGAAGCTGTTCTCGAGGAACTTGGACACCGGCACCACCAGCCGCCGGTCGTCCCAGATCCGCACGACGACATAGGTCAGGCGGATGTCCTCGATCCGCCCCCATTCATTGTCGATAATGACGACGTCGTCGATGCGGATCGGCTCGGTGAACGCCATCTGGATGCCGGCGATCAGGTTCTTGAGCGCGGGCTGCGCCGCGGCACCGATCGCGAGGCCGGCGACGCCCGCGGAGGCCGCCAGCGTCACGCCGATCGTGCGGACGCTGGGGATGCTCATCAGCATCATCATCACGGTCAGCAGGATCAGCACGAACACGCCGATTCGGTGGAGGATGCTGATCCGCGTACGCCGCCGCCGCGCGCGCAGATTGTCGGTGGCGGTGATGTCGAACCGCACCTCGCTGAGGTCGCGATAGGCGGTGAGCGCGGCGAGCAGCATCCAGCCGAACATCGCCGGGGTGAGCAATCCGATCACCCGCTGCCAGATCGTCTCCCAATAGCGCGGCAGGTCGAGCCCCGGCCCCGACGCGGCGAGTGCGACGCCGATCATCAGCCAGAAGGTCGGCCGCCCGAGCCGCGCGATGAGGATATCGTCGGTCTTGGTCGCGGTCCGGCTGGCGACCTTGCGCAGCACCGCGAACAGGATGCGATGCACCACCGCCAGGATCAGCACGAAGACCAATACCCCGGCCAGCCGGGCCTGCCATTCGGGCAACGTCACGTCGAGATAGGGGATACGCATCGGGCTAACACGCACGACCGCGGTTAAGGCTCCCTTGCTTGCGATGGTTCATGCTGCGGCTGCGAAGAAGGGTGTTTACGCGGAGGCGTGAGACGAATGATTTACGCTGAAGCGTTGAGCCTGTGAGATTGAGGGTCGGGTCCGTGGATCACCCGGCATCCTTCCACCACCGTTCGTACTGAGCTTGTCGAAGTACGGTGGGACTCACCTGCCCTTCGACAAGCTCAGGGCGAACGGGCCGGGGGTGGATCAGCGAGATCAGGCATGTCTCCGAAAACACGTATCTCTTCTCCCCGCCTCCGCGCCTCCGCGTGAACCATTCTCGTCGCGTCTTCGCGTGATCACCTCCTCAGCCAGCCGCGGAACGCGCCCGCACCCGCCACCGCCACACCCCCGTGACGAACAGCGCCGCCGGCAGCAGCCCCGACACGAACACCAGCCACCGCCCGAGCAACCCGAACGCCTCGCCGTCGTGCAGCGGATGCAGCCACGTCAGCAGCACGTCGCCACCACTGTCGCGCCGCGCGTCGCGTACCGCCAGCACCCGCCCGTCATAGGGGTCGAGCCACACGTTGCTGCGCGGGAAGCGCCGGCTCGGCTCACCGGGCAGCGCGAAATTGATCCGCACCACGCCGCGCGCATCCGTCGGCGTCTCGATCCACGCCAGCGCGCCGCCCGGCAGCGCCCGCTCCGCCCGCCGCACCAGATCGTCGAGCGGCAAGGCCCCGACCGCCCGCGGCACGCTCGACAATCGCGGCGGCGCGAACAACGGCGAGGTTCGCGCCACCACGGGACGCACCTGATCGGGCAGGTCGAGCATCGCCCCCGTCACCGTCACGACGATCAGCACCAAGGCCCCGCCGATCCCCGTCCATTTGTGCCAGTCGTACAGGCGCCGCGACCGCACCGCACCGCGCTTCCACGCCAGCGAACGGCGCCATCCGCCGGGTCGCGGCCACCACGCCCACAAGCCGCTGACCAGCATCGCGAGCATGACGATCCCGGCGATCCCCATCACGATCGCCCCCGGCGCCTCGAGCAGCAGCCGGTAATGGAGATCGTAGATCCACGTCGTCCAGTAATCGCCCCAATGGCTGCGCCGCACCACCCGCAGGCTGACCGGGTCGAGCCACAGCATCAGCGGCGCGAACGCCCGCCCCCGCGTCTCGACGGGCTGGTAATAGCGCAATGGGATCGGCCCGCCGTCGGGCGTCACCTCGATCCGCCACGCGCCCGTCCGCCCCGGCTCGGCACGGTGCAGGGCGCCATAGACCGCCTGCCACGACGTGGGCCGCGCCCCCGCCGCCACCTGCGCGAGGCCCGGATGCAGCGCGCCGTCGATCGCGGTGTAGAAGACCAGCACGCTCCCGGTCAGCCCGGTAAGCGCGAACAACGCGCCCACGCTCAGCCCCAGCCACAGATGGATGCGCCGGACGACGACCCGCGCCCTCACAGCGTCAGCCGCACGCTGCCATAAAGCGCGCGGCTGTCGGCCGGGGAGTGCAGCAGCTGCGTCCCGTCATACCAGACATATTCGTAACGACGGTTGCCGATGTTCTTCAGCTGCGCCGCCACCTCGAGCTGCGGCAGCACCCGCCACGCCACCTCGCCGGTCACCACCAGATAGGCGCCGTAGCGCGGCAAGGTATTGGCGGGCGTCAACTCGTAGCTCGACTGGCCATTGCCCCACAGCGATACGCGCCACCGCTCGACGGGAACGACATCGACCCCGCCGGAGAACAAATTCTGCGGCACATGGTCGATCCAATTGCCCGCCTGCGACGGCGTCGCCGGATCGGGGGTGACGATCCGCGCCCGCTGGTACGAATAGGCGCCCCACAGATTGGCCCCCTTCACGGGCGTCACGCTGACCTGCACGTCGAGCCCGCGCCGCCGCGTCGCGCCGAGATTGTCGCTGTCGCCGGAAGGATCGTTGAGCCGCCGCTTGATCTCGCCGCTCGCGGTCTGCTCCCACAGCGCGACGCGCGCCTCCAGCCAGCGGCCGCGCGCAAGCTTTACCCCCGCCTCCCAGCCCTCGTTGATCGACGGCGCGAGGTCGGTGGTGCGCGGCGGCACCTTATAGGCTCCCGCGCCGACGCCGATCTGGAACGTCCGGCCGTAATTGCCGTAAGCGGTGACGCCCGCCAGCGGGGTGATCGCGACGCTCAATTTGGGCTGGCTGATCGTGCCATAGTCGTTGATCGGATAGCGCTGCCCGTTCAGCCGGTTGCGCAGGGATCCGGAGACGGTGTCGAACCGCCAGCCCGGCGTGATGCTCAGCCAGGCGGTGGGCTCGATCACCGCCTGCGCATAGCCGCCCGCGACGGTCAGGCCGAACGCCTGGTCGCGCGTCTGGCTGGTGATGATGCGGCTGGCGGTCAGCCAGCGCAGGCTTTCGTTATCCTGCACCTGCACGTCGCCGCCGATCTCCAGCATCAGCCGGTGCAGGAAGGCGACCCTCGGGTGATAATGGAGCGTTGCCAGTCCGCCATATTGGTCCTCGCGCGCCAGCCGCCGCTGCTGCGCCACCGTCGCCGAGAAGCGCACGAAGCGGTCGTCGTGCAGCCCGTTGGCATAGCCCTTGGCGCTCAGCGCCAGCGTATCGGTGAGATCGGCATCGAGGTGCAGGCTGTACTGGCTCATCTGCCGCCGCCCGCCGTCGGTCGCCGAGACCGGATAGGAGCGCCGCCGGTCGGCATAAGCGTCGGCGTCGGTGAGATAGCCGGGCTCCTGCGCCTCGACCTGCGCGTAGCGCGCGATCCCGCCGAGCCGCACCGCGCCCCAGTCGTAGAACCATTTGCCCGCGAGGCTCACCCGGTCGAGCCCGGCGTGATCGCGGAAACCATCGCTGTGGCGATAGCCGACGAAGTAATTCTGGCTGAGCCTGCCCGTCTCGACACCCGCCGAAAGCTGTCCCTCAGCAGTGCCGAACGCCCCGCCGAGACCCCGTGCGTCGAGATAAGTGCCGCCGATCCGCGTCGCGATATCGGCGCTGCCGGCGATCGCATGCAGGCCGTAGCGCGGATCGGCGGTGCCGCGCACCAGCTCGACCTGCGCGATGTCGAGCGGCATCACCGCGTCGATGAACGGCATGCCGCCGTCGTTGGCGTTGCTCGGCACGCCGTCGATCAGCAATTTGACCGCATTGATCTCGCCTTCGCCGTTGAAGCCGCGGATCGAGAAGCGGCCCGAGGTCGTCCCCTGGTTGAAGTCGGTCAGCGAGACGCCGGGCAACCGCGCGAACAGCTCCCATGTGTTGTCGACGCTCTGCCGCTGCGCGACGTCGCCGCCGAGCCGGTCGATCGAGGTGACGATATTGCTGGTCGAGCGCGCCATGTCGCGCGCGGTGACGACGATGTCGCCGACCGAGAAACTGGTGTCGTTGGTATCAGCATCATGGTCGTGGCGCTGCGCCCATGCCGGAGTCGCGAGGACGGGGGCGAGGGCGAGCGCGACGCCCGCCGCCGCCGTGGCGGTTCGTAGGAAGATCATTGCAGGCAATTCCCGATCCTGGCGCGTGCCCTCTCCCGGGCCGCACCGTCAGTGTCGTTGTGGATGGATCAGGAAAGCTGCGGCGGTCCGCGCATCGGCGGCCGCACATGCGCGCGGTCGCGCAACGCCGGCCAGCGCATCGCGCGCACGCCGAGCGCCATGACGAAGGCGATCGCGAGCACCAGCAACACCGGATCGACCGGCGTCGTCGCCGCCTGCGCCAGCGCGCCATAGGGACAGGGCATGTCGGTGGCGGGATGATCGGCCTCGCGATGGCCGCCCGAACCGTGATGGCCGCCATGCGCCATCGCCATCGGCGCGACCGGACCGTAGCCGCTGCACATTTGCAGCACCGGCCGCCCGTCGACGCTGCCGACCATGAACCCTGCCGGCACCAGCAGCCGCACCGCAAGCGCCAGCGCCGCCAGCCACAAAGCGAGCGTGCGATGATCCAGCAACAGGCGGCGGAGCGACGTCACGGCTGCGTCTTAGGCGAGGCCGCAGCCCCTGTCATCGACCTGGATCAGGTAGGATAATCGTAATGTCCGCGGGCTAATATTCCGTCTAGTATGAACACCATGCACCGGTCCCTGCTCCGCCCGCTCCTCGCTACGCTGCTGCTGCTCGGCACGCTGTTCGGGTCGGCTCCGGCGTGGGCGGCGGTGACGATCACCTTCTGGAGCCACGAACTGGGCAACAGCTTCCCGCACGCCTTCTTCACGCTGCGCGGCGTGCAGGATGCCGGCGGGCCGCCGGTCGACGTCAATTACGGCTTCACCGCCAAGTCGGTTTCGCCCGCGCTGCTGATGGGCAGCGTCGCCGGTCGGCTCGACATCTCGCGCCCCTTCTACATCGGCACCAGCGACGCCCAATTCTCGGTGGTGCTGAGCGACGCACAATATGCGCAGATGCTGACGCTGATCGCCGCCTGGGACGAGAAGACCGGCGACGGACGCTACAATCTCAACGATCGCAACTGCATCCACTTCGTCAAGGAAGCCGCCCGCATCGCCGGCCTGACCGGCCTCGATCATCCCAAATTGATGAAGAAGCCGCGATCCTATCTGCAGGCGGTCGCGGCGGCCAACCCAGACCGCGTCGCGGTGATCCACATGCACGGCAAGGCCTATCTCGCCTCGCTGCCGCCGTTGACGGCGGTGCCGGTGAGCGCGGCGGCGACCGGCCCGGTGCCACCGGTTGCGGCGCCGGTAGCGATGGTCCAGCCGCTACCGGCACACTGACCGCACCCCCTCCCCGTTCGTGCTGAGCCTGTCGAAGCACGGTGAGGCTACCGCGTTGGTAGAGGCTAGGATCGATCGACATTCAACTCGTGGAAGGTGACAAATCCTCCCCCGCCAGGGGGAGGTGGCGCGGCGAAGCCGTGACGGAGGGGGAGGACACGGAACGGACGTGTGGCTTACCTCCCCCTCCGTCATGCCTGCGGCATGCCACCTCCCCCTGGCGGGGGAGGAACTATGCTAAGACGAAGAAGGTCGATCCCGCCTAGATCCCCCGCCTAGCCCCGCACGATCTCCATCACGTCGAGCGTCGAATGGAAGCCCGGGAACGGCAGCACCAGCCGCCAGCGCGCGGTGCCGATCCGCTCGACCAGCCCCGCCATGTCGCGCTGCCGGTCGCGGCCGTAGCGCATCGGCCGGTCCTCGTCGCCGAGCGCCAGCGTCCCGAGGAAGATCGTCCGTGAATCGGTGCTGTCGAACAGATTGCCGCTCGCCCTCTGGTCGCCGTCGGTGACGAACTGGCGGACGATCCCCGTCTCGCTCACCCGGCAGCTCGTCCAGCCGCCGCTCAGCAGCGGTCGCGCCCCCGGTCCGATCCCGCCGAGCCGGTGCACCCGGCAGCGATAGACGCCGGGCAGCAGCGCCGCGCCCTCGATCACCCGGTCGGGGTCGAACAGGTCCGCGTCGGCGGCGAGCCGCTCGCGTCCCTCGGGCGTCGCACGCACCTTGGTCAGCGCCTGTATCCAGGCGTCGCGCCAGCCGCGCAGGCGTTCGCGGTCCTGCCGCGTCGCGACCTTGCGCCAGTCGCTGTCGCCCGTGTCCTGCGCGCGCACCGCGGCGGTGGCGAGCATCGCGCCGGCGAGCGTCACCGCCAGAAAACGCCCCACCCTCATGCCGCGGTCCAGCCGCCGTCGACCGACAGATTGGCGCCGGTGATCGCCTTCGCCTCGTCGCGGCACAGGAACAGCGCAAGCGCCGCCACCTGCTCGGGCGTCACGAACTCCTTGGTCGGCTGCGCGGCGAGCAGCACGTCGTTCATCACCTGCTCGCGGGTCAGCCCGCGTGCGGTCATCGTATCTGGGATCTGCGCCTCGACCAGCGGCGTCCAGACATAGCCCGGCGAGATGCAATTGACCGTCACGCCATGCTGCGCCGTCTCCAGCGCGACCGTCTTCGTCAGCCCGACCAGCCCGTGCTTGGCCATCACATAGGCCGATTTGTTGGGGCTCGCGACGAGGCTGTGCGCCGAAGCGGTCGAGATGATCCGCCCCCAGCGCTGCGCCTTCATGTGCGGAACGGCGGCGCGCATCGCATACCAGGCGCTGGTCAGGTTGATCGCCAGGATCGCCTCCATCCGCTCGGGCGGAAACGATTCGATCGGCGCGACATGCTGGACGCCGGCATTGTTGACGAGGATGTCGACGCGGCCGGTCTCGCGCACCGCGCGCTCGACCAGCGCGGCGATCTCGTCGGGCTTGGTCATGTCGGCGGCATCGTACAGCGCCGCCGCGCCACTCGTCGCGGCGAGCCCGGCGCGGATCGTCTCGATCGCCTCCGCCTCGCCGAAGCCGTTGATGACCAATGCCGCGCCTTCCGCGGCGAACGCCCGCGCATAGGCGAGGCCGATACCCGACGTGGACCCGGTGACAATCGCGGTCTTGCCCTTGAGGACCATAGACGTGCTCTCCTGCTATGCCTCCCGTCTGCGTCGATGCGCGCGCTGTTGCAACCGGGGGCGGGGTTGGGCATTCGTAACGCAAGCTAAACGGAGCCTTGCATGCGCCTCGACGATTTCGATCCCAATATTGACGTCGGCGATCAGGGGAACCGCGGCGGCGGTTTCGGTGGCGGCGGTGGCGGCGGCGGCCTTTTGTTCGGCCTGCTGCCGCTGATCGGCAGCCGCTTCGGCTGCGGCGGCATCGTCGTCGTGCTGCTGCTGATGGCGGTGTTCGGCGGGCTCGGCAATCTCGGCAGCCTCGTCGGCGGCGGTGGCGGCAGCGGCACGCAGGTGACGCGGAGCGCGCCGTCCGAAGGCGGCTCGGCCACCGCGGTCTGCACCTCAGATCCCGCCAAGAAAGCGGCCTGCGACGCGTTCAGCTCGGCGCAGAAGACCTGGACCGCGCTGTTCGCGCAGAGCGGCCAGCGTTTCGCCGCGCCCGGCCTGCGCTTCTTCTCGCAGAACGGCCAGTCGGGCTGCGGCGCCGCGCAATCGGCGATGGGGCCGTTCTATTGCCCGACCGACCAGCGCATCTATCTCGACACCAGCTTCTTCGACGAACTCGCCAACCGTTTCGGCGCCAAGGGCGATTTCGCGCAGGATTACGTGATCGCGCACGAATTCGGCCATCACATCCAGAATCTCCTCGGCACGTCGGACAAGGTGCAGAACGTCCAGCGCAGCGGCAGCGAAACCGAAGGCAATGCCGCCTCGGTCCGCCTCGAACTGCAGGCGGATTGCTATGCCGGCGTCTGGGCCGCGCAGAACCGCAGCCGCATGGAGCCGGGCGATCTCAAAGAGGGCCTGACCGCCGCGCAGGCGATCGGCGACGACACGCTTCAGAAGGAATCGACCGGCCGCGTCGTCCCCGACAGCTTCACGCACGGCACCTCGGCGCAGCGCATGCACTGGCTGCAACGCGGCATCCAGACCGGCGACCCCGCCCAGTGCGACACGTTCAGCGGCGCGATCTGACGGCCGCCCCGCCCTCGACCCCGCTATCGCATAGGACCGACTGGAAGCTGGGACAGCATTTACAGCCCCCGTCATGCCGGACTTGATCCGGCATCCCGCTTCTTCGCCCCGTCTGGAGGAGCGGGACCCCGGCGCAAGGCCGGGGTGACGGAGTAGCTTTATAAAGTCGTCCGAATCACTCGGACGAGCATATCCGATCCCCCTCCCCCGAATGAAGGCGAACTAGACCGGATCGACATTCGAGGTCGTCGACGCAAAATTCCTCCCCCGCCAGGGGGAGGTGGCGCGGCGAAGCCGTGACGGAGGGGGAGGTAAGCGACCACGTCTGTTTCGTGCCCTCCCCCTCCGTCAGGCCTCCGGCCTGCCACCTCCCCCTTGCGGGGGAGGAATTTGGGTGAATGGCAATCCGCTTTAACGCCCCGCCAGTTGCCGGGCGAAATGCACCTCGACCGCCTTGGTCACGCTGTCGGCGATCCGTTCGCGGCCCGCCGGGCTGTCGAGGAACGCCGCATCGACCGGGTTGGAGATATAGCCCGTCTCGAACAGGATCGACGGCATGTCCGGCGCCTTGAGCACCATCAGCGACGCCATGCGGTGGAACACCGGCTTGGTCGGAATGCGCGGCTTGGCCTCGCGGCCGAGCAGCCGGGCGAAGCTCGCCGAACTGTTCATCGTCTCGCGCTGCGCGAGATCGATCAGGATCGACGAGACGTCCGCCCCGGCATCGCCCAGATTGACCCCGGCGATCACGTCCGCCTTGTTCTCGCGCAGCGCCAGCCGCGCCGCCTCCTTGTCCGACGCCACTTCGGACAGGGTATAGACCGACGCGCCGCTCGCATCGCCGCTGCCGACGCTGTCGCAATGGACCGAGATGAACAGGCTCGCCTTCAGCCGCCGCGCGATGCCATAGCGTTCGCGCAGCACCAGATAGCGGTCGTCGTCGCGGGTCAGCGCCACCCGCACCCGCCCGCTCGCCAGCAACGCATCGCGGATCGAGCGCGCGATGCGCAACGTCACGTCCTTCTCGCGCAGCCCGGTGACCGCGTTGATCGCGCCCGGATCGACCCCGCCATGACCGGCGTCGATCACCACCAGCGGCCGGCTGTCGTCGCCACGCACGCGTGGCAGCGCCGCGGCACGCGCCGGCGGCGGCACGGGAATCGACAGCTTGTACTTGGGCCGCGCCCCCCATTCGCCCAGATCGACCGCGAAGAAGCGCACCGGCCCCGCCGCAGCCGCCGCGGCGACCCGCGCCGCGGTCGCCGGTGCGATCGACAGCGCCAGATTGCCGTCGGCATCGAAGCCGCCGTCGGCGATCACCGCCGGTCGCGCGAGATCGAGCAGCAACCGCGTGCCGTCGCCCTGCCGCATCTGCCTGATGCTCCGCACCAGCCCGCCGGTGACCACCTCCGCACCGGGGATCGCCTGCGCGACGTCGACCGCGATCTGGCGGCTGCCGCGCAGCACCACGCCCGTCGCGTCGATCACCGGCCCGTCGAACCGCACGACGATGCGGCCGCCGTCGACCACGACGCTGCGGATCGCCGTCGCGGCATGCGCCGGCACGCTCGCGCACCAGCCGAGGATCAGGGCAACGATCGCGATCATCGGGCGACCTTGCCGCGCCGCGGGGGCGCCGGTCCAGCGAAAAGCCATGGCACGTTCCTTGGGCGCCGGCGTCTGGCCGGTGCCTGAACGAGCATCATGACCGGCAGGCGCCAACGCCCGGTTGCGCGGCGCGGTTAATGCACGATTCGGCATGAATTTGCCGCCGCTCCGGCAGATTCGTGCCAGTTGCGATACGAGAAGCGCAATGCTACCAACGGACTGCACCCGTGCGTCGCGCTTCATTCGTGCAAGCGACGCATCGGTCCCCGCGCCGTCCTGGCGCGGTTCTAACCAGGTTGACGCTCGCATGACGCACTTATCCAACGCTCGACACCGCCCGGCCTCGGCCGGCGGCGTGGCGAGCGTGTGGGAGGGCCGTGCCCCCCGACGTGCGCGGCGAGCAGACGCATTCTCACCATCCCGCGCCGGTCCGCCCGGCGCCATCTATCAACGCGCATGCGCGCCCTGCGACCCGGTTGCAGGAGCGCCACGCGCGCGGAGACCGTTCAATGACCACGCGTATGCTGATCGACGCACGCCACCGGGAAGAGACCCGGGTCGCCGTCGTCAAGAATAACCGGATCGAGGAATTCGATTTCGAAAGCGCCGAGCGCAAGCAGCTCAAGGGCAATATCTATCTCGCCAAGGTGACCCGCGTCGAACCGTCGCTGCAGGCGGCGTTCGTCGATTACGGCGGCAATCGCCACGGCTTCCTCGCGTTCAGCGAAATCCACCCCGATTACTATCAGATCCCCAAGGAGGATCGCGACGCGCTGCTGCGCGAGGAGGCGGAGCATGCCGCCGAGGAAGCCGCGCTGCGCGCCGAACATGACGGCGACGACGACGATCACGACGGCGACGAGCACGGCGACGACGACCACGACGATTTCGACGACGCCGACCATCACGACGACGGCGAGCACGACGAGGGCGAAGGCGCCGCCGAGGGCACGTCGAAGAAGCCGCGCAGCGCCAATGACGAGGAGGTCGAGGCGCTGCGCCAGCGTCGCATGAACCTGCGCCGCCGCTACAAGATCCAGGACGTCATCCGCCGCCGTCAGGTGCTGCTGGTCCAGGTCGTCAAGGAAGAGCGCGGCAACAAGGGTGCGGCGCTGACCACCTATCTGTCGCTCGCCGGCCGCTATTGCGTGCTGATGCCCAATACGTCGCATGGCGGCGGCATCAGCCGCAAGATCAGCAACGCGTCGGATCGCAAGCGCCTGAAGTCGATCATGGCCGACATGCAGTTGCCGCCGTCGATGGGCTGCATCGTCCGCACCGCCGGCCTCCAGCGCACCAAGGTCGAGATCAAGCGCGACTTCGACTATCTCGCGCGGCTGTGGGACGGTATCCGCGAGGCGACGCTGAGTTCGGCGGCGCCGGCGCTCGTCTATGGCGACAGCGACCTCATCAAGCGCGCGATCCGCGACATCTACAACAAGGATATCGACGAGGTCATCGTCGAGGGCGAGGAAGGCTTCCGCCAGGCGAAGGACTTCATGAAGCTGCTGATGCCCAGCCACGCACGCCGCGTGCGGCAATATGCCGACGCCGTGCCGCTGTTCCAGCGCGCGCATGTCGAGGACCAGCTCGCCGCGATGTATCATCCGGTCGTGCAGCTGAAGTCGGGCGGCTATCTCGTCATCAATCCGACCGAGGCGCTGGTGTCGATCGACATCAACTCGGGCCGCTCGACGCGCGAGCACAATATCGAGCAGACCGCGACCGCGACCAATCTGGAAGCCGCGCAGGAGATCGCGCGCCAGCTCCGCCTGCGCGACATGGCCGGGCTCGTCGTCATCGACTTCATCGACATGGACAACAATTCCAATGTCCGGAAGGTCGAGAAGGCGATGAAGGACGCGCTCAAGGACGATCGCGCCCGCATCCAGGTCGGCCGCATCTCGTCCTTCGGCCTGATGGAGATGAGCCGTCAGCGGCTGCGCACCGGCGTGCTCGAAGCCTCGACCCGCGCCTGCCCGCATTGCGAAGGCACCGGCCTCGTCCGCACCGCCTCGTCGGCGGGCCTGTCGGCGCTGCGCCTGATCGAGGAAGAGGCCGCGCGCGGCCGCGGCTCGCTGCTGACGCTGCGCGCCAGCCAGGAAGCGACGATCTACGTCCTCAACCGCAAGCGCGCCGATATCGCCGAAATCGAGGATCGCTACGGCGTCCAGGTCGAGATCATCCCCGATCGCGAGGAAGAGGGCGCGCGCATGTCGGTCGAGGCCTCCGGCCCGCCGCCCGCTTACGCCCCCAAGATCGAGGCGCTCGTCGAAGAGGAATATGACGACGTCCCCGAGGAGATCGAGGAGGAAGAGGAAGACGAGGAGATCGTCGAGGCGGAGGAAGAGCCGCGTCGCGAAGGCGGCCGTCGTCCCGAGCGCGAGGAGCGCGGCGAGGACGAGGGCGAGGGCCGCGGTCGTGGCCGCCGTCGTCGCCGCCGCGGTCGTCGCGGCCGCAAGGACGAGAATGGCGAGGCGTCGCAGGACGAGACCGGCGGCGAGACCGAAGGCGAGGCTGAGGACGGCGTGGAGGCCGAGGCGATTGCCGGCGACGCCGAGACGACGCATGCCGAGACCGGCGAGCGTCCCGAGGGCGAAGGCCGTCGTCGCCGTGGCCGTCGCGGTCGCCGCGGTGGCCGTCGTCAGGAGGGCGGCGCCGACGCCGCGCAGACCGTCGAGGCCGGTGGCGACACCGCCGAGGACGATCTGCCGCCCGCCGATCTCGAGCCGATCGTCGAAGCCGGCGATGCCGGTCCGGTGATCACCGGCCTCAACGCCCCCGAACCGGCGACGGTCGAGGACGCGACCCCGGTCGAGGCGCCCAAGACGCGCCGCCGTCCCCGCGCCCGCAGCGCCGCCGCCCCGGCGACCGAAGCCGCCGTCGAGACGGTGGCCGAGGAAGCCGCACCCGCGACGGTCGCCGAACCGGTCGCCGAGGAACCGGCCGCCAAGCCGAAGCGCACCCGCAAGAAGAAGGCGGACGTCGAGGCGGTGACCGAGGCGCCCGCCCCGGAAGCACCGGCGGAGGCCCCCGTCGCCGAGGACAAGCCGAAGCGTCGCCGCACCCGCAAGGCCGCGACGACCGAGGCGGCGCCGGCGGACACGATCGAGGCCCCCGCCCCGGTCGAGCCGACGCCCGCCCCGACGCAGGAGGAAGCCACCCCGGCAGCCGAGGTCGACACCGACGCTGCTGCCGACGAGGCCGGCGACACGCCGCGCCGCGGCTGGTGGCAGCGCACCTTCGGCGCCTGATCCCCACTCCCCCTCCCTCCATGGGAGGGGGAGCGCAGATGACCATTTGAAGTTGCGCGACGGCATTTATATCTCCGTCATGCCGAACTTGATCCGGCATCCCGCTTCTCCGCACCGTCGGAAGAAGCGGGACCCCGGCGCAAGGCCGGGGTGACGGGGTGGTTTTGGAAAACCGTCCGAAGCATGCAGACGGCCATAGGCGATAGGCCTACCCCAGGAGGGATCAGATAGGGACGTAAGTGTAAGTCCCTCACGTTCCAAACCGCCCCGTCACCCCGGACTTGTTCCGGGGTCCACTCGGCGGCGAGGAGAAAGGCTCGATTTGACCATTCCCTCGCGGCCCGGTGGACCCCGGAACGAGTCCGGGGTGACGAACCTAGTGAGGAAATCGATCGAGCCTCATCACCATAGCCATAGGCGATAGCCCCGCCCGCCATGGAGGGAAGAACCCGTTCGGGGTAACCTCCAACCCTCCCGTCACCCCGGCCTTGCGCCGGGGTCCCGCTTCTTCCCGCCACCACGAAAGGAACGGGACCCCGCACCAAGGCCCCGTGACGACCGCTAAACGGCCTGCCAGAGCCTCCAAACCACACCGCACCCGTACCGGACCAAATTGGACGTTTGACGAACACCGTCCGTCCCCCGATAGCGACCCTTCCACTCCGCTGAGGTCCGTGCCATTTCCGCCGTCGCTCCAGAACCGTCGGCGTCTCGCTGGCCGAGCCTGCTCCTCCTTACCCTCGCCGCCTTCGCCATCCGGGGATGGCAGTTCGGCAATCCGGTCATCCAGATCGACGAGCAATTCTATCTGCTGGTCGGCGATCGGCTCTGGCACGGCCTCGGCCTGCCCTTCATCGACTTCTGGGATCGCAAGCCGTTCGGCCTGTTCCTGATCTATGCCGCGATCCGCGCCTTCGGCGGTGACGGCATCCTCGCCTATCAGATCGTCGCCACAATCTTCGCCGCACTGACCGCATGGTGCGTCGCACGTATCGCGCGCCACGTCGCGCCGCCCGGCGCGGCGATGCTCGCCGGCCTCGTCTATATCGTCTACCTCTCGGTCAACGCCGGCGACGGCGGCCAGAGCCCGGTCTTCTACAACCTGCCCGTCGCGCTCGCGGCGTGGTGCGTCGTCGGCGCCTATCGCCGCCGCCGCTTCGACCGCAGCGCCTACGCCCGGTCGTGCCTCGTCATGGCCCTGTTCGGCCTCGCCTTGCAGATCAAATATTCGGTGCTGTTCGAAGGCACGTTCTTCGGCCTCGCGCTCGTCGTCCGCGCGCTGCGTACCGGCGCAAGCCTGCCGGCCACGGCAATCGCGGCGCTGTCATGGTGCCTGATCGCCTTGCTGCCGACCGCCGCCGTCGTCGCCTTCTACTGGCATATCGGCGCGCTCGACACGCTGGTGTTCGCCAATTTCCAATCGGTGTTCCTCCGCCAGCCCCCCGACGCCGCGCTGATGATCGCGCGGCTCGCGCTGATCGGCGCGCATCTCCTGCCGATCGCGATCGTCGCGGCGCTCGCGGTTCCACGGCTCCGCAGGATACGGCCGATCGGTCCGCTGCTCGCCGGCTGGGCCGCCGCGGCGATCGTCGGTCTGCTCGTGTTCGGGACCTATTTCGATCATTACGCGCTCCCGCTCGTCCTGCCGCTGTCGATCCTCGCCGCGCCGCTGCTCGCGCATCGGATCAGCAGGGTGCCGGTCGTCGTTCCCGTGCTGCTGATCGGTCTCGCCTATGTCGCGATCAACACCGCGATCCTGCGCACCACCCGCGGCGATGGCGCAGGCGTCCGCCGCCTCGCGGCGCGGATCGGCCAGTCACCCGCGGGGTGCCTGTTCGTCTTCCAGGGCGATCCGATCCTCTACCAGCTCACCCGCTCCTGCGTCCCGACCGCTTATGCCTTCCCGACCTTCCTCAGCGAGCGGGGCGACAACCGGACGACCGGCATCGACCCGCACGCCGAGCTGCGGCGGGTGATGGCGCGACGCCCGGGCTATGTCGTGATCAGCAGCGTCGATCCCGCCGTCACCGATCGCGCCGCCTATGAATTCATGGAGCGCGAACTCGATCGGCACTATCGGCTGGTCGACCGCTCGGTGCTGAGCGAGCGCATCGACCGCCTCTACGCCCGCGCCATGGATTAGAGACGCACCAGCATCTTCCCCATGTTCCCGCCCGAGAACAGGCCGAGGAACGCCTCGGGCATCGTCTCCAGCCCCTCGAACACCGTCTCGTTGCGCTTGAGCTTGCCGTCCTTCAGCCAACCGCCCATGTCGCGATAGAAGTCGGCGGAGCGATCCTTGAAGTCGCTGACGATGAACCCCTGGATGCGGATACGATTGCCGATCAGCCGCGCGAGGTAGCGCAATTCGGTCGGCTTGCTGCTGTTGTAGACGTCGATCATCCCGCACACCGCGAACCGTGCGTGCAAATTGGCATGCGCCAGCGCCGCATCGAGATGCTCGCCACCGACATTGTCGAAATAGACGTCGATCCCGTTCCGCGCGACCTCGCCGAGCGCCTTCACCACCGGCGTACCGCTCTTGTAATCGATCACCGCATCGGCGCCGAGCGACTCCACCCAGGCGCATTTCTCCGCACCACCCGCCGAGCCGATCACCCGCAGCCCCTTGGCCTTGGCGATCTGCACCACGGTCGATCCGACCGCACCCGCCGCGGCGGAGACGAACACCGTATCGCCCTCCTTGGCGCCGGCGACCTCGAGCAAGCCGAAATAGGCGGTCATCCCCGGCATGCCGAGCTGGCCAAGATAGGCCTGCGGATCGACGTCGAGTTCGGGCAGGGGCTGGACCTGGTCGGCGGGGAGCACCGCCTCGTCGCGCCAGCCGGCGAAATGCTGGACGGTGTCGCCTTCCTTGAACCGGTCCGAGCGGCTCTCGACCACCGTGCCGATCGCGCCGCCGTCCATCGGCTTGCCGATCTCGAACGGCGGCGTGTAGCTCTTCACGTCGTTCATCCGCCCGCGCATATACGGATCGACTGACAGCCAGCTATTGGCGATCCGCACCTCGCCCTCGCCGAGGTCGCGGCGATCGAGATCGATCAGCGCGAAATTGTCGCTGGTCGGCAGGCCCTGCGGCCGCGACGTCAGGCTCCACGCTCGTGCCATCGTTTCATTCTCCTCAAAATCCGGCCGACCAGTCTGGGCCGATCCGTTGCAGATCGCAACGCAAAAGGCCCGGGACAAGCCCGGGCCTTCGCGTGGGTCTTCGATCGGGCTCAATAGGTGCCCGAGAAGCTCCGGTTCAGCGTCTTGTCGCCGTCGGTGCCGGTCGTACCGCTGCTGCTGGCACTCGCCGACGAGGTCGAACGCGTGCCGTCCGCCTGCGTCTGCGTCGCGGCCGAACGACCCGTCGCATAGGGTTCGCGGCGCGCCCCGTCGTCATCGTCGCCGAACAGCGCCTGGTTGCGCTCCTCGTCGCGCCACGCCTTCTTGGCGTCCGCCGCAGTCTTGCTCAGCGTCACCTTGCCGTCGACCGACTGCAGCCAGCTCGACGGGATCGAGTGATGGCGACCGCCGGCGTCGGCGTCGTTCTTGGTCAGCAGGATGCGGTCACCGCGTACCTTGTCGACGGTGCCGACATGCTCTCCATCCGAGCCGACGACGTCCGCATGCTCCTCGACCTTGTTGAGCAGGTCGCGCTGCGACTGGCGGTTGGTGCGCCACGAGCTGAACTCATTCTCGAACTTCGAGCGATGCTCGCGACGATATTCGTCATAGTCGCGATCGAGCGACTGGATCTGGCCGCGACGCCAGCTGTGATAGTCGTTGTCGCGATCGTTATAGGCGCGCTCGTCGAGCCGCGAATCGAAGTCGCGACGGCGCTCCGCTTCCTCGTCGCCGAACCACGAGCGCACCTCGTCGCCGGCGCGTGCGAAGAAGCCGCGATCCTCATAGTCATAGCCTTGCGGCTGACGCCCATAGCCCTGCCGGCCCTGACCCTGATCCCGGCCGCCGCGGGCGCGATTGCGATAATCGTCGTCGTCGGCATGACGAGACGGGCCGAAATCCTCGAACCGGTGACCGCCCGACCCGTAGCTGCCGTGATATTCGCGTTCGCCACGATCGCGGCCGGCGTCGGCGCCGTAGCGGCTGCGCTCGCCATAGCGATAGTCGGACTGCCGGTCCTGATCGTACCGGCCGTGGCTGTCGCGCCCGTCGTTGGCGTAACGATCATAGCCGCCGCGCGTCGCGCCGTAATCGTCGCGTCCGCGGCTCTGGTCGTAGCGATCGTAGCGCTGGTTGCCATAGTCGCGCGCGCCATAGCCCTGGCGGTCGCCATCGAGCCGGCCGGCCGCCTGATATTCGCGTGCGCTCGAATAGCTATAGTCCCGGCCCGAGCCATAGTCGCGGCCGTAGCCCTGACCGTCGTCGCGCCCGTACGTGTCACCCGGTGCGTTGCTGCGGGGATTGCGTTCGTAGACCATGATCGTCTCCTTGTAGGATAGCTCCTGCGGGTGCCGGTCGCGTCGTTGCTGCGCGACCGTGCTCCTGATCCAGATAAAGATCAGGTCCCGCCTTCGTTCCTGAAGTTACGGCAGGGCAACGATTTTGCGTCGCACGCAGCCATCGGTCCGTCGCATGGGAATTTTCGGATGGGTCGATCGGGCCTGTTGCATCGCCCGCAAGGGGCGGCTAATGGCGTCGCTCTCGGGCTCGCCCGAGCCGGGGTGCGGGGCTGTAGCTCAGATGGGAGAGCGCTGCAATCGCACTGCAGAGGTCAGGGGTTCGATTCCCCTCAGCTCCACCACCACCCCGCTATCCCTCCACCGATCCCCGACAGTGCCGGCGCTACCAACGGCCCGCTGCCGCGTTACACCGGTCTATGGCCAGTGCACCGATCCCCGCCGCGACGCTCGTCGTCTTCCGTGACCGTCGCGATGCGCCGCCGGACCTGCTGATGGTCGAGCGGGCCAAGGCGATGGTCTTCGCCGGCGGTGCGATGGTGTTTCCCGGCGGCCAGATCGATCCCGGCGACCACGCGCTCGCCGCGACGATCGGCGCGGGCGACGACGGCGCCGCGCGCATCGCCGCGATCCGCGAGACGATCGAGGAAGCCGGCCTCGCCATCGGCCTCCACCCCGTTCCCCCGGCGGCGACGCTGGCGGCGATCCGCGCGCGGCTGCACGGCGGCGCGCCATTCGCCGCGATTCTCGCCGACGCGGGGCTGACGCTCGACCTCGACGCCCTGGTGCCGTTCGCGCGCTGGCTGCCCGATCATCGGACGACGCGGATTTTCGATACGCTCTTCTTCCTCGCCCGCGCGCCGGAAGGCGCCGCGGCGACCGTCGACGCGACCGAGAACGTCCGCCTCGTCTGGACCGGCGCCGCCGCTTTGCTCGCCGAGGCGGATGCCGGCCGCGCGACGATCATCTACCCCACGCGCCGCACGCTCGAACGGCTCGCGCTATTCGCCGATCACGGCGCAGCGGTCGCGCAGGCGCGCGCCTATCCGATCCGCACCATCACGCCCTTCGTCGAGACGCGCGACGGCGTGCCGCACCTCTGCATCCCCGACGACCTCGGCTATCCCGTCACCGGCGAGGCGATGACGCGGGCGCAGCGCGGCTGATGCGTGCCTTGCGTCGGGCAATCGGCTGGATCGCGGCGCTGCTCGCGCTCGGCGCGGCGGCGCTGCTGCTGTGGGCGATCGCCCGCGGGCGGCCGCAGGACATGCCGTGGACCCCGCTCGACCTCGGCGCGCCGACCGGATTGTTCACCGGCCGCAAGCTCACCGCGCTCACCCGCGACTTTCCGCAATGCCGCGCGCTGCTCGACCACGCTGGCGTCCGCTATACCGTGCTGCCGCCGCGGCGCGGCGCGGGGGATTGCGGGTATGACGACGGCATCCGCCTGACCACAGGCGGCGCCCGGACGATCGGCTTCAGCCCCGCCGGCCTCGGCGTCGCCTGTCCGGTCGCCGCCGCGCTCGCCACGTGGGAATGGAACGTCGTCCAGCCCGCCGCACAACGCCATTTCGGTAGCCGCGTCGTGACGATCGACCATTTCGGCAGCTATTCCTGCCGCCGCATCTACGGCCGCGATGCCGGCACGTGGAGCGAACACGCGACCGCCGACGCGGTCGACGTCGCCGGCTTCCGCCTTGCCGACGGCCGCCGCATCACCGTCGTCGGCGACTGGCGCGGCGAGGGCGCGAAGGCGGCCTTCCTGCACGAGGTCCGCGACGGCGCCTGCCAGCTGTTCGCGACGACGCTGTCCCCCGATTACAACGCCGCCCACCGCGATCACCTCCACCTCGACCAGGCGGACCGGGCCGCGGGGTGGCGCGCCTGCCGATGATGCGGCGCCTCCCGCTCAGTGCGGCAAGGCCGCCCCGGTATCGACCTTCTCCACCCAGTGCGGAAAGAACACCGGCTGCCGGTTCGACCAGCCCGACGCGGTGGCCGCCGCCTCGCTGATCGACTGGAGCAATTTGCGCCGCACCTCGGGGTGCAGGTGCGGCAGCGCCGCCGCCGCGCAGAATGCGCTCGGCAGCCATGGCCGCGCCGACGCGCCGATCAGCCGCTCGTACAGGAAGCGGAAGGCCGAGAAGCTGGTCAGCCGCCCCTGCCCCAGATCGAACCCGACCAATGTCACCAGCGGCGCCAGAAACGGCTCGACCGCGGCGAGATCGGCATCGTCGGGCACCAATTGGCGCAGTTCGGGCAGCGCGCGATACAGGCGCGCCTGCGCGCGGATGCTCGCCGCCTCGACGATGTCGCGCGACCAGCGCGTCATCGCATCGTCGCGGTCGAGCCCGATATCGAGGCTGCGCCGGATGTACCGCTGCGTCGAACTCGGAAACCCCGCGAATTCCTTCATTTCCGCCAGCGTCATCGCGCCTTCGGCCGGTCTGTTCTTGGCACCCATGATCGTCACCCACCCCGCCAGAGAAGTCGGGCCGATCCTGCGCCACGATGGTTAACAGCATCCTTAACGCGGGACCGTCCGACGTAACAAAAGCATCACGAAAGCTGTTGCAGCGCAACATCCGTTGCGACGAGCGGAGTGCATTTGGTCGCAAAGGCGCTCGCGGCGGCTATGGCGGTCCGCCGCCAAACCCACCCCGTCACCCCGGACTCGTTCCGGGGTCCACCCCGCGGCGAGGAGAAAGGCTTGAGGCGAGACCGCGCGCCTGCGGCCCCGTGGACCCCGGAACAAGTCCGGGGTGACGGATCGTTTTAGGAACCGGAACGCCCGCATCCAGTCTCCACACAGCAAAACGGCGGCCCCTCGCGGGACCGCCGTTCGCTCCATTCCGCGCGAAGCCTCAACCCTGCCGGTTGCGCTCCGCATCCTCGTCATAGCCCGACGAGGGCGCCGGATCGTGATCGTGACCAGGCTGCGTCAGCGACGGCGGATCGCTCGCATCCATCGATTCGTCCAGACCGGCGTCGAGCCGCGCATCCGCGCTGCCGGGGTTCTTCTCGAGACGCTTGTTGATCGACTTGTCCTGTCCGGCATCCTGGCGCGGGTCGCGCTCCTGGTTGCTGGCCGACGGCGCGACCGACAGGCTGTCAAGAGCCTTTTCGTCGATTCCGGTCATGTGACACCCTCCTGAGTTTACCAAGGAGCAACGATTGCCGGATCGTTTCCGTTCCTGCCGGTCAGGCGATCAGCCCGCGGTCACCTGCACCCGCTGGTTGACGAACTGGGCGATGCCGAACACCGTCATGAAGGCGATGTCGGTTGCATCGCGGCCGACGCAGACGCGCGCGATCGTCTCGGCCGGCGCCATCCGCGTCGCGTCGATCATCCGCCACGCGCCGTCGAGCCACAATTCGGCGACCGCATGGAAATCGGGCGGATCGACGCCCGGCGCATAGGCAGCGACGCAGCGCGCCGGAATCTCCCCCGCCCGCGCCAGCGCGACCAGCAGATGCGCGTAATCGCGGCACACGCCCGAGCGGCTGGCGAAGGTATCGATCGCCGTCGTCTCGCCGCTGCTGGTATTGGCGCGATACTCCAGCGCATCCGCCACCCAGTCCGTGAGCGCCACCGCCAGCGCGCCGCCGCCCATGCCGCCGAACTCGCGCCGCACGAAGCCCTCCAGCCGGTCCGACTGGCAATAGCGGCTCGGCAATAGGTACGGCACCAGCGCCCCGTCGAGCGCCCGCGCCGGCGTCGCCGGCAGGCGCGCGAGATCGACCGGCTGCCGGTCGATCTCGACGACCGCGCGATATTCCGCCTTCAGCCAGTTCTCGGCGCGGATCCAGCAGCGTTGGCCGATGCCCTCCTCGCCACGGACCGCGACCACCGGCGTGTCGCTCCACACCGTCAGCGCCTCCGAGACGATACGCTGGTCGGCCATCGCCGCTGCCTCGATCTGCAGCAAGACGTCGGTCGGCGGCCCCATGATGGCATAATCGAGGTCGACTTCGATCGAGATCCGCATCGGCCATTCCTTCGGGACAAACGAAAGAGCCCGGCGGCATCGGCCACCGGGCTCCCGATATGACGATCGAACGTCGGTCTTAGTTGCGCTGTGCGCCGAACAGGCGAAGCACGAACAGGAACATGTTGATGAAGTCGAGGTACAGCGACAGCGCCGACATGATCACGGCCTTGCCGACCATGTCCGACCCTGCGACCTGGAAGTACAGGCTCTTGGTGCGCTGCGTGTCATAGGCGGTGAGGCCCGCGAACAGCAGCACGCCGAGGATGCTGATGACCAGCTCCATCACGCTCGACTGCAGGAACAGGTTGATCAGGCTCGCGACGATCAGACCGACGAGGCCGATCAGCAGGAAGGTGCCGAACGCCGACAGGTCCTTCTTGGTCGTATAGCCGTAGAGGCTGAGACCGGCGAAGCCCGCCGCAGTCGAGAAGAACGCACCCGCGATCGACGTACCGCTATAGACCAGGAAGATGGTCGACAGCGACAGGCCCATCAGCACCGCGAACGCCCAGAACAGCATCTGCAACGTCGAGGTCTGCATGCGCCCCTGCCCGAAGCTCATCGCGAAGACGACGCCGAGCGGCGCGAACATCAGCACGTAACGCAGGATGCCGCCACCCATGAACACCTGTGCGGCCGGCGACGACGCCCCGCCCCAGGCGAACAGCAGCGCGACGATGCCCGTCAGCAGCACGCCCGATCCCATATAATTGTAGACCGACAGCATGTACGAGCGCAGACCCGCGTCATAGGCACCGCTGCGCGCTGCGTCGGTGCGCGAGGCCCCGAACGGCGCGGCGCTCGGCCGGGGGTCAGACCAGTTAGCCATGGTATCCAAAACTCCTTTACCGACCAGATGTCGGATGACCGAAATATCGGCCTGCCGCGGTCCCTTTTCAAGCGAAACCGGCTAAGCCTCGGTTCCGAAGCAACAGAACTTTACAAAGAGCCGCCGGTCCCGCCATGCGCCTGTTCGTCGCCCTGTGTCCGCCCCCCGCGATCCGCGAATCGCTGCTCGCCGCGACCGGCGGGGTGCCGCACGCCCGCTGGCAGGACGATGCGCAACTCCACTGCACCCTGCGTTTCATCGGCGACGTCGACCGGCCGCAGGCGGAGGATGTCGCCGCCGCGCTCGCCGGCCTGTACGCCCCTGCGCCGCAGGTCAGGATCGCCGGCGTCGGCCGCTTCGCGCACAAGGGCCGCACCGACACCCTGTGGGCCGGGCTCGCGCCGGGCGACGCGCTCCACCATCTCGCCCGCAAGGTCGATCAGGCCTGCGTCCGCGCCGGCCTGCCGCCCGAACGACGCGCCTATCGGCCGCACGTCACGCTCGCCCGCCTGCCGCGCAGCGCCGGTGCCGCACCGGAGATCGACGGCTGGCTCGCGGTCCATGCCGGCCTCGCCAGCCCCGCCTTCACCATGCCGCATCTGATCCTCTACGAAAGCCATCTCGGCGGCGAGGGCGCCAGCTATGCGCCGGTGATGCGCTGGCCCCTTGCGCCGCCCGCGGAACCGCCGCAGGTCATGCCGGGTTCGTAAGGAAACCTCGGGAGACCTTTGATGCGCGCTATCCTCATCCTCGCCGGCCTGTCCTCGCTGGCGCTGGCCGCCTGCACCCAGAAGGAGGAGGTCGCAGTCGGCAGCCCCACCGCCGGCGGTGCCCGCGCCACCGCATCGCTGCGCACCGCCACCGGCCTCGACGCCGGCCGCGCCACCGCCACCGAAGTCGCCGGCGGCATCCGCTACACCGTCGACGTCAAGGGCCTCCCCGCCGGTACGCACGGCGCGCACATCCACACCACCGGCCGCTGCGACGCGCCCGACTTCACCACCGCCGGCGGCCATTGGAACCCGACGACGATGAAGCACGGCAGCATGAACCCGCAGGGTCCGCACGAGGGCGATCTGCCCAACCTGATCGTCGGCACCGACGGCCGCGGCACGCTCGGCGTGACGGTGCCCGGCGCGACGATGGCCGGTCTGCTCGACACCGACGGCGCCGCGATCGTCATCCACGCCGGCCCCGACGACCTGATGACCGACCCCGCCGGCAACAGCGGCGGCCGCATCGCCTGCGGCGTCTTCGGCGCCGCCTAAGCCGCGCCGTAACGGACGACCGGAGTGGGCAGCGCCCACTCCGGCACCGCCGGCAGGAGTCCTCCTAAACCACCTCCCCCACCGCCCGCGCCCGTGCCTCGCGCGAGGCTTCCGCCGCCGGCACCAACCTGTATGCCGCCACCGCGCAGCCCAAGGTCAGCGGCACCACCGCGAGCAGCGACAGCATCCCGACCGACAAACTCCCCGACAGCGTCGAGATCCGCCCCGCCAGATACGGCCCCATCGCCAGCCCGAGCAACGTCGTCCCGATGAAGAAGGTCGCGGTCGCCGTCCCCCGCATCCGCGGCAGCACCAGATCCTGCGTCGTCGCCGCCGCCGAGCCCAGCGCACCGCTGGCGGTGATCCCGGCGAGGAACAGGCACGGATAGAAGACCCAGACATCGCTCGCGGTGAACGCCGCGATGAGGAACGGCACCGGCACGCCGGCGCCGACCATCACCACGATCAGCCGCCCCGCCGGATTGCCCCGCCGCAGCCGGTCGGCGACCACCCCGCCGATCGTCACCCCCAGGAAGCCGGCGAGCGCGCCGCTGCTGCCGAGCAACAGCCCCGCCCGCGCCGGCGTCTCGCCGAGCGTACGCAAGGCATAAGGCGCCGCCCAGAAGTTCGCCGCATAGCTCAGGAAGGCGTTGAGCCCATAAGCCACCACCGTGCACAGGAACGCCGGCGTCCCGACGATCAGCGCGAAGGTCGCCGGATCGCGCCGCCGCAACGCGCACCCCCACGAGAACACCGCATAGACGCCCGTCCCCACCGCCAGCCATTGCGGCTTCGGCTCGCCCAGCGCGATCAGCAGCGCCACCACGCCGCTCACCACCGCCAGCCCGGCAAGATTGACGAGCAGCGCCCGCACCCCGCCCCGCGCCGCACCGATCAGCGTCAGCGGCGGGATGATCGTCAGCAACTCCGCGAAGAAGGCTTGGAACGGCGCCGGATGCCGCTCCGGCTCGGGCAGCCCCTCGACCAGCCTGCGGACCGGCTCGCGCAGCGTCGCGATCCACCCGGCGACGACCAGCCCCGGCAGCCCGACGGCGAGGAACGCCGCCTGCCAGCCGACCAGTCCCAGCGGCCCGCCGCCCGGCCATGCCCGGTTCCAGCCCTGGACGATCAACCCGCCGATGAACAGCGACACGCCGCCACCGACGTACAGCCCCGCGGAATAGATCGACAGCGCCGTCGCGCGCAGCCGCTTGGGGAAATAGTCCGAGATCAGCGAATAGGCCGACGGCGACGCGGTCGCCTCCCCGACTCCGACGCCGATCCGCGCCAGCGCCAATTGCCCGCCGGTACGCGAGAAGCCCGACAGCGCGGTCATCGTCGACCACAGGGCCAGCCCGACCGTCATCAGCCGCACCCGATGCCAGCTGTCCGCCAGCCGCCCGAGCGGGATTCCGAACAGCGCATAGAAGACGCCGAACGCGGTCCCGTAGAGGAAGCCGAGGTCCTCGTCCTTGAGGTGGAGATCGCGCTTGATGTCCTCGGCGAGGATCGAGATCACCTGCCGATCGATGAAGTTGAGCACGTAGACGACGAACAGGATACCGAGCACGTACCAGGCGTAGCGCGACGCCTGCTGTTCCCCACCGCCCGCTTCCGCCACCGTCCCGCCCATCGCCCTCTCCCGCGCGTTTCGCCGGAGGCTAACAGAGCCGCTGGAAAGCGATAGCCTGACTTTCGATCGAGTTACCGTACCAACATCGCTACCGATGCGATCGTAACATTCGTAACCATTATGTGACAAAATAGCGACATTCTACGCACCTTCTGTACGCCGAACCAATATCTGCATTGAGTTCATGTCCATAACGATCATTCTCTTATATCGGATACGATATCCGAAAACAGGGTGAAAGAGGGGCATGACAATGATGAATGACGGAAAGGGGCTGCGCACGAAGCTCCTCGCATCGGTGGCAATTGGAATGATGGCAGTCGCTAATGTTGGCGGTGGCCTGATGCCCGCCGCAGAGGCGCAGGGATTCTCTAGTTTCAGTGCGAGTGGAACGGTGCTTGATTCGTCGGGCCGCCCGATTCCCAAGGCGCGCGTCACGATCCGATCCGTCGATCAGGGCTTCACGCGCACCGTCACGACCAACGACAACGGCGTCTACGGCATCCCCGAATTACGCCAAGGCAACTATCAATTCACCGTGGATGCCGATGGCTACGATACCTATGTCGAGACGAACATCCGTCTCGCGCCCGGCTCCGCGTCCAATCAGTTCCGGCTCGCCAAGGCTGGTAGCAGCGATACCGCCGGCACGGATATCGTCGTGACGAGCAAGCGTATCGCGACCGCGGATTTTGATATGACGACGACCGGCCAGGTCATCAACGTCGCGGACGTTGCGGCACGGCTACCCGTTGCGCGCGATCTCACCTCGGTACTGCTGCTGGCGCCGGGGACGGCGAGCGGATCAGGCGCGTTCGGTGGTCTCGCCTCTACTAACGGCGGTGCGGTGTCGGAGAACGCTTTCTTCGTCAACGGCCTCAACATCACCGACTTCCGCAAGGGCCTCAGCCCTGCGGGCGTGCCGTTTGACTTCTATCAAACGATCGAAGTCAAATCCGGGGGCTATGCTGCGGAGTTCGGCCGGTCGACCGGCGGCTTCACCAGCGCGACCACTAAGTCCGGCTCGAACGAGTTCCACGGCGGTCTGCTCTTCTCCTGGAACCCCGACGGATTGCGCACGCGGACCCACGACACCTTCTATTCCGATAATGACGGGGGGAGGATCGAGTCGCGATCCACAACATTCCAGTTGTCAGGCCCGATCATCAAGGACCATCTGTTCTTCTACGGCCTCTACCAGGCGCGCAACAATAGGAGCGTGACCGCGTCCCGTCAGTTCCTCGGCGATCCGCGTACCGCCGACGTCAATGATCCCTCGAAGTATCTCGGCACGTCGCGGACGTATTTCGGTACGTCGTCCCCTTTCTACGGCGGCAAGATCGATGCGGTGATCGTCAATGGCCAGCGCCTGGAGTTCACCTACTGGAGCACCAAGGGCGACCAGTTCTTCAACACCTACGGTAGTGCGGCGCCGGGTTACGGACGCTACAACTATCTCACGAACAAGGATGGCCCCTACGCCGGGCGGACGCTTGCCTCCTACGGCGGTGAAAATTATGTCGGACGCTACACGGGGGTCTTCAGCAAGTGGTTGACCGTCTCGGCGGCATATGGCCGCAATGAGAACAATTATTTCTCCCAGTCCTTTAACGAGAGCAATGCCAACACTCCCTCCGTCAGCGACGCCCGCAATCCTTTAGCCGTGGTGCCGTTGACGCGCTCCAGCGGCGGTCGCAGTGACGATAACGACGTCCGCAAATTCTATCGTGCTGATGCGGATATCTATTTCAATTTTCTGGGATCGCACCATTTCAAGGGCGGCTATGATCGCGAGGAACTGACCTCGGTCACCGCATCCCGCGGCGGCGGTGGCGGCCTGTTCTACACCGTGTACACCGCGCAGACCGGCAATCCTTACAACCTCGCCGTCGGCACGAATTATGTGCGTCGCACGACCTATTTCAACGAAGGCCGCTTCACGTCGCTCAATGAAGCCTATTATCTGCAGGACAGTTGGTCCCTGTTCAGCGATCGGCTGACGGTCAATCTCGGAATTCGCAACGACCGCTTCACCAACGACAATGCGTTGAAGCAGACGTTCTACAAATCCGGCAACCAATGGGGGCCGCGCCTTGGCTTCACCTTCGATCCCGTCGGCGACCGCCGTGACAAGATCTACGGCAGCTTCGGTCGCTTGTTTGTTCCCGTCGCCTCCAACACCAATATCCGGCTGACAGGAGGCGAAACCTACTACACGCGTACTGCCCTCTTCAACGGACTGACCAATGCCAATGTGCCGATCCTCGGAAACCCGATCAATTATACCAATGCGGCCGCATGCCCTGACGATGGTGCGTTGGCGTGCAGCGTGACCGGCAACGGTCAGCCGAAGTCGGCCGAGACGACGGTGGCCCGGCAGCTAAAGCCTCAGTCCGCTGACGAATATATCCTCGGTTATGAAAAGCGGCTCGGAACGCGCTGGCGCGTAGGCGCTTACTTCACCTACACCAAGCTCAATGAAGTGCTGGAAGACTCGTCGATCGACCAAGCGGTCAATGCTTATTGTGTGAAGCAGAAGGTCAGCGGTTGCAACACGATCTGGGACGGCTTCCATCAATATGTCCTGATCAATCCGGGCAGCGCGTCACGGATTACCTTGTCCGACCCGATCAACGGCGAGACGACATTGCGAACGGTGGATTTTTCTGCGGCGGACCTCGGCTACCACAAAGCCCGTCGGACTTACAAGGGCATGACCTTCGAGGCGCATCGAGAATTTGACGGCGTCTGGAGCCTCGATGCTTCGTACACCTATTCAAAGACCATTGGTAACTATGAGGGTGGCGTGAAGACCGACAACGGTCAGAGTGACACCGGACTGACCACCGACTTCGATCAACCCGGCCTTACTCTGGGCACTTACGGCTATTCGCCGAATGACAAGCGTCACGTCATCAAATTGGCGGGCAGCTATCTGCTCTTTGATCGACTGAACATTGGCGGCAAGCTGCAGGCCTATTCACCGCGTCGCTATGGTTGCATCGGCCGTGTGCCCGAGGCTATCGATCCGTATTCGGCGGCTTACGGCGCAGCGGGTCTGTTCTGCCAGGTCAATGCGGATGGCTCGATCAATACCGATCCGACCGTGTCGCGTCCGGTGCAACTCATCCCTCGTGGCTCGGTGTTCAAGAGCGACTGGCTGTTCGTCAACGACCTCGACGTCAGTTATAAGTTCGACGTGGGCTCGGCAGCGATGACGTTGCGGGCAACGGTGTTTAACGTTTTCAATCGTCAACCCAAGCTCAACCTGAACGAGAACGGCACCGACGGTGAGGGGAAGGCTTCGCCTTATTATCGCACCGTAACCCAATATCAGGATGGCCGCAGCGCACGTCTGCAACTCTCCTTCGACTTCTAAACGGCTCGACCAACCGATCACCGGCTTCGCGTGTCGCGCGGAGCCGGTTTTCTTATGCCCGCGCTTTCCGGCGCGTGCTGCGTTCCAACCGGTCGATCAGCGCCTCGATTGACGGCACCTCCGATGGCCCCGCTGGGTCCGTCGGTGCGACGGGCTGAGGCGGTTCCGACGGCGCGGGCAGAACTTCCGCTACAACGGTGGCGGGCGGCCGCAGCGGCAGTACCGGGCGCACCGGCTCGCGCGGGACTTCGGGCAAGGCGTCGGGGTGGAAGGCGGCGAGCGGCAGGTCGAGATCGGCCGGGATCGACCGTTCCTCGGGCAATGCCGCATCGCTCGCCGGCGCTCCCTCCTGCGCCACCGTCGCCGCGTCGCTCGCCGGCGGTGCCGGCGGCGGCAGCGGCGTACCGAGGTCGGCGGCGGACATCGGCCGGCGTGCCGGCGCGTCGGGATGCGCGTCGGCCCGGCGCAGCACCGGTACGCCGCCGTCCGCCGCCGGCCTCGGCGCGAACAGTCCGCCTGCACCGAACAGCAGGAACAAGGCCGACCACGTCACCGCCGCCGCCAGCCCGCCGCCGGCCAGCGCGAGCACCGCACGCGCCGTGTCGCCGAGCGGCGGCGCCGCCACCGCGACCAGCGCGGGCAAGCCGCTCTGCCATACCCAATCCTCCAGCGTCGTCTGCGGCAGCAGCAGGAACAGCGCCGCTACGGCGAGCCCGGCGAGCGCGCCGCCCGCGGGCGCGATCCATGCGGTGACGTGAGACCGCTTCATATACCGGCCGGGGAACGCTGCCATGATCCATCCACTGTCGCGGCCGCCGTCAGCCGCTGGTAAATCGGTTCGTAACGACAAATGTTTGACGACCAGTTACGCTCCTGCTCGACGAACGCCCGCGCCACCGCGCGGCGCCGGTCCCAGCCGCTGCGGTCGGCGAGCAGCCCGGCCAGCGCGCCGGCGATCGCCGCCGGATCGTCGGGCGCGAACAAGGTGCCCGTCTCGCCGTCGCGGATCAACTCGCGATGCCCGCCGACGTCCGAGGCGGCGACCAATTTGCCCTGCGCCATCGCCTCCAGCGGCTTGAGCGGCGTCACCAGCTCGGTCAGGCGCATCGCCTTGCGCGGATAGGCGAGCACGTCGACCAGCGCGTAATAGCGCTCCACCTCGGTATGCGGCACGCGCCCGACGAAGCGGATCGCCGCCGCCGCGGGCGACGCCGCCGCCTGCGCGCGCAGTGCCGCCTCCATCGGCCCGCCGCCGACCAGCAGCAGCCGCGCACGGGGCCGTGCGGCGACCAGCGCCGGCATCGCCGCGATCAGATCGTCGAGGCCCTCGTAATCGTAGAAGCTGCCGATGAAACCGATCGTCTCCGCCTCGTTCAGCCCCAGTTCCGCCGCCAGTGCCGGATCGCGCGCCACCGGTGCGCCGAACACCGTCAGGTCGACGCCATTGGGCGATACGACGATCTTGTCGCCGTCGATGCCGCGCGCGATCAGATCGCCGCGCAGCCCCTCGCAGATCACCGCCACCGCATCGGCGCGCCGCACCGCCCAGGTCTCCAGCGCCCGCGTCGCGCGATAGCGCGCCGATCCGTCGCGCCCGGTGCCGTTGCCGACCGCGGCATCCTCCCAGAAGGCGCGGATTTCATAGACCAGGGGCAATCCCCGCCGCCGCGCGACGCGCAGCGCCGCGAGCGCGTCGAGCACCGGCGAATGCGCGTGGAGCACGTCGGGCCGGAACGAATCGACCGCCGCCGCGATCCGCCGCGCGAAGGCGGCGATCCCCGCCAGCTCGCCGACGACACCGCCTTTCAACGCCGCCTGCGTGCGATGGAAGGTGAGCCCGTCGACCGCCTCGACCGCATCCGCCACCGCACCCTGCCGCGGCCCGGTCACCGCCGCCACCTGCCAACCGCGCTGCTCCTGCGCCTTCAGGATCGCGCGCGTACGGAAGGTATAGCCGCTCTGGAGCGGCAGACCGTGATCGAGGACGTGGAGGATACGCATCACCCACGCTTATGCCACAGCGGCTTAAGGACGCGTCAATTGGTGCGGCGCCCCTTTGCACCGGCGTGCCGAACCCGACCGGCATCCGGGGCCGGGCGGCACCGCCCACACCTTCATGTAAGAAGAAGATATGTTCGCGCAGAGGCGCGGAGGCGCGGAGATGGAGCGCATAGTGAAGCGTGGCCCGCTCTCTCGTCTGAATGAAGATCGCCACGGCGCCGACACACGCAACACCTCCGCGCCTCCGCGCCTCTGCGCCTCTGCGCCTCTGCGCGAACCACCCTTCTTCCCGTCGCCCGAAACGTGTCGCCGCCGCTCTGCTGCATACCCCGGCGCAGGCGAACTGTTGAAAAAGCCTTGGCACGCCTTTCACAGTGTTCCTGCGAACGCAGGAACCCAAGGCCAAGCAGAGCAACGGCTTACAGCGTCCGGGACTCCTGGGCTCCTGCGTCCGCAGGAGCACTGGCAGAGTTGCGCATGAGGAACGCCGGCCTTTCCCAACCCATCCCCGTCACCCCGGACTTGTTCCGGGGTCCACGCCGCGGCGAGGCGAAAGGCTTGAGCGTCATGCCGTTTCCCGGCGGACCGGTGGACCCCGGAACGAGTCCGGGGTGACGAATACGATGGGGAAGCGGCTCGCCCGTCATCATCGTAGCGATACAGGACAGCCCACACCCCCGGCCGGCCGCCTCTACCCCCCCCCGACCCGCAACGCACTTAACGTGGCATCAACCCCCACCATCCCATAGGCTTGGCGGATGACCGCAGACGCCCCGACCCGATGATCGACAATCTGTCGCTGGCGCTCACCCATGGGCTGATGCTGCTCGCCGCATGGCTGCTGTTCAAGCGCACCGATCTCGATTCGGAAGCGCCGCCGCCCCGCCACTGGCGCGCCCGCGGCAATCCCCCCCAAAACCCGCCCGAGGACGACCGGCCCGGTGCGTGACCTCGTCTTCGTCGCCTTCCTCGCCGCGATCTTCGGCATGGGGCTGCGGCGGCCGTTCATCCTCGTCCTCGCCTATGTCTATATCGACATCGTCTCACCGCAGCGACTGACCTACATCCTGCTCAACACCGTGCCGATCTCGCTGATCGCGGTGGCGCTGGCGGTCGGCGGCTGGCTGCTGATGGACGACAAAAGCGACAGCCGCTTCACGCCGCGGCAAGGGTTGATCGTCGCGCTGCTGCTCTATTGCTGGGCGACCACGCTCGGCGCCGACTTTCCGCTCGATGCGAAGGACAAATGGGACTGGGTGTGGAAATGCCTCGCCTTCGCCGCCTTCCTGCCGCTGACGCTGCGCACGCGGCTCAGGATCGAGGCCTTGCTGCTGTTCATGATCCTGTCGGCCGCCTCGATCATCATCGTCGGCGGCATCAAGACCGCGGCGGGCGGCGGCGGCTATGGCCAGCTCGACCTCATGGTGAACAACAATTCGGGCCTCTACGAAGGCAGCACCATCTCCACCGTCGCGATCGCGATCGTGCCGCTGATCGCGTGGTTCATGCGCTACGGCACGATCTTCCGCCCCGACTGGAAGGTGAAGGGCTTCTGTCTGTGCCTGATCTTCGCCTGCCTGCTGATCCCGATCGGCACCTCGACGCGCACCGGGCTGCTCTGCATCGTGCTCGTCGCACTGCTGTCGCTGCGCAACGCGCGCCGCAAGATGCTGTATCTGACGATGATCGCCGCCGCCGCGGTGATCGCGGTGCCGTTCCTGCCGGCGAGCTTCACCGACCGGATGAGCACGATCAAGAGCCACGACGCCGACGAATCCGCCTCGACCCGGCTCGCGGTGTGGCAATGGACGATCGACTACGCCAAGGCGCATCCGTTCGGCGGCGGCTTCGAGGCGTATCGCGGCAACCACATCCGCTACGAGATCAAGAAGACCGACGGCGCCGGCCCCGCCCCCGCGGTGTCCGACCAGGCGGTCACCGACAAGGCGCGCGGCTATCACAGCGCCTATTTCGAGATGCTCGGCGAACAGGGCTATCTCGGCCTCGCCTTGTGGCTGGGCATCAGCCTGATCGGCATCGTCCGCATGGAGGTGCTGCGCCGCCGCTACCGCGACCCCGCCGGGCCGTTCGGCTGGGCGGGACCGCTGGCGGCGGCCTTGCAGACCGCGCACCTCGTCTATCTGCTCGGCGCCGCCTTCATCGCGATCGCCTTCCAGCCCTTCGTCTACATGCTGATCGGCGCCCAGATCGGCCTCGATTCCTATCTCGCGCGGCGCCGCGCGGAGACGGCGCAGGCACCGATGCGGCGGCCACGCGCGGCAGGGTCGGTGACGGCGTGACCCGTCCCCTGCGCTGGCCGGACCGAGCCCAATCCGTCATCCCGGGCTCATCCGAGACCTCGGCGAACGTCCCGACTACCGGCAAACCAACCCAGTGCTCCTGCGAAAGCAGGAGCCCAGGAGTCTCGAACGCCATAAGACGTTTCTTTGCTTGGCTCTGGGCTCTTGCCTTCGCAGGAGCACTGGGCGACTTTCGCAGAGGTCTCGATCATCTCCGGGGTGACGAACCGCGTGTCGCACCCGCGCGCACCCCATCCCGCCGATGACCGAATTGCGCGCGCTCACCAGCGTCCGCGGCATCGCGGCGTGGCTGGTCGTCCTCTATCATATCCGCGGCGGCATCGCCGGCCTGCCGCCCGCCGTCGAGGCGGTGCTCGCCAAAGGCTATCTCGCGGTCGATGTCTTCTTCCTGCTGTCGGGCTTCGTCATCTGGCTGAGCTGGCACGCGCGGCTGCGCGATCCCGCCGCCATCCCGCGCTTCCTGCAAAAGCGCATCGCCCGCATCTGGCCGCTGCACGCGGTGATGCTCGCCGCCGCGGTGGCGCTCGCGCTGCTGCTCCGCACGACCGGCCGCACCGACCCCGCCTTTCCCTTCGCCGAACTGCCGCTGCACCTGCTGCTCGTCCAGAATTGGGGGGTCACCGACGCGCTGCGCTGGAACGACCCCGCCTGGTCAATCAGCTGCGAACTCGCCGCCTATCTGCTGTTTCCGCTGCTCGCGCTGGCGATCGACTGGCGCAAGCTGCCGAGCGTCGCGCTGCTCGCGCTGGTCGCAGCGCTCCTGCTCGCCCTCAATATCGCGATGCACGGCGCCGCATCCTTGGGCGAGGACATTCCCCGCCACGGCCTCACCCGCTGCCTGACGGAATTCGGCACCGGCACGCTGCTCGCCGCGCTCTACCTGCGCCAGCCACGCGCGATCTGGCCGGCATTGGCGGCTCTCACGACCGCCGCCGCATGGGTGCTCGGGACGCCGGAAACGCTCGTCGCGCCCGCGACCTTCGCCGCGCTCCTGCTGCTGCTGGCCCTCACCGCCGGCCGCCCCGGCCATCCGCTCGAGGGCCGCCGCCTCCACTGGCTCGGCGAGATCAGCTACGCGACCTATCTGTCGCACTTCCTGCTGTGGAAGGCGTTCAAGCTCCCGCTCGCCGCCGCCACGCTCGCCCCGCCGCTGATCGCGCTCTACCTGCTGCTGGTGCTGATCGTGTCGGCCGCCTTGTACCGCTTGGTCGAACGCCCCGCGCAACACCACGTCAACCGCCTGTTCCTCCCCCGCCAGGGGGAGGAATCGCGCTGACTCACGCCTCTTCGCTCTCCTCGGCCAGCTCTTCCGCCAGCGCATCGAGGATCGCCTGGTTGAACGCGGGGATATCGTCCGGCTTGCGGCTGGTGATCAGATTGCCGTCGACCACCACCTGCTCGTCGACCACGTCGGCGCCGGCATTCTCCAGATCGGTGCGCACCGACGGCCAGCTCGTCACCCGGCGTCCGTCGACCACGTCCGCCTCGACCAGCAGCCACGGCGCGTGGCAGATCGCCGCGACGATCTTGTCGTCCTCCATGAATTCGGTGACGATCTCGATCGCCCGGTCCTGCAACCGCATCTTGTCGGGGTTGCCGACGCCGCCCGGCAGCAACAGCGCGTCGTAATCGTCGGTGTCGACGTCGTCGAGCGTCAGGTCGGGGGTGATGCTCTCCCCCTTCTCGCTGTCGTTGACGACGCCCTGGATCGGATCGGTCTTGATCGAGGCGAGGCTGATCTGCACCCCCGCGTCGAGCAGCGCCTGGCGCGGCTTGAAGAGTTCGTCCTGCTCGAAACCGTCGGTGGCGAGGATCAGCACGCGCGCTTGGGCAAGGTCGGCCATGTCATGTCTCCTGTGGGGATGCGACGCACCAACAGTCGCGCCCGCCGCACGTTCCGGAACAGACGGCGACCCCCGCGCATTTTCGGACGACCCGCACACAAGGAGCAAAGGGTGGCAGCGCGAATAGTCTATTGCGACGACTCGAAACCCGGCATCACCCGCAAGAAGGTGCGCAACGGCTGGGCCTATTTCGCCCCCGACGGCACCCGCATCACCGATCGCGACGAGATCGACCGGCTCAACGCCGTCGGCCTGCCCCCCGCCTATCGCGACGCCTGGTATTGCCCGCGCGCCAACGGCCATATCCAGGGGATCGGCTGGGACGAAAAGGGCCGCAAGCAATATCGCTACCACACCGGCTTCCGCGAGGCGCAGGAGGCGGCGAAATACGAGAAATGCGCCGATTTCGGCCTTTGCCTGCCGAAAATCCGCAAGCGGGTGGAAGCCGATCTGTCCGCGCGCGGCCTGGGCAAGGACCGCGCGATCGCCGCGGTCGTCCGGCTGCTCGACATCGGCCATATCCGCGTCGGTAACGAAGCCTATGCCGAGGCGAACGAGAGCTACGGCGCGACCACGCTGCGCAAGGATCACGGCAGCGTCCGCGGCGACACGCTGAAGCTGCGCTACAAGGGCAAGTCGGGCAAGGAGCGCGACATGCAGGTGACCGACAAGCGCCTCGCCGCCACCGTCAAGAAGATGCAGGATCTCGACGAACAGCATCTGTTCGCCTGGGTCGACGATGCCGGCGAGGCGCATCCGGTGACCTCGTCCGACGTCAACGACTATATCCGCCGCGCCGGCGGCGGCGACTTCACCGCCAAGCATTTCCGCACCTGGGGCGCCAGCGTCACCGCGTTCGAGGCGCTCGCCTCGGCCGAGGCCGATCTCAGCCTCAAGGCGTTGCTCGAACCCGTCGTCGCGCGGCTCGGCAACACGCCGGCGATCGCGCGCAAGAGCTACGTTCACCCCTCGCTCATCGACCTCGTGAAAAAGGGACAGAGCGCCTTCCGCAAGGCGCTCCGCCTGCCGCGCTCGGCGCGTTATCTCAGCCGCGAGGAACGCGGCCTCATCGCGTTCCTCGAAGCGGGAACGCCGGCCGCGCTGCCCGTCCTCAAGGCCGCCGCCTGAAAAGGTCCGTCATGTCTGCCAATACCACCGCCGCGGCCAAGGCGCCGATCTTCGACGCCGACACCGTCCAGAACCAGATCGGCGAATTCTACACCGCCAGCGAGATCTGGCTGCACACCCACTGGCTGCAGATCCTCATCGCCTTCGCGATCGGCGCGGTGATCGTCATCGCGCTGCACGGCCTGCGTCGGCTCGGCAGGAAATTGTGCGGCAAGGACGTCGGCCGTCGCGGCTGGGGCACGATCCTCGGCCGCGCGATCACCCGCACCAGCAATTTCTTCATCGTGATGCTCGCCGCCAAACTGGTCGTCGGCTACGCCGGCGCACCGAGCCAGGTCGCCACCACGGTCAATTTCCTGTGGACCGTCGCCTCGGTCTTCCAGGCGGCGATCTGGGCGCGCGAGTTGATCCTCGGCGCGATCGAGCATCGCACCAGCAGCGAACATTACAGCGGCGAGGCGCTGCTCAGCGCGATGGGCCTCATCCGCCTGCTCGTCACCGTCGCTTTGTTCGCGGTGGCGCTGGTCGTCGTGCTCGACAATCTCGGCGTCAACGTCACCGGTCTCGGCGTCGGCGGCATCGCCATCGGCCTCGCCGCGCAGGGCATCTTCGGCGACCTGTTCGCGGCGCTGGCGATCATCTTCGACCGTCCGTTCCGCCGCGGCGACAAGATCAGCTACGGTACCACCAGCGGCGTCATCGAATCGATCGGCCTCAAGAGCACCCGCATCCGCGCCTTCACCGGCGAGCTCCGCGTCATCAGCAACAAGCAATTGCTCGACAAGGAGATCCAGAACACCAGCGTGCGCGACCACATCCGTATCGGCTTCACCATCGGCGCCGCCTACGAAACCCCGCCCGAGACGCTCGCGCGCATCCCGGCCCTGCTCCGCGAGATCGTCGAGGCGGAGGGCGGCACCGTCGCCCGCTCCGGCTTCGAGACGTTCGGCGCCTCCAGCCTCGACTTCGCGCTGCAATTCGACATCCCCGGCGACGATTGGGCCACCGCCCACCCGATGCGCGACCGCATCATGGTCGGCATCATGACCCGCTTCGCCGCAGAGGGGATCTCCATCCCCTATCCGACGCAAACCAACTACACCGCCGCTCCCGACGGCACATTGGTGATGCCCTATGCGGCGGCGACGGATGCGCCGGTCAGTTCGCCGGCAGCCAATCCTCGCAACGCAGACCATCCACCCGCATGAATTCGCCGAGGTTGCCGGTCTCAAGCTACTCGCGCTCGCTTAATTCGACCCCCGGCGCCGCGAAGAAATCGTCCCACGCCTGATCGGCCGGCACGATCACGCGCCGGACCCCGTCACGCAGGATCGTCACTTCCCGAACGCCTTCGGGAAACGCGACATCCTTGGGGAGGCGCACGGCCTGCGACCGGTTCGACCGGAACAGAGTCGTACGGGCCATAGCATCTTCTCCCCGGTCGAATGGGATGTGACGCAAGGATATAGTACAGCGAGCGACGGCGCGCGATATATCTCCGTGTAACGATCTCTTTGTCCCGATCGACCTCTGCAAAACGCCTGACCTCCCGCTGGAGGCGAACCGCTGCAACTCCACCAGTGCTCCTGCGAACGCAGGAGCCCAGGAGTCCCGAACGCTGCAAGCTGTTGTTCTGCTTGGCCCTGGGTTCCTGCGTTCGCAGGAACACTGTGCTGATCACCCGTCTCGGCTCCGGCTCCGCCAAAGTTACCGCATGTAGCAGCGCCAGATAGGTTCGATGCACGTCCTCACGCCGGACCCGTTCCGGAGTGACGAGTCTCAGGAACGATCGCCCGCCCCCCGAACACCCCGCCCCTCAAATCCCCCCTTCGTCCAGCGACAGCAGCGTCGCATTCCCGCCGGCCGAGGTGGTGTCCACCGACACCGCCCGCTCCGCGCAGAAGCGGTAGAGGTAATGCGGCCCGCCCGCCTTCGGCCCGGTGCCCGACAGTCCCTCGCCGCCGAACGGCTGCGACCCCACCACCGCGCCGATCATCGAGCGGTTGATGTACAGGTTGCCGACCGCCGCCGCCGCCTCGGTCACCTCGGCGGCGCGGGCGATGCGGCTGTGCAGCCCCATCGTCAGGCCATAGCCCTTGGCGTTGACCCGCGCGATCGTCTCCTCCAGCTTGCCCGCCTCCCAGGTCGCGACGTGCAGGATCGGCCCGAACCACTCGCGATCCAGATCCTCGATCGCATCGAGCCGCACCAGCGTCGGCGGCACGAACAGCCCGTCGGCCGGCGCCGCCAGCGTCTTGACCGTCCGCTCGGTCACGCTCGCCCGATAGGCCATCAATTTGTCGTAGGAGGCGCGATCGATCACCGGCCCGACATCCGTCGCGGGGTCGGCAGGATCGCCCAGCCGCAGCGTGTCCATCGCGCCGCTCAGCATCTCGATCACCGCCTCGGCGACATCCGCCTGCACCAGCAGCAGCCGCAGCGCCGAACAGCGCTGTCCCGCCGAGCGGAACGACGAGGTGACGACATCCGCCACCACCTGTTCGGGCAAGGCGGTGCTGTCGACGATCATCGCGTTGATCCCGCCCGTCTCGGCGATCAGCGGCACGATCGGCCGATCGTCGTCGGCCACCAGCGTCCGCGCGATCCGCTTGGCGGTCGCGGTCGATCCGGTGAAGGCGACGCCGGCGACGCGCACGTCCGCGGTCAGCGCCGCGCCGACCTCCGGCCCGCCGGTCACCAGCACCAGCGCATCCTCGGGCACCCCGGCGCGATGCGCCAGTTCCACCGCGAAACGTGCGATCTCGGGCGTCTGCGGCGCGGGCTTGGCGACGACGCTGTTGCCGGCGACCAGCGCCGCCACCGTCTGGCCGAGGAAGATCGCGAGCGGGAAGTTCCACGGCGCCACCGTCGCCCACACGCCCCGTCCCTCGATGTGCAGCGTGTTGCGCTCACCGGTCGGCCCGGGCAGCTCGACCGCGCGCAACCGGCTGCGCGCCTCGCCCGCATAATAGCGGCAGAAATCGGCGGCCTCGCGCACCTCGCCGATCGCATCGGGAATCGTCTTGAACGCCTCCTGCACGCAGATCGCCATCAACCGGTCGCGATTCTCCTCGAGCAAATCGGCGAGCCGTTCGAGGCAGGCGGCACGCGCGTCCACCGGGGTCCGCGACCAACTCGGGAACGCCGCCTGCGCGCGTCCGACCGCTGCCGCTACCGCGGCACCCGCCTCCGCCGCGATCGCGGCCGGCGTATCGCCGAGCGCGAGCGGCGCCTTCACCGCCCGCACCGTCGCGTCCAGCGTCGCGACGTCGCTCAGGTCCAGCCCGCGCGAATTGCGATGCCCCGGCGCGAACAGGTCCTTGGGCAATGGGATGCTCGGATGCCGCGCGCCGCCCACCGCGGCGATCTTCGCCACCGGATCGGCGAGGATCTCGTCCTCGCTCAGCCGCGCATCGGCGAGCTGATGGACGAAGCTCGAATTCGCGCCATTCTCCAGCAGCCGTCGCACCAGATAGGCCAGCAGGTCGCGATGCCCGCCGACCGGCGCATAGATGCGGCAGTGATAGCCGTTCTCGCGCACCAGCCGCTCGTACAGGCCGTCGCCCATGCCGTGCAGCCGCTGGAACTCGAAATCGCGCGAATTGCCCGCCCATTCGAGGATCGTCGCGACGGTCAGCGCATTGTGGCTGGCGAAGGCAGGACGGATGTTTTCCGCCGCCAGCATGTCCTTGGCCACCGCCAGATACGATACGTCGGTCGCCGCCTTGCGGGTGAACAATGGATAGTCGGCCAGCCCCTCGACCTGCGTGCGCTTGATCTCGCTGTCCCAATAGGCGCCCTTGACCAGCCGCACGTTCATCACCCGGTCGAGCGCGTTCGCCCAGGCGACCACCGGTCGCGCGCGCTTGCCATAGGCCTGCACCGCCATGCCGAATCCGTCCCAGCCCTTCAGGCTCGGCAGCGCCGCGACCGACCCGATGATGTCGAGGCTCATCTCCAGCCGCTCGGATTCCTCGGCATCGACGGTCAGCGCGATGCCCTTGCCCGCCGCCTGCACCGCCAGCGCCTCCAGCATCTCGGTCAGCGCCGGCACGCATTCGCTCCACCGCGCCACTTCGTAGCGGGGATGCAGCGCCGACAGCTTCACCGAGATCGAATGGCCCGCCGCCGGATCGTTGCCGACCGCATCGATCGCGCCGACATAGGCGTCGAAATAGCGCCGGCCGTCGGCGAAGGTGCGCGCCGCCTCGCCGAGCATGTCGAAGCTCGCGGTGAAGCCCTTGTTGTCGGGCTTGCGCATCCGCCGCATCGCCTCGTCGATGGTCCGGCCCATCACGAAGATTTCGCCCATCTTCTTCATCGCCGTGCCCACCGCCTGACGGACGAACGGCTCGCCGGCGCGGCTGATCAGCCGGCGCAGCGGCCCCGACGGCCCCTCGCCGACCAGCACGCGGCCGACGACGAGACCCCAGGTCGCGGTATTGACCAACTTGCTGTTCGACTGGCCCGCGTGCGCGCGCCAGTCGGCGTCGCCCAGTTTGTCCGCGATCAGCAGATCGGCGGTCTCCGGATCGGGCACGCGCAGGAACGCCTCGGCGAGGCTGAGCAGCGCGACGCCCTCCGACGAATTGAGCCGATATTCCTGCAGGAACTGGTTCACCCAGCCGCGGTTCTGCGCTGCGCGCAGGTCGGCGAGCAGGCCAGAGGCGTGGTCGATGATCCGCCCACGCGAATCAGGCGAGGTCGCGGCGCGGTCGAGCAACGGTTTTAGAACATCGGGTTCGCTCGCCCGATACAGTTGCGACATGGTTTTGCGGGCATCGGACGTTACGGCAGAGGACATGTTCAAGCTTTCGGTCGGCCAAGGCTTGCGAGAGACACCCTCCCGCGCCTAGAGAATGCGTCGCATCTAGCGCCAAATGTCGGGCGCCAAAAGGCGGCGCCGGAAACCAACGGAGGAATTGCCGTGACGACGATCAGCGCCGACCAGATGCGGGACCGGATCGGCACCGAGACCGTCTCCGACTGGGTCGAGGTCAGCCAGGCGATGATCGACCGGTTCGCCGAGGCGACCGGCGATCGCCAGTTCATCCACGTCGATCCCGTCGCCGCCGCCGCGACGCCGTTCGGCGGCACCATCGCGCACGGCTTCCTGACGCTGTCGCTGATGCCGCTGCTCGCCGCGAGCGTGCCCGACGCGCCGCAGCTTGCGGGCGTGAAGATGGGCGTCAATTACGGGGGCAACAAGGTTCGCTTCCTCACCCCCGTCCGCTCGGGCAGCCGCGTGCGCGGCCGCTTCCGCCTGCTCGCCTTCGACGAAAAGCGACCCGGCCAATATCAACAGTCGACCGAATTCACCGTCGAGATCGAAGGCGCGGACAAGCCCGCGCTGATCGCCGAATGGATCAGCCAAGCCTTTGTTTAATATAAGTTTTCTGGATATCCACCCCACGCTTTATGCGTGAAGTTAGGGAAGTTAGCCCATGCGCTCCGCCGTCATCGTCTCCACCGCCCGCACCCCGATCGGCCGCGCCTATCGCGGCGCCTTCAACGACACCACGCCGCAGGCGCTCGCCGCCCATGCGATCAGCCACGCGGTCCAGCGCGCCGGCCTCGACGGCGCCGAGGTGGAGGACGTGGTGATCGGCGCCGCGCTCCAGCAGGGCCATCAGGCCGGCAACATCGCCCGCCAGTCGGCCTTGCGCGCCGGCCTGCCGATCTCGGTGCCGGGCATGTCGCTCGACCGCCAATGCGCCAGCGGCCTGATGGCGATCGCCACCGCCGCCAAGCAGATCGTGCTCGACGGCATGGACATCGCGGTCGGCGGCGGCGTCGAGAGCGTCAGCCTCGTCCAGACCCCGCAGATGCGCGTCGCCCCCGACAAGCAGCTGATCGCGATGCACGGCGACATCTACATGCCTATGCTCCAGACCGCCGAAGTCGTCGCCAAGCGCTACGGCATCAGCCGCGAGGCGCAGGACGCCTATGGCCTCCAGTCGCAGCAGCGCACCGCGGCGGCCCAGGCCGCCGGCCGCTTCGACGCCGAGATCGTGCCGCTGTCGGCGACGATGAACGTGGTCGACAAGGCGACTAAGGCGGTCAGCACCAAGGACGTCACTTTGTCGAAGGACGAGGGCAACCGCGCCGACACGACGCTGGAAGGCTTGCAGGCGCTGCAACCCGTCGTCGGCCCCGACGGCGTCATCACCGCCGGCAACGCCAGCCAGCTTTCCGACGGCGCCTCGGCCGCGGTGCTGATGGAGGAGAGCGTCGCCGCCGCGCGCGGCCTCACCCCGCTCGGCCGCTATGTCGGCATGGCGGTCGCCGGCACCAAGCCCGACGAAATGGGCATCGGCCCGGTCTATGCCGTCCCCAAGCTGCTCGAGAAGAACGGCCTGACGATGGCCGACATCGGCCTGTGGGAGCTCAACGAGGCGTTCGCAGTGCAGGTCCTCTACTGCCGCGACACGCTCGGCATCCCCGACGAGCTGCTCAACGTCAACGGCGGCGCGATCTCGATCGGCCATCCCTACGGCATGTCGGGCGCGCGTATGACCGGCCATGCGCTGATCGAAGGCAAGCGCCGCGGCGCGAAGTATGTCGTCGTGACGATGTGCGTCGGCGGCGGCATGGGCGCGGCGGGCCTGTTCGAGGTGCTGTGAGTTGAAAGTCGGTGTCCGGACGAGTATGTAAGTTCCGGCAACTTCACAGGCTGCCCTCTGTTCGAGCCCCGGCTGTGTCAGCGGTCGGGGCTCAATGCGTTTGGGGCCCGCGTGTCAGCACGAGCCCCGCCCGGCACCTTATCTGTGGCGCGCCACTTCGATGATCTTCAGGACGAAGGTCCCGAAGCTGAAGAGCACGCCTAAGATCAGGCACAGATCGGCAAGCTTCACAGACTTACTCCTCTGTCGTGACGGCAGGAGCGCCGCCGCGAGCGATCATGACCACACCGGCCCTATCGCGCAACCAACCCCAGCGATGCTCGTTCTCCCGCCGACCCCATAGGAGAAGACGCATGGCCGATCAGCACAGCCCGCAGGAAATCGCTGCCAAGTTCCTCGAGAAGCTGCGCAGCAGCCCGTTCGTGATGATCGGCCTGATCGATGGCGAGCATTCCGAACCGATGACCGCACAGATCGACGACGATCAGCCCAACACGCTGTTCTTCTTCGCCGGTCGCGACAATCGCATCGCCAAGGGCGGCGACGCCATGGCGCAGTTCGTCGGCAAGGGGCACGACTTCTTCGCCTGCCTCGCCGGCTCGGTGACCACCGACAACGATCCCGCGCAGATCGACAAGCTCTGGAACAACCAGGTCGAGGCATGGTTTCCCGGCGGCAGGCAGGACCCGAACCTGACGCTGCTGCGCTTCGACATCGACAGCGCCGAATTGTGGGAGACCGACATCTCGATCTCGGGCCGCGTCAAGATGCTCTTCGGCGGCACCATTCATGGCGACGAATCGAGCAGCCACGCCGTGGTCGGCTCGGTCGCCTGATCGAAACCGGGGCGGCTCCGCGCCGCCCCGTTATCGCGGTCAGCCGTTTGCCGCGATCCATTCCTCGACCACCGGCGCCACCCGGTTGCGCCACTTCGAGCCGTTGAAGATGCCGTAATGACCGGCACCCTCCGCCATATAATACCGCCTCTTCTCGTCCGGCAAATTGGTCGCCAACGTCAGCGCCGCCTTGGTCTGTCCCAGACCGGAAATGTCGTCGCGCTCTCCCTCAATCGCCAGAACCGCGACGTCGGTGATTGCCGCCGGATCGACCCGCCGCCCCCGATGCATCATCTCGCCCTTCGGCAAGGCATGCTTCTGGAACACCAGCTCGACCGTCTGCAGGTAGAATTCCGCGGTCATGTCGCAGACCGAGCGATATTCCTCGTAGAAGCCTTTGGTGGCGTCGGCGCTTTCCTCGTCGCCCTGGACGAGATGTTTGAACATCTCCCAATGCGACATCATGTGGTTGCCGAGGTTCATCGACATGAAGCCGGCAAGCTGGAGAAAGCCCGGATAGACCTTCCGTCCGCCGCCCGGATACATCATCGGCACGGTCACCACCGCATTCTGCTCGAACCAGGCATGCGGCCGCTCGGTGGCCAGCGTGTTGACCGCGGTCGGCGCCTCGCGCGTGTCGACCGGACCGCCCATCATCGTCAGCGTGCGCGGACGGCTCGGATTTTGGTCGGCGCTCATCAGCGCGACGGCGGCATAGCAGGGCACGGACGGCTGGCAGACCGCGAGCATATGCGTGCCGCCCTGTCCGTCGTTGGGCCCCATCGTCTCCAGGAACGCGATGAGATAATCGATATAATCGTCGAGGTCGAACCGCCCGTCGCTCAGCGGCACCAGCTTCGCGTCGCGCCAGTCGGTGATGTAGACGTCGGCGCTCGGCAGCATCCGTTCCACCGTACCGCGCAGCAACGTCGCGAAATGGCCCGACATCGGCGCGACGATCAGCAGCTTCGGTCCACCCTCGACGCCTTCGCGGCGGAAGTGCTTGAGCTGACCGAACGGCTTCTGCAGCACGATCTCCTCGGTCACCGCGACCTCGCGGCCGTCAACGGTCGTGTGCGTCAATCCGAACGCCGGCTTGCTGCGCGTCGCCGAGGCATGGGCGAACACCTCGAGCGCCGAACTGACCACCGATCCGCCATCCATATACGACCACGGATTGGCGGGATTGCGCATCCAGTCGGCACCGAAGCTGGCCATGGCACTCGCCCCGGCCAGCATCGAGCGCTGCATTTCATAGGCATCGTAGAGCATGCTGATTTCTTCGCCCAAAAAGGTTGCCGTATACGTAATCCGTATCACGTTCGATGCAATCGGACCAACGATACGCTCCGATCAGTCTGAACGCCCGAGATCGCCGACGAGGCCCCTGCCCGCATCGGCTGGTGCCGTTGAGCCGCTCCGCCACGCCTGCTAGGCGCGGTAAGGATGGCCAAACCTCCGCTACCGACCACCCGCCGCCTCGGCGACCTGCGCCTCGTGTGGGATCGCGTCCTCGCCTATCCGCGCCAGCTTGCCATCGCGCTCGCCGCGCTCACCACCACGTCGGCGGCGACGATCGGCATCCCTTATGGCTTCAAGCGGGTGATCGACCGCGGCTTCACGCCCGGCGGCGAGGGCTCGGTGGCGTCCTCCTTCCATTATCTGCTGATGATCGTCGCGGTGCTCGCCATCGCCACCGCGATACGCTTCTATTTTGTCTCCTGGCTCGGCGAGCGCGTCGTCGCCGACATCCGCACGCAGGTGCAGGCGCATCTGCTCGGCCTGACGCCGCGCTTCTTCGAGGAAAACCGCCCATCGGAGATCGCCTCGCGCCTCACCTCGGACACCACGCTGATCGAGGGCGTCGTCGGCAGCACCGTGTCGATCGCGCTGCGCAACACCTTTACCGGCGTCGGCGGCATGATCTACCTGTTCGCCTTGTCGCCGAAACTCGCCGGCATGCTGCTGCTCGGCATCCCGCTCATCATCCTGCCGGTGACCGTGCTCGGCCGCCGCATCCGCAACCTGTCGCGCGCGTCGCAGGACCGCGTCGCCGACGTCGGCTCGCTCGCCACCGAGACGCTGGGCGCGATGAAGATCGTCCAGGCCTTCGGTCAGGAACCGCGCGAGGCGCAGCGCTTCACCGCTGCGGTCGATGCCACCTTCGCCGCGGCCAAGCGCCGCATCGGCCTGCGCGCGGTGATGACCGCGATCATGATCTTCCTGATCTTCGGCTCGATCACTTTGGTGTTGTGGGAGGGTGCAACCGACGTCGCCGCCGGCCGCATCACCGGCGGCGCGATCGCCGCCTTCGTGCTGACCGGCGGCATCGTCGCCGGCGCGTTCGGCGCGCTGACCGAAGTCTATGGCGACCTGCTGCGCGGCGCCGGTGCCGCCGGCCGGCTCGCCGAGCTGCTGCGCGAACAACCCGAGATCACCCGCCCCGCTGCGCCGATCCCGCTGCCGGTGCCGGTCAGCGGCGCGCTGACGTTCGATCATGTCCGCTTCCATTATCCGACGCGGCCAGACGTGGCGGCGCTCGAGGATTTCACGCTGGCGATCCGCGCCGGCGAGACGGTGGCGGTGGTCGGTCCGTCGGGTGCGGGCAAGTCGACGCTGTTCCAGCTCGCCGAGCGCTTCTACGATCCGGCGGAGGGCCGCATCCTGCTCGACGGCGTCGACCTGCGCGAGGCCGATCCCGCCGCGGTGCGCGCCCAGATCGCGATGGTGCCGCAGGACACGGTGATCTTCGGCGCCAGCGCACGCGACAATCTGCGCTACGGCCATTGGGAGGCGACCGACGACGAACTCTGGGCCGCCGCCGAGGTCGCCAATGCCGCCGACTTCCTGCGCGCGCTGCCGCAGGGGCTCGACACCAACCTCGGCGAGGGCGGCGCGCGGCTGTCGGGCGGCCAGCGCCAGCGCGTGACGATCGCGCGCGCGTTGCTGCGCAACGCGCCGATCCTGCTGCTCGACGAGGCGACCAGCGCGCTCGACGCCGAGAGCGAACGGCTGGTGCAGCAGGCGCTCGACCGGCTGATGGAGAATCGCACGACGCTGGTGATCGCGCACCGGCTCGCGACCGTCCGCGCCGCGCAGCGGATCGTGGTGATGGACCAGGGTCGCACCGTCGAGGAAGGAAACCACGCCTCGCTGATCGGCCGCGGCGGGCTGTATGCCCGGCTGGCGAGTTTGCAGTTCAGCGAGGCGGCCTAGCCCTCGCCTTGACCGTCATCCCCGCGCAGGCGGGGATCCATACGCGCGGACCGTGCGGCTCCATCGCGGACGTCAGCGTTTATGGATCCCCGCCTTCGCGGGGATGACGATGTGGGTGGGGCGAGGTCACAGTGCTCCTGCGCAAGCAGGAGCCAGAGCCAAGCAAAAACAACCTCGTATGGCGTGCGGAACTCCAGTGCTCCTGCTTTCGCAGGAGCACTGGGGCGCTTTTGCAAAGATTTCGCTTTTGCCGAAATGACGGGAGGGGGTGAGCGAGGACGGCAGCATCTTGATCCCGCGCCCGTCCACGCCCATCACCGGTACGGACAGCAGAACAGGAGAGACCCATGCGCGACCATGACATCATCGTCTATGGCGCGACCGGCTTTACCGGCCGCCTCGTCGCCGAATATCTCGTTCAGCAGCAGGTCACGCGCTGGGCGATGGCCGGGCGCAGCCGCGCCAAGCTGGAGGAGGTGCGCGATCTGATCGGCGCGCCCGCCGACACGCCGCTGATCGTCGCCGACGCCGACGATCCCGCCTCGCTCAAGGCGATGGCCGAATCGACCCGCGTCGTCGTCACCACCGTCGGCCCCTACCAACGCTACGGCGCAGCCCTGGTCGCCGCCTGCGTCGCCGCCGGCACCGCTTATGTCGATCTGTGCGGCGAGCCCGCCTGGATGCGCCAGATGATCGACGCGCATCACGCCGCCGCACAGGCGAGCGGCGCGCGCATCGTCTTTTCCTGCGGTTTCGATTCGATCCCCTTCGATCTCGGCGTGCTGACCTTGCAGGAATGTGCACGAGCGAAATACGGCCACCCCGCGCCGCGGGTGAAGGGCCGCGTCCGAGCGATGCAGGGCGGTTTCTCAGGCGGCACGGCGGCCAGCCTCAAGGCGACGCTCGCCGCAGCGGCGCGCGATCCGTCGATCCTCGGGCTGCTCGCCAATCCCTTCGCGCTGACGCCGGGGTTCAGCGGCCCGCACCAGCCGACCGGGCTGTTCCCGGAATTCGACGCGACGCTCAACACGTGGGTCGCGCCGTTCATCATGGCGGCGATCAACACCAAGAACGTCCACCGCACCAACTTCCTGCTCGGCCACCGCTACGGCACCGATTTCGTCTACGACGAGATGATGGTCGCCGGCCTCGGCGAGATGGGCAAGGCCGCCGCAGAGGCGATCGCCAAGCTCAATCCGCTCGCCAGCGACAAGGGACCCAAGCCCGGCGAGGGCCCGAGCAAGGCGGAGCGCGACGCGGGCCATTACGACCTGCTGTTCGTCGGCCTGATGCCGGACGGCGCACGCTTCGACGCGGTGGTCACCGGCGATCGCGATCCCGGCTATGGTTCGACCAGCAAGATGATCGCCGAGACCGCGCGCTGCCTGCTCGAGACCGAAGGCGCGGGCGGCGTGTGGACGCCGGGCGCGCTGCTCGGCACGACGCTGCGCGACCGGTTGCAGGACAAGGCGGGCCTGACCTTCACCGCCGGGTGATCGAAACCTCCGCGAAAGGTCGCATCATCCGTGGTTCACTATAGTGCTCCTGCACTCGCAGGAGCACCGGGGGGCTTTTGCAGAGGTTTCGACTCAAGCCGGGGCGACAAAAGGGCGAAGCTTCGGCGACCATCGCCCTCCGGGACCCGACAGGAGACCGAATATCGATCCGGCCTAGCGCACCAACGTCACGAAACTATAGGCCGGTCGCTCGCCTTCGGCGGCGACGTCCTCCCGCGCCACCTCACGCCAGCCGTCGAAGCCCGGCATCGTCACGTCGCCCTCGGCGGCGCAATGCACCTCGGTCAGCTCGATCCGGTCCGCCCGATCGCGGAACAGCGCGAACACCTCCGCCCCGCCGATCACCGCGACGTCGTCGCCCGCCAGTGCCAGCGCGGCATCGACGTCGTGAACCACCTCGGCGCCGGCCGCCGACCAGCGGCGGTCCCGCGTCAGCACGATATGCCGCCGCCCCGGCAAGGGCGCGGGAAAGCTCTCGAACGTCTTGCGCCCCATCACCATCGGCCGCCCCAGCGTCATCGCCTTGAAGCGCTTGAGATCGGCGGGCAGCCGCCACGGCAAGCCGCCGTCGCGACCGATCACGCCATTGTCGGCGCGCGCCAGGTGGAAGCTGATCACACCGACACCGCCGCCTTGATATGCGGCTGCGCGGCATAATCGTGCAGCACGAAATCCTCATAGGCATAGGCGTCGATCGATTCGGGCCGGCGCAGGATCTCCAGCCGCGGCAGCGGCCCCGGCGTCCGCGTCAGTTGCAGCCGCGCCTGATCGAGGTGATTGGTGTAGAGATGGCAGTCGCCGCCCGTCCAGATGAACTCCCCGACCTCGAGCCCGCATTGCTGCGCGAGGATGTGGGTCAGCAACGCGTAGCTGGCGATGTTGAACGGCACGCCGAGGAAGATATCCGCCGACCGTTGATAGAGTTGCAGCGACAGCCGGCCGTTGGCGACATGCGTCTGGAACAGGCAGTGGCAGGGCGCCAGCGCCATCGCGTGGAGGTCGCCGGGGTTCCAGGCGGAGACGATCTGGCGGCGCGAGGCGGGCTGCGTCTTGATCTGCTCGACCAGTTCCGCGATCTGGTCGATGTGCCGACCGTCCGCCGCCACCCAGTCCCGCCATTGCTTGCCGTAAACGGGGCCGAGGTCGCCCGCCGCGTCTGCCCATTCGTCCCAGATGCGGACCTGCTGCTCCTGCAACCAGCGCACGTTGGTGTCGCCGCGCAGGAACCAGAGCAATTCGATGATGATCGAGCGCAGGTGCAGCTTCTTGGTGGTGAGCACCGGGAAGCCCTGCGCCAGATCGAAGCGCATCTGCGCGCCGAAGACGGACAAGGTGCCGGTGCCGGTCCGGTCCATCTGCTCCGCGCCGCTGGTCAGCACGCGGTCCATGAGATCGAGATATTGCCGCATGCGCGACGCGTACCGCCTGCGGCCGATTTGGGCGAGCTTTTTGCTGCGTAGCGCGGGTGGCTGCGGCAAGGATCGCTGGTGCCGGATCTCTCTGCTTCGATCGTGATCGCCGATGCGCGCGCGGCTGCCGTCCTGCTCACCGGGCTGGCGGACGCGGCGATCGAGCGCGCGGTGGTGCTCTATCTTGATCCGCAATGGACGCTTCTCGGCCGGTCCGACTTCGTCGGGTCCGCCGATACGGTAACGCCGCCGCTGCGCACGATCATCGCCGAGGCGCTGCGACTCGACGCGACGGCGCTGGTTTTGGCGCACAACCATCCGCGCGGCAGCACCCGGCCGAGCGCCGCGGACATGGCCTATACGCGCGCGCTCGCACGGGTGGCGGACGCGCTCGATCTGGTGCTGGCGGACCATCTGATCGTCGCGGGCGCCGAGGTGACGAGCCTGCGCGACGCAGGACTGATCTAGGCGGGCCCGACCTCAGGGCTTTGCGTAAATCCTCCCCCGCCAGGGGGAGGTGGCGCGGCGAAGCCGTGACGGAGGGGGAGGTAAGCGACCACTGCGTGTCCTCCCCCTCCGTCATGCCTGCGGCATGCCACCTCCCCCTGGCGGGGGAGGACTTTGACTGAATACGATCCCGCTCGGCGCGTCTCCGCCTAGCGGAGGACGCAGGGCTTGATCGCCTCCGGCTCCGGCCGCGGCCCGACCGCGCGGAAGGTCGCCAGATAGCCGCCGGCGGAGGGCATCTCCGTCATCGACGCCTGACGATAGCCGACCGCCTCGAACTCGCAGCGCAGCAGCGCCGGCGGGGTGCCGTGGTTCTGCGTCTGGCGATTGGCGTCGACGACGACGACCAGCCCGTCGGGCTTCAGCGCCGGCCGCAGTCGCCACAGGAATTCATAGGGCTGCTCGATCTCGTGGTACATGTGGACCATCAGCACCCGGTCGAAGCTCGCATCGGGCAGCTTGGGGTCGGCGGGCGCGCCCAGCCGGACCGAGACGTTTTCCAGATCCTCGCGCGCGACGCGCTCGGCGAGCATGTCACGTACGCTCGCGACGATATCCTCCGCCAGCACGCGCCCCGCCTTGCCGACGCGGCTCGCCAGACGGATCGTGTAATAGCCCTCGCCCGCACCGATGTCGGCGACGGTCATGCCCTTGGCGATACCCGCCTTGTTCATCACCTCGCTCGCCTCGTTGAGTCGGTCGCGCGCCTCCTCGTTCGACCAGCGCGCCGAGACGATATGCGCCACCGGCCGATCCGCCACGGGAAAGAGCATCGGCTGTTCGTCGCGCTTGATCAGCGGCTTGGACCCGTCGCACGCGGCCAGCGCCAGCACGGACGCGACGATCAGGGTCCGGCGCAGGCTCAATCCACGTCCTCCACCTCGACCTTTTCGCCGGTCACGCGCTGCGACAGCGCCGCCGCCATGAACGGATCGAGCGCGCCGTCGAGCACGTCGCTTGGCGCGGTCGAGGTCGTGCCGGTGCGCAGGTCCTTCACCAGCTGATACGGCTGGAGCACGTAGCTGCGGATCTGATGCCCCCAGCCGATATCGGTCTTGGTCGCATTCTCGGCGTTTGCCGCCTGTTCGCGGATCGCGAGTTCGCGCTCGTACAGGCGGGCGCGCAACTGGTTGTACGCCTCCGCCTTGTTCTTGTGCTGCGATCGCTGGTTCTGGCACTGCACGACGATGCCGGTCGGAATGTGCGTGATGCGCACCGCCGAATCGGTCGTGTTGATGTGCTGGCCGCCCGCTCCGCTCGCGCGATAGGTGTCGATGCGCAAGTCGCTTTCGTTATATTCGACCTGGATGTCGTCATCGATGACCGGATAGACCCAGACGCTCGAGAAACTGGTGTGGCGCCGCGCCGCGCTGTCATAGGGGCTGATGCGGACGAGGCGATGCACGCCGCTTTCGGTCTTGGCATAGCCGTAGGCATTCTCGCCCTTGACCAGCAACGTCGCCGACTTGATCCCCGCCTGTTCGCCGGCGTGATAGTCGATCAGCTCGACCTTCATGCCGCGGCGCTCGGCCCAGCGCGTGTACATGCGCTGCAGCATGCCCGCCCAGTCCTGGCTCTCGGTGCCGCCGGCGCCCGAGTTGATCTCGATATAGGTGTCGTTCGCGTCGGCCTCGCCGGCGAGCAGCGCCTGGATCTTGTCGCGATCGGCGCGTTCCGCCAGCGCGGCAAGCGCCTCGACGCCCTCCGCCTCCATCGCGGTGTCGCCCTCGGCCTCGGCCATCTCGATCAGCTCGACCGTGTCGTCGAGCTCGGACTGGATCGCGCGCGTCGCGGTGATCGCCTCGTCGAGGCGCCGCCGCTCGCGCATCACCTCCTGCGCAGCCTTGGGGTCGTTCCATAGCGCCTGGTCCTCGACGCGGGCGTTGAGTTCGTCGAGACGGCGGAGCGCACGGTCCCAATCGAGGAACCGGCGCAGCAATGCCAGTGCCTCTTTGATGCTGTCGACGTGGGACTGCGCTTCGGCGCGCATGGGAACTCTCCGGGTAAGCTGAATGGCGATGGAAGCGCCTATGTAGGAGCAGGCGCTAGTAGATTCCGCCTTGTCTTTGCAAGAAATCGCTGTCGCGGGGCGTATTGGCCGCGCGGGTGGGTGCGCTGGCCGCCGCCGCGGCGGTCGGTGACGGCCCGCGATGGATCGCGCGGCGCGGCTCGCTCTGCGGCTTGAACGCCTCCCAGATCACCGCCGCCTTGGGATCGGCGTCGGTCGGGAAGGTGCCGTAGACCGGCCGCCCGCTCGCCCGGTCGATGCGCACCATGCGGATGCCGGCGGGCGCGCGGAACGGGATCTTCTCGAGTCCCTCATACGCCTTGACCGCGAACTCCTTGAAGATCGGCGCGGCGAACGTGCCGCCCTGCGCATAGCCGCCGAGATTGGTCGGCGTGTCGTAGCCGACGTACAGCCCGCCGATGAACTGCGGCGTACCGCCGACGAACCAGACGTCGGTCGGGCCGGTCGTCGTGCCGGTCTTGCCGAACATCGGCCGGTCGAGATCGCGCAGCACGACGGCGGTGCCGCGCTGGATCACGCCCTCGGTGATATGGACCATCTGATAGGCGGTCATCGCATCGATCACCTGCCGCGCGCGGTCGCCGGGGCGCGGCATCGCCTTGCCGTCCCAGTCGCGCGCGTTGCAGCCGTCGCAGGCGCGCCAATTCTCGGGCAGGATGACCTTGCCGTGGCGATCCTGGACGAAGTCGATCAGCGTCGGCGCGTGCGCGCGGCCGTTGTTGGCGAGCGTCGCATAAGCGTTGACCATGCGACTGACCGTGGTGACGCCGGCGCCGAGCGCATTGGCGAGATAGGGCTGGTAGTCGCCCACCCCCATCCGCTTCATCACGTCGACCACCTTCGGCATGCCGGTGGTCGCGGCGGCGCGCACGGTCATCAGGTTGCGCGACTGTTCGATGCCCCAGCGCATCGTATGCGGCCCGGCGGCGCGCATATTGCCGAAGTTGCGGAAGCATTTCTGCCCGAGCCGCGCGCCCTGATAGACGCAGAACGGTCCGTCGATGATGATCGACGCCGGCGTCATGCCATTCTCCAGCGCGGCGGAATAGACGATCGGCTTGATCGTCGAGCCGGGCTGGCGCAGCGCCTGCGTCGCGCGGTTGAACGCCTGCAACCGGCTGTCGAAGCCGCCCTGCATCGCGAGCACGCGGCCGGTCGCCGGCTCCTCGACGACGAAGCCGCCGGAGACCTTGGGGACCGAGCGCAGGCTGTATTCGCCCCCCGCCGGCGCCACCGCGATGATGTCGCCCGGCTCGATCGCGCCGAAGCTCGTACCGCCCTTGCCGCGAACCGGCATTTGGGCGTTGCCGCGCGGCAGACGACCGGTCTGGCCGTCGGAAAACCCGATCTGCCACGCGTCGCCGTCGCGCGCGATCACGATGCCCGCGCGCCAGTCGCTATAGTCGAGGCCGATATTGGTGTTGAGCAACGTCTGCAGCCAGTTGTCGGCGTCGATGTCCTTGTGCGCGATCGGCCCGGCCCAGCCGCGGCCGCGATCGTAGCGCAACAGACCATCGCGCAGCGCCTCCGCCGCAAGATCCTGCAACCGCGTGTCGAGCGAGGTGCGCACCCACAGCCCGCCCTGATAGACGCCATAGGGGCCGTCGCGCGCGGTTTCCCCGAACCTGCCGATCAGCTGGCGCCGCACCTCCTCGACGAAATAGCCGCCGACGCGCTCGAATTTCGGCGTGCGGCGCAGGATCGTGCCGAGCGGCTCGCCCGCCGCCTGGTCGTGCTGTGCCTGGGTGATGAAGCCGTTGCGCAGCATCTCGCCGAGCACGTAATTGCGCCGCGTCATCGCGCGATCGGCGTGGCGGACGGGATCGTAGTTCGACGGCCCCTTGGGCAGGATCGCCAGATAGGCGAGCTGCGCGAGGTCGAGCTCGTCGAGCTCCTTGTCGAAATAGGCGTGGCTCGCCGCCTCGACGCCGAAGGCGTTCCGCCCCAGCGCGATCTGGTTGAGATACAGTTCGAGGATCTGCGGCTTGGTCAGCGTATCCTCGATCTTATAGGCGAGGATCGCCTCCTTGAGCTTGCGCGTCGGCGAATAGGCGTTGCCGATCAACAGGTTCTTGGCGACCTGCTGGGTAATGGTCGAGCCGCCCTTGGCGCGCCGGCCGGTGCCGAACTTGCGCGCATAATCGATCACCGCACCGCCGAGGCCGGGATAGTCGACGCCGTGATGCTCGAAGAAGGTCTTGTCCTCCGCGGCGAGAAAGGCGCGGACGAGCATCGGCGGATATTCGGCGAAGCTCAATTCGACGCGGCGTTCGCGGGCGTAGGACTGGATCGGCGTCCCGTCGATGCCGCGCACGTTGGTGGGCAGCGGCGGTTCGTAGGTGCGCAACTGGTCGACCGAGGGCAGGTCGCGCAGGATCGTCACCCACAGCACGCCATAGCCGATCGCCGCGAGCAGCGCGAGGATCGCCAGCCCCTTGACCCACCAGCGCCGCCAGACGCGACGCACGAGGCCGCGCAGCCCGCCTTGATCGCGGAATGCGGTGAATCGGGAGGTGCGGGGAGCTTCGGACGCCATGGTTCAGGCGCCGGCGTGTAGCAGGTTCGCGCCCGGTTGCCACCCTCACCCCCACGTACGCCGTCATTCCGGTGCACGCCGGGAAGTCGAAGGGAGCGGCTCTCAATTCCTCCCCCGCCAGGGGGAGGGGGACCGCTCGGCGCAAGCCGAGTGGTGGAGGGGGGGGACAGGGTGGCAGCCCTGCAGTAAAGCTGCCGCCCTGTCCTCCCCCTCCGTCACCGCTTCGCGGCGCCACCTCCCCCTGGCGGGGGAGGAATTGGGACACCACTCATCCCCTGTTCAGCCCGAGGCGCGCACCGCTTTCGCCGTGACCTCCCCACGCCGCCCGCCTATACTCACGCCGTGATCTTCCGGACCGTCCCCAGCATGAAACGTCTCGCCTGCTTCGCCGCCGTCGCGGCGCTCGTCTCCGCTGCGCCCGTGCAGGCGCAATCGATCCTGCGCGATGCCGAGACCGAGTCGATGTTCAGCGACATGGCGGTGCCGCTGGTCAAGGCCGCCGGCCTGTCGCCGCGCGACGTCAAGGTCGTGCTGATCAACGACGAATCGATCAACGCCTTCGTCGCCGGCGGGCAGACGGTCTACGTCCACTCCGGCCTGTTGCAGGCGGCGGTCAATGCCAACCAGGTGCAGGGCGTGATCGCGCACGAACTCGGCCATATCGCCGACGGTCACGTCGTCCTCGCCGACAACGGCATCAAGCCGGCGATGCACATCACCTTGCTGTCGATGGTGCTCGGCCTCGCCGCGGTGGCCGCCGGCGCGGGCGAGGCCGGCGCGGGATTGATGGCGCTCGGCCAGTCCGCCGGCATGGCGAAATATCTCTCGTTCAGCCGGACGCAGGAAAACTCCGCCGACGCCGCCGGCGCGCGCTTCCTCAACGCCGCGGGGGTCACCGGCAAGGGCATGCTGAGCTTCTTCAAGACGCTACAGCAGCAGGAATATCGCTACGGCGTCGAGAATATCGATCCGTTCATGCAGACCCACCCGCTGTCCGGCGAGCGGATCGCCAATCTCACCGCGGTGCTGCAGAATTCGCCGGCATGGAGCAAGCCGTCCGACCCCGCGCTGGAGGAGCGCTTCCGGCGCGTGAAGGCGAAATTGGAGGGCTATGTGATGACGCCCGACCGGACGCTGAAGGATTTCCCCGAGAGCGACGGCAGCATCTACGCGCATTACGCCCGTGCCTATGCCTGGCATAAGGCCGGCTATCCCGACAAGGCGGACGCCGAATCGGTCGCGCTGATCAAGGCCAAACCCGACGATCCCTATTTCCAGGAAATCCGTGGCCAGATCCTGCTCGAGGCCGGCCGCCCCGTCGACGCGATTCCGCCGCTACGCGCCGCCACCGAAGGCTCGCGCAACAATCCGTTGATCGCCACCACCTTCGGCCACGCGCTGATCGCGACCGAGAACAAGGCCAATTATCCCGAAGCGATCAAGGTGCTGCGCGTCGCGGTCGGTCGCGACGACGAGAATCCGTTCGCCTGGTATCAGCTCGGCACCGTCTATGAGCTGACCGGCGACACGCCGCGCGCCGCGCTCGCCACCGCCGAGCGTGCCAGCATGGAGGGCGACCACCGTACCGCCGCGCAGAGCGCGCGCTATGCGCTCGCCAACCTTCCCGCCAACACGTCCGATTGGATCCGCGCGCAAGACATTACGATGGCCGCGCAGAACGACATGGACGACAATCCGAAGAAATATAAGAAACGATGAGCCGTTACACCTTGCCGCTGGTCGCGGTGCTCGGCGGCCTGATCGGCGCCGGCGCCGTGTGGAGTTCCGAGCGTTTCACGTCACCGGGGGGCGCCGATCGGGCGCGGATCGAGCGCGTCGTCCACGATTACGTTCTTTCCCATCCGGAGATCATCCCGCAGGCGATGCAGGCGTTGCAGGAGCGCCAGTCGGGCGAGACGGTCGCCGCCAATCGCGACGCGATCCTGACGCCGTTCGGCAGCGCCTGGGCCGGCAATCCCAAGGGCGACGTCACTTTGGTCGAATATTTCGATTACAATTGCGGCTATTGCCGTGCGTCGCTGCCGATGATCGCCGACCTGCTCAAGCGCGATTCGAACCTGCGCATCGTCTATCGCGACCTGCCGATCCTGTCGGAGGCGAGCCGCACCGCGGCGCGCGCCAGCCTCGCGGCGGCACAGCAGGGCAAGTTCCTCGGCTTCCACGACGCGCTTTACGCGGGCGGGCCGGTGAGCGACGCCTCGATCAAGGGCGCGGCGGCGAAGGCGGGCGTGACGCTGGCGGCGCTCGACACCGGCGCGATCGATGGCGAGATCGCCAAGAACATGGCGACCGCGGCCAAGCTCGGCATGAACGGCACCCCGAGCTGGGTGGTCGGCAACCGCGTGCTGTCCGGCGCACTGCCGGTCGAGGAACTGGAAAAGGCGATCGCCGCCGCGCGGGGGAAATAGACCCCGCTTCCCACACACTGTCATCCCCGCGAAGGCGGGGATCCATACGCGCAGGCCTCACGGCAAGAACCGCATCGTCAGCGTCTATGGATTCCCGCCTTCGTGGGAGTGACAATGGTCGAGGAAGGTATCGCCACCCTTCGTCATCACTTTCGCCGGGATGACGAAAATGAACAGCAACCCCAAGGATATCACCCCCTTACCAACCGACACCCCCCGCCCTATCTCCGGCCCACTCCGGGGGACCCCAATGCCAGAACCGATTCTCGCCATCGCCGGCGTCTCCAAGACGTACAAGGGCGGTTTCACCGCGCTCCATCACGTCGACCTGACGATCAACAAGGGCGAGATCTTCGCGCTGCTCGGCCCCAATGGCGCCGGCAAGACGACGCTGATCAGCATCATCTGCGGCATCGTCACCCCCTCGACCGGCACGATCCAGGTCGCCGGTCACGACGCCATCACCGACTATAAGGCCGCCCGCCGCCGCATCGGCCTTGTGCCGCAGGAACTGTCGGTCGACATGTTCGAGACGGTGCTCGCCACCGTCACCTTCTCGCGCCGGCTGTTCGGCCGCTCGGGCCACAGCGCCTATATCGAACAGGTGCTGCGCGACCTCTCCCTGTGGGACAAGCGCGATTCCAAGATCATGGAACTCTCGGGCGGGATGAAGCGCCGCGTGCTCATCGCCAAGGCGCTGGCGCACGAGCCGGAGGTCCTGTTCCTCGACGAACCCACCGCGGGCGTCGACGTTGCGCTCCGCCGCGACATGTGGAAGCTGGTCCACGGCCTGCGCGAACGCGGCGTGACGATCATCCTCACCACCCATTATATCGAGGAGGCCGAGGAGATGGCCGACCGCGTCGGCGTGATTGACAAGGGCCGGCTGCTGCTCGTCGAGGAGAAGGCGGCGCTGATGCACAAGCTCGGCAAGCGCGAGCTCGACCTGACGCTGGTCGAGCCGCTCGACGCCGTTCCTGCGGGCCTCGAACGCTGGCAGCTCAGCCTGCAGAGCGACGGCAAGGTGCTGCGCTACGTCTTCGACGCGACCGAGGAACATACCGGCATCCCCTCGCTGCTGCGCGAACTCGCCGAGCGGCATCTCGGCTTCAAGGATCTGGAGACCTCCAAATCCAGCCTCGAGGACATTTTCGTCGATCTGGTGGGACAACGCGCATGAACCTCCACGGCGTCTGGGCGATCTATCGCTTCGAAATGGCGCGCTCGCTGCGCACCCTGTGGCAGAGCCTCGTCGGGCCGGTGCTGACCACCAGCCTGTATTTCATCGTCTTCGGCGGCGCGATCGGCAGCCGCATGCAGAGCGTCGACGGCGTCGGCTACGGCAGTTTCATCGTGCCGGGACTCATCATGCTGTCGCTGCTGACGCAGAGCGTCGGCAATGCCTCGATCGGCATCTATTTCCCCAAATTCACCGGCACGATCTTCGAATTGCTGTCCGCGCCGGTGTCGGCGATGGAGATGGTGCTCGGCTATGTCGGCGCGGCGGCGACCAAGTCGGTGGTGCTCGGCGTCATCATCCTCGCCACATCGGCCTTCTTCGTGCCGATCCGCGTCCTCCATCCTGGCGCGATGATCGCCTTCCTGCTGCTCACCGCGATCGCCTTCAGCCTGTTCGGCTTCATCCTCGGCATCTGGGCGAAGAGCTTCGAACAGCTCAATTTCGTGCCGATGCTGCTGATCACGCCGCTGACCTTCCTCGGCGGCAGCTTCTATTCGATCGACATGCTGCCGCAGCCGTGGCGGACGGTCAGCCTGTTCAACCCGGTCGTCTATCTGGTCAGCGGCTTCCGCTGGAGCTTCTTCGGCAAGGGCGACGTCGATATCGCGGTCAGCCTCGGCGTGACGCTCGGCTTCCTCGTCGTCTGCCTCGGCATCATCGCGTGGATCTTCAAGAGCGGCTGGCGGCTGAAGAACTGAGCCGCCGCCGCACCCGCGCCGACAATGCCGGGCGCAGCACGAGCGCGTTGAGGTCGACGAGCACGTGGACGCCCATCGGCACCCAGAGCGCGCCGGTCCCCATGTAGAGCGCGGTCAGCAGTCCGCCGCCGACGAAGGTCGCCGCCATGCCGACCCGACCCTGATAGCGGTGCATCGCGGCGAAGGCGGTGGTGGCGACGATCACCCCGGCGAGCCCCGATCCGGTCGCCATCGCGACGATCAGCGGCAGCCAGAGGCGGTAGAACAATTCCTCCGCCGTCCCGGCGGCCAGCGCCAGCACCGCGGCAGGCCAGAGGTCGGCGTCGCTGGTCGGCATCACCGATCGGGCGTCGCCCGCGGTCCACGGCGCCCGCCCGCGCCGCGCCCGCCACCAGGTGAGGATCAGCCCGAGCAGGCTCCCCGCGCCGAGCCCGATCGCGACGGTCTGCGCATCGATCGTGCCGGGCGGGACGCCGAGATAGAAAGCGAGCGGCAGGAATTCCGCGGGCAGCGTGCCGATACCCGACAGACGCTGCACGCCGAGCAAGCCGACAAGCGCGGTAACGCCATAGCCGAGCCACAAGGTCGCCGCCCAACGCAGATGACGCGCCCCGAACGCGATACGCCGCCACGCGAACATTCGCCCGCGCCGCAGCAACACGAGCTGATAGCCGACGGTGAGGACGAGGAGGATGGCGAGCATTCAGATCACTTCGTCACCCCGGACTTGTTCCGGGGTCCACTCCGCGGCGAGGAGAAGGGTTGGAGGCGGCACCGCTCGCCTGCGGCACTGTGGACCCCGGACCAAGTCCGGGGTGACGACCGCCTAGGATAACCGCACTCCCCTCCCCGGATCAATCCGTGCGGTGTTCGCCCTTGACCCAGCGCACCGTGCCGGTCGAGGCGCGCATCACGACGCTCTCGGTGGTCATCTTGCCCTTGCGGCGCTTGACCCCCTCGAGCAGCGACCCGTCGGTGACCCCGGTCGCGGCGAAGATGCAGTCGCCCTTGGCCAGCTCTTCGAGGTCGTATTGCTTGTCGAGGTCGGCGATGCCCCATTTGCGCGCCCGCGCGCGCTCGTCGTCGTTGCGGAACAGCAACCGGCCCTTGAACTGGCCGCCAACGCAGCGCAGCGCCGCGCAAGCCAGCACGCCCTCGGGCGCGCCGCCCGACCCCATATAGACGTCGATCGTCGTATCGGGATCGGCGGTGGCGATCACCCCCGCGACGTCGCCGTCGCCAATCAGCATCACGCCGCAGCCGATGCTGCGCAGCTCGGCGATCAGCGCCTCGTGACGCGGCCGGTCGAGTACGCAGGCGATGATCTCGTGCGGCGCGACGCCCTTGGCGGCGGCGATCGCATGGACGTTCTCCGTCGGCGTCCTGTCGAGATCGATGACGCCGGCGGGCAGGTTCGGGCCGACCGCGATCTTGTCCATATAGACGTCGGGCGCGTTGAGCAGGCCGCCCTTTTCGGCGATCGCCAGCACCGCGAGGCTGTTCGGTCCCGCCTTGGCGCAGATCGTCGTGCCCTCCAGCGGATCGAGCGCGATGTCGATCTCCGGGCCGTTGCCGGTGCCGACCTTCTCGCCGATGAACAGCATCGGCGCCTCGTCGCGCTCGCCTTCGCCGATCACCACGGTGCCGTCGATGTCGAGCTCGTTGAGTGCCGCGCGCATCGCCTCGACCGCGGCGGCGTCGGCGGCCTTCTCGTCGCCGCGCCCGGTCAGCGTCGAGGCGGAGATCGCCGCCGCTTCGGTGACGCGCACCATCTCGAGGACGAGGACGCGATCGAGGACCTGGCTGGCGGCTTGCATGCTATACCTCTGTTTAACGTGTATAACAGCGGTGTACCCCGGCGGAGCGGCAACGACAAGCGCCAACGCGTCCCGCGCCGGGGCGCATCAGGATCGTACCCCACCCCTCACAGCGTGATCGCCGCCTTCATCCCCAATACGCCGACGTCATGCGCCTCGCGCACCCCGCCGGGATGGTGGATATATTGCAGGTTGGGCCTGAGCTCGAGCCAGTCGGCCGGATGGATGCTGTAATAGACCTCCGCGGCATATTCGGCATGGCGCACCGGCGTCCCCGGTATCAGCCGGTCGGCGGTCGCGGCGCGGCCGTTGACGTTGGTCCGCGCCGCGGCGACACCGAGCACGTCGCCCGGCACCGCCGGCACCAGCCCCTTGTAGAACACCCCCAGCGACACCTGGTTGTCGGTTACCGAAGTCGCCCGGTCCGCCTGCGTGACATTGGCGAACATCGACAGACCGGTCAGCGCCTTGCCGTCCTTCGACGTACCGGTGAGCTGCTGCTGCATCGTCCCGTAGACGCCGTAGCGACTCGTATGCTGGAGCGGCGACAGGCCGGTGACGACGCTGGGATTGCGATTGACGTCGAGCAGCACGTCGTCGCCCCGCGCGGTGCCGAGCCATGCGCCGACCTTGTACGAACCGACCTGCCCGTCGTCACCGCCGCGCGTCCAGCCGACCTCGACCGGGATCAGCGCGCCGGTCGCACCGTGGAAGCGCCAGACGAAGAAGTCGTTGTCGAGATTGCGCGGATTGATCTCATAGACGCCGCCCTGCACGTACAGGTCGCGCGGGAGGTCGACCCGGACCCGCGCACCCCATTGGCCGACGGGCCAATTCTGCCAATAATCGCCGACGAGATTGCCCGGCTGCGCGCCGCAGAAGCTCAAATTCATGAAATGGCACGAGAAGACCGCGAAATCCTCGCCCGGATTGGTACGGCCGAGCTTGATCTCGACGCGCGGGCCGATCCGCTGCTCATACCACAATTGCGTCACGCGCACCGTCTGGCCGCGGCCATAGACCTCCTGCACCTGCTGCAGCGAGTCGATGCCGGCATCCGCAGTCAGGTTGCGCCCGCGCCGCCACGTCACCGTCGCCTGGAACGCGCCGCCCGTCAGACCGGCGAGCTTGTCGAGGTCGAGCAGGACGCCGGCGTCGAACTGGCCGGTCTCGCGGAACAGCTTCCGGTCGCCGCCCGCGACATTGTAGCCGCTTTCCGAGGCATAACGCGCGGTGACGCCGATACCGCGCTGGCCGAGCCGGGTGCGGATCTCCTGCCAGTCGCCGATCAGGCCAGGCGGCGGCGCACTCTGCGTGTCACCGATCAGTGCCGAGGGCGAGGTATCGCGGGTGCGGGCGATTGCGGTGCGAGGCCGGTGCTGGGTATCGCCCTGACTGCTGTCGGGGGTCGCCTCGGCGGTGTCGGGCGGCGGCGCGGAGGCGCCGACATCGACCTGTTGGGCGTGCGCGGTGCCGGTGAGCAACATGGCGATGGAAAGGCTGGAGAATACGAAGCGTAGCGTCATCGAAGGTCCGTCGGAGCAACGCGGAGACCCGCCCCCGCAGGGTCGACAACGGACCGAACCGCCATTGGTTCGCCAGCCGAAACGATTTTGGCGATTGTGGCCGATCGGCAACGCTCGCCGCGTCGTGCCTCAGCTGCGACAGCCGATCAGGCCTGCGACCGGCACCGCGATCGTATCCTGCCCCGGCCGCTCGATCTGCATCGACCCGCTCGGCACCCGCGCCCCCGCGGTCAGCCCGTCCTGCTGGACGATCTCCATCGCCAGCCGCACGCTGAGATCGCCGCCGCGATAGTCGATCGCCTCGGCGAAGCCGAGCCGGCCCGGCCCCTCGCCGCCGCCGCTTCGTACCAGGTCGATCGTCTTGCCGCCGATCGACAGGCGCAGCGTCGCCGGATCGGCGACCGCCATCGCCACCAATTGCCGGTCCGCGGGGTTCCACAGATAGGCGGCACAGCCCTTGGCCGGCAGCCGCTGCTGGCCGATCGGTCCGAGTACGGACGGCGCGGCGGGGGCAGCGGGCGCGGCGGTCTGGGCGACGACGGCGAGGAACAGCGCGATCATGGCGCGATCGTTACCATGGCCAGCCACGCCGGGTAAGCCGCCACGCCGAGCAATGCGCCGAACGGCAGCGCGGTGTCGCGTGCCATGCGCCGCCCGCTGAGATGCGCGAACACTGCGACCCCCAGCCCGACCAGGCTCGCGATCACCAGCACCGCCGGCAGCATCCGCCAGCCGAGCCACAATCCGATCGCCCCCATCAGCTTGGGATCGCCGCCGCCCATCCCCTCGCGGCCCCGCCACGCCCTGTAGCCCAGCGCGATCCCGGCGAGCGCCGCATAGCCGGCGATGCCGCCGATCAGCCGATCCGCCAGCGCGGGCGCCAGCCCCACCGCGCCGCTCGCCAGCCCGGCCAGCGCGAGCAGTGCGGTCAGCCGGTCGGGCAGCCAGAAGGCGACGATATCGAGCGCCGCGAGCGCCAGCAGCAGCCAGCCGAACACCGCCCCCGCCACGCCGGCCCAACCGGGCGCGACCGCCCCGGCCAGCATGCCGATCGCCAGCGCCGCCAGCTCGATCCACAGATGGCCGGGATCGATCCGCGCGTCGCAGCCCCGGCACCGACCGCGCTGCGCCACGAAGCTGAGGATCGGCACCAGCTCGACCGGCGCGAGCGTACGCCCGCATGCGTCGCACGCCGACCGTCCGTCCGCGATCGATCGCCCCGCCGGCCAGCGGATCACCAGCGCCGCGATGAAGCTGCCGAAGATCGCCCCCAGCCCGCCGAGCAGCGCCGCCCAGCCGACGGCGCTCACGTCATGCCCCTCCGGTCTCCGGATCGGGATCGCGGATGAGATAGCGATAGACACCGAGCAGATCGATCAGCAGCAGCACGATGTTCTGCGATCCCAGCGCCCAGTCGCGCATCACCGCCGCACCGACCAGCCACGCGACCGCCGACAGGCAGAACAGCACCATCGCCCATCCGGTATCGCGCCGCCCCCAGTCCAACGCCACGACGGTCGCCGCAATCATCCCGCTGATCGACGCAAACCACCGTATAGGCTCGATATATTCTTCCATGGCGGCTGAGCGAGCGGGCGTGGAATTGTATCCCGCCGATCAATTCCTCGGCCGCCAAGGGCAAGGCTATCGCATATGGCTGCGGTGTTGAGGATCGAGCCGCTTGCCCATCTTCTTCGTCACCCCGGACTCGTTCCGGGGTCCACCGGGCCGCAAGAGAATGGTGTCGGATCATGCCTTTCTCCTCGCCGCAGAGTGGACCCCGGACCAAGTCCGGGGTGACGAGGTGGATTTGGCAGACGGCGGACCCATACCGACCTTCATATGCGATAGCCCTGCCGCCAAGGGGAGGATTGAGAACGGCCTTTCCTCCCGCGACCATTATGCCGACCGGCAGCAACGCTGGACCTGCCGTATCCCGTCATTGCCCCGCCCCCTGCCACGCCCTAGATCGCCCTCAACTAGAAACACCGGAGAGCGTATGTCCACCGATCCCGTCGTCATCGTCAGTTACGCCCGCACGCCGATGGGCTCGTTCCAGGGTGCGCTCGCCGGCGCCTCGGCGACCGAGCTCGGCGCCGCCGCGGTCAAGGCCGCGGTCGACCGTGCCGGAGCCTCGGCGGAGGCGATCGAGCGTATCTACATGGGCTGCGTCCTGCCCGCCGGCCTCGGCCAGGCCCCCGCCCGCCAGGCGGCGATCGGCGCGGGTCTCGGCACGCATGTCGAGGCGACGACGGTCAACAAGATGTGCGGATCGGGCATGCAGGCGGCGATCATGGCCGCCGATGCGCTCGCCGCGGGGTCGGTCGACCTGCTCGTCGCCGGCGGGATGGAGAGCATGACCAACGCCCCCTATCTCTCGCGCAAGCATCGCGGCGGCGCGCGCATCGGCCACGATACCTTCTACGACCATATGTATCTCGACGGGCTCGAGGATGCCTATGAGCCCGGCAAGCTGATGGGCAATTTCGCCGAGGATACCGCCGCCGACTATCAGTTCACCCGCAAGGCGATGGACGATTACGCGATCGAGTCGCTGCACCGCGCGCAGCGCGCGCAGGGGTCGGGCGCGTTCGATCGCGAGATCGTGCCGGTCGAGGTGAACGGCCGCAAGGGTTCGACCACCGTCGCGCTCGACGAACAGCCGGCCAAGGGCGACGTCGCCAAGATTCCGACGCTCAAGCCTGCCTTCTCGCGCGAGGGCTCGATCACCGCCGCCAACGCCTCGTCGATCTCCGACGGTGCGGCGGCGCTGGTGATGACTCGCGCCAGCGTCGCCGAGCGGCTCGGCCTCACCCCGATCGCCCGCGTCGTCGCGCATGCCGCGCACGCCCACGATCCGGCCAAATTCACCACCGCGCCGGTGTTCGCGATGCGCAAGGCGATGGACCGCGCCGGCTGGAGCCGCGACGACATCGACCTGTTCGAGGTCAACGAGGCGTTCGCAGTGGTGTCGATGATCGCGATCCACGATCTCGGCATCGACCCCGCCCGCCTCAACGTCCACGGCGGCGCCTGCGCGCTCGGCCATCCGATCGGCGCGAGCGGCGCGCGCATCCTCGCGACCCTGCTGTCGGCGCTCGAGACGAACGGCCAGCGCCGCGGCATGGCGTCGCTGTGCATCGGCGGCGGCGAGGCGACCGCGATGGCGGTCGAACTGATGAACTGACGCGCCTCCCCTCCCTGCACGGGAGGCTAGCGCATATGGACGCTCGATTGAGCCTGCCGTGTCCCAGGCCTACCCCGTCACCCCGGACTTGTTCCGGGGTCCACCCTGCGGCGAGGAGAAAGGCTTGATGCGTTACCGTTCTCCTGTGGCCCGGTGGACCCCGGAACGAGTCCGGGGTGACGGATCTGATGAGGACACCGATCGAACCTCATTACCGCAGCCATATGCGATAGCCCTCCCCTGCACGGGAGGGGAGCGCCTAGCACATCACGGCAGCCGCTCGGTCGGCTCGACACCCCACAGGCTTCCGACCTCGACGAAGCCCGCCTGCCCGCGCACGTCGAAGCGGCACCAGCCGCCGCCGCAGGCGCTCAGCCGCCCGACGACGCCCGGTGCGGCGCGCCACAGCAGCTTCGCGCCGCTCGACGCGCGTTCGTGCATCTCGACCGGCTGCGCGCCGCGGACGATCGCCGTCCGCCGTTCGCTCAGCAGCGCGGCGAGCATCCAGCCCTGCGTGCCGTCGGGATCCTCGACCTTGCGCCATTGCTTGAACGTCGCGACGACGCGCACCGGCAGATCGGCGCGCTGGTACAGCCAGCTCGCCGGATAGGTCTTGTCGGGGCCGGTGCGCATCCGCGCGCGCCCGGCGTTGATCGACGCATAATAAGGCAACGTCTTCTTCGCCTCGGCGGCCAGCGCGCCGCCGTCGACCGCCAGCATCGCCAGTCCCGCGACCGCTAAAGCCCAATGGCGCATCATAACATTCCTCAATCTGGATGCCCCTCTCTAGCGCGGACGCGGGCAGGAGCAACGATCCGTTGACGCGACCCACGCGCTCCGCCAAGCCGATGCCGCGATGCCAGAGCCCCGCAAGACCCCCAGGGTGATCGTCACCCGCGAGCTCGCCGACACGGTGATGGACCGGCTCGAGGCGCTGTTCGACACGACCAGCAATCGCGGCGACGCGGCGATGACGCGCGACCAGCTCGCCGCGGCGATGGCGGATTGCGACGTGCTCGTCCCCACCGTCACCGACGAGATCGACGCCGCGCTGATCGAAGGCGCGGGCGAGCGGCTGCGCCTGATCGCCAATTACGGTGCCGGCGTGAACCATATCGCGCTCAAGGCGGCGCGCGCGCGCGGCATCATCGTCACCAACACGCCCGGCGTATTGACCGAGGATACTGCTGACATGGCGATGGCGCTGATCGTCTCGGTGCCGCGCCGGCTCGCCGAGGGCGAGAAACTGGTGCGCTCAGGCGAATGGCACGGCTGGAGCCCCGGCGGCATGCTCGGCCACCGGATCGGCGGCAAGGCGCTCGGCATCGTCGGCATGGGCCGGATCGGCCAGGCGGTGGCGCGGCGCGCGCGTGCCTTCGGCCTGTCGATCCATTACCACAACCGCCGCCGCCTGCCCGCCGTCGTCGAAGCGGAGCTGGGCGCGACCTTCCATGCCGATCTCGACGACCTGCTCGGCCTCGCCGATATCGTCAGCATCCACACGCCGCTCAACGCCGACAGCCGCGACCTGATCGACCGCCGCCGCATCGGCCTGATGCGCACCCACGTCTATGTCATCAACACATCGCGCGGCGGCATCCTCGACGAAGGCGCGCTGGTCGACGCGCTTGAGGCGGGCCGGCTCGCCGGCGCCGGGCTCGACGTGTGGGAGCATGAGCCGCGCATCGATCCTAGGCTGCTCGCGCTGCCCAATGTGGTGATGACGCCGCATATGGGTTCGGCGACGCTCGAAGGTCGGCAGGCGTCGGGCGAGCGCGTCATCCAGAACATCCGCATGTGGGCGGACGGCCATCGCCCGCCCGATCAGGTGCTCGAAGGCTGGGCCTGATCGCCCCGCCGCCCGGTGACAAAATGTTGCCGGCCGGAACATCTTGCTGCGCAGCACCATTTATGCCGCTTCAGATCAGCAAGGGAAATCAACGATGAAGATCAAGCCGCTCGCCGTCTCCGCGCTCCTGCTCGGCTCCGCGATCAGCCTGTCGGCCTGTTCGACGCTCAAGGGTGCCGGCATCGGCGCCGCAGGTGGCGCGGGCGTCGCCGCGGCGACCGGCGGCAGCGTCGAAAAGGGTGCGGCGGTCGGCGGCGCCGGCGGCGCGGTCGTCGGCACCGTCGCCGACTAAACGAGGTTCGGGAGCGTCGAGCGCCTCAACCCGGCGCTCCCGTACACCGGGCAAGCAGTCGCGCCCGCGCGCGATCCTTGTCCCGCCCGAAGCGGCCGAGGATCGCGATCATCTCGTGCCGCGCCGGCACGAACAGCGTTTCGCCACCGACGGCGACCGCCACCCGCGTCGCCGGCACCAGCGCCGTTCAGCCCGCGCCTTCGGCGAGCATCAGCCCGCCCATGATCTCGACGTCGCGATCCGCTCGCTGCCAGCGTGCGAACACCCGCGACCGGAAGCGCGGATGCGCGTCGATCGCCACCAGCGCAACGCCCAATCGCGCCGCCAGCGCCCGGCCGTCGCGCTCGCCGGTCAACAGATCGATATCGGCCACCGCGGTCTCGCCGCCGAGCAGCACCACCGCCGCGCTGCCGACGATCCACCACGGCGCGACCGCGGCGCGCATCGCCTGCGCCACCGCGACCAATGCCGTCTCGACCGCCGCGTCCATCGCGCCGACGGTCCGCTCAGTCCCCGGTCAGGATGCGATCGACCAATTGCTTCACCGTCGGCACGAAGCCGTTCGAGTAAAACGGATCGCGCTTGAAATTATACGCCGCATGGCCGGCGAACATCAGATTCTGGTCGATGTCGCCGCCATGCGCGATATCCTGCAGCGTCTTCTGGATGCAGAAGCTGCGCGGATCGGCGAGCCGCCCGGTCGAATTGGTGTCGGTATCCGCCCAGCTCGAGAACGAGCATTGCGACAGGCAGCCCATGCAATCCGCCTGATCCTTGCGGATGATGCCCTTCTCGACCGGCGTCACGAAGACCAGCGTATTGTCCGGCGTCTTCAGCGCATCGGTATAGCCTTCGCCGAACCACTGGCGCGCGCGCAGCAGGTCGTTGCGCGTTACCCAGAAATTCTTGCCCTTCACGCCGACGTCAAGCTGGAAGACGTGATCGCCCGCCTCTTGCGTCGAAAAGGCGATCTGCCGCTCGGACCGCGCTTCCAGATTGCGCAGGAACGGATTGCGCACCGCCGACGAATAGAAGCCGGTCGGCGAAAAGCGGTGCAGCAGCACCTCGCCTTCCTCGATCTCGGTCAGCTTGGCCTTCCAGTCCTGCGGGATCGGGCTTTCCTGCGTCAGCAGCGGCCGCGTGCCATATTGGAAGGCGATCGTGCCGAGTTCCGGATTGTCGATCCAGTCGTTCCAGTCGCGCAGATACCAGACGCCGCCCGCCATCACGATCGGCGTGCTGTCGGGGATGCCGCCCTCGCGCATCACCGCGCGCAATTCGGCGACGCGCGGGAACGGATCCTGCGGCTTCAGCGGGTCCTCGGCATTCGACAGGCCGTTGTGGCCGCCGGCGAGCCAGGGGTCTTCGTAGACCACCGCCGCCAGCCATTCCGCCGCCTTCGAATAGGCGCGCTTCCACAAGGCGCGGAACGCCCGGCCCGACGACACGATCGGCAGATAGGACACGCCGTAGGAGGCGGTGATCTCGGACAGCTTGTAGGGCATGCCGGCGCCGCAGGTGACGCCCGCGACCATGCCGCGCGTCCGCTCCAGCACGCCGTGCAGGATGCGCTGGGCGCCGCCCATCTCCCACAGCACGTTGATGTTGACCGCACCCTTGCCGCCGGCGATCTCATAGGCGCGATGCACCTGCTGCACCGCGCCCTCGATGGCATATTCGACCAGCTCTTCATGCCGTTCGCGGCGGGTCAGCGCGCGATAGACCTGCGGGATGATCTTGCCCTCGGGATCGTAGCTGTCGGCATTGACCGCGGAAACCGTACCGATGCCACCGGCGGCGGCCCATGCTCCGGCAGAGGCATGGTTGGTCGCGGCAACGCCCTTGCCGCCCTCGACGAGCGGCCAGACCTCGCGGCCATTGTAGACAATCGGCTTCAGGCCCTTGAACACGGAAAAATGCACCTCATCCGGGGGTAAATACGACCGGCTATACAAGAAGGATGCCCGGAAGCGAAGAAATTGCGCGCCCGCCGCCGCCCCCCGTCGCGGCTTAGGCCGCGGTTAACCCCGTTGCGCCACACAGGCGCGATCGACGCGTCACGCGAGGGGAAGGCAATACCGATGGGGGTCCTCAATCACCTGATCGCGCCGCGGCGGGCGCCGGGCGCCTTGCTGCCGGTGCAGCCCCAGTCGCCGCTCGGCACGCTGCTGCTGCCGCAATTCGCGCAGCTCGGCTGCGTCGCTGGCGCATTGCCCGATCACGGTCCGACCGGCTCGGCCTGGTCGCGCGCCTATGTCCTTGGTGCGGCCTGCGCCTCGCTCCAGCAGCATGGCGCCGCTCCGGTCAGCGACCACGCCTGTTTCGCCGCCGCGCTCGACGCGTTCGCGCTGACCTATGGCGAAACCGACGCCCGCGCGATCCTCGCCGCGACCATCGCCGCCGCCGAGGCGCAGGAACCCGAGGTCGAGGACGGCCTGCTGCAAGGCGCCGCCGACCTTGCGCTGGCGACCTCCGGCGGCGCCGCCGCCGCGCTCCACTTCGCCACACGGCTCGGCGAGGAACTCGCCGAGGAGGCGTGAGCCCGACGGCAGGGCCCGCGCTCCCACGCCGGCGGACATCGTGCGAAAGCCGCTCCGCCCCACGCCCGGACCGTACCCGGCGGAGGCCGGGGTACGAGCTCAGTAGGTAAAAAGCGGATTTCTGCAGAAGGCTCGCCTTGAGCCGAAGTGCGACTTGATCCCGCAGCCCGCGCGCCCGGAGCTATCGCATATGGCTACGCCGATGAGGCTCGATCGGTTTCCCCAAGAGATTCGTCACCCCGGACTTGTTCCGGGGTCCACCCAGCCGCAAGGGAAGGGTATCCAATCCAGCCTTTCTCCCCGCCGCAGGGTGGACCCCGGAACAAGTCCGGGGTGACGGGGTGGGTCTGGAACACAGCGGACCCACACAAGACTTCATATGCGACAGCCCTGCCCCGGCGACGAAGTCGCGAAACGAACACCAGCCCTACCCCAGCACCCCCGGCCGTCCCAACGCCGCGCCGTACAGCGCCTTGTACCGCGCGATCATCGTGGCCTCGTCGAACGCGGCGCGCGCCTTCGCCCGGTTCGCCGCGCCCACCCGCGACCGCAGCGCCGCATCGGACACCAGCGTCTGCAACGCATCGCGCAGCAGCACCTCGTCGCCGCCGGTGACGAACGGCGCATTCTCCGCCGACACCATCCGCGGTACGTCGCCGACCGGGGTGCTCACCACCGGCAGGCCCGCCGCCATGCCCTCGACGACGCTGATCGGAAATTGCTCGCTCGCCGAGGACAGCGCGATGATATCGAAATGGCCGACGAAGCGATGCGGCTCGCCGAGGAACCCCGGCATCACCACGCGATCGGCGATGCCCATCGCGCGCGCGGTCGATTCGATCGCCGCACGCTCCGGCCCCTCGCCGACGATGACCAGCCGGAACCGGCCGGCGATGCCGCCGCAGGCGCGCACCAGCAGCGGCAGGTTCTTGACCTCGCGCAGGCCGGCGAGCGCGCCGATCACCACCTCCTTGCCGTTCGGCACGAAACCGGGGATCGCGCGCAGGTCGGGCTTCTGCGCGTAACGGGCGGTGTCGATGCCGTTGGCGATACGATGCACCCGCGCCGCCGGCTGCTTCCACGTCCTGAACGCGATGTCCTCGAGCACCTCGGACGGCACCACCAGTGCATGCGCCGCGCCGAGCGCGATCCGCCGATAGACGTTGCGCTCGATCTTCAGCCCCTTGGCCTCGTCGGCGTTGAAACCGTCCTCGTGATGGACCAGCGGAGGCGCGCCCTTGGGAAAGACGCGCCGCGCCATCACCCCGTCGATCGCCCCCCAATTGTAGGTCAGCACCAGATCGAAGCGCCGCATGAATCGGGCCAGCGCCTCGTAGCGCGCCACCGACGGCCGCCCGGTCAGCGCCGGCGGGTCCTGCGCGATCTCGTAGCGCACGGCCTTGGCGATCGAGGCGCGCGCGCCGAGCTGGTCGGGCACGCCGCTGACGATCGTGTGCCGCGCGGCATCGCCAAAGGCGTTCATCAGCCGCACCGCCCGCGCCTCCTTGCCGCCCAGGCTGAAGCTCGAATGGAGGTGCAGGATGTGAACGAGTTGCGGCATGCCGTGTCGTGTAGCGGCGCGGCGGGGTTCGCGGAAGAACGGTTTACCGCAGCGGCAGCCAGCGTCCCTCGACCACCGATCGCCACGCCCATTCGACCGGCGCGATGCGGAACCGCCGCACCCACAGCACCGCCGCCCATAGCAGCAGCGCGTCGACCGCAAGCGCCAGCGCCATCATCGCCGCCCAGCCCATCCGCCCGTACAGGCCAAGCCCGTAAGGCGAGAAGATCAGCCACGACACGATCAGCGTCTGCGCGACGTACAGCGTCAGCGCGGTCCGCCCCGCCGCCGCGAACGGCGCCAGCCACCGCCCGCCGCGTGCGCTGCCGACGAGCAGCGCGACCGCCGCGACATGCCCCAGCGTCATCGCGAGCCGCGCGATATCGTCCCACATCCACGCGACGCCGATCCGGCCGTCGAAGCGCGTCGCCTCCCACGCGCCATACACGCGCAGCGGCAATCCGATGCCATAGCCCCAGGCGAGCATCCGCCAATAGCGCCGCCGCGACCAGCCACCCTGCAACGCCCCCAGCCGGAACAGCCCCGCGCCGATCAGCATCGTCGCCGCCGCCTCCCAGACGTAGACGATCTCTTCGCCGCCGAGCCGCTCCAGTCCGACGCGGCGCTGCCCCGCGGTCCAGTCGGCAGGGCTGCCGTGGCCGAAGCGATCCTCGCGGGTCACCGCGGCGGCATTCTCCCGCGCCATCTGCACCCGCGCCGCCGCCGGCATTTCGGTCGTCAAGCCGCTCGCCAGCGTGAACGCCGCATAGGACAGGCCGAGGACGAACAGCGCCCGCGTCGACAGCGTCCGAAAGCCGCAGGCGATCAGCGCCGCCACCGCATAGGTGTGCAGGATGTCGCCCGGCCACAGCAGCAGGAACATGTGCGCGATGCCCAGCGCCCATAGCACCGCATTGCGCCAGCCGTAACGCAGCGCCACCGCCAGCGGATTGTCGCTCGCCGCCGCGATCCGTTCGGTGAGGATCAGCATCCCCGCGCCGAACAGCATCTCAAGCAGCGCGCGCGCCGTCCCCTCGACCAGCAATGTGTCGAGCCACCATGCCACCCGATCGGCGCCGCTCCAGCCGATATGGCGGATGTCGGACCAATTGGCGGTCATCGACGCGCCCATCTCGCTGACGTTCATCAGCAGAATGGCGAGGATCGCCACCCCGCGCAGGATATCGAGCAGGACGAGCCGCGGCGCCCCATCCGGCTCGTCGCCGGCGGGCGTCACGCTACCGCTTTCTCCAGCAAGGCGTCGATCGGCGCCTGCAACGCCGGCTCGCTCAGCGTCGGCGCATGGCCGACGCCGGGGAGCGTCACCAGTTCGCCCCGATCGAGCGCCGCCAGCATCCGCTCCGCCACCGGCTGCGACAGCACGTCGGAGCGACCGCCGCGGACGATCAGCACCGGCACCGCGCGCAACGCCGACAGTGCCGCCCACATGTCCGGCCCGCTCTCGTTGCCCGGCGTGCGGAACGGTTCGGCGATCTTGAGGTCGTAATCGAGCACGATCCGCCCGCTGCTGGTCAGCCGGTAGACGCGCTTGGCCATCGCCAGCCAATCCTCGATCTTCCAGTCGGGATAGACGTCGGCATTGCCGTCCTGCAACGCGCGCGCGGCGTGCATCCAGGTCGGGCAGCTGCTCCCCTTGCCGACATAGCCGCGGATGCGGGTGATCCCGCTCGCCTCGATCTCCGGCCCGACGTCGTTGAGCAGCGCCGCGGCGATCCCCGCCCCCGCCTGCGCGAGCAGCATCGTCACGATCCCGCCGAGCGAGGTGCCGACCGCGACGACGCGCGCGATACCGCGCTCGGCGAGCAGCGCCTGCACGTCCGCGACATAGGTCGCGGGGACATAGGTCATCGGATCCTTGGCATATTCGCTCTTGCCGCGGCCGCGGAAATCGACCGCGATCACCTGCCGCCGCCCCGACAGCCGTGCCGCCAGCGCGTCGTAATCGCGCGCGTTGCGGGTGAGGCCGGGCAGGCAGAGCACCGGCGGCAGGCGCTCGTCGCCCGGATAGAAACGATAATGCAGCTTCAGCCCGTCGGCCGACAGCCAATAGCAGTTTTCATAAGCGGCCATGGTTGCGTCCTGCGGTTGGCGACCTCCATATCCACACATGCCCCCATCCCCGCAAGCATACCGCCCCGCCACCGCGTTGCTCGATCTCGGACCGACGCTGGCCGATCCGGTCGCCGCCGCCGACTTCCCCGCAACTCGGCTGCGCTTCCGCAACGACCGCGCCGCCGGCGAAATCGGGCTCGACACGCTGGGCGACGACGAATGGACCGAGGCGTTCGGCCGGTTCGTGCCCTTGCCCGGTACGCTGCCGCAGCCGCTCGCGCTGCGCTATCACGGCCATCAGTTCCGCCAGTACAATCCCGAGATCGGCGACGGCCGCGGCTTCACCTTCGCGCAGGTGCGCGACGCGGACGGGCGGCTGATGGACCTCGGCACCAAGGGCTCGGGCACCACGCCGTACAGCCGCTTCGGCGACGGCCGGCTGACGCTGAAGGGCGGCGTGCGCGAGATCCTCGCCACCGAGATGCTCGAGGCGCTCAACGTCCCCACCAGCCGCACGCTGTCGCTGATCGAGACCGGCGAGCAACTGATGCGCGGCGACGAACCGTCGCCGACGCGCTCGGCGGTGCTGGTACGCCTGAGCCACGGCCATATCCGCATCGGCAGTTTCCAGCGGCTCGCCTATCATCGGGACGAGGCGGGCATGCGCGCGCTGGTCCGCTACGTCCTCGCCAATCTCTACGACGAAGATTCGGACGATCCGCTGCGCCTGCTCGACCTCGTCGTCGGCCGCACCGCGACGCTAGCGGCGCGCTACATGGCGGCGGGCTTCGTCCACGGCGTCCTGAACAGCGACAACATCAACGTCACCGGCGAGAGCTTCGACTACGGCCCGTGGCGCTTCGCCCCGAGCTGGGACCCGGCGTTCACCGCCGCCTATTTCGACCACGCCGGCCTCTACGCCTTCGGCCGCCAGCCCGAGGCGATCCATTGGGACGTGATGCAGCTCGCCGCCTCGCTGCGCCTGATCGCCGAGAGCGATCCGCTGATCGCCACGCTCGAGACGTTCGGCCCGCGCTACCAGCCCGAGATCGCCGCCGCGCTGCTTTGGCGGCTCGGCGTGCTGCCGCGCGGCGACGAGGCGGACCGGGCGCTGGTGCAGACGATGGAACGCGCGCTGCGCAGCGCCGCCGTGCCGCTCGACCGCTTCTTCTTCGACGTGTTCGGCGGCACGCTGCCCGACGGCTACGGCGACGACTGGCAGCCGTTCCGCGACGCGCTCGCCGCTTATGCCCCGCGCAAGGACCGCAGCCACGCCTATTGGCAGGGCGACCCCTGCAGCATGCTGATCGACGAGGTCGAGGCGATCTGGACGCCGATCGCCGAGGCCGACGACTGGAGCGCGCTAAATGCGAAGGTAGCCGCGATCCGACAGATGGGCGAGGCGCTGGCGTAGCAGCCTCCCCACACCACCCCCGCCCCCACCTTGCCGCCCCGCCGCCATTCGCCTAACCCCTTGAACAGCACAGACAGGGTACGCATGGCCGACGCGATCATCTCCTACGAACCCGCCACCGGTGCCGAGCTGTGGAGCGGCGCGATCGGCGACGCCGATGCCGAGGTCGGCGCCGCCCGCGCCGGCTGGGCGCGCTGGGCCGCGCAGCCGCTCACCGTCCGCATCGAGACGATGCGCCGCTTCGGCAACGTCGTCCGCCAGCGTCACGAAGCCTTCGCCGACCTGCTCGCGCGCGAAACCGGCAAGCCGCTGTGGGAGGCGCGCACCGAGATCGACAGCGTCATCGCCAAGGTCGACATCTCGGTCAGCGCCTATGCCGAACGCACCGCGCAGCGCCGGCTCGAATCGCCGATGGGCAGCCGCATGGCGCTGCGCCACAAGCCGCATGGCGTGCTCGCGGTGCTCGGGCCGTACAATTTCCCCGTGCACCTGCCCAACGGCCATATCGTCCCGGCGCTGCTCGCCGGCAATGCGGTGGTCTTCAAGCCGTCGGAAAAGACCCCGGCGAGCGGCGCCTTCCTCGTCGATTGCTATCGCGCCGCCGGCGTGCCCGAAGCCTGCGTCCGTCTGCTGATCGGCGGCCCGGCGGAGGGCAAGGCGCTCGCCGACCACGACGATATCGACGGCCTGCTGTTCACCGGCTCGGCGCGCACCGGCCTCGCGCTCAACCGCGCCTTCGCCGCCAAGCCCGAGAAGATCCTCGCGCTGGAGATGGGCGGCAACAATCCGATCATCGTCTGGGACACGCCCGATCTGCATTCGGCCGCGGTGCTGGTCATCCAGTCCGCCTTCACCACCGCCGGCCAGCGCTGCACCGCCGCGCGCCGCCTGATCGTCGAGGATCGTCTCTACGAGCCGCTGATCGACGCGATCTGCGCGATGGTCGGCCGGCTGATCGTCGGCAGCCCGCACGACGATCCGCAGCCGTTCATGGGGCCGGTGATCGACAATGACGTCGCCGACCAGTTGAGCGAGAGCTTCCTCGCCCTGCTGATGCGCGGCGGCCGCCCGATCCGCCATCTCGAGCGCACCGTGGCCGATCGCCCCTTCCTCACCCCGGCGCTGATCGACATGACCGCGGCCACCGAACACCCGGACATCGAGCTGTTCGGCCCGATCCTGCAAGTCTATCGCGCCGCCGATTTCGACGCGGCGATCGCGCTCGCCAACACCACCCGCTACGGCCTGTCGGCGGCGCTGGTCAGCCAGACCCCGGCGCTCTACGACCGCTTCTGGGCGGGCATTCGCGCCGGCATCGTCAACTGGAACCGCCCGACCAACGGCGCCTCGTCGTCGGCGCCGTTCGGCGGCATCGGCTGGAGCGGCAACCACCGCCCCAGCGCCTATTACGCCGCCGATTACTGCGCCTATCCGGTGGTCAGCAACGAAGCCGAAGCCGCCCGCGCCAACATCGGCATCGGCCTGCGCGACGCCTGACGCGGCACACAGGAGGAACGCGGCAACGCGGAGGCAAGCGAGGCGCGAGCCGCTGACCCCAAAAGCTTCGTCACCCCGGACTCGTTCCGGGGTCCACCGGGCCGCAGGGAAGCCGCCTCGCCTCCAGCCTTTCTCCTCGCCGCGGCGTGGACCCCGGAACGAGTCCGGGGTGACGGCGTGGGCGCGGACGTATCAACTCATGACATTTCGCGCGGAAACCGCAAAGCGCGCGCTCCTCGCCCGTGCCGCTGCGCGTAATCCCGATGGCGACGCATCGGTGATCAGCTATTTCTGATCCGCATCGCCTTCTACCGCGCCGCCGGCCTCACCCGACCGCGACGCGACGCGCCTCGGGCAAAGTCACCGCCGGCAAGCATCTGAACCCCGGCCGCGCGAGCAGATAGCCCTGGATGTAGCGGATGCCGAGCCCGGCCAGCGTCTTATATTCCTCGACCGTCTCGATCCCCTCGGCGATCACCGCGATGCGGAGCGACTCGGCGATGCGCACCACGCCCTCGACGATCATCCGTCGCGGCAGGCTCTGTTCGATGCCGCGGATCAAATCCATGTCGAGCTTGATATAGTCGGTCTGGAATTTGGCGAGCAGCCCGAGCCCGGCATGACCCGCGCCGAAATCGTCGATCGCGGTGCCGAAGCCCATCGCGGTATAGGATTCGACGATCGTCTTGACGTGCGCGGTGTCGGTCATCTCCTCGTTCTCGGTGAATTCGAAGATCAGCCGGTCGGTCGGAAAGCCGGTCGCATGCGCGGTCTTCAGCGTCAGCTGGATACAGGCGAGCGGCGAATAGACCGCATTGGGCAGGAAGTTGATCGACAATCGCGCATCGCCGTCGAGGATCCCCGCCGCCACCGCGCCCTCGATCGCCGCGACCCGGCATTGCTGGTCGAAGGCGTAGCGATTCTCCGGCGTCACCTGCGCCAGCACGCTCGCCGCCCCGGCGCCATCCGCGCCGCGCACCAGCGCTTCATAGGCGAAGGGCTGCCCGGTGGTGACGTCGACGATCGGCTGGAACGCCATCGCGATGGCGAAATCATGCTCCTCGCCGCGGCATCCCTGACATCCGGCTGGCTTGACCTGTATCATGCTGCCTTGCCTATCGACACGGGTGCTAAGGCTTCGTGAACATGGGGTTATCCTTCGCACTCATGCGTGGTCACGATGCCGTCCGCCACCCCGCCGCCGCCATCGCTATCGGGCGGGTTGACGGTAGAATTCCTTGCCGCGGCGGACCATCGTGATGGAAGGACCGTCCTCGTCGATACCGACGTCGACGCGATCCTGCGTATTGCCGTTGAAAAGGCGAAGCGTCGTCGCGCCGGTCGGCTCGGCGATGAACATGGCATGCTGTTTGTGCTTGTCGTCGAGCGTCAGCAGGACGTTGGAATAGCCGTGATCGGCCGTGACGTAACCGCTGCGCTCGACGCCCTCGGCATCGAACAGCAGCATCCCCGACATCGTATCCTGCGGTCGGCCACCGCGGGTCAGCGTCTTGCCGTCGATCGTCGCGTTGGGCAGCGGCGCAGCGAGCTTGACGCGCGTGACGCCGGCGTGGTCGACCACGTCGAGTTGGCGCACCCGCAGCACGTCGACTATTTTCGGCGCCGCTGCCGGCGCCGCACTGGCCCGGTTGCTCACAGCGCCCAGAAACGTCAACCCGCAACAGGCCACTGCGAGAACGACCGCGATGGATGCGATCCGCAACCGCCGCTCGAGGCGCGCAATACGTTCGACTAGATCGGCTTCGGCAGCAGACATCGTGATACTCCCTGTTGATCACCCGGAAGTATACCTGTCCGTTTTGGACTGGCAACGAGTTGCTCCTTTTCGCGGCCATCGTCACTCGCTCTCCGACCGTAGCCACAAGCTCCCCTAACCCCCGCCAAAGCAACGCTGGCTTGTCCGTCCGTCCGCCCCGGCCCATCTGGCGGATATGGCTACGCTTCTCGACCCCAACGCCCGCGGGCGCGTCATCCTGGTCGGTGCCGGTCCGGGCGATCCCGGCCTGCTCACCGTCCGCGCGGTCGAGGCGCTGCGCAGTGCCGATATCGTCGTCCACGACGGCCTGATCGATCCGCGCGTGCTCGACATCGCGCCGCCGCAGGCGCAGCGCATCTCCGTTGCGAAAAGCCGCGCGCGCCACACGCTGCCGCAGGAGGCGATCAACGCCCTCATCGTCGCGCACGTCAAGACCGGCGCGATCGTCGTCCGGCTCAAGGGCGGCGATCCCTTCATCTTCGGCCGCGGCGGCGAGGAGGTCGAGGCGGTGCGCGCCGCCGGCCTCAAGGTCGAGGTCATCCCCGGCGTCTCGGCGGCGCTCGGCTGCGCGGCGGAGGCGATGCTGCCGCTCACCCATCGCGACCACAGCAGCGCGGTCAGCTTCGTCGCCGGCCAGTGCAAGGGGCTCAGCGATCAGGATTGGTCGGGCCTCGCCGGTCAGGGTCGCACGCTGGTGATCTACATGGGCGTCGCCACCGCCAGCGACATCGCCGACAAATTGATGGCCGACGGCGTCGCCCCCGACATGCCCGTCGCGGTGCTCGAACGCGGCACGCTGGCGGGCAGCCGCGCGATCCGCACCCTCCTCGCCGATCTCGGCGCGATGGTGACGCGCGAGGCGGTGCAGAGCCCGGCGATCATCGTCGTCGGCGAGGTCGTCGAACTCTCGGACGCCGAGGACAAGCTTGCCCGCTGGGCGCGGATCGCCGAGGGAACCCACGAAAGTAATACTTTCGTGGGGCCCGCCGAGGAGACCGCAGCATGAGACTGTTGACGGGCAACGACCTTCCGACCGGCGACGTCGTGTGGTGGACCGGCACCGGCTGGTCGCGCCATGTCGAGGATGCGGTCGACGTCGGCACCGAGGGCGAGGGCATCCTGCGCACCGAGGAAGGCGCACGCCGCGTCAACGTGCCCTATCTGATCGACGCGATCCCGACGCCCGACGGCCCGCGACCGGCGCATATCAAGGACCGCATCCGTGCGCTGGGTCCGACCGTGCGACCCGACCTGACGCTCAAGCCGGCCGACCCGTCCGCGGGAAGCTGGGTGATATGATGCGCGCGAAGACGCGACGCCGCGAACGGAAGAAGGTTTTGGTTCGCGCAGAGGCGCAGAGGCGCGGAGGAGTTGCGCCTGCCGTAACCGGCTCGCGCGCTTATCGGCGGCGGCCGGCAGGGCCGTGGCTGGTACGCACGCATGCCCTCCCCCATCCCGTCATCCCGACGAAAGTCGGGACCCATGGACGCGATGCGACGAGTGAGACGCGGAACGGTAACACCGCTATCACCAGCTTCGTGCCGGATCGGTCGAGGCTAAGTGAGGCCCAAATTACCTGGAACAAGCCGCGCCCCCACCCCCGAGCGGCACCGCAACCGTGGGTCCCGGCCTTCGCCGGGATGACGAAGGCGGGTGGCGGCCATTCCGCGCGCCACCAGCGCACCCCGTCCGCGCCTCCGCGCCTCTGCGCGAACAAAAACCTTCTTCTGTCTGCCGCCCCGGGCCACTGCACGAACGCCATGTCCGCGCCCCCGCGCCCCCGAGCGAACAAAAACCTTCTTCTCTTCGCGTCTTCGCGTCTTCGCGCGAACCCAACAGCCTTCGCCACGCACGCAGGCCGGAAAGCCGATCATGTATAAATACGACCAATACGACCAGGCGATCGTCGATGCCCGCGTCGACGAGTTCCGCGATCAGGTCGAGCGCCGCCTGTCGGGCCAGCTCACCGAGGACCAGTTCAAGCCGCTGCGGCTGATGAACGGCCTCTATCTCCAGCTTCACGCCTATATGCTGCGCGTCGCCATCCCCTATGGCACGCTCGACGGCCGCCAGATGCGGATGCTCGGCAGCATCGCGCGCGATTACGACCGCGGCTACGGCCATTTCACCACGCGTCAGAACCTCCAGTTCAACTGGATCAAGCTCGCCGACACGTGCGACATCCTCGCCCGCCTCGCGACGGTCGAGATGCATGCGATCCAGACCAGCGGCAATTGCATCCGCAACATCAGCGCCGACCAATATGCCGGCGCCGCCGCGGACGAGGTCGCCGATCCGCGCCCCTGGGCCGAGCTGATCCGCCAGTGGAGCACCTTCCACCCCGAATTCAGCTACCTGCCGCGCAAGTTCAAATTCGCGGTGATCGCCGCGGAAGAGGATCGTGCGGCGATGCGCCTCCACGACATCGGCATCCGGCTCGTCCGGCGCGACGGCGAACTGGGCGCGGCGATCTATGTCGGCGGCGGCATGGGCCGGACCCCGATGATCAGCCATCTCGTCCGCGACTTCGTCGGCTCGGATGATCTGATGAGTTATCTCGAGGCGTGCCTGCGCGTGTACAATCGCTATGGTCGCCGCGACAATATCTACAAGGCGCGGATCAAGATCCTGCTCCACGAGATCGGCCCCGACGAATATCGCCGCCAGGTCGAGGAGGAGTTCCTCGCGGTCAAGCAGCTCGGCATCGATCCGCCCCGGGCCGAGCTCGACCGGATCACCGCGATGTTCGCCGCCCCCGCCTTCGACGCGGACGCGCCGACCGCGATCGACCGCAGCGATCCCGATTTCGCGGTCTGGCTCGACCAGAACGTCGCCGCGCACAAGCAGGCCGGCTATGCGATCGTCAACGTCAGCCTCAAGCCCGCCGGCGGCATCCCCGGCGACGCCACCGCCGACCAGATCGAGCTGCTCGCCGAACTAGGGGAAACGTTCTCATTCAATGAGTTACGTGTGACGCACGCGCAGAACATCGTCCTGCCGCACGTCGCTATGCGCGACCTTAGTGAAGTTTGGCGGCGCCTCTCGGACACCGGTCTCGCCGAGCCCAACCTCGACCTCATCACCGACATCATCGCCTGCCCGGGCCTCGATTATTGCAGCCTCGCCAACGCCCGCTCGATCCCGCTGGCGCAGAAGATCGCGGCGCGCTTCGCCGACCGCGACCGCCAGCGCGACCTTGGCGAACTGAAGCTCAAGATCTCGGGCTGCATCAACGCCTGCGGCCACCACCACGCCGGCCACATCGGCATTCTCGGCGTCGACAAGAAGGGCACCGAAAACTACCAGCTCTCGCTCGGCGGCTCGGGCGCGGAGGACGTCAGCCTCGCCAAGATCACCGGACCGGGCTTCTCCGAGGATGGCGTCGTCGACGCGATCGAGCGCGTCACCGCCCGCTATCTCGCGACACGCGAGCCCGGCGAGCGCTTCCTCGACACCTATCGCCGCATCGGCTTCGAACCCTTCAAGGAGGCGATCTATGGTTGATGCAGCCCTGCTCCGCTTCCGCGACGACGAGCCGCACGACGAGCCCGCGGTGACGCTCGACGCCTTCCTCGGCCAGAGCAACGCCACCGCCGTTCGCCTCGAAGCCGGCGAGGACGCGCGCGCCCTGCTGCCGCAGCTCGGCCAGCTCGCATTGGTCGAGGTTAGTTTCCCCTCTTTTCGCGACGGTCGGGGCTATAGCGCCGCGCGGGTGCTGCGCGAGGCCGGCTATACCGGCGAGCTGCGCGCGGCGGGCGACGTGCTCGTCGACCAATTGCCGCTGATGCGCCGTTGCGGCTTCGACAGCTTCGCGCCCGAAGCCCCGATCGACGCCGACACGCTGCAGCGCAGCCTCGACCGCTACGACTATCGCTACCAGCCCGCCGCCGATGCGGTGGTGCCGGTGTGGAAGCTGCGTCATGGGTGAGCCCGCCCGCGCGCTCGACGTGATGGACGTCGCGCCGCCCTTTACCACGGCGGATGCCGCGGCGATGCAGATCCGCTTCGCCGGCGTGCCTGCGGCGGACATGCTGCGCGAGTTGCTGATCGGCGAACTCGCCGGCCGCATCGCCTCCGTCTCGTCCTACGGCGCCGAGTCGGCGGTACTGCTGCACATGGTGGCGAGCATCGACAAGGACGTGCCGGTGATCTTCACCAACACGCAGAAGATGTTCGGCGAAACCCTCGCCTATCGCGACGAGCTTTCGGAGAAGCTCGGCCTCACCGACCTGCGCGTCTTCCGCCCCGATCCGCGTATGCTCGGGCTGAAGGATGCGACCGGCATGCGCTGGTCCTACGACCCCGACGGCTGCTGCGAGATCCGCAAGGTCGAGCCGCTGCGCCGCGCGCTGGCGCCGTTCGACGCGTGGATCTCGGGCCGCAAGGGCTTCCAGGCGGGCACCCGCACCGCGCTGCCGCGCTTCGAGGAGGACGAGGGCCGGCTCAAGCTCAACCCGCTCGCCGACTGGTCGAAGAGCCAGCTCGACGCCTATTTCGAGGAGCACGACCTGCCGCGTCACCCGCTGGAGGCGCAGGGCTATCTGTCGATCGGCTGCGCGCCGTGCACCAGCAAGGTCAAGCCCGGGGAAGACCCGCGCGCCGGTCGCTGGCGCGGCTGGGACAAGGTGGAATGCGGCATCCACGTCTCGACGCTGCCCGGCGACGACCCGGCGTTCTGATCCGGATCATCCCGAACTGGGAACAACTGTAACCCAAGTGGGTTTTCCCGCACGATCGGCGGTGCCACGCGGCCAAGCCTTACTCTAGCGCTTGGAACGTCATGGCCGACGGTACGCCGGAAAAACCACGGGGTGGTCCACCGCCGCATCTGCAAAGCCTCGTCAACCACGACATGGGCGACGACAAGAACGGCATCTTCTTCGCGGCGGTGTCGACGACGCGGATGCCGATGATCGTGACCGACCCGCATCAGCACGACAATCCCATCGTCTTCGCCAATCCCGCCTTCATCAACATGACCGGCTACGGCCTCGACGAGCTGCTCGGGCGCAACTGCCGCCTGTTGCAGGGGCCGGACACCGATCCGGAGACGGTTGCGGACCTGCGCCGGGCGATCGAGCAGCGTCACGAGACCTCGGTCGAGATCCTCAATTACAAGAAGAATGGCGCCGCCTTCTGGAATGCGTTGTTCATGTCGCCGGTGTTCGACGCCGATGGCGAGCTGGTTTATTTCTTCGCCTCGCAGCTCGACGTCACCCGCCGCCGCGACGCCGAGGATGCGCTGCGCCAGGCGCAGAAGATGGAGGCGGTCGGCCAGCTCACCGGCGGGGTCGCGCACGACTTCAACAACCTGCTGACCGTGATCCAGGGCTTCGGCGACATCATCCTGAACAACCTGGAGCGCGACGGCGAGTTCGATCGCAAGAAGGCGGCCCGCTCGATGCGCGCGGTGATGCAGGCGGCGGAACGCGGCGCGTCGCTCACCCAGCAATTGCTCGCCTTCTCGCGCAAGCAGAAGCTGCAGGGCCGCGTCGTCAACCTCGACGATCTGCTCGACCAGTTGCAGCCGCTGATCGAGCGCACCGCAGGCGGCGCGATCACCGTCGACATCCACCGCGGCGCCGGCATCTGCAACGCCCGGATCGACCCCACGCAGGCCGAGCTGGCGGTGATCAACATCCTGCTCAATGCGCGCGATGCGATGCCCGACGGCGGCACGATCACGATCGAGGCGAGCAACCGGACGATCGAGGCGGGCGACAAGGGCTTCGGCGAGCTCGAACCCGGCGAATATGTCATGCTGACGATCGCCGACCAGGGCACCGGCATGTCGCCGGAGATCCTCGCCCGCGTCACCGAACCGTTCTTTACGACCAAGGATCAGGGCAAGGGCACCGGGCTCGGCCTGTCGATGGTCTATGGATTCATGAAGCAATCGGGCGGCTCGTTGCGGCTCTATTCGGAGGAAGGCCACGGCACCACCGTGCGGATGCTGTTCCCGTGCGAGGCCGCCGCGGTCGAACCGCAGGGATCGCAGCCGTCGCGCCCGCTCGCCGACAAACGCGGCAACGAGACGGTGCTGCTGGTTGAGGATCAGGCCGATGTCGGCGACTATGCCGAGGCGGTGCTGACCGATTTCGGCTATTCGGTGCTGCGTGCCGACAATGCCGATGCGGCGCTGGAGCTGCTCGACGGCGCCGGGACGATCGACCTGTTGTTCAGCGACCTCATCATGCCCGGCGGGATGAACGGCGTGATGCTCGCCCGCGAGGTCAAGCGTCGTCGCCCGCGGATGCGCGTGTTGCTCACCACCGGCTATGCCGAATCGTCGATCGAACGCGTCGATGCGCGCGGCGCCGAGTTCGAGCTGATCCAGAAGCCCTACAAGCGCAGCGAGCTGGCCACCAAGGTCCGCCGTGTCATCGACGGCCCCACCGGCGTCGGCTGACCCGCCGCGTCGATTAATATGCGGTGAAGGTGAACGGGATGCGCAACGTCGTGCGGACGTCGGCGGCGTCATCGGTCGCGCCGACCTCGACGTTCCAGTTGAGCGTCGTCGAGGGCGAGGTGCGGTAGCTCACGCCGAAGAGCAGCCGGCCGATCTGCAGGTCGCGGCTCTCCGCGGTCATCGCCTCGCCCAATGCCTGCGTGGTCTGGTTCAGCGCGCGTACCCGCGTCTTGGTGCCCAACGCCCAGGTCTGCGCATAGCCGAAGCTGATGGACGTCCGCGGGTTGAGCGCGATCGCGATCCCCGCGCTGGCCGACGGCTGGTTGCCGGGCGCGACGCGCTCGATATAGGCGGCGCCGATCTGCCGGTTGATGTCGCGGGCGAAATTATAGGTATAGCCGAGCGTCGCGAACAGCACGGCGGGATCGGTCGGCAGGATCGCGGTCAGGTTCGGCGTCACGCCCCAGAAGCCGGCGCCGGTTGCCCCCTTCAGTGCATTGCCGAGCGCGTCGCGCGGCACCTTGAACGGATCGGTGCCGGTTGGCGCCACCGCCTGGACGCCGGCGATCAGATAGGGCGCGCCGTCACGCCCGTCGGTGATCTGATAGCGCAGGCCGAAGTCGATATCGCCGATATTGGCGCCGCTCACCGGCCGATCGAGCTGCCCGGCATTGGGCTGGTTCGGGTTGGCGACCGGCGCCAGCACCGATTTGTCCGAACGATAGACGAACGGCAGCCGGCCGTTGATCTCCAGCCGGCTGGTCAGCCCCAGCCGCCCGACAGTGCCGACGGTGAGCACGTCCTGCCGGCTCTCGTTGATGTCGAAGACGCCGATCAGCACCGCCTCCGGGATCTGCACGCCGCGGAACACCACCTGGTTGCGATCGGCGCGGGCATATTCGAAATTGACCTCGACGGTGGCGCGCCCCGCCTTGGTGATGATGCCGCCCTGTTCGGCGAGCACCGCGACCTGCACCTGCCGCTGATCGGACGGCGCCTCGCCGACCGTCTGCACCTGCGCTCCCGAGGCGGCGGCGGCGCGCGGCGGCGCGGGCGGTGGCGAGGCGGGCAGCGGCACGCCGCCCGGGGGCAGCGCGGTCTGCGCGACCGCACGATCGGGCTCGCTCCGCCCGGACAGGCGCGCTTCGAGCCGGTCGATACGGGCGCGCTGTTCGTCGAGCGCCCGCTGTTGCCGCTCCAGTTCCTGCCGTTCGCTGGCCAGGGTGCGGCGCAGATCCTCGGTGCCGTCGGCGGCAGCAGGCACGGCCGCGGCGGCGGGGGATACCGTCTGTTGGGCCGATGCCGGCAGTGCGATCAGGCCGAGTGGAAGGAAGGCATGGCAGACGGCCGGTCGCATCGATGGTGATCCCCTCTAGGTCGTTGTCGTTCAGCGCTGTCCGGCGGCATCCGCGGCGATCCGGTTGACCAGCAGCACGCCGTTCATCAGCGCGACCGGCAGGCCGACCAGATTGACGTTGATCGTGCTGACCGTGTCGATCGCGCGGTCGTTGCCGGTGTTCGCGATGACCGCGCCGGTCGCCTGGCCGACGAGATGGCGGATCTCGGTCGCCGGGGTGACGAGCGCGACCTGCGTCCCGCGATCGTCGCTGGTCAGCCGCACGCTCCCCGAACTCGCCGCCACCGCCGGGCCGTTGGCGGTCACCGGCACCAGCGTCTGGCCCGCGGCATCCAGCCAGCCGGTTGCGGGACCGGCGACGATGTTGACGCTGGCCGGCGTGTCCGATCCCGGCGCGGTCACCGTGGTCCCGGTCGGCGTCCGCGAGACCGAGACGGTCGGCCAGTCGGGATCGCCGGTCGCGACGGTGACGGTGCCGGGCGCCGCGCTGGGGCTGGTCGTCCCGTCGGTATAGACGCGCACCCCGGCGTTCGGCCCTTCGCTCGAATAGATGGTGTGAAGCGCGAGCACGCCGTCGATCCGCGTCTGGATGTCGATGCCGATCGCGACGTTCAGTCCGTTGGGCAACAGCAGTCCGCCGCGCATCGTCGCCAGCTCGGCATCGGGAACCGCGGGTGGATCGTCGTCCGGCACGGCGGCGCCGGCGAGCGCCGCGGCGATCAGCAAGGCGATCGGCATGTCAGAACTCTCCCAATTGCGGGCGGGTCAGCGCGAGCTGCGCGCTCTCCAGCGGATCGGCGCTGAGGAAGGGGCGGCCGTGCGGCGCGCGGACCAGGTCGGCGGCCATGTTGAAATGCGATCGGCCGATCGCGTTGCGGCCGCTCAGCACGAAGAACACCCCGTTCCACTGTTTCGCGAAACGGCGGATGGTCTCGCGCCGCAGCCCGAGCGAGGGATCGCCGAGCAGCAGCGTCTGGTCGTCGATCCCCTTGACCACGACGAAGTGGCGATACCCGTCGAAGTTGATCAGCGCGACGCCGGGAATCCCCGCCTTGGCGATCTGTTCGACGCTGACCTTGAAGCCGTCCGCGGCGATCCCGCGCGCCGCCAGATAGCGTTTCATGTCGAGCAGCGAAAAGCCCAGCCGCCGGATCTGCGCCTGGTCGCCGTCGCGGAACATGCCGAGGAAGACGCTCTGCTCGCTCTGCGGATCGTCGTAATGATAGCGCAGCAGCGTCGCCAGCGCCGCCGAGCCGCAGCTGAAGTCATATTGCTGGCGCACGACCGTTTCGAACCGGCGGCCGATCAGGCTGGTCACCGGCGTGGCGAAGTTGAGCGTCGGCGAGAAGTTCACGCCGTTGCCGCCTTCGGGCAGCGGCATGCCGGTGCATCCCGCCACCATCGTCGCCAGCGCCAGGACCACCGCCGCACGCATCATTGGTTGATCGCGACGTTCACGTTCAGCGACGAATTGATCGACACGTTGTTGCCGGTGTTCGCGCTGAGCAGCGACAGGCCGTTGAGGTTCTGGAACGCGCTGGAATCGAAGCTGATCGTGCCGGTCTCGGAATGGCCGTTGACGCTGTTGCCGCTGACCACGCCGGTGTTCTGCGCGCGGATCACCTGCGACAGGTCGGATTGGCCGGTGACCGCATTGAGCGCGGTATCGTCGACCGCATCCGCCGCTTCGAACGGGCTGGCCGCCGGCACCGACGGGACGGCCTGTGCCGCAGCGATGGCGGGCGTCGCGACCGCCAGCAGCGTGGCACCGATGAAGAGAATACGCATGGCTCGGTCTCCCAATCGATCGATGGAAGGAAGGGGTGACACCGCCACCCCTTCCGCCGTGCGGCTTATTGACCGAGGTTGATCGACCCGGCCGAGACGCTGACGTTGACCGCCGAGTTCTGCGATGCACCCGCTCCGGTGTTCATGTTGAGCGACTGCAGCCCGGCGAGGTTCTGGAACGCGCCGTCGCCGGTGGTCAGGCTGTTGTCGACCGCGCCGCTCGCGCCACCCGGCGTCTGGTTGTAATCGACGCGGACGCCGGTGACGTAGCTGGCCAGCGTCGCCGACGAGACGACCGCGCTGGCGCCGAACACGTTCGAGGTCGACGCGGCGCCGGTGCCGGCCGTGGCATAGCCGGTGCTGCGCGACGAACTGTCGGCATAGCTAGCGTCGCCACCGGTCGCGACCGAACCGCTGCCCTCGTTGCGCGCGGTGTTGCGGCTGGAGCGATCCGAATTGTCGTTGGTCGACTGGTTGCGGCTGTCGGTGGCGTCGCCGTTGCTCGCCGCGACCTGTGCGCCGGTCGCCGAGCTGTTCTGCGAGCGGTTCGACCGGTCGGAATTGTCGGTCGTCGACTGGTTGCGGCTGTCGGTCGCCGAGCCGCTGCCGTTGGAGGCGACCTGCGCCCCCGACGCGCTGCTGGTCGAGGTGTTGGTCGAACGATCCGAATTGTCGGTGTTGGTGGTGGTGTTGGTCGTCGTGTTCGACGTGTGCGAATTGTCGGATTGATCGCGGCTGTCGGTCGCCGAGCCGCTGCCGTTCGAGGCGACCTGGGCACCCGAGGCGGACGAATTGCGCGTCGTGTTGCTGGTCGAGCGATCCGAATTGTCGGTGTTCACCGTCGAGCGATCGGCATTGTCGTTATAGGTGTACGACCGATCGGCATTGTCGGTATTGGTCACCGACTGGTTGCGATTGTCCGACGCGCTGGCGCCGTTGTTCGCCGCGACCTGCGCGCCGCTCGCCGCCGAATTGGTGGTGCTGGTGTGCGTCGTGGTCGAGCGATCCGAATTGTCGGTGTACGACCGGTCGGCATTGTCGGTGCTGGTCACCGACTGGTTGCGGCTGTCGGTGGCGGTGCTGCCGTTGTTGGCGGCGACCTGCGCGCCCGAAGCGCCGCTGCTGTCCGTCGAGGTCTGCGACCGGTTCGAATTATCGGTGTTGGTGGTCGAGCGATTCGACCCGTCCGTCCACGTCGTCGAACGGTTCGAGGCGTCGGTGGCGGTGTTGGTCGCCGTGTTGTTGCTGTCGTTCATCGAATTGTTGGTGCTGGTCGTCGAGCGATTCGATGCGTCGGTGTTCGTCGTCGAGCGGTTCGAATTGTCGGTGGCGGTCGTCGACCGGTTCGATCCGTCCGTGTTCGTCGTCGAGCGGTTGGAATTGTCGGTGTTGGTCGTCGACCGGTTCGATCCGTCGGTCCAGCTCGTCGACCGATCCGACGCGTCGGTGTTGGTCGCGGTGTTGTTGCTGTCGTTGACTGAACTGTTGGTATCGGTGTCGGTGTGGGTGAGCACCGAATTGTCGGTCACCGCCTTATTCGACGTATACGCATAGGTCAGCGAGCGGTTGGACGCATCGGTGTTGGTCGAGCTGTTGGTGTCGACCCGCGAATTGTCGGCATTGTACGAGCCGTTCGCCGCGTCGCCGCCGGCCGCGGTGCCGGTGTTGGTCGTGGTGGTGGAATAGGTCGAGCCCGGCTGGGTCGTCTGGGCCTGGACCGATGCGGTCCATGCCAAGACGGGAAGTGATGCGGCGATCAGAAGGCGCGATTTCATGGCAGGCATCCCTTGTTGGCCGGTACCCCCGGCGATCCTCTAAGCCCGGCAACGCTGCTGCTGACCGAGCCGGACCGACTCATAGAGTTAATGCTGCGTTCACGATTACCCCCCTTTGCGGGCCAATTCCCCATCCATCTGGGGGCCGCCTTTACCCCCAAATGGGGGGTGAATTCCCCCTATTGTCGTTGTTTCAAAACAGGTTATCCTATGTTGCAAGAATGACCGACGAGTAGGCGTGCGAAGAGAGGCCCGACGGGAGTCGAACGGGTCGACGCAGGGAGAGATGGTCCGGTGGCGGCAGACAGACATCTGCCCCTGCTCTTCCGTACGGCCGCCATATGCAGCGACGGGCTGCCGCCGTACGATGAGCAGGGCGCGCTATATTCTACGACGGAACCGGCGCCGGTCGCCGATCGTATCGCCCGCATCGTTCTGGATACCGATGACCAGCCCACCTCTGCGGCGGACGACATCGCCCTGGTCGTCGGTCATTTCGCGCGTGCGCTCGGGGCCGACGGCTGGGCGCTGACCGGCTCGCCGCGCCAGGGCGTGCCGAGCTGCCTTGCCGCCGCCGGCCTCGGCGACGCCTTCGTCGCATCGCTGCTGCGCATCGCCGACCGGATCGACTCGGCGGCGGATCGCCGCCTGCCGGCGCCGGTCTGGTGCGAACAGCTGGCGCCGCCGCACGACGCCGCGGCGCTGGTGATCCCGGTCCCGCACACGCCGGGCCACGCCGCCCTCTTCGTCAATCTGCTCTTCGCGGCGGTCGACGAGCACCGTCGCATCGCCATCGAGCGCGCGTCGCTGCGCGAATGGCCCAGCGTCTCCGCCTATCTGCGCCTGTGGCAATCGACGCGGCTCGAGCGGCGCGTCGCGGAGGGGGTCAGCGCCGGGCTGAACCTGGTCGCGATCGGCATCGTGCTGCTCTCCGGCGACGGCCAGATCGCTTTCGCCAACGATGCGGCACGGCTGCTGATGGACCGGCAGGACGGCATCCGCGAACATCGTGGCCAGGTGCAGGCGACCCACCGCGGCGACGCCGGCGCTTTCTCCAACGCGGTCGGCCACGTGCTGGCGCATGCCGGATCGACCGCGGCGCTCGCGCCGATGTCGCTGCTGATGCTGCACCGCGACCATGGCCCGCCGCTGGTGACGTCGTTCGTCTGCACGCCACGCGCGGCGGACGCGCCCGACGAAGGCGGCGCGCTGCTGTTCTTCGTCGATCCCGGGCTCGACATCCACCAGCTCGCCGAGCCCGTCTGCAAGCTGTTCCGCCTGTCGCGGGTCGAGACCGAACTCGCCTGCCTGCTCGCCTCGGGCCAGACGCTGGCGGCGGCGGCGCAATCGCTCCACGTCAAGGTCAGCACCGCGCGCGGCTATCTCAAGCAGGTGTTCGTCAAGACCGGCAGCAACCGGCAGGTCGATCTCGTCCGCCTGATCTTCAGCAATCTCATCCGCACCGCGCACCGCGACCACGCCCGCCTGCGCTGATGGCCGCCGCGCTATCGCGTCATCAGCCAGCCGAGCAATGCCAGCATCGCCAGCGCCGGCCACCCGCCCTGCGCGCGCAGCAGATAGGCCGCGCCGAGCACGCCCGTCGCCGCCAGCGTGCCGGCGACCACCCGCTGCGTCGCGATCCGCTCCAGCACAACGATTCCGCCGACCAGATTGGCGGCCGCATTGATCGCGATCCACAGATAGGACGGCACCACGCCGATCGCGCCCCACAGGGGCAGCTTGATCGTCGCATAGCCCCGCATCGTGCCCGGAAACAGGTCCGCCGCGAGATGGACGCCGATCCCGAACCCCAGCCCGGCCGCCACCGGCCACGTCCGATGATCGAGCAGCGCGACCGCGAGCGGCAGGATACCATGGGTCAGCGCGCTACGATGCCGCAGCCGCAGCGGCGTGTCGAGGTCGGGCAGCCGCGTCCCCGCCGCCGCCGCCAGCACGATCGTCGCGATCATGACCCACGGCCCATTGCCGCCGGTAAACGCGAACACCACCGCGAGAAGAAGAAACAAGGATGCCGCCATCCGCGGCCGTTAACTATATGTACCCCTTTTGTCCACAAGCCGCGCGGCGCGCTCTTGACAATTCCATGGCTGCGGCGGACCGGTAACAGTCGGAAATCACGCTTCATTTGTATCGAAGCCGGCCCTCTAACCACATGCACGGCGCCACCCATCGAGAGGCAAGAGACATGGAAAGCCACCGGGGATGACATCGGCCGTCATCGAGCGCCCTGCGGTAGACGCCGCGACCTTCGCGCGCGAGATCGCGGGGGGCTATGTGCCGGTCGTGCTGCGCGGGCAGGTCGGCGCGTGGGCGGCGGTGCGCGCCGGGCGCGGCGGCGATCGCGCGATGGCGACCTATCTCGCCGCATTCGAGGGCGGGCAGACGCTCGACGTGATGATCGGCGCGCCGGAAATCGCCGGACGTTTCTTCTACAACGACGATTTGACCGGCTTCAACTTCCAGCGGCAGAAGGTCGCGTTGCGGCAATTGCTCGGTCAGCTCGTCCGCTACAGCGAAGACGGCGCCGTCGATGCCCACGCGCTCTACGCCAACGCGGCGACGGCGCCTGAGCATCTGCCGGGCTGGGACGCGGAGAACCACCTCGGCCTGCCGACCGGCGATGCGCCCGCGCGGCTGTGGATCGGCAACGCCACCCGCGTCGCGACGCATTACGACGAATCGAGCAACATCGCCTGCGTCGTCCACGGGCGGCGGCGATTCACCCTGTTCCCCCCCGACCAGATCGCCAACCTTTACGTCGGCCCGCTCGACCATACGATGGCCGGACCGCCGTCGAGCATGGTCGATCCCGAGAATCCCGATCGTGCCCGCTATCCGCGGTTCGCCGCGGCGCTGGCACACGCACAGGTCGCGGAGCTCGGACCGGGCGATGCGATCTTCGTGCCGGCGATCTGGTGGCACCACGTCGCGGCGCTCGACCCGCTCAACGTGCTGGTGAATTACTGGTGGGGCGACGCGCAGGCGGCATCGCCCTTCGGCGCGCTGGTCCACGCGCTGATGGCGGTGCGCGATCTTCCGCCGGCGCAGCGCCTCGCGTGGCGGGGATGGTTCGACCATTATGTCTTTGCGGACGGTGCCGACGAAGTCGGCGACCATCTCCCCGTCGCGGCGCGCGGCATCCTCGCCGCGGCAAGCCCCGCCCGCACCGAGCGGCTGCGCGACTTCCTAGTCCGCTTGCTCGGCGGCAAGCGCTAGGCCGGCCCGCGGTTACGGCCGGGCGAGGCCGTCGCGCAACGTCGCGCGGATGCGGGCCGCGGTGGTCGCGTCGATCGGTCCCAGCACGCCCTTCGCCGCATCCGGCAGATGCGCGGCCGGATCGCCCTGTCCGCGGAACACCAGATGGTCGAAGACGGCGCGGAACGCGTCGCGCTGATCCGCCGGCAGCGGGGCGATCGCCATTAGCGCGTGGAGCAGCGCGTCATAGGGATTGCCCAGCTCGGCCGGCGCCGCATTCCACCAATAGTTGACGAAGGCATTGACCGGATCGAGCGACTCGACGGCATGCCACCAGTGGAACGGGATGTAGATCGCGTCGCCCGGCGCCAGCGTCGCGGTCTGGGCGACCTTGGCGGCGTCGGCGAAGCGCGGGAAGCGCGCGAGATCCGGCGCGTCGGGATCGACGAGGCTGACCGGCGTGCCCGCCGGCGTCAGTTCCAGCGGCCCCATGTAGAGGTTGGCGACCTGATCCGGCGGAAACAGCGTGAAGCGTCGCCGCCCCATCACCACCACGCCGATATTCTCCATGAGGTCGTAATGCGTCGCGACGCGGATCGCATTGCCCAGCCAGATTCGTGGCACCACATCCGGCGCGACCAGATCCGTCGCATTCGCCTCGGCGAACCCCGGCAGCAAGGTGGGCAGCGGCACCGACTGGACCGCCATCGCGAAGGGTTCGCGGCGATCCCGATCGCGCAGCAGCCGCGCGAGGAACGGGTCGAGCGGCGTCTGCCCGCGCACGAAGTTCATCCCGGTGAGATCGTCGTTGTAGAAGAACCGGCCGCCGATCGATGGTTCGCCGAGGATCGCGGCGACCGGTTCGCCGTGGCTGAACCGCTGGAGATAGGCGACGCCCTCCTCCGCCGAACGCTGCGCGGCCTGCACCGCGGGCCAGTCGCGCCCGACCTGCCGCAGCACCACGGGCCGGCCGGCGGGGCGGATTTCGTTGTCGAAGGTGCGCCGGTCGACGTTAGCGATCTCGGGCAGCGCCTGCGCGGTCATGCAGCGACGCCCGTCATCGCGCAGCCGTAATGTGCCAGCAGCTCGTCCTGCCGGGGCAGCAGATGCGCCGTCTCCTCCACCACGCGCCGGATATGGTCGAGCCGCGACAGCGTCTCGGCATCCGACAGCAGATCGGCGGCGGGATGATATCCGCCCGCCGCCACGCCCTGCCCGACCATCACCGACAGCCAGCTCGTCTCGGTGAACAGTTCGTCGTGCTCACGGAAGACCCGGCCGTTGGCGGCGAAGACGGCGAGTTTCTCGGCGAGTCCCGGCGGCGGTGCCAGCATGCGGCAATAATCCCAAAAGGCGGTGTCGCGACGCTGCGTTGCCTTATAGTGCAAAACAAGAAAATCGCGGATGTCGAGATAATCGGCGACATGCGCGGCGTTGAACTTGTCGATCTCGACTCGGTCGAAACGGCGCGTCGGCCAATAGGTCAGCAGCCGCGCGATCGCCGACTGGACGAGGTGGATGCTCGTCGATTCCAGCGGTTCGAGGAACCCGCCGGCCAGTCCCAGCGCGACGACGTTCCCGACCCAGGCACGGCGGCGATGCCCGGCGGTAAAGCGCAGGAAGCGGGGATCGCCGAGCGGCGCACCGTCGAGATTGGCGAGCAATGTCGCGGCCGCCTCGTCGTCGGACAGATGGTCGCTGGCATAGACGTAGCCGTTACCGATGCGATGCTGCAGCGGAATGCGCCACTGCCACCCCGCCGCACGCGCCGTCGAGCGGGTGAGCGGCTGCCGGTCGCCGCCGTGCGTGCAGGGTACCGCCACCGCGCGGTTACAGGGCAGCCATGCGCTCCAGTCCTCGAACCCGGCCTGCATCTCGCCTTCGATCAGCAGGCCGCGAAAGCCCGAGCAATCGATGAACAGGTCGCCCGCGACCCGCGTGCCCGAGGCGAGCGATACCGCGCTGACGTGGCCGGTCTCGCCGTCGCGTTCGGCCGCGACGATCCGCCCTTCGATACGGCGCACGCCGTTCGCCTCCGCCAGCCGCCGCAGGAGCTGTGCGTACAGGCCGGCATCGAACTGGAAGGCATAGCTCAGCTTCGACAGCGGCGATCCCGGCTGGTCCGGCCGCGGATGGCCGAACCGCCCCTGCAGGCCGGCGACGATCGCCAGCGAATAGGCGTCGAGCGGCGTGATATCGCCGAGCGCCTGCCCCTTCAGCCAGAAATGGTGGAATTCGATCCCCTTCATGTCGAGCCCGTAGCTGCCGAAGGGGTGGACGTAGTGGTGGCCGGGACGGACCCAGTCGACGAACTCGATGCCGAGCTTGTAGGTCGCGCGCGTCTCGCGCATGAACTGCGCCTCGTCGAGGCCGAGCATCTTGTTGAACAGGACGATCTGCGGGATCGTCGCCTCGCCGACGCCGACGGTGCCGATCTCGTCCGATTCGATCAGTTCGATCGTCAGCCCGGGCATCTCGCCGAGGACGCGCGACATCGCCGCCGCCGCCATCCATCCCGCGGTGCCGCCGCCGACGATCACGACGCGGCGGATCGCATCGTCCCTCACAGCGGGTCCGCCGAGAAATCGAACGGCGATTCCGATGCGAACGAGAAGGTCGGACCGGCGGCTGTGGTCGGCGCCGCGGGTGCGGTCGCCGGCGCGGCAGGCTGGCCGGAGATATGGCGAAGGAAGTCGCCATGGCTCGGCAGACGACCGGCGATGTCGAGATATTCGCGGCGCATTTCCTCCAGCGCGCCGGCGACCCGCTCTTCGTCGAGCGCGTCGACCGCCGGTTCGTACTCCTGCGGCACGATGTCCTGGCCCAGGCACACGCTGACCCAGCTCGTCGTCGCGAACAGCTCGCGGTTCTCGCGGAACACCCGCCCCTTGCCGCGGAACAGCGCGAGCTTGCGCGCGAGGCTGTCGGGGATGTCCATCGTGCGGCAGCGATCCCAGAACGGCGTGTCGCGGCGCCGCGTCGCCTTGTAATGGAGGATGACGAAGTCGCGGACGTCGGCATACAGCTCGTGCATCTGCGCGTTATATTCGTCGCGCTCGACCGGATCGAAGCGCCGGTCGGGGAACAGCGCGATCAGCCGCGCGATACCGGACTGGACGAGGTGGATCGAGGTCGATTCGAGTGGCTCGATGAAGCCGCTCGCCAGTCCCAAAGCGACGACGTTGCGGTTCCACGCCAGCTTGCGGCGACCGGTGGTGAAGGCGAGATGACGCGGCGCCGCGAGCGGTGCGCCCTCCAGATTGGCTAGCAATTCGCGCTCGGCGTCATCGGCTTGCTGGAAGTCGCTGCAATAGACGAGCCCGTTGCCCATGCGCTGCTGCAACGGAATCCGCCACTGCCAGCCCGATCCGCGCGCGGTAGCGCGGGTGAACGGATCGGGATCGCCGCTATAGGCGCTCGGCACCGCGACGGCACGATCGCACGGCAGCCAGTGCCGCCAATCCTCATAGCCGGTCTCCAGCGTCTCCTCGATCAGAACGCCGCGGAAGCCGGAGCAATCGATGAACAGGTCGCCGCCGACGGTCTGCCCGTCCTCCAGCTTGAGCGCGGTGACATGACCGTCCTCGGGCCGCTGCGCCACCGCGACGACCTTGCCCTCGATCCGCTGCACCCCGTTGCGTTCGGCGAAGCGGCGCAGGAAGCCGGCGTAGCGCATCGCGTCGAAGTGATAGGCATAGAACAGGTCCTTGACCGCCGATTGCGCTTGCGGTGCCGGGGGTGCGAACTTGCCGGCCTGCGCCGCCACCGCGCTCATCGACCAAGCGGAGATATCGGGCAGCACCCGCCGCTGCCGCTCGCGCAGATAGAGCTGGTGGAAATGCACCCCGCCGAGGTCGTGGCCGTGCGCGCCGAACGGATGGAAATAGCGTTCGCCGATGTCGCCCCAGCCGACGAATTCGATCCCCAGCTTGTAGGTGCCGCCGGTCTCGCGGATGAACTCATGCTCGTCGATGCCGAGCATGCTGTTGAAGGTGCGCAGCGGCGGGATCGTCGCCTCGCCGACGCCGACCGTACCGATCTCCTCGGACTCGATCAGCGTGACGCGCGTGACGCCGTTGTTGAGGAAGCGTGCCATCGCCGCCGCCGCCATCCAGCCTGCCGTTCCCCCGCCGAGGATGACCACGCTGCGGATCGTATGTTCGTTCATCTGCCGAGCCGTTTCCGCTGTGAGTGAAAATACGCGTCGAGATCGGGACATCGCGACACCGCCTGGCCGATCGCCGCGCGATAGGCCGCCATGGCGCGATCGCTGTCGGCGGCGTCGGTCGTCTCGATCAGCGGATCGATGCGGCGCGGCATCGTTCCCTGCCCGATCAGCACCGTCAGCCAGTCGTCGCGCGAGAAGGTCTCCTCCTCGAAGAACGGCAGGCGGCCACGCTCCCGAAACGCCGCCAGCGTCCGGGCGAGGCTGTCCGGGAGTGGTTCGGAAACGCGCCAGAACGGTTCGGGGCGCTGCGCCGTGGCATAGTGACAGAGCACGAAGTCGCGCACGCGGACCACCTCCGCCTGCGCCTGCCGGTTGTAATCGGCGATCTCCAGCGGATGGCAGGCGCGGCCCGGCAGCATTGCGACGATCCGGTCGATCGCGCTGTGGGCGAGATGCAGGTTGGTGAAGTCGAGCGGTTCGATCACCGTCGCGGCATCGCCGACCGCCACGCAATTGTGCGCCCACGGCTCTGGCCGGGTGCCCTGGCGGAAGGCGACCGCCGGCGCGATCGCCGTCGCGCCCGCCGTCGCCAGCGCCTCTTGCGCGTCGGCCTCGGACAGGAAGGCGCCCGCAAAGCAAAGGCCATGCGACGTCCGGTCCACCGTCGCCGTGCGCCAGCGCCAGCCTGCCGGCATGGCATGGACCTGATCCAGCGCGGTCATTCGTTCCGGCGGCCCATCCGCCGTGACCAGCCGGTCGCACCGCAGCCAGCGCTGCCAGTCCTCCCGGACATCGTCGATCGCGGCGCGCACGGTCGCGCGGGGACCGGAGGCGTCGACGAACAGGTCCGCAGCCACCACGGTGCCGTCCGTCAACAGCAGCGCTTCGACGAACCCGTCGTCGCCGCGCCGCCGCACCGTGGCGACCTCGCCGTCGCGCACCTCGACCCCCAGATGCCGCGCGAACGCCTCCAGCATCGCCCGATAGCGCGGCACGTCCAGCATCACCGCCGCCTGCACCTCCGCGACGATTCCTGCCGGCGGGATCGGCATCCGCCCGGCCCGTGCCAGCATCGCCGCGGGTGCATGCGCCTCGAACGGCGCCGCGGTCCCCGCCCGCGCCGCGCGCAGCCAGTGATGGTGGAAAGAGGCGGTTCCGAACGGCTGGCCACACGGCCCATAAGCATGGACATAGGGCGGCAGATCCCCGGCCCAGCCCTCGAACGCGCTGCCCAGCCGCCATATGCCGCCGGCGCGCAACACCGCATCGTCCTCGCTCAGGCCGAGGTCGTCGTGGAAGCCGATCGTCGACGGCAGCGTCTGCGCGATGCGATCCGCGAGCGCGTCGGGCGGCGGCGGCGTCGCGACGATCGTCACCGCCACGCCGGGCACGCGCCGGCGCAGCGCCACCGCCGCCGACCAGCCGACGATCCCGCCGCCGACAACCGCGATGCGCGTGATGGGCGCGTCGAGCGGCGTCACGCGGCGGCCGGCATCGGACAATAATCGGCGAGAAAGGCGGCATGCGCCGGCATCGCGCCGACCGCCGCGGCGATCTCGCCCCGCATCCGTTCGAGCCCCGCGACGAGGCTGTCGGTGGACGGCGCCGCCGCCCGCGGGTCTGCGCCCGTCGGAACGACGCGCTGCCCGAGATAAACCGAGACCCAGCTGGCATCGAGGAACGCGCCCTCGCGATATTTGACGACGCGGCCGCGGCGCCTGAACAACGCCATCTTCTCCGCAAGGCTGTCCGGGATCGGCATCGTCCGGACGTAGGTCCAGAACCGCGAATCGTCGCGCTCGGTCGCGTGATAATGCAGGATCAGGAAATCGCGAACGCGATCATATTCCATGTTGATCAGGCGGTTGAACTCGTCGCGATCGACCGGGGCGATGCGTTTCTCGGGGAACAGCTCGATCAGCGCGGTGATCGCCTGCTGGACCAGATAGAGGCTCGTCGATTCCAGCGGCTCGAGAAATCCCGACGCGAGGCCGACCGCGACGACGTTGTTCACCCAGCTGCGCGTGCGTCGTCCGGCCTTGAACCGCAGAACGCGCGGATCCGCGAGGGGCGTGCCCTCCACCGCGGCGAGCAATGCGTCGGTCGCGGCGCCTTCGGACAGAAAGTCGCTTGCGAAGACATAGCCGTTGCCGGTGCGATGCTGCAGCGGGATACGCCAGCGCCAGCCCGACGGCATCGCGATCGCGCTGGTGTACGGCGTCACCGCCGTCGCGGTCCGGCACGGCATCGCGACGGCGCGATCGGCCGGCAGCCAGCGCGACCAGTCCTCGAACGGTTCGGCCAATTCCTTGCCGATCAGCAAGGCGGCGAAGCCCGAACAGTCGACGAACAGATCGCCCTCGACGCGTCGCCCATCCGCGAGCACGAGCGCGGTGACGTCGCCGCTCTGCGCATCGCGTTCCACCGCGACGACCTTGCCCTCGGTACGACGGACGCCGAGCCCCTCGGCAATGCGCCGCAGATAGGGCGCGAAGGCGACCGCGTCGAATTGATAGGCATACCCGAAGGTCGAAGCGATCTGCTGCGGGTCGCGCGCGGGCTGGCCGAAGCGGTTGGCCCGCGCCAGCGAACAGGCCATCGAATAATGCTCGATCGGCGGCAGCGGCACGCCGGCGCGTAGCAGGCGGGAGTAATAATGGTGGAACTGCACCTCGCCGCTGCCGCGTCCGAACGTGCCGAAGGGATGGATGTAGCTGTCCCCGATCCGCCCCCAGTCGCGAAACTCGATACCGAGTTTGAAAGTGGCGCGCGTCGCCGCCATGAACTCGGCTTCGACGATGCCGAGGCGCTCGTTGAAGGCCCGGATATGCGGCAGGGTTGCTTCCCCAACCCCAACGATTCCAATGGCTTCCGATTCGATCAGCGCAACGGTGCATCGGCTGGGCAACAGCTTGGCGAGCGCGGTGGCGGCCATCCAGCCGGATGCCCCCCCTCCGACGACCACTACCCGCTGCCGCTCCGCCCGTTCCATCCACTCTGCCCATGACCAGCGCGGTAATTTCCTCCGCCCTTGTCCGCGTCATACCGGAATTTGGGTGCCCGGGAACCGTCTTTCGCCCGCAATCCGGAAGTTCGTGGTAGCGCAAACAAATTGGCTTGCCTTGAGCATTTTCCGGTCGTACCTGAAGTTCCAAGATGCCGCACGGTCTGCCGTGCCGAGACATCGATAGGGAAGACAGTTGGGGATGTTATGATGGCCGACGATAGGCAGCTTGCGCGCGTGGTTCGTACCCGGACTCGTAGCCGGGCTATTCTCAGCAGCGTTTCGGCTACCGCGATGTGCGTATTCGCACTCGGCGTACCCGCTTATGCACAGACCGGTGCCGCCAGCGGCCAGAACACCGCGGGGGCGGCGACGTCGACCAACGTGCCGGGTGGCGATCCCGCCGCACCGCAGAGCGGGGGAGCCGATGCCCGCGACGAGGCGGGTGAGAACGACATCGTCGTCACCGGCATCCGGCAGAGCCTCGCCAATGCACAGACGATCAAGCGCAATTCCGACACCGTCGTCGACGCGATCACGGCGCAGGACATCGGCGCGCTTCCCGATCGCTCGGTGACCGAGGCGCTGCAACGCGTGCCCGGCGTGTCGATCAACCGCTTTGCCGGCAACAACGATCCGGACCATTTCTCGGTCGAGGGCTCGGGTGTCAACGTCCGCGGCCTCAACTTCGTCCGCTCGGAATTCAACGGCCGCGACACCTTCTCCGCCGGTATCGGCGGTCAGGCGATCAACTTCGCCGACGTGCCCTCCGAACTGCTCGGCTCGGTCGAGGTCTACAAGAACGCCACGGCCGATCTGATCGAGGGCGGGCTCGCCGGCACGGTCAATCTCAACACGCGCAAGCCGTTCGACAACAAGGGCTTCCACATCGGTGGCGGCCTCGAGGCGAATTATGGCGACTTCGCGAAGAAGTGGGCGCCGACCGGCTCGCTGCTCGTCTCGGATACCTGGGACACGCCGATCGGCCGGTTCGGCATCCTCGTCAACGGATCCTATTCGCGCCTGAAGAGCCGCGCCGACGGCATTCAGGTCACCAACTTCCAGACCCGCGATGGCGTCCAGGCGGCGACCGGTACCGGAACCAACACGACGGTGACCTGCCGCAACCAGCTCCCCGGCAATACCGATGCCTTCACGTTGCCGCCCGGCACGATCAACGGCGTCGGCGGCGCGGCCTTCCCCAACCCGGCGAACGTCTGCGGCGCCACCGGTACGGCGGGCGCGGACGGCTTCGCCGACCCCACCGGCATCGCCTATGCCCCGATCGGCGGCCAGTTCCGCAGCCAGGACTATGATCGCAAGCGCGATGGTCAGGCGCTTGCCGTCCAGTGGGAAAGCACAGACGAGCGCACCACCTTCACCGCGCAGTTCCTGCGTACCCATTCCACCAATGCCTGGGGCGAACATACGTTCGAGACCGCGCCCGACCTGTCGGAATACAGCACCTATCCGGCTGGCTGTCAGCAGAACAGCAACGGACCGATCAACGGCGCGGGCAATGCGACGACGCGCGCGGAATGCCAGCTCAATGGCGCAGGCCAGTTCCAGTTCGGCGCGAACCAGCGCGGCAACGGCTACAATCCGGCCGGCGGCGCCTATCCCAATTTCACCTATGACAGCAACGGGCTGTTCCAGAGCGGCTTCGTCACCCTCCCCGGCGCCGGCTGGCGGACCGCGTCGAGCGGAACGGCGACCACCACCGTGCCGACCGGCGGCACGCAGCAGTCGCTGTCGCGGCGGCAGGTCTATGACGAGAACCTCGTCAAGGATGCCGGCTTCAACCTGAAGATCAATCCGGACGATCATTGGTCGATCGGGCTCGACGTCGACTATACCTATGCCAAGCACGACGTGACCGATCTCAGCGTGTTCGGCTCGACCTTCGCCGATTCCGAACTCGACCTGACCGGCAATCTGCCGATCGTCGTTCCGCACAAGCCGCTGACGCTTGCCGCCAATTGGGCGACGCCCAACCCGGCGCTCGCCGCCGCGACCGACAGCCAGTATTTCCAGAGCCGCGACTTCCAGTTCTGGCGCGCGGCGATGGACCACATCGAGCACAGCGTCGGCTCGGAATATCAGATCAAGGGCGATTTCGCCTACAAGTTCGACGACGGCAATTTCCTGAACCGGATCAAATTCGGCGCACGCTATGCCGAGCGGACGCAGGACGTACGCTACACGGCATACAATTGGGGCGCGATCAGCGAGATCTGGTCGGGTGCGCCGGTCACCTTCAACCAGGGCGACACCAGCCGATCGTCGTTGTACAATTTCGACAATTTCTTTAGGGGCAAGACCAGCGCTCCGCCGAGCGCTTATTACTACAACGGCGACCTGATCAACGGCTACAATTCGGCGACCAGCTTCTTCCAGACGCAGAACGACATCTGGCGCAACACCAACGGCGCCACCGCGACGAACCGGTTCCTGGCAGCGGGCCAGCGCGCCGGCGCGATCCCGGGAACGTCGTTCCTCCCCTCGGAAGTGTCGAACGTCACGCAACAGGACAGCTCGGCCTATGCGATGCTGCAGTTCGGCAGCAAGGATCCGCTGTTCGGCAACATCCGCGTGTCGGGTAACGTCGGCCTGCGCTACGTCCGCACGACGGTCAATTCGCAGTCCGAAACGGCGGTACCCAATCGCAGCGAACTGGGCGTGGTCGATCCCTATGCCACCCGCTGCGTCGCGACGTCGCGAACCTTGCCGGACGGCACCGTCCAGGTCACGCAACCGGGCGGCGTCTGCAATCTGGGCGCGACCGAATATGAGCGGCTGCGGTCGTTCGCCACCGCAGGCTATGCGTCACAACCCGCGTTCTTCACCAACAGCTACGGCTATTTCCTGCCGAGCGCGAACCTCAAGGTGGGGGTAACGCGCGACGTGGTCATCCGCCTCGCGGGATCGAAGGTGCTGACGCGTCCGGACTTCGCCAACATCCGCCCCTATGTGACCTATGCACTGGAGCCGGGTTCGGGCACCGTCACGATCAACGCCGGCAATCCCTACCTGAAGCCGGCCACGGCGTGGCAGTTCGACGCGACCGCGGAATGGTATTTCGCCCGTGTCGGCCAGTTGTCGGTCGACGCTTTTTACAAGACGGTCGACGGTTTCTTCTATCAGTCGCTGGTCAATCGCTCGATCACCAACAATGGCATCACGCAGAACATCCAGGCGCGTGGTCCGGCAAATTACGCCGGCAAGGGCAAGATCAGGGGCTTCGAGGTTGCCTATCAACAGACGTTCGACTTCCTGCCCGGCTTCCTGAATGGTCTTGGCTTCAACGGCAACTATACGTTCATCGACAGTTCGGGCCTTCCCAATTCCTTCCTGAACGGTGGCACGCCGTCGTCCGGGTCGACCGTCGCCAAGGGCAATCTGCCGCTGGAAGGATTGTCGAAGCACAACTTCAACGCGACGGCCTTCTACGAAAAGGGACCGATCTCGTTACGCGCCGCCTACAACTGGCGTTCGCGGTTCCTGCTGACCGCAGCCGACGTGATCTTCCCCTATACGTCGATCTTCAACGACTCGACCGGGCAGCTCGACGCCTCGGCGTTCATCAATATCAACAAGTACATCAAGCTCGGCGTTCAGGGGGTGAACCTGACGAATACGACCACCAAGCTTCTGCAGGCGTATAAAGCCGGATCCAACGATCTGGCGCCGCGATCCTATTTCACGAACGATCGTCGGTATTCCATCATCCTGCGCGCCAACTACTGACGGTCGGCACTTGCAGCAGCCGCCCCTCCCCTTCTGTCCACAGATGGGGTGGGGCGGCTGTCCGATTCGTGACAGCTCGCCGTCCCGCTTGGACGGTCAGCCGCTGCCGATCGTCACCGCGTCGCCGAGACTGTCCGCGACATGCGCCATGCCCGGCACCTCCGCCAGCTGACGAAGATCGCTGAACCCGCCGCGATCGTCGCGATAGCGCACGATCTCGAAGCCGTGGCCCTTCAGCGCGGGAATCGCATCCAGCGCGTCGGCGGTCGCCGTGTTGATGTCGATTGGGGAATTGGCGTTCATGGGTCTGCCTGCTCTCCTGACGAAAGGACCGCGCCGCCTTCGTACGACGGGCCGCCCAACGCCTGATCGTGGACGACATAATGGATAGGCTTGAACGATCCGCCGTTCGACGCCGGCGCCGAGCAGGCGGTGAGACCGATCACCAGATCCATCTGCGCGACGAAGCTGATGCTGTCGCCGGCCTTGCTGATCGGTGGCAAAACCGAGAGCCTGCCGGTCGCCGCATCGATTGGCACGTTCATGAAGCAATTGAACGCGACCGGAATCTGATCCGGCGTCACACCGAACTGTGCGAGCGCCGCGGCCAGATTGCCGAAACATCCCCGGTGCCGGGGGAGTTCGGGATAGAAATGGTCGAACGTCGCGTAGGAGCATGGCGTCAGCAGGAAATCATGCACGCCGACCGTATCCGCCACGATCTCCAGCATCGCATTCGATCGATTGGAGTAGAGCGTGTGCCCCGTGGTCAGGCGGATCGTCTCGGCATAATCGAGCGTCCGGCCCGACGACAGCACTTCACCCAGGTCCTCGGCCCGGAAGGCGAGGAGATCGGCGACCTGGCATCCGCGCGGATCGATCACCGTGAGAACCTGCCCTTTGGCGAGCCGAAACGCGTCGCCGCTCCGCTCCGGGATCTCGACGGTTCGATCGGCCAATTGATGATCCCTCACTTGCCGGAATACCGGAACGGGCACTGCCAGCCGCCATCGACGGCCCGGCCGCTGTATTGGCGCGCCTCGCTCGCCTCGCCATGGCGCGACAGCATCGGGTTGCGCGAACCGGCGAGCACCTCGTCGCGCACCATGATCTTCTCGCGCATCGTCTCATACTTGCCCTGCTCGCGCAGCGTCTCGAACTGATCGTGCAGGTTGAAGATCATCGTCGGGCGCGAAAAGCGCCGTGCCGGGCGACTGGCACGCGGATGGAGCCCGACGACGAAGAACGCCTCGCCCCCGAAGGACAAAGAGAAATGCGCGTTGGACGGATCGGGACTGACGCGTTCGTCCCACGCCTGCCCCAGCCACACGTCCTTGTCCGACAGCGACTGGATGCGCTGCCAGATCGCCCGCTCGAACGCTTCCTCGCTGAGGTCGTCCGGCCCGGAGAAGACGACGGCGAAACTGCGGAACAACGACGGCTCTGCCCGATATTGCGCGGCAAAACAGCGCAGGCGATCGTGAATGCGCAGATCGTCCCACGCACTCGCGATGTCGCGCGCGCCGAGGATGTCGAGCGTCCCCTTCGCCAGCGCCGCCTTGGCGCCGACGCAGGGGAAGCCTTGATCGGCGATATAGGCGGAGAGCAGCAGGCTCGCTTCGTCCTCACTGGGGTCCGCCCAGCTGAACATCGGTTTCGTTGATAGCATGACAGGAGAACGAGGCGCGCTTCGCGGCGTTCCTGATCCGGGCCGACCTTGATCCGGCTCAATCAGAAAAGCCACATCGGGGAATGAGCGAATGCCGGTATCCGTGATCGCAACGAAGGGCTTCTCTCGACGAACCACTCGGCGACCGCGCCGGCCGGTCGCGATCCGGCGATGCCGGCTTGACACTGACCCGATAACAGTAGCTTACCCTACGTAACGTCCGCCGGGGGGTGGATCTGAGAACGATAGGGCGCAGGGTGGCAGACGATAAGGATGCCCGTCGGGCAGAAGCGCTTGCGAGACTGCTCGTGTTGGACACGCCTGAAGAGCAGGCGTTCGACGACATCGTCTTCATCGCCTCGCAGACGTGCGATGCGCCGATCGCGCTGATCAGTCTGCTCGACACCGATCGCCAGTGGTTCAAGGCGAGGATCGGCCTTGATGTCAGCGAAACGCCCATCCATCAGTCGGTGTGCCGGCTCGACATCGACGATCCCGGCGTGCTCGAGGTCGCCGATCTGACCGCAGACATGCGGACCAACGACAATCCGCTCGTGACCGGGGACCGCGCGTTCCGCTATTACGCCGGCGCGCCGTTGACGCTGCGGTCGGGCGAAATCGTCGGACGCCTGTGCGTGATCGATACCGAGGCGCGTCCCGGCGGGTTGAGCGATACGCAGAAGACCTTGCTCAATGCGCTCGCCCGGCAGGCAAGCGACCATCTCGAACTGCGGCGGATCGCGCGTGGCAGCGAACGCCTCGCCGAATTGCAGACCGCGCTCGTCCAGATCGGCGAAAGCATCCGCAACAGCCACGACGTTCAGGCGATGACCCGCGCCGCGTCGGCGATCGTTGGCGCCGTGCTCCAGGTGTCGAGAGCCGGATTCGGCTCGGTCGACGAGGATGTCCGCCACATCGACGTCGAGCCCGACTGGACGGCGCCCGGCACCGCCAGCATCGCGGGCCGGCACCGGTTCGAGGATTATGGCGCCATCCGCGATCACCTCGTGCGCGGCGAGCCGCTCGTCATCGAGAATGTGCTGACCGATCCGCGGACCATCGACAATCCCGGTGCCATGACGGCTATCGGTGTCCACGCGCTGGTCAACATGCCGGTTCGCCAGCATGGCCGCACCGTGGCGGTGCTGATCGTCAACGCCGCCGCGCGGCGCATCTGGCAGCCGGAGGAGCTGACCTTCCTGCGCAGCGTCGCCGACCGGCTGGAAGCCGGCGTCTCGCGCGTGCGTGCCGAGCAGCAGCAGGAGATGCTGAACGGCGAGATCGCGCATCGCCTGAAGAACATGCTGTCGATGGTACAGGCGATCGCGAGCCAGACGCTGCGGGACGTTCCCGATCGCCGCCCCGTCGAAAGCTTCGAGCAGCGGCTGATGGCGCTCAGCGCGGCGCATGACGTGCTGTTGCAGAAGAGCTGGACCGATGCCGACCTGCGCGTCGTCGCCGCGGCGGTCGTCGAGGCGGTCGGCTTCAGCGATCGCGTTCACATGGACGGTCCCGAGGTTGCGCTCGGCTCGCGCGCGGCCTTGTCTTTTTCGTTGGTCATGCACGAGTTGATGACGAATGCATGCAAATATGGCGCGCTGTGTCAGACCGGAGGGCATGTCGAGGTGAATTGGCGCGTGGAGACGACGCAGGCTGGCGACGAGCTCGTGGTGCGCTGGCGCGAGACGGGGGGACCCCCCGTCATCGCGCCGAGCCGGCGCGGCTTCGGGTCGAAGCTGGTGCGGCTCGGCCTGGCGGGGACCGGCGGCGTCGACCTGCGCTTCGAACCCGACGGGCTGCAAGCCGACCTGCGCGCGTCGGTCCGCCAGTTGGCGCAGACGTGATCGGGACAGCTATCATCGAACGTCCCGTCGTGCTCGTCGTCGAAGACGAACCGCTTCTCCGCCTGTTCGCCACCGACATGATCGAGGATGCCGGCTTCGCGGTGATCGACGTCGGCAGCGCCAGCGCGGCAATCGCCGTGCTGGAGAGGCGCCCGGACATCCGCATCGTCTTCACCGACATCGACATGCCCGGCGGCATCGACGGCATCAAACTCGCCGCGTGCGTCCGCGACCGATGGCCGCCGATCAAGATCATCATCACCTCGGAAAAGCCGTGGCCGACCGGCGTCACGCTGCCGACCGATGCGATCTTCTTCTCCAAACCCTATCGTCAGGATCGCGTCATCAGCACGATCCAGCAGATGGCGGCCTGAGCCGCTCGACATCCATTATCGCAGCGGCTCTTGCTCTGGCGGTCCGTCACCCGGACGTGATCCGGGGTCCCGCTACATCCTTCACGGGTTCCCATCGGGAAAGTGGGAGCCCGGGGTGACGGCAGGGAAGGAGAAGTCGCGGCGCCGACGAGCGTCGATCCGGCCTATTCGACCGCGGTCAGGGCTTCTTCGTGATAGGCGTTCATCCGCTGCAACGCCGTCTCGCTCAGCGCCACGACATCGTCGTCGACTTCGATCATGCCTTCCGCCCGCAGGTGCTTTATCCAGCGGTCACCGATCATCTTGTTCTTCGACGTGAGATTGACGGCATTGTCGATGTACATCGTCTGTCGCCGCAGCGCGGCAATGTACATGTGAAGCATCATGTCCCACGCATATTCATCGAAGATGTCGGCGGGAAAATGGCCATAGCGCAAGGCCCTCAGCGCCACCTGCGTCTTGGCCATATCAAGACAGCTTTCGAATGACGCCATTGTTGACCCCTGATCCATCCGCATTTCGGTAGTCGCCACCAAGCTGGCGGTGTATCGACCGTCCGCGGCACGCGTCCAATGCCACAGGGAGACGCGAATGACGAGCCAAATGGATAACGGTCGGCTGCTTGCATTGCTGGATGCGGCCCTCGTCGAAGCCGATCTGATCGGACACACGCTCGCCGCGGCGCTGCTCACCGAATGCATCGCCACGGTGCAGAACAATGGCCGAATGCGCGGTCATTGACCTGAGCATCCACACCATCACGTCCGGCATCCTGCCGTCAGAGCGGCAGCAGGACCCGCACCTGCCTCGCTGAACGCCTCTCCGCCTGCCGGCTCACGACACCACCGTACCGCTGCGAACGACCGGTTGATTAAGATACGATAGCGTACTAATCAAAAGCGAACGTAGAACGAGGGGCGTCAGGATGGGGTCGTTGTCGACGAAGGTCGTGTTTCTCACCGGGGCGACCGGCAACATGGGTCGCGAGGCGGTCAAGCGACTGACCGCGAAGGACGATATCGCGCTCCGTGTCCTCCTCCGCCCGGAGGAGCGCGACGGAAAATTCGCGCGGCGGATGATGGGCATGAACGGCGTCGAGATCGTCACCGGCGATCTGACCGATGCGCGCTCGATCGAGACCGGCGTCCGTGGGGCGGATGTCGTGCTGCACGTCGGGGGACTGGTCTCCCCGCTGGCGGATCATCTGCCGCCCGCGACGGTGAGCGCGGTGAACGTCGGGGGCGCGCGCAATATCGTCGCGGCAATCAAGCGTGTCGGCGATCCGGATCGTACCCGATTGGTCTATATCGGCACGGTCGCCCAGACCGGCAGCCGCAACGCGCCGATCCATTGGGGCCGGACCGGCGATCCGATCAAGATCAGCACCTACGATCATTATGCCGTAACTAAGACCCAGGCTGAGGCGATCGTGGCCGAAAGCGGCATCCGGCACTGGGTATCCCTGCGCCAGAGCGGCATGGCGCATTTCGACATGTGGCGGATGTTCGATCCGATCATGTTCCACAATCCGCTCAACGGCGTATTCGAATGGTCGACGGCCAACGACAGCGGCCGGCTGATGGCGGCGGTATGCGACGACGCGGTTCCCGACAGCTTCTGGCGCGGCTTCTACAATATCGGTGGCGGCGCCGCGTCGCGCGTCGTCAACCATGAATTCATGGCCGGCAGCATGGCCGGTTACCGTGACGTCCTGCGCCCGCACTGGTTCGCGACGCGCAATTTTCACGGCCAATGGTATGCCGATAGCGACCGGCTCGAGGCGCTGGTGCCGTTCCGCGAACAGTCGGTGCCCGATTATCTGGCGGAAGCGCCCCGGCATATGCCGGCGCTCGCCCGGCTCGTGCCGAAGCTGCTGCCGAAGATGGTGCGCAAGCGCATTGAAAACCTCGCGGCCGCGCCGGGCGGATCGCTGCACTGGTTCGCAACCGACGACGCGGCGCACATCGCCGCCTATTTCGGCTCGCGCGCCGCGTGGGAAGCGATCCCGCGCGACTGGGCGGCGTTCGAACTGAAGCAGCCGTCGCGCACGCCGACGCTGCTCGACCACGGCTATGACGAGACGATCGCGCCCGCCGACTGGCGGCTCGCCGATCTGCAGGACGCGGCGCATTTCCGGGGTGGCCAGTGTCACGCGGAGAGTTGCGACGGACCGGATCGGCCGGTGGACTGGTCTTGCGCGCTCGGCCACCGCTTCGCGATGACGCCCAACCTGCTGCTGCGCGGCGGCCATTGGTGCCCGACCTGCCAGATCGACAGCACCTCCTACGATCGGGCCGCCGAGCGCAGCCCGTTCTTTCAGCAGGTCTGGACCGAACCGACCGCCGCCGCCGATGCGTGACGCGGCGTCGGGTCAGCGCAGCGGCAGCGTGAGCCGCGTCGTCGGCCTGCTGAGCGAGTAATTGCGCCCGCGCCAAGCGAAGCTGCCCGGCAGGGACGCGGGCCGGGTGATCTCCGCCGTCATGCTGCTGCCCTCGACCCGATAACGGACACGCACCGGGCCGGCAGGCGTCGCCACGGTCGCATCGACCCGCTTCAGATCGCCGAGCGCCGGCGCGATCCGGACGGACCGGTATCCGGCCTCGCCCGGCCCGATGCCGGCAACGATGCCGAGCAGGTCCGCGGTCGGATGCGCGCTCCAGGCGTGACTGTCCGAGCGCGTGTCGCCGCGTTCCTCCGGCCAAGTCGTATAGTTGAGCTTGAGCAGATCCCGCCACGTATCGAGCAGCCGCAGATACCGGTCCCCCTGCCCGGCGTGGACGAACGCCTGTGCGAGATACCAGGCGAAATAATAGCTGGTCGTGAACATGCCGGCGGGCGCGTCGATCCCCTTCCCCGGCGCGACGATCCGGTCGAGGATCGCCCTCGCTTCCTCCGGCGTCGCGACATCGTACAGGATCGCCAGCGCGTTCATATGCTGGCTGAAGACCGTGCCGTCGGGATTGTCCGCGAACAGGCCGCGGGCGGGCACCCAGCAGCGGGTGCGGATCGCCTGCTTGACCGCTTCCGCCTTCGCCGCGTCCGCCTCGCCCCGCGCCCTGTCGCCCAACGCCGCTTCGATCCGCGCACCCTGTTGCAAGGCGCCCAGCCAGCTGACGCTCATCAGGCAGCTTTCATTGGTGCTGCCATAGGACGGGAAGATCTTGCGGTCGGTGGCGGGCTGGCCGACCCAGTCGATGAAATTCCATTGCGGGTTCTTGCCGAGCAGGCCGCTCGGCTGCTGCCACGGCTGGAACCAGTCGATCACCTGCCGCATCCGATCCAGATGGCGGACGATCGGCGCCGTGTCGGGCTGCCGCATCCGCCAGTCGTCGAGCATCGCGACCCAGATCAGCGAAAACGGCGCGATGACGTTGCTGGTTCGCTGCGGATAGGCACCGTCCATCAGGCCGCCGTCGACGTTCGATCCGGCATAGGCATCGATCGCCTGTTCGGCGAGGCGGGGATCACCGGCGACCGCGTAGGAGATCAGCATCTGCAACCGGGTATCGCCGGTATATTGTAGCTGCTCCCAATAGGCCGTGTCCATATAGGTTTCGTGCGCGTCGATCCGCGCCGTCCGCCAGCCCACGTCGAAGATGCGGGTCAGCGTCGGATCGTCGCTGGCGAAACGGCCGACCTGACGGAACGGATAGCCGGTCTCGAACGCGCGCAACCCGGTCAGCACGAGCGGCTGCGCCTTGGTGGTCACCGCGATCTCGGCATAGCGCCACGTCCGCCACCACAAGGGTGCGAAGGTCCGCGGCCGGCCATCGGGCAGGAAGGTGTCGTGGATACCGAAGATGGCGCGATCGCCGATCAGGTTGCGGTCGCCCTTCTTGCGGTTGGCATCGTACAGCGCCTCCGACCAGGTCAGCGTGATCGTCGATCCCGCCCCGCCGCTCACGTCGAGTTCGGGATAGGCGGAGACCATCGCGTCGCGCTGGATCAGCAATTTGACGCTGCTGTTGGCGGGCACCGTCACGGCTTGCCGTGGAAAACGCGCGCCGCCGGGAAGGTCGGTGCGGACGACCGTACCGGGCGTGGTGGCGTCATAGGATTGCAGCGGCAAGCGGTCAGCGACGAGCGTGCGCCCGGCCGCCTCCGGCGCCGCCACGGCGTCCTGCCAGCCGGCGCCGCGCTCGACCGGGCCGGTCCAGTCGACATCCGCCTTGGCCGCGTCGATCGTTTCGGGATGACCGGCGACATAGAACCAGCCGCCCTTGATGATCTGTCGCCAGCCGTTCTCGAAGCCGTGCCCCGCATCGCGGCGCACCCGCCAGCCGGGACGGTCGGTCGACAGCGCCGCCGCCTCGCCATCGCCCGCCAGATGGAAGCCGGTCGCGACGCTCTGCTGGAAATTGGGCGCGGTCTGCGTGAAGAGCGCGGCCCCCTCGGCGTTCCGGACCTGTTGCGGTGTCGGGTCCGGCGGCAGCTTCAGCGGCTTGACGCCGTTCCATACGACCGCGGCGACGACGTTGCGGCCGCGCGTCAGATAGGGTGCGAGATCGACCGCCGTCTCGCGCCAATGTGCGACGTCGCCGGTCGATGGCCCTGCCGCCACCCGCCGGCCGTTGACGTAGAGGATGAAGCGATTGTCCGCGCTCACCCGCACCGGATAGCGGCGGGGCTGCACGGCAAGATCGACCGTGCGCCGGAAATGCAGAACCACCGGATTGGCGGCTGCGGGCAGATCCGCCTGGGTGATCCAGCCCTGCGCCGCCGGCTGGGCGATGGCTGCGCCACTGACGCCCGCGAGGATCAGCGCGATCGATGCCGAGGCTTTCATCATGGACTCTCCGTCGCGCACCATTGTGCCGGCATCATCGCCGGATCTCGATCGTCACCGGCCCGACGAGGCCGGCGGGTACCGGCTTCAACATCTTGTATCCCGCCAGCTTCGGGTCGATCATCGCATTCTGCGGCGTATTGGCGATCGCGATCGCCAGATCGTTCGTTCCGGCGCGGACCGCGTCGGTGATATCGACGCGGAACGGCGCGGTGATCGCCGGTTGCAGCGCACGGCCGTTGACCGACACGGTCGCCATGTCGTGCACCGCGCCGAGATCGAGGATGATCCGCGGCTTGCCCCCGGAAAGCCAGCCCGGCTCGACCTGCATCCGCCGCCGGTAGGTCCCCGTTCCCGAAAAGGACGAAAGACCGTCGATCGAACGCCAGTCGCCTAACGTAATGGCATCGATCGTGCTGCTGAACGGCTGCCGTCCGCTATGTCCGGCCGCGCCGAACGTCCAGCCCGAGGCGGGCAGCGCGATCCGTTCGACCGCGACCCGCGGGATCACGTCCCGTGGCCCGGTGGCCGGATCGGCTACCAGCAGGGCGCTTTCGCCCCCCGCCAGCGGCAGCGCGATGCGCACGCCGGCACCGCCGGGCTCGACCGCGACGGGGGCGATCGACCCGTCCATCGCGTTCCAGCGCGACACGCCGCCCGCGCCGGGCAGGATCATGCCGGCATCGCGCGGGCTGTCGGCCAGATTGTGGACGAAGGTCACCGTGCGGTCGCCGACGCGCCGCTGGACATAGACGACATCCGCGACATCGCCGGTGATGAAGGCCAGATTGGCCGGCACGCGCGCCGTGCGCAGCGCCGGCACGATCCCGCCGAGCGGCAGGACCCGGCCGCCGGCCTTCAGCGTCGCGGCGATCGCGGTCTTGACGCGACGGTCGCGCCGGACCGCATCCGCCAGGCCTTCGTCGCGATCCGGCGTGCGATCGGTGAAGATCACCGGCAATCCGGCCTTGGCGAAACGGGCGATCGCCTCGGCGGTCTCGGCGCGGATGCCCGCGATCGGCGGCAGCACCAGCGCAGGATAGCGCGCGCCACCGCGGGCGACGAGCTGGCGCCGTTCGACGCGGGCGTCGGCGATCGCATCGGGATTGATCCGGTCGAAATCGTAACCGCCCGCGATGAAGGCCTTTTCGGCGGCCTGCTTGCCCGCCCCCCCATCCTCGATCCCGACATAATAGCCGGTCTGCCCGTAGAAATAGGCGAGCGGCACGACGGGCTGCCCCTGCTGCAACACCGACTGCATGCGGCCGAGATAGCGCGCGAGCGTCGGCACGCCGGCCCAGATCGGATTGCTTTCGGTGAACATCGTGCTGAAGCCGAGCGCGAAGGGACTGGGCTGGAAGGCGTGCCAGCCCGGCCACGCGCCATCGGTCAGGCGATAATCATGGCCGTGCACGACCAGGCTGTTGACCCCGCCGGCGAAGATCAGGTCGGCGCGGCGGCGCAGTTGGTCCGGCGTCACGTCATACGGGTGATCCTTCCACACCAGACTTTCGGCGGAGACGATCCGGTGGCCGTAGAGGTCGGCACCGGAGCGCGCGAACCGCATGAAATAGGGATCGCCTTCGTGGACCAGATCCTCGGTCTCGGGAATATCGACGATGCCGTAACCGCGCACGATGTCAATCGCGCCGCCGTGCGCCTGGAACTTGGCTTGCAGGCCGTGCGCGTGGTTCCACGCGACATAGGGTTTGATGAAGCCGTCGAACATCAGGTCGGACACGGTCCGGCGATAATCGCTGCGGACGCGCTCGGCGGTGGCGTCGCCGGCCTTGAAATAGGGCGGCGAGAAATGCTCGTTCCACGCCTGCATCCAGCCCGGCTGCAAGGTCAGCGGCAGATATTGCGTCAGGTCGTAGCCGCGCCGCTTGCGGAACTCGGTGAGGAACTGACGCCCCCACGGCAGGTCCTGCATCAGCTCCAGACTGTCGACGAAGGTCGAGCGGATGCCGACGGGCTTCGTGCCGAGCGGATCGCCGATGCGCGCGGCATGCGCGGCGAAGGCGGCCGGGTCCATGTGATCGAGGATGAGCTGCGGCCCCTGCCCGGCCGAACCCAGCACGCCCATGTTCGAGGCATATTGCTTGAAGACGAAGACCTGCCATGTCCCCGCCGGCGCCTGCCAGTCGAGCGTGCCGTCGGTCCGGAGCTTGTCGGTCAGGATGACCGCGCTGGCCGTGTCGAGCGCACCCGAAGCGATGACGTCCTTCCACGGGGAAAGCTCCACCCCCATCATCGTGCTCGCATCGGTCTTCAGCTGCGGCGCGGTGCCGCGCATCGCCACGACCGCGACGATCCTCGCCTGCGCGTCCATCCGTGCCGGCCAGTCCGCCACGCGCGGGTCCTTCACGCGCGCGTCGAACATCGAAAGCGCGCCGAGCCGCTTGGTCCGCGCCGGCATGACCAGCTTGACCGGCGCCCCGGTGCCGCCGGTCACCTGCGTGCGCGCCATGGTCAGCTCGACGAACGCCTTTTCGGGCGGAATGGCGAACCCGCCGCCCGACGGCCATGCCGATCCGAGCGTATAGTCGAGCGTCAGCCCGCGCGCCGCTGCGGCCTTCGCCGCTGCGCGGACATGGCCGAAGAAAGCGGGTTCGGCATAATCGTTGACGCGCGCTTTTTCGTCGGGCGTCAGCGTCGCGAAATTGGGGGCCAGCGCCTGGATCTCCGCGCCGCCGAAGCCCGCCGCGTCGATGACGCCGATCTCGCGCTCGATCTCGGCATCGTTGACCGCCCCGCCCGGCCACCACCAGCGAAAGCGCGGGCGCGCTTCCTTGGGGGGATTACGGAACCCGTCCTCCAGCGACTGCGCCACCGCGGGCGCCCCCGTCAGCATCAATGCGGCGAGACACGCCCCGGTCATCATCGCGTGGAGCCGCATGGCGGTTCGATCCTCTATCAGGGCTTCAGGGTTTGTTTCGAGAGCCTGACCTGCGCACGCAGGCTGGTCTGCGTCGCCGAAGGCCCGACCTCGATGCCATAGGCTCCGGCCGGCACGATCCAGCGGCGCGCCTTGGCGTCGTAATCGCCGATCACGCGCGGGTCGGCGACCACCGACACCTCGCGGGTCTCGCCCGGCGCCAGCATCGGCTTGCCCCAGCCGATCAAGCGCTTGGCCTTGCCCGGCCGGGTCACATAGACCTGCGGCACGTCGGCGCCGGCGCGCTGCCCGGTGTTGGTGACGGAGAAGCGCACGGTCAACGCCTTGCCGCCGGTCGCGGCGAGCCGGTCGTAGCGGAAGCTGGTGTAGCTGAGCCCGTGCCCGAACGGATAGAGCGGCACGAGCCCCTTGGCCGCATACCAGCGATAGCCGGCGTCCGCGCCTTCGGGGAAGGTCACCGCGAACGGCTTGGTGCCGGCCATCAGGCCATAGGTCGCCCGCGTCGCCGCATCGGCCGGCACCGCATCGCTGCCCGGCAGCACCGGATTGGGCAGTTGCGCAAGCGACGCCGGGAAGGTGACGGGCAGATGCCCCGACGGGTTGACCGCGCCGGTGAGCACGCGCGCGATCGCTTCTCCGCCGCGCTGGCCGGGGAACCATGCCGCGACGATCGCCGGCACCCGGTCGCGCCACGGCATCGCGACGGGATTGCCCGTCTCCAGCACCACGACGGTGCGGGGATTGGCCGCGGCGACCGCGGCGATCAGCGCATCGCCGTTGCGGTCGAGCGACAGGTCCTTGTTGTCCGCGGCCTCGGTCGACCATTTCTCGCCGAAGACGATCGCGACATCCGCGCTTCTGGCGGCGGCCGCGGCGGCGGCCGGATCGCTGCCATCGACGAAGGTGATGTGCGCGTCGGGCCGGATCGCCTTCAGGGCCGCGAGCGGCGCGGTGCCGCCATAGCTGCGCTTGGCGAACGATGCCGCGCCGCCACCCGTCTGCCGTTCCTCCAGCGTGAAGCCGCCGACCGGGCGAACCTGACTGGACCCGCCGCCCGACAGCACGCCGATATCGGCATGGCCGCCGATCACCACGATCGTGCGCGCAGTCGCGGCGAGCGGCAGCACCCCGCCCTCGTTGCGCAGCAGGACGATCCCCGCCTCCGCCGCACGCAGCGCGACCGCGCCGTTCCTCGCATAGTCGATCGTCGCGCCGCCGGTCGCCGGGTGATCGACGACGCCGCTGTCGTACATCGTGCGCAGGATACGGCGCACCGAGGTGTCGATCGCGCCCTGCGGCACGCGGCCCTCGCTGACCGCGGTCTGCATCAGGTCGGAGAACCAGCGCTTGCCGTCGATCTGCTCGCCCGATTGCTGGTCGAGCCCTTTCAGGATCGCCTCGGACGAATGCACCGCCCCCCAATCCGACATGACGAAGCCCTCGAAGCCCCAGTCCCGCCGCAGCACGTCGTTGAGCAGGAACGGATTCTCACAGGAGTACACGCCGTTCACGCGATTGTAGCCGCACATCACCGCATGGGGATCGCCCTTCTCCATACCGATCTCGAAGGCGAGCAAGTCGCTCTCGCGCAACGGCGCCTCCGCCATGTCGACGCTATGGACGCTGCGCCCGGTCTCGATCGCATTGGCGGCGAAATGCTTGATCGTCGCGATGATGTGGTTGGACTGGACGCCGGCGATCTGCGCGCCGACCAGCGTACCGGCAAGCAACGGGTCCTCACCGAGATACTCGAAATTGCGGCCGGCGCGCGGGTCGCGGACGATATTGACCCCGCCGACCAGCATGACGTTGAAGCCCTTGTCGCGCGCCTCGCCGCCGATCATCGCGCCGCCCTCGCGCGCGACGGCCGGGTCCCAGCTCGCCGCCAGCGCCATCCCCGACGGCAGCGCGGTCGCGACGTCGCCCTTGCGCAGGTCGTTGAGGTTGGACACGCCGAGGCTGGCATCGGTCTCGGTGAGATCGGGGATGCCGAGCCTCGGCACCCCCATGATGATCCCCGCGCCGATCGGCACGCCGGCCGGACGTTTGGCGGCGGGGAGCAGCGACGGCATCGGGCCGTGCAGCAGCCGGATCTTCTCTTCCGGCGTCATCGCCTGCACCGTCGCCGCCGCCCGCGCATCCGCAGATCGTGCACGATCTGCGAATTGCGCGGTGGCGATCGACGACGTCGCGAGCAGCGCCACACATGCGATCCGCCGCATCGTCATCAGTAGGTCACCCGGAAGTTGAGGCCGAATTCGCGGGGCCGCACCGCCGTGCCGACCGAATAGCCGGTCGGGAACGCGCTATAGTCGACCTGGGTCGACCCCCGCGTCGTCAGCACCGCGACGTTGGCGAGGTTCTTGGCGAATACCGAGAATTCATAGCTGTCGTTGGGTCCGCGCACGCCGAAGAAGACGCTGTTGTTGAGCAGGTCGCCATATTTGACGTTGATGAACGGATCCTCGCGCTTCGGTACGTAATTGGCGAGACCGCGCAGGAACAGTTCGCGATTGCCGCTCACCGGCACGCGATATTCGGCGTTGACGCTCACGCCCCATGGCGCCTGATCGCTGAGGCGACCGTTCAAGCGGCAGAAGGCGACGTTCTGGCCGACCGGCACGCGCTGCGCACCGACCGAATCGGGGATGCCGTCACCGTTGAAGTCGTTGCAGGGCGCGGTCGCATTCTTGAACTTGGCATCGTTGTAGGTGGCGCTGAGCCCGAGCTGGAGCTGGGTGCCGATGCGCGTCGACAGCGTACCCTCGACGCCGCGCACGCGGGCATCGCCGTTGAAGGTGAGCGCGGCATTGTTGTCGACCACGCCGTCCTTGCCCGTCGATACGGCGAGGTAGGAGTTGGTATAGGCAGGTAATTCTTGAAGTCCTGCTGGTAGAGCGCCAGCGTGAACTGCACCTTTCGGTCGGCGAACGCCCCCTTGATGCCGACTTCGTAATTGTTCGACGTTTCCGGCTTGGTGACCAGCAGGCTCTCGTCGAGCCGCGCCGTCGTGGTATTGAGGCTGCCGGGTCGATACGACCGCCCGTAGGTCGCATAGGCGGTCAGGTCGCGGCTGAATTCATGCCGGAAGCTGGCGCCGCCAGTGAGCTGACGGAAGGTCCGGTTGCGATTGTCCGGGCTGCCCCCGGAACTGACGATCGGCACCGGGCCGAGGATCGCGCCGCTCAGCGTCTGGACGAAGTCGCTGCGGACCTTCGTCTCCTGATAGCGCAGACCGACCTGCAGCTGATCCTTGCCGGTCACCTGGAAACGGTGATCGGTGAAGACGGCATAGGTATCCGACTTGCTCGGCACGAGTACGCCGACGTCGAGCTTGGGAACGAATTGCGGCGGCGTCCCGGCCGGCACGAACTGGAACAGATACTGGTCCTGTGCCACCGTCGTGTTCGAGGTGCTGTGCTCGTAATAGCCGCCGACTAGGAAGTTCCAGAATCGATTGCCCTGCGAGGTCAGGCGCAGCTCCTGCGAGATCTGCTCGTTCTTGGTCTGGAACGACTGGTTCTGCGAGAAATTGGGCAGCGATCCGCCATAAGCGATGTCGTTGACCCGGCCCTGATCGATATTCTGATACCCGCCGATGTAATTCACGGCGACGCCGCCGAGATCGAGTCCGGCGGCGAGGCTGACGATATGCCCCTTGTAATTGTAGCGGCCCGGCTTGGTCACCAGCGCGCTGCGGTCGGACGGGGTGAGCACGGGGTTCGTGGTCTGGCCCGGCAGCGTGAACAGCATCGGGCTGGTGAGCGTCCGGTTGTTCAGATACTGATAGGTCAGATCGAAATTGAGCCGCGAGGTCGGCTGGAACGCGACGCTGAGACGGCCGCTCTCGGTCTTGTCGCGATCCTGATCGCCGGTGCGCAAATTGGTGACGCCCGTCCCGATGTTGCGGTCGAACAGGCCCGCGGCGCGAACGGCAAGAACGCCGGGGATCAGCGGTACGCTGACCGCGCCCTGCGAATTGATGCCTTGCTGCGTGGTCAGCGTCTGCTGGAAATAGCCGTCGATCTCGTTGAGGTCGGCGCGCCGCGTCGCGATCGTGATCGCGCCGGAGGGCGACGTCCGGCCGCGCAGCGTCCCCTGCGGACCGCGCAACACCTCGATCTGGCCGACGTCGTACAGCGCGCGGAAGGCGCTGCTCGCGTCGAGCGGGGTCTCGTTGAAATAGATGTCGACGGTGGGCGACGTGCCCGAATTCGGATCGAAGCCGACGCCGCGCAGCGTGACCGAATTCGTCGTCGGTTCCTTCGCCGTCAGGCTGAGGCCGGGCGCGAGCTGATCGATCTCGGCGAAGCTGCGCAGGTTGAGCTTCTGGATCGTGTCGCCCTGCACGACGTCGACCGATTTGGGCACGTCCTGCAGCCGCTCGGCGCGCTTGTTGGCGGTGACGATGATGTCGCCGCTATCGCCCGGCGCGGGCGGCGTGGTCGCGGTATCGGTCGCCGACTGGGTCGCAGCAGGCGCCGGCGTGGTCGCGGAGTCCGCGGCCTGCTGCGCGAACGCAGGCGCCGTCATCAGCGCGGTGCACGATACCGACAAGATCGAAACGGTTTTCAGACGCATGATCGTCCTCCCCTAAGCGGATGGCCGCGCCTTACGTGGAACGTACCATATTGTGGGATCAGTTCTTGCAGGCTGATCTATCGAGAGTCAATATATAGTTCGGTCTCGTATCATATTATCCCGTGACGATGGGCTCAGCGCTCGTTCTCGAGCTTCGAGAAGCGCCAGCCGTAGAGGGCGACGATCGCGAACGAGACGGCCGGCAGCACGAATGCCGCGGGTGCGCCGTAGCGCTCGGCAAGCAACCCCATCGGATAGGGCAAGGCGACGCCGCCGCCGATCGCCATCACCATCGCCGACGCGCCGCGTTTGGCGCCGCGGCCGAGATCGCGGACGCCGAGCGCGAAGATGGTCGGGAACATCGTCGACATGAAGAAGAAGACGCCGATCATCGCGATCAGCGACACGCGGTCGATACCCGCGGCGACGACGAGAGACAGGACGACGTTCGCCACCGCGAACACGGTCAGCAACTGGCGCGGTCCGACACGGGCGAGCAACGCGGTCGAGGCGAACCGCCCGACCATATAGGTCATCAGCGCGAACGACAGGAGATAGGCTGCGCCGCGCGCGGTCAGCCCGTCCCAGGTCGTCACCGCGACGTTGATGAACAACGCGCCGATGCCGACCTGCGCGCCGATGTAGATCGCCTGCGTCACCACGCCGAGCACGAAGTGGCGGCGCGCGAGGATGCCGCCGCTGCGTCCGCCCTCGACGGCGTGGCTGTCTTCCGAAATCTCCGGCAGATGCGCCCGCGCCACGAAGAGCGCGAAGACGACGATCGCGACGCCGATGCCGGCATAGATCATCCGCACGTTGTCATGCGCGCCGCCCGCCGCGGCAGGACCGTCGGCGAAGAACAGCGTCCCGCCGATCAGCGGCCCGATGAACGTGCCGAGCCCGTTGAACGACTGGGCGAGGTTGAGCCGACGCGAGGCATCCTCGGGCGGGCCGAGCACCGCGACATAGCTGTCCGCGGCGGTTTCGAGACAGGCGAGGCCCGCGGCGAGCACGAACATCGACAGCACGAACGGCAGGAACGTACCCGACGCCGCCGCCGGGATGAACAGGAAGGCGCCGATCGCCGTCACCGCCAGCCCGGTGAGGATGCCAATCTTGTAGCCCGCCCGCGCCAGCCACAGCCCCGCGGGCAGGCTGACGACGAGATAGGCGCCGAAATAGGCGATCTGGAGCCACGTCGATTCGGCCGTGCCGACGTGCAGCGTGTCCTGGAAATGCTTGTTGAGCACGTCGAGCAGGCCGTAGGCCAGCCCCCAGATGAAGAAGAGGCTGATCGCGAAGGACAGCGCGACGCGCAGGGTGCGCCGCGGCACCTCCGCCGCATGGACGGGGACGGGAGGCATCACGGGCGGGTCTCCAGATCGAGATCGAGGCGGTAGAGGCGATTGGCGTTGCCGCCGAACAAGGCGCAGCGTTCAGCGCGGCTGAAATCGGCGACGATGGCATGATAGGCGGACAGATGCCGGTCGACCGTCCCGAACAATCGATCGGTCGGCAGGTCGCTGGCGAACATCACGCGGTCGGTGCCGAACAGCTCGATCGCCTCGCGGATGAGCGGGCGGACGCGATCCTCGGTCCAGTCGCGCCACGCAAAGCCCATGCCGGAGATCTTGATCGCGACGTGCGGCAGCGCCGCGAGCTGGCGGATGCCCTCCCGCCATCGGGCAAGGCCATCGGCATCGGTCAGCACCGGCATCCCCATGTGGTTGAGGAACACCGGCACGTCGTCGTGCCGCGACAGGACGGGGACGAGGCCGGCGACCTGGCCGGGATAGCATTGCAGATCGAACGACAGGCCATGTACCGCCAGTCGCGCAAAGCCGCGGCGCCATTCCGGCATCAGCGTCATATCCTGCAACGTATAGGTCCGCCGGGTCTCGGCATGCCAGTTGACGATCTGGCGGATGCCGCGGACGCGCCGCGACTGCGCCTGCTGATGCAGCGCATCGTCGACGCAGGGCGCGGTCAGGTCGGCGAAAGCGACGATAGCCGTCGGCAGACCGCCCGCATCCGCCAGCCGGTCGAGCCAGGCGGTCTCCGCCAGATCCTCGTCCGGCCGCGCGCCGGCATCGATATGGACGACGCCGGCGACGGTCCACGTGGCGGTCTCCGCCCGGTAATCGGCGGGCAGATAGGTTCGCGCGATCGCCGAGACGTCGCCGTTCGGCCCGCCGTCGCCGAACGGCGGGGCGAGCCAATCGTAGCGCAGCTGCGCGAGGTCCCAGAAATGGACGTGCGCGTCGACGAAGGGGATGTCGTTCATAATCCTCTCCCCGGGGCGCCCGGCGTTCCGGGTCACCGCGATTTCGTATCAGAAGGTCGTACGGCCGCCCGACGTGTCGAAGGTCGCCGCGGTGGTGAAGCTGCACTCTTCGGACGCCATGAAGCAGACCATCGCGGCGCTCTCGTCGACCTCGCCGAGCCGTCCCATCGGGATCCTGGAGCGCATATAGTCGACCTGGCTTTGCGGCAGCTGCGCGAGGATCGGGCTTTCGAACGTCGCCGGCGTGATCGCATTGGCGACGACGCCCTTCCCCGCCAGTTCCTTGCCGAGGCTCTTGGTTAAGCCGATCACCGCCGCCTTCGATGCCGAATAGGCCGAGGCGTTGGGATTGCCTTCCTTGCCCGCGACCGAGGCGACGTTGACGATCCGGCCATAGCCCTGCGCCAGCATCGCCGGCACGATCGTGCGGTTGCAATAGAACAGCCCGTCGACGTTGACGCTCATCACGTTCAGCCAGCTCTGCACGGGATATTCGTGCACGGGCGCGGTGGCGCCGGTGATGCCGGCGGAGCAGACGAGCACGTCAACCCTGCCCAGCGCCGCATGGCTCTCGGCGAAGGCGCCCTCCACCTCGGACAGTTCGGCGACGTTGAGCGCGGCGACATGCGTCGCGCCCACCTCGGCCGCCGCGGCCTCGAGCATGCTGGCGTTGAGATCCCACAGCGCGACCGTGCCGCCCTCGGCGACGATCCGTTTGGCGACCGCCTTGCCGAGGCCGGAGGCGCCGCCGGTGACGATCGCGGCGCGGCCGGCGAAGCGGCCGGGGAAGATCGTCATGCCGCCTCTCCCGTGCGCGGGTGCCGCCAGGCGACGACGGTCTGCGTCTGCGTGCCCAGTTTCGCGATCGACAGCGTCATCGTGTCGCCGGCCGCGAGGTAGATCGCGTCGGGCTTCTTGCCCTCGCCGACCCCGGGCGGCGTGCCGGTGATGAGCAGGTCGCCCGGCTCCAGCGTGACATATTCGCTGACGTAGGAGATCAGTTCGTCGACCGCGAAGATCATCGTCTTCGTGTTGCCGGTCTGCATCCGCACGCCGTTGACGTCGAGCGACATGGCGAGATCCTGCGGATCGCCGATCTCGTCCGGCGTCACCAGCCACGGGCCGACCGGGCAGAAGGTGTCGTGCCCCTTCCCCTTCGACCATTGCGTGCCGCGCTGCTTCTGGTTGAACCGCTCCGACACGTCGTTGACCAGCACGTAGCCGGCGACGTGATCCAGCGCCGCGGTGCGATCGACGTACCGGCAGGTCTTGCCGATCACCACGCCCAGCTCGACTTCCCAATCGCCATGCGTCGCGCCTTTCGGCAGCATCACGTCGTCGTCCGGTCCGTTCAGGCTCGACAGCGCCTTCATGAACATCATCGGCTCGGTCGGGATCGGCAGGTTCGATTCGATCGCATGATCGCGATAGTTCAGGCCGATCGCGACGATCTTGCCGATCCCGGCGAGCGGCACGCCGTAGCGCGGGTCGCCCCCGACCAGCGGCAGCGTCGCCGCGTCGACGCCGGCGAGCGTCCGCAGCGCCTCGACGGTGATGTCGGATACGATGCCCGACAGGTCACGGATGTGGCCGTCGGCGTCGACGAGACCGGGCGTCTCGTCGCCCTTGGGGCCATAGCGGCAGAGCTTCATGGGTCGATCCTCAATGGGTGTAGGGGCGGTGGAGCGGCACGGCGCGGTTCAGCTCGACGCCGAAGCCGGGCTTATCCAGGGCGCTCGCCTTGAGGCGGCCGTTGACCGGCACCGGCTCGCCGAGCAGCTGCGGCGCGAACATCGGCACGACTTCGGTCGGGCCGGGATGCATCATCAGGAATTCGGCGAACGGCGAATTGTGGCGCGTGACGACGAAGTGATAGCTGTAGACCGACGAGCCGTGCGGCACGACCATCTTGCCCTTGGCGTCTGCCAGCGCGGAGATCTTGAGCAATTCGGTGACGCCGCCGCACCAGCCGACATCGGGCTGGATGATGTCGCAACAGTCCATCTCCAGCAGCATGCGGAAGCCCCAGCGGGTCGCCTCATGCTCGCCGGTGGTGACCAGCATCCCCTTGGGGACGTTGCGCTTCAGCTCGGCATAGCCCCAATAATCGTCGGGGCTGATCGCCTCCTCGATCCATTTGAGGCCATGGTCATGGCAGGCGATGGCGAGGCGGGTGGCGTAATCGACGTCGAGCGCCATCCAGCAATCGTACATCAGCCAGAAATCGGGGCCGACCTTCTCACGCATGTCGGCGAGCAGGGCGACGTTCTTGTGCAGTCCCTCCAGCCCCTCGGCCGGACCATGGTGCAGCGGCAGCTTGCCGCCGATGAAGCCCAGCTCCTTGGCGACATCGGGGCGCGCGCCGGTGGCATAGAATTGCAGCTCGTCGCGCACCGCGCCGCCGAGCAGTTGATAGACCGGCTCCTGCCGCAGCTTGCCGAGCAGGTCCCACAGCGCGAGGTCGACGCCCGAGATGGCGTTGATGACCAGCCCCTTGCGCCCGTAATATTGGGTCGAGAAGTACATCTGGTCCCAGATCTTCTCGTAGTCGGCCGGGTTGCGGCCTTCGAGAAAGCGCGCGAGATGCTTCTCGACGATATAGCAGGCAGGCTCGCCGCCGGTGGTCACCGCGAAGCCGATCGTGCCGTCGTCCGCCTCGATCTCGACCACCAGCGTGCCGAGCACGTTGATCCCGAAGCTCTGCCGCGATTGGCGGTATTCGGGATAGCGCGCCATCGGCGTCGCGATGTGATCGTCGATCCAGTGGCCCTCCCCCTGGTCGTGATAGTCCGCGCCACCGCCGCGCACGACAAATGCCCGCACGTGCTTGATCTTCGCCAGCATGATTCCTCTCCTGCGTTGCCCCTCGCATACCTAAAGGATACGACTACGTACAATAAATATTTTCCACATGATGAAACATGGTGTAAGCCCGTGGGATGGAACCGGAGAGAAACGCGGCCCAGCCCCAGACCGGGGCGGGCGGCAGCCAGACCTTGATGCGGGGCCTCGACGTGGTCGAGGCGGTCGCGCGCGGCGCGACGACGCTGACGCCGATGGCGGCGCAGCTCGGGCTCAGTCGCAGCACGACGCATCGCCTCGCCTCCTCGCTGGTGGAGCGCGGCTATCTCGCGTTCACGCCGCGTGCCGGCTATCGGCTCGGGCCGAAGCTGCTCGAACTGGGACAGCTTGCGCACGAGCAGGCGGACATCGTCCAGGTCGCGCGGCCGCATCTCGAGGAGCTGTCCGCCAGGACCGAGGATACGGTGCATTTCGGCGTGCTCGACGGCGACCGCGCGCTCTACCTCGACAAGATGCCCGGCCGGCGCCGCATCACGATCTCGTCGCGGATCGGCGACCGGCAGCCGCTCACCTCGACCGGGCTCGGCAAGGCGCTGATGATCGACCGGCCCGCCGCCTTCTGGATCGCGCAGCTCGACGCCGATGCGCGCGACGGCGGCCTGCCGGTCGATCGCGACCTGTGGCTGGCGCGGATGCGCGACTATGCCGCGACCGGCTGCGCCTTCGACCTCGAGGAGAACGAAGACCAGATCCGCTGCGTCGCCGCGCCGGTGCGCGATGCCGGCGGGGCGATCGTCGGCGCGCTCAGCGTGTCGAGCGCCGCACAATATATGAACGACGCGCGCATGCGGGATCTGGCCGATCTGGTCGTCACGACCGCGCACGACATCAGCCGGGACCTCGGATGGTCCGACAAGGAGAGCCCCATTGTTGCTTGAAGGGAAGACGGTCCTCATCACCGGCGGGTCGTCGGGGATCGGCGCCGCCGCCGCGGTCGAGGCGGCCCGTCAGGGTGCCGATGTCGCGATCAACTATATCGGCGCGGATGCAGGCGCGCACGACGTCGTCGCCCGCATCGAGGCGCTCGGGCGTCGCGGCGTCGCGTTGAAGGGCGACGTCGCCGAGCCCGATACCGCGACGGCGTTCGTCGGCCGGGCCGCGGATGCGCTGGGCCGGGTCGACGTCTTCGTGTCCAACGCCGGCATCTGTCCGTTCCATGCGTTTCTCGACATGCCGGCCGCGACGTTCGAGCGGACCATGGCGGTCAACCTGCACGGCGCCTTCTATATGGTGCAGGCCGCCGCCAACCGGATGGTCGCGCAGGGCGGTGGCGGCGCGATCGTCGCCGTTTCGTCGATATCGGCGCTGGTCGGGGGCGAATATCAGACGCATTACACGCCGACCAAGGCGGGCGTGCATTCGCTGATGCAATCCGCCGCGATCGCGCTCGGCCGGTACGGCATCCGCTGCAATTCGGTCCTGCCGGGCACGATCCTCACCGAGATCAACCGCGACGATCTGGCGGATACCGGCAAGCGCGAGCGGATGGCGGCGCGGGTTCCGCTCGGCCGGCTCGGCGAACCCGAGGATCTCGCCGGTCCGATCGTCTTCCTCGCTTCCGACATGGCGCGCTACGTCACCGGCGCGGCGCTGCTCGTCGACGGCGGCGCCTATGTGAACCTGCAATGATCGGCAGACCGATGCGCGCCGCCGCCCTTCTGGCCCTCCTCCTCGCGCCGCTCGCGGCTCCCGCGCAGACCGTGCCGCCGTCGCTGCCCGTCCCCGCGGAATTCGCGACCGCATTGCCGCTCCGCACCGGCGATGTGCCGAACGGCAACGGTCCCGAACAGTGGAACGGCAAGCCGGGGGCGATGTCGGTCCGGAACACCGTGTCGGCGAGTCTGGTGCCGGTGCTCCCCGATGTCGGCAAGCGCACCGGCGCCGCGGTGGTGATCGCCCCGGGCGGCGGCTTCATGACGCTGTCCTGGGACCACGAGGGGATGGAGGTCGCCCGGGTCATGGCCGATCATGGCATCGCCGCCTTCGTCCTGAAATACCGCGTCGACCCGACGCCGCGCGACCCGGCCGGCTTTGGTCGCGCGATGTCGGCGCGGATGACGAACTGGATCGGCAAGCCCGGCGAGGGACTGAAGATCACGACGCCGTCCTATGCCGTCGCCGACGGCATCGCCGCGCTGCGCCTGGTGCGCGCGCGCGCGGGCGAATGGGGAATAGATCCGACGCGGGTCGGCATGATCGGCTTCTCGGCCGGCGCGCGGACGACGCTGGGGGTCACGCTTCAGGCGGCGCCCGCCGATCGGCCCGCCTTCATCGCGCCGATCTACCCGCCGATGGAGCGGATCGCGGTACCCGCCGATGCGCCGCCGATGTTCGTGGCGATGGCGACCGACGATCCGCTGTCCGGTCGCGCCGGCTACGGTCTGCTCGAAAGCTGGGCCGCGGCACGCCGTCCGTTCGAATTCCATGCCTATCAACGCAGTGGACATGGCTTCGGATTGGGCGTCAAGGGCACCACGACGCAAGGCTGGATCGACGGGCTGTTGCGCTGGATCACGTTCAACGGCTTCCTGAAGGCAAGACCATGAAGGCTGCATCGGCTCTCGACTACCGCGACCTCGCGCGCCGCAAGCTCCCGCATTTCCTGTTCGAATATATCGACGGCGGCTCCTATGCCGAGGTGACGTTGCGGCGGAACATCGCGGATCTCGAGGCGATCGCCTTGCGGCAGCGGATCCTCACCGACGTTTCGGCGCTCGACCTGACGACCGAATTGTTCGGGCAGAATCTCGCCATGCCCATCGCGCTGGCGCCGATCGGCCTCGCGGGCCTCAACGCGCGACGGGGCGAGGTCCAGGCGGCGCGCGCGGCAAGCAAGGCGGGGATACCCTTCTGCCTGTCGACGGTCTCCGCCTGCCCGATCGCCGAGGTCGCGGCCGGCACCGATGCGCCCTTCTGGTTCCAGCTCTATATGATCCGCGATCGCGGCTTCATGCGCGACCTGATGGCACAGGCGAAGGACGCGGGCTGCTCCGCGCTGATCTTCACCGTCGACATGCCCGTCCCCGGGTCGCGCTATCGCGACTATCGATCGGGGCTGGCGGGGGCGTCGGGGTTCATGGGGTCCGCCCGGCGCACCGTCCAGGCAATGCTGCGGCCGGCCTGGGCCTATGACGTCGGCGTCCGCGGGCGGCCGCATCAGCTCGGCAACGTCGCCCCCGTGCTCGGCAAGAACACCGGTCTCGAAGACTTCTTCGCGTGGATGCGCAACAATTTCGATCCGACGGTCTCGTGGCGCGACCTCGAGTTCATCCGGGAGAGCTGGGACGGGCCGCTCGTCATCAAGGGCATTCTCGACGTGGAGGATGCGCGCGCCGCGGCGACGCTCGGGGCGGACGGGATCGTCGTGTCCAATCATGGCGGGCGCCAGCTCGATGGCGTCCCGTCGACCGCCGCGGCATTGCCGATCATCGCCGATGCGGTGCGGGATCGGCTGACGGTATTGGCGGATGGCGGCATCCGCTCCGGCCTGGACGTCGTCCGCATGCTCGCGCTCGGTGCGCACGGCGTGCTGCTCGGCCGCGCCTGGGTCTACGCGCTGGCCGCGGCCGGCGAAAAGGGCGTCACCCACATGTTGCAGCTCATGGAAGCGGAGATGCGCGTGGCCATGGCGCTGACCGCGCGCACGACGATCGCCTCGCTCGACCGCAGCGCGCTGGTCCGCTGACGGCTTGGTATCGCGGGGCCAGTCTTATATGGGCGACGCCATGACCAAGGCTGCTCCGACATTCGTACCCCGCCGCGGCCGGCCGACGGCCAAGCAGGTCGAGGCGATCGACAATGCGCTGATCGCCACCGCGCGTCGCCATTTTCTGGAAAACGGCTTCGATGCCGTCGCGATGGAAGCGATCGCCTTCGAACTCGGCGTGTCCAAGACGACGCTATACGGTCGCTTCCCCTCGAAGGAGGCGCTGTTCCACGCGATCGTCGAGGATGCGGTCGCGCGATGGTCGGCGGAGGCGTCCGAGGCCGATAGCGAACTGACCGACGACATCGACCAGCGGCTGCGCCACCATGTCCGCGTCATCGCCCGGTCGCACGACAATCCCGAAGTGCAGGCGTTCCAGCGGATCATCGTTTCGACCGCCGGCCGCTTTCCGGAACTCGCCAAATCGATGCACGACGTCGGCTCGCTCTATATCATCAACCTGATCGCTCGGGACATCCGCGACGCCGCCGCAAGAGACGGCATTCCCGCGCGCGATCCGGAAAGCATCGCCACGCGCATCGTCGCGTCGATGACGGGCTGGTATCTCCAGCAAAGCCTGATCCGGACCGTCAGCAACGCGGAATTCGACGCTTACGGCGAGCGGACGGTGGACATCATCATGGCCGCCCGCGCGATCTGGTGACCGGCCAGTCATTGACATAGATACGGTACCGTACGATATAACTGTTGGCAGCCCCGACGCTGCGTGATGAGAGGATATCTATGCGTACGTTGATGGCAGCTGCCGCCCTTCTTCTGGCCCCCGCGACGCTCGTGAACGCGCAGGCCGCCAAGCCGCCCGCCGCGTCCGCGACCGCGACGGCGGCCCATTATTCGACGTCGACGACCGAGATTGGTACGCTGCTCGACGATCCGGCCGCCAAGGCCGTGATCGAGAAGCACGTCCCGGGGATGACGACCAACGACCAGATCGACATGGCGCGGGCGATGACGCTGAAGGACATCCAGCAATATTCGCCCGATGCGGTGACCGACAAGGTGCTGGCAGCGATCGACGCCGACTTCGCGAAACTGCCCGCCAAGCCGGCCGCAGCGGCGAAGTAATGCCTGACCCTTATCCGATGCCATGGGCTGCCGAGACATCATCGGCAGCCTTTTTTTGCGCCTGCTGATCCGCTCGGGCAGTATCGACCGCCCGGTGGCCGACGCCTCGCCAGCGACCGCGCAGCAGGCGTCATTGGCGATCTACGCGCAACGCCATCCGAATGGGTGTTCCGGTATTTGCCCCGGTTAGCCGGACAGGCCCCGTGGATCGGGAAATGTCTCGTATCGTCAGCGGTAAGTGGCGGAGAGGGAGGGATTCGAACCCTCGGTGCCCGCAAAGGCACGCCGCATTTCGAGTGCGGTACAATCGACCACTCTGCCACCTCTCCGCAGAAGACGTTTCGAGGCGCGAGGGCCTGATCGGTCGGTCGAGGGCGCGCCTCTAACGGGTTCGTTTTGCGCTGGCAAGCACCCTTGCGCTTGTGCGGCGCAGAAAGACCCCTAGATTGCGCTCATGCCTCGTCACGATCCTACCGGTGTGCTGCCCTTCGGCGACATCGATGTCCCCGCGATCGCCCATGCCCGCTTTTCGATTGGCGACGTGGTCCGTCACCGCCTGTTCGACTTCCGCGGCGTGATCTTCGACGTCGATCCGGTCTTTTCCAATACCGACGAATGGTATGAGGCGATTCCGGAGAGCGTGCGCCCGACCAAGGAGCAGCCGTTCTACCATCTGCTCGCCGAGAATATGGAATCGAGCTACATCGCTTATGTCAGCCAGCAGAATCTGGTCGCCGACGAAAGCGACGAGCCGATCGATCATCCGGCGATCGCCGGCCTGTTCACCGATTTCGCCGACGGCCGCTACGCCCTGCGCCGCGAACATCGCCACTGAGTCGAGCGGAATCGCCGGCGGACCGCAGAATCGCGGCGCCGGTGGTTGACAGCGCCCCGCGTTTTCCTTAGCTGCCACCGCTCATCCCGCCGGGCCTTCCCGAGTGGGCATATGTTTTTTGGGAAGTGACTAAAGCCATGTTCGCAGTCGTGCGCACGGGCGGCAAGCAGTATCGCGTCGCCGCCGGAGACAAGATCGTCGTCGAGAAGCTGGACGGCGAAGCCGGCGCATCGATCACGCTGGGTGACGTCCTGCTCGCGGGCGAAGGCTCGGAGCTGAAGAGCGTCGAGGGCCTCACCGTCGCCGCCGAGATCGTCGCGCAGGCGAAGGGCGAGAAGGTCATCGTCTTCAAGAAGCGCCGCCGTCACAATTATCGCCGCAAGAACGGCCATCGCCAGAACCACACGATCCTCAAGATCGTCTCGGTCGGCTGAGCCACAAGCGCGAACAGGAGTAGAGCAGCATGGCACATAAGAAAGCAGGCGGTTCGTCGCGCAACGGTCGCGATTCGGCCGGTCGTCGCCTCGGCGTGAAGAAGTTCGGTGGTCAGGAAGCGATCGCCGGCAACATCCTCGTGCGTCAGCGCGGCACCAAATTCTATCCGGGCGCCAATGTCGGCATCGGCAAGGATCACACCCTTTTCGCGCTCGTCGACGGCCGCGTGGCATTCCACGAGGGCAAGCTCGGCCGTAAATTCTGCTCGGTGCAGATTATGGCGGAAGCCGCCGAATAACATCGGGTGACCAGCCGGGTTGCCCACCAGGGTGACCCGGTCGCACCGCCCAGGCGGTGCCAACCAAATCAGGGAGGCGGGTCACCCCGGCTCCCTTTTTTCTTGCTCCCCAACCTTTTGTCCCTGCCGCGTCACAGGCGCGTGGCATGGGCGCGGCCGAGGAGAGAGCGAGAAATGTTCGCCAGGACCAAGAGATTGACGCTGCGGCCGGCATGGCCGGAGGATGCCGCGGCGCTGGCGCAGGCGATCGGGCATGACGCGGTCATCCGGATGCTGCTGCGCGTCCCCCACCCCTATCGCCTCGCCGATGCCGAGGCGTTCTGCGCCGCGCCGCGTGCGCATGACGAGGCGCGCTTCGTGATCGTCGCGCATGACCGCGGCGCGCCGGCGCTGATCGGCGGGATCGGCATCTCGGAGCATGAAGGCGCGCCCAACCTCGGCTATTGGCTGACGCCGTCGGCCTGGGGACGCGGCTATGCGACAGAGGCGGGGCGTGCGGTGATCGACATGGCGCGCCACGCGCTGCCGCTGCGCCGCCTCGACGCCTGGCATTTCGCCGACAATCCCGCCTCGGGCGCGGTGCTGCGCAAGCTCGGCTTCCGCGCCACCGGCCGGACCGCGACGCGGCACTCGCCGGCCCGGGCCGAGGCGGCGGCGACGCTCAGCTACGAGCTCGACCTCGTCGACCGATGCGAGCCGATGCCGATCGCCGCTTAGGCTCTCACCGCGACGCGATCGGCCGGACCGAGCAGCGCCGCATAGACCGTCAGCAGCGCCGCGACCCCGGCCGCCGCGGTGATGCTGACGGTACCGAGTCGCGGATAGACGAGCGCGCCGAGCACCGCGCCCCCGACGAGGCCGCACCACAGCAACAGATAGGGCAGCCACGCCCAGCGCGGCCCGCCCATCATCGCCGCCGCCAGCCGCTGCGCGAACTTGACCAGCGCCCCGGTCATATAGGTGACGCCGACGCTGACCTCGCCATCGTGCTGGAACAAGGTGTTGGCCATCCCCATCGCCGCGGCGAGCAAAGCGGTGGTGGCGCCGACCGACACCCGGCCGTCGGTCGCCGCGGCACCGGCGAGCAGCAGCGTGACGCCGATCAATGCCGCCGGCTTGCGGCGCGCCCCGGCGGCGACGGTGACGATCGTGCCCGCCACCACCCCGCCGACGAAAGCGGCGATCAGCCCCGCCGCGACTCCGGCGACGGGCAGTCCCAGCGCCAGCCCGACCGCGAGTCGCGTCGAATTGCCGCTCATGAACGAGACGAACAGCCCGCCCAGCTTGAGAAATCCGATCGCGTCGACATAACCGGCGAGCCCGGCCATCGCCGCACCCAGGAGCCAGAACCTTTTGCCGTATCGCGTCATGCCGCGACCCTAGCGCGTTTCACGGCAGCGTTTGAAGCCCGTCGTGGCGCATCACGCCGGGCGCGGCAGCACCGCCGCCTCGTAATCGCTCTCCGCCAGCCCGATCAACGCGCGGTCGTCATGCTTCCAGGGATGGAAACCGGGCAGGAAATAGGCCGCCCAGACCCCGGCGACCTTGCGCGCCATCCCGGGGTTGCCGAACGCATACCAGAACAGCCGCGCCCACACCTTCGGCCCGGTCATTCCGTCCTGCCGCAGCAATTCGAGCATGCCGCGCGTCCGCCCGGTGAAGAACCGCCAGGTGGTGATCAGCATCACCATCGACTTGACCCGCCAGCGCGTGAAACGCGGCCAGTCCTTGGTCGCATGCAGCCAGGTGTCGTAGGCGACGCCCTTGTGCTCGATCTCCTCGGCGGCGTGCCACAACCACAGCGCCTTGGCCTGTTCCTCGCCGCCGGCGAGATGCCGGGGATTGGCGATTAGCTCGTGCGCCAGCATCGCGGTGAAATGTTCGAGCGCGGTGGTCGCGGCGAGGCTGGCGATCGGCGGCCGCCCTTTGGTCAGCGCGAGCGCGTCGTCGACGTCCTTGTCGAGCCGGCGCACGTCATAGCCCTGATCGGTGACATGGCGGTTGAACGCGACATGCTCGCGCGTGTGCATCACCTCCTGCTTGATGAAGGCGTTGATCTCGCCGGTCAGCTTGGGCGGGGTGCCGTCGCGGAACTTGCGCACGCTGTCGACGAAATAGCCCTCGCCCTTGGGAAAGGTGACCGAGAGCGCATTGTAGAAGGCGGTCGCGACCGGATCGTCGTTGAGCCACCAGCGGCCCATGCGCGTGCCCCGGCCGAAGCGGCGGTCGCGCGGGGTGATGACCAGATCGTCGGGCGTGGTTGCTTTCGCCATGGAAACCTCCAACACAGGACTCGCGTCCTCATACTGACATTCATGTAAATAGGCCTCCGCTGTGTCGATCGCAACCCTCCGCAAACGCCTGTCCCCCGCCGACGCCCGCGAGGCGGCGCTCGCCGCCGCGCAGGCGCTGCTGATCGAGGCCGGCCCGCAGGCGGTGACGCTCAAGGCGGTCGGCGGCCGGATCGGGCGGACCCACGCCAATCTGCTCCACCATTTCGGCTCGGCCGAGGGGCTGCAGCTGGCGCTGATCGCGCGGATGACGAGCGACATCACCGCGACGATCCGCGATGCGCTGCTCCTCGATCGGCCGGCGGAGCCCGACCCGCGTCGGATCGTCGATCTGGTGTTCGACGCCTTCGACGGCGGTGGCGCCGGCGCGCTGGCGAGCTGGATGATCCTCACCGGCAACCGCGACGCGCTCGATCCCATCCTCTCCGCGGTGCGCGCGCTGGTCGAGGACCTCGCCGCCGGGGTCGAACCCGCCTGCCGCCCGATCCAGGACGAAACGCTGCATCTGGTGCTGATGGCGCTGGGCGACGCGCTGCTCGGGGCGCCGATGGCACGCGCATTGGGCCTGCCGCGCGACCGGGCGCGTGCGCTTGCCGCGACGATGCTCGCCGCGCCGCTCGCGGCGGACGGCTGAGCCATCGCCAATGTCGCGTGGCACGGCGTCAATGCCGCCGCCCCTGCACCGCCGCGGCACGAGCCGGTAGGACGGCGGCACGAGGGGCTGGCGGCCGCGATTGCGTGATATATCGCGCGCTCGACCGCCGATCACCCGCACGACGCCAAGGCCGGTCGGACGGCCGATGGCGCCGACTCGGACAAGCGAAGGCGGCGGCCGCAGCAAGGCACGCTGCCACGGGTGGAGGATGCACGGATAGGCGGATGCTCCAGGCATCTGCCTGACGGTGCCGTCGATCGGTATCGCGATGGGGGTCGCGACGCCGGTCGGCGGTTACCGCTGTCCATGACCGATCGCCATGCATCGGTGCCACGACGTCCCACACCTTCGATCCGTCACCCCGGACTTGATCCGGGGTCCCGCTTCATCCCTTTGCGCGTGCCGATCAGAAGAAGCGGGACCCCGGGTCGAGCCCGGGGTGACGGACGAACGTCGTTTCCGCCTAGCTCCCCGTATGCCGCGCGCGATAGTCGCCCGGCGTGATGCCATAGACCTCGCGGAACGCCCGGCCGAGATAGGCGGCATCGCAAAAGCCCCATCGCTCCGCGAGCATCGCGATCGTCTGCCGGTCCCCCGCCGTGCGCAGGCTTTCGGCGATCCTCGCCAGCCGGCGGGTGCGGATATAGGCCTGCACCCCGCCCTCCTCCTGCAACAGCCGGTACAACGTCGAGCGCGACACGCCGAGCGCGCGGCTGAGCCGCGTCGTGTTGAGCGACGGCGAGCCCAGGTGCCGCTCGATCGTCTCGCGCAGTTCGAACGACAGGCCGCGCTCATGCTGTTCGGTATCGGCCGGTGCGGTGCCGAGGCTGGCGGAGAGCGCGATGGTGAACAGATCGAGCACGGTCTGCGCCAGCGCCGGGCCGCTGGTCACCGGCAGATGATGCGCGGTGTCGCGCAACGTCGCGAGATGCGAGACGAGCAGCGCCGCCTGCTCCGGCGCGATGACATGGCCGTGCAGGCTGCGCACCGTCGCCGGCAGCAGCCGCTCCGCCATCGCGCGTGGCAGCGTGAAGCCGGTGCTGACCGATGCCTCCGATCCATGCGCCTGCGTCTGCGCGAGGTCGGCCAGCACGATCGATCCGCCCGGCGCGACGAGATCGCGGCCGGCCATGTCGCCGCGCGCGCCGCCGTGGTGCCGAACGTTGACGACCAGATCGTCGCTTCGGTCGCGCGCGATCGTGTCGCTCCGCCGCACCCAGTCCTGCGCGGTGATCCGCGCCTGCCCGATGCCGATCGTGCCGAGATCGAGCCAGTCCATCGCGACGGTGAAGGGTTCGTGCGGCGTCGTGTCGAACCGCGTCGACAGGCCGGCGATATCGGCGTCGCGCCAGCAGGCATAGCGCTCGCTCGCCGGCAGCCCGTCCGCACTGAAGACACGCTGCCACGCCAGTCGTTCGGCGGCCGGATCGGCCCGGGAATCGCGCGGCATCGTCACCCGCCGGATCTTAGCGCCCGCCGAAATCGCCGTACACTGCTCTTGTCGCACGCGATCGGCGATGGCGCCGCCGCCGCGGGGGTGGCCGTTCGCGCGGGGCACGCTAAAGAGGCGGCATGCATTTTCTCGACCAGGCCAAGATCTACGTCCGCTCCGGCTCGGGCGGCCCCGGCGCCGTCAGCTTCCGACGTGAAAAATTCATCGAATATGGCGGCCCCGACGGCGGCAACGGCGGCAAGGGCGGCGACATCATCTTCGAGGCGGTGGCCGGCCTCAATACGCTGATCGACTTCCGCTACACCCAGCATTTCCGCGCGCCGCGCGGCTCGGGCGGCTCGGGCAGCAACCGCACCGGCGGCGGGGGCGACGACCTCGTCATCAAGGTCCCGGTCGGCACGCAGGTGCTGTCCGAGGACAAGGACGAGGTGCTGCTCGACTTCACCCATGTCGGCCAGCGCGAGATGTTCCTGCGCGGCGGCGACGGCGGCCGTGGCAACGCCAGCTACAAGACCTCGACCAACCGCGCGCCGCGCCAGCACGGCACCGGCTGGCCCGAGCAGGAGGCGTGGGTCTGGCTGCGGCTCAAGCTGCTCGCCGACGCCGGGCTCGTCGGCCTGCCCAATGCCGGCAAATCGACCTTCATCAACGCGGTGACCAATGCGCAGGCGAAGGTCGGCGCCTATGCCTTCACCACGACGCGGCCGCAGCTCGGCGTCGTCCGCCACCACGGCCGCGAGTTCGTCGTCGCCGACATTCCCGGCCTGATCGAAGGCGCCGCCGACGGTGCCGGGATCGGCGACCGGTTCCTCGGCCATATCGAACGCTGCCGCGTGCTGCTGCATCTGGTCGACGCCAATGACGACGACGTCGCCGAAAGCTATCGCATCGTCCGCGACGAGCTGGAGGCCTATGGCGGCGGGCTGGTCGACAAGCCGCATATCGTCGCGCTCAACAAGATCGACATGCTCGACGAGGAACTGATCGAGGCGCTGTCCGCCGAACTGGCGGAGGAAAGCGGCACCGACGTCATCCCGCTGTCGGGCGCCGCCGGCACCGGCGTCGACTGGGTGCTCGACAAATTGCTCGAGGCGATCGACCCGGCGCCCGATACGGTGCCGGACAGCGACGAGGGCGAGGACGAGATCACCTGGTCGCCGGTGTGAGGCGATGCGCCCGTTCGTCTGAATCGCTACAGCGATGGGGCTCGATCGATAGCACCCCGGGACCGTCACCCCGGACTCGTTCCGGGGTCCACCGTACCGCAAGCGTGCGCTCTCGCCTCGAGCCCCCTCCTCGCCGCGGAGTGGACCCCGGAACGAGTCCGGGGTGACGAGGGAGTGTGGAAAGGGCGACGACAACCAAGCGGCCATATCTATCGGCCCTGCGTCGACAGGTAACCGAGGACTTATGCTGTCGGTCATCCCTCGCTAGACCCCACCCCATGCCCCTCTTCCCGCCCGCCTCCTGCCCGCGCCTGATCGTCAAGGTCGGCTCCGCCCTGCTCGTCGCCCCCGATGGCGCGGTACGGCGGGACTGGCTTGCGACGCTGGTCGCCGACATCGCCGCGCGCGTCCGCGACGGCCAGCAGGTCGCGATCGTCTCGTCGGGTGCGATCGCGCTCGGCGCGCGGCGACTCGGGCTCGCCAAGGGCGGCCGCGCCAGCCTCGAGGACGCGCAGGCCGCCGCCGCGACCGGCCAGATCGCGCTCAGCCAGACCTGGGCGGAGCTGCTCGGCAACCACGGCCTCACCGCCGCGCAGATGCTGGTGACGCTCGACGATCTCGAGGACCGCCGCCGCTATCTCAACGCCGCCGCGACGCTGGGCCGGCTGCTCGGGCTCGGCGTGGTGCCGGTCATCAACGAGAACGACAGCGTCGCCACTGAAGAGATCCGCTTCGGCGACAACGACCGGCTCGCCGCGCGCGTCGCGCAGGCGGCGGGGGCGCAGGGCGTCGTGCTGCTGTCCGACGTCGACGGCCTCTACGACGCCAACCCGCACACCAATCCGGCGGCACGGCATATCGCACGGGTCGAGCGGATCGACGCGGTCGCGGGCATGGCCGATGCCGGATCGGCGTCGGGCATGGGATCGGGCGGCATGGTGTCGAAGATCGCCGCGGCACGGATCGCCACCGGTGCCGGCGCGCATCTCGCCATCGCCAGCGGACGGCTGGATCACCCGCTCGCCGGGGCGCAGCGGCATACTTTGTTCGTCGCCGAACGCGCCGCACCGGCGCGCAAGGCGTGGCTGGCGGGCGGGCTGACCGCCCGCGGCCGCATCCACGTCGATGCCGGCGCGGCGCGCGCGCTGGTTGCAGGCGGCAGCCTGCTCGCCGCCGGCGCGACGCGGGTCGAGGGCGCGTTCGGCCGCGGCGATCTGGTGACGATCGAGGGGCCGGACGGCACGATCGCGCGCGGCCTGTCGGAATATGCGGCGGACGAGGCGCTGCGTCTGCTCGGCACGCGCTCGGAAGATCAGGCGGTGATCTTGGGGTACGCGCCCCGCGCCGCACTGGTCCACCGCAACCATCTGGCGCTGCTGTGAGATCGCCAGCCTCTTCGAGAGGCCGACCGGTGGCCCGACCATTCCAGTGTTCCTGCGAAAGCAGGAACCCAGGGCCAAGCAGACGACCGCTGTCCGTCTTCGAAACCCCTGGGCTCCTGCTTTCGCAGGAGCACAAATCGTCCTTTGTAGAGGTCGCGAGCATTACCGGCGCGATCGCAGGAGCCGCTTCATGACCACCCTCGCCATCACCGGCGCGACGGGGTTCGTCGGCGGCGCCCTCCTCGATCGGGCGCTCGCCGCCGGCCATCACGTCCGCGCGCTCACCCGCCGGCCGCAACCCGGCCGCAATGGCGTCATCTGGATCGAAGGCGCGCTCGACCGGCCCGACAGCCTCGCCGCGCTCGCCGATGGCGCGGACGCGATCGTCCATGTCGCCGGCGTGGTGAACGCGCCCGACCGCACCGGCTTCGTCGCCGGCAATATCGACGGCACGCGCGCCATGCTCGCCGCCGCGACCGCCGCCGGCGTCCGCCGCTTCGTCCACGTCTCGTCGCTGTCCGCACGCGAACCCGCGCTGTCCAACTACGGCTGGTCCAAGGCGGAGGCCGAATCGCTGGTCGAGGCCAGCCCCCTCGCGTGGAGCATCGTCCGCCCGAGCGGCGTCTATGGCCCCGGCGACATGGAGATGCGCGACCTGTTCCGCGCCGCGAAGCTCGGCCTCGCGCTGCTGCCGCCGCGCGGCAAGGTGTCGCTGGTCGCGGTCGACGATCTCGCCCGCCTGTTGCTGACGCTCGCCACGCGCGACCTGCCGCCCGCGCTCTACGAGGTCGACGACGGTCACGTGCTCACCCATGACGAGATGGCGCAGGCGATCGGCCGCGCGGTCGGCCGGAGCCACGTGCTCGCGGTGCACCTGCCCAGGGCGATCCTCCATCTCGGTGCGAAGCTCGACAGGGGCCTGCGCGGATCGGCCGCCAAACTCACCGCCGATCGCGCGAACTATCTCGCCCACCCGGACTGGACCGCCCGCCCTGCGCTGCGCCCGCCGGCCGATCTGTGGACGCCGTCCGTCGCCCCGGAGGCAGGCCTCGCCGCAACCGCGCGATGGTATCGCGCCAACGGATTGCTATAGCGCCGCAACCCTGCCGTATTTGGCCGCCATCCAGGATAGTATGATGACCGACCGCACCCAGATCCTCGACACGATCAAGGCCCAGATCGAACCGTTCAACAAGAAAGGCGTCGCGCTGACCGAGGCGACCACCTTCCAGGGCGATCTGGAGTGGGACAGCCTGACCGTGATGGACTTCGTCGCGGCGATCGAGGACGAGTTCGAGATCATCATCACGATGAACATGCAGGCGGAGATCGAGACGGTCGGCCAGCTCGCCGATGCCGTCGCCAAGCTGAAGGGCGACGCATGACCGAGACCGGCCTGCAGTCCGAAACGCTCGACCTCGACCCCGCCCCGGTCGCGCCCGAGCGCGACCTGATGAGCAAGTTCGATTCGCTCATCGCCGAGCGCAAGGCGCTGATCGACACCGGCGTCACCGATCCGTTCGCGATCGTGATGGAACAGGTGAAGAGCCCGACCGAGGCGGTGATCGCCGGCCGCGACACGATCCTGCTCGGCACCTACAATTACATGGGAATGACGTTCGACCCCGACGTCATCGCCGCCGGCCATGCCGCGCTCGACCGGTTCGGCTCGGGCACCAACGGCAGCCGCATGCTCAACGGCACCTTCCGCGACCATATGGAAGCGGAACAGGCGCTGCGCGACTTCTACGGTACGACCGGCGCGATCGTCTTCTCGACCGGCTATATGGCCAATCTCGGCATGATCTCGACGCTCGTCGGCAAGGGCGAATATGTCATCCTCGACGCCGACAGCCACGCCTCGATCTACGACGGCTGCAAGCAGGGCAATGCCGAGATCGTCCGCTTTCGCCACAACAGCGTCGAGGATCTCGACAAAAGGCTCGGCCGCCTGCCCAAGGAGGCGGGCAAGCTCGTCGTGCTGGAAGGCGTCTATTCGATGCTCGGCGACGTCGCGCCGCTCAGGGAGATGGTCGCGGTCGCGAAGAAGCACGATGCGATGGTGCTGAGCGACGAGGCGCATTCGATGGGCTTCTACGGCCCCAACGGCCGCGGCGTGTACGAGGATCAGGGGCTTGAGGCGGACGTCGACTTCGTCGTCGGCACCTTCTCGAAATCGGTCGGCACCGTCGGCGGTTTCTGCGTGTCGAACCATCCGAAGTTCGAGGCGATCCGCCTCGCCTGCCGCGCCTATATCTTCACCGCCTCGCTGCCGCCGTCGGTCGTCGCGACCGCCGCGGCGTCGATCCGCAAGCTGATGACCGCGCACGACAAGCGCGCGCAGCTCTGGGCGAACGCCCGCCAGCTCCACGGCGGCCTCAAGGCGATGGGCTTCAGGCTCGGCACCGAGGCCCCCGACAGCGCGATCGTCGCGGTGATCCTCGATGACCAGGAACAGGCGGTGACGATGTGGCAGGGGCTGCTGCACGGTGGCGTCTACGTCAACATGGCGCGCCCGCCGGCGACCCCCGCCGGCACCTTCCTGCTGCGCTGCTCGCTGTGCGCCGAACATAGCGCAGCGCAGCTCGACGCGGTGCTCGCCGCCTTCCGCGCCGCGGGGCAGGCCGTGGGCGCGATCGGCTGAGCCTGCCGCGGCGCACGCCGCGGCGGCTTTCCACGCGGCGGGAAACGGACTAGCCTCACGCCCGTGACTCGCAACGACGCCGAAACGGTCTCCGTAGGGACCCTGGAGGGCGACGCGACCTGGCGGACGATCACGCTCGTCGTGATGGGTCTGCTCGGCGCGGCGGTGCTCGTCGCGCTCATCGTGACGCTGGGCGAGGCCAACCGCCAGCGCGACCGCGCGTTGCAGGCGCAGGCGCACAGCTACGACGTGATGATCCTCGCCCGCACCGTGTCGGGCACGATCGCCCGCTCCGAGGCGTCGCTCGGCCGCTACGTCATCAGCGGCAAGGCCGAGAAGGAGCTGGGCCAGCTCTATTACGACCAATGGCGCCTCGCCGGAACGCAGCTCGGCCGGCTCGAACGGCTGACCGTCGACACGCCGGAGCAGAGCGCCCGCGTCCGCCGCCTGCGCGCCGCCTACGAACGGCGCGGCGAGGAGCTGTCGCTGACCGCGCTCAGCACCACCTACGGCCAGAACAGCCAGGCGCTCGCCCGTTATTACAAGGCGCGCCAGTCGCCGACGCTGACCGCGATCGACACGACGCTCGACCAGATCATCACCCGCGAACGCGCCCTGCTCGACCAGCGCACCGCCGACGCGATGCGCACCGTCGACCGGTCGAGCCGCATCGCGACGGTGCTGGCGATCTTCGGCGTGCTCATCGTCGTCGGCGCGCTGGTGCTCGGCTGGTTCACGCTGCACGCGGTCGGCGAGCGCGCCCTTGCCCGCGCCGAGGCGGAGGAGGAACGCGAGCGCGCCGAGGAACTCGCCGCTGCGGTGACCAAGGCGACCGACGAATTGCGCGTGCAGGAGGCGAAGGTCCGCCAGATCCACAAGATGGACGCGGTCGGCCAGCTGACCGGCGGCATCGCCCACGATTTCAATAATATGCTCGCGGTCGTCCTCGGCGGGCTCGAACTGGCAAGGCGCGCGGTCGGCCATGATCCGGCGACGGTGGCGCGGCATCTCGACAATGCGACCGACGGCGCCAATCGCGCCGCGGCGCTGACCCGGCGGCTGCTCGCCTTCAGCCGCGAGGAATCGCTCAAGCCCGAACCGATCGCCGCGGCGGCTTTGGTGTCGGGCATGTCCGAGCTGATCGACCGCACGCTCGGCGATGCGATCACCGTCGTCGTCCGCGACGATGCGCGCGGCTGGCAGGTCCATGCCGATCGTGTGCAGCTCGAAAATGCGGTGCTCAACCTCGCGGTCAACGCACGCGACGCGATGAACGGTCGCGGCCGGCTGGTCATCGCGACCGGCGCGACGTCGCTCGCCGACGATCATGTCGACGATTGCTGCGCCGGCGATTACGTCACGCTCGCGGTCACCGATACCGGCACCGGCATGACGCCCGAGGTGCTCGAACGCGTCTACGAACCCTTCTTCACCACCAAGGCGGCGGGCAAGGGCACCGGCCTCGGCCTCAGCCAGATCTTCGGCCTCGTGCGGCAGTTGCGCGGTGGCATCGCGATCGAGACCGCGCCCGGATGCGGCACCACCGTCACCCTCTATCTGCCGCGCGACACCAGCGCCGGCACCGCCGCGCCCGCCGCGGTCGTCGCGCCGGTCACCGTCGCGCCGCTCGCCGAGGCGCTGCGCGTGCTCGTCGTCGAGGACGATCCGCGCGTGCTCGCCGCGACGATGATGGCGCTGGAGGAGCTGGGCCATCGCGCCATCGCCTGCGACGCGCCGCTCAAGGCGCCGGCGCTGCTCGCCGGCAACGACGACATCGATCTCATCATCTCGGACGTGCTGATGCCGGGGCAGACCGGGCCGGAGATGATCGCCGCCCTCGCCCCGCATTACCCGCATATCGCCGTGCTGTTCGTCACCGGCTTCGCCGGCGAGGCGAATGCGAGCGAATTCGGCCGTCATCCGGTGCTCCGCAAGCCGTTCACGCTCAGCGGGCTGGAGCGCGCGATCGGCAAGGCGATGGCGACCGAACGCCCCGCCCCGCCGCAGCAGATAGCCGCCGAATGAGCCACGGGAATTTTAGCTGACGTTGCCGACACCCGCGCCTATACCGGCCGCTCCCCGCCCCGGCCCGAGCCCCTGACCGCATGACCTCCCTCGACCGCTACATGGCCCGGCTGATCGCGTTGCCGCTATTCTCGACGCTGACCATCGCCGCCATGCTGCTGGTGCTCGACCGTATCCAGCGCCTGTTCGTCTTCGTCGCCACCGAGGGTGGGCCGGTCAGCGTCGTGTGGCGGATGCTCGCCAATCTGCTGCCCGAATATCTCGGCCTCGGTATCCCGATCGGTCTGCTGCTCGGCATCCTGCTCGCCTTCCGCCGCCTCGCCGCCAATTCGGAGCTCGACGTGCTGCGCGCCGTGGGGGTCAGCTATACGCGGATGCTGCGCGTGCCGTTCATGTACGCGCTGATCCTCGCGGCGCTCAACATCGCGATCGTCGGCTTCGTCCAGCCAAAGGCGCGCTATTATTACGAGCAGTTGCGCTTCGAGCTGCGCACCGGCGCGCTGGGCGCGTCGATCAAGGTCGGCGAGTTCACCCATTTCGGCGACCGCATGACGCTGCGCATCGAGCAGAGCCATGACAAGGGCCGCAAGCTCGACGGCATCTTCGTATATTACAACGACAAGGGCACCAGCTATTCGGTCACCGCCCAGTCGGGCCAGTTCCTCGCCACCGACGATCCCAACACGATCATCTTCCGCCTGACCAAGGGCACTTTGGTGCACAAGGCGCCCAATTTCACCGTGCCGCGGGTGCTGACCTTCACCTCGCACGATCTGCCGATCCCGCTGCCGCGCTACGAGAATTTCCGCCAGCGCGGCGGCCGCAACCTCGAATTCACCTTGCCCGAGCTCGCAAAGCTCGGCCATCGCGCGCAGAGCGAGGAGCAGCGCGACAGCAGCCGCTCCGAATTCCACTTCCGTCTGGTCGAGGTGGCGACGATGTTCCTGTTGCCGCTGCTCGCAATCGCGCTCGGCGTGCCGCCCAAACGCTCCAATTCGGGCTTCGGCGTGTTCCTCGCGATCGTGATGATCGTCGCCTATCACAAGGTGAACGAATATGCCGCCTCGATCGGCGAGCTCGGCCGGATCGATCCGCTGATCGCGCTCTGGGTCCCCTTCTGCATCTTCGCCGGGATCATCCTCTGGATGTATTATCAGATCGCCTATGTCCCCGGCGGGCAACCGATCGGCGCGCTCGAACGCGCCTTCTCGAAGCTCGCCAAGCTCGTCACCCGCTATCTGCCCGGCCGCGGCCGCAAGAAGGAGCAGGCGGCATGAGCAGCTTCTTCCCGTCGCGCACCGTCGCGATCTACATGGGGCGGATGTTCCTGGTGCGCACCTTCGGGTTGCTCGCCGCGCTGTTGCTGATCCTGCAGACGCTCGACCTGCTCAGCGAATCGGGCCAGATCCTCGCCCATCCCGGCAATACGCAGGAACAGGTGTGGCAATATGTCGGACTGCGCGCGCCGCAGATCGCCGCCTTCCTGCTGCCCTTCTCGGTCCTGCTCGGCACCATCCTGACGCTCATCACGATGAACCAGAACAGCGAGGTCATCGCGTTGAAGGCCGGCGGCCTGTCGGCGCATCAGGTGCTGGCGCCGCTGCTTGTCGCCAGCCTCGGCGTCGCCGGGCTCAGCTTCGCGTTCAATGAACGGATCGTCAGCCGCGCCACCGCGACGCTCGACCAGTGGAAGGACGCCGATTACGGCGCGCTGCCGATCGACCGCGGCGACCGGACCAATGTCTGGGTGCGCGACGGCGACGACCTGATCGCGGTGCAGCAGGTGCGCGGGCGCGGCGAGCAGGTGCGGCTCGGCAACGTCACCGTCTACGACCGCACCGGCGGCGAGCTGGTCGCGATCATCAAGGCGCCGATCGGCCGCCATGCCGGCAACGGCTGGGCGATCAGCCCGGCGACGCGCTTCGACGTCGCCACCGGCAAATTGAGCAACCTCGGCACGGTCAAGGTCGCGCCGGGCGTCCGCCCCGACCAGTTCACTCTGGGTGCGGTCAATCCCGACGGGCTCGACTTCGCCGCGCTCCACGCCGCGATCGGCGACCTGCGCGACGCCGGCCGGCCGACCAAGTCGCTCGAAGGCACGCTCTGGCACAAATTCTCCAGCCCGCTGTCAGCGGTGCTGATGCCGCTGCTCGGCGCGGTCGCGGCGTTCGGCATCGCGCGGTCGGGGCAATTGTTCGTGCGTGCGGTTATCGGCATGGCGCTGGGCTTCGCCTATTTCGTCGCCGACAATTTCGCACTCGCAATGGGCAATCTCGGCGCCTACCCGCCCTTCCTCGCCGCCTGGGCGCCGTTCCTGCTGTTCCTGCTGATCGGCGAAGCGGTCCTGATCCGCACCGAGGAATAGGACGGCTGAAAGAAGCTGCTCCGCCCCCCCAACCGTTCGCCCTGAGCCTGTCGAAGGGCAGGTGAGTCTCAGGGTGCTTCGACAGGCTCAGCACCAACGGGGTGATGTTATCGATTCACGCGGAGGCGCGGAGGCGCGGAAAGGTATCGTGTGGGGCGGCCGTGGTCCTGTAACTGCGAGACCTTGGTAGGAAGAGCCGCTGACACGGCGAACGCAACACCTCCGCGCCTCTGCGCGAACCAACCTTCTTCCGTCCGACCACCTTACGGCACCGACAAAGGCCCCTCGAGCACCGCCGGCATCCGCGACACCAGAGCACCCGCCAGCTTCGCACCGACGACCGCCGGCGCGTTCGCCTGCGTGCCGCCGACCTGCGCGGTCACCGCACTGCCCGTCCACAAGGTCCGCCCGTCGCGCCAGACGGTGAGCGTGATCGTCATCCGCGTCACGATCAGCGCGCGCAGATCCTGCTTCTGCGTCGGCAGCGCGAGTTGCACGCCCCCGCCCCAATTGGCGACGCTGGCGGCAGGCGCCTTGGTTCCGGAAGGCGCCCCGACCAGACCGCGCTGCTCATGGTCGATCGCGACCCGGGCACGATAGCGGCTCGGACCGGTCGCCGGCAGGACGAGATAATTGGCGGAATTGAAGGCATCGCCGACCGCATCGGCGATCGCAGGAATCTCGGGTCCATCGGTCTTGCCGTCATCGACGACGGTGAGAGTGACCGTCCCCGGCGGCAGGGTATCGGCGGCGACCGCCGGAACGGCCAGCAGGGCTACGATGCCGGACCAAATGATCATCTTCCGACCCCCACCTTCGGCAACCGTCCTGCCCTATTATAGCGCAATCCTCTGGTTACCGAGGATGGAACGTGCTCCGCACGATCTTGTTCACCAATCCCGGCAGACCGGCATAGCTCGCCTTGTGATAGGGCGACCCCTGCTCGACCGCCGCGGTGATCCGGCGATGCGCCTCGCCGAGCGCGTGATACGGCAGGCTCGGCAGCAGATGGTGGAGCGCGTGATAGCGCAGGCCGACCGGTGCCCACAGTGCCGGCAACAGCGCCGGCGGCGGCACGTTGACCGAATCGAGATATTGCGCGGTCACCGACATCGGCTCGCCGTCATTCTCCCAGAGATGCGCGACGAGGGTACGGACCTGATTGACCACCGCGACGCCCGACCCGATCGCCAGCGCGATTGCGACGCTGCGCAGCGGGAAGACCCCCGTCGCGGTCAGCACCACGACCGCGATCGCCCACAGGCTCGCCGCAGTCTCGACCCGATCCCACATCGTCCGCGCCTCGCCTTCCGGGGCGCGACGGCGGAACGACGGATTGATCGCCAGCGCCGAATAGCGCTCCATCACGATCGTGCGGAACTTGGGCGACAGCAGCGACAGCGGCGACAGGATCGCATAACGGATCAGCAGCCCGAGCGGCGCCAGTGCGGAGATCACCACGAACGCCGGCAGCGTCCACGGCTTCATCAGCGCGAGCGGCAGATATTCCGGGTCCTCCGACGTGCCGTAACGCGTCTTCGCATGGTGGAGGTTGTGCACGCCCTCGTACATGAAGCTCGGCACCAGCATCGGCACGCCGACCAGCGCATTCCAAGCACCGCGGAAGCGGGGCACGGCACTATGCTTCATGTGACTGATTTCGTGGATAAAACTAAGCGCGCGATACAGCGCCAGCGCCGACACGACGGCAGCGAGCACCACCCAGCCGGTCTCCCGGACGGTCACCGCAGCAGCCAGCGCGCCATAGCCGACCGCCACCGACCCGATCAGGTCGGCCCAATAGACGCCGGGGCGTGGCGCGATCAGGTCGCGCGTCGCCTCCGCCGCCGCACGCAGCATCGCCTTGTCGTCGGCGATCCGCACGCGCGGCGCGCGTCCGGCCGGCTCGGCGACGGGGGCGCGGGATAGGGTCAGCGAGCGTTCCATGGCTTGGTCCATTGCGTGAAGATAGTGGCGATAGCGTGGCATTTACAGGCGCCCCGGTCGCTGCGGCGCCGCAACATATCGATCACTGATGACGGAAACGTCACTCGCCTTGCCGCGCCGCCGTGCTAGATCGCGGGCCAAAATGGGAGGCCCGAATGAGCGACCTGACGATCACCCCCGTCACCACCAAGAGCGAACGCAAGGCGTTCGTCGACCTGCCGTTCCGGCTGTACAAGGACGATGCCGCCTGGGTCCCGCCGCTGAAGGGCGAGGCGCTGGGCCTGATCACGCCGGAAAAGAACGGCTGGTACAGCCACGCCAAGGTGCAGTTGTTCCTCGCCCGCGAGAACGGTAGGGTGGTCGGGCGTATCTCGGCGCATATCGACACGCTGGCGCTGACGATGCCGGCCGAACAGGGATTCGGTCCCGGTGTCGGTCAATGGGGGTCGATGGAAGCCGAGCGCGAGGACGTGTTCGTCGCGCTCCTCGCCAAGGCGGAGGGCTGGCTGCGCGAGCAGGGCATGACCCGCGCCCTCGGTCCGATCTCGCAATCGGTGTGGGAGGAGCCGGGGCTGCTCGTGCAGGGCTTCGATCATTCGCCGACGATCATGATGGGCCACGCCAAGCCGGAATATCAGGGCTGGATCGAGCGTGCGGGCTACCAGCAGGTCAAGCAGCTCTTCACCTACGAGCTCGACATTACCCAGGAATTTCCGCCGATCGTCAAACGGATCATCCGCTCCGGCGAGAACAACCCGCGCATCGTCGTGCGCGAGGTCGACAAGCGCAAGTTCGAGGAGGAGGCGGCGATCATCCTGTCGATCCTCAACGATGCGTGGAGCGACAATTGGGGCTTCGTCCCCCTCACCCCGCCCGAGATCAAGGACGTCGGCGTCAAGCTCAAGCCGATCGTGTTCAACGACCTGATCCGCATTGCCGAACTCGACGGCAAGCCGGTCGCATTCATGATTACGCTTCCGGACCTGAACGAGCCGCTGAAGCCGCTCAACGGCTCGCTGCTGCCGTTCGGCTGGGCCAAGCTGCTGCTGTGGCTGCGCAAGCCCAAGGTACGGACGATGCGCGTGCCGCTAATGGGCGTCGTCAAGGAATTGCAGGCGTCGCGGATGGCGAGCCAGCTCGCCTTCATGATGATCGAATATATCCGCGTCGCCTCGGTCCAGCATTACGGCGCGAGCCGCGGCGAGATCGGCTGGATCCTCGACGACAATCAGGGCATGCGCTCGATCGCCGAGACGATCGATAGCCGCGTCAACAAGGTCTACAACATCTACGGGCGGGACCTTTAGACCCGGCGGGCTCCTCCCCCACCGCACGAGGGAGGAGCCGATCGGGTCAGACCGTGAAGCTTTCCCCGCAACCGCATGCGCCCTTGGCATTGGGGTTGTTGAACACGAAGCCGGCGGTGAAATCGTCCTCGACCCAGTCCATCGTCGACCCGACGAGATACAGGATCGAGCCGCCGTCGACGAACAAAGTGCCGCCGGGCGTCTCGATCCGCTCGTCGAACGGCTTGGCCTCGGTGACGTAATCGACCGAATAGGCGAGCCCCGAACAGCCGCGGCGCGGCGTCGAGAGCTTAACGCCGATCGCGCCGTCCGGCGCGCGCGCCATCAGGTCGGCGATGCGCGCGTCGGCATTGGCGGTCAGGATCAGCGGCGCCGGCCGCTGGCGCAGGGTCGTGGCCATCACAGCATCCCCAGTTCGAGCTTGGCGTCGTCCGACATCTTCTGCGGGTCCCAGGGCGGATCCCATACGAGATTGACGTCGGCGAAGGCGATCCCCGGCACCGCGGCAACGCGCATCTCGACCTCGGCGGGCATCGATTCGGCGACCGGGCAATGCGGCGTGGTGAGCGTCATCGTCACCACCGCCTGACCGTTGTCCGCGACCTCGACGCCGTAGATCAGCCCGAGATCGTAGATGTTCACCGGAATCTCGGGATCGTAGATCTCCTTGAGCGCGTCGATCACTGCCTCGTACAGCGCGCCGCCGGGCTCGCCCGGCGCATCGCCCTGCGGCTGCTGCTGGAGAAAGCCGGTCAGATAGTCGCGTTCGCGCGGCGCGCTGTCCGCCACGTCCTCGACGCGCGCGCGCGGCGCCGGCGTCACCGCGTCCACTTCCTCGATACGGATCGCATCGCTCACCCGAATATCCTCGTCACTCGTTCGACGCCCTTGACCAGCGCCTCGATGTCCTGCGGACCGTTATAGACCGCGAAGCTCGCCCGCGCGGTCGCGTCGACGCCCAGCACCTCCATCAGCGGCTGCGCGCAATGATGGCCGGCGCGGATTGCCACCCGGCCTTCGTCCAAGATGGTGCCGACGTCGTGCGGATGCACCCCCTCGACCGCGAAACTGACGATGCCGGCGCTGTCCTCCGGCCCGAACAGGCGGACCGAGTTGAGCGACGCCAGCGCCGCGCGTGCGTCGCGGACCAGAGCGGTTTCGTGCGCATGGATGCGGTCGAGCCCGATCCCCTCGACATAATCGATCGCCGCGGCAAGGCCGAGCGCGCCGACGATATGCGGCGTCCCCGCCTCGAACCGGCCCGGCGGCGGCGCATAGGTCGTCTTCGCGAAAGTGACGCGGTCGATCATCGAGCCGCCACCCTGATAGGGCGGCATCTGCGACAAGAGCGCGCCGCGACCCCACAACACGCCGATCCCGGTCGGACCGTACAGCTTGTGACCGGAGAAAACGTAGAAATCGCAACCGATCGCCGCGACGTCCACCGCGATCCGCGGCACCGCCTGACAGCCGTCGAGCAGGATCTTCGAGCCGACGCCATGCGCCAGATCGGTCGCGCGCTTCGCGTCGAGCACCGAGCCGAGCACGTTCGAGACGTGCGCAAGCGCGACCAGTTTGTGCTGCGGCGTGAGGATCCGCTCCATCGCATCGAGATCGATGCGATGATCCGCGGTCAGCGGCAGCACGTCGATCGCCGCGCCGACGCGCTCGGCGGCCATCTGCCAAGGCACGATATTGCTGTGATGCTCCAGCATCGACAGCAGGATGCGGTCGCCCGCCTTGAGCTGCGTCGCCGCCCAGCATTGCGCGACGAGATTGATCCCCTCGGTCGCGCCGCGGACGAAGACGATCTCATCGGACGTCGTCGCGCCGATGAAGCGTGCGACCTTGGCGCGCGCCGCCTCATAGGCGACGGTCATGTCGGCCGAGCGCTGGTAGACGCCGCGATGCACCGTCGCATAGGTCTCGCCATAGGCCCGCGCGATCGCGTCGATCACGACCTGCGGCTTCTGCGCGGTGGCCGCCGTGTCGAGATAGGCCCATCCCGCCGGGATCGCCGGAAAGTCGGCGACGCGGTCGAGGGGGGATTCGCTCACAGCGTCTGCTCCAGCCACGCGTCGGCATCCGCGGCGAACGTGTCGCGCACCGTCTCATCGGCGATCCGATCGAGCGCATCCGCCACGAACGCGCGCGTCAACAGCGCCTTGGCGCGGGGCGCGGGAATGCCGCGGCTCTGCATGTAGAAGAGCGCGCGCGCGTCGAGTTCGCCGACCGTCGCGCCGTGCGCGCATTTCACGTCGTCGGCGAAAATCTCAAGTTCGGGCTTGAGGTTGACCGTCGCGGTGCGCTGGAGGAGCAGACCGCGCAGGCTCTGTTCGCCGTCGGTCTTCTGCGCGTCGCGCGCCACCTCGACCGCGGCGGCGAGGCTCACCGTCGAGCGATCCGCCGCAACCGCGCGCCAGAGCTGGTGCGACTGGCCGTTGGGCTTGGCGTGGCGGACGCGCACCGCGCATTCCTGCCGCTGGTCGTCGCGCGTCAGCAGCGCGCCGCCAAGCTCGGCATAGGCGCCGTCGCCATTCAGCGTCAGCGCCGCGTCGAGCCGCGTCCCCGCCGCGGTGGCGCCGAGTGCGACCGAGACGAAGCTGGCGGCCTCGGCGATCGTCACCTCGTCGCGGGTCGAGACGAAGCCGGCGTCCTGCACGATGCGCACCGCGCGCATCACCCGCGCGCCCTGTCCCAGCTCGAACCGGGTCAGCGTGTTGGTCCAGCCGGCCCCGGTGAAACTCTCGACCAGCGTCAGCACGGCATCCTCGCCGAGCGTGATGACGAGCGGCGTCTGGCAGTCCCCGCCGGCGTTGACGCGGGCGATCTCGATCGTGGTGACGGTGCGCGGCGCGAGCGTGATCCGGTGACCGTCGCCCGCAGCATGGCGGGCAAGCGGGTGATCGCTGGCAAGGGCTTCCGGGACGATGGCGAGGTCGCCGGGACGGCTGACATCGGTATCGAGATCGCCGTCGACGAACACCAGTCGCGCCGCGTCGGGCAGGATCGCGTCTGGCACCGACGCCGACTGCGGCGTCAGCGCGCGGGCGGCTTGCAGCGCGGGCATGTCGGCCCAGCGGAACGCTTCCTCGCGCGTGGTGGGCAATTCGAGAACGGCGGTCATGCGGCGGCTCGCTGAATGGTGTCACGCGAAGGCGCGAAGACGCGAAGAGAAGAAAGGTTTTTTGCGCGCAGAGGCGCAGAGGCGCGGAGAAGAAGAGAAGAAGACGCGACGCCGCCTGCAGCGCGAGCCTTCTTGCGCGTCAGCACAATATCAAAATCGTTGGGGATGATCGATGGGAGCACGCCTCCGGCGACGCGCTCTCCGCGCCTCCGCGCCTCTGCGCGAACAAAAACCATATCGAGGGCACCCGACGGCATGCCAAGCGACGAGCCCCCTTCGCGCCTTCGCGCCTTCGCGTGAACGAGAATCACGCCGTTACCCCCGCATAGCCCTCACGCTCCAGCTCGTGTGCGAGGTCAGCATCACCGGTGCGGACGATACGCCCGTCCGCGAGCACATGGACGACGTCGGGCCGCACGTAGTCGAGCAGCCGCTGGTAATGGGTGATCAGCAGCACCGCCTTGTCGGGCGCGCGCATGATGCGGTTGATGCCGTCGCCGACGATGCGCAGCGCGTCGATGTCGAGGCCGCTGTCGGTCTCGTCGAGGATCGCGAACTTGGGGTTGACGACGCCCATCTGCACCATCTCGTTGCGCTTCTTCTCGCCGCCGGAGAAACCGACGTTGACCGGCCGCTTGAGCATTTCGGCATCCATGTCGAGCTTGCGCGCCTCCTCTCGCGCGAGCTTGAGGAACTCCGCCCCGGACAGCGGCTTCTCACCGCGCACGCCGCGCTGCGCGTTAAGCGCCTCGCGCAGGAACTGGACGTTGCTGACGCCGGGGATCTCGACCGGATATTGGAAGCCGAGGAACACGCCCGCCGCAGCGCGCTCGTTGGGAGCAAGCTCCAGCAGGTCCTGCCCGTCGAAGGTGATCGACCCCTCGGTCACCTCATACCCAGGACGCCCGCCGAGGACATAGCCGAGCGTCGATTTGCCCGCACCGTTCGGCCCCATGATCGCATGGATCTCGCCGGCGTTCACCGCGAGGGTGAGCCCCTTGAGGATCGGCTTGCCGTCGATCTCGGCGTGCAGGTTTTCAATCTTGAGCATTGATCTGATCTTCTTCCTTTGGGGGTGGGGGGAGTCTCACCGAGACCGTCACCCGCATCCCCCACCCAATCTTACCCTACCGAGCCTTCGAGGCTGATCCCGAGCAGCTTTTGCGCCTCGACGGCGAATTCCATCGGCAATTGCTGCAGCACCTCGCGCGCGAAGCCGTTGACGATCAGCGCCACCGCCGCCTCCTGATCGAGACCACGGCTCATCGCGTAGAAGAGCTGGTCCTCGCTGATCTTCGAGGTCGTCGCCTCATGCTCGATCTGCGCCGAGGGGTTCTTCACCTCGATGTACGGCACGGTATGCGCCCCGCATTGGTCGCCGAGCAGCAGCGAATCGCATTGCGTGAAGTTGCGGACGTTCTCCGCGGTCGGCCCGACCCGGACCAGCCCGCGATAGGTATTGTCCGACCGCCCCGCCGAAATCCCCTTCGACACGATCGTCGAGCGCGATCCCTTGCCGAGGTGGATCATCTTGGTGCCGGTATCGGCCTGCTGGCGGTTGTTGGTCACCGCGACCGAATAGAATTCGCCGACGCTGTTCTCGCCGGCGAGCACGCAGCTCGGATATTTCCAGGTGATCGCCGATCCGGTCTCGACCTGCGTCCACGACACCTTGCTGTTCCGGCCCTGACACAGCGCGCGCTTGGTGACGAAATTGTAGATGCCGCCGACGCCATTCTCGTCGCCGGGATACCAGTTCTGCACGGTCGAATATTTGATCTCGGCATCGTCGAGCGCGACCAGTTCCACCACTGCGGCATGGAGCTGGTTCTCGTCGCGCATCGGCGCAGTGCAGCCTTCGAGATAGGAGACGTAGCTACCCTTGTCGGCGACGATCAGCGTCCGCTCGAACTGGCCGGTATTCTCGGCATTGATGCGGAAATAGGTCGACAGCTCCATCGGGCAGCGCACGCCTTCCGGGATGTAGACGAACGTACCGTCGGAGAAGACCGCCGAGTTGAGTGTCGCGAAATAATTGTCGCGCTGCGGCACGACCTTGCCCAGCCATTTGCGGACGAGATCGGGATATTCGCGGATCGCCTCGCTGATCGAGCGGAAGATGACCCCCGCAGCCTCCAGCTCCTTGCGGAAGGTGGTGGCGACCGAGACGCTGTCGAACACTGCATCCACCGCGACGCGGCGCTTCGGATTGCCCTCCGCATCGAGGTCCTCGACCCCGGCGAGCATCTTCTGCTCGGCGATCGGAATGCCGAGCTTCTCGTAGACGCGCAGGATCTCGGGATCGACCTCGTCGAGCGAGCCGAGCTTGGGCTTCGCCTTGGGCTCGGCGTAATAATAAGCGTCCTGATAGTCGATCGGGGGCACGTTCAGCTTGGCCCAGTCGGGCGCCGCCATCGTCTGCCACAGGCGGAACGCCTTCAGCCGCCAGTCGAGCATCCATTCGGGCTCGTTCTTCTTGGCGCTGATGTAGCGAACCGTGTCCTCGCTCAGCCCCTTGGGCGCGAAGTCTTGTTCGATATCGGACGAAAAGCCCCATTCGTAGGTCTTGGAGACGGCCGCATAGGCCTCTGCGTTCTTGGTCGCCATGGTTACACCTGTTCGCTCAGCGGAGCGGGAATGGGATCGTGGATGGGAGCGCGCGAAAGCCGGGCGAGCGAGACGCCGGCAAGCGCGCCGCGGACCGCCTCGTTGACGATCCCCCAATGCGGCCGGACGAGGCAATTGCCCTCCAGCCCGCATTCGTGGCGACTGCCCTCCACGCAGGAGGTCATCTGGATCGGCCCCTCGACCGCCTCGACGATATCGGCGAGGCTGATCGCCGCGGCGGGCCGCGCGAGGCGGAAGCCGCCGCCGGTACCGCGCGCGCTCTCGATCAGGCCGGCGCTGGACAAACGGCTGACCAGCTTCTGCGCGGTCGGCAGCGGCACGCCGGTTTCCTCGGCGAGCAGCGTCGCGTTGAGTCGCGCCGCACCGCCGCAATGGCGCGCGGCGGCGGACATCATCACGACCGCATAATCGGCAAGGCTGGAAAGTCGCATCGGCTCCGGTCGGTTGTTGCGAGCGTTTCGCAAATCGGATCAATTCGATCCGATTGCGAGATAGGGTTTTGTGCGCTGCGGTCAAGCGGGGAAGGGCGATCAGTGTGAGTGGCGTTGTCATGGGTGATGGAGGACGCGGGCAGACGCCCCCTTACTCTTCGTCATCCCGGCGGAAGCCGGGACCCATGGACGCGCGACGCGGATGATAGCGAATCACCGCGGCTCCACCGCAACCATGGGTCCCGGCGTTCGCCGGGATGACGAAGGGGGAAGCGCGAGGCAGGACTTGAAGCGTCGGGGTCGGGGATGCGATGGGCCACCCCATGTCCTACGCCCTTCGCCCGCTGCTCTTCGCGCTTGATGCCGAGCGCGCCCATGCGCTGACGCTCAAGGCGCTGGCGGTGCGCGCCAAACTGCCCGCTCCCGCCGCCAAGCCGAATCCGCGCCTCGCCACCCGTATCGGCGACCTAGCCTTCGCCAACCCGCTCGGCGTCGCTGCGGGGCTCGACAAGGACGGGGTGGCGATCGAGGGTCTGTTCGGCCTCGGCTTCGGCGCGGTCGAGATCGGTACGCTCACCCCCCTGCCCCAATCGGGCAACCCGAAGCCGCGACTGTTCCGCCTCGTCGCCGACCGCGCGGTCATCAACCGCATGGGCTTCAACAACGGCGGGCTCGAAGGCGGCCTCGCCCGCGCGCGCGCTGCCCGGCGCGGTGCCGGCCGGCTCGGCATCAACGTCGGCGCCAACAAGGACGCGACCGACCGCGTCGCCGATTACGTCGCCGGCGTCTCCGCCGCCGCGCCGCTCGCCGATTACGTCACGATCAACGTCTCCTCGCCCAACACCCCCGGCCTGCGCGATCTCCAGCACGGCGCGGCACTCGACGAACTGCTCGCCGCCTGCACCGCGGCGCGCGCCACGACGCCGCTGTTCCTGAAGATCGCCCCCGATCTCGACGCCGCGGCGATCGACGGCATCGCCCGCGCCGCGATCGGCCACGGGCTCGACGCGATCATCATGGGCAACACGACGATCTCGCGCCCGCCGCTACGGTCGCCACAAGCGGGCGAGGCCGGCGGCCTGTCGGGTGCGCCGCTCGCGACGCTCGCCCGGCAGCGACTGGCCGACCTGCGCAGCGCCACCGGCGGCGGCATCGCGCTGATCGCCGCGGGCGGAATCGACAGCGGCGCCGAAGCCTATGCGCGCATCCGCGCCGGTGCGCGCCTCGTCCAGCTCTATTCGGCGCTCGTCTACGAAGGACCGGGACTCGCCCGCCATATCCTCGCCGAGCTCGACGCCTGCCTCGTCCGCGACGGTTTCGCCGATATCACCGCGGCGGCCACGGCGTAACGGCTTGCCCTCGGCGGGCCAGCCGTTAGGCTTTGCGGCGATGAAGATCGGACTCGCGCTCGCCCTTGCCGCCGTCAGTGCCCCGGCGCTGGCCAAGGCTCCGCCGCCCCAGGCCCCCGGCCGCCAGGCGCCCGGCATGGTCAGCGCCGCCGATCCGCGCGCCGCGGCGGCGGGGGTCGAGATCCTCAAGGCGGGCGGCAGCGCCACCGACGCCGCGATCGCGACGATGCTCGCGCTCAACGTCGTCGAGCCGCAGAGTTCCGGCATCGGCGGCGGCAGCTTCTGGGTCAGCCACGCCGCCAAGACCGGCAAGGTGACGACGATCGACGCGCGCGAGGCTGCCCCCGCCGCCGCGACGCCGCGCTGGTTCTACGACGCCGCCGGCAGGCCGCTGAGCCACGACGATGCGGTGCCGGGCGGGCGCAGCGTCGGCGTGCCGGGTGCGCTGCGCGGCATGGCGCTGGCGCACCGCCAGTCGGGCAAACTGCCCTGGGCGCGCTTGTTCGAACCGGCGATCCGGCTGGCGCGCGACGGCTTCCGCGTCAGCCCGCGCTTCCGCCATTCGGACGAATCCTACGGCGACCATCTCACGCCCGAGGCGCGCGCGGTTTTCACCGTCGGCGCCGACGGCATCCTGCGCAACCCGGCACAGGCGGCGCTGCTCGACCGGATCGCGCGGCAGGGTCCCGATAGTTTCTATGTCGGCCCGCAGGCGGCGAAGCTGGTCGCGACGGTCAACGGCGCCGCGCGCAACCCGTCGACGATGACGACCGGCGATCTGGCGACCTACGACGCCAAGCCGCGCCCCGAATTGTGCGTCCCCTATCGGACCTACCGGATCTGCGGGATGGGGCCGCCGTCGTCGGGCGGGATCACCGTGCTGATGATCCTCAAACAGCTCGAACGGTTCGACATGGCGAAACTAGGCAAGGACTCGCCCGTCGCCTGGCATCTGTTCGCCGAAAGCTCGCGCCTCGCTTATGCCGACCGCAACCTGTACGTCGGCGATCCCGATTACGTCCGCGTCCCGGTCAGGGGCCTGCTCGACCCCGCCTATATCGCGAAGCGCTCGGCGCTGATCGTGACCGACCGGACCATGGCGCGCGTCGCCGCCGGTACGCCGCCGGGCGCGCCGGCGCGCACCCCCGCGCCGGTCAGCGAGGTCGCCGGCACCACCGACCTCGCCGTCGCCGATCGCGCCGGCAACGTCGTCGAGGTGACGACGACGGTCGAGGGGCCGTTCGGCTCGGGGCTGGTCGTCGACGGCACCGTGCTCAACAACGAGCTGACCGACTTCGACATCGTGCCGGTGGATGCCGGCTATCTCGTCGCCAACCGCGTCGAGGGCGGCAAGCGGCCGCGCAGCTCGATGGCGCCGACGATCGTCTACGACGCCAGCGGCAAGGTCCGTCTGGCGGTCGGCGCGGCGGGCGGCTCGACGATCATCGCGCAGATCGCCAAGGCGCTGATCGGCGTGCTCGACTGGAATCTGTCGGCGCAGGAGGCGATCGCGCTCGGCCTTGTCTACGCCCCCGGCCCGGTCGCGACGCTGGAGACCGGCACTGGCGCCGCCGCGCTGCAACCCGCGCTCGCCGCGCTGGGCGAACGCACGCAGGTCGCGCCGCTCGGGCTCAAGGCCAATGCGATCGAATGGAAGCAGGGCCGCTGGGTCGGCGCCGCCGATCCGCGCAGCGAGGGCGTCGCGATCGGCGAGGACGGTAGCGTCAGCGACCCGACCCGCATGGCGCCGGTCGCCAACCGCCCTTCGGAATAAACGACGACGGCGGGCCGGCGAGCCCGGCCGCGACAGGAGAGATCATGGCCCTCGAGCGTTTTCCCAATCTCGTCACGATGTTCTTCGCGCGGGCGAAGGACCGCGGCGACGCACCCTTCCTCTGGGCGAAGCGCGACGGCCAATGGGTCGCGACGAGCTGGGCGGAGGCGGCACGCCAGGTCGCGAGCCTCGCCGCGGGTCTCAAGGCGATCGGCATGAAACCGGGCGACCGGGTGATGCTGGTCAGCGAGAACCGGCCGGAATGGTGCATCAGCGATCTCGCGATCATGGCGGCGGGCTGCATCACCGTGCCGGCCTATGTCACCAATACCGAGCGCGACCATGCCCATATCATCGCCGATTCGGGCGCATGCGGCATCATCGTGTCCACCGACAAGCTCGCGCGCACGGTGCTCACCGCGGTGCTGCGCTCCAACCAGGGCCAGATCGTCATCGGCATCGATCCGATGCGCGCGCCCTCGGCCGGCGTCGACTTCCACGACTGGCATGCGCTGATCGCCGACCATCCGACCGAGCCAACGGTGGCCGCGGCGGAAGCGACCTTCCAGCGCGGGGACCTCGCCTGCATCATCTACACCAGCGGCACCGGCGGTGCACCGCGCGGGGTGATGCAGCATCACGGCGCGATCCTGCACAATTGCAACGGCTGCGCGACGGTCATCGAAGAGGATTTCGGCGCGGGCGACGAGGTATTCCTGTCGTTCCTGCCGCTCAGCCACGCCTATGAACATACCGGCGGCCAGCATCTGCCGATCTCGCTCGGCGGCCAGATCTATTATGCCGAGGGGCTCGACAAGCTCGCCGCCAATATCGAGGAAGTGCGCCCGACGATCATGTTCGTCGTGCCGCGCCTGTTCGAGGTGCTGCGCACGCGGATCAGCAAGGCGATCGAGAAACAGGGCGGCATGTCCGCCTATCTGCTGGCGAAGGCGCTCGACGTCGGCGCGAAGGCGAATGCGGGCACGCTGCGCCTCGCCGACCGGCCCGCGCAACTGCTGGTCCGCACTCTGTTCAAGCCGAAGATCGCGAAGAAGTTCGGCGGACGGATGAAGGCGATGGTGTCGGGCGGCGCGCCGCTCAACCCGGAGATCGGGCTGTTCTTCCAGTCGCTCGGCGTCACCTTCCTGCAAGGCTATGGCCAGACCGAGGCGGCGCCGGTGATCTCGTGCAACCGGCCGAGCGCGAGGATCCGCATGGATTCGGTCGGCCCGCCGCTGATCGACACCGAGGTGCGCATCGCCGAGGACGGCGAGATCCTGGTGCGCGGCGAACTGGTGATGCACGGCTATTGGCGCAACGAGGCCGAGACGGCGCGCGTGCTCAAGGACGGCTGGCTGCACACCGGCGACATCGGCGAGATCGACGCCGCCGGCCGCATCGCGATCACCGATCGCAAGAAAGACCTTATCATCAACGACAAGGGCGACAATGTCGCGCCGCAGAAGGTCGAGGGGATGCTGACCCTCCAACCCGAGATCGTGCAGGCGATGATCGCCGGCGACCGGCGCCCCTATATGGTCGCGCTGATCGTCCCCGACCCCGAATGGACGCAGGAATGGTGCGCGGCCAACGGCACGCTCTGCAAGTTCGAGCGCCTCGCCGAGAACAGCGAATACCGCACCGCGATCGGCCATGCGGTGGAGCGAGTGAACAAGGATCTGTCGGTCACCGAACGCATCCGCCGCTTCGTGCTGGCCGACGCGCCGTTCACGATCGAGAACGAGCAACTGACGCCCAGCCTCAAGATCCGCCGCCACGTGATCCGCAAGGAATATGGCGACCGGCTGGACGCGCTGTATCGGGGGTGAGGTAGCCTCGCGAGGCTCCCGCCCTGTCCTCCCCCTCCGTCAGCGCTTCGCGCTGCCACCTCCCCCTGGCGGGGGAGGAATATGCAAATCCTCCCTCGCTTTAGCGGGGGAGGGGGACCGCCCGGCGTAGCCGGGTGGTGGAGGGGGCGTTTCAGCGGGCGGCCAACTCTGCGAGGATAAGCCGCATCACGGCGTCGAGGTCTTTCAACACATCCCGCGCCGGTATCCGCAGCGTCTTGATCCCCCGCTCCGCCAACCATGCGTCGCGGCGTGCATCACGTTCCGGCCGGTCGCCACGATCGTGCGCTTCACCATCGACCTCGATCACCAGCTTCGCCTTGGCGCAGTAAAAATCGAGCACGTAAGGATCAGCCGGAGCCTGTTTGCGGAACCGTACCGGCAGCCCACGCAGCTCCCGCCACAGCAGAACTTCGGGCAACGTCAACTGGCGACGGAGCGCCCTCGCCTGATCCCGATTCCGCTTTGAGCCGCCAAGCTCCACCCTATCCTCCCCCTCCACCAGCTACGCTGGTCCCCCTCCCCCTGGCGGGGGAGGAATAAGGCTACTTCCCCTTTCGCGGCAGCACGGCCAGCGTCCAGTCCTTCGCCGGCACCAGATATTTCGCCGCGGTCGCCTGCAACACCTCGGGCGTCACGTCGCCGAAGTCGCGGCCGATGCGACGCGTCGCCTCCAGCCGGCGATCGTCATAGGCCCCGCCCGACAGCTCGCGCAGCCAGAACAGGCTGCTCGTCGCCGCGCGCGCATAGACCTGCTGCAACGGCCCCTTCACCCGCGCCAGCTCGTCGGCGCCGATCGGCGTCTTGGCGAGATCGGCGGCGATCTCGCGCGACAGGCGGAAGAACAGGTCGACGTTCGCCGGCGCGACCTGGCTCACCGCCATCAGGCGGCCGCCGCCCGGCAGCCCCTTGGGCCAGTTGCTCGCGACGCCGGGACTGTAGCTCGCCCCCGCCGCCTGCCGCATCCGCTCGAACAATCGGTCGCTGAACACCTGCGCCAGCACGTCGAGACGGCGCGCCTCGGCGATGTCGGCGACGCCGGCGCCGGTCGGCCAGGCGATCACCGCGCTCGCCTGATTGTCGGGGCCCTTGTGGTAGCGCAGCACCGGCGTCGCGACATGCGCGGGGAAACGCACCGGCGGCGCCGCCGTCGTCGGCTGGGTGCGCGCGGGGATCGCGCCGAGGCTCTTGGCCACCGCGGCGATCGCCTCGTCCGCCTTGACGTCGCCGAACACGTCGACCTCGATCGGACCGCTGGCGAGCAGCGGCGCCCAGAACGCCTCGAACGCCTTGGGCGTCAGCGCGTCGACCGCCTTGGCGTCGGGCGTCGCCCAGCGCGGATCGCCGGCATGCAGCAGCCCTTCGAGATCGCGCGACAGCACGCCGTCCGCGGACGAATCATAACCGGGAATCGCGGTCAGCGCCGCCGATTTGGCGCGTGCCACCGGCGCCGGGTCCCAGCGCGGATGCGCCAGCTTGGCGGCGATCAGCGTCAGTTCGTCGGCATAATCCTTGGGGCTGCTCAGCGCGGCGATCGAGAAGGTGTCCTCGTCGATGCCGAAATCGAGGCCGAGCTGCCGTCCCGCGGTGAGCTGGTCGAGATCGTCCTGCCCCAGATTGCCGATACCGCTTTCCATCAGCGCGAGGTCGCCCGCCCACGCCGGGCTCGGCCGGTTGGCGGGCAGCGCGTTATAGCCGCGGCCGAACCGCACCCGCACGAAGACGCGGCCGGTATCGTCGGGGTTGGCGAACACCAGCATGCGCACGCCATTGGCGAACAGCACCTTCTCCGCCGGCAGCCCAACGAGCGGCTCGCGTGACGCGACCGTGCCGGCCGCGCCCAGCGCCGGCAGCTTGGTGAAGTCGACCGCCGCCTGGCTGGCGCGCTTGATCGTCAGCGTCGACACGTCCGCCTTGAGCGCGGCGGCGAGCTTCTCCGCCGTCCCCTTCTCCGCGGTGCGCGTGTTGACCAGCGCCCGCGTGGCGTCGCCCTGGAACAGTTTCTTCGACGAGGCGAGCACCGCAGCGGGGTTGAACATCCCCTTCTGCTTCGCTTCGGTCAGGATCGCATAGCTGTTCTCGGGCGCGGTCACCGTCTCGCGGATGTCGAGCGCGCCGGCCATGTCGTCGGCCTGTTTGGCGCTCGCCTCGACCCGCGCGGTCTCGACGCTGTTGCGGATCGCGACCTCGTAATCGGCATATTCGCGGTCGATCTCGGCCTGCGTCGGCGCGCTGTTCTGCGCATCGGCGATCACCGCGCGCACGTCCTTCAACGCCTGTTCCCACTGGTCGCCGACCGGCAGGATCAGCACCGAGGTCATGTTCGCCGAGCGCGACCGGTCGTCGAGGTCGACCCCCGCCTGCACGAAGCTCGCACCGGCGCGCGCGCGCCGCTCGAGCCGCCGGCTGATCACCTTCGCGGCGATCGTGTCGACCATCCGCTTCTGGTTGAAGATCTTGGTATCGTCATTGTACTGCCAGGGGCGCATCACCCCCATCATCACCAGCGGCGGCAGGCCGGGTTCGACCAGCGTCGCCGAGGTCGGCTGCTTGGGGTCGGGCCTGCCGAAATCGGGATCGGCAGGATTGGGGCCGTTACCCTTCCAGCCGGCGAAATGGCGCGTCACCATCTGGCCCAGCGTCGCCGGGTCCATGTCGCCCGAGATGATGACGACCGCGCGTTCGGGGCGATACCAGCGGTCGTGGAACGCCTTGATGCTCGCGCCGTTCGCCGCGTCGAGCGTCTCGACCGTGCCGATCGGCGAGCGTTCGGCGAGCGGCTGGCCGGCGAAGAACAGCCGGTTCATCGCGTCCTGCAGCTTGACCTGCGGACCGGGCTGTTCGCGCCGCTCGGCGAGCACGATCGGCCGCTCCGCCGACACCGCGGCATCGGTCAGCGCCGGCGCCGCCATCATCCCCGACAGGATCTTGAGGCTCTCGTCGACGGTCTGGTCGGTCGCCGAGGGCAGATCGAGCTTGTAGAGCGTCTGCGTCGGCGTGGTCGAGGCGTTGCTGTCCGAACCGAAGGTTGCGCCGAACCGCTGCCACACCCGCTTCGCTTCGCCGTCAGGGACATATTCCGAGCCGCGGAACGAGAGATGCTCGATGAAATGCGCATAACCGCGCTCGCTGTCCTTCTCGTACAGCGAACCCGCGTCGATGCGGACGCGGATCGACACCTGCCCCGGTGGTACGCCATTCTTGCGCACCGCATAGCGCAGGCCGTTGGGCAAAGTACCGAACACCCAGGCGGGATCGTGCGCGAGGTCGCTGCCCTTGTAGAGCCACGGCGTCGGATCGACCTTGACCCCGGCGTTCGGGGCGGCAGCGGTGGCGGATGCGGGCCGGGCGGGAGCCCTGACCTGGGCGAGCGTCGCCGACGCGAGGGCGAGGACGAGTACGGGCGCGAACGCGCGGGTGAAAAACGCCATAGTCCCCCTCTCTAGCGATTGCGGCGCGGCCCCGCCAGCGTGACCGTATCCTCCTCGTTTCGGTCATCATTTCGCCCCAGCCGGGGCGTAGCCCGACGGTCTTGGGGCAGCGGGCAACGACGGGCCCGACGCGACTCGATGATGGTATCTGTAATGACGACCGGTATGAACGAAGCGGCCCCCGCAATGTGGCGGAACTCGGGCAAGGCCGTGCCCACTTCGCCCGCGCCGCTCGCCGCCGAGCCCGGCCGGCCGCTGATCATCCGCATCGGCAAGCGGCTGCGCGGCCTGTTCGACCGGATGATCGCCGCCTCGTCGCTGGTCGCCAACGATCCGGTGCTCGACGTGCGCCAGTTCGGCTGGACCGCGCTGCTGCGCGACCAGTGGCAGACGATCCGCGACGAGGCCGCGGCGGTGGCGCTGCAGGGACAGCCGGCGCCGAGCCTCGCGACGATCTCGCCCGATCACCGGTCCATCGCCGAGGTCGACAAATGGCGCTCCTTCTTCCTGTGGGGCTACGGCTATCCGATCGAGGACAATCTGGCGCGCTGCCCGGCGACGCAGGCGCTGGTCGCGCGCATCCCCGGGCTCAACAGCGCCTTCTTCTCGATCCTCGCGCCCGGCACACACATCCCGGCGCATCGCGGCGTCACCAAGGGGCTGATCACCTGCCACCTCGGCCTGTTCGTGCCGCGCGACGGCGACGTGCGGATGCGCGTCGCCGACCGCATCGTCCGCTGGGCGGAGGGCGAGACCCTAATCTTCGACGACACCTACGACCACGAGGTGTGGAACGACAGCGCGGGGACGCGCGTGGTGCTGCTCGTCCAGTTCGAACGCCCGCTGAGGAATCCGGGCAAATGGATCGCCGACCTCTTCCTCGGCGTCATGCGGAGATCGCCTTTCGTCCAGGAGGCGCGCGCGAACATCAAAAGCTGGAACGCCGCGGTCAAGCAACTCGAGACGTAACCAAATCCTCCCCCGCAAGGGGGAGGGGGACCGACACGCGTCAGCGTGGTGGTGGAGGGGGAAGAATTTGGCCGGAGGAATTCAGGGGACGTGGAAACAATCCCTTTCCGCCGTTACGCTTGATCCCCCGCCCCCCACGGTCCACATGACGCTCATGCTGATCGAGACCGAAACCACGCCCAATCCGGCGACGCTCAAGTTCCTGCCCGGCCGCACCGTCATGGATGCCGGCACGCGCGACTTCGCCACCCCCGAGGAAGCCGAGGCGAGCCCGCTCGCCGAGATGCTGTTCGCGCTCGGCGACGTCACCGGCGTGTTCTTCGGTCGCGACTTCGTGTCGGTCACCGCCGCGCCCGGCGTCGAATGGCACAGCCTCAAGCCCGACGTGCTGGCCATCCTGCTCGACCATTTCGCCGCCAACATGCCGCTGTTCCGTCAGGGCAGCGCCGGGTTCAGCGTCCCCGCCGACGAAGAGGTACTGACCGACGACCCCGCCGATGCCGACATCGTCGCGCAGATCCGCGAGCTGATCGACACGCGCGTCCGTCCCGCGGTGGCGAACGACGGCGGCGACATCGTCTATCGGGGCTTCGACAAGGGCAAGGTGTTCCTCCGCATGCAGGGCGCCTGCGCCGGCTGTCCCTCGTCCAGCGCGACGCTGAAGAGCGGCATCGAGCAGCTCCTCAAATATTACGTCCCCGAAGTCACCGAGGTGAGAGCCGTCTGATGTTTGAGCCCCTGCCCGATACCGCGCTCAACCGCATCTTCCGCACCGCGCGCAGCTACAACGGTTATACCGACCGAGCGGTGACCGAGGATCAGCTCCATGCGATCTGGGAGCTGATGAAATGGGGCCCGACCAGCGCCAACCAATTGCCCGCACGACTCGTCTGGTGCGTCAGCGACGATGCCAAGGCGAAGCTCGCCGCCTGCGCGTCGGACACCAATCAGGCGAAGATCCTGAAAGCCCCGGTCAGCGTCGTCATCGCGATGGACGTCGAGTTCCACGAACACCTGCCCGAGCTGTTCCCCCACGTCGACGCCAAGGCATGGTTCGACGGCAATACGGAGCTGCGCACCGCCTCGGCGGTCCGCAACTCGACCTTGCAGGGCGCCTATTTCATCATCGCCGCGCGCGCGCTCGGACTGGATACCGGGCCGATGTCGGGCTTCGACCAGGGCGCGGTCGACAAGGCGTTCTTCGCCGACCGGCCGGGGGTGCGGACCAACTTCATCTCCACGCTCGGCTATGGCGATCCGGCGAGCGTCCACGACCGCCTGCCCCGGCCGGGCTTCGAACGGTTCAACACGATCGCGTGAACCTAAGTCCTCCCCCGCCAGGGAGTGCCGGGTTGGATTGCCCCCGGTAATCCAAGCCCATGCCGGGGGCATGGGCGACCCGGCACTGTGGCAGGCCGAAGGCCTGACGGAGGGGGAGGATACGGCTACCCAAGTCGTATGCGGCGACGCCCCCTCCACCACCGGCTGCGCCGGCGGTCCCCCTCCCCCGCTTCGCGAGGGAGGAATTGCGCCAAAACCCACGCTTGTCCCCCGCGCCCGCGTGTCGCAAAGCAGTCCAAACATGACCGACGCCCCTTCCCGCATCCTCGTCATCGACACCGCCACCGCCGCCTGTTCGGTCGCGCTGATCGAGGACGGCCGCGTCATCGCCGCGCAGCATCGCGAGGTCGGCCGCGGCCATGCCGAGCAACTGCTGCCGATGATCGCCGACCTGCCCGACGGCGGCCGCGCCGCGCATATCCTCGTCGACGTCGGCCCGGGCAGCTTCACCGGCCTGCGCGTCGGCATCGCCGCCGCCCGCGGACTCGCGCTCGGCTGGGATGCGAGCGTCGCCGGCTATTCCAGCCTGTCGCTGATTGCCGCCGCCGACTTCGCCGCCGGCCGCACCGGCGAAATCGCGGTGATGCTGGAGGGCGGCCATGGCGAGGTGTTCGTCCAGTCGTTCGCCGCCGGCCCCGCGCCGCTCGACGACCTCGCCTCGCTCAAACCCGACGTCGCGATCGCCGCGCTCGGCGATCGTTATCCCGTCGGCAACGGCGTGCGCTGGCTGCAGCAGGTCGCGCCGGAGCTCGCCGGCCAGCCCGCGCTACCCGACGCGTCCGATGCGCTGCTGCTGCCGCAGGCGCTCGCGACGCTGCCGCCACGCCCGGTCTACGGCCGGGCCCCCGATGCCAAATTGCCGGGCGGAAAGGTGCCCGCGTGATGGCGACGCGTCAGGTGATGCTGCGTACCGGCGACGCCCGCGATGTCGCCACGGTCGATGCGCTGATGGCCGCCGCGTTCGAACCGCGGTTCGGCGAGGCGTGGACGCGCAATCAATGTCTCGGCGTGCTGGCGATGCCCGGCGTCCGGCTGACGCTCGCTTATGTCGACGAAGCCCCCGCCGGTTTCGCGATGGTGCGCAGCGTCGCCGACGAAGCCGAGCTGCTGTTGCTCGCGGTCGATCCCGTCTGGCGCCGTCGCGGCATCGCCCGCGCGCTGCTCCGCGGCGTCATCGCCGAGGCGCGGGCGACCGGCATTGCCGACCTGCATCTCGAGGTGCGCGAAGGCAATGACGCCGTCCGCCTCTATACCGAACAGGGGTTCGCCAAGGTCGGCGAGCGGCGCAATTACTATCGCGGCAAGACCGGCCAGGCGTTCGATGCGCACACCTATCGCCGCGCGATCTGACCATCTGCTTTTTGCGAGTCGGTTTCGCTTTTCGCAACAAGCCACCTGCACTACATAGGGGACATGCCCCGCAAGATCGATCTCGAAGCCCTTTGCAACCAGAAGGGCCTGCGTATCACCGAACAGCGCCGCGTCATCGCGCGCGTCCTGTCCGAAGCCGAAGACCATCCCGACGTGGAGAAGGTCTATGAGCGTGCCTCGGCGATCGATCCGGGGATTTCGATCGCCACCGTCTACCGCACGGTGCGGCTGTTCGAAGAGGCGGGCATCCTCGACCGTCACGATTTCGGCGACGGCCGCGCCCGCTACGAGCCCTCGCCCGAGGCGCATCACGATCATCTGATCGACGTCGAAACCGGCAAGGTCATCGAGTTCGTCGATCCCGAGCTGGAACAGCTCCAGAAGGCGATCGCCGAGAAGCTCGGCTTCCGCCTCGTCGACCACCGCATGGAATTGTACGGCGTCAGCCTCGACCGCAAGGTGTGAGCGCGGCCGCCGCCTCGTGACCGATGGGACGGCCGCCGATTTCGTCCATGCCAGTCGCATCTGGCGGCGGGTATAGATCCGGTCGATCATCTCGAAAGCTCCGTCACCCCGGACGCGTTAGAGCCCTGCCGGAAAGTCCGCATCCCCCACGAATTACCACAGTGCTCCTGCGGAAGCAGGAGCCCAGGGCCAAGCAGAACAACGCCTTATGGGGTTCGGGACTCTTGGGCTCCTGCCTCCGCAGGAGCACCTGGGGCTGCCACAAAGATCTCGAACAAATCCGGGGCGATGAAGTGGTTGCGATACCGGCACCCTCCTTGTCGCGATGATCGCCAACCTGCGCCTCGCCGGCCGCCTGCTCGCGCTCGTCTTCGCCCTCCTCGGCGGCCTCGCGCTGCACGGCGTCTGGCGGGCGGTCCGCCGGCCTTCACCTTGGCCGCGGCGGTTCCTCGGGCTGGTCGCGCGGATCGTCGGCGCGCGGGTGCGCGTCGTCGGCACGCCGCTCGCCCGCGACGTCGTGTTCCTCAGCAACCATCTCAGCTGGATCGATATCCTTGCGATCGCCGGGGCTACCGGCAGCGCCTTCGTCGCCAAGGGCGAATTGCGCGGCGTGCCGCTGGTCGGCTGGCTGTGCACGCTCAACCGCACCCTCTTCGTCAGCCGCGACGACCGGTTACAGGTGGCCGCGCAGATCGCGCAGCTCCGCACCGCCATCGGCGCCGGCGGGCCGGTGACCGTCTTTCCCGAAGGCACCACCGGCGACGGCGTCTCCCTGCTGCCGTTCAAGGCAGCGCTACTCGCCGCGCTCGACCCGCCGCCGCCGGGCGTGCGCGTCCAGCCGATCCGGGTCGATTACGGCACGGCGACGCCCGAACTCGCCTGGGTCGGCGACGAGCCCGGCGCTGCGCATGCGCTGCGGGTGCTGCGGCGACGGGGACGCTTTCCGGTGACGCTCCACCTGCTCGCGCCGTTCGATCCCGCCGCGGCGGGCAGTCGCAAGGCGATCGCCACGCGGGCACGGGCGGCGATCGAGGACGCCGCCTGAACCCGCCGCTGCATCAATGCACGCCGGCGCCGAACGTATAGCTCAGCGCAAGCCCGACCGAGGGCTGGCTGCGCGATCCGAAGGCGCGCACCACCGGTGACCGGCCGGGATCGCCGACCAGCCGGTCGTATTTGGCATAGCCGGACACGCCCCAATGCGGGGTCAGCTGCCGCAAGGCGCCCACCGTCGCCCCGACCGCCTGCAAACCGCCGTCCGCCTTGAACGCCGGCAGCCCGGCGAAGGCCGCATCCGCGACGGCGACGCCGAAATAGGCGCGATTGTAGCGCGCGCCCGCCAGCGTGACCCGCGGTCCGATCGAAAACAGCCAGCGGTCGGCGTCGCGTGCGATATAATCCGCGCCGACCACGCCGATCAGCCCCTTGTGACCGCCCAGCCCCTGCCGCGCCTCGACGCGGAGCCGCAGCGCGTCGCTCAGGGCATATTGGACAAAGCCGCCGAGCTCGACGGTGGCGCCGACGCTCGGCAGCCGTCCACCGACATCGCGGGCGCGCCGGCGACCCTCGAAGCCGATCACCGGCCCGAACTGGAACCGGTCGTCGCGCAATATGGGAAAGCCCGCGCTTTCATCCGGCGCTTCGAAGGCGAAAGGCGTGTCGCCACGCGTCCGCGACACGTCGACGAACGGCCGCAGCGCAAACGAATCGGCCCCCGGATAACGCGGCACGAGCTGCGGCCCCAGTCCGATCCGCGTGCGCCGTGGCGCGTCGACCTCCGCCTCCTGCGCGAAGGCGGGCATGGCGCCGCAGCCGGTGGCGAGCAGCAGGGCGATTGCGGAGCGCGTCATGATCGTCATGACCCGACCGTACAGCGTTTATTCGCAATGGCGAAGCGGATGGCATCCCTGATGCGCCGCAACATTTCGACCTGCCCGGATCGGCTCCGCCATAGATTTCGCCAAGTCTAGGTCGAGAAGGAACAGCTTCCACCGGCAGTCGTTGGACAGCTCGATCCCAGGAGATAGACATGCGCAAGATATTGATCTGTATCAGCACGATTGCCCTCGCCGCGACATCTGCCGGCGCGCTGGCACAGGACGCCGGCTCGATGACTGCGACCCAGGTCGGTGCGACGCCGCTCGCCGGCACGCCGGCTCAGAATTACGTAACCTGGGCGGCGGACGGCGACATGTACGAGATCCAGTCGAGCAAACTCGCGCTCACCAAGGCGAAAAGCCCGGCGACCAAGGATTTCGCGCGCGAGATGATCGCCGACCATATGCAGACCACCAAATCGCTGATGGCGGCGCTCCCCAAGACCGAGCCCAAGGTCGCGAAGCCCGGCAAGGCGCTGTCCGAACCCAATGCGGCGAAGATCGCAGCGCTCAAGTCGGCACCCGCCGACGGCTTCGACGCCCTTTACATGCAGCAGCAGGCCGACGCGCATAAGACCGCCTGGGCACTCCACAAGGGCTATGCCACCGATGGCCAGGACCCGGCACTCCGCCAGGTCGCGACCAGCGCGGTGCCGATCATCGAGAAGCACCTCGCCCACGCCCAGGGCGGCGCCGGCACGATGTAACCCAATTCCTCCCCCGCCAGGGGGAGGTGGCAGCGCAAAGCGCTGACGGAGGGGGAGGACGGGGTGGAGCTTGTTGATTGAGCTGCCACCCCATTCTCCCCCATCGCCATTCGGCTGATGCCGAACGGTCCCACTCGCCCTGCCGGAGGAGGAACAGGTTACCCGCTGGCGACCACCCCCCACATCCTGTATGCGCGCCGGCATGACTCCCGCGGACAAACCCCAGACCCCGCCCAAGACCTTCCACGTCAAGTCGTTCGGCTGCCAGATGAACGTCTACGATGGCGAGCGCATGGCCGAACTGATGGCGGCCGAGGGGATGACCGCGACCGACGATCCCGATCGTGCCGATCTCGTCGTGCTCAACACCTGCCACATCCGCGACCGCGCGACCGAAAAGGTCTATTCGGACATCGGCCGGCTGCGCAAGAATGCGCGGGTGAACGAGCGGACCGCCCCGATGATCGCGGTCGCCGGCTGCGTCGCGCAGGCCGAGGGCGACGAGATCGTCCGCCGCGCGCATGTCGACGTCGTCGTCGGCCCGCAGGCCTATCACAATCTTCCCGCGCTGGTGGCGAGCGCCGCCGCCGGTACGCCCAGCCTCGACACCGACATGCCGCTGCTGTCGAAGTTCGGCGCGCTGCCTGCGCGCCGCCGCGTCGGCCCCTCCGCCTTCCTCACCGTGCAGGAAGGATGCGACAAATTCTGCACCTATTGCGTCGTACCCTATACGCGCGGCGCCGAGGTCAGCCGCCCGTTCGCGGCGATCGTCGACGAGGCGAAGGCGCTGGTCGACGCCGGCGCGCGCGAGATCACGCTGCTCGGCCAGAACGTCAACGCCTGGGACGATGACGGCCGTGGGCTGCACGATCTGATCCGCGTGCTCGACCGTATCCCCGGCCTCGCCCGCATCCGCTACACCACCAGCCACCCCAACGACATGCGGCAAGGGCTGATCGACGCGCACGGCGACGTCGAGAGCCTGATGCCCTTCCTCCATCTGCCGGTGCAGGCGGGCAGCGACCGCGTGCTCAAGGCGATGAACCGCAACCACGACACCGCCTCCTATCTGCGCCTGCTCGACCGGGTACGCGCGGTCCGGCCCGATATCGCGCTGTCGGGCGACTTCATCGTCGGCTTCCCCGGCGAGACCGAGGCGGAGTTCGCCGAAACGCTAAGGCTGGTCGATGCGGTCGGCTATGCGCAGGCCTATTCGTTCAAATACAGCCCGCGCCCCGGCACGCCCGCCGCCGACATGGCCGGCGCGATCCCCGACGCGGTGATGGACGAGCGGCTGCAACGGCTGCAGGCGGCACTCGGCCGCGACCAGCAGGCGTTCAACCAGGCGAGCGTCGGCCGCTGCTGCGACGTGCTGATCGAACGCCGCGGCAAATTGCCCGGCCAGATGCTCGGCAAGTCGCCATGGCTGCAATCGGTCCATCTGATGACCGACGCGGCGATCGGTGACATGGTCTCGGTCGACCTGCTCTCCGCCGGCCCGGTATCGCTGGCGGGTGCCGAACGGGTGCGCGTAGCGGCCTGATTTGCGCGCAGAGGCGCAAAGACACGAAGGTGTTGCGCGTGGCGCAAAGCATCTCGACCCCAATGGCTAGAATGCAAGCCGCTGACGCGGCATCTTCGCGCGACATCTCCGCGTCTCCGCGTCTCTGCGCGAACCACCCTTCTTCGCGCCTTCGCGCCTTCGCGTGAAATCGACCTTTCCCGCTTCCCTTTCGCCCGCCCGCATCCCACATTCCGTTCATGCCATCACGGCATGAAAGGACCGCATGAGTCGCAAGCCCGTCCCCGCCCGCTCCGGTGAACGCAGCCGGGCTGAGGTGTTGTTCGACAAGCCGCAATTGCTCGCCACGCTCTTCGGGCAATATGACCAGAATCTCGTTGCGCTCGAAAACCGGCTCGGCGTCTATATCACCGCCCGCGGCAATCGCGTCGGGCTGGAGGGCAGCGCCGAGCATGTCGCGCTCGCCCGCGACGTGCTCCAGGACCTCTACCACCGCCTGCAACGCGGCGAGGAGATCGACACCGGCCTCGTCGATGCCTCGATCGCGATGGCGTCCGAACCGACGCTCGACGGCATCGTCAGCACCGAACGCGGCGCCATCCCCTCGGTGATGATCCGCACCCGCAAGAAGACGATCGTGCCGCGCACCCCGGCGCAGGCGCATTACATGCGCGAACTGTCGACCAACGACATGATCTTCGCGCTCGGGCCGGCAGGCACCGGCAAGACCTATATCGCGGTCGCGCAGGCGGTGTCGCAGCTCATCACCGGCAGCGTCCAGCGCCTCATCCTGTCGCGCCCCGCGGTCGAGGCGGGCGAGAAGCTCGGCTTCCTGCCCGGCGACATGAAGGAGAAGGTCGATCCGTATCTGCGCCCGCTCTACGACGCGCTGCACGACTGCTTGCCCGCCGAGCAGGTCGAGCGCCGCATCGCGAGCGGCGAGATCGAGATCGCCCCGATCGCCTTCATGCGCGGCCGCACGCTGGCGGACGCCTTCGTCATCCTCGACGAGGCGCAGAACACCACGCCGGCGCAGATGAAGATGTTCCTCACCCGTTTCGGCCAGAACAGCCGGATGGTGATCTGCGGCGACCCCAACCAGACCGATCTGCCCGGCGGTGTCGGTTCGTCGGGGCTGGCGGATGCGACGATGCGGCTCGAAGGCGTCGAGGGCATTTCGATGACCCGCTTCACCGCCGCCGACGTTGTCCGCCATCCGATCGTGGGGCGGATCGTCGAGGCCTATGAGGGGCCGGGCGCTTGAACGGAATGTATATCTCTGTGGCTTTGTGAGGATATCAGGAGCACTTATGGCGTCCCTCTATCCCGAGAAGAGCGATATGGCCGATCCGGTTTGCGAAGTCGGCGCCTTGCTGGGCATTAGCGAGACGGCGGCAGTCGACGATGCCCGGCTGGACCCAGAGCTTGAACTGGAGCGAACCAAGGTGGTGAGCGTATGGAGGCGTGGCGGCAGGCACACCCCTTGGGTGAGCCCACTGGCCAGGTCGCCGACAAGGCGTTCTACGATTCGCTGAACGACGAGGAAGACGATTGACCATCTTCGTCGGCGCATCAGCGATGCTCGGCAGAGCGCCGCTATCCATCTCGTATCGATCGGCGCCGCGGAGGCGATGATCGCGACCGCAGCATACGATCGCTACGGCAAGGGCCGCCACCCCGCCCGGCTCAACATGGGCGATTGCTTCGCTTATGCCTGCGCGAAGACGCACGATGCCCGCCTGCTCTACAAGGGCGACGATTTCTCAAGGACGGACCTTGCATGATTCAGATCGAACTCGCCCGCGAAGAGCCCTGGCCCGCCGACACCGACTGGGACGCGCTCGCCGCGCGCGCCACCCGGGCCGCGATCGGGCTCACGCCTTATGGCGAATTGCTCACCACCGCCGCGACGGTCGAGATCAGCGTCCGCCTCACCGGCGACGAGGAGGTGCGCACGCTCAACGCGCAATATCGCCAGAAGGACAAGCCGACCAACGTCCTCTCTTTCCCGATGGTCCAGCCCGACCTGATCGACACGGTCAGCCAGAACAGCGACGACGGCGAGCTGCTGCTCGGCGACATCGTCATGGCCCATGGCGTCTGCGAGGCGGAGGCGCGCGAGAAGGGCGTCAGCGTCGCCGAACATGCCACGCACCTGCTGGTACACGGCACGCTGCATCTGCTAGGCTATGATCACATGGGGGACGAGGAAGCCGAAGCGATGGAGGATATCGAGCGTCAGGCGCTCGCCACGCTTGGCATTTCGGACCCTTATCTAGTGCGAGAGGACTGATACGGCCGCCATGGCAGACGACCGAAGTAGCGCCGGCGACGGCGACCCCAGCGAATCGAACATCTGGCGCGGGCTGAAGACGTTGATCTTCGGCGGTGCGCATGAAGAATCCCTCCGCGAACAGCTCGAGGAGGCGATCGATCGGCACGAGGACGATCCCGCGCCCGACGCCAAGGGCGACCTGACCCCGCTCGAGCGGCAGATGGTGCGCAACCTGCTCCACTTCGGCGAGCGCGACGCCGGCGACGTCGGCGTGCCGCGCGCCGATATCGTCGCGGTCGAGGAAGGCACCACCTTCGCGCATCTCGTCCAGATTTTCGCCGAGGCGGGCCACAGCCGCCTGCCGGTCTATCGCGGCGAGCTCGATACGATCATCGGCATGGTCCATATCAAGGACGTGTTCGCGATCCTCGCCACCGGCGCCGAGCATCCCGCCGACATCTCCGGCCTGATCCGCGAGCCGCTCTACGTGCCGATGTCGCGCGGCGCGCTCGACCTGCTCGCCGACATGCGCGCGAGCCACGTCCATCTCGCGGTGGTGCTCGACGAATATTCGGGGACCGAGGGGCTGGTCACGATCGAGGACCTGATCGAGGAGATCGTCGGCGAGATCGAGGACGAGCATGACGAGGCACCCGAGGCGCTGCTCGTGCCGATCGACGGCGGCGCCTGGGATGCCGATGCGCGCGCCGAACTGGAAGACGCCGCGACGCTGATCGACCCGCGTCTCGGCGAGACCGATCACGACGTCGATACGCTGGGCGGGCTCGCTGCGGTGCTGGCGGGGCATGTGCCAACCGTCGGCGAATGCGTCGATCATCCCAGCGGCTGGAAGCTCGAGGTGCTCGATTCGGACGAGCGACGCATCCACCGCCTGCGGCTGCACCCGCCGGTGACACGCGAGGTCGAGGAGGACTGAGCGCACTCAGCCCCCGTTCAGCCGCGATGGCGATGATTGCAGGCGAACGGATAGGAGGTGTGCATGCAGCCCTTGTCGAACGGTCCGCGGACGATCCGCCCCGCCCTCACCCTTCCGACGCGACGCGCCGTCGATGGGGTGAAGGCGGGTCGGACCGCCCTCATATGTCTCGCCGCGCTCCTTCCCACCCCGGCGCTGGCACAGGCGTGGACGACGATCCGCGCGACCCCGCCCGCCGCGGCCGCCTATCAGGTCGCCAAGAACCAGGACGACATCCGCGCCGGGCGCAGGTCCGGACAGCTCTCCGGGGCCGACGCCCGCGATCTCCGCCGCGAAAACGCCCGCGTCGGCGATCTCGCGGCCACCTATGCCAGAAACGGCACGACCGATTCCGAAGCCGCCTTCGTTCAGGCCGCCGCCGAAGCCACCCACAGCCGCATCGTCGCGAAACGCACGCAAGCCGCGAAGTGAGGCGACACTTTCCGCCGCGATGCGACCGATACTGATCGCCTCTTTCGATCACCGCCTTCGCGAATTCGCGTTTTCCCGATCTGTCCCGCTCCGGTAGCAATAGCAACATACCGGCGCGGCACAGGAATGTGCGCGTGACGCCAGACAGGCCCGATCGAGGAGAGACGAACATGGACGCCATCACCGAAGGCAGCCCGATCAACGACCCCAGGAAGCAGGCCGCCGCCAAGCGCCGCCTGCTCGGTCGCACCGCCAAGGATTGGTGGCCCGAATCGCTGTCGATCGACATCCTCCACCAGAAGGGCGTCAGCGGCAATCCGATGGGCGACGACTTCGACTATCGTTCGGAATTCCTCAGCCTCGACTATGACCAGCTCAAGGCCGACCTGACCGCGCTGATGACCGACAGCCAGCCGTGGTGGCCGGCCGATTACGGTCATTACGGCCCGTTCTTCATCCGCATGGCATGGCACAGCGCCGGCACCTATCGCACCGGCGACGGCCGCGGCGGCTCGTCCGCCGGGCAGCAGCGGTTCGCGCCGCTCAACTCCTGGCCGGACAACGGCAATCTCGACAAGGCGCGTCGCCTGCTGTGGCCGATCAAGCAGAAATACGGCCGCCAGCTGAGCTGGGCCGACCTGTTCATCCTCGCCGGCAACGTCGCGATCGAATCGATGGGTGGCCCGACCTTCGGCTTTTCCGGCGGCCGCGAGGACGTGTTCGAGCCCGAGAAGGACGTCTATTGGGGCACCGAGGAGGAATGGCTCGGCCAGACCCGTATCGACGAGGAAGCCGGCCTCGCGCTCGAAAGCCCGCTCGCCGCGATCCAGCACGGCCTCATCTACGTGAACCCCGAAGGCCCGGGCGGCTGCCCGCATCCGCAGGGCTCGGCGCGCGACATGAAGGAAACCTTCGCGCGCATGGGGATGAACGACGAGGAAACCGTCGCGCTGACCGCCGGCGGCCATACCTTCGGCAAGGCGCATGGCGCCGGCGACGCCAAGCTGGTCGGTGTCGAACCCGAGGGCGCGGATATCGCCTCGCAGGGCCTCGGCTGGACCTCGACGCACGAGAGCGGCATGGGCGACCATACCATCACCTCGGGCATTGAGGGCGCGTGGACGCCGACGCCGACGACGTGGGACATGAGCTATTTCGACATGCTCTTCGACCACGAATATGAACTAGTGAAGAGCCCGGCGGGGGCGCATCAGTGGCAGCCGGTCGGCAATCCCGACGAAACGCTCGCCCCGGCGGCGCACACCGTGGGCAAGCGCGTGCCGACGATGATGACCACCGCCGACATGGCGCTCAAGGTCGACCCCGCGTATAATGCGATCTGCCAGAAGTTCCGCGCCGACCCGGCCTATTTCGCCGACGCCTGGGCGCGGGCGTGGTACAAGCTGACGCATCGCGACATGGGGCCGAAGATTCGCCTGATCGGCCCGGAAGTGCCGCAGGAAGAGCTGATCTGGCAGGACCCGATCCCGCTTGCCGACTATCCGCAGATCGACGACGGCGACGTCGCCGCGCTGAAGACGGCGATCGCCGATTCGGGCCTGTCGATCGAGGAACTGGTCACCACCGCCTGGGCCTCGGCCTCGACGTGGCGCGGCTCGGACCATCGCGGTGGTGCCAACGGTGCGCGCATCCGCCTTGCCCCGCAGAAGGACTGGGAGGTCAACCAGCCCGAGCAGCTCGCCCGGGTCCTGTCGGTCTATGAGGGGATCAAGGCGGACTTCGACGGCAAGGGCGCGAAGACGGTGTCGCTTGCCGACCTGATCGTGCTCGGCGGCTCGGTCGGGATCGAGACGGCGGCCAAGGCGGCCGGCCATACGATCGCGGTGCCCTTCACCCCCGGTCGCACCGACGCCTCGGCCGAGCGGACCGATGCCGAGGGCTTCGACGTGCTCGAACCGCGCGCCGACGGCTTCCGCAACTATCTGCAGGTCAAGTTCAACGTTCCGACCGAGGAGCTGATGGTCGACCGGGCGCAGTTGCTCGGTCTGTCGGCGCCGGAGATGACGGTGCTGGTCGGCGGCCTGCGCATGCTGGGCGCCAACCACGCCAAGGCGAAGCAGCATGGCGTGTTCACCGACCGGCCGGGGCAGCTGACCAACGACTTCTTCGTCAATCTGCTCGACATGGGCACGGCGTGGAAGCAGATCAGCGACGAAAGCGACGAGGAATTCCTCGGCACCGACCGGGCGACGCACGAGCAGAAGTGGACCGCGTCGCGCACCGATCTGGTGTTCGGCTCCAACTCGCAGCTGCGCGCGCTCGCCGAAGTCTATGCCGCGTCGGACGCGCAGGCGATGTTCGTAAAGCACTTCGTCCAGGCCTGGACCAAGGTGATGAACGCCGACCGCTACGACCTGCTGCCGGGCTGATCCGGACGTGCTCCCGCGCAAGCGGGAGCACGACTTGATCGAGACTCACCGCAGTGCTCCTGCGAACGCAAGAGCCCAGAGCCAAGTAGAACAACGTCTTATGGCGTTCGCGACTCCTGGGCTCCTGCTTTCGCAGGAGCACTCGTAAAAGTCTTGCCGGGGTTCCGATACGTCCGGGATCACGGAATGGGTGGGGATCGGACAACCCTTCTGAACGCCCCCCACCTTTCCCCTTCCGCGCGCGCGGCTGCACCCCTATCGTGGCGTCATGCTGAAGCACGTCCTGCGCGTCGCCGCGCTCCTTGTCGTGATCGCCATCGCGGTGGTCGTCTATCTCGCCTGGCCCGATACCGCGCAGGTGCCGTTCGACCGCGTCACCGGCAAGCGGCCGCAGATCGCCGCGCCGCGCGAACAGACGCTGCCCACCGTCAAGGTCGCCGATGTCGTCGGCTGGCAGGGCAGCGAGACCCCCACCCCCGCCGCCGGCCTGACCGTCAAGGCGTTCGCGAAGAACCTCGATCACCCGCGCTGGCTGTATCGCCTGCCCAACGGTGACGTACTCGTCGCCGAGACGAACAGTCCGCCGCGCAAGGGCGGGGGCATTCAGGGCTGGGTCATGGGCCTGCTGCTCGGCAAGGCGGGCGCCGGCGTCCCCTCGGCCAACCGCATCACCCTGTTGCGCGACGCGGACGGCGACGGCGTCGCCGAACAGCGCCACGTCTTCATGACCGGGCTCAATTCGCCGACCGGCATGGCGCTGCTCGGCGGCCAGCTCTACGTCGCCAACACCGATTCGGTGGTGCGCGTCCCCTATACCGAGGGCGCGACGCAGATCGCCGCCAAACCGGAACTGGTGGTCAAGCTCAACGGCGGCGGCAACCATTGGGCGCGCACGCTGGTCGCCGCGCCCGACGGCCGCACGTTGTTCGTCGGCGTCGGTTCATCGTCGAACATCGCCGAGAACGGGCTCGACGCGGAGAAATATCGCGCGAACATCCTCGAAGTCTATCCCGAACAGAAGACCTTCCGCGTCTATGCCTCGGGCCTGCGCAACCCGCAGGGCATGGCAATCAGCCCGTTCAACAAACAGCTCTGGACGGTGGTCAACGAGCGCGACATGCTCGGCTCCGATCTTGCGCCCGATTATCTGACGCAGGTCGAGCTCGGCGACCAGTTCGGCTGGCCGTGGTTCTATTGGGGCGGCTATCCCGACACCCGCGTCGAGCCGGCGCGCCCCGATCTGCAGCAATATTCCAAGCGTCCCGATTATGCGCTGGGGCCGCACGTCGCGGCGCTCGGCCTGACCTTCGCGGGCGACGTCAAGCTCGGCGACCGCTTCGCGCAGGGCGCGTTCATCGGCGAGCACGGGTCGTGGAACCGCAAGCCGGTATCAGGCTACAAGGTCGTGTTCGTGCCGTTCGCGGCGCGCGGCTTCCCCGCGGACGGCGCCAAACCGATCGACGTGCTGAGCGGCTTTCTCAACGCCGACGGCAAGGCGCGGGGTCGTCCGGTCGGCGTGATCGGTGACCGCACCGGCGCGCTGCTGGTCGCGGACGACGTCGGCAATACGATCTGGCGGGTGGCCGGGGGAAAGTAAGCGGCACGCGCGGGTCGTCATCGCGGCGTCGTCGGCAAGGGACGGCGACTGGGCGACCTCGCCACCGGATGACGGGTCGTCTGCGACAGTCACCCAGTGCTCCTGCGAAAGCAGGAGTCCAGGAGTCCCGAACGCCATAAGACTTTGTCTTGCTTGGCTCTGGGCTCCTGCGTTCGCAGGAGCACTGCGCTGACGGACCGGGTCGCGGACCTTCGCCGAGCGCTTGCTGACCGGGGCGGCTGATGCCGCCCCTTGCGATCCTATGCCGTGCGCAGGCGCAGCGGCGTGCGCTCCACCGTGCCGGACAGCACCTTGCGCCCGAACACGCGGTTCATCGTCGCGGCGCCATCGGCGTTGGTCAGCACGACGCGCGTCCCGCCCGAGGCGAGCGTCTCGATCGCGCTGATCGTCACCTTGTGCTTGCGGCACAGGGCCTCGACATCGGGCTTGGCGGCGTTGACGTTGATGGCACGCGACATGCGGATCTCCCATAGGCAGCGGGAGCGCATATCATCTCTCAGTCGGGCCATGCGCAGGATGGGGCAGCCCGATGGTCTCTAAATGGACCTTGCTGCGCTGCGGCGCAAGCCTTCGTACGTCACCCGCGCTCCGCCCCTTGCCGAATGACGCCGCATGCCCCATATAGCCGATGCTAGAGTCGCACATCGACGGTCTACGGCGTGCTTTGCGGCTCCCTCTTCCTTCCTTCCCTGCTTCGTACGCGATTTGGCGCGTCGGTAATCGTACCGTCGTGCCGCAAGAAGAAAGGATCTGCCATGAGCAGCATCACCGGCACCGTAAAGTTCTTCAACGCCGACAAGGGCTATGGCTTCGTCGCACCCGATACGGGCGGCGCGGATGCGTTCGTCCACATCACGGCGGTGGAGCGCGCCGGCATGGCGACGCTGAACCAGAACCAGCGCATCAGCTACGACCTGGAGCAGGACCGTCGGGGCAAGACCTCGGCCGTCAACCTTCAGCCGGTCGACTGATCGGTTTCGGACGGAGCGGGTCACACCGCCCTGCCCGGCCTGAACGCAAGAGCCCGCGGGAAACCGCGGGCTTTTTTGTGTCCGCACCGCAAGGCGGCCGTTCGTGTCGTCGCGATTACCCCCGCAACACCGCCAGCACCGCCTCCGCCGCCCGCGCAGGCGCAACCCCAGTCACATCCCCCAGCGACTCCGCCGCGAACCGGCGCTGTGCCTCGACGTACCGCGGATGCTCCGCCACTGCCCGCTCCAGCGCCGGCAGCAGCGCGTCGGGGTCGGTCACCACCTCCCCCGCTCGCCACATGTCGTAGCTGGCATCGCCCGCCCAATCGACGCCGCGCGGATCGAGGAACACGCACGGCCGCGGCCGCATCAGGAACTCGACCACCTGACTCGATGTATCGCCCAGATAGACGTCCGCCGCCGCGGTATAGCTACCATCGACCATCGCGAAGCTGTCGAGATCGACATGCACGTCCCCCCGCCCCGCTAACGTTCCGGCGAAGGCGCGCACTTCCGGCGCTTTCTCGACCAGCCGCTGGTGCGGCGCGAAGATCAGATTGTAGCGCCCCGACGCGACGATCCGCGCCACCGCCGCCGCGCCCCAGTCCCACCACGACGAGCGATGCCGCTGCCAGTGCGGCGCGTACAGCAGCACCGGCCGCGCCTGCGCAAACCGCAGGTCGGCTCGGCTGCGCTGCCGGAACCCCGCCTTGATATAGCCGGTCACCGCGACCGCGGCGGGATCGACCCCGTGCGCCGCCAGCGCCGCGCGCTCGCGCTCCGCGGCGACGATGGTCAGCGTCGCCGCCTTCCGGCGCCGGTCGTCGCGGTTCATCATCGATCCGGCGCCGTGGAGGATGTTCACATACCGGCTGCGCGTCGGCAGCAGCGCCGGGATCCACAGGCTGGTCTGTTCCGCCGACACCACCACCCGGGTCCGCCACAGCAACGGCGCGAGCCGCGCGAGCAGCGGCAGCTTGGCGGGCAGCGGCGGATTGCGCCCCGCCTCCCAGACGCCGAGATCGCGCCAGCCCGGCGCGCGCCGGATGCGCACCCCCGGCCGCGCCCCCAGCCAGCCGGCGACTAGTGCCTCGTGCATCGACGTCGCCACCCACACGTCGATGCGCAGCGCGGGCGTCCGCTCCACCAACGTCTCCAGCACCGGATAGAGATGCGGAATCAGCAACGTCTCGCCGAGGAACAGGAAGGCGACGTCGGTCCTCACCTTTGCTGGCCGGTCCAGGCGGCGATATCCTCGGGCTGGTCGATCTCCTGCCACGCGCCCTCGCCCGCGACGATCGCGCGCACCGGCGCATAGGTCGCCAGCTCGGCGATCACCGCATGATGGAAGGCGTGGAGCCCTTCAGGCCGCGCGATCACCCACTCCAGCGCCTGCGCATAGGCGTCGCCGCCCTGCGACACGATCACGCCGAGCGAACGATGCGTCGCGACGTCGAGCGGCAGATCCTTGGCGACCGCGCAGACCTGCCGGTTGGCGACGGTGACGAGCATGTCGTCGGTCACCGCCGCGCGCAGCGGCTCGACCAGCAGGCCGACGCCGTCGCCCGGCGCCTCGACCGCGGCGGCGATCAGGTCGGCCGCGAACACCGTGTCGCCGTTCATCAGCACGAATGGATCGCCGAGCAGGTCGCGCGCCATCCAGACGCTGCCGATGCTGCTCGCCACCGACCAGAAGGGATTGAACAGCAGCCGCACCGGCAGCGGCGGCGCCGCGCGGCTCAGATGCGCGCCGATCTGGCGATAGCGATAGCCACCGACGATCACCGCCCGCGCGACGCCCGCCGCGTGCAGCGCCTCCAATTGATGGTCGAGGATGCTGCGCCCGCCGACCTCGACGAGGCATTTGGGGATTTCGCGCGTCAGCGGCAGCAACCGCGAGCCGATGCCCGCGCTGAGGATCACAGCTTGCATCGGCGAGCCTGTAGCGCGACCGGCAAGCCACGCCAAATCAGCGCACCAGCCCGGGCGGCTCCCGGCCGGCGAAATGCGCGTCGAGATTGGCGACGACCATCGCCGCCATCGCCGCGCGCGCCTCGTGCGTCGCCGATCCCTGATGCGGCGACAGCACGACCGTATCCCGGTGCAGCGCCGCCGGCACCGCGGGCTCGTCGGCGAACACGTCGAGCCCCGCGCCGGCGATCCCGCCCGCGTCGAGCGCCGCGATCAACGCCGCCTGATCGACCAGCGAGCCCCGCGCGACATTGACCAATACGCCCTGCGGCCCGAGCGCCGCCAGCACGCCCGCATCGACCGCGCCATCGGTCTCCGGTCCGGCGGCAGCGGCGAGGAACAACACGTCGCTCGCCGCCGCCAGTGCGCGCAGATCGGGGACGAACCGCCACGGCACGTCCTTTTCGCTGCGTGCGGTATAGAGCAGCTCGGCTGCGAAGGGCGCCGCCCGCGCCGCGATCGCCCGCCCGATCGCGCCGAGCCCGAACACGCCGATCCGCCGCCCCGACGCGCGCCGCGCCAGCGGCACGTCCCAGCCGCCGCCCCGCATTGCGCGATCGTTGACCGCGATCCGCCGCTCGACCGCGAGCCACAGCCCGATCGCGAGATCGGCGACGTCTTCGGTCAGCGTGCCGGCGGTGATCGCGAGCGTGATACCGCGCGCCGCGAGCGCCGCCTTGTCGACCCCGTCATGGCCGACGCCATGCACCGTGACGAACTCGAGCTTGGGGAGCCGCGCCAGCACGCCCGCATCGAGCCGCATCGCCCCACCCCCGACCAATCCGCGGATACGATCGAGCGGCGCGGCGTCGAGCCCGACATGGACGGCGTAATGCTCGGTCAGCGAGGGGGCCAGCGTGGCGGGCAGCGGCGAAAGCGAGAGGATGTCGATCATGCCGCCTCAACGCATCCGACGCCGATCCGTCCCGACTCCGTTCGTCATCCCTCCCCATTCGTCATCCCGGCGGAAGCCGGGACCCATGGTTGCAATGTCGCTGCCGGTACGCACCGCCGCCGGATGCCCATCCTCGGGAAACAAGCCCCCTCAAGCCGACGAGGCGGCGGCGGGTCGAGGCACAATTGGTTCGCGCGAAGACGCGAAGATGCCGCGCTTGGGGCGGCGTGGCCCCATGATTGCGATGACATAATGGGAAGCGCCGACGGTGCAGCGGGCGCGACACCTTCGCGTCTTCGCGCGAGTCAAATCTGTCCGCACATGAGTCCCGGCGTCCGCCGGGATGACGAAAGGGTCCCCCTCACACGCTGACCACACTCTCCTGCCGCCCGTCCGTCCCGAAGATCCGCAGATAGCGCGCGATCTCCGCCGGTTCGCCGGTCGCCTTGGCGGGGTTGTCGGAGAGCTTCACCGCCGGCCGGCCGTCCGCCCGGGTCACCTTGGCGACCAGCGAGATCGGCTCGAGCCCCGCCGCGCCATCGGGATCGCAGCCGCGGAAATCGTTGGTCAGGTTCGTCCCCCAGCCGAAGCTCATCCGCACCCGGCCATGGAAATGCCGATAGACCCGCTCGATCGAATCGACGTCCATCCCGTCGGAGAAGATCAGCAGCTTCTCGCGCGGGTCCTGCCCGTGCGCCTGCCACCACGCCATGATCTGCTCGCCCGCCTCGACCGGCGGCGCGCTGTCCGGACGGAAGCCGGTCCAGCCCGCCACCCAGTCGGGTGCATCGCGCAGGAATGCCGCCGTCCCGAACGCATCGGGCAGCACGACGCGCAGGTTGCCGTCGTAATGCGCCTGCCATTCCTCCAGCACGCGATAGGGCGCGCGCGCCACCCCGGCATCGTCGTCGGCGAGCGCGGCGAGCACCATCGGCAGCTCGTGCGCATTGGTGCCGATCGCCTCCAGATCGTTGTCCATCGCTAGCAGCACGTTGGACGAGCCGATGAAGCGGCTGCCCAACCCTTCCTTGAGCGCCTCGACGCACCAGCGTTGCCACAGGAAGCCATGCCGCCGCCGCGTCCCGAAATCGGAGATCACCAGATCGGGCAAAGCGCGCAGCCGCTCCACCTTGTCCCACAATTTCGCCTTGGCGCGCGCATAGAGCACGTCGAGCGCGAACCGCCCCTTGTCGCGCAGCGCCGCCCGCGCGCGCAGCTCGTTGACGATCGCGAGCGCCGGAATCTCCCACATCGTCGTATGCGTCCACGGCCCGTCGAAGGTCAGCTCGAACTGCCCGTCGACACGGTGCAGCTCGTAGGGCGGCAGCTGGAATTCGCCCAGCCACTGGATGAAGTCGGGCGCGAACATCCGCTGCTTGCCGTAGAAGCTGTTGCCCGCCAGCCAGATCAGCTCCTTCTTGGCGAAGCGCACGCTGCGCGCATGATCGAGCTGCGCACGCAATTCGCCCTCGTCGATCACGTCGGCGAGTCGCACCGTCGTGGTGCGGTTGATGAGCCGGAAGGTGGCGTCGACGTCGCCGTGCAGGTGACGGATCATCTGCAGCATCAGCAATTTGTAGAAATCGGTATCGAGCAGGCTGCGGACGATCGGGTCGAGCCGCCAATTGTGATCCCAGGTGCGCGTCGCGATGTCGGTAACGGCCATGGCCGCTCCGCTAGCCCGGATGCCGCGACGCGCCAAGGCTTCCCAACGGCAGGCACCCCGCCTAGGTTTGTCTGACAACAAGGGGAGAGTGGATGGCCAAGGGTGAACGGCGCGAGCCCGCGCATACGGTGATCGCGCGCGATCTCGGCATCGCCATCGTCACCGGCCAGCACCCGCCCGGCAGCGTCATCCCCGGCGAGATCGACATCGCCGGCCAGCGCGGCGTCTCGCGCAGCGTCGTGCGTGAATCGCTGCGCATGCTCTCGGCCAAGGGGCTGGTCGAGAGCCGGCCGAAGTCGGGCACGCGGGTGCGCGAGCGCGCCTTGTGGAACCTGCTCGACCCCGACGTGCTCGCCTGGATGTTCGAGGGCGAGCCGCCCGCCACCTTCGTGCGCAGCCTGTTCCAGCTACGCATGATCGTCGAGCCCGCCGCCGCCGAGATGGCGGCGACCTTCCGCACCGCCGACCAGCTCGCCCGCATGGACGCGGCGCTGACCCGGATGGCGACGCACGGCCTCGACACGCCCGATGGTCAGGCCGCCGACCAGACCTTCCACAATGCGATCCTCGAGGCGACGGAGAACGAATTGCTCGTCAGCCTCTCGGGCAGCATCGGCTCGGCGGTGCGCTGGACGACGATCTTCAAGTTCCGCGACCGCCGCCGCCCGCGCGATTCGATGCCGCAGCACCGCCGGCTGTTCGACGCGATCGCCGCCCGCGACCCCGCCGCGGCGCGCGACGCGACGATCGTCCTGCTGCAACAAGCGCATGAGGACACGGAACGGCTGCTGCGCGCGTGAGGGCGTGAGGGCGACACAAAAGCCACGCCCAACCCTTTTCGTCATCCCGGCGCAGGCCGGGACCCATGGACACGATGAACAAGCGGCAGCGCGCCGCCACCAACCAAGCCGCATCATGGGTCCCGGCGTCCGCCGGGATGACGAGGGGGGCGGCGGCGCCGCACCGGCCACCCGCCCCCACCCGCATCAATGGTTGTCGCGCGGCAGGCCCATCGTCTGCGCGATGCGCTGATACTTTTCGGCGCCCTCCAGAATCGCACCGGTGTTCATCTGGCCGACGACCGCGCGCTGGATCTCCTGCCACGGCGTCTGCGACGCGGGATAGGCATAGCCGCCCGCCGCCTCGAGCGCGGCACGGCGCTCCATCAGCTCGGCCTCGGAGATCAGCACGTTCGCCGTCCCGGTGTTGAGGTCGACGCGCACCCGGTCGCCAGTCTTGAGCAGCGCGAGGCCACCCATCGCCGCCGCCTCGGGCGAGGCGTTGAGGATCGACGGCGAACCGCTCGTCCCCGACTGGCGGCCGTCGCCGATGCACGGCAGCGCATGCACGCCCTCGGTGATCAGATACGCTGGCGGCCGCATGTTGACGACCTCCGCCGCGCCCGGATAGCCGATCGGCCCCGCGCCGCGCATGAACAGCAACGTCTCGGGCGTGATCCCGGTCGCTGGATCGTCGATCCGGTGATGATAATCCTCCGGCCCGTCGAACACGACCGCCGGCCCCTCGAAGGCGTTGAGATCGCCGGGGTTGGACAGATAGCGGCCGCGGAACTCGGGCGAGATCACGCTGGTCTTCATCACCGCCGCGTCGAACAGATTGCCCGACAGCACGATGAAGCCCGCATCCTCGACCAACGGCTGGTCGAAAGGACGGATCACCTTCTCGTCCTCGATTTCGACGCCGCGGCAATTCTCGCCCATCGTCTTGCCGTTGACGGTCAGCGCACCCTCGTGGATCAGCCCCTGTTCGATGAGCTGGTTGACCACCGCGGGGACGCCGCCGGCGCGATAATAATCCTCGCCGAGATATTCGCCCGCCGGCTGCAGATTGACCAGCAGCGGCACCTTGTGCCCCTCGGTCTCCCAATCCTTGATCGGCAGGTCGACGCCGATATGGCGAGCGATCGCGGCGAGATGGATCGGCGCGTTGGTCGAGCCGCCGATCGCCGAATTAACGCGGATCGCATTGTGGAACGCCTCCTTGGTCAGCACGTCGGAGGGCTTGAGATCCTCGTGCACCATCTCGACGATGCGCTTGCCGGTGAGGTACGACACCTCCTGCCGGTCGCGATACGGCGCGGGAATCGCCGCCGAACCGGGCAGCGACATGCCGAGCGCCTCGGCGAGGCTGTTCATCGTCGTCGCGGTGCCCATCGTGTTGCAATAGCCCGTCGACGGCGCCGACGAGGCGACGAGGCGGATGAATTCGGCATCGTCGATCTCGCCCGCGGCGAGCAACTGGCGCGCCTTCCACACGATCGTGCCCGAGCCGGTGCGCTCGCCCTTGTGCCAGCCGTTGAGCATCGGCCCCACCGACAGCGCGATCGCCGGGATGTTGACCGTCGCCGCCGCCATCAGGCAGGCCGGCGTCGTCTTGTCGCAGCCGATCGTCAGCACGACGCCGTCGAGCGGATAGCCGTACAGCGTCTCGACGAGGCCGAGATAGGCGAGGTTGCGGTCAAGCCCCGCGGTCGGCCGCTTGCCCGTCTCCTGGATCGGATGGACGGGGAATTCGAGGACGATGCCGCCCATCTCGCGCACGCCCTCGCGCACGCGCTCGGCGAGCACCAGGTGATGGCGGTTGCAGGGCGACAGGTCGCTGCCGGTCTGCGCGATGCCGATGATCGGCTTGCCCGATTGCAGTTCCTCGAGGCTCAGGCCGAAGTTGAGATAGCGCTCCAGATAGAGCGCGGTCATGTCGATATTCGCCGGATTGTTGAACCAGGCGCGGCTGCGCAATTGCGTCATCTTATTTGGCCACCGAGAGTTTGTAGATCATGACGTGACGATACGGCTTGCCGGGATCGACCCGGGCCGAGGCGAAATTGGGTTTGTTGGGCGCATCGGGAAACTTCTGCGGCTCCAGCGCGACGCCGTCGCCCATGCGATAGACGTGGCGGCTCTTGCCGATATAGCTGCCGTCGAGGAAGTTGCCGGTGTACATCTGCACGCCCGGTTCGGTGCTCGACACTTCGAGCACGCGCCCAGAGGCGGGGTCTTCCAGCCGCGCGGCGAGGCCAGGCGTCGCCGTCACGCCCTTGTCGAGCGCGAAATTGTGATCGTAGCCGTGGCCCATGACGATCTGCGGATCGCGGCCGTCGCGCACGCCGTCGGCGAGGATGCGGCCGTTGCGGAAGTCGAACACCGTGCCCGCGACCGGGCGCAGCTCGCCGGTCGGCACCAGATTGGCGTCGACGGGGGTGATCGCCTTCGCCGGAATCGTCAGCTTGTGGCCGAGCGCCCCCATCGGCGATCCCTCGCCGGCGAGGTTGAAGATCGCGTGGTTGGTCATGTTGACCACCGTCGGCTTGTCGGTCTTCGCGCCGAAGGCGATCGTCAGCGCACCGTCGTCGCTCAGCGTGTAGGTGATCGTCACGTCGAGCTTGCCGGGATAGCCCTGGTCGCCGTCGGGGCTGGTCAGCGCCATCGTCACCGAGCCGTCCTTGACCGCGACGATGCGCCACGGCTGCTTGTCAAAGCCGACCTTGCCGCCGTGCAGCGAATTGACCTTGTCGTTGAGCGGCAGCTGGTAGCTCTTGCCGTCCAGCGTGAACTTGCCGCCGCCGATGCGATTGGCGAAGCGGCCGACCGTCACGCCGAAATAATTGGGATGTTCGGCATAATCCTTGGCGTCGTCATAGCCGAGCAGTACGTCGGCGACCTTGCCGTTGCGGTCCGGGCCGGAGAAGGCCTGCAACGTCGCGCCATAGGTCAGCACCCGCGCCGAGACGCCGTTCGCCGCCGACAGCGTCACCGCCTCCACCGCGGTGCCGTCGGCGAGCGTGCCGGCCGAGTCGCGTCGCGCGGTCGCGGCGTCCGCCTGCGCGGCGATCATCGCCATGAACCCGACGCCTGCGATGATGAGTGCCTTTCGAAGCTTCATTGCCCCCTCCTTGGATGCATCCCCGGCATTGACCCGGCGTGTCGGGGCTATATAGTCTGACAAATACCCGGCGCGCAAGGCAGCCGAGCAGCGCGACAGGCGGAGAGGACGAGATTATGGCAGGACCGATTGGGGTAACGACGAACGGCGCGGCACCCGCCGCTTCAGGCGGGGGCGGATCATACCGTAAGGCGTTGAGCCTGTTGGCGAGCCTCTTCTTCATGTGGGGCTTCATCACCGTCATCAACGGCGTGCTGCTGCCGCATCTGCGCTCGGTGTTCGAGCTGGATTACACGCAGACGACGCTGATCGAATCGGTCTGGTTCATCGCATACTTCTTCGCCTCGATTCCGTCGGCCAAGCTGATCGAGCGGGTCGGCTATCAGCGCGCGATCGTCATCGGCCTGCTGATCATGGCCGCCGGCGCGCTCGGCATGACGCTCGCCGCCAGCCTGCCCTCCTATGGCGTGACGCTCGTCATGCTGTTCGTCATCGCCAGCGGCATCACGCTGCTGCAGGTCGCGGCGAATCCGTACGTCACCGTCATCGGGCCGCCCGAGACGGGCTCGTCGCGTCTCAATCTGGTACAGGCGTTCAATTCGCTCGGCACGACGCTCGCGCCACTGTTCGCCGGCTATCTGATCCTCGGCCGCAGCCGCAGCGGCACCGCCGAGGCCGGCGCGACGATCAGCCAGGCGCAGCGTTATGCCGACGCCCAGTCGGTCATCCTGCCCTACGTCCTCGTCGCGATCGTGCTGGTCGTGCTCGCGGTGGTCATCGCCCGCTTCCCGCTGCCCGCGCTGGGCGGCGCGACGCAGCGCGCCGCCAAGGCCGACCGCCACCAGCATTCGCTGTGGAAGCATCGCAACCTGGTGCTCGGCATCCCGACGATGATCGCCTATCTCCTCGCCGAGATCGGCGTCGCCAACCTGTTCGTCAATTTCGTCTCGCAGCCGCAGATCGCCGCGACGACGCACGAACAGGCGTCGCGTTATCTGTCGCTGCTGTGGGGCGGGATGATGGTCGGCCGCTTCGCCGGCAGCTTCATCATGCAGAAGATCGCGCCGGAACGCGTGCTCAGCGTCTTCGCCTTCGGCGCGCTGATCGTCGTCGCCATCGCCACCTTCACCACCGGGCCGGTGGCGATGTGGTCGCTGATCGCGGTCGGCCTGTTCCATTCGATCATGTTCCCGACGATCTTCACGCTGGCGATCCGCGGCCTTGGCCCGCTCACCGAAGAAGGCTCGGGGCTGATGATCATGGCGATCGCCGGCGGCGCGCTCGTCGTCGTGCAGGGCTGGCTCGCCGACCGCTACGGCCTGCAGAATTCGTTCTTCCTGACCATGGCGTGCGAGATCATCGTGCTCGCCTACGCCTTGTGGGGATCGAAGCCGACGGCCGACCTCGGCGACCAGACCGTAGCCTGAGGACGTCCCACCCGTGACCAGCGGAACACCGCCCCGCGACGGCGCGATCATCGCCGTCGACTGGGGGACGACCAACCGCCGCGCCTATCGGATCGCGGCGGACGGCAGCATCGGCGATCATCTGCGCGACGATCGCGGCGTGCTGGCGATGGCGGCGGCGGACTATCCCCCCGCACTCGCCGCGCTGCGCGAGCGGCTCGGCGACCTGCCGGTGATCGCCGCGGGGATGATCGGCTCGACCCGCGGCTGGCACGAAGCGCCCTACGTCCCCGCCCCGGCCGATCTCCCTGCGCTCGCCGGCGCGGCGCTGCGCATCGATGCGGCCGGGCTGACCATCGTCCCCGGCGTCTCTTTGCTCACCGACACCCGCGCCGACGTGATGCGCGGCGAGGAATTGCAGGTGCTCGGTGCGATCGCCGCCGGCCTCGCCCCCGCCGATGCCGTGTTCTGTCAGCCCGGCACGCACAACAAATGGATCGTCACCGAAGCCGCGCGGATCGTCGACGTCGCAACGGTGATGACCGGTGAGCTGTTCGCGCTGCTCAAGGGCCATGGCATTCTCGCCGGCATGCTCGACGGCGTCGTCACCGACGGCCCCGCCTTCCGCGCCGGCATCGCGCGCGGCGCCGGCGCGACCGACCTCGGCACCGCCTTGTTCGAGGTGCGCGCCAGCGTCCTGCTCGGCCACCGCGCGCCCGACGAAGCCGCCGCTTATGCCAGCGGCGTGCTGATCGGGTCGGACGTCGGCGCGCGCGCGATCGACGGCCGCACCGTGCATCTGCTCGCCGAGGGCGCCCTCGCCGACCTCTACAAGGTCGCGATCGAGGCGCGCGGCGGCGTCACCGTCGCGGTCGACGCCACCGCCGCCTTCCTCGGCGGCGTCCACCACCTGCGCGGGTATCTCGGACTGTGACCGCGCCGTCGCAATATCCCCGTCACCCCGGCCTCGAGCCGGGGTCCCGCTTCTTTCTCTTCTCCCCCTCTTCCTCTTCCTCCTCTCTCCTTCTCTTTTCTCTCT